>JAZKIL010000012.1:93382-99831 GCA_040384845.1 Verrucomicrobiota bacterium | reverse complement strand
TTCAAGTCCTTCCTTTGAAAGATCCTCAAAAATTTTCTTGGATGCCTCGCTAAAACTACCCGCTACATCATCCCGGCACTGATCGCAGATCGCATATTCCAAGACGCATTCCTTGCGGTGGTAGTGCTTGTTGACCACCCAACTCTTACTGGCTGTGGACAGGGAATTCTGGCAAATCTTACAGGAAACAAAGGGTTTCCCCGTTTCTATCGACTCAAACCATTGTGCCAATTGCCTCATGGGCTGGATTGTAGCGAAAAGAGATATTTTCGCAAAGACTCTAAATTGCGAGATAGGGTCTTGCAAACTTCGCGCCTCCCCAGTAATTCCTCCGCGCCATGTCTAAAGTAGGAGCGATTGATTTCCCAAAAACCGGTTACGAAGCAGTAATTTTTGATTGTGACGGAACTCTCGTCGATTCCATGCCCGCGCATTTCGATGCATGGTGCGAAGCCCTCGCAGCTTATGGTGCAGGCGGAATTTTCAAAGAGGACGTGTTTTTTGCCATGGGCGGCAGACCGACTCGGGATATCGTGGTCGATCTCAACGAAGAATACGACCTGAAGCTCGACCCAGAAGCTGTCGCGCTTGCGAAACGCGATGCTTATTTGAAAAAGCTTCATTTGGTCGAGTTCATCGATGAAGTGGCAGATTTCGCAAAATCGCTCAGAGGAAAAATGCCAATGGCAGTTGCTTCTGGAGGCTCGCGCCACGTTGTGGAAAAGACATTAAGACTCTTGGATTGCTCGGATTGGTTTGATGAAGTCGTCACTGCTGATGACGTCGCCAACGGCAAACCCTCACCTGATATTTTCCTCAAAGCCGCTGAATTGCTCGGAGTTTCCCCGGAAAAATGCCTCGTCATCGAAGACGCGCCTCCGGGTGTGATCGCAGCCCAAGCCGCCGGTATGCAAGTCGTCACCGTGCCGATGCCGATGCTGGTGAAGCTTTGATTGGAGGGATCGGCCGCCTGGCCTATTGACATCTCGGCGCGTAAAACGTAGTTTTACGCATGATTAAAAAGATTACCAAAATTGGAAATTCGCAGGGGATCATTTTCGACAACACGATCATGGAACTGGCGAGACTCAAGCCAGGAGATGAAGTGAATTTGGAAATTCACGATGGGGGAGCGATGACTATCACTCCCTTGAAGCCCGCACCCAAAGCCGCCGAAGTTTCTGATGCGATTCAGGATGTGATGAATCGTTATAGCAAAACGATGCAACGGCTCGCATGAATTCTGACTCAAATAACTGCTTCCACCTCACAGTGGAGCAAGTTCTAGAAATTCACTCCGCGGCAATTCGGCTGTTTGGTGGGGCTGATGGTTTGAGAGAGCTATCGTTACTTCAATCTGCAGTAGCGGCACCGCAAGCTTCTTTCGGTGGTATCTCCACGTTTTCCGATACAGTGGAAGTTGCTGGTGCATACTTGTATTACCTTTGCAGTAATCATCCATTTATAGACGGCAATAAACGAGTCGCTCTCGGTGCATGTTTGGTCTTTCTACAGATCAACGGATACCAAACCGCACCTGACAGTGAAGACTGGGAAAATCTCACCTTAGCTGTCGCAGCTGGCCTACTCTCCCGGGTGGAGATCACCGCTACTTTGCGAAAGCTGTTAGAGTAATTGGATCTGGAATGGCGGTAAGGAATTAAGCTGAAAGATGCTCCAGGGCTTTTTGATAGGAAGAGTTTGAGAGGTAATGGCGGAGTTTGCCATCGAACTCGGAGCGATGGGCTTCGGCATAGGAATCGATTTCCAGGGAGACGGATTTCAAGGCCTCAAGATGCGCATCCGGATCGCGATCGCGAAAGGCATGATCCGCGATGATGTTGAGGCGGCTTTTCAGGAGGATTTGGAGTTCGGGGTGCATGAGTTGTCCATTTTTTCACCGCAGTGACGCGGAGGTCGCCGAGGGACGCAGAGGAGAATCTAAATTTCAGGATCAAAGCCAATCATAAAGCGTGGAGTTAGGAATCGCGAATCTCCAAGCGTCTTTTGGACCCATTCATAAAATCATTGTCCGGGTTGGGTAAGCAGGATCATGATCCGTGCATGATTTCATTAGTGATTGTTGTGGAGGTGAATCCGGAGCGGGTGGAAAAGTTTGCTGCGTATTTGAGCGAAGAAGCGGCGGATTCTATCGCGAATGAGCCGGGTTGCCGGGACTTCGTGATTTCACAGAGTGTGACGGAGCCGAATGTGTTCACGCTGGCGGAGTTCTATGAGGATGCGGCGGCGTTGGACGCGCATCGGTTGACTCCTCACTTTCTGTTGTTTCAGGAACGGGTGAGGGAGTTCGACCTGATCCTGAATAAACGCGAGGTTGTCACGGGTGAGGTGATTTTTCCCGGGGTTAGGGGTGACTTCTGAACCACGGAAGGCACGGAATACACGGAGTAAACAGGGGACAGGATGTCCCCTGGACGATCTGGAACAACATGTTCAAGGCACGATTTGGATTTCTAATCCGTCGCTTTTTTAAGAGCTGCGGCGACGAAGCCGGAGAAGAGCGGGTGTGGGTGGTTGGGCTTGGAGAGGAATTCCGGGTGGAACTGTGCACCGACATAGAATGGATGATCGGGGAGTTCGACGATTTCCACCAAACCTTCTTTGGCGGAGACCGATGAGATGACGAGGCCGCCTTCTTGGAGTCGGTCTTGGTAGTCGGAATTCACCTCGTAGCGGTGGCGATGGCGCTCTTTGATGCGGTCGACATTGCCGTAGAGATCTGCAGCTTTGGTTCCGGTAAAGAGGATGGATTCGGATGAACCGAGGCGCATGGTCGCGCCCATGTCGGTGATGCCTTTTTGTTCTTCTTGGAGGCAGATGACGGGATGCGGAGTGGCTTTATCAAACTCGGTGGAGTTGGCACCTTTGAGTCCGCATTTGTTGCGAGCGAATTCGATGGTGGCGATTTGCATGCCGAGGCAGATACCGAAATAAGGGATGTTGTTTTCGCGAGCGTATTTGGCAGCGAGGATTTTTCCTTCGATACCGCGATCTCCGAATCCACCGGGAACCAGAATGCCATCAACTTCGCCGATGACGGCTTTCGCTCCTTGGTCTTCGATGGCTTCTGCTTCGACTCGGACGATCTGCACTTTGGTGTCGTGAAACGCACCGGCGTGGATAAGGGATTCGTAGATGGATTTATAAGCGTCCTGCAGTTCGATGTATTTTCCGGCAACCGCGATGGTGACTTTATGCTTCGGATGGATGACGCGTTGGACGAAGCCTTCCCATTTTTCGAGATTGGGAGTAGGCGTGTGACCGAGGCCGATTTTATCGACGACGAGTCGGTCGATTTTATCTCTGCGGAGATCGAGCGGGCATTCGTAAATCGTGTGAGCGACATCGCGGAAAGCGACGACGTTCTTTTTTTCGACGTTGCAGAACATCGCGATTTTTTTGCGGTTGTCTTCGTCGAGATCGGTTTCGGTGCGGCAGATGATGATGTCGGGTTGGATGCCGAGCTCGCGGAGCTTGGCGACGGATTGTTGGGTGGGTTTGGTTTTCGCTTCGCCTGCGGCTTTGATGTAAGGCAGCAAGGTGACGTGGATGAAGCAGACATTTTCTTTGCCGACTTCTAGAGCGAACTGGCGCAGGGCTTCGATGAAAAGCAGGCCTTCCATATCGCCGACCGTGCCACCGATTTCGGTGATGAGGACATCGACATCGGGATTGTTATTGGTGACCGAGTGCATGCGGTCTTTGATTTCATCGGTGACGTGGGGGATGAACTGGACGGTCTTGCCGAGATATTCGCCACGTCTTTCTTTTTTGATGACGGCATCAAACACCTGACCGGAGGTGAGATTGTTCATTTGAGAAAGGATACCGGAAGTGAATCGCTCGTAGTGACCAAGGTCGAGGTCGGTTTCCGCGCCGTCGTCGAGAACGTAAACTTCACCATGTTGGTAAGGGGACATTGTTCCGGGATCGACGTTGAGATATGGATCGAATTTCTGCATCAGGGTTTTGAGGCCGCGAGCTTCGAGAAGTGTTCCGATAGATGCTGCTGCAAGACCTTTTCCGAGAGAGGAAACCACGCCGCCGGTGACAAAAATGTATTTCATGATGAGTTTGCTAGTTAAAAGTTAGAAGTTTTGAGTGGCGAGGATACGTTCGATTTCGAGGGCTTGTTCGGGAGTGTCGACGCCGGGCGAGGTGTCGGTTGTTAGAAGGACGCGGATGTTGACTCCGTTTTCGAGGGCGCGGAGTTGTTCGAGGGATTCGGCTTGTTCGAGTGGGGAGGGCGGCCAGGTGACGAAGGTTTCGAGAAAATCCCTGCGGTAGCCGTAGATGCCTTTGTGGCGGAGGACTTGCAGGTTTTCCACGGCGTTGCGGAAATAGGGTAGTGGAGAACGTGAAAAATAAAGGGCGTTGCCGTTGAGTTTGAGAACGACTTTTACGACGTTGGGATCGGCGACGACCGGATCTTTCGGATCGAGAGGATTTGCTGCTGTGACCATGTCCAAGCTCGGGTCGTTGCAGAGAGCGGTGGCGAGGTCGTCGATGAGTTCGGGATCGATGAGTGGTTCGTCGCCTTGGATGTTGAGGATGTGAGTGGCGTGGGGGATTTGCTGTATGGCCTCGGCGAGTCGATCGGTTCCGGTTGGATGATCGGGCGAGGTCATCACGGCTTTGCCACCGAAATTGGCGACGGCTTGTGCGATGCGATCGTCATCCGTAGCGATGATGATTTCAGAAAGTTTCGTTGCGAGTTTGCAGCGTTCCCACACGTGTTGAATGAGAGGTTTCCCGGCGATGAGATGAAGCGGTTTTCCAGGAAAGCGGGTGGAGCCCCAGCGAGCCGGAAGGATGCCGATGATGTGGGTTTGAGAGGCAGGAAGTGACACGCAATGGAATAGGTTGCGCGAACTTATGGAGAGAGCCGGAGGACGGCAAGGACGGTTTGGAAAAAAATATGACTTAGAAGGGATTCAGTCGGGAATGATGATGTGGATGAAGAAATTTAACCGCAAAGAGCGCAGAGATCGCAAAGAAAAGAGTAAATCCAGGATACTCGGATCATGAGTATACCTAGTAATTTTAATCACGGAGAAATGAGAGAATTAAGATCATTTTTTGTGATCTCTGCGCTCTTTGCGGTTAAATCCTCTTTATTTGAAATGGGAAACTGCAGAAAAATTGATTAGCTAATCCCCGATGCAGATACCTACGGCACGGGCGACCTGGACGACTTCGCCGTTGGGGTCAACCAGGCGGAGTTTGTTGACGGCTTCTTCGATGGTGACGGAGTCCACATGGTAGGCATCGTAGGAAACCATGCGGCCAAATTCTTTTTTTTCCGCAAGGTTGACGGCCATGACGCCGAAGCGCATGCCTAGGATGCGATCGAATGCGGTGGGAGCGCCGCCGCGTTGGAGGTGACCGAGGGTGGTGGAGCGGGTTTCTTTTCCGGTGAGTTCTTGAATACGGGTAGCGACTTGTTCGCCGATGCCGCCGAGTCTGACTTCACCAGAGCAGTTTTTATCGATGGCGACTTGTTCGCCATCGGGAAGTTTCGCGCCTTCTGCGACGACGACGAGTGTGGCGTGTTGGCCTTGCGCGTCGCGGTTTTTGATGAAGTCTGCAATTTTTTCGAGAGAGAAGGGAACTTCCGGAATAAGAATGACATTGGCGCCACCGGCGATGCCGCCCCAGAGGGCGATCCATCCGGCGTGGCGGCCCATGACTTCGAGCACCATGACGCGTTTGTGGGACTCGGCAGTGGTGTTGAGCCGGTCTAGCGCATCAACAACGGTGGTGACGGCGCTGTCGAATCCAAACGTCATCGCGGTTGCAGAGAGGTCGTTATCGATGGTTTTTGGAACACCGATGATGGGCCAGCCTTGGCGGAAAAGTTGGAGGCCGGTTGTTAGAGAGCCATCGCCACCGACAACGATGAGGGCTTGGATTTCGAGTTGATCCATGGTGCCGCGGGCGCTGTCGACGATTTCTTTCGGGACTTCGGCAACATTGCCTGCGCCGATTTTTGCGGCGAAGTGGCCTTTGTTGGTGGAGCCGAGGATAGTGCCGCCAAGTTTCAGGATGCCGATGGTGTCCTGGGGTGTGAGCACGCGGTAATCACCGGGCGGAAGTAGTCCTTCGAAGCCGTCTTTGAAACCGATGACTTCCCAGCCAAGTTTATGTGCGGCACCAACGACGCCGTGGATGACGGCATTGAGTCCGGGGCAGTCGCCGCCGCTATTTAGAATGCCGATGCGCATGAAACTTTAAGTTTTAAATTTTAAACTCCAAGAGAAGAGTTACTTCACTGGAGGTGGGGTGGATAGGATCTCGCGTTTGGGATCTTCGACTTTGGCGCCTGCGGCGAGCCATGCGTCGTAATGAGCCCAGCCATCGCGGATGAGTTTTCGTGAACGGTTGAAGCGATCGGGGTTGTTGAGGACGACGACGATGAGACGGCGCGG
>JAZKIL010000012.1:84782-93372 GCA_040384845.1 Verrucomicrobiota bacterium | reverse complement strand
GGTGACTCCTTTGTTGCCGTCCGGTTTGATTCTAACAACAGGATCGCGATCCATGCAGTTGACGACGCAAGCACCGGCATTTTTGGTGGTTCCGGTTTTGATTCCAAGGATACCTGTTTCACCTGCCAGTTCATTGGTGTTGGTGATGGTTTGTGCGATCCCATTGACTTTGATTTCGCGGGTTGTTTGGCGGGTGATGAAAGTAATGGGATTGCGGCGCATCGCGTGGATGGAGAAGCGCGCGACATCGGCCGCGGTGGAGTAGCCCGGTTTCTCTTCGAGATCGAGGCCGTGTGGATTGGTGAAACGGGTGTTTTTCGCGAGAACGAATTTGGCGAGTTTGTTCATTTCCTCGACGAAGGCCAGTACTGCATCGCCGCCTTTTCCGCGACGAGTAAGAATGTCTGTTCCGATATGATGGGCGATGGCTAAGGCTGCGTAGTTATCCGAGCGCAGCATGCAGGCGTAGAGGGCATCGCGCATGCTCATGGTGTCGCCGACTTTCAGGCCGAGTGAGGTGGCTTCGCCGAGTGAGGTGGCGGATTCAGGAACGCGGACCATGGTGGTTCCGAGATCTGCTTGAGTGGCGGTGGACCAGTCGACTGCGACGACCGCGGTGGCGATTTTTGTTAGAGAAGCGACGGAGCGTTTGGTGGTGGCACCGGAAGCGGAGAGAACTTTTCCGGAATAGGCCTCGACGACGATGTGAGACTCTTGGGCAAAGAGCGTGGAGGTGAGGAAAATCAATGAAGCTAGCACGTTGCGCATGGGCGGGAGGATAGTAAGGAAATGCGAAGATTCAAGCGGCAACGTCGGAATGAGTATTTCAGTTTCACTTTTTGCCGATTGGGGTAGGTTTTGCGAGTGATTGAATTTCTTCAGGAGAGTGCAGTTTGGTTGGTAACGGGGAGCTTGTTGATTGTGGGTTTGATTGGCTGTGTGTTGCCGGCTTTACCGGGGCATTTGTTTATTCTTTTGGCGGCTTTGGGGTATCGGTTGATGGTTGGGCCGGGTGCTGGGATCGCTTGGTGGGGTTTTGGAATCATGGTGTTGATGATGGCGATCTCGCAGACTTTTGAAATTGTCAGTGGATCGCTGGGCTCGCGCTGGTTTGGTGGAAGTAAATGGGGTGCGATCGGGTCGTTGATCGGAGGGATCGTGGGTTTGTTTTTCCTTCCATTTGGATTATTGCTTGGGCCACTGATCGGGGCGTTTGGTTTTGAAAAGGCATTTGCCAAAAAACAAATTCGTGAGTCTGCGGTGTCTGGCGTGGGTAGTGTGGTCGGCACTGTGGTGGGGATTGTGATCAAGGTGATCGTGGGGGTGTTGATGGTGGTTTGGTTCTTTTTGGATATTTGGGTCGTGAAATAAAAGCTGAGATACTGAAACGCTAAAATGCTGAAATAAGATTACATTTACGGCTTTTCAGCTTTTCAGCGTTTCACATTTCAGCGTTTACTGTCGGTGCCGTCTCCTGGACGGTCGCAATGAGGACGTGAGTTTTCATTGAGGAAAGTCCGGACACCGTAGAGCAACTTGCCCTGTGAAAGCAGGGAACGTGAGTCGAGAGACAAGCGGATGGAAAGTGCAGCAGAAAAAATACCGCCGATGGCTCGCAAGAGCACAGGTAAGGTTGAAATGGTGGGGTAAGAGCCCACCGCGCCGAGGGTGACCGGAGCGGCAATGAAAACCCCAAGTGGTGCAAGACATAACAGGGAAAGGACTGCTCGTCCGTTCACTCCCGGGTATTAGTCGCACTCCGCGCAAGCGGGGCGCTCAGCGCAAGCTGGGTTGAGAGAAATGACCGTCCAGCTTCGGGTAAAACCGGGTGGACAGAATCCGGCTTATAGGGGGACGGCACTCCTTTTTCAGATCCGATGGGATTGAGTGACTAGAGTCACAAAATCCTAGTTCCTATGGATAGGACGCTTAGGCTTGTGATTGTTAGATGCTGGCTGTACATCAACGCTAAAACCTTTAGAGGACGTGCTAGGGTCTTCTATGGGTAGTAAAACGCTTGGGTCTGCGAAGTCGCGGGCGGGATCGGATACTTTGTAGCGATTATCCATGTCGAGCTGGACGGCGCCCAGAGATTTATCGCTGTTCACGATGGAAGGCTGGATGAAGATCATGAGTTCGTCCCGATCAACACCTTTGGTTTTGGTTGAAAACAAGCGGCCGAGCCCTGGGATGTCGCTGAGAATGGGGATGCCAGTGACGGATTCGGTGTCATTGCTGGTGATTAAACCGCCGAGGACGATGGTTTGATTGTTTGGGACGGTAACGGTTGTTAGAAGTTCGCGTGTGCCAATGATAGGTACGCTGCCGAGATCGCCAATAGGCTCCGACTCTCCAATGATGTCATCACTCAGTAGAGCGATCTGTAGGGTGATTTCATCATCCGAATTGACGAGGGGAATGACTTCGAGTTTGAGGACGACATCACGATATTCAATGTTGGTGGAAACACCTCCACTTCCGAACTGATTGGAGTTGGTGGGAATGGCGATCCGACGGCCTGAGGAGATAGTGCCTTTTCGGTTATTGGCGGTGAATATCGACGGGCGTGAGAGTACGGTGAAATCGTTAGAGGAGGAGAGTAGGTTGATGTAAGCGGCGAGAGAGTCGCCGATTTTTCCGTAAATGGAGAGGCCAGTTTGGTTAGGGAATGTTCCTGCAACAGTGCCGGTGATAGGATTGATAAGTCCGGCGGGGTCAACATTGGTTGCATTACCACCGCCGATATTTGAAAAGCCAGCGCCACGATTATCGTTTTTACGGAAGGCACGGATCCAATCAACTCCGGTGGATGTAGAGTTGCCGAGGGAGAGTTGTCCGAAGACGGTTGAGATCATGACTTGGTCAGCTTTGACATCGACCTGATCGAGGAGTTTTTCGATGATCTCTACGCTGGAAGGAGGACCTTGGACGATGATGGAGTTGGTGATGTTATCGGCTACAAGAAGTGTACGGCCGACGAGGAGAGAAACAGGGGCGGAATTGACATTCGGATCTTCGAGTGAGTCACTCCGGCTGCCACCGCCACCAGATCCGCCCGATCCGCCCGAGCCTCCCAGTCCACCGAGGCTTGCGTTTGATGAATTTCTGCCGCCGTTGTTAGAAAAATTATTCCCTTGTTGGCGGTTGGTTCCGCCGCCCGCACCGCCGGGTTGAGATGGATTGGCGGCATCGCCTCCACCGGTTCCGGTTCCTGAGAAGGCGCGGGTGAGGGCATCACCGGCGATGGGTAAGAAATCGGCAACTGCGAGGAATTCGAGTTTTCTGCGGAGGAAATTGCGTTGGTCGGATTCGATATCGAACTGGCTGATGAGGCCTTCGATGAAGAGGAGGTCGACGGGTCGACCGATGGCAACGATTCTATTCGTGCGGGCATCTGGGATGATCTGCACGGGAGTTTGTTCGCCTGAGGATGTGCCGCCGGGGTCGGTGTTGACGTTAGGTATAGGGAGTTCACCGTTTGATATTTGTGGTGCCCGTTGGACACCGCCGGTGAGATTGGTTTGTTGCTGATTGCCCAACATTTCATTAAGCGTGGTGGCCAGCTCGGTGACATCGGCGAATTTGACGTTGATAAAACGGGTGGCGACGAGGGTGGAGGGTTTATCGATCTGGGCTTTGATATCGATAAGTTTGCGGATCAGCGAGGTGTTTTCGGTGATGATGACGGAAGCTGCGTTAGGGACGGCGGCGATGGAACCGAAGGCTCCTAACTGTCCGACGATTTGGGTGAATGTGCGGACGGCTTCATCGGGTTTGATGTGATCGAGCTTCATCACGTAAGTGATGACTGCGTCGCCTGATGGGAGAGGATCATTTTCGGTAAAGACCGCCACCCCAATACGAAGTGGGGTAATGGTTAGGAAATCGAGGTTGGGATCGGTGGCATCCGGGACGAAGATGAAGTTCTCCAGGGTTGCGGATTTTTTGATGAGTTCTGCGGCTTGGGCGAAGGTGAGCGGGTTTTGTGGTGTTGCATCAATGAAGAGTGCGAACGATGCTTTGGCAGCAGCGGATGAGACGATGACTCTACGGCCGGTGTATTTCGTGTGGAGTTGAGCGAGTCGAATACCGTCACATTCAATAAAATCGATACTTTCCTTAATGAGGGTGTCGTTGTTTGCGGGTGGGTTGGCGATTTCCGGAGCGGCGCCAGGGACGGCACCGGGAATGGCTGGAACTTCCGCATCTTGAGAGAATAAGGGAAGGCAGGTGATTAGAAATGCAGTTAGGAAAATAAGGTGTCGGCTCATTCGATGATGGGAAAGTTATGTGCTAAATCTGGCTAGAGTGAAGGGAATGGAAATTACCTATTGCGACTTGGCCTAGTTTGCGGGTTCTGGTTAGGAGTGTTTTGTGCGGGTTTAACGGGAGGGACGATTCTGGAACGTGTGGGAGTGTTTGGATTTGGCTTCCCATTGTTGGGTTGGTTTGGCTGCCCGTTGTTGGGTTGATTTAGCTGTCCGTTAGGGGGCTGGTTTGGCTGATTTGGATCGAAACCGGGTGGTGCCTGATTAATGGTTTTTGCGGTGACCGGTGTATTAAGAACGACGAGAGTGGGTTCAAATCGCACGACACCTTGGAAGTTTCCATCTGTTAGAGTAACGGTGGTTCCGTATCTCTCACCGGAGTTGCGATCAACGGAGACCACTTTGTAGCGGGACTCGGTGCCGGGTTCGATGACGATTTTTTTCGCGGCCTTATCCTTCTTGCTTGAGATGACAATGTGGTATCCACCATCCACGGGAGCGATGCCGGTGAGGTGGTAATCATCGAAGGGTGATTTCTGGATGGGAAGGTCGGTTTTTTCGCGCTCTTTTGTAAACGGGCTTTTCGTCCACAGTCTGCTATAGGTTTGGAAAGGAACTTTTTTCGGAACGTCGGCACGGGAACTGGCGCATAAGATGACGCTTAGAAGGGCGATGAAAATGGGTGATTTCATAATTCTGAATTTTCGGGTGAGAACCATTGTGCGATGACTGCAGAGCAGTCGATGAGAGTCTCGTCTTGGGTGTTAGGAGATAAACGTATTTGGATGGCTGTGCGGAAAGCGGTGGGCTCATTTATTGCGTAGAGCCAATCATAAAGGTCTTTTTCCTGGCCAGTGACGTTCATTTTGATTTGAGCGCGGTGGTAATGAGTTCCACTGGTGTCGGTGATGAGAATTTCTTCGAGTTTGACTGTGAGGTTGGAATTGATCGCCTGATTGTTGGCAAATTGTAAGAGCTGGCTGGGGACCGTTTCGGAGGCGGCTGGAGCAGGTTCGTTTTCTGCGAGCCAGTTCATCTCCTCGGCGAGTTGGTCGGAGTTCTCTTGAATGGCGATGGCTCTTTGGAGCTGATTTTTCGCGGTATCAAGGTTGGTTTGGAAGAGAACTTTTTTCTTTTGATATTGCGAGAATAGGAAAAAATTCAGCATCAAAAACCCCCCAAGGAGTAAGAGAGTGAGTAAATTTTTTTCGCGGGAGGACATGAAGAGGGTGTGCGTGGAAGCTAGAGGGTAAAAACGGTGTTGTCAGTGAAAAGGTTTGGTTTCAACCCCAGAGGAAAGGGATAGTTACGGGGTAGAATCGGGAATGGTTGCCTTGAATGTGAAATCCCAGGTGGTCTTCGATTTACGGGGCGGTGGGGTTTCCCATTTGTAAGCGACGAGATCGTTGCTTTGGTTCAACTTTAAAGAAAATTGGGTCACGGCCTGTGGTTCCGGTGCTGAACCTTCCAAGGTGATATCACCAACTGAAAGGGTTGCAACTGTGAGGCGAAGGCCAGAGTCGGGTGGGATGCATTTCGCAATGCGATCCATGATATCGACGGTGTTGTAATCACGGCTGATGGCTAATTCGAGTTCGTCCCATTTTTCCATGTGGAGGGTGAAGCTTTTCTCCAGAGGGGCGATGGCTGTTGCGCGGTCTTGGAGTTTTTTGGTGGTGGAATGAGATTCCCACAAGCCGTAGGCGAAGTAGCCAATGGTTCCGAGGTAAAACAACGCAAGGACGGCGATGGCGAGGGTTGTGTTTTGGCGTTGTTGAGCTGCGCGGCGAGCGGCTCTTACATCGGCAGGAAGGAGTTTGCTGAGCGGATTTGGGAGGGAGGGATTGGGCCGCGGGGCGAGATCGACCCGGATAGTGAAAGCTTGCGAGAGAGCAGAGGTTTGGGTGCTGGTATCGTTGGACCAGACGATGGCTTTATCGGGTTTTACCTCAATGCCTTGAATGGAGAGTTGGGCGATGGCGATGCGGATTTCGCGGATGAGATTGGCATCTGGGGAAATACCGCTTGAACTGGTAGTCTGGCAGTAGACGAGTTTTCCCTGCTGATGGATGGCGAAGACCCATTGATTGAGTTCACGCCAGAGGGTCAGGATGTTGCCGGGAGTTGGGAAGGCGCGTGCGGAAATGTCAAAAGCTTTGGGGGATTTCGAGGGCAGGACTTCGGTGCTGGGATTGCGGAGGACAACGGAAAGCAAGGTCGATTCTTCAGCCGAAGTGGTGATGGGGAAAATGTCCGTGAGCTGGCCAGCCAGAGGGTCGGGGCGAAGGCCGACCCGTTCGGCATGAGTGGCGGCGAGGTCTGGAAAGAGGGAGGCATCCCCGGTTTGCACCCGCAGGGGGAGGGCAGTGAGTGCTTGAACAGGGAACAAAAAGATCAGATCGCCGGCGGGAAGTTTTTCGATTTCCGAGGGATGTTTGACGGCGTAGGAGGAATGCAGGGTAGTGGGCTGATTGGGCGTGATCGTCCAACTTTCCCATTCGGTTTCACCGGGGATGAGAAGGTAGCTTGAATTAGATTTTGCCATGGCGAAGTAAAGAGTCTGGGACGATGAGGGGAATGAAAATTTCAGGGAACGATCTCTATGTTACGGCTGAGTAGGATGGGTTTTCCGGTTCGATTTCTGACGATGACTATAATGCGGCGTTTGGATTCTCCAGAGCGGGCGGTTGAGCTGATTCGAGTTGTGGTGTCGTTTACGGTGAAACGCTGGGCAATGTCTTGGCGTGTATTTGCATCAATGCCAAGCAAGGAAAGTGCGGAAGCTGCATCTTGGAAAGGGACGTCGTCCTCGGTGTTGCGGATGCCATCGGTGCCGCGAACGGTTTCAGGAATGATGGCAGCCATTTCTGGGGTGACATCGGCCGCTACGGCTATGAGTTCCGCATCAGCTTCGTTGACGTCGAGAGTTCCGCCAGACCAGACGGTAAACCAGTTCCGCCAATCCGGGCGCATGGCTTCGATATCATTCATGCCGCGGACGAGGCGCATTTCCTCGATGTCGTAAAATGGCCGATTGAAGGGTTGATTGATGCGCCCCATTTTCGTGTATTCTTCAATTTCAGCGCCGTTGAGGGCGACATCTTCATCGGGATCTACCCAGTCGGTTAAGGCGTCGGTGAGAGCTTGCGCGGCATCGAGATCCATTCCCCACTGGATGAAAATCGAGCGGATGAGGGTTTTATCCTCGGCGAGTACGAGGGAGTTGATGTTAAAACGTGCGCTTTCTGAGGTAAGGGTGACTTGGATTTCCTCGTTGTTTTCCTCATCGAGGCGATTGAGGAGGGGATCGTCGCGTTGGACTACGGGGTTAGCGCCGATGGCGATGCCCATTTCAGCGAGTTGCAGTGCGCGCGAGCCATGAATTTTGGAGGTGGTGATATCTGCGTCGAAGGAAATCACACGTAAGGTGGTGATGGCGGCGAGCGATAAGATTGCGATCAGCCAGAGCACGGCGATCAGGGCGATGCCTTGTGGATGCTTAATGGTGTGACGAAAAGCGGTCTTCATTCTTGTGTAGGTGGGATGACTACCGGTGGAACGCTGGGGACGCTTGGTACAGATGGAACTCCGGGAATGACGACGCCTGGTGGGTTTTGGTTTCCACTTCCACCGTTTTGTTGCTGGAGTTGGCGCATGAAGACCTCAGGGTTTTGTTTAGGTGGGATCCAAAACACGTGGCGCAACGTTTGTCCTTCCGCACCGAAGGCACAGGTGAGTTCGATTTGTAAGGGGATTTTCCCCGATTCTTCCCAGTCGTAAACATATTCCATCACGGTGGGATCGAGAACTCGCCATTCGAAGTAGCGGACATCGGTGAGTAAAACGATTTCCGCAAAGGGTTTTTCCTCGGTGGATGACGAGCTGAAGCCGCTGCCTGATGTGTCTTCGGAGCCGGGATCGATGATGGGGTTTTCGTAATATCGCAGGATGATGTCGAGAAAACCCGAGCGGCGTAAGACGGTGGAAAGCTGGATGGCTTTTGCCGTGCGTTCTTGATCGCCCCAGGTAAAGGAGAGGGGAACGTTTTCAAGTGTTAGATCGCTGAGGTAATGCGACGCGGAGTCGGTCACTTTAAGATCGAGACGGGTGTTGCCGGGAAGGGTGGAAAAGCGTTTTTCTAACAAATCAAAAAATGCCTGGTGTAGCATTTCCTCGTTTTGGGTTTTTACGACGTTGTTTCCGAGCTCAAGCGATGCGCGGGAGGTGGCAAAGACCATGCCGAACAAGAGGCCGATCATGAGAAGCGCGACCACGAGTTCTAACAACGTAAAGCCGTTTTGAATTTTTTTCCCCGATGATTT
>JAZKIL010000012.1:58885-84772 GCA_040384845.1 Verrucomicrobiota bacterium | reverse complement strand
GCGATCCGGTCGCGGCGATGAAGGCGCTCGATCAAGTGATGGAACTGGTCTTGGACGTTAGGTTGTAGCGCCATGTTTCCACGGAGCGGGTTTGGGATTTTCCGTCGGCGAACCAATTCGCAGTGATCTGGATGCGGTACATTTCCTGAAGGAGCTGGCCGTCCTTGTTTTCCAGGTCTTCGATGGGAGTGACGACGACATCGAGTTCGTAGTCAGTGCCTTCGATGGGAATTTGGGTGGTGCCTTCTTCGAGGGTGGGGAATGAGATTTGTTCGGCGAGGGCCGAGTCCAGGATGCGGGTGATTTGAAGCTCGGTTTGTGCGATGGAAGCAGTCTGGGCCATGCGGTGAAAAGCTACCGCAAGGCCGGTGCAGGCGATGGCGAAAATGCCTAACGCGATAACGACTTCCATGAGCAGGAAACCATTTGGTTTGTTAGGTGATTTCTTGGAAAATTTCAAAACGAGAGGATGTTAGAAATATTAGTTCGCTTCGAGTTCGGAATCCGCGACACCGGCGGTGAGCGGGTGATAGGTATATTGCCCGTAGCTGTCGTCTATAACGAGGCGGACGGTGAGGGGTTCACAGAGCCCATCCGGATCAAAGCGCCAGACGGGGAATTCATTTTCTGTGGGAGCGATGAATGCCTCGGTGTTCCAATGACGGATGGTCAGGGTGATGTCGGGATCGATCTCGATGGTCTCGTTCAGGCTTGGCCTGGCTGGTTGATCGCTGGGCCGGCCGCCGATTTCATTTCCGAGTGCGGTGGTGCGCCTCTGTTTTTTGGTCTGAGCAAGTGGCATCAATTTGACGGAGCCTTGGTGAAACTCGATGGCGTATGAAGTCTGATGTAAGATGGCGGCGGTGCGGGCTTTTTTCGCAAGCATTTCGATTTCGCCGGACTGGGTGGTGAGTGCGTGCTCAGTGGATCTGAAAGATAAGGCAGCGATGGTACTGCCGACTACCAAACCAATCACAAGAAGGACGATGACGATCTCGAGGAGGGTGAAGCCATTTTTGGAAAATATTTCACCGCGGAGACGCTGAGGTCGCGGAGGAACGCGGAGCTTGGGTTGTAGGCTAAGATACAATGGATTTATGTTTCTAGGAATTCCTTAAACTCAGGAAGATAAGGAAGAAATGATTAGAAACACGCTACGTCAGTCTTGCGAGGACATGTCGTCATCGGTGTTTTCCAATTGATCCGGCCCAAAGGTGTAGATTTCGAAAGTGGAAGAGTCTTTTTTGCCTGGGTTGCGGTATTTATATGGCACACTCCAAGGATCATTTGGAACGCCTTTACCCGCGGACGACCAACGTTTCGGGATGGGAGGAGTAGAGGGTTTAACAAAGAGGGCTTCGAGTCCCTGTTGGGTGGTAGGCGCGTTTCCTGCAAGCATCTTGTAGCTTAAAACCGCTGCTTCGATGTTTTTGAAATCAGCTTCAGCACGTGTGATTTTCGCTCCGTTACCAACATTTCCGAGCATGACAATCGATCCGCCAATGATGACTGCGATGATGCCGAGAACGATGACGATTTCTAAAAGTGTGAAACCTTTGAGTTTTGAGCGGCGGATGTTATGTTTGGGAGCCTGAATTTTCATAGATGGATTGCGTAATATGGATTTATCCTAGAACAGAAGTGGTTGGTGTCAACTTTTGGGGCAGTGGGTTCTGCGCAAGTGCTAAAACGTCGATTATAGATAAAAGTTGCGCAAGAAAAGCCAATAGCTGGAGCTTATTCCGTGACGATTTCGTCAGCTCACCCTTTTCCATACTTTGAGCGATTATTTCTACCTATGAGCGGGGCTGCTTCTTGAGCGTACGTAAAGGGAAGCAACGAAAGCAGGGTAAGGAGGAGATGTGGGGGGCATATTTGAGGGAGAGTTATGGGTGTTATTCACGGAAGTCGCGGAAAAAGTAAATTTTTGGCAATTTTCCACCTGTATTTGCAATGAAACCCAGATGTCGGCTTTTAGCATCATGCCACCATTGCTGTTCTGTGATTGGCGAAAAGGTTGTTTTTCCTTCGACCTGATAAGTGAAACTCGCACTGTAGTAGCCGCTTGTCGGCGTGCTTTTGTCAGTGAACGGCGTATCCACGATCTGGGAGTTTTCCGGTTTGATGGACAGGATTTGAGTGCCCAATTTCCCCTCGATGATTTTGTCGGAGTGATTGGTCCACAGCGTCTGGCCGAGTTTGAAATTTTCGCTATCCAATTTGATCGCTTGTAGTTTGACGGGTATCTTTTTGTTTTCCGGATCACTGGTTACTAACAAAAAGAAGTCCGAGTAGTCTTCTGGAACGTTGACCGTAGGAGCATCTGGAGAGACGGCTTTCGGATCATCAACTTTGGTGTCCAGAAGTTTGAGTTGTATGGCACCTGAAGCGATCTTGTATACAGGGGAAAGGTTCATACTCGGAAGCTCGACTTCCTGAGAGGCGCTGCCATCGAAGAGGTGGAGGGATTTCGGCGCATTAGCTGGGCGTTCCAGAAACACGATGCGGCAAGTGCGATCAGGAGCTCCATATGCGTTATGAAAAAACAGGAACGTCAGAAGAGCGAATTGGTGGAGGATTTTCATGTGAAGGGAATTTCCAAGGAAGCTCAAAAAGGTTGCTTCAGAAAGTTACTACATGGTGCAGAATGCGTTAGTATCGACATTTGAAAGGCGGATACAAGCGGGGATCTCAGTGAACCGCACATTTATGAGGTATAATCTCATCAGGAGCCTTGCTTCCTTGTCTAATGAGCTCTCAGACGCTGATGAACATGAAAATTCACTCCACTATCTCGGCTTCAGCTTCAGTGGTTTCTTCGTTTTCCGGGACACGGAAATCTCGGAAGAAATAAATTTTAGGCAATTTTCCTCCTGAATTGAACATGAATCCCAAGTGTTTGCTTGTCGTGTCGTGCCACCAGCTTTGCTCAGTGATCGGTGCATATTCGCCTTTGCCCAAGGCTTGATAAATGAATCTTGCGGTGTAGTAACTGCTGGTCGGGGCGGGATCTTTTGAAATTGCCCGGCCACCGGGATCGACTGTCAGATCCGCACTACCCAACTTGGCGGCGATTCGATGCTCTGTAAAATTATACCAGAGGGTCTCACCTGCTTTGAGTTTGCCGGCTCCCGCGTCGACCAGGTTCATCTTGATTGGGAATTCTTTGTTATCGGTATCAGGAGTAATGATAATGTAGAATTCCATCAATTTCTCAGGAATCTTAAGAAAGGGCGATTTCGGGGGTAAGGTTTTTACATCACTGATTTTATTGGGTGTCATTGCGATCGTGAGTTCACCACTCGGCAGCTTAATCACTTCGGATAAATTCATGCTTGGTAATGTGACGCTCTGGCTAGCCGAACCGTCAAAGATGAAAGCGCTTTTCGGAGCGTTTTGGGGGCGCTCAGGAAATATCACGCGGCATGAACGTTGCTGAGCGTGAAGAGTGTTCGAGAATATCAGACATCCGGCTGCGAGGATGGCACAGGTATGGGAAGGGTTCATGGATTTTACTGAAAGTTCGACAGATGAAAGGGATCAGACTTCATCTGGGTTTAACCATCTGAAAGATACAATATCATAGTGTCTACCAAAGGTAATATTTCTTTGATTGGTTGGAGGGTTAGTCGAATCGGCTGCGTCTGATTGGTCAGAAAATTCCCGCGTTCTTTTGACAGTAGCCTCGCACCATGCTTGTGCAACGACGTTGCCGTTTTTATCCAATGCGTCGCCATAAGCCCGAATCGTGAATGTGTCATCTCTGACGGTTAAGATGGGAGCGATGGGTCTGAGAATATCAGCTTGGCGAACCCAGCCCGGCGCGCCGTAGGCACTTGAGCCCTCAGAGGCTTTGGTAAATTGATAATTTACTCCGGAAAGTTTTGGATCCGTAGCTGGCATGGTTGTGGCCGAGAGGGAATTCGCTGGATCACGGAGTTTGGCCATCGGATCATCCGTTAGATTGTTAATCGCGGTTTGGATAGCTCCGGCCAAGGCAAGGTTTTCGTTGCTGCTGAGTTGACGATTGACGAATTCGGAAAGGGAAAGGAACGGACCTCGTAGGCGAACCTGTTCAACGACTTTTTCGGCGAGATCTTCGATTTGATCGTCAGTGAGACTTCTAAACCCCGTATACTCAGAGGCATTTGCAAATGCACCGCCAAAGCCTGCGCCGGAACCTGCCTCCACATCGGTTGCAATTGATCCACGCGTCACAGCATGCTTATTCGAAATATCCTGTGAAACAACCTCGGTTGCCCCGTGCATGGCTATCTGAGTGAGGCTTTTTGCACGGCCTAACAGAGCTTTCCAAGCTTCGACCGAAGTGGTGTTGACATTAAACATTCCTTCGACTTCAACACGAGAAGCGACTTTGAGCCATTCATCACTACTAGTGATTCGTGTTGTAACCTCTGCATCTGTTATCTTGCTGTCGGCCGTTATAGGTAGATAAGTCCGATTGGTCAAACGACTCTCTCCTTTGAGAAATTCACGATAAACGGTTGTAATATCTTTCTCGATGTTTCCGCCAAATGAATATGGCTGAGGGGCGATGGAAGATACGAACCAGTCGTCGAAAAGAAGATGGTTTGCGCAATAAGCATCGTCGTGCTGGAGGTTAGTAGCAACAGTAGGTGGATCCATGGTGGGTGGAACAATCTGGTTGTTGGGAATGAGAGGCGTTGCATCACTGTTACCAATCAGATTGCTCTGAAACGGTGGATAAGGATTATTTCCTCTTGGATTCCATCCTTGCAGTTCGACCAATGAAGCCATGGGACGGAGTGGAATATCACACATGACGAGACGGGATAGGCCATCTCCACTTTGATAACCTGTACCAATGAAGCCTTTCGAGGTGCTCAAATTAGGTGTGGTTGTTGAACCAAGAGATAATGAGTGATAGGTCATATCGAAAGTTCCGTTTCCAGGGTGAGCTTTCGGATCACCATCTACGGGATTAATAAGCGACATGGAAGCCAGTGGATTGCTTTGGAGGACGCCTTTAGTCGGGCGATTTTGTTCCGTGCCTGATCCTGTGCCTATCGTTGTCCGTGGGCCATAGCTGGTTGAGAAAATCGGAATCCAAGGACCTGATGCCAACTCTCCGATTGAGTAGCCTACTTCGTCGACCTCAGTAGGGGGCCAGTAAATGTTGCCTATGGTGGCAGGAGCAAGCGCCGTCATGTTGTGATATTCATCGGTAAGACCCGAATGCAAGCCCAGTCCAAGGTACGTGGGGCCTGTTGTTTTGCCAAATGAGAGAGTGAAACCCAGTCCGGCATTTCTGTTTCTGTAGGGTTGAGTGAATTTGTCTGTTCTAAGCAGGAACCATAGACGCTGGGCTGCTGTCATGTTGGCTGCGACATTGTTCACTTGGCGGCCATTAACAGTGGCAGGGTTGTGACCCTCGCTCAGTTGAATTCCTGTATTGCCGAAACCGATCACGGTATTTCCGTTAGGGGCGAAAACCTTAGCCTCTCCCGGTTTGAGTGTTAGGGTGCCGGGTGGCAATGAGCAGAGCCCTGCCCTATAGTCTGTAAATGCGTTGCAACGTGCGCCCGGTTGGCCCGGCAGTCCCACCGCCAGATTAAATTTAAGGGTATTATCTACAAGGTTGGTATCGTACTCGTTGTTATAGTTTCCTGTCACGTCCAAATATTGGAAGTTTCCGGCGGAGAATAATCTGAATTGGTTCGTAGGAACCGAATTCGGATTTGGATAAGTCGCTTGGTTAACGACGGCCATCACAGCAGGAAGACCGCGCCGCCAGCCGAAACCGACGGCTTCAGTGACCGGGCTGGCAGGGATGGTATAGGTCAAGCCTACATTGTAAGGATTCCAGAGGGTGAAAACGGGGGTATACATGAGATCCACACGATATCGTATGGGATTCACGCCTGCCGCAGAGGTTTGGAAAGCTTTGGCGTAAACGATGAATTGAAAGCGGGCGACTTGGGGATACAAACGCTGGGTGTGTCTATAGTTGAAAATATGACTTCCGTTAAATGCCGCGCCGCCGTTGGTAGAAATTCTATCCCAGACCCAAGGACTTTCAATCATGCCTGAGCTATCGGAAAATCCTTTATACGCGGTGGCAAAGCTAACAAGTGACTTCCATGAGGCGGATCCGGCATGGAAAGTGATGGGCAAATCGGCGTTGCCTAGGATGCGGGACGTATTACTCCATGGGTAAAAATTTGATTGAGGTGGAGAATGGTTTGCTGCTGCGTTGCCTGCAGTTGGGCGAGGAACTTGTGAGGTTGCCGCTGCTCCCACCGTGGGAGTGTAACGAAAGAGAGGGAGACGTCCTCCGGGATAGCTCGTGTAAATCGCATCCCATCTTTCAGTGAGTATGGAGAGATCTTTGCGCCAGCCACCGGTTGCTGTGTTGGTTAAAAGGCCGATCGAATATGAGGAGAGATCGTGAAATTTTTTCTGGGGTTCAGCAGCATTTCCGCCTTCAAGCAAAGCCAAGGTTTGACGGCTAACTGCCTTGCGGCCTGTTTTTGCATCGGCCGTGCCGGGATTGTATGGTTCGGGATCCGCGATGAGAGAAGGGGCCCCAAAGACAACAGGATTGGATATCGTGTGTGATTGCCCCATTTCTGCTAAGGCTGCGGCATTCTCATTTCTTGGTTTATAAGGCTGAGCGAGAAGGGCTTTTTGGTTTTCTCCGGATATCCACCAAGCGAAGCGTCCATCTTTTTCGCTATCTCCATCATCCTTCAATACAGTGGGAACGACGTGAATTTGGCGTGTATCTGTGGGTTGCAAGGAACCATCTGCAAGCAAGGGAATGGTATCAGGGGTTGGTGAAGTTTTAACCAAGCTTGGCGCATCGGTGATACTAGGTGTGGGAATGGCTTCAGCTGTTGAAACAAGCCAATCGACGAAACGACCCGTTCCGCCTGAGGATGCGGTTGCGTCTTTGGCGCTGTAAAGAGGCGCTCTGGGGCGGCCGTTCGCTTCATGATCCGTTCCTTCCCAGCTTTTCCATACACCCAATACCTGAGGATAGGTCTCGTCCACAATATTTGCTGGCGCAGTAACGCGAGTGTCTGAGCCCGTGTGGCGTTGCAACTCACCGATCGCGATCATCAGAGCCATACGAGCATTATCACGCGCAATGTTTTTGGCAGATTCGTGGCCGCTATTGCGCAGGGTGACGACTGAGAGGCTTAGTGTGCCGATGGTGATGATCGCGAGAAGCACCATTAACAGGATGGTAGCGATCAGAGCGAACCCTCGTGGGATATGAAGGTGTGATGGGTTTTTCACGCGGAATAAATGGAATTGGTATTAGAAAGTCATTACTCCGTGAATACGGCATTGTCCAATTTTTCACTGAAAATTTACCCGACGACTTGCTTATAAATTGGGCAAGTTTTAGATATGTAAGATTACTTATTTAAGGTAAATAATCCCGTATCGTGTGGATACGAAGACGGTCGCTGTGGGTCTCATTGAAGAGGAAGATCAAACTGCGGGCTTTTTCGTTAAAACGCCATGTGGAGGAGTAAAAAGCATTCGCGTCTTCTCCTTTATTTAGAAGAATATGGATAGGGATGGAGTTTTTATTCTCTTCTGCATTGGCGGGCTGGGGATTCACCAATGAGTGGTTGGAGGCTGTGATTTCAAGTTTCGTATCGCCAATTTTACCCGTAATCTCGGTTTTAGAAGCGTTGAAGAACAGGTAGGCTCCACCTTTAAACTCAGATGGTTCGTAGTCGATAGCTATCAACGTTAGGCCATCTTTGTCACCAGCTCCGGATCGTATGACGAGGATGAGTTGTGTTTTGGAAGCGATTGAGAGAGTTTCTCCATAGGTGGTGAATGAGGAGTTACCTTCCTCTCCAACAACGGTTTTACCGAGTGTCCATTTTGAGCTTCTATTGACTTTGTAAACTGGGGACAGGCTGTTGGTTGGGATTTCTACCGGCACCGTTTTATTTTCTCCGACAATAAGCTCAATGGGCTGTGGATTTTCGGGTTTTGGAAATGAGACGAATTGCAGTGAGACTTCATCCGTCTGCTGCGCGATGCAAAGAAGTGGTGAGAATGCGATAGCAAGAATGACTGCAATACGGGATAGATGAGAAGCGTTCATGTGTGCTGATTTTTTCGTCGGAAGTTTTTGGATGATAAAATCATTACTAACTTTTCAAGGCGTGTAACTGCGTATCGTGTGAACCTGCAACTGTGTGGATTTGGGGTCGTGATAGAAGAATACCATGCTGCGCGCCTTCTCGTTAAATCTCCAAGTAGCACTGAAGAAGGGCTGAATCTCTTCATCTTTACGGAAGAAAAATTCTGCGAAACAATATGCACGATCTCCTTCAGTTTTAGTGGGCTTGGGGGCAATTATGCTGTGATTACTGGGCTTGAGTGAAAATTTTTGCGTGCCGATACTTCCCGCTATGTCGACTTTGGTAGCATTCAGTAAAAAATATTTTCCCCCACTAAAACCTTCATCACTATTTTTTAAGGTGGTGAGTGTCAATCCATCAGCGTCGTTAAGCCCTTTACGGACGACTATGACTATCTGTTCTTTAGCAACGATAGATTGGGCTTTGCCGTAAGCTAGAAAGACGTATTCACCTTTTTCGTTGGTTGAGGATTTGCCTAATGCCCAGGTTGTGAGAGCCGGTACTTCATAAGATATAGAAATACTGTTAGTTGGAATTTCAACCTCAAGGGTTTTAGCTTCTCCAATGAGGAGCTCGATGGGCTCAGCGCTTGCTGATTTTGGGAAAGAGACAAAGCGCAGATTCACAGTAGCTGTTTGCGCATGGACGGATATCGAAACGACAAACAGGCAGAATATTAAGAACAAGCACGATGACTTTGAATGGGATACTTTCATCTAGTTTGGTGGGGTAATAGTAAATATTCAAACTTACGTTTTGGATCACACTTCGTTAGCATTTAGCCAGCGAAAACCAATGACATTAAATTTGCGACCGTAACGTTTGTTAGTTTCTGAGACTAGATCGCTCTGTTTAAGATGAGCCTCATCAGAGGTATCAACATAATCGGGGGTTCTCTGGATGACTGCTTCACACCATGCGCGGGCTACGACATTACCGTTTTTATCTAAGCTATCGCCGTATGCACGGACCACGAATGTGTCACCTCGGGGTGTCAGAAGGGAACCAGTGTGTCGTAGGATGTCGGCTTGATCAACGTAGGGAGTGCTGCCATAAGCGATCGGACCTTCCAGTGCTCTGGTGAAGGCAGTTGTCATGCCGGTTGTTTCAGTGCTGCCGCCGATATTGAAGCTGCGTTCTGCTGTGCGAAAAGCCGCATTGATTGAGACACTGTCATCATCGAGGGCGGCCTGGAGAGCTCCTTTGAGAGCGAGTTCTTGATTGCTGCCATCAAGCCGGCGGTTGATGAACTCAGAAAGTGAGAGGAATGGGCCACGCGTTTTGACTTGCTCCACCATGGCTACAGCAAGCTCATTGATCTCCGTATCGGAAAGGCTGCGTGAACTCGTCCATTGCTCCGGTGGATCGTTGGGATCACTACTGAGGTCAGAACTATTGATGGGTTCACTGTTCGGGAGCATTCCTGGCGCTACAGGCACACCTGTGGATGTGGTGGTTGATAAGCTGGATGCTTGATTTTCGAGGTGGGCCAGTGGTTTGCCTTTTAGGCTAGAGAAAAATACTTTCCAGGCCTCGACAGATGTGGAGTTTATGTTGAATGGTCCCGTGATCATTAAGTGGGAAGCAATCTTATCGGCAAATCCATTGCTATAAGTATTGAGTTGGCCTGTTAGAGTAGTGAACTCATCCGAGCTAAGGTTGGAAGTGTAGCGGGTGAACCGGCGGTTCGGTAGGGTTTCTGTGTAGAAAAGGAAATCATTTGCGACTTCGGTAGCTGTTTTCGCCGTGCCGCCACCGTAAAGTTGATTACTAGACTGAGGAGCGATTGATGAGAAAAAGAATTCGTCCCAGAGTGCCTTGTTGGCCAGATAGGAGTGGTCTGCATAAGAGCGATTCTGTACAGCTGCACTTAGATCTGAATTAAGCAATTGAGTGTAGGTAGTGAACGCCTTATCGGCTGGGATATTCGGGTGTGCATAGGAATTGCCTATCGCTTGTAAGGTGTGAGGAGCTAGGCCGCCTTGACCGGTAGCGGTGACTTGCCGCAAGTCGCCAAAGAGGGGAGCACCCGCGAAAGGATAATTCGTATTTCCGGGAGGGAATACGTAGTGGTTTAGAGCAGAGGCAGGAGTCGCAAGAATGGTATTATTAGCGAGGCTAAATCCTCCGAGATGCGCGCTGCTGAGAGATGCAATTGAGATCGGTGGCAGGGCGGGGAGATATTGTTGCACGACTTGCGTGACCCCTGCTCCGACTGTGTATCCGCCCCCATAATAGCCGCGACTAGCTCCATCATCTTGGAATGCCTCTTCCACTTCATTGATCCGTTCAACCTGCCATTCCCATCCGTAATCGTAGAGAGCTGAACGAGTGTTGTCCGCGATTTGCGGCGCACTTAGGGTGCTGCCATGAAGAAATGGACGAGTGGTGATACGTCGTCCAGCACCCGCACCAGGGCTATTCGTGCTATGAACTTCGGCACCTGACATTAAAGTAAAGAGGAGAAGTCCCTTCGCTTCGCCATTATCTGTGGCGCTTTTGATTTCGCTACCGGGGATCGCGTTAGTTTGTCCATCATAGGGAATAACTGCTCCGCTGGGAAAACCGGCAAGCATGAGATTTCGATTGAATGAGGCATTGGGGTTATTCATACCTCCGCCACCTCCGAATCTGCTGATGAATTGATAGTTTCGATAGTGCTCATTCGTGCCACCTACATAGTTGGCGTCGCTCATAAAGAATTGAAATCCAGCTCCTGTAATCTCATTCGCGGATGATACTGCGCGAGCCATGCTAGTCCCGTCCTCTGGCGCGACTTCAAAGTCAATGCGATCGCCGTCTCCAAATACCATACGCATTCCTTGAAAATTGATAAAGCTACCCGCTGAGTTGGGAAATTGCACCACTTCAGGAATACTTGCAACACTCTGCGGTACGCCTGTTTTGGCTGTGACATAGAATCCATCTGGAACAAATGCCTGGGCTTGGTAGAGAGGCGTATTGCCGAATGTAGAGTTTCCGCCTGTTTCTAAAAAATTGCTTGCAGCAATGGGGATCGAAAACATCTTTACCTCTCCAGGTTGGAATACAATGGGGCTATTTCTCGCGAATTGCATCTGTATGATGTAAGGCCCGAGTGAGCGTGCCCGACCATCGCCAGTTGATTCGTTGCTGATTGCGTAGTTCAAATTCACGTGAATGCTTTCATATTGGGCTGGGAGTCCAGCCGCTCGATATTTTTTCCAACGCAAGGTGAAGGGAGGGAATCCGACATTCATGATTTGGGTGGCGTCGGTACCCATCACCAGTGGTGTATTGTTCGGGTTCCACAATGAGATGACTGGCTTGACCCCGAGCAGTAACTTGTACCTGTCGGTAGCCCGTAAAAGAAAGCCACGCGCAGCTAGAGCGGTTCTTTCTGCAGGGGTAATGATTGTAGCGCCCACTCCCAAAACAAACTGCACCCTGATCGGGACCGGGTTGCGGTAGAGCGATGTGTATTCGCGAAGGAACTTGTTTTTGTTATTCTGGTCGCCGTGGTCTGGAGCATTGACCTGCATGACGCGGGTGGGTGCCGCATTGTGTGCGATTCCTCCACGCCTTCCTGCAATCCCGTTGGGATCGTTTTGATAGAGTTGGTAGTAAGCGGCGAGATCTTGGATGGGCACACGATCATCGCCACTAACACCAAACCGGTAGAGCATGAATTCATCGCCACTTTCATTGAGATTGATGTCGCGCTCAAGCAGGGTGGATAGGTCACGTTTGAGTCCGCCTTCGCGGACATCTGCGAGTAGTCCAGTGCTGTGAGGTGTAACGTGATAAAAGTTCCGTTGGGACACCATGTCGGTACCGTCAGGGGCTTGTGGGTTGACGTCGACAAGATCAAGGGTTTTGTGTGAAGGAATACGGTTGAGTTGTTGCTCGTCAGTCATGCCCTCCAAGCCGAGGATCGTGGTGTTACTCATTGATCCCGGAGCCTCCGAGCGGAATATTTTCTCTGCTGTTGTGAGTTCATCAGAATTGGGTTGATAGGAATCCGCCATGATGCGGGCTTTTTGACTTTCATCGCCAACCCACCAACCATATCGACCGGTGACTTGTGAGGTGGATAAATCTTTGATGTCTAGTAAGCGTGCGGCTACGTAATTGGGAACATTGGCGGAGTCTTTTCCTAGGGAACCCTCGCTTACTAGAAATATGGCATCATCATCACTACTGGGTAAGTTTGAGGCTTGTAGGGCTAAATTCAAAGGGCTGGTGATAGTGGATATCTCGTTGTCATTCAGAGAAACAAGCCATTTGCGGAAATAGTCGTTCCGATTCGGGAGGTAGGTGGGAGCCATTTCGCCAGATATCCCTTCAATCGTACTGTGCTGGCTGGATTCGCCATTCCCAGCTTTCCATGAATTCCATACACCCGTCCAGTGACGATGTTGAATTCCCGAGGACTCGGGTAACAGAATATCGCTATTGGCGGAGATGCGTTGATCCGGTCCCATGTTTTTTTGAATTTCACCGATGGCGATCATCAGGGCCATTTGGGCGTTAGCTTGCGCTCGGGCTTGGGCGGAGTCGTGTGAGCCAGTTCGTAGGGTGACGACCGAAAGGCTGAGTGTGCCAATGGTAATGATTGCCAAAAGCACCATTAGCAAGATGGTGGCAATTAGAGCGAAACCACGAGTTTTTGGGACGAATGGGTTTGTCTTCATGGGAATGTGAGTTGTATACAGGGAGTATTTACTCTGTGAATACGGGGGTGTCCAATCTCAGATCCTTAAAAAATAGATAAGCTTGTGTAAATTTTGGCCAAGTAAATTAAACATAATTCATTGCCGGTCTTTTAGCACGATAAAAGATCATCGATTTCAAAACCATGGGTTACGGCAAAAAGGCGTTGTTGAAACATTTCTAACTAGCTGGTTTTAGAATCTCAGGCTCTTCGATCTCTTCTTTTATTTCCGGAGCGTCTGGCTTTGTTTCGGAAGGGGTTTCGGGCTCAGACTCTTCTGTTGATTCTATGACCCCGCTGGTGAGTGTGGTGTATACGCTGTCTCCGGTTTCAAGAGCGCCGGATTGGATGTCCGCGGCGGCGTATTGGCCGGTTTTTTCGCCAGTGACTTTGAGGTTTGCGGCGCGGCCGTCGGGGCCGATGGTCGCGAGGATGGTGCCACTTTGAATATTCCAAGTGCCATAGGATTGGATAAGGACGAAGTTATGATTTTTGTGAATCGAGGCGATGCGACCGACGAGGCGAACTTCTTCTTTTTTGGGCTTAGTGGGCGGAGTTGCCGTGGGCTTATCGGCGCAAGACGCAACGAATAGCACGCAGGCAAGGATGGCCGTGATGAAAACTGAAAATTGGAAATTCATGGTGCGAGACGATCGATTTGCCATGAGGTATCGACATGGTGGGAGAATAGGAAGCGGTCATGTATGCGCCCGGGGCCGCCTTGCCAGAACTCGATGGTTTTTGGGACGACGCGATAGCCGCCCCAAAAGGATGGAAGGGGAATGTCGCCGTCTTGGAACTTGGATTTTATTTCCTCGAATTTTTGGAGGAGAATTTTTTTGGAGCTAATCACTTCGGATTGGTTAGATACCCATGCGCCGATCTGGGATTCGCGAGGGCGGGTGATGAAATATTTAAGGGATTCCGCAGTGGAGATTTTTTCCGCAACGCCTTGTATGATGATTTGGCGTTCGAGGGTGACCCATGGAAACAGCAAGCAGACTTTGGGGTTGGCTTGGATGTGCTGGGCTTTCCGGGATTGGTAGTTGGTAAAAAAGGTAAAACCCTTTTGGTCAAATGCTTTGAGCAACACGGTGCGTTGGGATGGAAAGCCATCGGGCGCGAGAGTTGATAGAGTCATGGCGTTGGGCTCAGGGATATCGAGCTCGGTCGCTTGTTGAAACCAGCGTTGGAAAAGTTGGATAGGATCGTGGCCCAAGTCCTCACGCTGCAGGCCTTTTGCGGAATATTCTTTTCTGAAATCGGATAGATCCATGTTTTAGTGTTTGATGTTTTTTGGGATGGTGCGTTTTACTTTGTGCGATGAAAATGAACAAATTCGGAATACTGATATTTTTTGCGCTCGCCTTGGTGGGTTGTAAGGAAAAACCGAAGCAGGTGACTGCTGAAAAGCCTGCCGTGGTGCCAGGAGTGGAGACTCCCAGTGAGGTGAAAAAGCCTGAGGAGGTGAAGAAGCCGAAAATCGTGTTGAGCCCCGAGGAGCGTGCGGCAAAGACGGGTTTTGCGAAATATCTTCCTGCTGAAACCGAGATGCTGCTTTCCGTTTATCAAACCAAAGAATCGTTCGAAAAGCTGAAGGCTTTGAAATTGGTGGGAGTTTTCCAAGAGCAACAAAACCGGATCAATGCCGAGCTTGGAATTGATCAAGATGAGATGCTTGAGGAAGAACTTGAATTGGAAGTCGAGCAAGGTGTTGAAGACGATTTCGCTGGTGAGATGCCAGAAGACGAAGTGGCTGGAGGTTCTGACGCATGGACTTTGCTCGGTCAGGAAGTCACGATTGCTTTTGGTAAATCATCCGGGGAGCAAATCGGACATTTGATGAAAATGAATGAGCGCATGTCCTTTTTCCAAGCCGCAGCTATCGGTAAAGCAGTACAATCGCTACTCAAGAACGGCGACATGGATGAGTTCGGTGAGTTGTTAGGAAATGATTTGCAGACTGAATCTTTCGTGAAATTTTTGGAGGATCCTAAATCCGGAATTTCACTTCTCGATCAAGCCATTTTCCCACCGACGTATGTCGCATTCCGTGCGAAAGAGGGTGAGTTGGAACAAGCCGCGCGCATGGTTTCCTCAAACATGGCAATTTTCGGCATGGCCGGTCCGATGGCCGCGCCAGTGGAAATTGAAACGGGAGGATCGAAGTTTGTCGGTTACAAACTACTCGGAGCTAAAATTGCCGAGATGATGGCAGAAAACCGCGAGAGCATGGAAGAAACCATGAAGCCGGAAATCGTTGATGGATTGATGGCAGCTCTAGCTAAGAAAAACCTGATTATCGCGACCGGCACGATTGGTGATTATGTGGTGCTGATGATTGGTGGCGACGAGGCTTCATTGAAGCTGATTGCGGAGCCGAAAGATTCTCTCGGTGCATCTGGAAAAATGAATTTCATCGATGAGTTCGGAGACAAGCCATTTGTTAGTATTTCATATGGTGATCAACAGGCACTCAAGACCGTGATTGATAAAGCGGGTGGTGCAGCGAGCTATGCATTGGGTTTCCGTGAGGGAATCGCCGGTGGCGAGATGCGCGATATCGAAGAACTCCTGCAGTTGTTTGCGGAGCGTGAAAAATCTCTGTTAGCTATGGCTACCACCAGCACTTCAGGCATGGTGGCTTATTTGGACGAAGGCTTGAAAATCGACAGCTTCGGCGGTCACGATAAAGGCGGTATCGATTGGAGCGCTCCAACTCGTCTCGCTCACCTCGGTGATGATAAGGACAACCTTCTTTTCCTCAACTACTCCACCAATGCAGCTTACAACGAACAAGTCACAGAGTATCTGGAATTGATGGCAGAGACGGCATACGCGATGGCGATGAAAATGTCCGCTCTGGAAACCGAAGATCCGAAAATGGCAGAGATGAAAGAATACTTGAAGTTTTTCGACGCAGATTTCCGTGAGGATATGCTCGGTTTATATCAAGCCGCATCGGACGAGTTGATGGATGGTCTCGGTCAGGAAACGGTATTTTTGATCGACATGAAAGGTGCGATGCCAGCTCTTCCCGGTGTTCCTCAGGAATTTGTGGATAAAGGCAAAGCGCCACGTTTGGCGATGATCTCACCTGTGACAGATCGTGCCAAACTCGCTAAAGCTTGGGAAAAAATGAACACTCACACCACCGCTCTTCTCGCTAAGGCAAGTGAGAAGACCGAGAAGAAAATCCCTATGCAAAAACCCATCAAGATTGAGAAAGATGATATGGCCACTTGGTTTATTTCGGTGCCATTTATGCAAGATGATTTCATGCCATCGGTGACTCTCAACAATGATTGGTTCGTCGCATCTAGCTCGAAACTTCAAGCAGGCGATCTGATTGGTAAGGCGAAATTGGGCGGCGACTCAGGCCAAGGCATCAAATTCCGCATCAACTTCAACGTGCTCAGCAACTACTCCGAAGAGATGTTCAAAGTCGCGGAGAATAACCTTGAGGCAATTATCAAAGATGAAACCGCACGCGCCGAATTCATCGCTGAGAAAGCTTCCATTTTGAAAATGATTGATGCTGCCCGTGAATTTGAATCCATGACATGGGATGTTCGTAAAGAAGACGGACAGGTTCGCAGCCGCATCCACTTCAAAATGAACTAAGCATCGTTCGTTTTTTGAGATACAAAAAACTTTTCACCAAAGCATGGAGATCGAGCCCATTGGGATTTTACGAACCTGCTTTGGTGGGAAATTTGGAGTTCCACGCCAGCCGGGGCTTTGTCCATCGGCATGGGGGATTCTGGAATTTTCGGAAAGCTATCGATCCGCAGAGGCAGTGCGGGGACTGGATGGTTTCTCGCATTTGTGGCTGATCTTTGGATTTCATGAAACAAATGAGAAAGGCTGGCACCCAACTGTTAGGCCACCGCGATTGGGCGGAAATGAACGGGTAGGGGTGTTTGCGAGTCGCTCGACCTTTCGTCCGAACAGCCTGGGGCTTTCGTTGGTGAAATTGGATCGCATCGATTTCGAAGCGCACGAGGGATCCCAACCTCCGCTGATTCATGTTTCGGGAGTCGATTTAATCGATGGCACACCCATTTACGATGTGAAACCGTATTTGCCGTATGTGGAGAGTTTACCAAATGCACAGGCAGGTTACGCGGCTGAGGCGATTCCTAGATTTGCAGTTCAGGTTGAGAAGGCTGCGTTGGCAGATTTTGAGGCGTTGGATGAACGTTCGCAGCGGGTGATACTCGAAGTTCTTTCTCTAGATGCAAGGCCAGCCGCATCGCCTAAAGCGGCGGAAAAAATTTACGGGGCGGAGCTTTGCGGGCGAAATATCCGTTTCCGGGTAGATGATGAAACGTGCTGGGTGGTGGAGATTGGTTTGAGCATAGGCGATTAGTGGTTAAGACGCATATACGGGAAAATAATAAACGTCGTAAGTTTTTAACTTACGACGTTTACGTCAAGAGACACTGCGTAGGATACTTACGCGGAATTCAGTTTCTGAAGAATGAAAGCTGCATAAAGCTACTCTGGGGCAACGGCCTCATCCCATAAGACTGATTTGAGTATATCGTTGGATTCTATGCACCAGCCGGTGGGCACATCATGAGGGATGGTCTCAGCATTTCCGAACACGACCGGCTTCTTGATTCCGTCCGCGTCCTCTGAACTTCCAACGAGATTGGCACCTACACCATCCACACCCTGCGCGAGGTTCCAATCCTCGATGTTACCGAGCGCACCTACTTCTAACATTTCGTCGCGGGAATACTGGAATGCGTGATAAGTTCCGTCCACTTTTTGCGCGGTGCCATAGACGGTTCCTTGATCATTGATTGAAAATGCGTAGCTGTTTTCACCGCCAAGCGTTCCCAGTTCCAGTCTGATTCCCCATGGGCTTTCAATGTATGCCATGTGAAGTTCATCACGAGTGAGCAGAGTTCCGGCTTTGTATCCGTGCTTGTTTTCAGAAATTGTTAGAATTGCTTTCTCGGCATCAATAAGGGGATCTTTCACTTGATCTGACCCAATCCCATTTGGTGTAGATCCAACTGCGAATTCTCCCGCGGCCGCAAACTGATTATTTCCTCCGTTCGCATCCGCAGTGGTCGTCCCGCTGGTTTCATTCAAACTCAAATGGGGGTTTGCGCTGTCTACCGTGATGATACATTCATCAAAGACGGTAGAGTAACCGTCGTTTGCGGTGAGACGCAGTCTATAGGTGCCTACGGCAGTGAAGGTTGCAGTGGTATCCACCGCAGATGGGTTAGCGAACGTAACGCCAGTTGGGCCACTGATAACAGACCACCTTGTGGTCTGTGGGTCACCATTCGGATCACTTACGGTTCCGTTTAGATTGACCATCGCAGAGCTGACGTCTGGGGCGGCCACTTTATAAGGGTGACCGATAGGCAGACTGGCGGCCAGTCCCCACTTGTGGGCGAGGTAGCCTTCAAGCTTCTGGCGATCCGCGGGACTGACCGTTCCCTTGATGATGATAAATTCACCCATGGAAGTATTTTGATAAGACCCACCCGCACCGGCACTCCCAACAAATATGTTACCTGCTGTGTTCACACTATGGCCGGTGGCATCGTCCATCAGTAAGGCTCCGTTTTTGAATACCTGTTGCACATTGTGGGTGGTACTTCCGTAGAAGCTGACGAGAACGTTGCTGCCTGCACTGACCCCGTAGCTGGTCTGAAGACGATTAGCACCACTGGCGCCACCAACATCAAAGTAGGCATCTCCGTTACCCCAAGGGGCGCGGGCTTGCCAGTGGTTGGCCTGAACACTACTGCCTGTCAAAGTGAATAACGCTCCACGGTTGTCCGTATCAACCTTGTGCACGGCGATCACAAAAGCGTCGCTGATGGAGGCTCCGAAAGGGTTGCTAGCGGTCGTCATTGTATCATCACTGCCATCAAATTTAATCGCGTTTTTACCATTGATATTTGCGCTACTGGTAAGTGGGCGTTGGATGCTGCTCACTTGATTCAGATGCAGTCCATTGCCGCTCTTGTCCCGCCATTGGCTGACGGTATCACTGCTCGCGGTGACGCTCGATGCATCGCTCGCGTCATACCACCCGGTGGTGGTTAGATTCGCAGGAGTCCAGGAATTAAGCGCATAGCTTTGATCCAAACCCGCATTAACAAACTGTGTGTTTCCACCGGGTAGATCAAAGCTAACAGTGGCATACGCATTGGAAGGGCCATAGGCCTCAAACCGGATGACAGCGGTTCCAGCGTTAAAAGTTTCGCCCGGACCAAGGTTTGCAACTTGGAAAGATTTTTTAAAATCTCCACTCTCTTTTTTATAGACGAAAACCCGATTTCGATCTCCCGCTTGCGTAAGCATTCCGTAAGGTCTTGAGTCAACATGGTAAGAGACAAAGTAGGGTGAGCCAGGTATGGAAACGGCTATTGTTTTAGAGGATTGACTGGGGTCGATGTGCAGTGGGTAGAGATCGAGAGTCTTGTCTGAAGAGACTGCTACGTGAGAATCGGGGTAAGGCGTCAACCAGTCCGTTTCCAACAGTTTCGCCACATTGTAGGTTTGTGTGTTTGTTCCGTGATTGGATGAACCCATCACGCAGGTCCGATCTCCGTATTCGGTGCCTTTTGACGAGTGATGAAAGCCGAAATTATGCCCGAGCTCATGCAAATAACCATTCATACGGTTATTTCCATAACTAGAGCCATATACGCTAACTCTTCCTTTGGCGGCTGAGCCAATAGTTGTTAAATACGCGTATGCCGTGAAACTTTTAATGCCGGCCGACGGATATAGAAGGACCCGATCATAGGCATATCTGTCATAACCCAAGTCAGTTAGGGCGGTGAGCATCAACTTCTCCATATCATGCGCCGTCTTCCCTACAGAGCTAACGTTAAGTTTCATGTTAACAACGGGCGATTTGGTAGTTCCGTTGCCGAGCTGCAAGCCGTAGCGTCCTTTGGTGATTGCCTGCATTCCTAAGTTGGCATTGGTGGCATTATTAAAAAGCCTTCCGCGAGCGTTGGTTTCGGAGACTGCGCACGCATAATCTGTTGAAGACGCAAAGACCAACAGACAGGACAACATCTTCAACGCAGGGGCGGCGGCTGCGATTGCCGGATCTGATACCGCAGCCACTTCGGGTTCTTCCATGACTTCTATGCTTTCCGCCTCGAAATCACCTTCTTCTCCACCTATCGCGGTGACATCATCAGGCTTGGCATTAGCTTTAGCTTTAGCTTTCGTAGCCACTGCTTTCCTTATGCCTTTCACTCGGATTTTCTGATTCGGCTTGAGCTGTTTTAAGATCTTATCGTCTCCTAACAGTTTAGTCTGAATGCCTGTCTTTTCGTTGAGCAACAAATATTGGATGTCATCATGAACATGCGAATCGGTATTGAAGCAATCGACCGTTCGCATCTCTACCCGGCCTGTCATTTCCGATTTTTCTTCAGCAGTGGCCGTCAAGGGCAGACCCAAGGATAATAGAAGACTGAGGATGAGGCCCATCCACTTCTTCACAGGATTTTTCTGCAATATGGGTAAAATGGAGCTCACTCCAAATTCAGGTAATAACTTCACGGTAGGTTTTATTTTCATTTTATTTTTTTGGTTTTTTTTATTTTTTTGGTTTTTTTTTATCGGAAATTGAATCAATCGAAATGGAAAGATAGGGATGTTCTCAAGGGGCTGCTGGTCGGACGGATGGCAGGCAAGTTGGCGCCAGCTACGGAGGCAGGTGCAATGTCATCGTCTATCGCAGAGATCTATCACATCGTCCTCGTCCACGGTATTGTGAGAGGGACGGGAAACTAACGTCTCCAGAATGACTTCTGTTTGTTTCGTTTTGCGAGTTAGCGCGAAGCTTCATCCGCAGCAAACAAGAGCGACGAAAATTTCAATATGCAGATCCGCTCACCGTGACACGTGAAGTTAGCTAAAAAGCTTCCTGGTTACGGGTAGAGCATGAAGAAGGGGAGGATAGGTTTTTCACGGTTGGTTTTTTGGTTTTTTTTGGGGGGTGGGGGTTTTTTGAAAGACTTTACGGAAAAGCCGTAACATCTTTCATAATCAGTAGGTAAAACGTCTAAAAATGAATCATCTGTCAAGCTGAATAAACTAGAAGAGCCGTTGAAGAAAAAAAGTGGAGATCATCTTGCTGCGCTGCCCCCTTTTTTGAACGCCTTAAAATGCCTTTCCCTCAATGCCCATTCATAAGAAGAGGAAGCTGGAAACCACTCGTCGATAATGGATATTCGCTCGAAAAACTGTGGTAATCTCGCAGAAGCAAAAGTCGGCTTTTTACTCCAAAGTTTTCAATGGATTCCTGAAATTCTAGAAGCCAAGAATTTGAAATAGTGGATTCCCGCTTGCGTGTTTCCGAGGGCTTGGATACGGGGTGCGTGTTCGGTTGCCTGAGGGCGAGCGGGCGAACCACATAAATCACACAATATGGCTATTACCCGCGCGTTGCTTTCGGTTTCTGATAAAACAGGTTTGGTTGAGTTTGCGAAAGGACTCGCAGAGATGGGAGTTGAGCTACTCTCCACAGGCGGCACGGCAAAATCACTGCGTGAGGCAGGACTCACGGTCATCGACGTTTCCGAATACACGGGCGCGCCAGAACTTTTTGAAGGTCGATTGAAAACGCTTCACCCGAAAGTTCACGGTGGATTGTTGCATCGCCGCGATGATCCGGATCATGTTTCGGATGCGGAAAAGCACGGCATTCCTGCTATCGATCTTGTGGTCGTGAATTTATATCCTTTCGAAGAAACCGTGGCCAATCCGAGTGTGACTTTGGAAGAAGCCATCGAAAACATCGACATCGGTGGTCCATCGATGTTGCGGAGTGCGGCGAAGAATCACTCGCATGTGACGGTAGTGGTTTTGCCGGAAGATTACCCGTTGGTGTTAGAAGAAATGCGCAACAACCAAGGTGACACGACCAAAGGTCTGCGCGAGCAGCTTGCTGTGAAGGTGTTTCTCCGTACCTCGCAGTACGACGGAGCGATTACCAATTTCCTGGGCCAATGCAGGCAGGGAACCGGTTGTTCATTTACTTTGAGTTTGCCGCTTGAGCAGGAGCTTCGCTATGGGGATAACCCGCATCAGAAATGCTCGTTGTATGGAAATTTTGCGGCTTGTTTCACTCAAGTACAGGGCAAGGAGCTCAGCTACACGAACATCCTGGATATCGAAGCCGCAGCGGATTTGATTTTGGATTTTGTGCGCCCTACGGTTGCGATTCTCAAGCACACCAACCCATGCGGAGTCGGTCAGGACGACGAAGATTTGCGCTTGGCTTGGCAGAAAGCCTTCGAAACCGATCGCCAAGCACCGTTCGGTGGTGTGATCGTCACCAACCGTCCGCTTACGCTGGAGTTGGCGCGGGTGATTTCAGAAATTTTCACCGATGTGATCATCGCACCGGATTTCGAACCAGATGCACGGGCTCTGCTTCAGAAGAAAAAGAATCTTCGTTTGATGAAAATCAACGATGCCTACCTGACTGCTAAAAAAGCACCGGTGATTCGTTCGAGTCCGGGTGGTTTGATGGTGATGGATCGGGATCACACAGCTCTCGGTTTGGATAATTTGGAAAGCAAAGTCGTGACCAAGCGGCCGCCAACTCAGGAAGAAATCCGCGCGATGCGTTTTGGCTGGCGGATCGTCAAACACGTGAAATCGAACGCGATTGTGTATGCAAATGCGGATCGCACACTCGGAATTGGTGCGGGCCAGATGAGCCGCGTGGATTCCTCACGGATCGCAATTTGGAAAGCCAAAGAAGCCGGGTTGTCTCTTCAAGGATCCATCGTTGCTTCGGACGCGATGTTTCCATTTGCCGATGGCTTGCAATCCGCCATCGACGCAGGTGCAACCGCCTGCATTCAACCCGGTGGATCGATGCGGGATGAAGAAGTCATCGCCGCCGCAGATGCTGCGGGCATGGCGATGGTGTTCACGGGGCATCGTCATTTCAGGCATTAAGCTCTTGGTTCTTGCCCCAGCGAGTTGAGAACCCTATGTTTTGCCCGTTGATGAAGTTTGCTCTGATCATTGCTGGGATTTGCTTTGTGGAATTGGCGTATTGCCAAACTTCGCAGACTACCGTTGCGGCGAGCCCAGATGCTGCAGTGAAACTTGCTGAATCGCTTGCTGCGAAAAAATCGGCGAGCGAGGGCTCATTTCTAAATCGTAAAGACGCGCGGGTCATTTCTCTGAAAATCCCTGCACCGCGTGGCCAGATTGTCGATAGAACCGGCGAGCCGTTTGCGCAGAACGAGGTGGCGTATCAAGTTGCCCTGCAATACCAGCAATTTCAGAATGTGGATCGCAGCTATGTGATCGAATGGGCACGGACACGGATGAATAAGCTCAATGGCGTGATCGAGATTACTTATCCAAAAACCGACGATGAACTTTATGGCCATTACAAGGATAGGCGTTGGTTGCCGCTTTATATCACCCGGATGTTGAGTGAAGGGGAGGCGAAGAAGATCGAATCCAAATTGCCAGCGGGGATTATCTTATCGCCGGTTTATCGTCGGACCTATCCGCACAAAGGTTTGGGGGCTCACATCATCGGTTATGCTGGAAGCGTCGGCAAGCTGCCGACCGGCCCCATCAATTTCAATGAGCCGCTGTGGGAAGAAAGTGAGGGACGTGCCGGTTTTGAAAAACTCTTTAACGAACAACTCACGGGCGTGGATGGAATGAAGCGTTTGTTGTTTGATGAGAACGGCAATAAATTGTTAGAAGAACAGGTCACGCGTCCCCGTCCAGGCGGCACGGTCGTGACTACCTTGAATTTAAAATGGCAGAAGCTCGCAGAGGAAGTGCTGGCAAAAGGCTGCGAGCGGGGCGCTTTTGTAGTGATTGATGTCGTAACTGGCGAAGTGTTAGTCATGGCTTCACGGCCTACCTTTGACTTGAACCGTTTCATTCCCGGTATCAGCGGAGATGAATTCCAAGCCCTGCAGGACGATCCCGCGACGCCACTTTTCGGTCGTGCGTTTCAATCTGCTTATCCACCCGCATCTGCCTACAAACCACTGGTCGCTCTGGCCGCCTTGGATACTGGGATTGTCGATGAAAACAAACTCATCGATTCGCCAGCTTCTATTACTATCGGCAATCATACGTTCAATAACTGGACGAAGATCCCAGAAGGCCCAATTGATGTCAGACGTGCGATCGCTCGTTCCTGTAACACTTGGTTCTATCAAGTCGGAATCGATACCGGCGCATCGGTTTTTCTGAATCTATCCAAGCGCATGGGCATGGGTGAAAAATCCGACCTGCCTTTGATTGGTGAAACTCCCGGTCTGGTGCCGACCAATGAATGGATGTTCAAGAACGAGGGTCGTAAAATTTTGAATGGAGATACTGCAAACATGTCGATCGGACAGGGCAGCCTTTTGGCGTCGCCCTTGCAAGTGGCACAGATGATGGCAGGTATCGGAAATGGCGCGGCACTGCCGAAACTGTCCCTGATTTCCCAGGTGCAAGATACCCGCGGTCGGGTGGTGCAAGCCATGCGTCCTGAGCGGAAACATTGGCTCGGTGTTAATTATCATGCGGTTGAAGTGGTTCGCGAAGGAATGCGGGATGTTGTTTCTAAAGGTTATGGAACTGGGCGCAGTGGAAATTTAACCTTCACCACTTTGGCAGGAAAAACAGGAACCGCGCAATGGGGGCCACCAAAGTTGAATCAGCGCCTTGCTTGGTTCGCCGGCTTTCTTCCTCACGATAATCCACGATATGCCTTTGCGGTTTTGTATGAAGGCAAACCCGGCCAGAAAGTTTCCGGGGGTCGCATGGCCGCTCCGATGGTGAGAAACTTTTTCGAGCCTCTGAAAGACGAAATCAAAGAGATCATCGAACCCCCCAAGCGTGCGGTAGTGGTTATTGCAGAAGGCGAGAACGGAATTCCAGCAATTGGTGCACCTGGTGAAGGAGAAATTCTAAAAGCACTTCCAATCGATGAATCGGAAACCGTCCCATCCGAACCCGAAGAAGTCCTCCGCGCCGTGCCAGTGGAAGAAGAATTCATCGTCGATGATGATGAAGTAGAGTGATATTCTTTATCGAAAACCTACCATGATCGCGCGGTGATCGGATGCTTGGTTCCAATTAGGTGTGTCGATAATATGGGAGGTTTTACGATCGATGTGAGGTTTTAGGGCTTTTGAAACGGTGATGAAATCAATGCGGTCGTAGGTGTCCTGAGAACTATAATAATAAGTCCATTTTTCGCCCCGTTCGTCATCTACTTGGACGGGAGTCAGATAATGCGGGCTGTGGTAATTGCCCAGTAGTGTTTTGGTGCTGAGACTCTGAACGTGATCGTTGAAATCTCCATAGGCAATCAGGCGGGTTTCGGGATTTTTGGTAAGAATCGAATCGATGTGTTTTCTAACATGTTCTGCCTCGCGAACGCGCAGCTCCGCTTGATCGAAGTTTGGGACGATGCGTTTGGATTTTAAATGCAGGCCGATGAATCGGGTCGGTTGACCGTTGATTTCAACGATGACATCAAGAATCCCGCGTTGCATCGAATGCTCGGTATGGTTGATGGTGATCTCAGCTTGGTGTTTCGAAGTGATTGGAAATCGTGAGAGGATACCGAGATGGCGGATGGGATCGATGCCTCCGGTGTGATAAAAATAGGGAAGATCTCGCCCTGACTTTTTAAGTAGTTTCTGAACTTCTAAAACATCCGCCTCACTACCAATTTCTGAGAGCCCGATGATGTCCGCTTCGCTATTCGTCAGGATTTCGATGATGGCGTTTTTTGATTCCGGAGATTTTTCAGGGTTCTGGCTTGAGGTCAGCCAGTTTTTTAAATTGTAGGAAACGAAGCGAAAAGCGGTCGAATGATCTTCAGTAGATGAGCGCTTACTTGGTTGTGATACCGGCTCAAGTGAGGGAGTTTCGTTGGAATCTTGTTTCCAAGGAGGCGTTTCCGCGAGTTGGGCATACCAAGTTCCTGCAAAAATCAGCAGGGTGAAACCTATGCAATAGGCGAAGCGCAGCCAGGGTGACGACTTGCGCATGGGG
>JAZKIL010000012.1:56080-58875 GCA_040384845.1 Verrucomicrobiota bacterium | reverse complement strand
AATTGAGAGCGGCTCAACTGAATGATGCCGATGCCGCGATTGGGGGTTAGGCGTCGTGAGATTCGTTGTTCGCAGCGGGTTTGACGCGTGCGGCGCTTTCAGCAGCTTCTTTGTCTTTGCGTACGTCTTCTTCAGAACGGGTGATTTCACGCTCGAATTCTTCACGAGCCTTTTTGAATTCACCCATGCTTTTACCAACACCGCGTGCGAGTTCAGGGAGTTTTTTGGCTCCGAAAAGAAGAAGGACGATGATGAAAATCCAGATCAATTCTTGTCCTCCGAGAGAACCGATAAAACCGAGGAAGGTGTTGCTCATGGCGATAAAGTAAGTTGGTAAAGGGCGTGGCGCAAGCGACAAGAAGCAGTGCTTGCTGGCGGAATATCAAAGGTTACCGCGCTTTGGGTAAAGATATTTCATGAAAGTCGGTCACGAAAATCAGGATAACCGAAGGTTCGGATCGTTTCAATCTGGCCGTTTTCGTGAAGCAGGGCGATGGATGGATGTTTTACCCCGTTAAAGGTGGTTGTTTTCACCATGGTGTAATGGGCCATGTCATCAAACACCAAAACATCGCCGATCCGGAGTTCGCGGTGAAATGCGTAGTCGCCAATTACATCGCCAGCCAAGCAGGTAGGACCGCCGAGGCGGTAAATCGTTCCCGAATCTTCACTGGCAAGATGGTAGCTTTCGCCTTCCAAGATCACGGCCGGAATTGACGCGTCTGGTTTCCGGTCTCTGGTTTCTGACTTCTCAACCAGAAACACATCGGGACGGTAAGGCATTTCAATGACATCCGGCATGTGGGCGGTGGCGGAAATATCGAGGATCGCGAGTTTGTGACCTGCGGATTCGAATACATCCATGACTGTGGAGCGGAGCACACCGGTGTGAATGGCGACAGCCTCACCGGGTTCGAGCCAGACTTCGACGTTGTATTTTTCCTTAGCTTGTTTCACGAGCCGAACGAGCCGGTCTCTATCATAAAAGGGTTTCGTGATCCAATGTCCGCCACCCATGTTTAGATAGGTGATTTGTTTGGAGCGGAGCAGATCGCCGAATTTTTCGTCGATCGCTTGGAGAGTGGTTTCGAGATCGGGTGAGTTTTGTTCGCAGAGCGTGTGAAAGTGCAGGCCGGAGATTCCGGTGAGATCGGCGCCTTTCAATTGATCGGCGGTGATACCGAGGCGTGATCCGGGAACGCAGGGATCGTAAATAGGTGTCTGGCCGGTGGAGTGTTCGGGATTCACGCGAAGGCCACAAACAACCTCGCCGGAAATGAATCGCGGATGAGCGATGATTTTTTCACGAAATCGAAACCATTGGGATAGGGAATTGAAATCAAGATGATGCGTGAAATCTAACAACTGATCGATGTCCTCATCATCGTAAGCAGGCGAGTAGGTGATGATGTGTTTCCCGAAATGTTCCTTCGCAAGCTTCGCTTCCCAGAGACCGGATGCGCAACAGCCATCGAGGTCTTTGGTGATGTGAGGAAATGCCTTCCAACAGGAAAATCCTTTAAGCGCGAGAATGATTTTACAACCCGCCTGATCCGCAACATCACGTAAGATCGCGGTATTACGCTGCAGGGCGGGTATGGAAATGAGAAACATGGGGGGAATAAAAGCTGAAAAGCTGAAATACTGAAAGGCTGAAATAATAAGATTTGGTGAGTCACTGAGGGAGTGGTTTCTTCACTCTTAAATTCAAAAATCAAAAATCAACATTCATCAATCGTCATTCATCAATCAAACCGATAGACGAAACAGCTTCTCTCAATAAATCGATTTCCGATTGATGAATGACGATTGATGAATGTTGAATTTGAAGATCCTACGCTTTCCTTCTCACTCCGATTGCGCCTAACAGCAGGCAGAGAGGAACTGCCAGCCATGCGGATGTGCGGGAGGTTTCGCGTAGGCCTAGGGTGATGGCCATGGGTTCTCCTCCGTTGCCATCTACTTGGACACTGCGGGTGAAGGTGATCACGTTGCCACGTTCGGGCAGGGTGATGTCGAGGGCTTGCGGGGCGGGTTCGGCGGCGAGCTGCTGGGTGACGATGCGGTTTGCGATGTCTTTAAGCGCAGCATTTTCATCCGCGGAATTGCCTAAGAGGAAACGATCGAACTGGTTGGGATCGTAGTTAAAACTTCCTTGGTAAATGGGGTTCGAGCTGGCGGCTTCTTGAAGTTGGCTGATGTCTTTGGATCCCACCTCATTGTTGTCCAAGGTGAGTTTTTGACGACGTGTGTTCAGTCCGAGCACGGCTTGCTGAGTTTTGAGTTCACGGAGTTGGACGCGGGCGTCTTCGCCGGAGGCGGCATCGAGGTTGCCGTTGCGGACTGCGATGCTGAAACATTGTGCGGCTTTTTCCTGATTACCTGCAGCAGCCCACGACACAGCTTGATCCAGCAAAGCAACGGCGCTTTGTGAGTCGCTGCGTTTTTTACTGAGGGCAAAGGATTTGTAATCCTCTAAGCTAAACGTGCCGTATGACGACTGACCGCTCAGATCGAAATCACCTTCATGGGAGGTCATTTCGTAACCCTCTGGAACGAGCACACGCCAAGTGAGATTTTCCATAGGCACGTTAAGAACTGGGCCTTGTAGTTGGCCGGTCTTTTTGTTTTTCGCAGAGAAAACGAAGCGGACGTTTGCGGGTTGGTTGGGTTCAGGTGAGGGAAAAACGTAGAATAACCATTCGCCTTTTTCTCGGACGAGGGTGGCTGCTTCGTCGTTCACGAGGACGTCGACACCGTGGAGGATGCGAGGGTTGTGGTCGAGCGCCAGGGCG
>JAZKIL010000012.1:23135-56070 GCA_040384845.1 Verrucomicrobiota bacterium | reverse complement strand
AAGAGTTTTGCTCCATCCGGGAGTTTAAGTCGCAGGGTGCTTTTACTGGTGACTTGCATGCTGAGTTCGACGGCTGTTAGGGAATCCCCGTGTGGAGAAATGAGTGTGGTGAGCGTGCCTTGCGAGACACGGAGTTTCTCGAGGCTTTCAAGTTCGTGGCGTTTGATTGTGACCGCGAGTGATGCTTCAGGATCTGCGACGCGGAATAACAGCAGCGGAGGAGTTGTGCCCGCGGCTTGGCCAATAGTGGCTTGAGCGACAGCCCAATCGACCCGCTGCCAACCGCGTGGCAATGTTGAGGCATGGAGCTCCAAACGACCTCCTGCACGGACCGCGGCAAAGTAGGAAAGCTGGCGCACTTGCTCGAAGGTGATCGCGGCGATGGATTCGGTTCCGGTGTCTTTGGTGGAGTGTTGGAACTCGAGTTCAACTTGTGTTTCTCCAGCTATCCCGCGTTGGAAACGAATTTCATAAAGACCGTCTTCACCTTCGATAGGGATGAGATCCGCAACGTCGGCTCCGGTCGCGCGAACGGTGGATGCAGAAGTGGTATCAAGATTCGGGATGCGGACACGGAGACTTTTGATCGCGGCGTTTTCGATGCGGTATTGGATCGATGCACGAGTCACGGTCTGACCTTCACGCAAGGTGCTTTCGTGAAAAACTTTAGCGGTCACCCATGCATCGAGTCGGCTGATTGCGAGACCGAGTGACCAATCGGATTGGAGGATACGGTAAGTGAGAGCGCCGGGACGTGTAGAGGCTTGTGCGGCTTGTTTGTTCAGATCTTGAAGATTGTCGCCGCTTTCTTGGGAAATGTTTTTCCGATTAATTGCCCTGACTTGCAGTCCCCGATCTGGAACCACGGTGACAACACCAGTTTCACGAGACGCTTCTTTCAGCGAAAGGCGCGGGACTTCCCAGTTGGTTTGTGAGCCGGGAGGTCGACCTGTTAGGGTGATGTTGAAATCTTGTTTGCCGATGGTCTTTCCGGAAAGGTGGAGGGTGAGAATGCGTTTGCCATCGGTGGTGGATTCCGTCCAGTGACTGAGTGCACTGCCGGTAGCGGTTTCGATTTCGAGTGCTGCGGGGATTTCAACGGCGAGTTTAAACACACCGGCGCGGGTGATGTTGACTGAGAAGTCGGTGGAAACGACCAGTCGGTCATCGCCTAGAGAAATGAGCTGCCATGATTCCGAGCGGAGTTCGGGAGCGACTTCGGTGATTTTAACTTTCAACGAAGCAACCTCTGAACCGTAGCGGAAAGCGTGTTGGAGGAGGGCGGTTGGGTTTCCAGCTTTGTCGCGGGGAAGGAGTTTTGCGTCGAAATCGCCGGGATTCACGCGGGAGAGATTGGTTGGAGCGACGGATTCTGGTTGGGAATCGTTTCCGAATGCCATCGCAAGGAATCCGATTTCACCAGCGGCCCCACTGACGCGGGCTGGAGCGAGTGTTAGATCGAACGGAAGTGTTGCTGCGCTGCGTTGGGTGGACACGGTGAAGTCGAAAGCACTGGACTGGGCAGGCTCGATGGGAATGCGGAGTTGTTTGGTTTTCGGATCGAAACGCCAGGTTCCGACTGGGCCGTTGGTGACATCGGAAACGGTGAAGCCGTCCGGAATGTTTAAGACGAGTGAGGAGATGCGACCTTGTGAGGGGCGAATCGAAACGCGATGGAGGCCGTTGACGACACCTGGGCCTGGCAGGAACAGGTTGGAAACTTCGGCGAAGAATTTGGTTTCCTCTGCGGAGATGTTGCGTTGAGCGGGACGTGCGGCGATCGCGACGGCTTGGGTGGGGTTGAGGATCATGACTGCACCGGATTCGGTTGCGGCGAGATCGGCTAGTGGAGTGGTTTGTGCGGCCGCATCCGAGAAGAATTCCCAACCCGCTTGATCGTAGCGCAAGGTGATTTGGCGTAGCGCAGCGGATCCTGTTGGAATGTGCCATGGATTGATGGGGGAAGTCATCGGCATTTCGAACGTCGCGGTGGCTGTTAGAAGTCCGGTGGATTCGGCGGTGATGATGTAGGATTCAGAATTCTGGCCATCCGGATGCAGACCCTCTTTGTGGACTTTGAGTCCGGTGCCAGTGAAGTTGGTCAACGTGGCGGGTGCTTTGAGGAGCAGAAAACGATCGCCTTGCTGCGCGCGGAGGGAAATTTCCATGCTGGCTTGGAGGCGGTTTTCTTTGATGACCCAAGACTGAGTGATGGATTCCGCAGGTTTCAGGTCTTGAGCGTTGATGTTTTGGGTAAGCGCGGCTGATAGGATGAGGAGGGCTGTGGCGGTAGTTGTCTTAGTAAATGATTTTGGCATGGCGGAAGCAATCCGCCGCCACGGTGTGGTGACCATCGCGAAGAGTGCGATGACGAGGAGGAACAGGGGAGCTCCGCCGCCAAGAGAGAGGAAAGATGCGCCGACTAGAGCGAGACCGATAACTTTCATCATCGAATGTTTTTTGGAGATACCAAATATAGTTAGAACTGCTCCGAGTGAGAGGAGTAGCCAGACGTTCCAATCCGCACGGGCTTGCCATGGGGCGAGGTTGGAAATTTCTACGGCGATGGTTTTTCCGGCAGGGACGACGGGGGAATTGAAGGAGAGCGAGGAAGCCAGATTTGTTGGTGCGTTGAAGATGATTGCGGCGAGGGCAATGGAGAGGAGGATGAAAGCGAGGGATGAGACGACGGTTAAGAAACGGGCGGCAGAATGCAGCCCTTCCTTGGGGAAGAATGCAGCGATGATTCCTAACAGAATTAGCACGATGAGCGGGATGGGATATTTGGATAGATCTTGCCAGCCAGTGGGCGGGGTGGTGTTTGTGGTCGATTGAAGATCTCCGCCGGTTGAGACTAGCGTGCGGTTTTCATCTCCAGTGACGGTCCACTCACCGATGACGAGTGGTGCATCAAGAGCTGGAGCTGTTAGGCGCGGATGATTTGGTTTTTTGGATTTAGCGCCGTAGCGAAGCGTGATTTCAAACGCTTGGTTAGGATCGGTTTGGGCGGGAAGTGGAATGAGTGTTTCTTTGCCATCAGCTCGGGCGTTGACAGGTGAGCCATCGACACTGGCTTCCCAGAGAGAGGTGCCTGCTGGAAGAAGGGCGCGGAGCGAGGCTCGGCCTTTGGATTTCACGAAGAAACTCGCATCGGTCACCCATTGGCCGTCTCGGGAAACTTGGGTGGAGAGCTTGAGGAAATCGACGACTTGATCGACGGTTTCACCTTGTTCATACCATTCGATTTTCGATCCGATTTTGAAATCGCGCGAGGTGTATTGCCATGCGGCGAGAGTCGGTGCGGAGGATAGCAGGCGGAATTCAGCGGGGATTTCTGAAGGATCAATTTTCAACAATGGTCCTTCACTGAGTTGGGTGGAAAATTTAACTTGGAGAGGGCTAACAATTTGGATGTGGCCGCGCTCCGCTTGGACGTTGAGCGGGCGAACTTCGCCTGGTGAGAGTTCGCCTCCGGTCGCTTGCATGGGTTGCTCGAAGGTGAGCAGCACGGTGCCTGCTCCGAGAAGTGGGCGGGAGAGCGGGATGATGACGGTATCGCCTTCACGACGCCAATCGCGGCCGACGTTTTGCCCGGTGACGTCGATGTTTCCGATAGATGCGGGGACAGAAATTTTCCATTCATTGGCTGGTGCGCCGACGACGAAGTAGTTGATGAGAACACTGCCGTAAGCGGCACCGGCTTTGAGGGAGTAGAGATGAAATACATCGGCTTGAATGGATTGACCGAGGGCTTCGATGTTGAGGTCTGCGGTCCATGTGTTTTCGCGAAGGCGGAAGGCTTGCTGGAGTCCGGCAGTTTTGCGGGGGAAAAAGGTAACCGGAACTTCAGCGAGGCCTGAATTTTTTCCGGCAACGAGTCGGTATCCAGCAGTGGCTGAGGCGCCGATGTAACCGCGGCGTGATTTTACATCAGGGAAGCCCAGAGGTTGAAGTATCCACGCGGCTGCTTTGGCGGCTTCGTTCTTTTCGAGGCGCAAGCTGATGAGTTGTCGACCATCGACGGCTTGGGCGAAAATGATTTTCAAGGTTTTGAGGCCGTCTTTGATTTCAGATGAGACTGCGTAATCGGCGACGGCAGCACCGGTGACGGATGCGACAGCGTGATCGCCGGGGATTTTCATTTCCCATTCGCGGAGGGGAGCTTCGCGGATATCTAGCTCAATGTTAGAAATGATGCGTCGGTCGGTTTCTGCGAGTTCATAGACGGTGACTTCGGTGACACCGACTTCGGGAAGGATTTGATCGGCGAGAATTTTGGCGGAGAAATCGGCTGAAGGGAAACGATAAACCAAGACTTGGCGGAGAGTTTCGTTGGCTCCGCCGGGGAACTGGTTAGGGGCGAGTTGAATGAGGCCTTTGGCATCGGCAACCTCGATGCGGACGGCACCGTCGTTGGCGAAGCGGATGAAGCCGCTGTGGCGGAGTGTGCCGATCGGCGAGATGCGGAGGGCTTGCATTTCAAGAGGGAATCCGCCGAGAGCGGCTTGGGATTCGATGGTGATGCGTTCGCCTCCTTCGATGGGGCGGGAAAGTTTGATTTCGATCTTACGGTTTTCTTTTTCGCCGGAGACCGTCCATGCGAGAACGGATTCACCGACGATGGAAAGGATTTCACCCGGGCCATCTAACGAAAGCGTTAGGTTGGGAATTTTTCCTTGAAGGACGCGAAGATCAATTTGTGTGAATTGGCGCATCAGACCGGAGCCGATGCGATTGTCGGTGATGGCTTGGCTAGTGAAAAAGAGCGAACCGTCTTCGGTTTCTGCTGATGGTTTGAAAGCGAGTTGAGCTTGACCGTTGGCGGGAAGGAAGCCGCGCCATGCGGTTTCATTTTTGCGTGGCGTAACGGTGAGGTTGGGGTTGAACGATACGTTTTCCGGAATGCCATCGAGGGTGACGGGGACGACGATACCTGCAGGGAGGGTAAAATCGATGAAGTGCCAATCTCCTTCACGACTGATGGGGACGACGAACTGGACTTCGATGGGAAAATCTCCGGTGGTATCAGCGATGAGATCATAGCCTTGCTTTTCGTTCAGGGCGATGTGGTGGTTGGTGCCGGAAACTTTGCGGGAGAGTGCGGCAGCACCTGAGAGGAGTTCGATGGAGGCGTTAGCGGATTTGGAACGCGCGGTGGCGGTGAGGGTGAAGGTGATGCTGTTGGAGTCTTTTGCAAGAAGTCCTGTTAGAGATGAGTTGATGAGCTCAAGTCCACGCGTGCTGGATCCGGTGGGAGTGGCGGAAAATTTCAGCGAGGCATTGGCTGCAGTGATGTAGCTGTGGGTGTTTTTGGATTCGATAGGGGAAAGATTCGTTGCTTCGGTCACGCGGATCTCGGTGCCGTCTGCAGCGGTCAGGGAAATTTTTGCGGAAAATCCCGTGGTGGATGCGGGGGTGGGGAACAGGAGGGAGAAATCGTTTTTGCCGAGCAGTTTGGTGGTGACCTGGACAGTTAGAGATTTGGGAGGATTTTTAGGATCGATGATGTTAGGTCGGACATCGAGAAAACGAGTGCCGTCATTCGCGATGCGGACGGACCAATCGCGTAGGCCATCGCCGGTGACGGAGGTGATGTCACCTGCGCCGGAAAGGCCAAGGGTGAGGGTTTCGGGGATGCCTTGGTGGATGGTGAAGTTGATGTTCTGCGTGGAAAGGGTTTCTTTGATGCTGGCAGTCGCGATAATTTCTGCGGTGGCTGAAAAGAAAAGGGGGACGGGCTTTTCGATTTTTTCCGGGACGACGATGATTCGTTCCTCTTGAGCGAAAGCGAAGGTGGTGAGTGTTAGAAGAGTGAGGATGAGTTTCATGCGGAAAGTTTGCTAGTTGCTAGTGTTCAGTTTTCAGGAAAGTGGATGGATGCGGACGTATTTCGTCCCGCTGGGGCTTTTGGAAAGCCTTGGGTTGTTGGGCAGCAGGATGCCGCTTCTCCTTGGGGTTGTGGGTAAAGGGAATGTAAATTATTTGATCCCGTTGATGAGATTGAGAAGCTGTTGGGTTTTGGCCGATTTGGTATGGGCTTGTTTGAGCTTCGCTATGGTCTCGGAATAGTTTGAGAAATCGATGGCATCTGCCATTGGGCCGGTTTGGAGTTTTTGGGCGGCTAACAACGCGAGGGTGGCGAGCTGGGTTTTGGGATTGGCTTTGTCGAAGGATGGTGCGCTTGCATCGTAAGGAATGGTCCATGTGCGCTCGACCATTTCGCCGGTGGCGGTGTCGCGGAAACGGACGCTGACCTCTCCGATTTCACCGGTGCCTTCTGGTAGGGTTTCGACCTGATAGAGAGCGACCCCAGCTTCGTCTGCGGCGAGTTCTGCGGCATCGACTGCGTCGTTGCGGAAGTCTTCGGTTTTGAGTCGGTCTTTTTCGAAACCGATGAGTTTGTAATTTCCGACCCGTTGCGGGTTGAGTTTCACTTGGACTTTGACGTTCTCTGCGGCTGGGCGGAAAGCGCCGGCGAGTTGTGTGGCGAGGTTGCCGCCGGTTTTTTCACCAACCAAGTAATAGCGACCGTTGCCATGGCGGGCGAGATCGGAAAGGAGTCGGTCGTTGAGGTCGTTGGTGCCGATGCCAGCGATGTCGAATGCGAGGCCTTGTTGACGGAGGTCTTGGATTTTTTTCGAGAGGCGTTCAGGATCGGCATCGCCGAGGTTGGCTGCGCCATCTGTGAAGAGTACGATGCGGTTTTGTGCGCCTGCGAGTTGGTGGCTAATGGCTTGTTCGGTGGCGAGATTGATCGCTTGTTCGAGGTTGGTGCCGCCTTCGCTGGCGGTTTGGTTGATGAGGTCGGGAAGTTTCCCAGCTTCGTTTCCAGGGAGAGATTGGGCGAGTAAATGCGGGATGCGGGAGAAACCGATGACTGTGATGCGGTCGTTTTCTGTTAGGAGAGTGGCGAGTGAGGCAAGCGCGGTTTCCATCGCCGCACGGCGGTCGGCGCGGACCATGGAACCGGATTGATCAACGAGCAGGGTGAGGCGCAGCGGTTGCGCGGCGGATCGACCCGTGGAACCGGTGCGGAGGGCGACTCTAACAAGATTTCTGCCTGGGATGACGGGGTGAGCTGTTTGATCAATGGCAGCCGCGACAGGTTCCGAGGCGGATGGTGCGGGATCGCCATAATCGACGGCGTTGTAAAATTGTTCGGGTTTGATGGAGGTGGGATCCGGGCGTTCGCCTTTTGCGACTGCGGCAGAGGCGATCTGAAATGAGGCATCGGAGATGTTGAGTGAGAAGGTGGAAAAGACTTCTTCTGTTGTGGAGAGTTCTTCGGAGAGATCGATGAGAGAGGGTTTATGCTCTTCAGCAAGTGACAGTCCTCGGAAAAGGTATTCGGATTTATAGCCCGCACTGATTTCACTTTCGATGCCCCCATCTTTGCCTTCTTGAAAAAGTCTTCCCGTTATTGGAATGTCTCCAAACGCGTCTAATTCTGCCTGGATCCCCGATTCAAACGCTAACGGATTTGCGGGAGTGATGGGAAGGTTTGACGTGCTTGTTGAAGCTTTTGCAAATGGGTCGATAACCCCACCAGAGGCAGTCGATGTACCCTTGCCCGTTTGCGCTGGTGTAGCAAATGGATCATCCGTTGGATTGTTGTCTGCAAAAGGATCATCATTTTCTGTTTTTGCGTCCGTGCTGTTAACTACTGAGGAGCTGCGATCACCGAAGGCAAAACCATCCGTTGGAGGACCCCCTTCGGAAGTAGGAACTAGAGTCATCTCGCCTGGAGCGTTGCGCTTTGGGATTTTTAAAGCTGCGTCAGGCGTTTCATCTTTGAATGCCAGATCACTCCTGAGTGATCCAACGACGGAATTGATTTCAGATGATTCCAAGCGGCTCTCATCTTCCAATCCTTTAAATGCTTCAGCTAATTTTTCATCAGAGCTTAATGTTACGTCGGATTTTAGTAATTCCTTTTTGCCTTTATTAGGATCGTAGGTGAATCCGTCATTCTCGAGACTATCATTTAAGGTGATGCTATTGCTGATAGCTGCTGCACGTAAAGCCATCGCATGATTAGACATATCTCCGCCACCGCCACCGCTGGCATAGCCAATGCCAGCGGAATCTTCTCCCTCGCTCAAACCCAAGGATGGTTTAGGGAGTTCGACGCTGGGAACTGGAATGACGGAACGATTTCCTGCTATGATTGCAGACTGTGCTTTCGTCGCATCAAATTCTTGAGATGCCATTCGTGATCTAGGTGCTTCGCCTGCGGATTGGCGATATTCACGAAGGCCTTCCCCATCTAGGCCATTTTCTAAGTTTCTATCTGCAAGGGCGAGGGTGTTGTCTCTTTCCTCAGCTGGGGCAGGAGCGGAAAATGAGGGGGTGGAGGGCTTTTTGGATAAAGTTGAAGTGATTCTGTTAGATTTTTCTTCTTTGCTGGTTTCTTCGAAAAACACCTCTTCATCTGAAGCTTGCGGATTGAGCGTGCTTTCGTAGGCCACGATGCTTGAGGCTTCTTTATTCATCGATAAAGGAGCGAAGATAAACCGTTTGATGAAAACCGTGATGGTTAGAACGGCTGCGATTCCAAAAGCGGTGCGGTAAGCGGCGCGGCGGATGCCGGAATGTTTGTGCGAAGGGGTTGAGCTGTTAGAACCGATGATGGGATCGAGCTTGGTGCGATTTTCTGGGGAGAGTTTCCAGAATTGATCGGAGGTGGAGGGAGGGGTTTCGAGGAGGAGGGAGTGGAGGGCTTTGGTGCGGTTGAGGAAAAGCTGGAGTTCGGGGTCTGCGGCGCAGAGAGCCTCAAGCTCGGCGGCTTCGAAAGGGGATGCCTGACCAAGAACCCATGCCGTGATGCGGGCTTCGAGGTGTTCGTTGGGGGTTGTGTGAAGGTGATTTTTCATGGTGGTGATTTGGATTTTCACCGCAGAGGCGCGGAGGTCGCAGAGGGAACGCGGAGGCTTGGGTTGTTGAAAATTGGAGTTTAAAGTTTTCAGCCTTCGGCGGATTCGATGCCTAGGTGTCTGAGTGAGGTGGCTAGGGATTTGAGGATGTGGTGGAGTTTGTAGCCGACGTTGGAAACGGTGAGGTTGGTTTGGTGGGCGATTTCTTCGTAGCGGAGGCCGGAAAGGTATTTGAGGGAGACGAGAGTTTTGTCGGGTTCCGGGAGTTCGGCGATGAGGAGTTGAAGGGTTCCGATGGCTTCGAACTTGCCGAGGGATTCGTTAGGTTCTGGGGCTTGTATTTCTAACTCTTTGGATGATGGAAAAGTGGTTTCGAGCGGAGTGGTGCGTTTGTTGTCGCGGATGTGGTTGAGGGCGAGATTGCGGACGCAGCGGAACAGCCAGGGGCGTGGGGAATCGACCTCATGCCAGAGGGTATGGAGTCGCATGAAAGAATCCTGAACGATGTCTTCGGCGGATTCTCGTTGGCCGAGGATGCCGAAGGCGTAACGCAAGAGGGCGGATTCCTCGGTGTCGAATATTTGGCGAAGCGTGGTTTTTTCCTCCATGGTTCTTGGGTTTGAGGGAGAGGAGAGAACCGCGACGGCTCCATCGTTTCTAAGAGCGGCGGAGCTGGAGGTTAGGGTTTCCATGGATGGCGATTTGCATGCTTATAAGGTAAAGACACACAAAAGGAACGATCCTTAGAACTTTTTTTAAGAAAATGGATTTAATGCGGGAAACCGAGCTTTAGAATGAATTCCGGCAAATTGACCACGGAGGCACGGAGGAAGACGGAGTTCACGGAGTGCACTCTTCGAGTTCTTCGCGTTCCTTGCGGTTAAATTTTCGACTAAACCGAAAACAGTTCGCGGGCGGTGTAGGCCATGCCGATGGATGCGGCGGCGTCTCCGCCTTCTGCCCACTCGAAGCGGGTGGTGATTTTTTCAGGATCGATGGGGCTATGGCGGTAGATCGGCCAGGCGCGATCAGCAAAACCATCCTGGACCCAACCTAGGAAATCGTCCCGGAATTTTGCTTCGGCTAAGCCACCGCCAATGACGACTAGGCCGGGGTCAAAGGTTCTAACAAGATCGGCGATTCCGTAACCGAGCATGAAACCTTGTTGTTTGAAAAGCTGGATGGAAAGGGCATCGCCATTTTCCGCGAGGGTGCGGAGCTTAAATGCTTTTTCCTCAATCGTGGCGTCGGTTGTGTTAAGGGAATGGTCCTGCCATTGAGGCTTGTTGAGTTCGAGAAAGAGGCGGCGGCGTAAGGCGACAAGAGAAACCCATGCTTCCAAGCAACCTACCAGTCCGCAGGTGCAGCAAGGGAGTGAGCCATCGTCTTCGGTGAAAGGAACGGAAATATGGCCGACCTCAAGTGCGAGACCGTTGGCGCCTTCGTAAAGTTTTCCGCCGGGCAAGACGAAGCCGCCACCTAGGCCGGTTCCGGGGGCAACTAGGAGTAGGGCTCCGAGGTGTTTGTGTCGGATCGCATATTCGCCAACGGCTGCGGCATTGCAGTCATTGGTCATGTGGATGGGAATGTTCAGGTGCTTGTTTAGCTCGGCGCAGATGTCGGTTCCGACCCAGTCATCGCCGAGATTGGCTTTTCCCCAGATGACACCGTTTGAGGACGGAGCAGGAACATCCAGGCCGATGCCGCCAATGTCGCTGCGTTCGATTCCAGCGTTGTGGCTCAATTCATCAAGTGCGGCTTCGAGTTGTTTGAACGTCGCTTTATAGCCCTCTTTGACATGACTTTTGACTTCAACAATCGGACCAACCTGATCTCCGGATGAATTAATGATGACGGCTTTAATCGTGGAACCGCCGATATCTAATCCGGCGAAATGCTTAGCTTTTGACATAATCGAATCGTGTTGTGGGAGGGTGTGATCCGTCAAGAATCAAGGGTTCGGTGACGGATTTATAGTTGCAAGCTAATCGCTTCCCGATAAAACGCCAGAGGTTCCGCGCCGCTTTTTACAAGCGGAGACAAGGTAACGCCGCTGTAGCTCAGGGGTAGAGCAGCTCATTCGTAATGAGCAGGTCGTCGGTTCAAATCCGACCAGCGGCTCCACTTCGTTTCTTTGTAAAGTTATCGAAGGGAGCCGTGTGATAATGCATTTCCCCCAAGACTTTTGATAGATTTCCTTGAAAAAAATCTTAGCCACGGTATGTGGATGATAACATGAATATGAAATCAATACCCACATACATCTTGGCTGGTCTAATAACTCTCGCAACTGTGGCATGCAAGGACACACAATCAAAGGTCGAGACAGCAGGAGACACAACGTTCGCGAAAAAAACTTTTGAGGCTTTAGCTCAAGGAGATTCCAAAGTCGCCGAATACATAGACTGGCCGGTGTTTACATCCATGGGGGAAAATGTGGGAGTTCACTACTCAGCTCAAGCGACACCTGAAGAAAAACAGAATTTTGTTCAAGGATACATTACTCAGTTCGCGACGTCTTTTCGTGAAAATGGCGGCAGTGTCGATACTGTAACCAACTGGCGTGTGCTGTCCCATGATAGCAATAACACACAGGTAGTGGCAGATGCTGCAGGAGGGACATTGAACATTATTGTGTCTGAACGTAACGGAGAAGAAAAAGTTTCCTCCATCACTATGGGTAGCGTGAGGTAAACATATACCTGAGAAGTCAATCTATTGAATAGCGTTTCTCTCTAGTAGTTTCCTCGTGCAAAATACGGCTCTTGGAACTGACATCATGCACTTTGCAATTGTGATTAATTCAAGGGTTGGCTGAGATGATAACTGTGTCCTTTGAATTATAAGTGAGTTTTGAATCGCTGGAAAAATGGCGCATGTGCTGCGAAGGAGATAGATACTATGACTCTATTCCTCATTAACCGACCAAGGTGTTTACCACGTAAGGCATCGCCGTTTCGTATTCCTTTCTTGGTGATCATTTCATGTTTACTCATTGCGATTGGCTTAAGCTCATCCTGTCATACCGTTGAAGGTGTGGGTAAAGATGTGAAGCGCACGGGGCATTCCATTGAAAAAGCAGCAAGTTAAAAGTAGTGGTGTCCGAATCACTCGGCAACCCTCCCGGTGAGCAGGTGGATTTTGAATAACTGATGGTGGCTTTGATCTGAAGTGATTTTCTGGCATTATGATTTTATTCAGTCATGGATGAGTCATGCCTAATCCATGGACCGGAACCGGAAATCCCTACACACGCACTGAAGTTTTAGAACGTCTCCACGATACGCTATCGAAAGGGCAGGCCATCATTGCTGCGGGTGCTGGAACGGGGATCAGTGCGAAGTTTATCGAAAAAGGCGGAGCGGATCTGATCATCATTTATAATTCGGGTCGGTTCCGGATGATGGGCCATGGTTCGACAGCTGGCTTAATGGCTTATGGCGATGCGAATGCGGTGGCGATGGAGATCGGTGAGTATGAAGTGCTTCCGGTCGTGAATGAAATTCCCGTGATCTGCGGTGTGCATGCCACAGATCCGCGGCGGCGGATGTGGCATTGGCTGGGGAAAGTGAAAGACATGGGATTCTCTGGGGTGAATAATTTTCCGACTCATACGATTATCGACGGGCAGTTTCGGGATATTCTCGAAGAGACTGGAATGAGTGTGAAAAAAGAATTCGAAATGGTCGGCCTAGCGCGGCGGATGGACATGTTTTCGATCGTCTATGTCGGCAGTCCCGAGGAGTCGGTCGAAATGGCGAAGGCTGGAGCTGATGTGATCATCGCGCATGTGGGGACGACGGTTGGTGGATCAATTGGTGTGACCGATGCGGTGATTCCTTGGGAGGAAACAATACGTCGCACTCAAGCAATTATCGATGCAGGCAAATCTGTGCGCAATGATGTGCTGTATCTTTGCCACGGCGGCCCGATCAATACGCCGGAGGATGCGGATCGAGTGATTCAAGCGACTGACTGCGTGGGCTTCGTAGGGGCTTCATCTTTGGAACGTATGGCAGTTGAGCATTCTCTAACAGCTCTGACTCGGGAATTTAAATCGATCACTCTCAAACGATAATTTTATGTCCACCATTGCGATTTTAGGAACGCTCGATTCGAAGGGTGCGGAACATGAGTTTGTTGCGGAAATCGTCAGATCGCGCGGACATTCACCGTTGTTGATCGATGTGGGCACAGGCAATGAACCAACTGTCACGCCGGATATTACGCGATATCAAGTTGCGGACTCTGCGGGACTGGATCTTGTTCCGATCATCGCTAGAAAAGACAGGGGAGAAGCGGTGACGGCGATGAGTCAAGCTGCACCTGTTTTATTGGCGAAGCTGCAACGTGAAGGAAAAATCGATGGAGTCATTTCGTTAGGCGGCGGCGGCGGAACTGCGATTGCATCGGCAGCGATGCGCGCGTTGCCGATTGGTTTTCCGAAACTGATGGTGTCGACATTGGCGTCTGGAAACACTGCGCATTATCTGGGCACGAGTGACATCACAATGATGCCGAGTGTGACGGATGTTGCGGGATTGAATCGGCTTTCAAAAATGATTTTCACACGTGCGGCTGGAGCGATTTGTGGAATGGTCGAGTTCAAAATCGATGTCGCATCGGACAAGCCGTTGATCGTGGCATCCATGTTTGGAAACACCACGGTATGCGTGAGTGAGGCAAAGCGGATTTTGGAAGAAAACGGTTATGAAGTGCTGGTTTTCGCGGCAACGGGTGCCGGCGGTAAATCGATGGATGCGATCATTGATTCGGGGATTGTAGCGGGCGTGTTGGATATCACCACTACGGAACTTGCGGATGAGCTGGTGGGTGGAGCTCTAACAGCTGGGCCGGATCGGCTTAACGCCACAGCGCGTGCAGGGATTCCCGCAGTGGTAGGCCCGGGTTGCCTGGATATGGTGAACTTCGGCGAGCCGGCTTCGGTTCCCGAGAAATTCGCAACGCGGCACTTTTATCATCATAACCCCCAAGTCACTTTGATGCGCACCACTGCGGATGAGTGCGCACAGTTAGGAAACATTTTGGTGGAGAAAACGAATGCTTATTCCGCGCCGACAGCAATCCTGCTTCCGACCCGGGCGATCTCGGTGATTTCAGCGGCGGGTCAGTCTTTTCATGATACGGCGGCGGATCAGGCGTTGTTTGAAGCGATCAAAAGCGGCAGCAAGCATCCGGTGATTGAAATGGATGTGGAGATCAATGATCCAGCGTATGCCCGTGCTTGCGCGGAGAAGCTGATGGAGATGATAGGTAAAAGCTGAAGCTGGAAGATGCTTTGGTTGACGTTGTTGGGAGAAATGATTGAACTCTCGTGAGTTTGAAAACGAAAAGCGATATTTTCCCAGCGACCGACATTCAGGTATTTGGTGGGTCGACCCGATATCGGGTGGCGCGGGCGAATGCGGAGGATTCGCGATTATGGATGAAGAAGAGTCATTTCTGTCCGTTGTTGCAGCAGCATCATATTTCACATGTGGGGATTATGGAGGCGGTGGCTCCGTTTGAAATTGTGCGCACAAATTTGGGTGGCACGTATATGATCGCGTGTGTTGAGGGAGAAGGTGTGGTTTTGGTGAATGGTGGTTGGAAAAAGATTCGTGCGAATCAGGCATGCCTGCAACCGCCGTTCATGATGAACGCGATGAAGTGTTTGCCGGACAAGCCGTGGAAATTTGCGTGGGTGCGTTACGATGAATCACGCGAGGTGCACCCGATCATTTCATCGGAATCGCCCGTGATCGGATCTTACCCCAGCGCGTCGTTGCAAGCGGCAATCGAGGGCTTGTATCTGGAAACGGGAGGTGAGGCTTCGCCGGCGTTGCTGCATCATTGGAGCGAGCTGATCCATCGTTACGTGGTGCGTTTCGCGCAACCGCATCGTCAGGATCCGCGTCTATGGGAGGTTTGGAGAAAGGTTGAAGCCCAACTTTCTCGCAACTGGACGCTGGCCGAAATTGCGAAATTGGCCCGGATGAGTGGAGAACATTTGCGCAGGGTGTGCCAGAAAGAGCTGGGTCGGAGCCCGATGCAACACCTGACGTTTTTACGGTTGCAGCAAGCGCAGCATTTGCTCTCGGTCACGGATGACAAAGTGGAGTTTATCGCGAAAGTGGTGGGCTTTGAGAGTGTTTCCACGTTTTCAAACACTTATAAAAAGTGGGTGGGTTGGAGGCCGTCGGAGCAGCGTGGGAAGATGTAGTTATTTGCCCATGTGCATTTGGGATATGGATTGGTTGATTGAGAAATCTCATCTGGCGTGTAATGGGTGTAAGAATCATTTACCAGATACACAACATGGTCAGACACATTGCATTATTTCAATTCAAGGCGGAGGTTACGCAGGAGAAGATCGATGAATGCTTTGCGGCGCTTCAAGGCATGATGGGACGCATTCCGGGGATTGTCGGATTTGAGCAAGGTCCATACGAGAGTTCCGAGGGGCTGAACGAAGGATTCACGCATGGTTTCATCATGACTTTTGACAGCGCGGAAAGCCGGGATGCTTATTTGCCACACCCCATCCATAATGAGGTGAAAGACATCGTGGTGCCATGCTTGGAGCGCGTTATCGTTTTTGATTTTAATTTATTATGAAATATTTGCTGATCAGTCTGTTAGGTCTCGGCGTTTTGCAAGCGGAGCCAGTATCTCTATTTGACGGGAAAACTCTCGCGGGATGGCAAGTGCATCCGGGCGAAGAGCGATTCTGGAAAGTCCAGGACGGGGCGATCACAGGTGGCTCACTCGAAGAAAAAGTTCCGGGAAATACCTTTCTTGCGTCGGCAAAAAGTTATGAAAACTTTGATCTGACCTATAAGCTGCGTTTGGTGAAAGGTGAGGGGTTTCAGAACTCTGGTATGCAGATCCGTAGTGTGCGTGATAAAAGCCATATGAAAGGCTATCAAGTCGATGGGGGAATCGGGTATTGGGGGGATTTGTATGATGAGGGACGCAGAGCGAAACTTGGCGGACCATTGGATCCTGCGGCGCTCAAAGCGGTGGCGAAAGATTGGGACTGGAATGAATACCGTGTGCTCTGCGAAGGGACGCGGATTCGTGTTTGGATCAATGGCGTGGCCGTGACGGATTATACGGAGAAGGATAAAACGATCCCGGCTGATGGAGTGTTCGGTTTACAGGCACACAGTGGCGGAAAATTTTTGGTACAGATCAAAGATGTGATGATTAACGAACTGCCGCCTACTCCTGATTCTGCAAAGTGGGCAGCTCCCAAAGTGGAAGTGAAACCGGAACCAATAAAAGCCCAGGCTCCTGCGGGAACTCTTTCACCGGAAGAGCAGATTAAAGGTTTCAAGCTTCCAGAAGGATATACGGTGGAGTTGGTTTCATCCGAAAAAGAAGGAACTGAAAAACCCATCACGGTGGCATGGGACAGGCATGGGAAAATGTGGACGATGACCGCCACTGAGTATCCGCTGGATGCGAATGAAAGCCCGGATGCGGCAGCCGCGCTCTACGCCTCCGGCGGAAAAGATCGCATTCTTGTTTTTGACGACCCCAATTCCAATAAAGTGCAAACCCCGCGCGTGTTTGCGGAGGGACTTGCGATTCCGCTTGGCATTCTTCCGATGATGGATGGGGTTCTGGCCCAGTATGGTACACAGATTCGTCGCTATATCGATGATGACAAGGACGGCAAAGCGGATCGTTTCGAAGTGGTGTTGGAGGGATTTGGAGTTCAGGACTCGCATCTTTTTGCGCATCAGTTTGAGCGCATACCGGGTGGTTGGATTCATGTCGCGCAGGGTGCTTTCAATGCATCCGAAGTGCGCCGCCCCGGCGGGGTGAAATTTGCGGATGGTTTGATGAGCGTGACATTTAAGAACTGCAAACTGGGTCGGTTTAAACCGGACGGCTCGCTTTTCGAACCTCTGACAGCAGGTCCAAACAACATTTGGGGTTTGGTGATTTCACGCACCGGCGAGACCTACATTCAGGAAGCCAATGACATGGGATACCCGGTTGCGGAGTTTGTTCCGGGCTCGAATTACCCGACACCATTCGGCCCCCGCTTGCGTGAGGATGCGCCGCTTCAGCCGCCTTCATTGAAAGATGGAATGGGTGGTACGGGCTTGAGCGGACTCGCGCTTGCGGAAGATGAAGGTTCACCCTTTGCAAAAGATTTTCCGGGTAGCCAGGTGTTTTACATTCCGAATCCGATCACCTCGAAAATTCAAATGGTCACCATGACACGCGACGCCAAGGGGCATCCGGTTTATAAAAAAGGGCACGATTTTATGGTCACGGATGACAAATCCTTCCGTCCGATTGCCGCTCACTTCGGGCCGGACGGTTGCATGTATGTGGTCGATTGGTATAATAAAATCATTTCCCACAACGAGGTTGCGAGAGCGCATCCGGATCGCGACAAGACCAGTGGCAGAATTTGGAGAATTCGTCACAAAGACCAAACGGTTCCTGCACGCATTGATTTGGCGAAACTGGAAGGTCAGAAATTGTTAGATCAACTCGGCGGACCGAACGCCCGCACTGCCGCGATGGCATGGAATGAGATCGTGGATAGAAAGGAAACGAAGTTGGTGCCGGATCTGAAAAAGATTTTGAGCGACTCAAAAGCATCCGATGCGAAGCGGCTCGGCGCGCTTTGGGCTTTGGAAGGATTGAAGGCGGTTACACCAGATCTGTTAGTGAGTTTATCGAAATCTCCCCAGTCGTCATTTCGTTACGAAGCGGCGCGTATCGCCGGAGAATGGTCGCTTCCTGAGCAGGATTTCCTACGGGTGATGGAGGCTTTGAAAGACGATCCGCATTTCCGGGTCCGTGCAGGTGTGATCAATGCCGTGCGTTTTCATCAGGCTGCGACACCGGCGATTGTTGCGATCGCTGCGGGTTACGCAAAAGCTCCGTTGCAAGGAAAGGATCGCGATGGGTATGATAGGGAGTTTGAGAGATATTTGGCTCGTTGGGCAATGTCATCGCATCCGGAGCAAACGGATAAAATGATGACCGAAATGAAATTGCCGGATGAGGCGGCTGCGCTTGCCGCGCGTTCTTTTGAGGGCGAGGCCGCTGCAGTCATGTTGGTCAAAAATTTGGAGAAAATGCAGCGTGCTCCGACGGCGCAAGAGCTGGGAATTCTAGCAAAGTATATTCAACAGCCGATGGTTCAAGAGGGATTAAAGAAGCTGTTAGGTGCGAAGGAGCAAAGACCAGCCTTGTTAAATTCGTTGCTTCAGGTTGATGCCTCCGTCGCCGCTATTCCGGATTTTGCTGCGGCTGTGGGCGATGCCTGTGAGGCCTTGCTGAAAGAATCCAGAAATCCTGAGAACGAACGTCTGGTGGTGGATCTCGTTCGCAGATTCAGGATATCAAAACTCGGTGAAGAGGTTCGTGAATGGGCGTTTTCCCCATCCCGAAAGCCGGAAGAGCTTGCCATCGGTTTGGCAACGTTGCGTGAAATCAAATTCCTGAAAGCGGCGGATTACGAAAAGTTGTTGGATCATGCGGACGATAAAGTGAGGCGCGAGGCGGTCACCGGGTTTGCTTCAATGCCGGGGCCGGAAGTCATCGAGCTATTTTCGAAGCGTTGGGCGACGTTGCCGGGTGCTTTGAAGTCGATTGCGAGAGACGGGATGACATCGAATAAGATTCAAGCAGAAGCTTTCACGAAGGCATTGGGTGAGGGTAAATTCGGACAGGTAGATGGTTCTTCGGTGGAAAAAGTCTCTGCTGTGTTAGGCTATGATCATCCGGCTGTTACGGCATTGCTCAAATCACAGGAAGGTCTGTTGAAATCGGTAATCCGTTTCACGGGTAATCCACAGGATAGGATTCTTACCAATGTCACGCTTGGCGGCGCTTTCACGGTGGAAACCTGGATCAAGCTGAATGAAGGAATCAGTCAGGCAGATGGTTTGTTGGCGCGGAAAGGTGGCGCGGATTTCAATTTCTACGCAGAGAAATTACGAGTCTACGGCGGCCCGGCATTGGGGGATGTGATCGAATCCAAAAGAACCATCAAGGCCGGTGAGTGGATTCACTGCGCGATCACACGTGATGCTGAGGGCCGGTTCACGATTTATCTCGATGGTGATTTGGATGCAACCGGATCAAAAACCAGCACGGAGGCTTTCACGGGACTGAATGTAGGGGAGACCACAGATAAGAATGGATCCGCCGCCCTGTATGATGAATTCCGGATTTGGGATGTTGCCCGCACGGCGGAGCAAATCCGCATGGATTTCCGGACAGATTATTCAGACGCGGAACTTCCCAAAAACTTGGTTTTGAGAATCACAGGCAAAGAACTCTCCAAAGCAAAAGTTGAGGGGAAGGTTAGCGCGACTCCTGTTTCGGATTTCCCAACACTGCTAACGACCAAGCAACGTGATCTCAATCAAGCGAAGTTCCACCGTTTTGAAGAACTTGCTAAAAAAACTGGCGATGCTGAAAAAGGCCGCGCGTTGGCAGAAGCGACCTGTTTCATTTGCCATCAGGTGAAAGGAAAAGGCCTGGCAATCGGTCCGGATCTGAGTGGTGCGGGGGCCATGGGGGTGGAATCCCTGTTAAGAAACATCCTCCATCCAAATGAACAACTGGAAAGCGGCTACTATCGTCACGATGTCCGTCTAACCAACGATTCCGTAGTCAGCGGATTTCTCTCCGGAGAAACGGCCGATTCGATCAAGATCCGCCGTATCGGAGCTGATGAGTTGGTGATCCCTAAAAAAGACATTTTGGCACATGATGTTTCCAAACGATCCCTGATGCCGGAAGGCTTGATCGATGGTTTCACGGATCAGCAAGTCAGCGATTTGTTTTCTTATCTCAACCAGTTGAAATAGCTCTAGCTTATGATGTCGCACCATTTCCATGAGGCGAATCCATGGAAGAAGGCATCACAAGGCTTTACGTGTGTTGAAATTTAAGTAGTCTGCCCCTCAGTTTTACCTCACGATGCCCAGATTATCTCTTAAATTAAATCCATATCTCAGTTCCCGCCGCTCATCCTCCCTAGCATTGATGGCGCTAACTTGCGTTCTGAGCGGATGTTCTTCGACAAACTTTCAGAACCAGATCGCCGTCAATCCGACTCCGACTGCTGGAGCAAAGACACCCTTTCCGGACATACTGAATGATGCCGGCGAGCCAGTGAACCGCGGGATTTGGATGGTAAATGAGGGACTTTTGGTGGGTGTAATCCATCCTTCGGCGCGAGCTTATCGGACCGTGGTGCCGACCCGTGCGCGCGAATCGATCCGAGATTTCGGCCGCAACATCACCTATCCGGGACGGGTGGTGAACCACATGTTGCAAGGTCGCTGGGACGGAGCGGGGGATGAAACCGCGCGTTTTGTCACCAATTCCACCGCCGGTGTTGCCGGATTTTTCGATCCCGCGACCAAATGGAACATACCGAAATCCGATGCAGATTTTGGTCAGACATTTGGCACATGGGGCTGGAAGCCAAAAAATTATGTGGTTCTGCCATTTTTCGGACCGAGCGATGAACGTAGTGCGCTGGGTCTTGTGGGCGACAAACTTTCCGAACCACTCAATTACTACCAGCCGTATGACATGATTTCTCCTGCGGTAACCTACAACCGACTCACCGACCAAAGCGAAGAAGCGAAACGCATGCTGCAGACGGATGCGGATCCGTATGCGACTTCCAAGATTGCCTGGACCTACGGAAAGAAAGACGGGTTGCCGGATTTGCAAATGCGTGGGCCTGTCGATCTGCCAACCTTGCAGACATTTGGTGCGGTGAAATTCGGGCCGAAAGATCGCAATTTCCTGGTTCAGAGCCGGGATATTTCAGTGAAAATTCCAGCAACGGATCGCAAGATGAAAAGCACCTACTGGTTGCAGCCGGAGCCGGCACCGGTGGTTTATATTTCTCCCGGACTTACCTCGCATCGGCTTTCCTCGATGTCGATTGGATTGGCTGAGCAGCTTTACCGGAATGGATATTCGGTAGTGAGCACGACCAGTGTGTTTCATCCGGAATTCATGAGCATGACATCATCCGCCGCGTTGCCTGTTTATCCCACTGCGGACAGTCAGGATCTGTGGCAGGGAATCACGGAAACGGATCGTGCGTTGGTTAAGAAATTTCCGGGTCGGTTCACCAAGCGTGCGATGTTAGGGACTTCGATGGGAGGCTTCATGACACTGCGGATTGCGGCTGATGAGAAGAAGCAATCGGATTCCGGCTTGATCACCTTTGATCGCTACGTGGCGATCAATATGCCCGTAAACCTCACCCATGGATTCAAGGAATTGGACAGCTATGCGAACGCCCCGCTGAAATGGCCTGAAGCGGAGCGCCAACAACGCATCAACAACACCTTGCACAAAGTCAGTTACTCGCTGCTGAGCAAGACCGCACCAGCGCAGCCGGTGATGTTTGATGGTGACGAATCGAAATATTTGATCGGCTTGGCTTTCCGCGTCGCGCTGCGCGATATCATTTACGATAGCCAATCGAGAAATAATTTTGGCGTGCTTCAAACTCCGATTTCAAGCTGGCATAGAGAGCCGGTCTACGACGAGATTATGGATTATTCGTTCAATGATTACTTTGAGAGATTTGCGGTTCCTTACTACCAACAAAAAGGCATTGGAGCTAATAAGCTTGAAAGGGACGTCGATCTCAGATCGCAGGAAAGCAAGCTTCGCGCCCAATCAAAAGTTCACGTCATCACCAACCAAAACGATTTCCTGCTTCAGCCGAAAGACTTGTCTTGGTTGAGATCGACTTTCCCCGCATCGCGCCTGACGGTTTTCCCTGAAGGTGGCCACCTTGGAAACATCGGAGACCCGAGAGTCCAACAAGCGATTTTGAAAAGTTTGAATGGCTTGAAATAGAATCTAACACATGAACATAGGCATACCCAAAGAGATCAAGGCACAAGAAAACCGAGTAAGCATGATCCCCGGATCGGTGGCTGATCTCGTGAAACGCGGGCATCGTGTTCTGGTTGAACGTGGAGCAGGGGTGGGCGCGAGTTACACCGATGAACATTATCTGGCTGCAGGTGCGGAAATCGTTGACGATGCGAAGAGTGTCTTTGAAGGCGCTGAGCTGATTGTAAAAGTGAAAGAGCCGCAACCTGTTGAAGTCGCGATGCTTACCCCAAAGCACACGCTTTTCACGTATCTGCACCTTGCTGCGGATCAGGCTCTGACGGAAAGTTTGATGTCCAGCGGTTGCACGGCGATTGCTTACGAAACGATCGAAGTAAACCGTCGTTTGCCGTTGCTAGAGCCGATGAGTGAAATCGCCGGACGGATGTCAGCGATTGTTGGTTCGTACCATTTGGCCAAACATCGCGGTGGCCGCGGTTGTTTGCTAGGTGGTGTTCCGGGCGTGGCTCCGGGGCGGGTAGTCGTTATCGGTGGCGGAACGGCTGGGGTGAACGCCGCGCGCGTCGCGACCGGGATCGGCGCAGATGTCACCATTTTGGAAGTGGATTTTGAACGCATGCGTTTTCTCGATATCACCATGGCCGGTGCGAGCACGGTGTATTCGAGTGAAGCGAATTTATCGGAGCTGCTGCCGCGTGTGGATTTATTGATCGGTGCCGTTTTGGTGCCCGGTGCGAAAGCACCGAAACTGGTGACTCGTGAAATGCTTCGCATGATGAGTCCCGGCAGCGTGTTCGTGGACATTGCGGTCGATCAAGGCGGATGTTCAGTGACAACTCGCGCGACGACCCACGAAAATCCGACTTACGTGGAAGAAGGTGTTTTACATTATTGCGTTGCGAACATGCCGGGAGCTTATTCTCGAACAGCCACTCAAGCGCTTAACAACGTGACTCACACATGGACGCAGTTGATTGCGGATAATGGAGTGGCGGCAGCATGTGGCCGCAGGCGTGAGCTTATCAGTGGGATCAATGTCCGAGCAGGCAAGCTGACTTGCAAACCCGTTGCTGAAGCTCACGGGCTGGAGTTTACAGATCTTGCGGGATTGGCTTAGTGGACATAGAAGCGTGTAAGCTTGCTGCCGTCTTGTAGGAAACGAAACTTGTTCAGTTTGTGGACAGGATTTTTTCAGCTCAAGTCTTGACCTGATGCTGATATTCGCATGGGTTGTCCGCGGCATGCGGATGGTGTCACCCACCATCTTCCGTGGTCCCGTACCTGTTTTTCCTAAGTAAATAACCAGAATATCATTATGAGCATCCAATGGAAGGGCGTCATGCCCGCTACGCTAACCCAATTTAACGAAGACCTCAGCATTGACCACGGCATCATGGCCGATCACGGAAAATGGCTTATTGAAAATGGCTGTTCCGCCATCGTCGTTCACGGGTCACTTGGTGAAGGCGCAACACTTAGCTTCGAAGAAAAAGTCGCTCTCCAGAAAACCTATGTAGCGGCAGTTCCTAACACTCCAATCATTCCCGGTATCGCTGCACTTTCCACGAAAGAAGCGGTCGATCTCGCGAAAGCCGCCAAAGACAACGGCTGCCGCGGTTTGATGGTGCTACCTCCTTATCTTTACGCTTCCGATTGGCGTGAAATGAAAACCCACATGTCCGCCGTCATCAGCGCGACCGATCTGCCGTGTATCATTTACAACAACCCGGTCGCTTACAAAACCGACTTCACACCGCTACAAATCAAAGAGCTCGCGGAAGAACACGCGAACGTTGAGTCCGTCAAGGAAAGCTCTACGGACGCACGCCGCATGGCGGGTATCCGTGAAGTTTGCGGAGATCGTTTGGTTCTCGGTGTCGGTGTCGATGACTGCGCTGTCGAAGGTGCGGCCATGGGCGCGAAATTCTGGATCACCGGTGTGGGCGATGCGTTTCCACGTCACAACGTGAAACTTTGGGACCTCGCGACTAATGGCAAAATCGAAGAGGCCATGGAGATTTACACATGGATGCTTCCGCTGCTGCGCATGGATACCGTCGTGAAATTTGTCCAGCTCATCAAACTTCAGCAGAACCTCGCGTCTGATGGCAAGTTCGGTAACAACCGCGTTCGTCCGCCACGTTTGGAGCTTGTCGGCGCCGAACTCGCCGAGGCCACCGCTGTCATCAAGCACGCGCTTGCGACCGCTCCTCAAGCTTAATTTATATTTCTAACATCTCATGATCACCACGCTCACCGGCACTTCCTTCATTGGCTTTTCACGCTCCACCGGCACCCAGCCATGTGGACAAGCGGTGAATCCCGCAACGGGCGAAGCTATTGCTCCAGTCTATCTCTCCGCCACCCCGGAAGAGGTAGAGAAAGCCATGGCTTTGGCTGCTGCTGCGTTTCCCGTTTACTCGAATTTACCCGGAAAAACCCGTGCGGCTTTCCTGCGTAAAATCGCCGAGAAAATCGAGGCAGTGGTGGAGGATATCGTGATTCGTGGTCCACAAGAAACCGCTCTTCCTGAACCAAGGATGCGCGGTGAAACGGGTCGCACCGTGGGGCAACTTCGTTTGTTCGCAACGCTGTTAGAAGAAGGTTCATGGGTCGATGCCCGCATCGAGCGCGCTCAACCCGATCGCCAGCCGATTCCAAAAGTTGACCTGCGTTCCATGCTTCGTCCGCTCGGTCCGGTTGCGGTTTTCTGCGCGAGCAATTTCCCACTCGCGTTTTCTGTCGCTGGTGGAGATACGGCATCTGCTCTCGCTGCGGGTTGCCCCGTGGTCGTGATCGCCCATTCCTCGCATCCGGGCTGTGCGGAAATCGTTGCTAACGCAGTGATCGCAGCAGCGAAAGAATGCGGCATGCCAGAAGGCGTTTTCTCAGTTCTCTACGGTGGTGGGCGCAGCATTGGCCAAGCCGTTGTGAAACATCCTGTCATCCAAGCCGTTGGCTTCACCGGTTCACGCGCTGCTGGAACCGCACTGATGGAAACTGCCGCAAAACGTCCGCAGCCCATCCCAGTTTACGCCGAAATGAGTTCGATCAACCCGGTCGTGTTTCTACCCGGCGCACTCGCCAAAGGTGAAAGTGCTCTAGCAGAAGCTTATTTTGGTTCGCTCACGCTCGGCGCAGGCCAGTTCTGCACCAATCCCGGTTTGGTGTTTTTACCGGAAGGGCAGGGGGATGAATTCCTTGCGAAATTGAAAAGCCTGGTTGAGGTCGGATCACCATCCACCATGCTCAACGCAGCGATCTGCAAAGCGTTCAGCGATGCAATCGAATCGTTCTCTAACATTTCCGGAGTAGAAGTTCTCGCGCTCAGTTCCGCAGATAAAAAACCCGGCCAATGCGCGCCTGCGGTTTTCGTAGTGGAGATCGATGACTTCTTGAAAAACGAACACTTGCAGGCTGAGATGTTCGGACCTGGTGCGCTCATCGTTCGCGGAAGCACCGCACAAATCGAAGCCGCCATCGCGAAGCTCGAAGGTCAGCTCACCGCCACCGTCCACGGCACTGCTGAAGAACTCACTCAATACGCAGGAATCGTCAACGCGCTCCAGCAACGCGCAGGTCGCTTGATTTTCAACGGCTTCCCAACCGGCGTCGAAGTCTGCTCCAGCATGGTTCACGGCGGACCTTTTCCCGCAACCTCCGATGGACGCAGCACCTCCGTCGGCACCATGGCCATCTTCCGCTTCTGCCGCGCCATCGCATGGCAGAGCTTCCCAGATGAAGCTTTGCCTGCTGAGTTACAAGAAGGCAATCCGCTTGGGATTAAGAGAATGGAGAATTGATTCGCAAATCGCTGTTCCGCTGTGGTCGGTAATACAGGGTTGATTCGTATGAATTTTTGACTACATTTGCGATATGGTTCAACTTGCCGAAATCCAAAAACAGGCTCGGGAACTTTCCGAAGAAGATCGGGAAGGGCTAGTTGCATTTTTACTTCATGGGTTTTCAGGTGCTCCATCTGGACCAGATGATGCTGAAGTTGATAGGAGAGATGCGGAAATGAACTCCGGTGCTGTTACCCCCATCAGTCACAACGATTTTCTCGCTCAAGTGGGACGCTCTGTTAGATGAGAGAGGCTGTTTATCACCCGAGAGTTTCTGCAGAGGTCCGAGCATTTCTCGACCATTACGATGCCATTTCAACTGACCTTGGCGACTCGTTTTGGCAGGAGCTGACAGAGGCGATTAGTTATGCGTGGGAATATCCAGAAAGGCATCACTTTACCTGGTGAAGGGAATAAGAGCGAAGGTCTGGTCATTAACTTGGGGGGCTCTAGTGTTTGCTCCGATCCTTATCAGTTTGGTAATTATGGTGATATTTGTTAAGTAGCTCCCAGAAAGGAACCGCGATTTCCAATCGCGACCTCGCAAGCGAAATGGGAGCGGGGGTGTCATCACTCCCTAAGGTTTGAGGGTGTCCTCACCCTATTCATGAATCGAACGGTGAGACACCGTTCAGTCTCATGCCGTGATGACACGGCAGCTCCTCAGCTCATCCCACTCACGATGGTAAATCCGGGTCGTTACATGGGGAAATCCCTGTGTTTTCAGGCATTAGAGACAGGGCATTTTCTATTGATAATCATTCTCAATAACATGGTGAATTTATTTTGATTTTATGAAAGAAAATCGCTTGTGAAATTTTTCACAATCTCGCACTCTGCGCGCGGTTACCACCTTACTCATCTAGCTCTCATGGCGAATATTTTTCCACGCTGGTCCAATTTATTACCTTTTAAAATCGCATTTTGCCTTGGCGCCGTTGGCGCTGGAGTGGTCCTTGCGTTTGGATACTACGCAACCCCTAAGAAGCAGGTTGTTGGATATCAACCGTCGCAGCCGATCCCATTTTCTCACAACATTCACGTCGAGCAGTTAGGTTTGGATTGCCGTTATTGCCATTCTTTCGTGGATGTGGCGGGTCATTCCAACGTTCCGAGTGGCAACACCTGCTGGAACTGCCACCAGCATGTGCAAAAAGAGAGTCCGAAGTTGGAGCCGCTGCATCGCTCCATGAATGTAAATCATCCAGAATACGATGGGAAACCGATCGAGTGGGTGCGCGTTCACAAGGCACCTGACTATGTGTATTTCGATCACTCCGCACACGTGAACCGCGGGATTTCCTGCCAGAGCTGCCACGGTGATGTGAACAAAATGGAAGTTGTCTATCAGGCCGAGCCGCATTCGATGGGCTGGTGCTTGGATTGCCACCGCGCTCCAGAGAAACACCTCCGTCCGTTAGAGGAAGTTTTCAACTTCCATTACGGCGATGGAGATGTCTCGAAATACAGCTCGGAAAAAGGAGTCACGACCACTCTCGACCTCGGCAAAAAGCTAAAAGAACAATTTTCGGTCCATCCCAAGACCACGTGCGCAACCTGCCACCACTGATCACTCAACTTTCCAAAAACATTTCTCAGCAGCCCTGATATGAGCAAACGCATTTTGCAACACCCCGCAGTCCCCAAAGATGAGACCACCGTCTCATGGCGCAGCACTGGCCAACTTGAGGACACCCAAGAATTCCGTAACTGGATGGATCGTGAATTTCCCCAGGGTGCGGCTGAAATGGAAAACCAAGAGGCGATGGAGACAAGCCGTCGGTCTTTCCTGAAACTCATGGGTTCATCGACCGCTTTGGCCGGCTTCGGCATGGTCGCTTGCCGTCGCCCAGAAGCTTACATTGTTCCTTATACCAACGCACCTGAATGGGTGATCCCCGGGAAAGCGACTTACTACGCATCTTCTCTGCCACGCGCAACGGGTGCTGTGCCTTTGGTGGTCACCACCTACGAAGGTCGCCCAACGAAAGTGGGTCCAAACCGCTTGCATCCCGATTACGAGGGAACCGATGCGTTCGCTCAAGCATCCGTGCTCGATCTCTACTCGACCTCGCGTTCACGTGATTTCCTCAAAGGTGGAAAAAAAGCGAACCTTGCTGATTTCCAAACTGCGATCAGCGAAATCGCCAAAGACAAGAGCGCGAAAATCGGTTTCGTGTTCGGCTGCGATGAAAGCCCGACTCGTTTGAGTCTGATCACAAAACTCGGCAGCAATTTCACCAGCGCCAAGTTTTATCAATACGAAGCCCTCACCGTTAACGACAAAGACGTGCTCGGCGACGGAGTGAAACTCGTCCCTGATTTCGCGAACGCGGATCGCATTCTTTCGTTAGATTGTGATTTCGCCGGAACTGATCCTCAAGGTTCTAATATCACGTTTTTCAATCGCCGCAAACCGGAAGGCGCAGGTTACGAGGCGAAGCCCGATGCGAGCACGATGAACCGCCTCTACTCGGTAGAGTCAGCCTTCAGCCTAACAGGCGGCATGGCCGATCACCGTTTGCGTATTGCACCGAGCCGCGTCGTTGCGATCGCTGCACAAATCGCACGCCAGCTTGGCGCACCAGACGGCGGCATCGCTCCGCTTACCGATGAGAAAGAGTTACAGTGGGTCAGTGCACTTGCAGAAGATCTCAAAGCCAGCGGCGCGAGAACTGCGGTTATCGCTGGATCACGTCAGTCGAAAGCAGTCAAACATCTCGCCCTCGCGATCAACATCGCTCTTGGTAATATCGGTGAAGGCAAAGGCCTCAACGCTTATCAGACAGAGAACAAAGGCTTCGGCGACATCGCTGCGCTTACTGCCGATCTGAATGATGCGGTAGTGGATACCGTAGTTTTCCTAACACCTGCGAACCCAGTTTACGATGCACCCGCGGATCTGAAATTTTCCGAGGCACTCGCCAAGGCGAAAACCAGCATTCACGTGAGTGATCGCAGCAACGCCACGGCTTATGCTTGCACTTGGCACGTTCCAGCAACGCATTACTTGGAAACTTGGAGCGATGCGAAAAGCGCGCGCGGAGTTTACTCCGTGGTGCAGCCAATGATTCTTCCGCTGTATCCAAATTGCGTTTCTGAAACCGAGCTGCTGCTCGCATTTCTGAATGACGGAAAACTCGTCATCGGGGAAGGGGAGCAAGGCGCTGCAGCTCCAGCCATGCTTGCAGTCAAAGAAACTTTCAAAGGCACTGAAACTGAGTGGAAAGAAGTTCTCAAAAATGGCTTCCGTGCTTCAGGTAATTATGCCTCCGCTACGGTGACCCTTGCCGCAAGCGCCACTGCAGAAATCGCGGAAGCTAAAGTTTCCGCGCCGTCCGCAAAATCACTCGACGTCATTTTTGCCACCGATGCATCCATTTACGATGGCCGCTGGATCGACAACGGCTGGCTTCAGGAAGCTCCCGATCCGATTTCCAAACTCACTTGGGACAACGCGGTTCTCATCGCACCGAAGACGGCAAAAGAACTTGGCATCTACGATCAGATCATCGCGCTTGAGCCTACCAGTTCCATGATCGGTATTGAGGGCGTGGCGGAAAACAAATACGCCAAGGTCGGTCCAGACGGAGAAGGCCAAAACCGCAAGTCGCCGATGATCCAAGTCACGGTCAACGACAAGACGCTCACACTTCCGGTTCTCATTTCCTTCGGCCAAGCCGAAAACACACTCATCATTCCTCTCGGTTACGGCCAAGGTTTTAATAACGAAGATGAATTGGGTCGCGGCTCAAAAGACAGCAAGAAATTCGTCGGCCTCGTCGGCGTAAACCGCGGCTTCGATGCTTATCCACTCCGCACTTCCGAGACTTCCTATTTCGCCACCGGTGCAACGATCAAGAAAACAGAAGATCGTTATTCCGTTGCTCTCACTCAAGAGCACCACGCGATGTATGGACGTGCGTTAGCTCGTGAGATCTCGACCCAACCCGTCGATCACAAAGGAGATTTCGATCATCAACTTGCGGGTGTTAAAAAACAAGGTAACGACTCGCACGCGCCAGATAATATTTCTCTCTACAAACCACTCGATCGTGCCGGCAATCTGTTGCTCAGTGACCCGCTTCATCAGTGGGCGATGACCATCGACCTTTCTTCCTGCATGGGTTGCAACGCTTGCTTGGTTGCTTGCCAATCGGAAAACAACATCCCGATCGTTGGTAAAGATCAAGTCGCCAGAGGCCGCGAAATGCACTGGATCCGGATGGATCGTTATTTCGCGACACACAAAGATAACAAGTTTGATCCGGACAACGTTGCTCTCGTTCCACAACCTGTCGGATGTATGCAATGTGAGGCGGCTCCTTGCGAAACGGTTTGCCCGGTCAACGCAACGATCCATACCGAAGACGGCCTGAACGCCATGGCATACAACCGTTGCATCGGCACTCGCTACTGCGCGAACAACTGCCCATACAAAGCACGGAAATTCAACTTCTTCGATTACAACAAGCGCAACCCGCTCATCAAAAACAACCTCAACCATGGTCCATTGGGTGAGCGTCACGACAAAGAGCCGAATCATCTTCAGAAAAACCCTAACGTCACCGTGCGTATGCGCGGCGTGATGGAGAAATGCACCTACTGCGTGCAGCGCATCAAAGCCGGGATCATCCGTCAGAAGCGCGGGCAGAAACAAGAAGTCCTCGAGTCCGGAAAACTCTCCACAGAAAATCAAGTTTCCACCGAAACACTCCGCATCCCGGTTGATTCCGTCAAAACTGCCTGCCAAGACGCCTGCCCTGCAGAAGCGATCACTTTTGGAAACCTTCTTGACGAGAAAGCTTCCGCAATGGGACGCACCAAGCAGTTGGAGAGAAACTACGACTTACTCAATTACATCGGAACCCGTCCTCGCACCAGTTACTTGGCGCGTGTGAAAAACCCGAATCCAGCGATGCCTGACGCCAAATACATCGGCCAGTCCACCATCCACATGGTTTAACTTCCTTTTTTATTCTAACACATGGCCTCCACTTCAGAAACCGCCCCGCATCAAGATTCAGGAATCAAAATTCCTGTTCTCAAGCGTGAAAAGTTGATTCTCAATGAACGATCCTATCATTGGATCACCGACCGGATTTGCGGGATCATTGAAAATCGCCAACCATTCCTTTGGTGGTTGCTCTTTATCCCATCGTCCTTGATTGCTTTGATCGGCGTCGGCGGGGGATTGACTTATCTGGTTTCGAGCGGTGTGGGTGTTTGGGGTATGTCTAACCGGGTGTTCTGGGGTTGGGATATCACCAACTTCGTTTTCTGGATCGGTATCGGACACGCCGGAACCCTGATCTCTGCCGTGCTTTTCCTCACTCGCCAAAACTGGCGAACCTCCATCAACCGGGCGGCGGAAGCCATGACGATCTTCGCAGTGATTTGCGCCGGTATTTTCCCGGCATTCCACGTGGGTCGGGTTTGGTTCGCATGGTTCCTCGCACCTATTCCCAACGCCAACGCAGTCTGGCAAAACTTCAAATCGCCACTCCTCTGGGACGTCTTCGCGGTTTCCACTTATTTCACGATCTCTCTGATCTTCTGGTATCTCGGGATGGTGCCTGACCTCGCGACGATCCGTGATCGTTGCAAACCCGGTATTCGCAAAATCCTTTACGGAATTTTTGCTCTCGGATGGAGAGGTGGCAACCGTCAGTGGAGCCACTACGAAATGGCTTACCTTCTCCTCGCAGCACTTTCCACTCCGCTTGTGCTTTCGGTTCACTCAGTCGTTTCATTCGACTTCGCGACCTCGGTGGTTCCCGGCTGGCACACCACGATTTTCCCTCCTTATTTCGTTGCAGGTGCCATCTTCGGTGGTTTCGCGATGGTGCTCACGATCATGATTCCAGCCCGTTTCATCTACGGCTTGCAGGATCTGATCACCATGAAGCACATCGACAACATGGCAAAAATCATCCTGCTTACCGGCACGATCGTGGGTTACGCCTACTTGATGGAGCTCTTCGTCGCATTCTACTCCGGTGCGATCTACGAAATGGATGCCTTCAAATTCCGTATCGCCGGACCCCATTGGTGGGCCTATGCCGCGATGATGTCGCTCAACGTGCTTTCTCCCCAGTTCTTTTGGTTTAAAAAGTGCCGGGAAAACTTGTGGGTCGTCATGATCATCGCGATGTGCGTCAACGTCGGAATGTGGTTCGAACGTTTCGTCATCATCGTTACCACGCTGGAGCGGATGTTCCTTCCAGGTGACTGGAAAACCTACAGCCCGAGCGGTGTGGAAATGATGACCTTCGTCGGCACCATCGGACTTTTCCTGACCTTGTTCCTATTGTTCCTGCGCTTCCTTCCATGCATCAACATCGCCGAGGTGAAATGGGCGAAGCTTGAGAGCGATCCACACTTTGAGGATAACGAATCCCATCCCGATGCCGGCACCCTCGAAATCCCCGCCTATCAACACGAACTTACCAGTGATAAAGGCTGAATTCCTGAAAACTGAAAACTTGAAACTGAAAACTTCTTCCACGTGAGCACTACCCGAAAACGAGTTTATGGCTACCTCGCCGAGTTCCAAAGCGCCTCGGCGCTCTACAAGGCTGCGGAAAAAGTCCGCGATGCGGGCTTCCGCAAATGGGATTGCTACACCCCGTATCCTGTCCACGGCCTTGATGGCGCGATGGGCTTGAAACGCTCCATTCTTCCATGGTTCGTCTTCTTCGGTGGTATGATGGGAACGGCAACGGCTTTCACCCTCGCTTATTACACTCAAGTGGTGCTTTACCCAACCGTGGTTCAAGCGAAGCCCACGAACATTTTCACCATCCCGGCATTCTTCCCCGTGATGTTCGAGCTCACCATCTTGTTCTCAGGTTTCACCGTGCTCTTCGGTTTGCTCGGCCTGATGCAGTTGCCGCGCCTCAACCATCCTTTGTTTGCCAGCAAACAATTCCACCGCGCGACCGATGACGGTTTCTTCATCGCCATCGAAGCACGTGATGAAAAATTTAGTCCGCAAGGCACTCGCGACATGCTCGCAGATATCGGCGGCGAGAACATCGAACTCGTCGAAGAAGAACAGAATTAACCACAGTTTTACCCGCACACTCACTCATCAGCCATGCGCTACTTTTTCTTAGCATACGCCATCATCGCAGTTCTCGTCATCGGGATGCTGGGCTTCCGTGGTCAGCATTTCTCCAAGCCACCTATCCAGATTTTCAACGACATGGACAATCAGGATAAGCTCAAAGCGCAATCGCCGAGCGGATTCTTCGCGGATCGCCAAGGCGCGCGTCAACCTGTTGCAGGCACTCAGCCATTGGGTTTCAACGAAACCGGTAGCAAAGAAATCGGCGGTAT
>JAZKIL010000012.1:0-23125 GCA_040384845.1 Verrucomicrobiota bacterium | reverse complement strand
ATTCCTGAATACGAATTCGGCGGTCAAACGGGTTACTACTACACCGGCCACGTCGGCGATTACTTCGCTTCCGGAATGCCTGATGAACTCGGACTTGAATCGGCCGAGAGCGCAGCCGAACTCATCAAACGTGGCAAAGAGCGTTACGCGATTTACTGCTCGGCTTGTCATGGTGAAACCGGAAACGGCAAGGGCATTACATCACGTTACGGCGTTCCCGGTATCGCGAACCTGCATGAAGATCGTTTCAAATCCGCCGCTTATCCCGATGGCCGCATGTTCGATGTCATCTCCAACGGCAAAGGCATGATGGGCCCATACAAATCCAACGTTCCTGTCCGCGATCGCTGGGCGATCATTTCCTACGTCCGCACTCTCCAAGCCGCCAAAGAAGCAGCAACCGCAGCCCAATAATTTTCCCGATGTCCCACCACGTAACATCCTCTGACATAGCCATCCACGGCGACCACCTCGATAAATCGAAGGTCTCCACGATCAAAACCATTTTACTCATCGTCGCCGCCGCTGGCACCATTGTCAGCTTACTCGCGCTGTTCGGTAGACTCGGTGTGAAGTTTCAAGGAACGTATGCCTACTCATGGGTGTTCGCTTATTACTTTTTCCTAACACTTTCCATCGGTGGTGTCTTCTGGACACTTCTCCATAACGTTTCCAACTCGGGGTGGGGGACTTCCGTTCGCCGCACGTTTGAAAACCTTGGCTCCACCTTTCCATGGATCTTTCTCTTCGGTATCCCGTTGGTATTTCCACAGGTGAACCAATTTCTCTTCGAGTGGATGAATATTCATCGCGATGGTTTGGATGCGGTCGCCAAAGGAGATGCTAAGGACCTGAAAGATTACCTCCATCACACCGATCACCTGCTTTACAACAAGCAGTGGTTCATGAACATCCCGTTCTGGCTCGGACGTTTCGCTTTCTACGGCATCGGCCTTTCACTCGTGATCTGGTTCCTTCGTAAGCTTTCAACAGCTCAAGACACCGATCCTAAACCCGGCGTCCAGCGCTTGTTCCGTGCGCGTTATCACTCCACTTACACCCTGATCATTTTCGCACTGACGATTACCTTCACCGGTTTCGATTTCCTCATGGGCCAGGATTACAAATGGTTCTCCACCATGTGGGGTGTGTATCTCTTCTCTGGTGCCGCACTCAATTCGATGGCTGTAATCGTTCTTATTTGCTCATGGCTGAAAAGCAAAGGACATCTCAGCCACGTTACCGGACCTGAGCATTTCCACATCATGGGTAAACTCATGTTCGCCTTCACCACCTTCTGGGCATACATCACGTTCTCCCAATACTTCCTCATCTGGTATGCAAACATCACCGAAGAAACTTCTTACTTCCTGATCCGTAACACCGGCAACTGGAACATCGGCATGATGTGCCTCGTGGTTTTCCACTTCATCGTTCCCTTCGTTGTGCTGCTCCAAGCATGGTTGAAAAGGAATCCGAAATACCTCTCTGTCGTCGCTGTTTACACGCTCTGCATGCACGCGCTCGATCATTATCTGATCACGATTCCGGAACGCGGCGTCTCGCTTGGAAGAATTAAACCCGAAGTTTTCGGTGACATCACCACTTCCATCCCCGGTGCCTTCTGGGGCGACATCCTCGCCTTCGTCACCATCGGTGCTGCCTTCCTTTTCTTCATCCTTCGCGCGCTGGGTCAACACTCGCTCTACCCGAACCGCGACCCACGCATCCTCGAATCCGCCAACATTTCTAACTGATTTTCTTACCTAACCGCATGGACCCCACTCGCGACAACTTAATGATCCGATTCAAAGCCTTTCTCGATGGCCTCGGAATTTTCACGCTCTTTGCCGTTTTGCTGCTCGTCATTCTTGCCGTAGCTGCTCTCGGTGGCTGGTTGAAAAAAGGCGAGGAGCCTGAAGGAAACGCGGCAAAAATCCGCCTGGGCATTAAGGAAGAGGTCGTCGCCGAACAAGCGAAGTTTCTCACTAAAGAAGCGGTTGATACCGTAACTCCGAACGTTGCGAAATTATTGGCAAGCTCCAATCCCACTGCTGTCGAAGTTCCAGCTCAAGTTGTTCCAGGTTCCGTGACGGCAAAAAAACTTGAAGAAGAAGTGCCGATCGATCCCGCACAGATGGAAATCGGGAAAGCTCAGTATTTGGTTTGTGGCGCATGCCATGGTCAGAACGGTGAAGGTGTAGAAGGCGCAGGTCCGCCGCTTGCAGGTTCTGAGTGGGTGTCCGGTCCCGTTGCAAATTTGATTTTGATCCAGCTCCGTGGTCTAACAGGTCCGATCGAGGTCAAGGGAGTTGTCTATGATAAGTTCACTACGGGCATGCAACCGATGGCTTATCAAACGGATGAGCAGATCGCCGGTGCGCTGACCTACATTCGCAACAGTTTTGGAAATAAAGCCTCCGCGGTAAAACCGGAAGAGGTGAAAGCGCAGCGTGGCGAAGTTGGGAAACCACAAGCCACCGTCCAAGATCTCATCAAACCCTAAGCTTTTCGCTAAACGATTTATCCAGTCCAGATGTCTACAGAAACAGCAAACACCAACCTGCAAGATGCTCAGTTGAGAGCCGGTATTGACCGCTCACTTCGTCATCCTGTGATGTTTTTCCTGACCAGCGGTGCGGCATGGCTCGCTATCTCCATGATCCTCGGAATCATTTCCTCTGCGAAAATGCATGCCCCCGGATTTTTGGATTGCGGCTCATGGCTCACCTACGGGCGCACTCAACCCGCCCACCTCAATGCATTGATCTATGGCTGGGGATTTCAAGCCGCCTTCGGTGTGATCATCTGGATCATGTCCCGGCTTTCCCGCCAAGAGTGCAAAGCCGCTGGAATCATTCTAACAGCGGGACACGTCTGGAACATCGGCGTCATGGCTGGAGTAATCGGTATTCTCGCAGGTCACGGCACCGGAATGCCATGGATGGAGTTTCCTTCCTTCGCTTGGCCCGTGCTGCTTCTCAGCTACTTCGCGATTCTGACATGGTCGTTGGTACAATTCAAAGTCCGCCCGGAAGGCCATGTCTACATCTCGCAATGGTATTTGTTAGCCGCGATGATTTGGTTCCCATGGGTTTACCTCACCGCGAATCTTCTCCTTCACGTTTTCCCCGGCCATCCGGTCATGGCGAACGGCATCAACGCTTGGTATAAATCGAGCCTGATCTTCTTGTTCTTCACCCCGGTCGCTCTATCCGCCGCGTTTTATCTCACTCCGAAAGTAACCGGTCGGCCGATTTACAGCTACTCACTCGCACGTTTGGGTTTTTGGTCGCTCGCCATCATCATGCCATGGGCAGGGATGCAGAAACTCGCCGGTGCTCCGATCCCTTTCTTCATGCCTTACCTCGGCGCAGCAGCCACGATCTTGTTCTTCGTTCCTGCGTTCACCGCCGCATTCAACATTCTCCGCACCGCCTCTGCGGATATGGAGATCGTCAACAACAGCCCGTCTTTGCGTTTCACTATGGCAGGTGTGTTCGGATTGCTGGTCATGGCAGTCGCTGCCGTTTTTCTGAATCTTCCCGGCTCAACCTTGAAACTCACCCAGTTCTCGCTCTCCGGTTACGGTTTTGAAATTCTCGCGATCTACGCGTTCTTCAGCTTGGTCATGTTCGGTGCGATCTATTTCATCGTGCCTCGCGTCACACGTCGCGAGTGGATTTCCCGTCGTCTGATCAAGATGCACTTCTTCTTCTCAATCTATGGCATCGTCACCGTGGCCATCGTCGCGATCTTCGGCGGATGGATGCAGGGACTGGGCCAAGAAATGTATGATCAACCATGGGAATCCGCCGCTTTAAGAGCGATCCCCTATGTTTGGGCAATCACGATTTCCTGGTGCTTCATCTTGATTTCCAATCTGTTCTTTTTCCTTCACTTGACCTTTATGTGGCTGGGACTGGGTCGTCGCAGCACTCACCCAACTTTGTTGATTTCCGCTCACGGACACAGCCCACACGGTGAAGAAGGCGATATCGATAACGTTGGCACCGTTTCCGCACACTAAATTTTCATTCCTCAAATTATCCTCACATGAGCTTCCGCACTTTCTTCCTCAGCCTCTCCGCCAGTTTCGGAGTTGCATGGTTGGCAATTGTCATCGTTCCTTACTTTAAGATGCGTTCTCTCGAACCCGTTTCGATGGGTGAGGATGCGACGGGAACCAATGCCATCTATATTCCAAAACGTGCCGGCAGGATTGCTGACGGCTCCAAAGTGTATGCGGCAAACGGCTGCTACCTCTGCCACACCCAGTTGATCCGTCCAGACTACGCGGGTAACGATGTTTTCCGCACCGACTACGCCGGATTCGTTGGTATAGTAGATGATATCCCTGTCGATAATCGCCGCGAAACCAACGCCTTCGATTACCCATTTGAAAAGTTCGCCCACATCGGCATCAACCGCATCGGTCCGGATCTTTCCAACATCGCCGTCCGCATCGAGAAAGCCTATGCTAACGGCGGATCTGCTGAACAATGGCTCTATCGTTACCTTTACAACCCGCGTCACGAGCCAGCTCGCAGTCACTCGACCTGTCCGTCGTTCCGGTTCCTTTTCGACGAGAAAAAAATCACGGGTAACCCTTCCGATGAAGCACTTCCTTTCCACGGTGATGACGGTAAAGAAATCGTCCCGAATGCAGATGGTCGTGCCCTAGTCTCTTATCTCCTGTCCTTGAAAAAAGATAATCCTGTGCCAGCAGTTTTTGATTTCAAACCAGCCGACGAATCTTCCACCAAACCGGCAGCAGCAACTCCGGCTCCTTAATGCGATCGCATCATTCTTGATCCCACAGAACCTTTCAACCATGTCATCGAACAGTCCGCAATCGAATCAGAAACCTGACCTCGACGAAACGATCAACGTCACCCAAGCCCACGGTCGTGTCGCTTCGGAGTCTGCCGCCACCGCACGTGAACATCGGATCGCCGATAACGGTCATGAGCCAATCTCTCTTTGGGTGATTGTTTCATGTGGCATCGCTCTGCTCATCGGAGGAGCCGTTCTCGGAAACGCCACTTCTTGGTTTGATTACGATACTCTTGTGAAACCCAAATACGTGCGTGGTACGCCTGAAGGCGCCGAGCCCACAGGTCCGGTTGCGAAAGAAGCTCTCGCCGCTTACGTTTCAAAGGGTCAAAAAATTTACAGTGCCGTTGGTTGCGCCGGTTGCCACGGCGCCGATGGACGTGGTAGTGCGGTGGTTCCTCCACTTGCCGGTTCAGCTTGGGTAAAAGGGGATACTCAGAAATTCTCCATGGTCATTCTCAATGGTCTGCAAGGCCCCACCAGTAGCGGAAAAGATTATGGTGTGATGGCAGCTATCGGCGCGGGCTTGAAAGCGGATGAACTCGCCGGACTCATGACATACGTCCGTAACGGATTTGGTAATACCACGGGTGATATCGTCACCATCGAAATGGCACAAGCCGCCATCGAAGCTTCCGCAGCTCGTGAAAAACCCGGTTCTGCCGTTAACGCTGCCGAACTAACAGAAAAGCACAGTAAAATGCTTCCAGGTGCACCACTTGATCCGAAAACGATGGTCGACCCTGCAAAACTCACACCCGTTCCATAACTTTCCCAGTGGCTTAACCCCATTCCAATTTTCTAACTCTTACCCACACGCCTGAACCAACTTATGAGCGCCCACGCTGCATCTTCTAACAGTCACGATCATTCCCATGATCATGGCGACCATCACCACGATCCGGGATTTTGGAGGAAATACTTTTTTTCCACCGATCACAAAACCATTGGTCTTCAATATGGCATCACCGCCATGCTGTTCCTTGCATTCGGATTTTATCTGATGATGGTGATGCGCTGGAGCATCGCTTACCCGCACCAACCGCTTCCGGATTGGATGAGCTGGGTGTTTAGCGAGAACTGGAAAGCACGTTGGTTGACCGACGGCAAAGTCACCGGTGAAACTTACAACATGTTCGGTGCCATGCACGGAACCATCATGGTCTTCCTTGGTATCGTGCCGCTCGGCTTCGGTGCATTCGGTAACTACGTCACGCCGCTTCAAATCGGTGCGGTCGATATGGCGTTCCCCAAGCTCAACATGATGAGCTACTGGATCTACCTCGCAGGTGGTCTACTCATGTGCGCGTCCTTCTTCATGGAATCCGGTGCTGCGAAGTCGGGCTGGACGAACTACTCTCCGCTAGCCGGTTTTGCTGACGGACAAATCGTCAACCAATGGCTCGCCGGACAAACCCAATGGCTTGTCGGACTGGTTCTCTTGATCACGTCCTCACTCCTTGGCGCGGTCAACTTCATCACAACCATCATTAACTTGCGCGGGCGTGGCATGACATGGATGCGTATGCCGTTCTTCGTTTGGGCGATGCTCGTCACAGGTTTCCTTCTTCTCCTCGCATTCCCTCCGCTTGAAGCCGCGGGCATCATGCAGTTGATGGATCGGGTCGCTCACTCATCTTTCTTCATGCCTACCGGTTTGTTCACAAAAGGTGAAGGTCTTGCTGATCTCTCGGGTGGTGGATCTCCACTGCTTTTCCAACACCTTTTCTGGTTCCTTGGTCACCCGGAAGTTTACGTGCTCCTGCTTCCTGCCATCGCTTGCGTGGCGGAAATCATTCCAGTCAACACCCGCAAACCACTTTGGGGCTACAAGTCCATGGTTTACTCGGTGCTGATCCTCGGTTTCCTCTCCTTCATCGTCTGGGCTCACCACATGTATATGACCGGAATGGGCGCTGCGGTTTCCACTTTCTTCCAGACCACCACAGTGCTGATTTCCATCCCATCGGTGGTTATCATTACCGCGATGTTGATTTCACTCTGGGGCGGATCCATCCGCTTCACGCCGCCCATGCTCTGGGCCTGCGCGTTCATCCCCATGTTCGGTATCGGTGGTCTAACAGGTTTGCCGCTCGCGTTCAACTTGGTCGGTCTTCACCTCCACGATACCTACTACGTGATCGGTCACTTCCATTACGTCGTGGCTCCGGGTATTCTCTTCGGTCTCTTCGCAGGTGTTCATCATTGGTATCCGAAAATCACCGGCCGTTACACAAGCCGCACCCTCAATCATATCCATTTCTGGCCAAGTTTGATCTGCATGAACGTGCTGTTCTTCCCCATGCTGGTGCAGGGAATGGCTGGCTTCCATCGCCGTTGGTATAACGGTGGCGATGCTTACCTCGCAGCCGCCGATAGCGCCAACGTTTTCGGAAACACCGTGCGCGAGTATATCGACCTTAATATCGTGATGTCCTACGGCGCATGGGCATTGGCGTTCTTCCAGATTTTCTTCATCCTCAACGTGCTGCTCGCTTGGAAATTCGGACGCAAAGTTGAAAACGATAACCCATGGGATGCAACCACACTTGAGTGGGCGACCCCAACACCTCCGGGCCATGGCAACTTCACTTTCGATGTCGCCGTCTATCGCGGACCCTACGAATACTCCCGTCCGGATTGCGACAAGGACTATTACCCACAATGGCAAGCTCCCTTAAATTTACCGGAGCAATCTAACGATAAAGAAACTCACTAACCTTCAGTCTTCCTGAAAACTGAAAACTGAACTCTAGCAAACTTTAAGAAATGGAAATCCCATACATCGTCAACGCCCGCAAAGACACGGGCCTGTTTAACGCCAAGATCGCCATCTGGCTGTTCCTCGCCTCCGAGGTCATGCTGTTCGGTGGCTTCTTCTCCGCCTACATATTCTTGCGTCTCGGCGCGGATTACCCATGGCCAGAGCGGACACTTCCAGTGCTTCCCGGTTTGATCAACACCTTCGTGCTCATCGGCTCTTCCGTTACCGTCGTGTTCGCATGGGCGGCTCTGAAACTTCGTAATTGGAGACAGTTCCAAATCTACATGTGGATCACCATTCTCTGTGCCTTGCTGTTCATGGTGCTCAAAGGAGTGGAATACAACGTGAAGTTCCATCACCAAGCGGTTCGTTTAAATGACTACTCTGTCATTGAGGGACATCTCGATTATAACGAAGTCAAGGGTAAGAAGATCGAGAAAAACCGCATCAATCTTCAGCTTGAAGCAGGCTCGACGATCGTTTTCAACAACCTTCGTTTTCATGCAGCATGGGTTGAAGAAATCCTAACAGAAGCCAAAGCCGCCGGAGCGACTGTTAAGCTCGCTGCTGACATAAAGGGCGTAGAGGGTTTCTCTGATGAAAAAGAAACTTACTTTGAAAAAGACACCGCGCTAACGGTCGAGCTGCTCGAGAAAATTAAGAAAGCACAAATCCACGCTCGCAATCATAACCAAGATCTTCGGTCAAAAGCGCTTAGCGACGCATGGGTGATTGGTAAGAAACAAAATCCAGGCAAATCAGATTGGGAGTATGCCGATAAAGTGAGTATCGACGAAAACGCAATCAAACCTAAATTGCTCAGCGATATCGGCGGGGCAACCTTCGTGGTTGATAAGGCTTTCCAAGTCTCATTCAAACCACGCGATGTCAAAGAAGGAGCTGAACAATCCAAGCTTCGCGATGAGACCGTCATCAACGGCAAGCTCCTCGCCAGCCCGATAGAGTTCCACAACATCGATGCGATTGATTTCCAATACCTCGTCATGAAGGCGGAGAAAAAAGGCATCAAACCTGAAGTCGCCATCGCGAACTCATGGTTGATGCAAAACGATCCGTTTGCTCGCGAAATTTGGGCGTGGCATCAAGGCAAAGTGAAAGAACTGAAAGATCGTTTGATTAAAGATTACGGTCGCGATGAAAAAGGTAAACCCAATCGCGAGCCGACCCATAAGGAGTTGTATCGGATCGGTTGGAAGGAATTTGCTGACTATGGTAAAGAGACCCATAAGATCGAGATCTCTGCCACAGATAAGCTTAAAGAGGAGTTCATGGGGCCTAACTACAAAGCTCGGAACCCTGACGAAAAGGAATCAACTTCTCACGATTCACATGAGGAAGCAACTCATGGGCAAGATAGCCATGCTCGCGTCACCTTCCCACACTTGTCGATTCCTCGCGAACAGATCGGTTTCGCATCCAAGTTTGCTCCAGCATGGAACACTTATTACGCGATCTATTTCACCATCACCGGACTTCACGGACTACACGTGGTTGGCGGCGCAATCGTGCTCGCTTACTACCTGTTCTTCGGACGCAGAATGTATGACGAAAATCCAGAGTGGCTTTGCAACCGCGTCGAAGTCGGCGGCCTGTTCTGGCACTTTGTTGACCTAGTCTGGATCTTCGTTTTCCCAATCCTTTATTTGATGTAATCCGTCATCTTTTCCCACTTCACAACATTCACCCCAAACACGATTTTTAGAAATGGCCAATTCAATTGAAGAAATTCAGAAGTCCAAGAAAACCTATATGCTCGTTTTCGGCGCGCTGCTTATCGGGACGGTTTTAACCGTTTTGGTTGCAACGGTGGAGGCATTGGATATTGGTGAACATGGATTTGACAAATGGGACGCGATTCTCGGTATGCTCATCGCGACTACCAAAGCCACCTTGGTCGGCCTGATCTTCATGCACTTAAATCACGAGAAAAAAGCCGTTTACTGGATTTTTCTCAGTGCACTTTTGCTTTGCGCCTCGATGTTTGCTATCTTATTCCTCGCGAAATACAGCCCGATTTTTGACAACTTCTTCTACAAATAATCCAACAGCATCATGTCCCTACGCGGTTTCCATATAGTCTTCATCACGGTCTGCACGTTGCTCTGCGCGTTTCTGATCCTGTGGGCTTTTGTGCTCGCGCCGGAACCTTCGAAATTTGCCACCGGCCTCGGTGTCACGGGAATCGTCGGCATCCTCCTCATGCCGCTCTACGGATTTTATTTCTATCGCAAAGCGGTGAAACTCAACCTCTGAACTTTTCATGAACCTTTACTATCTTGCCTGTTCCACTTGCCGCACTTCGATGATCGATGGTGGTGGCGATGCTGCTGGTTACTCCATCTTCGCTCTCTTGGTGGTCATTCTCTCCGTCCTGGGTGGCGTGGGTTTCTACATGATCCGTATGATCAGCCGCGACGGCCAAAACCTCGATCCCGAACTTCAAGACGATTACGTGCACCAGTAATCCGGGAACCTTTAACCTCATCTATCACTTTATTCATCTATCATGAGCCCATCCGAATTATTAGGCCTCCAAGAAAACTATTCCGCTCACGGCGGTCAAGTCGATCACTTGCTGGACGTTGTCCACTGGTTCATGATCGCTTTGTTCGTTGGCTGGACTCTTTTCTTCTTTGTCTGCCTTTTTAAATTTTGGCACAAAAACAATCCTAAAGCATCCTACACTGGCGTGCAGAGTCATCTCTCCAGCCACATGGAAGTCGCGGTGATCATCATCGAAGCCGTGCTTCTCCTGGGCTTTGCTTTTCCTCTCTGGGCAAATCGCGTGGACGAATGGGATAAAGTCAAAGACATGAATCCGATCCGCGTTCGCGTGGTAGGTTGGCAATTCGGTTGGACCTATCATTACCCAGGTCTCGATAAAAAATTCGGCCGCACTGATCCGGATCTGATCACCTCTACCAATTCACTGGGTATCGATTACACCGATCCGAACGCTCACGATGATTTCACGGATTCTACACTCAAGCTTCCAACCAATCGTCCTGCCGTGCTCAACATCGGCACCAAAGATGTCATTCATAACTACGCCATTGTGCCGATGCGGATCCAGCAAGATGCAATCCCCGGTAAGGAAATCGCTATGTGGTTCACTCCCGTGAAACCGATGGAAACTTCCGTTGTTTGCGCTCAGCTCTGTGGTGAAGGTCATGCAAACATGACGGGCGCTCTGGAGGTCATCCCGGAGGCCGAATATAATGACTGGGCGAAGTCCAAATCGGAATCAGCTCAAGCAGCTTATCAGAAAACCCAACCTGCAGCTCAGTAAAGCTCTGGTTGGCTTTGACAGTTTCTGTTCACCCTTAGGCAAAAAATCGGAAGTCAGGATTGGGTTTCTGATGATGTTCTGGATTGTTCTCAACCCGTCTTTCTTTTTAGAAGCTTTTGCCCAAGATTTAGAAGGTTCTATAAATGACGATGTATTCTAACAATCTTGATCCCAACGGGATCAAAGAGCTTAGCGCGGGGTCGAGGAGCGATAGCGACGACTACCCCGGGAAAATGAGAGAGAAAATTCGACCCCGGTAGCGGGTCGCAGATACCTAGATATTGGTGATGTATCGATTCTGGCACGCCCTTCATGGTGCGATTTTTTAGTGACGAACCTAGGTTGGTCGTCGCTATCGCTTCTCAACCCTAGGCTAAGTACCGTAATCCCTTCCGGATTAGGATCATCTCTTCCTCACTCGATCCGTTTCGGGTTGAAGTAGAGCGGACCGGTTTCGAAATTCAGCTCTTTGGCTTTTTGGATGAGCTCTTCGAAATCTTCTTTTTGGTCATTGGGATTTTTGGAGAGAAGCCAGAGAAATTTGCGGTTGGGGGCACCGACTAGGGCGCGGGTGTATTGCGGGTTGAGGTCGAGGATCCAGTAATCGCCCTCGAAGAGGTTTGCGGGAAAACGATTGAAACGAACTTTGAGTTTTCCGGGTTCTTGTAGATTCACAAATCTTGCCGTGCCTTCGATGCTGGTGGTTTTGCCATTTTCCTTGAGGCCTTCGTTGACGACTTTGAGGCTACCATCTGGATTGAGCGAATAGGTGGCTTTAGCCCCCACCAAGCCTCTTTCGAATGTGTTGGGCAAGCGGGCGATCTCATGCCACTCACCCGCATAACGTGATGGATCGATTTTCTGAACCGTGGGCGGAAGGTTTTTCTGATTCGCGCAAGCGCTGAAGAAAACGGTAACGAAGGAAGTGAGGAGGAGTTTCATGAGGAAGAAGAAGTTATGCTCTGTAATATAAGTTGGATAGGTAAGACCGCAACTGCTCATCGGGCAGCTTTGTGAATGTTGTGAGCGGACGCATTTGAAATCGACTTGCTCATTTGGCGCCTGTTGATAGGTCTTCGATAGTTTTTATGAATATCACCATCATCACGAATGGCGTGAATGAAGATGCTGCGCTTTTGTATCGGATTATTATTGCCGGTGAATTTTATTACGTTGGGTGTGCGAATAAGGCCAGCAGACCGCTGAAACATTATTTAAGGCACGTTGAGCGCCAAAAAATCGGAGTCCCATACCGGAAAAACAATCCAGATGGTTTCAGAGAGATTCATCGCAGATTGTTCGAAGCCTATAAAAATTCAGAATCTGTCATTATCGAGCTTATCCGAAATGTCACTCCTGACCAAAAATTTCGAGAAGAAGGGATAGAGATTCAAAAACATCTAGATATACATGGATCTCGGTTACTAAACGCCACGATGAATCCCATTAAAAAATGGGGGAGTTTCCAAATGGCTCCGGCGGTAGGGATCGAACCTACGACCTAGTGATTAACAGTCACCCGCTCTGCCGCTGAGCTACACCGGATTTGGAAAAAAGGTCGCGAAACGCGACGTGCGCGGAAGATGGGATTTGATGGCCACTTGTTGCAAGGGAAAAATGGTATTTAGAGGGAAATTTTCACCGCGAAGGCGCAGAGGCCGCAAAGGGTCGCAAAGCTGAGGTTGATCAAATTGAGAGAAACTTGAGCTAGGGTTGATGGAGTTTGAAAGAGTGAGGGACGCGCATTCTTCCCTAATAACAAATATCCAATCACGAATATCCGAGCCGCAGGCTCACCCTCCCGCAGCTAGGGTGATGATTTCTAGGTGGTCGTTCGGTTGGATGAGGGTGTGGGGAAAATCACGTGGGAGGATGGCTTCTTGGTTGAGCTCTACGACGACGGGTTTCTCGGACAGCCCGAGGGAGTCGAGAAGGGCTGGTAGGAGGATTTCCGTGTCGAGGGTGTGAGGCTGGCCGTTGAGGGTAATTTGCATGGGGATGAGAGGGTAGAATTTTCACCGCGGAGGCGCAGAGGTCGCGGAGGGTCGCAGAGAGTATGATAAAAATTTAACCGCAAAGAGCGCATAGAACACAAAAAAGTGGAATATGATCGGGTGCATTCGCGCAGTGATAATACCAACTCAATTACCTCTGCGTTTCCTCTGTGACCTCTGCGCCTCGGCGGTGAAATATTCATCTCATCGTGAATAGGCGATTATTTCCACTGGGCGAGTTGTTCGGGGAAGGGGCATTTTTCGCAGTCGGTGAAATCTTCCAGGCAGAAGTCGTGGTAGAGTTGGAGGAGGGCTTGTTGGTGGGAGAGGCGACGCATGAAGGGGCTGGCGGTTGCTTGGTCGCCGAAGAGGCGGATGGCAGTGCGTTTGAGTTTCTGGTTGGTGGAAGCGTGGCGGAGTTTGTAATAGTCTTTGAAGCTGAATCGCTCTTCGTGGATGGCAAGGGGGATGAGATGGTTTGCGCAGAGCTCTAGGGCGAGGTTTTTTCCAAATACGGAAATGGCGGAGTGGCTCCGGGCGGAGGTGAGGGTGTGGTGATGCGACCAGAAATCGTGGCGCAGGCTGTGAAGAAAATCGACGAGCGGTTTGGTGGAGAACGGAGCGGCGAGCGCTAGTTTACGGAAGGTGCTCCATTGTTTGATTAAGGCGGACAACCCCCCGACCCGACGGTGTGGGTGGTTGGCGGGGCGTTGACCGTGGGTTTTCCATTGTGGCGCCCTGCTACCAGTGAGTTCGTGGTCGGGTCGGATTTTCCACCAGGTTTCCCAGAGATCTAACAGATAATCGCGGGTATCATCGGGCGCGAGTAGGTAGAGATTGGAATCCAGGAATCCTGCGGTGCCTAGCAGGATGGCTTCGGCTTCGGCGGGATTGCTCAGTAGCAATTGAAGTGGCGCGCGCTGGGCGAGTAGTCGCATGGGAAAGGAGTTTCCACCGTAGCCGAGGGTTTCTGCGGTGGCTTGGAAAAGTGCGGCATCGACGTTGTGTGCATCGGCGATGCGAAGGAAGCGCGCGGCTTTCTGGGTGCTCCGGCGGATCGCTGCTTCGCGGAGTAATCGCTCGACGGCGATCTTTGGAATTTTTCGTAGAGGTTGGAAGCATCGACCTGGAATTGAGATGGCAGTTTCGCGAGAAGGAAGGCGTAAGGCTTCACTGAGCTGGCTGGGGGAAATGAGGAGCTCGGGAACTTGGCGATGGTTGGAGGTGCGGATAAACATTTCCCGATAATTCGGCTCGAAGGCGACGTGCAGGATGGTGTTAGAAAATGCGGGATTGGTGGAGTGACCGTGAGATTCCCAATCGGAAGTGCGCGAGTCGATTTCGATATCGCCGGTGAAATGTGAGCCGTTGATTTCGATGGCGGCGTGGGCGAAGTCCGGGCCGGCTCCGTGGTTCCATTCGCCAAACTGCGTTACGCGAAGTGTGCGACCATCTTTGAGCCTGAAATCCCGACCAAATGCTCCCGAAAACCAAAGCGCTTGCAGCTCAAGTTCGGGCGGAAGTTTCGGAGCGGCAACTTCCTCGAAGGCCAAAGGAGGATGCCAAACGCTCTGAAGTAGAAAATCGTAATTCATCCTATCATTTGCGATTGGGGTTTACTTTCACCGCAGAGGCGCAGAGGTCGCAGAGGGAACGCGAAGCTGGGGTTGATGAAAAAAATAGGGTTGAGTGCATTCTAGATTGATTCAATTCGTGCCAATTCGCTTTCATGAGTGGTTAAGATTCTGTTGGGAGCTAATTGGGTGCGGCGGAGGACTTTTGAACGATTTCTAGCCATTTGGAAAGCGCTTCGACTTCTGGAATATTGGAGTAGGTTTTTTGGGCGGATTGCAGGAGTTGGATAGCGATTGTGTGTTGATTTTTTGAGCGCTCAATGGCGATGAGCTGGAGATCTTGGCGCAGTTTATCGGGTTTCTCTTGGTAGGAGTCGCGTGCTTTTTTCAGCCAAGCTTGGGAGTTAGGGATATCTTTTTTTGCAAGGTATTCGTTGGCAAGGCTTTCGGCGATCGCTCCAGACGAGAGACTTTCATGAGCGTAAGTAAGTTTTTCAAAACGCAGTGCTTCATCTTTTGGCCATTCGCGTGAGGCGGCACGGAGGATACGGAAGTCGCGATCTTCTTTGCGGACTTCACCGGTTCCGTTGAAGTGCAGGAAGGGTCGGTAAAGTGGATCCCCCAAGGCGATGCCTTGCCATGAGCTGACGTTGATCGCGGCACCTGCGGCTTCTGCGAAAGTCCATCCTTTCAAGAGTCTGTCGTGCAGGATGTTGAGTTGATGGCTTTGATGAAGAAACGGTTCGTAAACATTGCCGACGGTTGCAGTTGCTCCACGGGTGAGAAGTGCCGCCGACCAATTTTTATTCGCATCCGTCATTTGTTCCGCGCTGAATGAATGAATGTGGAAAGCGACGGCTCCGGGTCGGAATTTGAAAGTTGGATTGAGAAAGGGTCCGTTGACGTCGCGCTCATACCAGCCGTAATACATGGCGGCCTCGGACATGGGATAGTTTTTCGGTAAGGTATCATTGAAGCGGTCCGTCACGGTTGGAATGCCAAGCTTGAGATTTTCGGAAACAATATTTTCCAACCATGCATCGCCTTGTGGAAATTTGTTAGAAATATCGATGTAAGCCCGACCCCATAGTCCGTGTTTTTCCGTTGCAACCGCATCGATGATCATGCGTCTGCAAACCTCGAAGGTGGGTGCGTCAATGCGATTCACCAGAACGAGGTGAGACACGCCGGATTTTGAGAGCGGATATGGGCTGCTAAAAAAGGCATTGGGGAAGGCACCTTTGGTGGTGGGGATATCCACGCCAAAAAGCATGAGCTCGGAATCGATGCTGGCCTGATCTGTGTTGGCCATGAGTTGGTTGGGTGGCAGCTTTGCATCCGCTGCGGCGACGGGCTCGGCCTTGATGCGAAGTGGGACACCGTGCATGAGAACGATTGCGCGGATTCGATTTTGCGTGGGCCGCATCACGCCGCTCTGATCCTTGCTGCGCTTCCACCAATTTTCCTTGGTAAAATGTTCACGCAAGGGTTTGAGCAAAGTGGTTTCGTATTCTTTGCGAGAAATGTCTTTTTGATTTGGCAGGGTGAGCCCGAGGATTTGATCTGTCGGGATCTGGCGCGCGACCTGATAAAAATCAGCGAGCTTTTTTGAATCGGAATCGGCCTTGTTGTAGATGACCAGGATCTGGGAGGGATCGAGGTGTTGGGAAAGGGCGGGGGAGATGAGAAAGATGCAGAAGCAAAGGATGGCGAATGAGACGGTGCTGTATGGGGGAGCGGTGACACGTTTCATTTCGAAAAGAATGAAGAATGGAGCGAATCTTGCAATCTTTAGGGTGGGGGAATTTCAGGCAGGGACGATTATTTTAATGGTCCTTGAAAGGTAGGGTGCCATCGCCGAGGGCACCGCATGAAATGAGTAATTAAGGTATGAGTCTGATGACCCATCTTTGGCACTTTGCTTCGCGCGGCTGCCTCGGCGATGCAGCCCTACCAAATTTGTTCATCTGCCTATGCAAATTCTCAGTCCGTCGTGGGCTGGTGAGATATTGTTAGTTAGGCTGGCGGCTAGGGTTGCGTGGTCTAGCTCGTGACTGATGTGGGTGAGGACAGTGCGTTTCGGGGCGAGGGTTTCCACGATGGCGAGAGCCTCGGGGAGTGAAAGGTGGGTGGAGTGGGGGGCGTTGCGTAAGGAATCGATGATGAGGAGATCGAGGTTTCCTAACAGCTCCATCGATTCCTCGGGGATGGTTTTGACATCTGGCAAGTAGGCGAAGCTGAAGCCGTCCCTGGTGTCAAAGCGGTAGCCGTGGGTTTCCACCGTGCCGTGGATGACGGGAATGGGTTGGATGGATAAATTGCCGAGGGTGAACTGTCTCGTGATCGGCCGGGGATCGGGTTTGATGTATCCGCTATGGGTGTTGTCGATGTGAAACGCCCAACCGAACATGTTGATCAACACGTTGAGGCACGACTCGCTGGCGTAGAGGGGCAAAGGTTCTTTTTTTCCCCAGCAGAAAGCTCGGAGTTCATCGAAGCCGACGACGTGGTCGAGGTGGGAGTGGGTGTAGAGCACGGCATCGATTTCGGTTAGGTTTTCGCGGAGCGCTTGCTCTCGCAAGTCGGGGCCGGAATCGATGAGGATTTTGGTTTCAGGGGTGTGGATGTAGAGTGAGGCTCGGGTGCGATTGTTGTGTGGGTTTTTGGATTTGCAGACCTCGCAGATACAGCCAATAACAGGAACACCGACAGAAGTGCCGGTGCCCAGAAAAGTTAGATATGCGTCGTTAGAAGACACTTTGCTCAGAATTACAAAACGTTAATCTGATTCCGTAGTTTTTTCAACGCAGAGGCGCAGAGGTCACGGAGGGTCGCAGAGTTTTGTTTATGGGGTTAACCGCAGCAACCACCGCCGCCGCCGCCGCCACCGCCGCAGCAACCGCCGCCGCTGTTGTGTTGGGCTTCTGCGATTTCGTCATCGGTCGGGGTGCGGCCGAGTTCGAGTGTCATGCTGATGTATTGGCTGACTTCCTTTTGGATGCTTTCGAGAGAGCGTTGGGCATCCATGAAATCGACGGCGATTTTATTATTAAAAAGTGCGTCGCGTGCGTTTTCAAAAGCTTTGATTTCGGTTGGGCTGAGTTCAACACCGGCGTGTTGTTTGTGGTGAAGTTCTTCGCCTTTTTCGTGGACGGTTTTGTATTGCAGCTTGGCGGCGTCGTTGGAGAGAAATTTCTCAACATCGGCTTGAAGCTTTTTGAATTCCGCATCATTTGCGATTTGGTCGCAGAGTTCTTTGGTTTTGGAAATGATGGATGATTTTTCGAGGAGTGCGCTCATTGGTAATTTAGTTAAAAGTTATTTGTTGTGAGTTATTAGCAAGAGATGGATGTGAGTTATTTAGGAGTCGATGCAGCTTCGTGCTGTTCTTCTGCAGCTTCGAGTTCGGCGCGTTCTTTGGCAATGACGCGGACGAGTTTGCGGGTGGTGGTTTCCCAATCTGCAAGAAGATCGGCGGCTTGTTTGGAACCGGTTTTCTCGAAGTGGAGTTGGATGAGTGATTTGACTTCCGCGATGTCTTGATGGCGGCGCATGGGAAGGGCGACTACCATCTCGGTGTTAACGCGGGAGTAGAATTTGCCATCGACGTCGTAGACAAAAGCCGCGCCGCCGGACATGCCAGCGCCGAAGTTTTTGCCGGTTTTTCCGAGGATGACGACGGTGCCGTTGGTCATGTATTCGCAGCCGTGATCGCCCACGCCTTCGACGATGGTAGTGGCGCCGGAGTTGCGGACGGCAAAGCGTTCGCCTGCACGGCCGTTGGCGAAGAGGGTTCCGCCGGTTGCGCCATAGAGGCAGGTGTTGCCGACGATGGAGTTTTTCGCGGCTTCGAATTTCGCATCAGGAGAAACGCGGATGATGATTTCACCGGAGGCCATGCCTTTTCCGACATAGTCGTTGGCTTCGCCGATGAGCTCAAGTGTGACGCCATTGACGAGGAATGTTCCGAAGGATTGTCCGGCGGTGCCGTTGCAGGTGATGTGAATGCTGCCTTTTGGCAGGCCGCGATCTCCAAAGACTTGGGCGATGCGACCCGAGAGGCGCGTGCCGATGTTGCGATCGGTATTTACGACATCGTAGGTGAGCGAAACGGGAGCGCGATCCGGGAGAAGTTGGATGGCTTCTAACACTTCGGGTGGGATGGAGCCAGTGCCGTATTCTGGAGACTCGGAAGAACGGCGACCAATGATCGCCGCTACGAGGTCGCTGATGATTTGGATATCCAACGCTTTTTTGGCGATGCCGTCGTTGCGGTCTTTGGTGCAGATGCGTGAAACCTCGGATGGTTTTTTATCGGAGGCTTCGGCTACGGCTGGGACGACGTCTTTAAGCAGGCGCGAGAAGTTGAGCGTGTTGGCTTTCGGGTGGCTAGGGACTTCGCGTTGGGTGAGGAACTCGGGGCGGCCGATAAGGTCGTCGAGTTTGCGGATGCCGAGTTTCGCCATGATTTCGCGGGCTTCGATGGCGACTGCGTTGAAATAGTTGATGACCATTTCAGGAGTGCCTTTGAATTTGGCGCGGTATTTCGGATCGGTGGTGGCGATGCCGACGGGGCAGGTATTGAGGTGGCATTTACGCACGTAAACGCAGCCCATGGCGATCATGGCGGTGGTGCCGAAGTTGTATTGCTCGGCGCCGAGGATAGCGGCGATGATGACATCGCGGCCGTTTTTGATGCCGCCGTCAGTGCGGAGGATGACGCGGTCACGGAGGTTATTGATGATGAGGGTTTGCTGGGCTTCGGAAAGTCCGAGTTCCCATGGGGAGCCCGCGTGTTTGGTGGAGGAAAGCGGCGATGCGCCGGTTCCGCCATCGTGACCGGAGATGAGGATGTTATCGGCAGAAGCTTTCGCGACGCCAGCGGCGACGGTTCCGACTCCGGCTTCGGCCACGAGTTTCACCGTGATGCGGGCGGTGGGGTTGATTTCTTTGAGGTCGTGGATGAGCTGGGCGAGATCCTCGATCGAGTAAATATCGTGGTGAGGAGGTGGGGAAATCAACTGAACGCCTGGCTGGGTGTTGCGAAGTCGGGCGATGAGGGCGTTGACTTTGTGACCGGGAAGCTGACCGCCTTCGCCGGGTTTTGCGCCTTGCGCCATCTTGATTTCAAGTTCATCCGCATTGATGAGGTAGTTGGCAGAAACACCGAAACGACCTGAAGCGACCTGCTTGATGTAAGAACGGGCGGAGTCGCCGTTGGGGTAAGGTTTGAAACGGACGGGGTCTTCTCCGCCCTCGCCGGAATCGGATTTTCCACCGATGCGGTTCATGGCGATGGCCAAGGTTTCGTGAGCTTCCGGTGAAAGCGCACCGAGGGACATCGCAGCGGTGGTGAAACGGCGGCGGATGTTTTCGAGAGGCTCTACTTCATCAATAGGAATCGGACCGGAGGCGGAGGGGACGAAGTTGAGGAGGTCCTTGATCGCGATCGGATTGGTCTCGAGGCTCACTCTAACATATTCCTCGTAGTCTTCGGGCTTACCGGATTTGACGTAGTTGTGGAAATTTTTGATGACCTCGGTGCTGAACGAATGGCGTTCGCCGGATTTGCGATAGCGGTTGTAACCGGGATCGCCTAGGTCGAGGGTTTCGCCAGCGGGGACTGGAGTTTCGTAAGCGGCTTGGTGACGGATGAGGGATTCCTCGGCGATTTCTGTGAAAGAAATTCCGCCGATTTGTGAAGGCACGCCGGTAAAGGAGAATTCGACGACGTCATCGCCAATGCCGATAGCCTCGAAGGTCTGCGAGCCTTGATAGGAATTGAGAACGGAGATGCCCATTTTGGACATGATTTTCAGCAAGCCTTTTTCGAGGGCCTTGCGATAGTTCGACATCGCTTTTTGCGGAGTCATGCCTTCGCCAAGTTTGTCTTTGCCTTGGTCGGCGGAGACGAGTTGGCGAACGGTGGCGTAGCCGAGGTAAGGAACAATCGCGGTGGCACCGAAGCTGAAAAGGCAGGCGATTTGATGGACGTCGCGAGCCTCGCCGGTTTCGACGACTAACGAAGCGCGCATGCGTTTGCGGATGCGGTTTAGGTGGTGATGGATGGTGCCGGTGGCTAGCAGTGCTGGGATGGGCACGCGTTTTTCAGAAGTCGCGCGATCCGAGAGGATGATGATGGAGTTTTTGTTGTTCACCGCATCCTCGGCTTCGTTGCAAAGCTCATCGAGGCGGGCTTTGAGGCCGTCTTTTCCGGTGGCTACGTCCCAAGTGCAGTCTAACACTTGGGATGGGAAACCGTGTTCCGCCATGTGGGTGATTTTTTCCAACTGATGTTCGAAAAGGATCGCTGAATCGAGAGAAATGGAATTGCAGTGAGCGGGAGTTTCATCTAACAGATTTCGTTCAGGACCGAGACCGGCACCGATGGACATGACCGCCCATTCGCGGATGGGGTCGATGGGTGGGTTGGTGACTTGGGCGAAGCGTTGTTTGAAATAGGTGTATAACAAACGCGGGTAAGAAGAGAGGATGGCGAGCGGAATGTCGTCGCCCATGGAGAAGACGGCTTCCTGCGCACCTTTGATCATGGGCGGAAAGACCATGTCGAGTTCTTCGAGTGAAATCGCGTTGGCGATTTGGCGGCGGGAGAGATCGGTGCAGTCGAATTCGATTTCCGGGACGTGAGCGGAAGGCGATATGAACTTGCGGAGATCGAGGCGGTTTTCATCGATCCAACGGCGATAAGGTTTTTGGCGAGCGAGTTCTTCTTTGATCTCGTGGTCTTGCTTGAGTGTGCCGTTGGAAGTGTCAGCGGAGAGCATTTGACCGGGGCCAAGGCGGCCTTTGCGGATGACGTTCGCATCATCGAAAATAACAGCACCTGCTTCGGATCCAATGTAGAGGAAACCGTCGGCGGTGACTTTGTAACGCGAAGGGCGGAGGCCGTTGCGATCGAGGGAGGCACAGAGTTTCGTGCCATCGGTGAAAACCAATCCGGCTGGGCCATCCCATGGCTCGGAGAACGAGCGGATGTATTGATAGAAAGCGCGGAGTTCGTCGGAAATTTCCTCGTCGTTGCGGTAGGCCGGTGGAACCAACATGCACATCGCGTGCTCGGGTGAGCGGCCGGAGAGGATGAGGAGTTCGAGGCAGTGATCGAGTGATGCAGAATCCGACTCACCGTGGCGGATGAGATTTTTGACGATGTCGATTTCATCGCCCCAGATCGGTGATTCGAAAAACTCCTCGCGTGAGGTCATCCAGTTGCGGTTGCCTTCGACGGTGTTGATCTCGCCGTTGTGACACATCATCCGGAACGGTTGTCCGAGCGGCCATGCGGGGAAGGTGTTGGTGGAGAAACGTTGGTGATAGAGGCAGATCGCGGTTTCGAAATCAGGATTTGTTAGATCAGCATAGAAGGCGCGCAATGCGGCGGGCATCGCGAGGGCTTTGTAGGAGATCAAACGATTTGAAAACGACGGCATATAGAAGCCTTGGATTCCAGAGGTCGCGTGTTCGATTTCACGGCGGCAGAGGTAGAGTTTTCGTTCGAAATCGAGCGCATCCATGCCATCGGGTTTGAGCATGATGAGATGCTCGATTTCCGGGCGGGATTTCTGGGCGATTTTTCCGAGTGCATCGATGTTCACCGGGACATCGCGCCAACCGATGGCGGAGATGTTGCGTTTGGCGATGACTTCCGCGGCGATTTTTTTGATCGATGCGGTTTGTGCGTCGTTGCCAGCAGGGAAGAAGAAAACACCGACCGCGAGGTCTGCGGGGTTGGTGATTTTTTGGCCGAGAGCTTCGGCGGCTTTGACGAAAAGCGGGAAAGGAATTTGGGAAAGAATGCCGGAGCCGTCGCCGGTTTTCATGTCGGCATCGACCGCACCACGGTGGGTCATGCAGGAAACCGAAGTCAGGGCGTGATCCAGCACGGTGAAGGAACGTTTCCCCTCAAGATGCGCAATGGCGCCCATCCCACAGTTGTCGTGTTCGTGTGAAAGACTGTGCAGGGAGCCAGAGACGAGGGGAGTGCTGGAATGGTAGAAGGGATTGGTCATGTGAGCGGGTGGGAAATAAAGAGCAGCTAACGGCTTGGGACAAGCAGGAATTGTGCTTGGAATGGGGCATTTTCCATTAAAAAGTGCCGAGTGCCGAGCGATCAGTGATCAGAGAGGACAGAATGTCCCTGCTACGTTCTGGAACAGGATGTTCCAGCTACGTTTGCTTACGCGCAGCTTTATACGGCGGGACGCCGATGGCACGGCCTGCCATGAGACCGCGGCAGATACTTAACGCAGGCCTTTGAGGGCTTCTTTGGCGGGCTTTTCTAACACCATGTCGGTGATGGAGGTGCGGCGGCCGTTTTTGTAGGTGGAGACTTGCATTTTGCGAAGGGTCCAGACTTCTTCGGTCACTTTCATGACGTCTTCTACAAGGAATTCTTTGAGGAGGTCGTTGTTTTTGGCATGGCCGTGGATTTTCATGAAGGCGCCAAATTTGGTGTGAACCCAAAGATAGACCGCGAAATAATTTCCGGCAGCATCTGCGGGTTTATCGAGGCGGAGTTTGTAGGTGTCTTCCGTGCCTACTTTTTCCGTGCCTTCGAGTTTTGGATTTGGCCAGTAGAAGAAACGTAAGGCGAGATCTTCATAGGTGAGATCGGTTCCGGCGATGGACT
>JAZKIL010000011.1:18212-62180 GCA_040384845.1 Verrucomicrobiota bacterium | reverse complement strand
ACGATCAACCCGGTCGTGGCGGGCATGGATGGCGACACTGACGGCATGGATGATGAATGGGAGCTGACCCAATTTGGCGGAACCAACGTATCCAACGGCACTGCCGATGGTGATGGGGACGGCTTCACCGATCAGCAGGAATACCGATGCGGCACTAATCCCAATAACCCCAATTCGCTCCTGAAAATCGCATCTTCAAATACGATCAATAAAACCGAGATGATGCTGACTTTCAATGCGGTGGAAGGGAAAACCTACAAGTTGCTGGCAAGCCCGGATCTAACAGCTTCCAGTTGGCAAACGATTCGAACGGAAATCATCGGAACAAGCCCCACCACCTCCGTGACCATCCCGATTGAGGGCAACACCATGTTTTTCATGATCGGGGTGGAGTAGGTTTGAACAAATCTGCAGCCGGGTCCTCTCTTATGATGGACCTGGCTAAGCCACGCCGCGGATTGGGCAAAAAACGCCAAATCCAAATTAATTTTCACTTTGGTTGAGAATTTCTGTGAATTCGTGATCCCTCGGGCTAATCCCTAGGTCTTTGTCATTCATAAAACACCCACGAAAGATTTTCCAATTCCCCCCAAACCTCAGATGAAATACCATCCTTTTGTATCCAAGCCGAAAAACCCGTCGCCTTTAAGAAGCCTTTGTTTCGTAGGCTTATTGCTGACCGCCTTTGCGAACACCTGCCTTGCCGATCCTGAAAATACCACTCAGGTGAAAGTGAGTCTCTCCTTTGCGAAGGAAGATCTGAGTATGGAGAAAAAGCGGGAGTATGACTTTGTATCATTGAAAGACGCCAGCTTACCGGAAGACCAGCCCGGCACGCCCTGGCTGCCGGCGAAATTTGTGAATGTCCGCGTTCCCGATGGAGCCAAGGTGATTTCGGTGACGGTTAATCCTGTGAAAGAGACACTCATCGCCAAAGGGCTCAATGTGTATCCCGTTCAACCATCGGTCCGGGGCAATCAGCCTGCCCCTGAATTCGTCAAGCCCCATGCCGCGGCCTACAAATCTAACAAAAAGAAAGAGCTTGGGAAAAGCGGTGATGCACAACAGATGCGCGAGTATACTTTTGTGCCTGTGCGGATCAACCCGGTGCGTTTGATAGCGGCGACAGGCGAACTCTATCTGGCGGAAACCGTGGAAATCACCGTGGAATACAAAGCCCAACCCCAAGCAGCGCAAGCGGCTCCGGCAAAAGCAGGCAAGCGCAAAGACAAAGCAGATCCCTTCGAGAAAATGATGCGAAACATGGTGGTGAATCCCGATGTCTCTTTCAAAACGACCGATGGCGAAGCGCAAGCTCCTGCGTCCAGCAAGCCTATCCCCAGTGTGGAACCCCAGGCCGCTGCAACCCCTGTAGAAACCTTGCCACCCGGTTTGTGCGAATACCTCATCATCACCAGCAGTGACTTGGCAGCATCCTTCCAAGCTCTTGCGGATTACCGCGCCGCCTTCAATGGAGTCACCACCCATATCGTAACAACGACCACCATCTATGCCAACTATGTCGGTTCCGACAACCAGCAGAAAGTCCGTGCGTGCATCAAAGACTATGTCGACAACCACGGAACCTTGTATGTGGTGCTCGGGGGTGACGGCACCAAGGTGCCGGGGCGACTTATGACGGTTAACGGTCGCTGGGTTCTATCCGATCTTTATTATGCAGGGCTGGATACCAACTGGAATAATTTGGATGGAGACGGGCACTATGGAGAGAATTTGTCCACCGGTACAGAGGGTGACCTATTGGCCGATGTTTTTGTCGGTCGCATTCCGATGCAATCTACCAAGCAAGTGGACAATTATACGAGGAAGTTGATCCAATATGAGAAAACCCCGCCGGTCGGGATCGAGAAAAAACTCATGATCAATGGTGCGATAGCCGATTCCATTTATTCTGGGACGAATCGGCCGAGTGACCTGATGAACGATGGTCATCTTGCATTCCGTGATGCCAATCACCCCAGCGTGAGTGACGCGGAGATGTGGATGCGTCGTTTGTATCGGGATTGTATTCAAGTCTATGGCTGGCAGCCCAGTCAGTTTGGTGTGCTCATGGATAGCCTCACTTCATGGGATGGCACCACTGGCGGGGATTACCCGGCCAGTGCCCCTAACATGGTGACACGTTTCAATGAGGGTTGGAACTTTGTATTCAACAGCACCCATGGCGTGCCGGATTGTTTGAGCGCCGATAATTCTACTGATTTCGACAATTCCAATCACGCCGCGATTCTCACCGGCCTAACTACCATTTTTTATACGGACGCCTGTTTATCCGCCAAGTGGGATGTCGGCGGCTCGCTTGGCCCCGCCATGCTTGCCAGTCCCTATGGCGGAGCCCTCGCCTATCTCGGCCATGCCCGCGAAGCCTCGTATTCGTCGGATCCTCCGCCCGCGAGCAATACTAGCACCGGCGGTATTGCGGACGCTTACCCGCGCGCATTTGCGAAAGCGGTCTTTGGTGACCGCATGCCTTACATGGGTGAGGCTTTTGTGGCTCATCAGCTTAAAATGAACGCGCAGGCCTCTGTAATTAACACCGACAACTGGAACCTGGACTCGATGTATGGGATCAGTCTGCTTGGTGATCCACTGCTGCCGGTGAGGACGGAAGCCACCCAGCCATTGCTTGCGACCCATCCTGAGTTTGTGAATTTCAACCAACCTTTTGTCGTGCATGTCACCCGTAACGGCTCCCCACTGAACGGCTCTACCGTTCGCATCTGGAATGCCAGCGAGCGCTATGAAGCCATGACCGATGCGAATGGCGATGCGACCTTCACCCTGTCCACCGTGTCGATCGTCGGGATGAGGGTCATGGCCAACGCGCCCAACAGCATCCCTTATCACGGGGAGCTAAATGTCCAGCTCGATGCCAACCCGCTGGTCATTGTCAAAGCCACCGATGCAGCAGCTTCGGAAACCGGATCGAATCCAGGGACTTGGACATTCTACCGCTCGGACAACATCGCTTCGCCTTTGACCGTTTACTTCTCCCTCGGGGGAAACGCGACGCCAGGCAGCGACTACGCGCTTCCCAACTATTCCTCACTCACCTTCCCGGCGGGCGCAGCCTCGGCGGTTCTGACCCTCACGCCAGTGGACGACAGCGTGGTTGGGGAACTTACTGAAACGGCCATCCTCACGATTTTGTCCAACAGCGCTTACTCTATTGACGAACTTCCGGCGCTCATCGCGATTGCAGATAATGACAGCATGCCCCCCGTTGTGACTGCGGGCCCGGATCAGAGCGGCCTCTATTTGAGAACCTTTAAGTGGACGCCTACTGAAGTCCTGACCGCGGCCTGGTATGACGCGGCGGATCTAACCTCGATCAACCAATACGCTGGTCAAGTCGGCACCCTCAAGGACAAGAGCGGGAACGGCAAAGACGCCACCCAAACCTGGGGCACGCCGACTAGCGGCGGCTCGATCAACGGCGTCCACGCGCTGAACTTTGACGGGGCAACGAACGCCTTGTGGATTCCCGCCGTCGGATTTTCGGGAAGCGGCTATCTCGTTTACGTGGCGCAGCCTGTGAATGATTCCTCATTTGCGGTCGTGGGTGCCCAGGATCATTATGATCGCTACACTGATGCGGGCACCTATGCGCGGCTCTTCCGTACAACGCGCTTGGGTGTTGCAAGCGCGGGTTTCCCGACGAATGCCGCCTTCATGGGGGCTTACGAGGCGAATTCCGCAGCCCCCTTTTACAACATTTACAACAACGGGACCCGCAAGGTGAACAGCACTGCCGCCTTCACCTTCAGCGACAACTTAACCTCCATCAACGTGCAAAGTAGCATGGCTATGGCTGGACAGATCGGCGAGATCATCGCTCTGAAATACGTGCCTTCCACTGAGAATCGCCAGAAAATCGAAGGCTATCTGGCACACAAATGGGGTCTGGCTGCCAGCCTGCCTGCAGGTCACAGCTACTTGAATGCCGCACCCATGGTGGATCGGGTGAGTGTTCAATTAAACGGCACAACCAGCGATCTGGAAAATGATGTTCTGGTTAAAACCTGGTCGAAGGTTTCAGGTCCCGGCACCGTGGTCTTTGCAAGCCCCTCCGCCGCAAGCACCCAAGCGAGCTTCAGTGCGGAAGGCGTTTACACTCTGCGGCTCAGCGTCAGCGACGGCACCACGCAGACCACCGATGACGTGGTGATCAACGTCAGAGTGAACAAGCTCCCCACCGTGAATGCCGGCCCCGACAAAACGGTAATTAGTTTAACCCCGGATCTATGGAGCCCCAAAAACAATTACGGCGTGACCACCGCCGCATGGTTCGACGCCGCCGATCTAACAACTTTGACAGAAACATCAGGCCTGATCAGCCAATGGCGCGATAAAAGCGGCAGAGGCAAACATGCCAACCAAGGCACTGCCGCGTCGCGTCCTGCTCCCCTCGGCTCGATCAACGGCGTCCACGCGCTGACCTTTGACGGGAACTCGGACACCATGTCGGTTCCCACGATGGGATCTTCGGGAAGCGCCTACATCACTTATGTTGCTCAGCCGGTGAATGATACCGGCTACTCGGCCATGGGTTGCGGGGATCAATGGGATGTTTACAACAGTGCCAATGCCTATCCCAAACTCTTCCGGTCGGCTCGCTTTGGTCCTGTTGGCGCGGGCTTCCCGCTCAATGGCGCCTTCATGGGGGCTTACGAAGCGAATTCCGCGACACCGATATACAACGTCTACAACAACGGAACGCGCAAAGTGACCAGTTCTGGAGCGTTCACCTTTAGCGACAACTGGACTGGCATCAATTCCACGGGCGGCAGAATGACCGGGCAGATCGGTGAAGTCCTCGCATTGAACTACATGCCCTCCACCGAAATACGCCAGAAAATCGAAGGTTACCTGGCCCACAAGTGGGGCTTGGTTGCCGGTTTGCCTGCCGATCATCCTTACAAGCTTGCCGCTCCAGGCCCTCCGGCGAGGGCAACGCTAAGCGGCGTGACATCCGATGCAGACGGTGTTCCCCTGCCCTTAACCCGCTATTGGACTCTGGTTTCGGGGCCCCAGCCCGTCGTCTTCACGAATCGCACAGCACCCATCACCGAAGTACTTTTTACCGCTCCGGGAGCATACAAGTTCAGGCTCACGGCTGATGACAGCTTGGATCAATCCATAGACGAATGTTTGATCACGATCAAACCGATGATGGATGAGGATACTGACGACATGGATGACTCATGGGAAACGACCTACTTTGGCAGCACAGGCATCTCGAACGGCACTGTGGATAGCGACAACGATGGTTTTACGGATCAGCAAGAATACCGGTGCGGCACGAATCCCAATAACTCCAATTCGCTCCTGAAAATCGCATCTTCCAATACGATCAATAAAACCGAGATGATGCTGACATTCAATGCGGTCGAAGGCAAAACCTACAAGTTGCTGGCTAGCCCAAATCTAACAGCATCCAGTTGGCAGACGATTCGAACAGGGATCATCGGAACAAGCCCCAGCACCTCCGTGAGTATCCCGATTGAGGGCAGCACCATGTTCTTCATGATTGGGGTGGAATAGATTTCTTTGGAAAAAATCTCCTGAAATTCCAAAAGAACGACGCCGACACCTATTCGCCGTGGGCGGGTTATGGGGCGGGGAAAATGCTTTTCGATGGAATGGCAGTTGGGTTCGAGAAAGCGGTGATTTTCTTCCGCGAATTCCACGATCCCCACGCTGATATCCTATAACCCAAAACCCAAATGAACCCACCCGTCCCCGCGAGTAAGACGAGGCATCCTACTCCAGCCTTCTGCCAAGTCACATACGCATTTGTGACGCGAAGCCAATGGTTCTTTTCAGCATGCTTGTGCGGCGGCTTAGCTCTCTTTTCCCCCGCCGTGTTCGGCCAAAGCTCGTCTTACATCTCCAATACCGTCGTCAACGCGAAGATGGAACTGGCCCACAGTTACTCGCCCAGAAATACGATCTATCTGGCGCAGGAAATTCAGCAGGCGATCACACCGGACGCATTGAATATCTATGGCGGCTGGACCGAAGTCACCTTTCCTGCGACAGGTTACTTCCGGGTTGAGAAAATCAATGGCGTCTGGCGGATGATCGATCCATTGGGAAATCCCTTCATCAGCAAGGGGTTGAACTCGGTGAAGCCGGACAACACCACTCTGGGGGAACAGAAAATGCTCGAGTTCTTCGGCACCCGGGCAAACTGGGCGACCGCCGCGGCGAGCCAGTTGAAAGGTCTTTCCTTCAACACGTTGGGGGCGTGGTCGGACCATGTTTCGGTGAGCACCCCCGCCCATCCCATCCCCTATACCAATGTGCTATATATGGCCGGCGGATATGGCATGAGCGTGGGGAAGGCATTTCAGGGAACTGGCCATATCGATTTCACCGACGACCTGATCCCGGTCTTCGATCCCGGCTTTGCGACCTACTGCACGCAGGCGGCCGCCGCCCTGGCGGCCGAGGCGCAGAATTCCTGGTTAATTGGCCGGTTTTCCGACAACGAGTTACCCTTCCCTGCGGATGCCTTGGACCGCTGGCTGGTTCGTCCCGTATCCGACCCGGGGCGCGTGGCCGCACTAAATTGGCTTTCCTCCCAGCAACTCACGCCCGCCGCCATTAACGACACAGTCCGCGCAGCGTTTTTGGAATATATGGCGGAGACCTATTTCCGGACCTGCAAAGAGGCAATCAAAGCGGTGGACCCCAATCATCTTTATTTGGGCTCCCGTTTCCATTCGACAGTGAAGTCGAGCGCGCCAGTGCTTCGTGCAGCCGGCCGGCATGTGGATGTGATTTCCATCAACCTCTACGCCCGCTGGCAGCCGAGCGTCGCGGATATGGATAACTGGGAGGCCTGGGCGAATAGGCCGTTTATCATCACCGAGTTTTACGCCAAAGGCATGGACTCGGGACTTACTAACAGTTCGGGTGCCGGGTACATTGTCGAAACTCAGAGGGACCGCGGCCTGTTTTACCATAACATCAGCCTCTCCATCCTGAAACACCGTGGTTGCGTTGGCTGGCATTGGTTCCGGTATATTGACAACAACGAGACCGACACTGCCCCGGATCCCACCAATGCGAATTCTAACAAAGGGATCGTGAACATCAACTACCAGCCCTACACGGCCCTGACCGACTTGATGAAGTTGCTCAACCAGCGGGCATACCGCCTCCGCGAGGATCTCACCCTTTCGATCGGCGGTGGCGACACCGACGGCGACGGCATGAATGATTCATGGGAAACGACTTACTTTGGCGGCAAAAGCATCTCGAACGGCACTGCGGATCGTGATGGGGATGGTTTCACCGATCAGCAGGAACACCGATGCGGCACGAATCCCACCGATAGCAAATCGCTCCTGAAAATAGCGTCCACCCATACGATCAGTAAAACCGAAATGGTAATGAATTTTAATGCTGTGGCGGGGAAAACCTACAAGTTGTTAGCAAGCCCGGATCTAACGACTTCCAGTTGGCAGACTATCCGAACGGGAATCATCGGGGTGAGCCCCACCACCTCCGTGACTGTTCCCATAGACCAAAAAGCCAGTTTCTTCATCATCGGGGTAGAGTGATAGATGAGTGATTCATTACTGCTGCGAAAATGAAATGAGTCTCATGACTTACCCAAAAAACCAAAAAACCAAATGAACCCAACTGACCTATCTGATGACCCTGTGATCAAAAGCAGGCTGGAAAATCAGCCCAACACAAGGCGCAATCTCGGCTCGAGGCCAAGCTGCCGATTCATCGCCGCGATTCTGCTCGTCACGCTCTCATTCTCACTCAGCCTGAGTGCCGCGCCGGTGGAGTGGTTCGTTTCGCCCGCCGGCGCGGATACGAACGAAGGCACGCTGGCTGCGCCATTCCAAACACTCGCTCGCGGCGTGCAGAGCCTAAATGCCGGCGACACGCTCTGGCTTCGGGCGGGCACCTATCGGGAGACGCTTACGATGCCAGCGTCTGGCACGCCGGGTGCCGGGCGTATAACGGTGGCTGCTTATCAGAACGAAGATGTCACGATTACCGGAGCGGATGTCATCGCCGGGCCTTGGACGCTGACCTCGAATGGCATCTACACGGCAGCGGTAGGTTGGGATCTGGGCGTGGGGTTGAACAATGTTTTTGTCGGTGGTGAGATGACACACGAGGCACGCACCCCGAACTATGGCACTGGCGACGTGCTCCATCCGGCCACCACAAGCATGTATGTAAACACTACTTATACGGATGTGATCACCAGCGCCACGTTCAGCGGTAAACCAGACAACTTTTGGGCGGGCGCGAGGCTCCACGCGGGCATCAACGAGCGCTGGGGTTGGCAGAAGGCCACCGTGGCCAGTTCCACCGGCAATTCGATCACCGTCAATTCGGGCACAAAGAGCAACTGGTGGTTCGTCGGCTCCGGCGAAGGTTATTTGTATGGGCTGCTCAGCCTGCTCGATGCGGACAAGGAGTGGTATGTGCAGAATAATGGCACAGCGCCACACACGCTGCATCTGCGCGTCACCGGCCAGACCAATCCCTCGGTCAACCTCGTGGAGATGCGCCGCCGGAGTTACACCGTCGATTTCGCAGGCAAGAGCAACATCACCGTGCGCGGTCTGAAGCTGCGTTGTGGTGATGTGCAGATGAATGGCTCTGCCAATGTCCTCGAACAATGCAACGCACGCTACCTCTCGCACCACCTGACTTACCCATTGGGCTATGACAAACGAGGGGGGGTCATCGTGAGCGGAACGGGAAATACGGTTCGCTACTGCACCATTTACGATACTGCCGGCTGTGGTGTGTTGTTGAGCGGCACCAGCCATACGATCACACGCAACCACATCTATTACATCAATTACAGCGCCACTTACTCAAACTGCATCTCCGTGGACGGCAGCGGCCACACCATCACATTCAATACCGCTCAATATTCCGGCCGCGACATCATCACCATAAACGGCAGCGGTCACTTCATCGCTTACAACGATCTGTCCTCACCCGGCCAGATGTGCCATGACCTCGGCGTCCTCTACACATGGGGATCCAATGGTCAGGGTGCGACCGGTGGCCCCACACGCATCGCCTACAACTGGGTTCATGACAACTACAACACCGCATCAAACCCACTCATCTACTTAGACAACTGGTGCCGCAACTACGTGGTCGATCACAATGTCTGCTGGGGAAGCTATCGCGATTCCGGCATCCGACTCAATGGCCCCAGAGACGGACACAAGATCTATCACAACACCCTCTTCACCTGCGATGACGCTGGCACGCACACTTACACCGTAGGCTTCAATGATCCCATCAATCCGAATCCAGACCCCGCTTTTTGGAAATCCGGCGTCACCTACAGCGTAGACATTCGCAACAATCTCTTCCTGGGAACAACGCCCGACACGCAGCTCACCAGCAGCGGCACGCGCGACTTTCGGCTAAAATCCGGCGCAGCGGCGATCAACAGCGCGACGCTCATCGCCGGATACAATGACACCTTCACAGGCAGCGCTCCTGACAAGGGAGCATACGAAGCGGGCCAGCCCTACTGGATGCCGGGCGTGAAAGGATGGTCGATCAACGAGTCTGGCATCCGCAGTGATCCAGCCAGCGAGATCGGGGTCACCATCGCACGCGCCAATGGTACGCTCATCTCCGCCGGCAGCTCTCCGACGACTGTGCAGTTGTACTGGGACACGAGCGATGGCGGCACCATGGCGGGCGCGTGGGGCAACGTAACCACCGTCGGGACGAATTACACCGGTAGCTTTGAGGCCGTGTCCGCGTTGCTTTATAACCTTACCCCTGGCATCACCAACTATTACCGTTATCGCTCCACCAATGCATTTGGCGAGTGTTGGAGTGATGTGCAGACCGTGACGCCGAGCACCACCGTTCAGACCGCCATTTATCCGAGCACCGATCTCTACATTGACCCCATCCAAGGCGTGAGCACCGGCGGTCCCAGTGGCGACACGCAAAATACCAATCCGGCCGACGATGTCATTTACAGCAATGCGGATCTCATCGCCGCGCGGAGTGGCGATATCACGGGAGATAGGCGTATCTTTATGAAATTCGATCTCAGCGCTCTCCCTAGTGGAGCCGTGCCCACCGCAGCTACTCTGCGCCTGTATCTCGCGCAGACCGAGACCTATGGCGGCGCATCCCTGCACCGCATCACCCAGCGCGACTGGACAGCGGCCAATGTCACCTACAATCTCGGTAGCAGCGTTAACGCGACCGCCATCACCAGCTTCGCCGACACCACGCCCAATCCCACCGTGCCCCCCCCGCTCGGCTGGTATAATCTCAACGTGCTTACTACCGTGAATGGCTGGCTTGGCGGGACACTGCCCAATTACGGCTTCGCCATTCTCGGCGTGGAAGGCTGGGGTACCACACGGAGGCAGTTCACCAGCAGTCGCGGCACCGCCGCCCAGCGCCCACATTTGCTGGTAAGCTACACAGCCACCAATCTCGATACCGACAACGATACACTACCTGATGAATGGGAGACCGTCCACTTCGGTTCACCTACAGCCGGTATCGGAGCACAGGATAGCGATGGCGACGGCATCAGCAATGAGGACGAATACACACTCGGCACATCTCCCCGCACGGCGGATCCCGCCAACCCGCCCTCGCTCGCTACCGGCGGCGGCAATTTGACGCTCACCTTCACCGCCCGCCGTGCCACAGTCACCGGCTACGTAGGCCTCACCCGCTACTACGACGTGCAGACGACGACCGATCTCGCCAATGCCGCCTCATGGGTCGGTCTGTCCGGATTTACCAACATCACAGGAAACGACCAGGTCGTGACCGTGGTCCAAGCCATCGGAGCAACCCCTCGCTTCTTCCGACTTCGGGTGCGGCTGGAGTAACGGGGTGCTAATGTAGTCCGTCCCAAAGAATGAACCGTATAATCCTGCGGAAAATGCGATTCGATAGTGACGGCATAGCTTGCCAGATGACGGTCTTTTAACCGCATGATGCCAAGGCGCAAACACTGGTGTTTTGATATGGTGCCGAGGTCAAAATTTTTTACGCCACCGGCGTTGCGTCCGTAAGCGTCATACCGAGCGCCACTATGCAGCGGCTTCGTAGGTTTCAGAGCATGGGGGTCTATGAAACCTACGCAAGAGCTTTTTCCACGTTTGGTAGTGATCGGGCAAAGGAAGGCTGTGCGCTTTCGCGTAGCTGCGATAGTTTTCATTGAACTACTCCAACTTCGGGCGGTGGGAGGCGCTGCCAGTGCCCTTGGGCGAATCCCAGTTGTCGTTCATGATTTCCAAAACGATGCAAGTGTCGGCGTTTTCGGCTCGGATGGCCTTTACCATATTGTCGAGATTGGTCTCGCCTTTTTTCATTTTCTTTATCGATCTAACAAACTCTAACTGCGGATTAGAGTTTGTTAGATCGATAGTTCGCCCGCGGCTTCGAAACCAAGGACGATCCCAATGTCTATTCCGATGTCTATTCGCCATGTGCGGATTTAGGGGGCGCGGAAATTATAGTAAAATCCTGACTTGGGCGAGGATAAATGTTTGGAAACAGGAATTTCACCTGGGGTCGAATGAGCGGTGATTATCTTCCGCGAATTTCGCAATCCTCACGCTGATATCCCATAACCCAAAACCCAAAACCCAAATGAACCCACCCGTCCCCGCAAACAAGACGAGGCATCCTAATCCAGCCTTCTACCAAGGCATCTACGCATTGACCCGCCTGTTGCTGGCGCCTCATGCAAGGAGGAAAGCCGGAAACGCGCAGCCGAAAAACCGCTTGTTCTTTGCAGCCTGCTTGTTCTGCGGCTTGGCTCTATCTTCCCCCGCCGGGTTCGCCCAATCCACGGCTTCCCCCCAAACGATTGCCATTTCAGATAAGTCCACCCTGTCGATGCTGCCTCCGACGGGTGTGGTCAGCACTTGCGTATGGTCGAAGGTGTCGGGTCCGGGCACCGCGACGTTCGTCACCCCTACCGCCTTCACCACCGATGTCTCTTTCAACCAGTACGGGGTCTATCGACTCAAGGCGGATGTTACCGCCGGGGGTGTCACCACCTCGAGTTCGGTCGATGTGACGGTGGAGCGACTCATCAGCGTTAAGGATGGTCGACTGGCCTACACGCCGCACGCGAACGCAGATGAAACTGCAAAGGTGAATGTGATCCCGGATTTTTCCCGATGCGGATACCGCGCAGGAGGGGTGGCAATCCCGCAGGTGCCGACCAAAATCACCCTCACTCCAACCGGTACCTCCGCCGATCGCGCCGCTATCCAGAACGCCATTAACACGGTGTCTGCCATGCCCTTGGATGCAAACGGCTTCCGGGGTGCCGTTCTCCTCAAAGCCGGCACCTTTTTTACCAGTGACGCTTATGGACGCGGCGTGAGTATCCGCGCCAGCGGCGTCGTGGTGCGAGGCGAAGGACAGGGGCCGGGCGGCACGAAGTTGATGGTGACGACGGACGGACGTCACAACAGTTTCAATGTGGCGCCTTCAGCGGGACCGAGTTTTGCGGAATCCGGCACGACCCGCATCGCCGATGCGTATGTCGGAGCGGGCGCAATGTCCTTCCGAGTGGTAGATGCGAGCGGGCTCCAGGCGGGGGATACGGTCCGGGTTTATTTCACCCCCAATGCAACCTGGCTGACGGACATTCGCGTCAACGATTTCCTGCAAGCCGATGACACCCTTTGGACAACCGCGACCTACACCATCCCCTTCGAGCGCGCCATCACCAAAATCATCGGCAACGAGGTGTTCCTCGACTCGCCGGTGGTCGTACCGATGCAGACAAAATACGGTGGAGGCGAGGTCCGCAAAATTGTTAGAGTGTCCGGCAACCGGTTGAACAACGTCGGGATCGAAAACCTCAGCGTGTCCTGCCCCGACGGAGCGGCCGATAAGAACCGGATCAGCGACGCCGTTTATTTTAACCAAGTTGAAAACAGCTGGATCAGCGGCGTCACGGTTTACCATCAGTACGACGCGGCCGTCTCCCTTGATAACAGCCGGTATATCACTGTCCAAGACTGCGCGTCGCTGAAGCCGGTCGGCCCCAAGGAGGGCGGATACCGCTATACCTATTACATCGGCGGCGGATCCAACCACTGTCTGGTTCAGCGTTGTTACGCGTATGACGGGAGGCATGACTTCGTGACCTATGCGTATAGCCCCGGACCTAACGTGTTTTTGGATTGTTTGTCGCAACTGGGAGGCACCCAAGGCCCCCACCAGCGCTTTGCGAGCGGCATGCTGTTCGACAATATCACGTCGGCCACTCAACTGGCGGTTTCCGAGAACCGGGGGACCAGTGGCAGCGGACATGGCTGGACCGGCGTCACCAGTGTGAGTTGGAACTCCACGGCTAGTTTCACCTGCGACGCGCCGAAGGGATTTCAAAACTACGCCATCGGTTCCGTGGGCTCAGAGGTTGGCGGGGACATCAACAATTCCCACGCATATGTGTACCGTGGACTCGTCGAAGATAAAGGCACACGGGTCGCCACGCGGAGCCTCTACTTGAAGCAACTCGAGGATAGGCTCGGAACGCTTGCGGTCGATGCGGTGACCACGCCAGCGCAGCGGAGCGGCTCCTTCCAAGTCTATCCCAAGATTCCAAGCATCACCCCGAGTGTCGCTTATCTCGTCAATGGGCAAGCGCAGTTCCAGATTTCCTCCGATTACCCGGGGGCCGTTATCCGCTACACCACCGATGGCTCGCAGCCGACCGTGACGTCGCCCGTGTACACCCCTCCCCTGGTGATTAACCAAGTGTGCACCATCAAGGCCAGCGCCTTCGACGCGGCTGGCCGGAACAGCCCTGTGGCACAGGCCGTGGCGGCGGCCCCAGTGCCCACTATCACCAGCTTGGGTCCGGTGAGCGGGACAACTGCTGGTGGCACAACGGTGACTATCACTGGCACCAACTTAACTGGCACAACTGCGGTAACCTTCGGCGGCACCGTTGCAACGGGAGTAACTGTAGTCAGCGCCACCTCGGTGACTTGCGTGACTCCGGCTAAGGCAGCCGGTGCAGTGAACGTAGTGCTAACTGCACCTGGTGGATCGGTGACAAAGACCGCTGGGTATACTTTCGTGGCTCCAGCGCCCACGCTCACCAGCCTAAGCCCGGTGAGCGGGACAACTGCTGGTGGAACGACAGTGACTATCATTGGCACAAACTTGACTGGCACGACTGCGGTGACCTTCGGTGGCACCGCTGCAACGGGAGTAACGGTAGTCAGCGCAACCTCGGTGACTTGCGTGACTCCGGCTAAAGCAGCCGGTGCAGTGGACGTGGTGCTCACTGCACCTGGCGGGTCGGCGACCAAGACCGCTGGTTATGCTTATGTGACTCCCCTGGGCACGCTCGCCGTCAGCCCAGCGGGTGGGCTGACTTCCACCGGCGGCTACGGTGGCCCGTTCGCTCCCGCCTCGCAAGCCTACACGCTTAGCAACATTGGCAGCACTGCCATCAACTGGACGCTAACCAAAAGCGCAGCATGGGTCAATCTGAGTGCCACCAGCGGCTCACTCGCCGCAGGGGCAAGTGCCACCGTGACGGTCTCGATCAACAGCGCCGCCAACGCCCTGGCTGCAGGAAGCTATAGCGATACCTTCACCTTTGCCAACACAACCAACAGCAATGGCAACACTACGCGCAGTTTTGTGCTTACGATCAACGCGCCCCCCAATGTGAATGCGAGCCAGGATCAGGTCATCTATCTGTCCACTACACCATGGTCTCCCCAAGACTTGAGTCCGCGCTTGTGGCTCGACGCGTCGAAAGCGACAATCAACGCTGGGACGGTCAGCATTACCAATGCTGGCACGGGTGGCGGATCGGTCAGCGGCCCTGCATCACTCACAGCCAACGGGATAGGCAATCTACAAGCCGTGCGATTCAGCGGCATTAGTCAGTATCTAACTGGCGGTTATACCAACACTGGCAATACCCTGAGTGCTTTCTTCGTCGGCAAATCAGCAAGCGCGACTCAGACCGCCTACGCCGGCATGATGTCAGTATGGGCGAATGGCCAAGCGAACGAATGGGACAACGTCGGTAGCGCGGTTTTATTCAACCAGAACAACGCAACCTCTAACAGCATACAAACCTATCGTAACGCTGCTCTTTCAGCAACAACCGGAACTCTAACAAACCCATTCGTTGCGGCCACAGTTTTCAGTGGATCAACCCATACCATGTTTCTCAATGGAACGACCGCGAACGTTGCCAATTCGTCGGGCAATTTCAATGTGGGAAATGTGGTTCTCGGATCTCGCATGCAGGGCTCGGCTTTCAATACGGGTTGGAATGGGAGCTTTGGTGAGGCTATCAGTTACAATACTCAGATAAGCGATGCCGACCGCCAGAAAACCGAAGGCTATTTGGCACACAAGTGGGGATTTGCCGCCAGCCTGCCTGCCGCGCATCCTTACAAGGTTGCCCCTCCAGGGCCTGTGGTGATGGCAACGCTCAACGGCACGGCAAGCGATTTGGAGAATACTCCTCTGGTCATTGCTTGGTCTAAGGTTTCAGGCCCCGGCACCGTCGTCTTTTCTAACACCTCAGCCGCCAGCACCCAGGCGACCTTCAGTGTGGAAGGCGTCTACACTCTTCGGCTCACCGCCAGCGACGGCACCACCCAGACCTCCGACGACGTTGTGATCACCGTCATGCGGAATAATCTTCCCATCGTGAATGCCGGCTCCGATCAGACGATCCCTCTTGTAGACGCGCCCTGGACTCCTGCGAATCTGACAACCACTGGGTGGTATGACGCAAGTGATGCTTCGACCATTACCGCCAGCAGCGGTTTGGTTTCCCAATGGAGAGACAAGAGCGGCAATGCTCTGCATCTGTCGGCGAGCGCTGGTAATCCGCAAACGGGATCTGTTTCTATCAACGGCCGGAATGCCTTGGACTTTACGGGTGACATCATGACCACCGCGTCAAATCCCTTCGGCGCCACAGTTCATAATGCACTAGTCATTGCGGTGCACAGGGTTGATACGGTAAACTCAGGGGTTCTCTTTTCCCTGACCGGCAGTATGAATACCGCAAACCGCTGGCAACCCCATGCGCCATATAGCGATGGTATTGCTTATTTTGATACAGGCGGCGCCGTCGCGCCGAACCGCGTATCGGCGGGTTTCGGTGTCAGTAACAATACCGTGGTGCTATCCGGTTTCTACGGCTCTACCACTGACAACGTACAGCAGGTCTTCAAGAACGGCTCGCTGCTTGTAGGTGACAATGGAGGTCATGCTGTCACTACAGCCGGTAATATCCGTGTCGGTGGGTTAGATACCTCTTATCAAGACACCTCGATCGCCGAGATGATCATCATCAACGGCACGGTCAGCGTATCCAATCGTCAGAAGCTCGAAGGCTACCTGGCCCACAAGTGGGGACTCGCTGCCAGTCTGCCTATCGGTCACCCTCATAAAGCGGCTGCCCCAGTCGGCCGCTCTGCGATGGTCAATCTAGACGCAACCGTAAGTGATCCGGATGGTAATCCACTGACCACCAGTTGGACTGTGATCAGTAGCCCAGCTGGAGTCACGTTTGCTAACGCATCTGCGGTGGATACCATTGCAATCTTCCCTGTTGTGGGGACCTACACTCTGCGTCTCACCGCCAACGACGGGACTTATCAAGTGTTTGACTCATGCGTCATCACCGTCAATCCCGGGGTAATGGCTGTCGACACTGACTCAGACGGCATGGAAGATGGATGGGAGATTACGCATTTTGGCGGACTTGGCGCATCGAACGGCACTGCGGATGGTGATGGAGATGGTTTCACGGATCAGCAGGAATACCGGTGCGGCACTGATCCCACCGACAGTAAATCGGCCCTGAAAATAGCGTCCACAAATACCATCAGTACAACCGAAATGGTGCTCACTTTTCATGCGGTGGCAGGAAAAACCTACAAGTTGATGGCAAGTCCCAATCTAACGGTATCCAGTTGGCAGCCGATTCAAACGGGAATCATCGGAGTGAGTCCCACCACTTCCGTGAGTGTTCCCATACAGGGAAATGCCATGTTCTTCATGATCGGAGTGGAGTAGGCTTCTTTGGTGAGCTTGCATCTGCTCGGGGTAAAAAACCTAGGGAGCGGCGGAGTAATGTCCGCAGCTCTCTACACCTTCTTGAGCAAGCTTCGCGCGTGGCTTTGCGTTCGATCTGCTGAAAGCTAAAATAGCAGAAACAGAAACGATTTTAGCAGGATCATATATTCCCAAGATCCTCCGGTTCTGCCATGGTCAGGGGAATACATCTTAGGAAAGGCAGCTTAAGATGCCCCGCATTATATGAAAAAGAATACCATAACAGGTTTGATCGGGTTGTGTCTGTTGAGTCAGACATTGATGGCAGCGGAAGCCGTGAAGTCCGTCCGACTCATCCTGCCAGCACAGCCCGGGCCGGTTCTGGAGCGTATCAGTCAGGTCGTGGCGCGGCAGATCCAGCAACGCTGCGAATCCAAGGTTGTTAGAGATGGCGAGGCGCCGCTGACGGTAGAACTGGCAATTGCACCGGGCATCGGCTTGGAAGGTTACCAAATCGAGAATCGCCCGGGTGGCGGGGTAAAGATTGTGGGCAATGATGAGCGAGGTGTGCTTTACGGCGTGGGCAAATTCCTGCGGAGTTCGCGATATGATCAGGGCGGTTTCACGCCCGGTGACTGGCGTGGCACGTCGGTGCCGAAATGTCCGGTGCGCTCGGTCTATCTGGCCACCCACTTCATGAATTATTACGAAGCAGCCCCGATCGAAGAGTTGAATCACTACATCGAGGATCTCGGCCTTTGGGGTTACAATTCGATATTGATCCACTTCCCGAGCTGGCAGTTCAATGGTCTCGCCGACCCAGCCGCCCGCAAATGGCTGAACCGTTTCAAGGTGGTCTTTGGTGAGGCTCGCAAGAGCGGTTTACAGGTCGGTTTGCTCCAGGTGCCGAATGGAGGCTACAAGAATGATCCCGCTGAATTTCTCGCCACCAATGTTTCCGGTAATTTCCGCGGCACCTTCGGGGTCAATCTATGTCCTAGTAATCCCAACGCTCGCGCTCATTTGTTAGAAATGCATGAGGCTATTTTGAGCGAATTCAAGGACGTTGGCTTGGATTACTTCGGTTTTTGGCCATATGACGAAGGGGGTTGCGCCTGCAAGGATTGCTGGCCGTGGGGCGGGCGTGGCTATCTGAGCATTTCAAAGGAAATGGTTCCGCTGATCCGTGCTCGTTTTCCCGCCTGCAAGATCTACCTTTCGACTTGGTGCTTCGAGAACGAGAACGACGCCAATCCCGATGGTGAATGGGTGGGTTTGGCCAAAGCGATGAACGAAGACAAAAGCTGGCTCGATTACATCATGGCTGACGGACACAATGACTATTTTCCGAAATATTTACTCGAAGCCGGAGTGCCGGGAGGGTTAGGGCTGTTGAACTTCCCGGAGATCAGCATGTTTGGCATGAATCCATGGGGCGGATACGGGGCGAATCCTGCCCCCGCCCATTTTGAAAAACTCTGGGGTCGCATCAAGCACATGGCCGCAGGTGGCGCGCCGTATTCGGAAGGCATTTTTGAAGATATTAACAAGGCGATTTACGCTCAGTTCTATTGGGATCCTGAACGGAAGGCCGAGGAGGCGGTGAAGGAATACGCGGCTTTCGAGTTTTCTCCGGATTGCGCGGCGGATGTTGGCGAAGTGGTCCGCATTTTCGAACAGAACCACAACCGCAAGGCCATCGGTGCGGACGCGGTCAAAGCCTTAAATCTGGCCACCACGACGGATGCGGCACTGACACCGGCGGCGCGCTCTGCGTGGCGCTGGCGGATTGTCTATCTGCGTGCTCTGATCGACAAGGAGCTTTACGAGCGCAAGGGCAAACTCGAGGGCGATACTCTGAAGTCAGCGTTTGATGAGTTGACCCGTATTTACCATGCGGAAAATGCGCACAGCATGCCAATCAAACCACCCCAAATCAAGTGATCGGCCACTACACCAATTCGGAACGTTGATGAAAACACTACTCCTCCTCTTACTCGTCCTCCCCATGCATGCCGCCACCTTCAACGTGCGCGACTACGGCGCGGTGGCGGATGACAAGACGGACAATACCGCTTCTTTCACGAAGTGCATGGACGCGATCATTGCTGCTGGGGGCGGAAAAATGTTTATTCCCGAGGGAGTGTATCGCGGGCGCATTGTCATCCCTCCGGTTTCAAAACCCATCCCAAGTTGGATGACCGTGGAAATCGTCGGCGATGGCGAGCCGCCGCTGGTGTGGGGCACAATCGGAAATTTTCCCCTCCGCGAGCAAGGTACCATCCTGAAATGCTTGGATACATCGGGAGCGGCGGTGATTTCCGCCACCCGCGCCCCGAACCCATTGTATTCGCATTTTTCCGCCGTGCATGTGGTGATTCGAAATCTGGAGGTGCGCACCTATAACAATCCAGCCATCAGTGGCATCGACCTTTTCCACGCCCTGCAATGCCGGATCGAGAACGTCATCGTAAACACTGACGTTTACAATGTTCAGTCATCAAAACCGACTCATGGTACGAAGGGCTTGGTGACACCCGCCAACCTCAACGCCGCTCTGACCATCGTGCGCAACGTGCTGGTGAGCGGCTATCACACCGGGATTCTTGTCCATGAACACACCGACGGCGACAACATCACCCTCGGTTCTAACATTAACGGACTGGAATTCGCAAAGGCGGATCATTCCTCCCGATTTGGGCGGGTATGCTCGCAGCGTTGCACCCATGCCGTGACGGTGACGGGCAACCACGGATTCACGATCCGTCAGTTGAACATCGAAAAAACCGGCCCGAATCAGACGGATGAAAATAACGTCTGGCAGTCCACCCTCCATGATCTCAACGATCCGAACAACCTTGGCTTCGGCGACATCAACCAATGGGTAGTGCGCGGAAACGTCGGCGCTGTTGATCATTTCACCCGCAACGGCGGTGTAAACATCCGCACTCGGCGGCTCGGCGAAATTTCGGCAAAGACTCCCTGATAACTACCATCCCAATGCTTATGAAAAAACCATCTCACTATCTAACAGCAATCTTCACGTGTTTGCTCTCATTCTCCGTCCAGCTTCAAGCGGCCACGTTCAACGTCAAGGACTACGGCGCGGTTGGCGATGACAAGACCGACAACACCGCCGCCTTCGCGAAGTGCATGGAAGCTCTCATCGCGGCAGGCGGCGGGAAAATGTTCATCCCGGAGGGTGTTTATCACGGGCGTATCGTGGTGCCTCCCGTTTCCAAACCTTCGTCTAGTTGGCTGACTGTCGAGATCGTCGGCGAGGGGCCACCGACCCCGGTGTTCGGTACGATCGGAAATTTTCCCCTTCGCGACAAAGGCAGCATCATTAAGTGCCTGGAAAAAACGGGCGCAGCGGTGATTTCCTCTCCAAGATCGCCCGACTCCCTGTATGGAGGTTTTTCGGCCGTGCATGTGGTGATCCGCGATCTTGACGTCCGCACTTACGACGACCCTGCAATCGGCGGCATAGATCTAACATACGCCGTGCAGTGCCGATTGGAAAACGTCTTCATCAATACCGGGATCTATAACGTCCAGTGCTCGAAGCCGACTCACGGCACCAAAGGCCTGACCACACCGCTCGTAAACAACGGGGCTCTAACTATTTTGCGCAACGTTCAGGTGACCGGCTATCACACGGGTATTCTCGTTGAAGAACACACAGACGCCGATAACATCGTCGTCGCCAGCAACATCAATGGCTTGGAATTCGCAACCGCCCATCACGCCTCGCGCATCGGACGGGTTGGGGTTTACCGAAACACCAACCACGTTACCGTCACGGGCAAACACGGGTTCCAAATCGAACAGCTCAACACCGAGAACTCCGGATCAGGCCAAACCGACGACCACAACGTCTGGCAGAAAACGACGCACGACGTGAACGATCCTACCAACCTCGGCATTGGCGACATCACTTACTGGGTGGTCATCGGGAATAAAGGTGCCGTCTCCGATTTCAAGAAGAACGGTGGATCTAACATCCGCGCCAGACGCATCGGTTCGGCACCGTGAGAACATATCGCCTCACTCGCCGTCCTGTTCCGGATGGAGTTCGCCGAAGCGTCTTTTGGGAGCGAGGCGGAACGCACTGGGAGTTTGCCCCGCGAGTCTGCGGAAGCGCGTGCTGAAGTGCTGGGCATTGGGAAAACCGGTCATCAGCGCGACCTGCTGAACGGGAAGATCGGTGGTGAGAAGCAGGTTCCGCGCCTGCTCCATCCGGCGCGTTTCGAGGAATCCCATAGGCGTCACTCCCATCCTTTCTCGGAAGAGGTGTGCGAAGCGGGAAAGTGACAAGCCCGATGCACGGGCGAGATCCTCAACGGTCAGTTCGTCAGTAAGCCGCTTGTTGATGAGAGCCAATACGTCGTTGATGCGCTTGTCGACCTGCGACGGCTGCCGTTCATCGTGCAACCAGTGGGCGAGCAGGAGAACTTTTTCCATCGCGTTCTCCGCAAGTTGCAGTTGCGGTTGCGGGGCATTCCACCATTTGAGGAGATCGTCGAGACCCGTGCGTACCGCTGACCAGACATCGCTGCCGACGAAGTCCACTGAGAAAGTCTCCGCCACACCATCCTCTGGAAGCAGGGTCTCGAGAAAGTGCGGGCGGGGGTCGAAGATCATCCAGATCTCCCTCTGCCGTTTTCTAACAGTGAGTTCGTACGGCGTATGCGGCGGGATCACCACGCAACTGCGGTTGTGGAGAGAGGTGGTGCGCCCCGAGATCACGACCTCCAGCTCGCCGGAAATTAAAAAACCCGCTGACCAGTAAGGGAACCCCGGCTCGCGCACCATGTGCACTCCTTCATTCCCAAGGCTTTTTCCCGCAGAAACAATCATTTGGTTAGCTCAACGCTCCAACGCTGATGCGTGAGTTTCGATTTCCTCTGCACTGAGTGCCCGTCCGTAGAGAGCCACTTCATCAATGCCCCCGTGCCATTGGCGTTTTATACCAATAGGCAGTGGTTGCATACGTCCGATGATAGGTCGTAGATCGGCATTCTGGAAGGGCAGATCGGATGGAACTTCGTCCGATAGTTTGCCGTCAATATAGAGGCGGAGAGCTATTCCATCGTGTGTGTACACCACATGAATCCAACGGTGCATGAGGTGAGATTCGGTTGAATATGAATTTGTTCCACCTTCATAGCCAGCGGGCGAGCGAAACATGACTCGTAAGGCGAAATCGGAATGAATGTGGCCGATGCCGGAGCCACTGAGCCCGGAGCGTTCGATGAGCATCCGGTGGGGTGAGTGGGGGCCATGGCCATCAAGCCCGTTCTGGGGAACCGGTAACTCGGGTTGGTCAAACGCGAAGGCGGTGCCATTTTCGGAGCTTGGATGTATGAGGAATTCCACGCTGAGCCCCGCTTCTGTGTCTAAGCCTGCAATCGCTGATTCAGCGACGGCAAAGCCTGCCGCGTCGGAGCTGTTCGTTAACATAAAACTTTTTTCTTCGGAGCCAACGATACGTGGCTTCCCTCCCAGCAGAAGAGGTATCGTCCCAGCTTTTGGTGCGATATTTCCCGAGGAGGCAGGGGGCTCAAAGCTCCACCAGGCAAGTGGCTGGGAATGATTTATAACAGAATGATAGGGCTTACCAGCCGCGGAGTGATCGACAGTTACAGGTGTGAGTGAACGTAAAAATGATTGTTCGTCCTTTTTGCTGGTAGCAAGTGTCTTGCCGATTTGGACCGATTCTCCTGTAAGCAGTAAGCGTTCGTGTCGGGTGCGGCCACTGGCATCCATGGATGATACATTGGCTTTCCCATCAAAAACTCGTACATCTGAAACGCCTTCGGAGTTCACATTGACAGAAATTTCAGTCCCGAGATCAACCACAGCTCCGCCAGGAACCCTGATGATATAGGGTGAACCACCATGCTTTTTCATGAGCAAAGCAGCATCACCGGAATGAAGCATCATTTCGTTTTGACTGATCATATCGAAGCGAGCGGGAGCCTTGAGAGTGATTTGTTCACCTCCGATCAGATCGAGTGTGATAAGTCCGGTTTTAAGTGTGATCAAGCCGCGACATAACTTGGTGCCAGTGGCGAGCGGGTCGCTATGATCCCATGTGGCATTTTGGACACGTGAGGTGACCGCAAGAACAGGTAGATAGGATTTTACGTTTGCTTGTTGTGCGGAATCTGGATTCCGAGTGGTTCGCCACAATATGGTCCCGGTGAAAAGTGTTAGGACAGCGGCAGCGGCAAGAGGCAAGCCGGCGCGTTGCCAAAACGGAATTGGCAATGATTTCGGCAATTCAAGAGGATGCGTGGCGAGTTCGAGATGAGTCGCCATGAAGAGTCTGTAACGCTCGCGGGAAGTTGAGTCCTGACTTAAGATTTTTTCAAGCTCGCCGATCTCAGGATCTGTTGCCATACCATCCACCAAACGTGATAGTATTTCATCGAGCCGGCTGTTTTGTTTGTTAGGGAACATATAAAAAATCAATCGGTTAATCTAATGGGTAAGATATCTTCGCACGTAAGTTGTTTACTCAAGCAAGTGGTAACTTTGCTGCGGGCGGTGTTGAGAATTCGATAAAGCGCATGAACGCTTTGTTTGGTTCTTTCAGCAAGACTGGCAATATTGGTGTTCTGGCTGTATCGAGCCAACAAAACTTCACGAGCTCTGGGTGTTAGTTTTTCCAGACAGTTATGGAGGCTGCTTCGAAGTAAGTCCGCCTCACCGGCTTGTGGCGCTTCGCTGGCGAGGAGATCGAGCATATCATCGGAAAAAACCAAGCGATCTCGACTGCGCGTTTTGCGAAATCGCAATACCTGAAAATAAGCGATACGAAGTGCCCAAGGCAGGAAGGGGCGTTGGTTGTCATATTCGTCAAATATCTGCCACAATTTCAAGCTGGTCTCTTGGAATAAATCATCAAGATCTTGTGCATAGGGGTGGAGGCTGTACAAGTAATTCTTGAGATCCTGTTGGCATTCGAGGATCAGCGAGAGAAATCCGCTAGTGCGGTCATCCGTAGGCAGTGGGTTTGTGGAGAGCTTCATACGGTTCAGTAATATCTCAATCTAGGTTGGTGGGGAAGTTTGATTTTGAATCGATCAATCGTCTCCCGCGGCGCAAGAGCAGGAGAAGACTGAAACTGCAAAGGAGTGCGCTGTGGGGTTCGGGAATGGCGGTCATGGTTACAAAACTCGTCAAGCCAGTGAGGTCGCCAGTGTAGTTGGTGCCTGCGACGGTATCATTATAATTGAAGGTCCAGTTCATGCCACTGAAGTTGATCTCGCTATCATCCACCAGACTGCTGCTGTTATAGGTGAAGAGCCCATTGTTCCATGCACCGCTGTAGCCGATGAGCGTAAGCTTTTCTCCAGCAGCCCAGGTTCCCAACGTGCCTAGATCGGTGAGAGTTAAGTTGACAGTTCCGCTCAGGCTGAGAGCTCCCGTAACTGCGGTCAGATCGCCTGCGACGGCTGCCGCCGCATCCCGATTGCCTTGGAAAGCGTATGTCGAGTTGTTGTTGAAGGTCAGTGCGTTTGTACTCAGGCTTTCAATCCCGTTGTTGCCGGAAGCCAGCACACCGCTGACGCTGACAGTTCCTACGATCCTGCCGCTTCCGCCAAGGGTGGATCCGGATGCAACGGTGGTGTTAGCGGAACCACCCAGAGTTCCATTGATCAAAGCGGTTCCTTCGCTGACGGCAAAGGTGCCACTTGTCCAACTCGTAGCGTTTCCGGAAAAGATCAACGTGCCGGAGCCAGCCTTTGTGTAGGTGCCTCCTCCTCGCGATATATTGCCTTGGAACTCGGCGGTGATCGCATTCACCGTAAGGCTTTTCGAAGTACTTCCCAATGCCAACGTATTGCTAAATGTTAGATTTCCTGTGCCACTTCCACCAAGTGTAAAATTGCCTGCGTGGCTGATGGAATTGCCAAATGTCCTGTTTGTCCCGTCGGAGCGGAGGGTGGTTTGTGGGGTGCTTAGGTTCCAGGTGAGTTGTCCGGCTCCGAAGGCCGTGTTGCTGCCGGCAATGACAATGCCGCCCCCACTAAAAGAGGTACTGCCACTATATGTGTTATCCCCCGAAAGGGTAAGCGTACCAGAGCCAGCTATGCTTAAGGAGGTCCCGGCGATTCTGGCAGAGACTGTGGCAGAAACACCCGTCGCAGTGGTGATGGAGCGTGCACCACCGCCAAGCGTATTCGTCGCGCTGCCAGCGATCACATAGCCCGTAGTATTGAAAGCAAGACCGCCGGTTGTGATGGCGGTGCCAAGGGTGACTGTGCCTGCTGTTCCGCCAAAAGTGGCGACCGTGCTGGCGTGGGTCGTATTGTTCCAAATCGTGTTGGTTCCAGCCGTCGCTGCACTATCCCAGTTTGCACTAGAGGTATCCCAAGTCCCCGCGCCACCATCAGCGTCCGCAGTAGAATCCGTGCCGTCCCAGAAAAGCTGCGCTTGCACGTTCTGTGAAAGCATCACCAGCGCAAAGCCGATGGCTGCGAGTAAGGAGAATAGTAAGTTGAATTTGGGTTTCAAGGAGCTCAGACTTTGGGGTTTTTGAGAGACAGGTAAGGTATCCCTTATGGCATATCAGCGCGGGATTCGGGAAATTCGCGAAATTTCTACAGGAGGATGAAGTTTTTCGCAGCCCCTAGAGTCGGTCTGGCGAAAAGCCATTAGCCCATATTTGATGACGATCTCGGTGGCCTGTGTCCGTCACCTTTTAAGGATTCTATTCAGTTCCTTGGCGATTGAATGGGATATGGCCTTATTTTTTAGATATGGATCCAAACCAGTTGTCTCTGAAACGACAGCTTTTCCGGTTCCCGCCACTATTCTGGGCGGCACATTCATTTTAACCGAGCAAGTTCCTTTAATCTTTTCCAAGGAACTTAGCAGCTTTCTGGCACCTGATTCATTCTGTCCAAGAAATTTTCCATCAAGATAATACTCAAGCGACTGGGTTTCATCATAAATCATCTTAAAGTCACCCTCGGAAGCACCAACGATTTTAACGTCTATTGCTATCTCTTGTTTCTCATTATTTCCACAGCCATTCAAAAGCACAGAAAGTGTAATAATGATCGAGGTGAGGTATCTCATATTCCATTTCTTTCGTCGCTTTATCATCATTTCGCAAGTGATCCAGCAGCCGACATAACGATCACACATAACCCATTCCCAGCCGTCCTGTCGAGTGTTCGGCTCAACCTTTCACTGCGTATAAATCGCCACCGGACCAATTCCCCCGCCTTGGACGGCGCGGAGTTTTTGGACGGCTTTGATGACGATTTGGGCGGCTTGGGCGGCTTCTGGCAGTGTGTTGAAACGGGAAAAACTAAACCGCAAACTGGTTTTCGCCATGGCTTCGGAAAGGCCCATAGCAAGTTGGACGTGGGAGGGTTTGCGTTTTCCAGTCATACAGGCGGATCCTGCGGAGCAGGCCAAACCGGCTTCATCTAACAAAATCAGCATTCCCGCCGCATCGCAATCCCTGAAGGAGAGATGGGTTGTGTTGGGCAATTTGCTGATCACCGCACCATTGAGTGTGCAACCGCTGACACCTTCCATGACCAGCGTTTGAAAGAGATCACGCATCGTTGCCAAATCACTTCCCAAACCTGAGTCCAGAGCTTGTTTCGCTAACTCCGCAGCCTTACCCATCGCCACGATCGCGGCGGTGTTTTCAGTGCCGCTTCTGCGACCCGACTCTTGACCGCCGCCGACGAGGAGCGGTGAAAAATCAACTCCACTTCTTACATACAGCGCGCCGATTCCTTTCGGTCCGTGAAATTTATGCGCTGATATCGACAGCATGTCGACTGGGATGTCTTTCACGGAAAGGGGAATTTTACCGACGGCTTGAATTGCATCGGTGTGAAACGGCAAACCTTTCGCACGGGCGATTTCTAACAATTTAGCAATTGGCTGAATGACGCCGATTTCGTTGTTTGCCAGCATCACCGAAACAAACGCCGCAGTATCACACGCCTCCGCAAAATCTTCCTCTTCGATCAAACCAGCCGCATCCACTTTCACGAGCCTGACATCTCGCTTTGACCGTTCCACTTGCCGCAACACCGCACTGTGCTCAATCGCCGATACCATGGCGGCTCCCTTTCCTGTTAGAACGTCCAGTGAGTGAAGCGCGGTGTTCACGCTCTCGGTTCCGCAGCCGGTGAAAACAATTTCCTCAGGCGCAGCTGAAATCAAATCCGCGACCTGCTCGCGGGCTTGCTCAATGGCTTTTCGCGCAAGCTTCGCACCCCGATAACTTCCCGATGGATTTGCGTGATGATCGCGCAACCAAGGCAGCATCGCGTCTACCACCTCAGGCAGCATTCGGGTTGTCGCATTCGCATCGAGATCGATCACGCGGTGAGTTTCGGTTTTCTGATTGAAAAAACAATCAGGAATCCCGGGTTACAAATAACTCGGGACTTGTGAGAGAAATTTCTCGGTCCAGCGGAAGGCGATATCGCCCCAAGTCATAACGTCCCCAAACCATTTGTAACCGAATTCGCGGAAGCTCTCCAAAGGATGCGGCGTGGCGAAACAAAGCAAACCCACCAACACCACCAAATTTCCGAAGTAAATCAACACCAGCGAAAGATACGTGCCGTTGTCTTTGAGATCGGGTTGATCCCGCGGAATCATCCAGATGGTCCATGCCATGTGAAACGACCACGAAGCGCCCATCATCGCGTAGAACACGAGATCGGCCTCGCCCGGAAGTTCCCAAAAGATACTTGGAACCGCATATAGAATGACCGCAATGACGCTCCAGATCGGAACGAAGTAAGGCGAAAGCGAAATCACCCAGTTGCTTTTATCTGTGGTGACATATCCACCCGAAGAACCCCACTCCATGTCATACACTTTCCCTCCAAAACATTTCACAAACAACGCATGCGTCAGCTCATGCCCGAACACGTAGAGGTAGAGGAAAAACGATTGCGCCAGCTTCGACCAAAACCAGCCCAACATGATCAGCGCCCCAATGATGAAATACCAAAACTGCGGGCTCTGCCAAAATCCCTGCTCAAGGGTCGCGTGAGAAAAAGTTTTCAATAAGGTCCAACTCGTCACCCAACAGAACGGAAGCAACAAGGTCGCCAAAGTCCAGCGAGCCAGTATTTTCCATAAGCCTGCGGAGGGCTCCTCCTCGATTTCGACATCCTCCAAAGCAATCGATGCCCAAACGGATTTCCCCGCTCTTTGATTCAGCTTGCGGTTTTTCCCCAGCTGCGTGTCCGTCCGCTCATGTGCCCGTCGATTCACCGATACCAACCCATCGTACGGGAACTTCTGCCCCCGCTTACGGTTCGGCGGATTTTTCGCCAGTGATATCTTCTTTTTGAAACTCATCGCGACTGAGGCGCGAACTTTAGTTAAGAAAAGTTAAAGAATCAAGCCCTCAAACCGCAGTCCCCAGCATTGAGCAGTGGAAGACTTTGGCTGCGGATCACATGGCGTGTGCCAATTCCGCTTGTTTCGGGGAGTTGAAATCGGCCTGAACGATGGTGGGACGCAACAGGCTCACGAGGACGTCCGGTATGTGCCACTCATCCTCGGGGTCCCATATGGCGAGTTTGGATTCGGGATAGGCTGTCCGGAGCAAGTCGGCGATTCCAGAGTCGGCGACTGAGACGACTGTATCGAGTTCCGCGAAGCCTGGGAGTCTATCGAGCCTGTGGTTGAGGAAACGGAGCCCGGCTGGGGAATCATCGCGGATCTCTGAGCCGGTGCGGACTAGATAGACGTAGTGGGTATCACAGAAATGCTCGCAGAATTTCTCTATCTGAGGATTAATCTCGAAGTCGGCACTTTGAACAAAGAGTAAGTTGGGCTTCATGCTTTTCGGTTTTAAGGTTTTGTTTTGGGTTATTTGAGGATCACAAGTTCTTATGGTTTTCCGTAGCGGCCGCAGAGCCGGTAAGTGATGCGATGGCGGCGGGCATATATTTGAGCATAGTTTCCCTAAGCTATTTTGGAGCCAAGCCTGCGATCTATGTTCTATAAGGGATGATCCGCTTATTTGCCCAAGAGGAAACGGCAGATTACAGCTCCGTTCCCGCAAATTGCACGATTCTCAAATGCAGGGTTGGTCGGATTCGATGGCAAAAAATCCCACGCTTAACCTTTACGCATGGCTATCAAACCTGCTAATCGCATCACTCATGCGCATCAGCACCTTCATTTTGACGATCAGCCTGCCACTTCACGCCCAAGAGACGGCTCCAGTCGAAACCGCGCCACCCGCCCAAGTTGCAAATGAGGTCCCAGCAGAGCCCACCGAAGCCGCCTACCCAGCGCTTGAGCGTTTTATCAAAGCCATGGAAATGACCAAAGCGCGTCACCCCGATGTGGATAAACTCACCTACGATAGACTGATCAATCATGCGCTCGATGGCATGCTTTCCAGCCTCGATCCCCATTCATCTTTCATCCATCCCGAGATGCAGGAAATGATGAGTGAAGACGGCAAACTCAACAACGAAATCGCCAGCTTGGGCCTGAGTCTTGGAAAAAATTCAGAGTTTCTTTACCTCAGTGCCGTCGAAGCCGGTGGGCCTGCCAGCGTCGCCACTCTCAAGCCCGATATGAAAGTCCTCCAAATCAACAAACAGGACACCTCAAAAATTTCCCTGAAAAGCGCGCTCGAGATGCTCGTCGGCAACGCCGGCCAAACCACCCAACTTCTCGTTCAAGATCCAACCAAGCCCGATCAAATCGAAGTCACGCTCGCTCACCGTTTCATCGAAGAACGCTCACTCATCCTCGCGAAACCGTTAGAAAAAAACCCACAGATCGGGTACTTACGGCTTGCTCAGTTCGGCACGAATTGCGCTCGGGAAATCGAAGCCGCACTCGACGAACTCGAAGACAAAGGCATGAAATCGCTCATCATCGATCTTCGCGAAAATGGCGGAGGCCATCTCCATGAAACCGTTGAAATTCTTGGTTTGTTCGTCCCACCCAGCACAGCCGTTGTTTCTGTTAGAGAACGCGATAAACCCGAGGAGTTTCTCAAAACTCCCAACCGCCAACGCCGCAATCGTCCTTACCCGTTGGTTGTATTGATCGATCGCCATTCAGCTTCCGCTTCCGAACTCACTGCGGGTTCTTTGAAAGATCTCAAACGCGCCACCATCATTGGGGAACGCAGCTACGGAAAAGGCAGCGTTCAAAACATTATCCCGATGGGAAATTCCACCGCCCTGCGTTTAACCATCGCCACCTACCATACTCCTTCCGGTGAAACCCCTCATCTCAAAGGCATCAACCCCGATACCATCGTCCCCTTCACCGATGCCGATCGCGAAAATTTCCTCAAAGCCGCACGAGTCACTTCCCTAAGCCCAACCGAAAAAGAAGCGTTCGATAAATGGACCGACCCCGCCATCGCGGAGGCGATCAAAGTGCTGAAGTGATTGAAAGAGTTGAAAAACTCCCAGCTTCACTGAACGTATCCTCAGATCGTGACTTTTCCTCGTTTCCTCCCACTCCTCTTCCTAGGCGCAACTGCCATGGCTGATGAGACTTTCAAAAAGGAGATCCAACCCTTGCTTGTGGAATATTGTTTCGACTGCCACGGCGATGGCTCGAAGGAAGGCGATTTCCGCATGGACAGTTACAAAGACCTGTCTGCGCATCTCGGGGATCGCAAACACTGGCTGCCGGTTTGGCGAAACCTGCGCTCACAAATCATGCCGCCTTCCGACGAGGGACAACCGAGCGTAGAGGAAAAACGAAAACTGCTTTCATGGATCGAATCATCCGTCTTCAAACTCGATCCGGAAAAACCCGATCCGGGTCGTGTTACGATACGCCGGCTCAACCGAGAAGAATATGGCAACGCTGTCTACGACCTACTCGGCGTAGAATATGATACCGCCGAGGCCTTTCCTCCGGACGACACCGGATACGGCTTCGACAACATCGGCGATGTCCTTTCCATCTCTCCCTTGCTGATGGAGAAATATCTAACAGCCGCAGAAGAGGTCGTGAACTTCGCTTTGCCAGATGATGCTTCAGCGCAAGTTCCTCGCGTCGAGTTTTCCGCAAGCGATTTCAAAAACGCATCCGTTCCATCCACTTGGATTCCTTTTGCTGATGGGGCGGAGTTCACTTTGAAAGTTCCGGTGAAATGGGATGGCAGTTACCAACTCATGCTTCAATACGCGATCCAAGGCGCAACCGAAGCCACCACCGCCGCGGCCACACTGGAAATTTCTACTGCAGAAAAAAAACTAACTGAAACCAAACTCGGTTGGGATCAGCGCCGCAGTATTGATCTCACAGCTACCGCGAAACTCCAGACCGGTGAACAAGAAATCACCATCAGACTCAAGCCAGGTCACTCACCCGCCGAAGGCGAAGAGACGCTGTATCTTTCCATCCAACGACTTATTCTCCAGGGTCCGCTCGACGGCTCTCAGCGCGAGTATGCCAAAGGCCACCGCATGATCTTCGTCGATGGCCCAGCTCCGGAAGACCCCGCAGCCGCGAAAGCATACGCGCGGAAAATCATGCGCTCGTTTGTTTCCCGCGCGTTTCGCCGACCCGTTGTCGAAAGCGATATCACCCGACTCGTCGCTATCGTTGAAGAGATCGACAAGTTACCGGGAAAAACATTTCAAGACGGCATCAAGCAAGCCATCTCCGCCTGCCTTGCCTCGCCGCGTTTCTTATTCCGCGTCGAAATACAACCCGAACCTAACAACCCGGCGAAAATTGTTCCGTTGGACGAATACGCGCTCGCCTCTCGACTCTCGTTTTTTCTCTGGGCCTCTGTCCCCGATGACGAATTACTGTCGCTGGCTTTCAACAAAAAACTCCGCGCGAACCTCCGCCCACAAGTCGAGCGCATGCTCGCCGACCCGCGCTCAAGTCGTCTAACAGAAAACTTCGTGGGTCAGTGGTTGCAAGCACGCGATGTCTCCACCACTCCCATCTCCGCGCCGGTCATCCTCGGTGTATCCGACAAACGCAAGGCCTCGGAAATGTTCGATCCCCGCCTCCGCAACGACATGCGCGAGGAAACCTACGCGCTATTCAATTTCATCCTGCGTGAGGGCCGACCCGCCGAAGAATTGATCTCTGCAAACTACTCTTTTCTCAACGAACGCCTCGCCGCGTTTTACGGGGTGAACGGTGTGAAGGGAGAAAAACTTCGCGCTGTCGATCTCAGCGAGCATCCCGAACGCGGCGGTTTATTGACCCAAGGCACGTTTCTCATCGTCACCTCGAACCCCACCCGGACCTCACCGGTGAAACGCGGGCTTTTCGTTCTAGAAAACATTCTGGGCACCCCGCCACCGCCAGCTCCGCCAAATGTTCCGGAACTAACAGAAGCCGCGAAACAGGGCGCCAACCCCACCATGCGGGAGATGATGGAAATTCATCGCAAGAATCCCGATTGTCGCAGTTGTCATGCACGGATGGATCCCATCGGCCTTGGTTTGGAAAACTTCGATGCGCTCGGCCGCTTCCGCATGACCGAAGCCGGAAAACCCATCGACACCGCTGGCATACTCGTGACCGGAGAAAAATTTTCCAACGTGGAAACCCTCAAAACCATCCTCGCTCAGAAACGTCGCCCGGATTTTTACCGCACCATTTCAGAGAAACTCCTCACCTACGCGATTGGTCGCGGTGTGGAGTATTACGATTCCACCACCATCGAGCAACTCGTCGCCCACATGAACAAAAACGACGGAAAACTCACCGAGCTCATCCACGCCATCACCACTTCCGCTCCGTTCCAAATGCGGCGCGGGGATGAGTGAATGGATTTTCTCAGATAGACATCTCAGCCAATTAAAGTAATTTCAAAGAGTTATGGAAAAGTCGCAACTATCCCGCCGCAGTTTCCTGAGAGGATTTGGAGCCGCACTTTCCTTGCCCGCTTTCGAATCTTTCCGTCCATTGATGGCAGCTTCCACAACAGCCCGGGCCATCGCTACCACCGCCAGCGGCGCGCCCCTTCGCATGGCCTATCTTTATATTCCTAACGGAGTGAATCTCGAGCATTGGCGACCCGATGGCACCTCTGAGAAATACAAAATGGGTTCATCGTTCGCGGCCATGGAGAAACACCGCGCAGATTTCCAGATTTTCACCGGCTTCGAGCAAAAAAACGCCAAAAACGGCGGCGACGGCCCGGGCGACCACGCACGCGGCACCGCCGCTTTCCTCACCAGTGCGCGTCCGAGAAAAACTGCGGGCTCCGACATCCAGCTTGGGATATCCGCAGATCAGGTCGCGGCAAATGCTGTCGCTTCGCAAACCCGCCTGCCCTCGCTCGAACTCTCTACCGATGGCGTCCGCAAATCCGGGAACTGCGATTCCGGTTACTCATGTGCCTATCAGTTCAACCTTTCATGGCGCTCTGAAAATCAACCCATGACTCCGGAATCGAATCCGCGCGCGGTATTTGAGCGCCTTTTCGGCGCAGGCTCTTCCGGCGAACGCGCCAAATCTCTCGGCCAACGCCTGGCTTCAAAAAAATCTGTCCTCGATTTCATCGAAAGCGATGCCAAAGCCATGCACCGCCACCTCGGGCGCAACGACAGGCAGAAGCTCGACGAATACCTCACGGGCGTTCGCGAGATCGAAAAACAAATCGAGAAAGCGGAATCGTTAGGCATCCCCGCCGATCCCGGCGTCCCGGCTCCGGAGGGCAAACCCGAATCTTACGGCGAACACCTCCGCCTCATGCTCGATATGATGGTGCTCGCTTTCAAAACCGACACCACCCGCATTTCCACTTTTCTCATGGCGCATGATGGTTCTAACAGATCTTTTGCAGAGATCGGCGTCAACGACGGCCACCACAACATCTCCCACCACAAAGGAAACAAAGACAATCTCGAAAAAATTGCCAAGATCGATACCTTCTACTTGGAGCAGCTTTCCTATTTCTTGGATAAACTCAAAAACACCGAGGACGTGGACGGCAAATCGCTGCTGCACAACTCCATGATCGTTTACGGCGGCTGCCTCTCCGATGGCGATCGCCACAACCACGACGATCTTCCCATCCTACTAGCCGGCCACGGCGGCGGCGCATTCAAACCCGGCCGCCACGTCGATTTCGGAGAAGACGTTCCGCTCGCCAACCTTTATCTGAGAATGTTAGAAGAATTCGGAGTCAAAGAACCCCGCTTCGGTGACTCCACCGGTTCGCTACGTAAAGTATAGGCAGGGACGTTTATCCCTAAACGTCCATATTTGAGGGCTGGAATCACCAGAATCGAGGCTGGGGCTCATCTTGTTAGCCGTTGGTGGTATTAGCCTTGGTGGGTAGTGAAAACCGGAAAGTCGAGCCCATCCCTTCCGTGCTTTTAACAGTGACCTTCCCACCGTGAGCCTCAGCAACCGTCTTCACGATGGCGAGACCCAAGCCTCTTCCACCCGCATCGTCCGAATCGGTTTCTCCCTTCTCGAAGATTTTTTCCAGAAACTCTTGGGCGATTCCCGCACCGTTGTCGCTGACCCAACATTCGATTTCACCTTCCCCGCCCAATTCCTGGGCTCCGATGAGAATCTTACCGCGTGGGGTGTATTTGATCGCGTTGGCAATCAGGTTTTGAAAAAGTCGCCTCAAGAGACTGGCATCCCCATACGCGGACAGGCCGTCCGGCACCATGTTGCTCAGTTGAGTGCTGGCGGTGTCCGCCACTGGATGGAAATCGTGGATCAGAGACTCGACGAGGGACCACAAGTCAAACTCGCGCCGCACCAGTTTCATCCCGATTTCCGTGTTGAGATTGGTGTTTTCTTCCAGCACTTTGGCGACGAGGTGTTCGAGTTGCTGCACGTTCCGACGCAACGCACTCAACATTTTGGCTGATTCCCCGCTGCTCCCTTTCTCCGGGAGGATGAGTTGCAAGACTCGTTCAGCCATGGAAATCGCATTCAGGGGCGTTCGGAGATCGTGGGCCACGAAGGCGAGATATTCTTCACGGCGCCGCTGCACTTCCAAGGCGCGCTCGGTGGCATAGGTCTGCAAGGCCAAGCCGATCGCATGGTCGAAGACTCGGTTGATAATATGGAGAGGCTGCCCTTGCAGGTTTAGAGCGTGGTCGTCGGCCAGAGAGTGAATACAGCCGCGCAGCAGATTATACTCTGAAACCACCTCTTCGATATCAAACCCGTCTTTGAGCCGCTGTAGCCCATGGATAGGGGGGCTGGTTGCGGCCAGCGCTTGGGGGATGGTCTGGTCAGACTTTGCTTGAAGTGCCCCAGCTAATTCATCCAAGAGTCCAGGAATGTGATCGTTGAGCGTCGCGACATCCAGCATGCGTGCCGCAGGGAGTTCCCGCACTTGCTGCCGCCACCGCGCCAATATCGAGTCGCGTTCCTGCCTGATAAGGACGGCTAATTTGTTCAGTTCACTCATAGATGACCGGGTTTCTACTTCACGCTGGGTGGGTGGACGAGCGTAAACGCTTACATAAAAGCATATCCACACTACCATTTGCGGCGGAAACCATCTCAGCTTGAGGTTCAAAACTACTGAAACCATCGAAACAGGGCGGCGCGCCTTGTTCTGCCTTGGGTTTCTTCACGGGAGTCATCTCTTCTCGGCACCTTTTGGAATCCCAACCCTCAACATTCGATCTACCTCTCGGTCTCAACTGGTTGCTGCCTGCTTTGAATGAAGAGGAAGAGGGCAGCAGAATGCAGCCCTCCTTGTGGGGAATCAATTCCCTTTCAGGACGAGGAGCTGGGATTTCCAGCCGGCAGGGTTTTTAGTGCTGAATCCTCCGGCCTCGATGAAAAGGTAGTCAGTGCCGTCGATGTTTTTGGCGACGATTTTTTGGGCGATGTTTTGATCAAGATCTAACAAAGTATCGCCGGACCAGATCCAGCGTGGGTCTTGGGTGAAGCCGTCTTCTTGCAGAGTGATTTTCTGGAACGGGGTGCGGCCGATGCTGGCTTTCGCGGCGGGATCGAACTCTTCGATCTTGGCAACTTGTGAAATCACGCTCCATGATCCGCTGGCTTTGGGATTCGCGACGAACTTGCCATCGTATTGGAATTTCCCTTCTTCAGGATCTTCCGGATTTTTAGCCGGATCCTGCAAATCCTGCCATCCGGTGGAAAGCATGGGAATGAAGGATGCCGCTTTGCGCAGAACTTCCGCATCGAGTGCCGGGAGTTTTCTTTCTTCCAACCACATGCTGAAAATCCCTTGGGCGGCAGGAGGCGTTTGAACGATGGCGCGGTCCCCATAACGCATGAAGGTGATTGCAGAGATTGTGACAGGGCCTTTCCCGAATTCTTCCACGAATTCCGGAGTGATCCAACCGCCCTGGATGTTGTCTCCAGCGCGGCGGCCCAAGCCTTCTTTGGACTGCACAAGCTCTTTTCCATTCACGTAAATTTTAAAGCCATCACCTGCACCGACACCTTGGCCACGGCTAGCGCGAAGGCGGTAGATGTGGCCGGGCTTCAGCGCTGGAAATTGATAGGTGCCACGCAGCAGCAGCACTTCTTTGTCCCAGAGAGTGCGTGGAGTTACGCCCCAATGATTGCGGTCCGCTTTGGAATTATCTGTTAGCTCGCCTTTGTATTGACCGAACGGTGGCAGGCCTTTTTTCCACCCCGCTTTCCCGGCATCGAACTCCGGAGCGAACCAGTTTTCCATTCCTTTTGGCAAAGTGACAGGACGATAGCGCCAAGGAGACTTGTCGTAGGCGAGTTCTTCTGCAGGATCGAACGTGTGGTAATCCCATGATTCGTTTTTGAGATCGGGGCCGAAAGGTTTCCAATCGTATTCTTGAATTCCTACTTTGTTGTAAAGCGAGACGAGACCGTCGAGGGAGTTCATTACTAAGCCATTTTGCAGAGGCTTGGAGAGATCACTGAAAATCTTGCGGCGATTTTGTCCGATGTATTGAAAGATGAGTTTCTCGCTGATGAGTGGAAGGATTACTTTTTTCAGATCGGGACCGAATTGATCAGGATCGGCAGAAAGGAAAACCGTGTCGTGTGGCAGCGGCGAATCAGGAAATTGTTTTTTCGAAACCTGATAGAGGACATCGTATCCACCCGGAACGCCGGAGAGCGCTTCCGCGAGGCGACCCAGTGTTTCCTTGCGATGTCCTGTTAGATCCTGGCCGCCCTCCCAGCGGGTCTTACCGCTGTAATTTTCATAAGCACCGCCCATCGCTTTCAAAGCAACGACACGCACTTTTTCGTCAGCCACAGAAAGTTTTTCGCGCATCAGGCTCAGAGGTCCACCCGTCGTGCTTTGGCGAGGAGTGGTTTGGAACAGCTCGCCCATCTGAGGGAGAACTTTTTCATAGCAGCGGCTGTCGGTTGCGACTTGGGCCAATGTCATGAGCGCTCCGTTTTGCAGCCATTGCTCGGAATGCTTGAGATAAGGAAGGATGAGATTGATGTGAGGAGCGATCATGTCCGGAGAGCCTTTCTGGATGAGAGAAAAACAAGCGTCTTTCACAAACCATGATTCCTTGTCGTCCTTGAGACGTTCGATCGCGAGGTCGAAGAGGCGTTTCGACCAATCGAGAGTCGGATCGAATGCCTTGATCGCGGCACGGAAGCCGACGTTGCGGACACGAGGATCGCCATGCAGCGCGAATTCTTCTAACAATTTATCGCGAACATCGTGCGCCGGCGCGGGAGCCATGTAGCGGACTTCAAGACCACCGGCGACTCCGCCCACCATCAGGCGGATGAGATATTCCGGATGGGAAACGTATTGGCGGATTTGATCATCGGTGAGAGGTTTTTCGTTCAATCGAATGATGAGCGGCTTGGAGGAATCTTTGGTGAGAGTTTCGCCCGCCAGGTCCAGACGTTTCCCTGCATCTCCTGGAACAGGATCCATGGATAAGAAAACGTCATCTGCCTCGGTGCCCCATGGACGTGTGGGAAGTTGATAGGGTTTGGAAAATTTGGATGGCGGTGCGCCGGTGATGCGAAGCGTTTTGCGCGGGACGGTGTAGGAGATCGCGTAACAGTTGCCCCACTCGACGTTGTCGTAACCCGCACCCCCGAGAATTCCAAACGATCCATCAAAGCGACGTGACATTTCGTAATGCCATTTGCGGTTGTCCATGAACTCGCGGTATTGTTTAGGCTCCTTCTCCTGCTTCAGACCCATCGAGGCACTGCGCCAGATTTCACCGATGCCGCCGCCAGTGTGCCCGTGGAGCATGAAGGTGGTGGTATAGAAACTGGTTTTCGCACAATGATCGCGGGCTTTCGCATAGATCGATTTTTCACCTTCAGGCGTCAGCGATGCGGCGGCGGCCATGGCGAAGGCAAGTTTGCCGTGCTTGCCGTTATCGACGAAGGAGGTTTCAGGACGGTCATCGCCGTATGGATTGATGCCGCGCCCCGCGTAGCGGAAAAAGTGAACCATCGTGCGATTCAGCAGGCTGTCATTGACATCCACGCCGCATTGTTTGGCGAGAAGAAGAAAGGTAACAACGTGAGTTCCGCCGGCATTGAGGTGACCGCTGCCATAACCGAGTTTGGTGACACCACCGCGACCAGCCCACGCATCGAGATATTCGCCTTTTGCTGCGGCATCGACCCATTGTTGAATGATGGGAAGTGCTACGGGATCGCCGGTGCGGAGATAGTATTCACAAATCGCGAGGCCGCCGTAACCGATGTGCCATGCGTAACCGCTGCCATTCTTATCTTTCAATCCGTGCACCCACTCCTTGACCGGAGCCAGGTCTTTTTCCTCGCCGGTGGAAAGTAGGAACAACATCCCGAAGTCGGCAAAGCCTTTGTTAGAACCGGGCTTGGAAAGATAGTCCGCCATATTTCTAACAATTTTATCGGATTTCGGACAATTCAGCGGCCAGGTTTTGTTGTATGCGCCGAGCACTGGGATTTTGACGATAACTTCCTTGGCCGCTGCCTTGTCGTCATCTTTGAGCATGAATTTCATAACTCCATCTGAGGCTTCCGCTTTTTCAATGATCTGTCCGAGCTGGATGCGGGGGTCGATGTCTTGGAGTGTTTCACCATTGATCGATTCAATGATCTGACCTGCTTTGAAAGCACCAGTGGCATCAGCGGGAGAGCCGGGCTCAGTAGCTTGAGCAGGATTTTTCGGATCCAAATCGCCGACCTTCATCGTGAAAGCGGGCTGGTGTAACTCGATGGCGATGCCGACCGGGCCGAAATTAGAGAGCGAGTTTACGGTCGCAGTCTCGTTTGGTGCGGTGGAGAAAAGCGGAGCCTCTTTATAGAAAGATTGGGCGTGAACCAGTTCGAACGAGTTCACCAAACTGAAAGCCGCGAGGCCAAGGGTGAATGATTTGGCGAATCTGCGTGGGGCAAAAGATGGGATATGCATGGGCTTGATGATCGTAGAGTCGCTGCTTTACGCTAAGGTCGTCAGTCATTTATCCATAATTAAGAACCCAAACCTGTATAAAAAAGACTCACCTACGAAATCTCAGTTCGTCACGTAGCGTTTCGATTTCATCGATGAGGCCAATGATGGTATGGATCGCCGCCCAATTCATGCGGTGTTGTTGGCGGAGCGTTTCGATGTGCCGCAGCCGGAGAATGGCTTCCTCGTTGAAATGCCATTCGTCCTTCTCGCTGTTAGCTGGCTGGATAACGCCTTTGCGGCAGTAGAAAATGATTTTCCGACGCGAACTACCCGTCATGCGAATGACGACTTCCAAGGAATGGAGGTGGTGGGGATTGGGTTCTATCAATTTCATATCAATGTTCCCTGGGGTTGAAGGTTGAACTGTCGCGTAGGTTTTCCCACGCAGTGCGCTCCTCTGCGCTGATCTGGCGCGGTGAGACGATGGAAATTTCCACATACAAATCTCCCGGCGCGTCTTTTTTGGGCAAGCCGTAGCCTTTGAGTCGGAGCTGATCTTCGGAGTTGGTTCCGGCAGGGATTTTGAGTTGGACGTTTTTTCCGCCGGGGACGTTTAGTGAAATCGTCGTGCCCAATACGGCTTCCCACGGAGCGAGTGAAAGTTCACGGAAAAGGTCATGCCCTTTTACGCGATAATCCGGATCCGCCGCCATGCGAACTCGTAAAAATAAATCCCCATCCTCCCCTCCTCCGGAACCGCTTCCACCATGACCCGGGACACGCAGCCGCTGACCTTCGCCTATCCCTGCAGGAATACGAACTTGCACTTCATCGGTCGTCACTCGACCCGTGCGCGGATCTGCTTTACGGAGAGAAATGGTTCGCATCGATCCGCTGAAAGCTTCTTGGAGCGTCACCATGAGATCGCCCTCGATATCTTGACCGCGCACTTTTCCACCTCCCGCGCCCGAAAAACCACCGCCCCCATAACCCGCTGCACGCCGTGCACCTCCGCCGGAAAAATATTGCTCGAAGAAATCGCTGAAACCCGTGCCGCCGAACTCGAACTCAAAACCTTCAGGCATCTGTTGCGCTCCGCTGCCTGACCACGCACTTTGTGGTGGAGCACCACCATGGCGATCCCAGTTTGCCCCGAGGGTATCATATTTTTTCCGCTTCTCAGGATCACTCAACACCTCATATGCCTCGTTGATCTCTTTGAATTTTTCCTCAGCGGTCGCCTTATCCTTCGCGACATCCGGATGATGCACTCGCGCCAATTTCCGAAACGCCTTTTTTACATCCGCCGCCGAGGCATCGCGACCGATTCCCAATACCTCATAATAATTCCTGAATTTTACAGCCATCTTTGATAGGTATGACCAAAAAGCCCTTTTCACGCAAGGCAGCTATTTTCCTACCTGCCTATTCATTCTTCTAGGTTGAGCACGAACGGTTTACAGTACATGGTTTCTCCCATGTCCCGCCCACGCGATCCAGACGAGCCGAAGATTTACTTCCTCCCGAACCTCATGACTGCCTGCAATCTTGCGTGCGGCTTCTTCGCTGTCCTGATGATTTTCAAAGGCCAAATCGAAGTTCAAAAAGCAACAGGTGGCGGTGTCATCGAAGCCAAAGAATATTACGAAATCTCCCGCGAATACTACCAATACGCCATTCTGCTCATCTTCGGCTCGTGCTTGTTCGATCTGCTTGACGGTCGGCTCGCCAGACTGGGTGGCCAAGACTCTCCATTCGGGCAGGAGTTCGACTCGCTCGCCGATATCATTTCCTTCGGCATGGCTCCCGCGATGTTGCTCTCCCGCGCGGTGCTGTTTCCGCTCGGAAATATCGGTTGGTCGATTGCTCTGATCTATCTCATCTGCGGCGCAATGCGACTCGCCCGTTTCAACTGTCTCGCGTCCCTGCCCAAAAAACCCGGTGCCAGCACCGACTTCCGCGGCATCCCCATTCCCATGGCCGCAGGTTTTATCGCTTCTCTAACATTCCTTATCATCGATCTTTATAAAAACGACCACGAGGTCGGCGTCTGGAAATACGTTCTCGCAGGTGTCATGCTCGGACTTTCTTGGTTGATGATCAGCGATGTGCGCTATCCTTCTTTCAAATCCGTCGACTGGAAAACGCGCGGCAGCTTCACCGCGATCCTTGGCGCGGTAATCTTGGTCACACTCACGATTCGCTTCCGCTACATCATGCCGGTCCTGCTTTTCAGCTCATATCTCCTATACGGATTTATCAGTCCATGGATCTCCCAGCGCTTGAGAAAAGGCATCGAGGATTTCACTCCCCCTGAAGACACTTTGGCGGATGACGATTCCGACGAGCAGACCGAAAAGCCGGAAGAGTCCTAACAGATCATGGAAGAAAAAAGAAAATCGCGTATCCTTCCGTGGCTACTTGTCATTCTACCAGTCTGGCTGATCGCATCCGGTGCGTTTGCTTTGGTGAAATATTTCAAGAACGAAGACACCGCGAAAATCGAAGCCGAAAAGCGTTTCGCAAAAAGCGTATCGGCGGAGTCCATCGCGGATGATTTGAAAAAAATCATTTCCGTGATCGGTGAGCGCAACACCTCCAAACCCGACCAACTCGCCGCCACTGCCTCCATGATCGAAGGCACACTCGGCCCCTCGAACACCGGTTACGAAGTCGCTAAAATCAATAGTCCTTCGGATTTTCCTATCCTGAAAGTCACTATCCCCTCTCTCAAAAAATCCACTGAGCCGATCTGGATTCTCACCTCTTACGATTCGCCTAATAGTTCTCCTGGCGCCGAAAAAAACGCCACCGGCCTCGTCGCCACTCTCGCCGCCGCGCAATCCTTGGCCGATCTCTCACCCGCCCAACCGATCCATTTCCTCTTCCTCCCCCACGCCAATGAAGATGACGCACCCATTCTCGAAACCGCCATCATCGTTTCTAAACTCATGGAAGCAGATACCAAACCCCGCGCCATTCTCTGCATCGAGGCAATGGGCGATGCCGAAGCTCTTATCCTCTCCTCTCGTGACACCACCGCACTACCCGCCGTCGATTTCGAAGACCTGGGAAAAATTCTCGGGGCAGAAGTCGTTTGCCTCGGAGATGATTTCGACCTCTCATCCACCCTGGCTGAAATGAGCCTCCCAGCAATCCGCATCGCCACCCGGCACACTCTCCTACCCAATGAATCCGACGAAAAAATCCCTTTTGCACCAACCCTTGCAGCTTCGACTGGACGGTTGATAGAGTTAGTGCGCAGGCTTTCTAAGTGAACTCCCTGAAAATCCCCTCTTGACCCCGCGTCAATCGTACCCGACCGATTGCACCTAACTTAAGCGCATGATTTCTCCAAGCGACCCCGATACCACCTTCACTTCCCACGCCCCCGGCTACTGGCCGGATTGCGAGGCGAAGGATTGGAACGATGCGAAATGGCAGCTCAGGAATCGTATCGATTCTCTGGCGGAGCTAGAGGCGCACATCAAGCTCACGGATGAAGAGCGCGCCGGCGTCCTGCTTGCAGGCAACAAACTGGCGATGTCGATCACCCCGCATTTTTTCAATCTGATCGATAAAAACGATCCAAACTGCCCGATCCGCCGCCAAGTCATTCCACGCATCGAAGAAGCTTGGACCGCCCCAGAAGAACTCGCCGATCCCTGTGGCGAAGATTCCCACATGCCCGTTCCCGGCCTGGTTCATCGCTACCCTGATCGCGTGTTATTTCTCGTCACCGATCGCTGCGCGTCCTACTGCCGCTACTGCACCCGCTCGCGGGTGGTTTCAGGTGTTGGCGAACAACAACTCGAAACTCAATGGGAGGCAGCCTTTCAGTATTTGGAAAAACATACAGAGGTGCGGGACGTCTTGCTCTCCGGTGGAGATCCACTGCTGTTTTCGGATGCGAAACTCGATAAGATTCTCACCCGCCTCCGCGCGATCCCACACATCCAATTTCTTCGGATCGGTTCCCGCATCCCGATTTTCCTCCCGCAACGCATCACGCCGGAGCTTTGTGACATGTTGAAAAAGCATCATCCGCTTTTCATCTCCATCCATTCCAATCATCCGAAAGAACTCACCACCGAAGTCCGCGACGGTCTCGTCCGCCTCGCAGAAGCCGGTATCCCGCTCGGCAACCAATCGGTTCTGCTTCGCGGCGTAAATGATTCTCCGGAAATTCAAAAAGCACTGGTGCATAAACTTTTGATGACCCGCGTCCGGCCTTACTATCTCTATCAGTGCGATCTCATTACGGGTTCCTCACACCTCCGCACCTCCGTGGCCGAAGGCGTCAACATCATCGAAAAACTGCGAGGTCACACCACCGGATACGCCATCCCGCAATTCGTCATCGATGGCCCAGGCGGTGGCGGAAAAATTCCGATCAATCCGAACTACGTCATCGATACCAGTTCTAACAAAATCACCCTGCGTAACTTCGAAGGCGAAATTTTCGAATACCCAGATCCTACTCCCATCCCGACTGCGGATATGAAAGCGCTCCATGAGAAAGCGATGTGTAGTTAGTATTTTCCGTGCATGATTGGTAGGGTCGTTTT
>JAZKIL010000011.1:0-18202 GCA_040384845.1 Verrucomicrobiota bacterium | reverse complement strand
AAAACGACCCTACCAAAAACTACACACTTTCTCATTTCACTGAGTATTTCTTCTCCGTCAGCCAACCCACCATCATCTCGTCCGAGAAAATTTTCCCGAAGACTCGATACTGCGAATCGCTCAGCGGGTTTTTTGAATCGATCTTCTCGGATTTCACAAATGACTCAGGTTCGTAATATGAAGAATGAATGAAAGCCATATTCTCCCCAGATACCGATATAAAACCGACATGCAAGTCCAAGCCGACGATGTAAATTCCATTCCCTTCTTTCCGTAAATACTCTCGGATCGCTTTCATGGATTTCCCTCCTGCGAGAATATCTCGATCCGCCTTCGCCATAAAAGTCTCGATGATCGTTTGGGATGCCTGCTGCGCGAGCTTGATGCGTTCCACTTTAAACCCCGCATGCAAGAGACACGTCGAAACAAAATAGCCGCAAGCGACAGCCCCTTCTCCCGGCTTGGTTGTCGTTCCATGAAACGCCCAATCCGTTCCATACCATGCGGGAAAGATCTCATGAAGTAGTTTATCTTCGAGATGTTTTCTGGTTTCAGCAAGAATCACCGCCTTGGATTCGGCATTTGCACCGCGATAGCGCTCCGCTTGCTTTTTCCGATACTCATCAAGTTCTGTTAGAGCAACTGGATAACCCTTCCTTTTCTGTTCGATGATTTTCTCCGTTACCTCAGCTTGAGCGAGCCCAGAAGCCAAGACGCCGAATAAAACGAGAATAGATAGGACTTTGTGATTTTTCATATTAGGAAACGTGCAGCGTGACATTGCCTACCGCATAGGAATGGCATTTCTGTCGAACAAACCCTCTACTCCTCAGTCGGCGCTTCCACTGCAGTAGGATCAATCACCTCGATCTCCGTGTAATGCGTCACCATGTTTTGCATGATATTACAGGCATCGATATCGCCAGACCAAAATCCCACTTCTTTCGCTTTAAGTTTAAAGGTGAGATTGTGCTTCTTACCGGGCGCGAGACTCTTGTGTATGTTGTAGGAATGATATCCGATAATCCTTTCTGAGGAGTGTGGTTTTGGAGATACATCGATCATTTCAAAACCATCCATCAATTCATCATAAATATCTACGTTAGCTAAACTGACGTCGTCCGCCCCTGTATTTTCCACTGAGACTTTAACGTCGAACTCCTCACCCAGTTCCACCATATCTGGATATTCCACATCAATCTGAAAACTCGGTGGCTCCCGATACACCATCCAATACCCTGCAACACCGATCCCGATCCACGCAACTGACGTGATCACCATCGTAATCACAGCAGTGATCATGATGAGTTTGTTGCGATATGCAGTGGGAGTTGGTGGATACATATCAAACTATTCTCGATGATTTAAAAATTTAGCAACAATAAAATGTTAGACGAAAAATCCCCGCTGCGCCACGTACCGCAACCACGGAACGAAATCCAACTCCGGGGATACCTCTTTGGCAAAATCCGCCAAAGCCATCACCGACCGACTGCCATCCATCGCGGCTAGGACCTTGAGTTGAGAAAACGGAAAGATGCAGGATTTGAGATTCACATCCACCAGCGGCAGAGATTCCTGTGCGCAAACCAAGCGCCATGCATCGAGCTTGGGAAAATGCGGCACGGGGAATTCACTTTCCGGCTTTTTGATTATCGGCACCGATTCACCCAGCGACGCATCCTTGCGACAAAAAATCTCGGATCGGAAAGTGGTCTTCAGCTTTTCATCGGTGGCGTCATCGCCTTTTTCAGCGGTGACAGAATCGCCCAACCAACGCAGACCGCTCAATTCCGCAAGTTTCACCACCGCTCCGAGTGACCACGCATCCGTCAGCGGCCCGAAATCATCGCACGCCAAAACCTCCACGCCCTTCGCCAACATATCATTCACGATCTCCGCCTCCCGCACATCTGCCACATCTTTGAAAACTGCCAGCGCGGTCATTTCATCCACTCCACCCGCTGCTTGAATCGCACGCACCTTTTCCACCACCAACATCCTTTCCTTCCAGCCCGCCGCGACATTGAAGCTTACCGTCGCGACCCCATCTTTCGAGAGTCGTTTTCCGATGAAATCCATCATCCCCACCTTCACCTCGCTCGGCACCCATGAAAAAACACCGTGGGCGATGATGAAATCGAACTCTCCATCCGGATTGAACTCCAGGATCGAGCTCTCACAAAAACTCACATTTTTCAGTCCTGCCTGCCGCGCCAGGTTCTTCGCCTTGGAAATATATCGCTTGGAAACATCCACCCCCACGCAATCCGCAGTTCGCAACCGATTCGCCACGGAAAGCAAATGATGCCCCGTCCCGCAGCCTATTTCTAGAATCCGCGCGCCCTCAACCTTGCTCTCACCCAGCCCAAGAAACCTCGCGACCTCCGCATTTCCCGCCGGATCGGCGCTCGGATGACTCATCGGCGGATAAGCCTCTGCCTGATATAACTCTGCAAAGGTGCGATGCATCTCGCTATTTCCAATATGGAGCAGGCGTTTGCAACCCCTTTCATCGCGAGAACAACTTCGAATCCAAATTCCGAAGATTTCCCTGAAATTTTGGTTCCATCCCGTGCCAGAGGTACATAACCTCCCGCCCCGTGCCCACGACCGCTATACTTGCCCTCGAAGACGGACGCTGCTTTTCTGGAATTTCTTTCGGAGCCAGCGGAACCACCACCGGAGAAATTTGCTTCAATACCTCCATGACAGGTTATCAAGAAGTGATCACTGATCCTTCTTACCGCGGCCAAATCGTCGCGATGACTTATCCGATGATCGGCAACTACGGAGTGAACTCGGAAGACAACGAATCCGCCGGCCCACACATCCGCGCATTTGTCATCGGTGAGCTTTGCGAAATCCCATCGAACTGGCGTTCCCAGGAAAGCCTTTCCTCTTACCTTGAGCGCCACGACATCCTCGGCATCGAAGGCATCGATACCCGCGCTCTAACAAAACATCTCCGCTCACTCGGCGCAATGCGCGCCTGCGTCACCACCGAGCTTTCCGAAGCCGATGCGATCGCTGCCGCAAAAAACTCCGCACCGATGGAAGGTTCGGACTTCGTCAAAGAAGTCACCACCAAGGAGTCTTACATCTGGTCAGAAGAATCCCGCAAATGGACCCTCCCTAACGCATCCATTGGCGAGACCGAAACTTACCAAGAATTACCCGAAGTGAAATACCGCGTCGTCGCAATCGACTTCGGTTTGAAATACAACCAACTCCGCATGCTTCGCCAAGCGGGCTTCGAAGTCGAGGTCGTGCCATCCACCACTTCTGCTGCTGAAATCCTCGCGAAAAAACCGGATGGCTTGTTCCTCACCAACGGTCCCGGAGATCCGGCTGCGCTCGATTACATTCACGTTGAGCTCAAGCAGCTCATCACCAAGCTTCCGACATTTGGCATCTGCCTTGGCAATCAACTGCTCGCTCACGCCTACGGCGGAAAAACCTTTAAACTCAAATTCGGCCATCGCGGCGGCAACCAACCCGTCAAAGACCTCCGCACCGGTAGAATTTCCATCACCTCGCAGAACCACGGCTTCGCCGTCGATCCCGATTCTCTTCCGGACGACATCGAGGTCACTCACGTCAACCTCAACGACAACACCGTCGAGGGCATGCGCCACAAAACCCTGCCCATCTTCTCCGTCCAATACCATCCGGAAGCCGCCCCCGGCCCCAACGACGCCGCCCACTTCTTCACCGACTTCGCTGAACTTATTGAGGCCAGTAAACGTTAGAAGGTAAGAAAAAAGTCCAGCGCAAGCACCTCAAGATTTGAGGTTTAAAATTTAGAATTTAAAGTTTCATGAACACTGTAATCACCGGCCTCCAATGGGGCGACGAAGGCAAAGGCAAGATTGTCGACTATCTAACTGAAACCGCGGACGTCGTTATCCGCGGCCAAGGCGGCAACAACGCCGGCCACACGGTCATCGCCAAAGGCACCAAATATGTCCTTCACCTTCTTCCTTCCGGAATTCTCTGGGACAACAAAATCAACGTCATCGGCAACGGCGTCGTCGTCGATCCCATCGGCCTCTGCATCGAAATCGAACGTATCGAAGCCCAAGGTGTCACCATCGACCCGGAAAAACTCCTGATCTCGGATCGGGCTCACGTCGTGTTGCCTTTCCATAAAGAACTCGATGCCGCTCGCGAAATTTCACTCGGCGATCAAAAAATCGGTACCACCAAACGCGGCATCGGCCCGGCATACGCCGATAAAGTCAACCGCTGCGGCCTACGCATGGCAGATTTGTTAGACCGTCCTTTCGCCGAAGCACAAATCACCCGCCGCGTCGCCGAAGTAAACGAGATCCTCGTAAAATACGATCTACCCACTTTCACCGCCGCCGCTGTCATCGTAGATACCTACGCCGCGTTTGAGCGACTCCGCCCGCACGTCACCAACACCATTCCAGTTTTGCACAAAGCATGGAAGGCGAAGAAAACTCTCCTTTTCGAAGGAGCGCAGGGAACCTTGCTCGACATCGATTTCGGAACCTATCCCTTCGTCACCTCATCTAACACCACCGCCGGCGGATCCACCACCGGCACCGGTCTCCCGCCAACCGCGATCGAATCCGTCATCGGCGTTTGCAAGGCTTACACCACCCGCGTTGGCTCCGGTCCTTTCCCGACGGGCGACGAAGGACTTTCCAAATACCTCCACGATCTGGGCCGCGAGTTCGGCGCCACCACTGGGCGCCCCCGCGGCTGCGGCTGGCTCGATACCGTTCTCCTCCGCTTCGCGTGCATGGTCAACGGAGTCACTGGACTCGCCGTCACCAACGTCGATGGACTTGACGAATATGACCATCTGAAAATCTGCGTCGCCTACGACATCGACGGCGCCCGACACGAACTGCCGCCAGCGGATCGCTCATTCTGGGATCGCGCAAAACCCATTTACGAAACTCTCCCCGGCTGGAAACAAGACACCACCCACTGCACCAGCTACGACCAACTCCCGCAAAACGCCCAAGCTTACCTGGCTCGCCTCTCCCAACTTTGCGACGCACCCATCGCATTTGTCGGTGTCGGCCCTGATCGCAAGCAAACGTTGCGCCTCTGATTTCTGTAGCGAACGATAAATAAATCTCCGTCTCCTTTCTGCCACATGCACATCGCAATCATCATGGACGGCAATGGCCGCTGGGCGAAAGAACGCGGACTCCCTCGAGCTGAGGGGCATCGCGCAGGCGCCGAATCCATCCGCGAAGTCACCGAGGCCTGCATCGAGCTCGGCGTGAAATATCTCACGCTCTACGCGTTTTCATCAGAAAATTGGAACCGACCCAAAAACGAAGTCGATGCTCTGATGAAACTGTTAGATCGGTTTCTGGATGATAAAGCCAGTGAGTTGGACAAACAAAACATTCGTCTCCAAGCCATCGGCGATCTGGATCGGCTTCCCGCCGCTACTCGCAAACGTTTGGATCGTATCAAAGAGCAAACTAAGAACCATCAAACCATGACCTTGGTGCTCGCGCTCTCCTATGGCGCTCGCGAAGAAATTACCGCCGCCGTCCGTGCCATCGCCAAAGCCGCCGTCGCTGGTGAAATTTCACCGGATCAGATTGATGGCGAACTCATCGCCCAGCATCTTTACACCAAAGACATCCCCGATCCCGACCTCCTCATCCGCACCTCGGGCGAAATGCGAGTCTCCAATTTCCTACTCTGGCAGATCTCTTACTCGGAAATCGTCATCGTCAAAAAAATGTGGCCGGACTTCCGCCAAGGCGACCTCTTCGCTGCCGTCGAAGAATACAATAAACGTCACAGGAGATTCGGGGCACTGTAACGGCGATCTTCGGTTGCCGTTACCCATTCCACCGCACATCCGTCTCTGCGAACTCATCCGGGCTGAGGTCGCGATCACACTGAATGACCCAACAGGAGTTACTGAAGAACTCCGCCATCTAATCAGCGTCGCGGCCAAGGAATAAGTGAGGTTCTATATAGTACAGAGCTTTTATCAGGGTGGCTCCCCCTATTTTTTACCCCACCGGCCCACCGAAGTTCTTGCCAACCCCCTCCCGACCCGATAATCCCCTCTTCACCCCTAATACTAAATCTATGAGTAATAACGACGCAATCACACCAAACGCTAGCCGGCTCTTCTGGGCCGGATTCATCGCCATTCTCGCCGCAGGCGTAGGTTTCGCCATTCGTGGTGGTATCTTCGACAACTGGGCCAAAGAATTCGGCTTTACCGCCTCTCAGCTCGGTGCCATCGGTGGCGCAGGCTTCTCTGGATTTTGTTTCGGAATCATCATCGGCGGTGTGATCGTCGATAAAATCGGCTACGGAAAATTGGTCATCGTCGCCCTCCTTTGCCACATTCTCTCTGCTTTCGTCACTTTTGGTGCAAGCACTCCTGAAAACGCATATGACTTCCTATTCTGGGGTATGTTCCTCTTTGCTTTCGCAAACGGAACTCTCGAAGCTGTTGCGAATCCACTCGTTGCAACTCTCTACCCAAAACAACGCACTCATTACCTCAACATGCTCCACGCAGCGTGGCCTGCAGGTATGATCCTCGGTGTCGCCGCTGGCTGGCTTCTCGATGATAAAATGAAGTTGGACTGGAAACTTCAGCTTTCGCTCTACCTCATCCCAACTGTCATTTACGGTCTGATGTTCTTCGGGCAAAAATACCCCAAGTCCGAAGCTGCTCAAAAAGGTGCAAGTTTTGTGGAAATGTTCAAATCGGTCGGGATCCTCGGGGCTCTTGTCGTCTGCTACCTTCTCGCTCTCTTCTTCGGTGATATCTTCAAAAGTGTTTCTCCAGAGCACTCCAATATGATTGGCTACGGAATCGGCGGAGCCTTGTTGCTCATCGTCGCCGTGATGACCAAGTTTTCAATTGGCTCCATCCTGCTCTTTATTCTTTTCGTCACCCACGCACTTGTTGGTGCTGTTGAACTAGGAACCGATGGTTGGATTCAAAACATCACTGGTAACCTTTTCACTTCCGAACAAGGTAAATACCTCTTCCTCTGGACTTCTGCCATTATGTTCGGACTTCGCTTCTGCGCACATTGGATTGAAACCAAGCTCAAACTTTCACCCATCGGCCTTCTTCTTGCCTGCTCAGTAATCGCATTCGTCGGACTTACTCTCGCGAGCAGCATGCAGACCTTCACTATGGCTCTTGTCGCACTCGGTATCTACGCAGTAGGCAAAACTTTCTTCTGGCCCACGATGCTTGCTGTCGTCGGTGACCGCTTCCCTCACACTGGTGCAGTCGCGATGTCCATCATGGGTGGTATCGGAATGCTCTCCGCTGGACTCATTGGCGGTCCCGGCCTCGGCTACGCAAAGGACCGCTTTGCAGGTGAAGAGCTGAAAAAGACCGACGCTGCTCTATACCAAGAATACAAAGCAGAGAAGCCTTCCACCTTCCTCAACATTCCCGCTACCGCAGCCTTTGGCCTCGATGGCAAGAAGCTAGCTGAAGCGAAAGAGGCTAAAGAAAAAACCGACACCCAAAAAACTGTCGTTTTAGCTGACCAAAAAGGAGACCGTGGCACCCTCAAAGCAGATTCCTTCATCCCATTGGTCATGGCTGTCATCTACCTATTGATGTTCATCTACTTTAAAACCATCGGAGGTTATAAACCCCTGACTGTCGAAGAATCTACAGCTAAAGCATAGAGATTTCTCAAAACCTTCACTCAAACGGTGCACCCCACAAAGGTGCGCCGTTTTTCTTTTATCTTGCCCCGGCTTACCTTCACAGGCTCAACTAGGTGCTGATGAGAATTCTCCTCAGAAATATCCCGATCTTGCATGGCCGTATTCATCGGCCCGCAGTGGTGAGTTTTTTCCTTATGCTCTTTCTAGCGGTTTTTACGCCGACCACTGCTCACGCAGCACCCAAGGTGAATATTGCCGATGGCTTTGACTACCCGATCGGTAAGCCCGATGCGAAAAACTATTACAAATCCCGTGGCTTGCGCCTGCGTTCGCCTGCTCACTATGGCGAGGACTGGAACGGACGCGGCGGCGGCAACACCGATCTCGGCGATCCTGTTTACTCATGCGCCGATGGAGTCGTCACCTTTGCACACGATGTGAAAATGGGTTGGGGAAATGTTGTACTCATCCGGCACGCGTATCGCGATCCCTCAAGTGGCAAAGTAAAATTCATCGATTCGCTTTACGGTCACCTCGATAAAATGAGCGCAAAAGTCGGCCAAACCGTGAAGCGTGGCCAACAGATAGGAACCATAGGCACCAACCGCGGGATGTATCCTGCGCACCTTCATTTTGAAATGCGCCATGACATCAACATCGGCATGCACCGCAACGTCGCACCTTCCACCATGGATCACTGGGCAGACCCCACGCAGTTCATCACCAAATACCGCCGCCTAAACCGCGAGTGGAGGCCCGTCGCCGTCCCCACCGGCACCTACAAGGAATTCGCCGGTTTCAAAGGTCTCTAACATTTTTATACCATGCGCATCGCAGTCTACGCCGGTTCCTTTGATCCTCCAACCAATGGCCATCTCTGGATGATCCAAAAAGGACTCGAAATGTTTGACCGCTTGATAGTCGCCATCGGCAGCAATTCCGCAAAATCCTATTCCTACACCGTCGAGGAACGACTCGAAATGTTACGCGCTTCCGTCCCCAACAGCGACCGCCTTGAAATCGATCACTTCGACAACCGTTACTTGGTCGATTACGCGAAAAAGAAAAACGCCACCTACATCCTGCGCGGCATCCGTTCTCCCAACGACTACGAATACGAACGCGTCATGCGCCATATCAATGCGGACATGGCCCCGGAAATCACCACCGCGTTCCTTATGCCGCCGCGGGACGTCGCCGAACTTTCCTCCAGCATGATCAAATCCCTAACCGGCCCCGACGGCTGGGAAGAAACCGTCAAACGCTACGTCCCCCCGGAAGTCTTCAAAGTGTTGAAGCAGGGGAGAGGCTAGAGCTAAGAGCTAAGAGTGGAGAGCATAGGAAATTTTGCTAAGCCCTCTTCTCTCTCTGCTCTCCGCTACTCGTGCTCAGAAAGATACCGCTCCGCTTCTAACGCAGCAGCACATCCTTGACCGGCAGCAGTAATCGCTTGGCGGTAATAATGATCCGCTACATCACCTGCAGCGAAAAGTCCCGGAGTCTTCGTTGCGGTCCGACCCGGCACTTGTAGAATGTAACCGTTTTCATCAAGATCCACCAAGCCACTCACAAAACTGCTGTTAGGCACGTGACCAATCGCTACGAAAACACAGGCGACTTCCAGTTCGCTCTCCGAGCCATCGACCAAGTTTTGCAATTTGATTGCGCGCATCTCACCTTTTTCATCGGTGAGATATTCACTCACGCCGCTGTTCCAAACGGGCTCGATCTTCGGATTTGCCAAAGCACGATCCGCCATGATTTTCGAAGCACGGAATTCATCACGACGGTGAATGAGATACACCTTGCTAGCGAAACGAGTGAGGAAACCGGCTTCCTCGCAAGCACTGTCGCCACCGCCGATCACTGCCACCGGCACATCGCGGTAAAACGCGCCATCACAAGTCGCACATGAAGTCAGGCCGCGGCCGATGAGATCTTTTTCATTCGGAAGACCGAGATGCCGTGGCGCGGCACCTGTCGCGATGATCACAGTCTTCGATTGCAAAGTCTCTCCGTTCATATTCACGCTGAACGTGCCATCCGCATTTCTGGAAATCGACTCAACTGATGCATACTGAATGCGTGTGCCGAATTTCTCCGCCTGCTTCTGCATGTTCATCATCATGTCCGGCCCCATGATCCCCTCAGGAAATCCCGGAAAGTTTTCAACCTCCGTTGTGGTCGTCAATTGACCTCCGGGCTGTGTGCCGGAAATCATCAAGGGATTCAGGTTCGCGCGGGCGACGTAAATAGCTGCTGTGTATCCGGCACAGCCGGTTCCGATGATGATGACGTTTTCCATATAGATGAGTGATTAAGAGTGTAACTGCCGCGAATTATTCCGACCCCACACCGAAAGAGTCAACCGCAGTCATCAAACAAATTTCAAATAAATGATCTTATTGAGAAAGAATCCAAGTCAAGTGACGTAATTGTCAGCCGAAATTGCTCAGCTAAACCTAAGTAATTTCGATAAAAACCCATCAAGCCATGAACCCCCTATTGCACGATGAAAATGATTTTAGACAAACCAAGCCTTCCGAGGTCCAACTCGCAAACGCCCATAGCAAATCCTGTTAGAAACTGGGATACACTCGCCGTTGCTCGTTTGATACGTGAAAACTCCACCGCAGAAACCTCTCCTGCTTTCCTCTACCTCGGCCGCATCGAGACCCGTCTCCTCCGCGAACACCTCGCCGAAGCCTTTGGAGCAGCATCCGTCATCACCCTGAACGAAACCTATTATATGGGCCTCAAAGTCATCAGCGTAGATCTCCTTAGCTACCTCCAAACCGGCGGCAGTAAAATCATCCGCAGCGCATATTTACCAAGTTTGAGAAACGCTTCGTGACGAGTCGCATTCGAGATCGCGATTTTAAATCGCGGTTCCTTTCTTAGTAGCCCCACTGATCACTGCTAACTGTCTTGTCCGCCATAGCTTTCTTGGCCTTCGTAGCTTTAGCGAAGTAGGCAGCGACAGCGGATCACTCGGCACTTCTTTCACTCCACATGAATCACCACCAGCGTCGTGTCATCGACACCGGAGTTTTCGATGGCTCGTTTTAGTAAAACCTCTGCGGTTTGTACTGGAGTTTTACTTTCGTGCAACGCTTCAGCGATGTGTCGTTCCCAAACGCCGTCGATGAGCCCATCTGAGCAGACGAGAAACCTATCGCCTTTTTCATAAGGCACCGCGGCGAAGTAGGGACAGACGAGTGGATGACCCCCGCCCACGACTTCGTAAAGTGCGGCGCGGCGCGGATGTTGGCGGTATTGGATTTCGTGAATCTCTCCGCGTTTCCATGAAGACCACGCAGCGGTGTGATCTCTTGTTAGTTGCTCAGTCTTTCCGTCTCGACACAAATAGATCCGGGAATCACCAACGTTCGCCACATACATGTTCTCCGGCGTGAACCATGCGAGCGCGAGAGTCGCCGCCATGCCTTTGATGTTTTCTGCTTGTGATCCAGCTTGATTGATATGCTCGTGGACTTCTTTCAGGGCACTTTCCAAATGCGTGATCGAGTCCGGGAAAAATCCAGAAGCGGCCGCTTTAAATGTTTCCGGGATCGCCACGGCCATCTGCTTTAATATCAGTGACGATGCGAGGTCGCCCGCGTTTCCTCCGCCCATACCGTCCGATACAGCAAACACCATGTCATGATTCGTCACCGAACTTTCACCGGCATCTTCTAACACTTTTGCTCCATCAAGATTTGAGGAAAAGACGATCCATGAATCATCATTGCGTGGTTTACGTGTTCCACTGACGGTTGCGCCCGCCCAGCGAATAATGGGTTCTTGAGACACTGCCTAAGAGGGTTCTTTTGGATGTGGTTCCGGTAAAATTTCCGCGAGCTCGAAGTCGATAATGCAAAACCGCCCGAGCTTGTCCGAGTAAGTGATGTTTCTCGGTTCGGCATCGAGATGCCGAACGCCGTAATCTTTTTCCAACGCTTCGAACAAAGAGTCCGCCTTTTCCTTGGTGATCTGCGGAGCGGGTCGGCCACAGTTCGTGGATACAAAATAAAACTCCTCGGGATGCTCTTCCAAAACTTTCGGCACATACGGACAACCGCGTTCCTCGAGAACTTTCAAAACTTTCACTTCCGTGGCGTAGCGATTCGCCACATCGGTGCCGCGCATGCGCTTATGCACATTTCCATAGAAATCAATCCTCACTAAGGATCTCAATCCGTCTTTGATGGGTTCCATCGACATCGCCGCCACCTTACACCGATTCCCCCACTTGAAAACCTTTTAGAAAAATTCTCGAGAAGAAGAAATTTCAACCGCAGATGAACGCAGATGGACGTTAATAAAGAGAGATGAGCAGTTTTTAATTAAAAAACACTTCCTATTCTCTAATCTTATCTGCGTTTATCCGCGTCCATCTGCGGTTCAATTTCCTTTCATATCCCTGCATACCTGCGGTAAAAAATCCCCCTTTCGTTCTTTCTTGAATGTTGAGCTTTGAAAATTGAGATTTACGCCAGTGAGAATCATCGCAGGAAAAGCCGGCCGCATTGCCATCAAAGTCCCATCGGCCGTCGCGCGTCCAACTACCGATTTTGTCCGGCAGGCGATTTTTTCCATTCTCGGCGAGCATGTCTTCGATGCCCGAGTCCTAGATTTATTCTGTGGTTCCGGTGCGCTCGGGCTGGAAGCCCTCAGCCGTGGCGCGACCTCATGCGTGTTTGTGGACGAACACCGCCAAGCCATCTCCGTGACCGATGAAAACCTGAAAAAAGCCCAGCTCGAAGGCGGACGCACAGTCAAAGCGGATGTCTTTTCTTTCCTCCAACGCGATCCTACCACCTACGATCTCATCCTCGCCGATCCACCGTATTGGAAAGGTTACGGCGATACGGATCTGGTCGCGAAATTACTCCAGCTCCCCTGCCTTCCCGAGCGGCTCAGCCCCAAAGGTCACCTCATCGCGGAAATTTCCTCGAACCAGCCCACGCCTGCCTTTGCGCATTTCCAGCTCATCGACCGCCGCGAATATGGCAGCAGCGCCATCCTCATCTTCGCTCATCCCGACGCATGAAAGCTTTTTTCACTCTCCTCATCTACCGCGCAATCCTGCCGCTGCTTTTCCTCGTCGCGTTTCCTGGTTGGATCTTGAAAATGCTTCGCCGCGGGGGTTTTGGAACCGCTCTTAACGAACGCATCGGCCTCTATTTCACCCCTTCAGACTTCGAGCCCTGCCGCGCCATTCACCTCCACGCAATCAGTGTCGGTGAAACCATCACCGCACTCAAACTCATGCGCGAATGGCAAAACGAGCATCCCGACGCCCGCTTCGTGCTCGCTACCGGCACCGCCACCGGGCACCAAACCGCCACCGCCGCAGCCATCCCGGACCTACGCGTCACCTACGCTCCTCTCGATTTTCCATGGATGATCCGGAGCTACCTCAAACGCTTCGAGCCCTCCCAAATCGTCCTCATCGAAGGCGAAACATGGCCAAACCTCCTCCGCTTCGCAGAAAAACAACACATCCCCGTCTCCCTCGCCAACGCCCGCCTCTCACCCCGCTCCGCGCGTCGGTTCAACTACTTCGCTTCCTACCTGCGCCCCTTCTTCTCCCGACTCACCTGCGTTTGTATCCAAGAAAACGAACACCGCAGAATCTGGGAAAATCTCGGGATCGCCCCAGAAAACATTCATCTAACAGGTAGCATCAAGTTCGATCCACAATCCTCCGCCGTCCCTGAACAGCGCTCCGACTTCCGCGAAATGCTAGCCGCTTTTGGAAAAGGCCGACCCATCATCCTCGCCGCATCCACCTTTCCCGGCGAGGAAGTCCTGATCGCCTCCGCCATCCGCGAGGCCGATCCCAATGCCTTACCCGTCATCGTCCCCCGCCACGCGGAGCGACGCCAGGAAGTTTCCCAAACCCTTACCCAGTCAGGTTTTCACGTCACCCTGAGATCGGTTTTTGAAACCCCGCTTCAAACCGAAAACGTCGTTTTCGTCATCGACACCACTGGTGAACTCGCCACTTGGACCGCGCATGCTGATGTGGTCACCATCGGAAAATCCTTTCTCTCCACGGGCGGACAAAACCCAGCCGAGGCCATCCTCGCTAAGAAACCCCTCATTCTCGGCCCGCACATGGAAAACTTCCAACCCCTCGTCCGCCACCTCCACGCCGCAGAGGCCGCTTTACTTGCCCGCGACAGCGAGGAAATCTCCTCCGCCATCCGCCGCGCACTCAACCCAATGATCGCCGAAAAGCTGACCCAGCACGCCACGGCCATCCTCGCCAGTCACCACGGAGCCACCAAACGTCACCTCAAGGTCTTGCATCTCCAGCCGAAAACTGCCTGAATGCCCAAAACCTTGTTTGTCTTTTCTTAACCTACCTCATAATTTCCGCCCGTGAGCGACTCTCCAAAAAATCCCCTAGAAGGCCTTCTCGACCAATTTGCACTTGGTCCAGCATGGGCGCGTGCAAAACCCGCTGGCACGGAAAAGAAATTTCGCGAACCCAAAGAAAGCGATTTAGCACCCCGCCGCAAAGACGATCGAGGCGGACGCGACAACCGCAACCAACGCGATAATCGCCAAGGCGACAGACGCGATGATCGTCGCCAAGGCGGTGGCAACCGCCGCGATTTCGATAAAGGAGGCCCACGCCACGAACCTCAACGCGAGGAAATCGTCCCAGCAGAAGGCGTCAATGTTACCCTCCTTCCGGACAAAACCGCCATCCAGCTCGTCTGCAAAGAAATCCATCACGTCGCCCGCGTTTATCCACTGTTCGATGTCGCGGAAATCATCCTTGCCGAGCGCGCACGCTGCCGCGCCCATTTTGAAATTTCCGAAAAACAACCCGCCTTCTATCGCTGCAAATTCGAAGAGGCCATCTTCCTAACCAAAGAAGAAGCCCTCCAATATTTTCTCAAAGCCGATTGGCGGAATCAATTCATCGAGGAATCCACCATCGAGATCGATCCACCGAAAGGTAGTTTCCAATCGGTTGCCAAATGCGGCATCTCCGGCGAATGGCTCGGACCTCCGAACTACCACGCCTACCAATCAGAAATCCGCCGCATTCACCGCGAGCGTTTTTCTCACATGCCGTTAGAATCCTACATGGCGAAAATCCGCACCGAGCGCTCCGAAGAAGCGGTCAATGCTTGGCTGGATAGCATGAAACTCCAAACCCGCTGGCGGATTCTAACAGCAGAGGATATCCAAGCCCGGGACAACCCTCCACAACCGGCCGATTCTCCAGCTCCCACCCCAGAAGAAACTCCTGCACCAACTGAAGAATCAGACGAATCTGTCCAATCCGAAGAATCAGACGAATCTCCAGAGGCGTTAGAAGACTCTCCCGTTTCGGAAGAGTCTCAAGAAGCCCCACAAGAAACTCCTGCAGAGCCAGAGGAAACTCCCGCTCCCGCCTCCGACATCAAATGGTTCACAGACCGCGCCGAATTCGAACGCGCGATTGCTTCCGAACTTTTGGATAAAGCTTTCAAAACCACCCGCAAGGCAAACGTCTCCGCCGCCATTTCTGCAAAAAATCTATCTCCCGGTTTGCTTGCCCGACTCAAAGGCACCGGCAACCACATCCGCAAACACGCAGCGATACTTATCCCAGCCGTTTGCAAAGCCCTCGAAGCCGAGCACATGGCCGTCTTCAAACGCAAAGGGAAACTCTTCACCGGCCCAGCCCGCCCGAGCGCACTAGCACTCGATGCCGTGCTCGCACCGCGCCCTGGCGAGATGGTGAAATGGATTCGCGAAAACCCTCCCGCAAAATTAGAGGGCCTCTGGAAAGCCGTCCTCCCAGAAGGCGCAACCGCACCTCCCGCCGAATACGCCGCCGATCTTTTCTGGCTGCTCCAACAAGGTCACATCCTGCTCTATACAGATGACACCTTGGTCGTCCAAGAACCACCCAAACCGCCGGAACCTAAAAAGCCAAAAGCTCCCAAGAAAAAGGCCGTGGCGGCAATCGAGCGCAGCGAGATGGCGGGAGAAACGACTGCTGAAGAAATCCCCGCAAATTCCCTCCGCCCCGCCAAAGAAAAGCCCTCCCCAGAAACTACAGATTCCCTCGCTGAGGTAACTCCGGAAGCTAACGTAGGAGAAGCAGTTCCAGAAGCAGCCGCCGAGGCAACTCCAGAAGTTACCGTAGAGGCAACTGAAGATCACTCAGATCTAACAGAAGAACCAGCGCCAACCCCCGAAGAACCAGACACCTCTTCCCCTGAAAACTGAACACTTCCAACTAGCAAACTTCTCCCGATGTCCCGCCAACAAACGCTCGCCAGCTCCGCCACTCTCGAAGGAACCTCTCTCCACACTGGAGAAAAAGTTTCCCTCACCATCAAACCCGCTGCAGAAAATCACGGCTTCAAATTCCGCCGCGTCGATCTTCCCGATCAACCCTTCATCAACGCAGACGTAGATAAAGTCCAAACTGTCGAGCGCGCCACCACTCTCGCAGAAGGCTCGGTGAAAGTTCACACCGTCGAGCATGTCATCTCTGCCCTAACAGGAATGGGCATCGATAACGCCCTTATCGAAATGGACGCCAACGAACCACCGATTGGCGATGGCTCATCTCGCCCGTTCGTTGAGCTTATCAAAAAAGCCGGCATCCAGGAACAAACTGCCGCACGCAAAGTTTGGGAAATTCGCGAGCCCATCCACCAAGAAATGGGCGACGGCACCATCATCACCATCGTCCCCAGCAAAACCTTCCGCGTATCCGTAACCAACGTCGGACCCGAAGGGCGTTTCACCCAATATTTCTCCTGCGAGGTAAATCCAGAAACCTACGAAAAGGAAATCGCCGCAGCACGCACCTTCGTTTATTACGAAGACGTCAAACCTCTGCTCGAAAAAGGTCTGATCAAAGGCGGCTCACTTGAAAGCGCGGTCGTCATCCGCGGCAACGAAGTGATGTCAAAAGAGCCCGTCCGCTTTTCTAACGAATTCGCACGCCATAAAGCTCTCGATCTCATTGGCGATCTCATGCTCTCCGGCAAACGCATCCTCGGTCACGTTATCGCCGTGAAACCCGGCCACGGCCCTAACACTCAGATGGCTGCCACCTTGAAAAAGGAATACGCCCGCATGCGAGCCATGGTTCCCGCACCCATCTCCATCCCGGATGGCGAGAGTGTGCTGGATGTGAACGAAGTCATGCGCATCCTGCCACATCGCTACCCTTTCCTCATGGTCGATCGCGTCATCGACTTCGAAGAAAATTCCTGCACCGGACTAAAAAACGTCTCGATCAACGAGCCCTATTTCCAAGGCCACTTCCCCGGCCATCCCATCATGCCCGGCGTTCTTCAACTCGAAGGTATGGCGCAAGTTTCATCCATACTTATGCTCCGCAAACCCGAGAACCTCGGAAAAATCGGCTACTTCCTCTCAGCAGATAACGTCAAATGGCGCAAACCCGTCATGCCTGGCGACACCCTCATTACCGAAGCCACGACCACCAAAGTTCGCGGCAACATCGGCCAAACCTCCTGCCGCTGCCTTGTCAACGGCGAGGTCGTCTCAGAAGCCGATCTCAAATTCGCGCTCTTCGACCGCTAGTTAGAGACTAATGAAAATACGAGCCTGCGGCCTGCATTTTTATAATAAAAGTCGCTTTTAGATACTGGATTACCCACATGGGTATACACCTCATAGCGAAGCTTGTTCACATGTTGCTAAATAGCTGCGTCATGAAATTAACCCGTCCATACTTGGGCATTTTAATCATTAACAACAATAAATACTACATGAACAACACAACTACAATTAACAAGCTGGTGGCATGCTCACTAGCCGGACTCATCTCAACTGGCGCTGCCTTCGCTGCGACCACTTCAGGTAAGGAAGGCATGTACACCACTAGCGACACCCAACAAACACAGTACGCCAGCGATGGATTGCCAATGCTCAATACCGGTGTTCAAGAACTGAGCCTCGGTGGTCACCTTAACTGGGAAGACAATACGGAATACTCATTTGATATCAGCTACGGTCGCTTCGTCACTCCTAACTGGCTCCTCGGCGTTGACGCTGGCATTATCGGCGTCAACAGCGACAAAGATTACCGTGTCGGTGTCTTCGCGGAATACAACTTCCTAACAGGAACCAAATGGGTTCCTTTCGTCCGTGCGGGCGTGGGTTATTCAAACCCGGACGTAGGCGACAGCGGCGTGACACTTGGAATGGATGCAGGTATCAAATACTTCATGCGCTCGAACCTCGCCATCTACGCCTCCATCGGCGGCGATTGGAACGTTACCGGTGACGGCAGCAGCGATGGCATCGCAAAACAGGTCGACCTCGGCCTGAAGTTCTACTTCTAGAATTTCTAGTTGGTAAGTATAGTAAAGACAGCACGGAGAACATTCGTGCTGTCTTTTTTATTGATGCAATCTGCTAAATAGAAATCCCTCATCCGCGAAATCCGCTTGCCAAATCACACCCAGTAGTTTCATTCTCCGTTCCCCATGATCGCGCGCTTAGCTCAGTGGTAGAGCACATCCTTCACACGGATGGGGTCGCAGGT
>JAZKIL010000010.1:53287-73948 GCA_040384845.1 Verrucomicrobiota bacterium | reverse complement strand
CAAGAACCAAGAACCAAGAACCAAGAACTAGGAACTGAAACCAAAGATCTCCTTGCCAAATGCGGAATCATCCCTACCTTGCCGCCCGAGCAGGAGTCCCCTTATCTCCGATGTCCGCATCCGGCACCCTTTTTCTCCAAACATTCGTTTTTCCTCGCGAAACTCGAATCTTGAGGTTCTGCCAGGAAATCCGGGACCTCCTTGCTTACGGATGGCGGCGCAGATTGCCGGCAATCGATCCTATCAAGACCCCTTCCGCAACAGTTGCGGGGGCTTGTCCCAGCACCAAAAAGCTGGTGATCGGTGGCTATGGTAATTGCGAGCAGGTCCGTTCCTGCAATGCCGGGGATACAAACCACCCGACGCGCCGGGCCGTCCGTAAAACACTGACCCATGCGAAAACATGTCAACTGATACACATAACTCCCAGAATCAGGGAGAAAGCCGTCGCCGCCGCTCACGCGGAGGGCAAAACCGTAATAAAAACAACAACTCAAACCGTGGAAACAACGAAGGACGCCAGTCTGGTGGTGGTAGCAACGAAGGACGACAGTCCGGCGGTGGAAATCGCTCAGGCCGCCAAGGCTCGGGTCATTCCCAGCAGCAGCAACGCCGCGCCATGCCCGCTCCTAAACTGAGTTGGTGGCAGAAACTCCTCAAAGCCCTCGGTTTCGGTGGCAAAGAGGCCGTCAGACCGCCCCGCCCAGAGCGTCGCCCGAGTGCTGTTGAAACTCAGCAAACCCGCGAACCTCGCCGCAACAAAACCCGCGATGCGCGCACGGATCAAGGCAGCACCAACGAAGCTCGTGAGAACTCCGAAGGCAAACCGCAAAATCGTGGCGACCGCACCAACAAAAATGGCAATCGTCCCCGTGGCGGTGACCCATCGACCGTTGAGAACCGTCGCGTTTATGTTGGCAACCTGTCCTACGACACCACAGAGAGCGATCTAGAAGAGCTCTTCAAAGGTGTTGGAGCCGTCCGCCGAGTCGAGATCGTTTACAATCGCAGCACCCATCGCTCCAAAGGCTATGGCTTTATTGAAATGCTCGATATCGACGAAGCCAAACGCACCGTGGAAGTCCTTCATGACCAATTTTTCATGGGACGTAAAATCACCGTGTCCGGCGCGAAATCGAAAGATTACGATGATGCAGAGAAAGAAGAAGGCGGCTACGCAAAAGCCGACACAACCATCCCACAACTCGCACCGATCAATCCAGAGAAAGAACAAGTCATCAACTTGATCGAAGAACCCGCAGTCGTGGAGGCAGTCGCCCAAGCTGCACCTGAGAACGCCAATCCGGAAGTTCCCATGGAAGAGTTCACTTCAGAGGGTGCTCCAGAAGCAGCCACCGAAGAAGCGAAAGCCTAATCATTTCATCTCAAACCAAGAGGCTCTCCTAAACGGGGAGCCTCTTTTTTTGTAACTTATTCAAATTGAGGCGGCTCCAACTTGAACTCAGGAATACGCGCAAAAATCCATTCCCCGCTCGCCATTTCTGCAAAGAACGCCCCGTTCACCAAAGCGGCTTTTCCAATCACGTGATAGCTGTTGTAGGAAAAGTGTTCGCCGGGTTTGATCGTTGGTTGCTGCCCGACTACTCCATCGCCTTCCACCACGGTCGTTTCACCACCATCTTCCATCACCACCCACTTCCGCGCACGTATCGTGATCGACACAGTTGAATCGTTAAAAATTGAAATGAAATAAACGAAGGGATGTGGCTTATTGGGCGGCGCATCCAGGCTTGGCATGTAGATAACATCATCCACCTTCACACGAAGCTGGTGAAATTCCTTGATGTCATCTTGCATGTGGAAACCATTGGAAGCCTGAGGCAAAGAATCAAGAAGCAATGAAACCAATTGATCCATCCATCGATACCGTTCGCGCGATCCTAACCATCGCGGGATCGGATTGTTCAGCCGGTGCCGGCATGCAAGCGGATCTCAAAACCTTCCAACACTTCGGTCTGCACGGCCTAACCGCTGTAACCTGCATCGTTTCTGAAACCGCCAACATCGTCCGCAGGGTCGATTTCGTGGATCCTGCGATGTTGCAAGATCAGATCCTTCTCATGCTAGATGCGTTTCCACTAACCGTCGTCAAAACCGGCATGCTGGGCTCCGCAACACACGTTACATGCGTCGCAGAAATTTTCAAAAATCATCCCGAGATCAAACTCGTGGTCGATCCCGTGATGATCGCCTCCACAGGTGCGAGTTTGATCGAAACGGATGCCATCGCAGCTTACCGAGAAAAACTACTACCGTTCTCTTATCTCATGACTCCCAATCTTCCCGAGGCGGAAACGCTGCTCGGCAAGAAGATCTCATCCGTCGATGAAATGAGCTGCGCCGCAAAATGCCTAACAGAAATATACGGTTGTGCGGTATTGATCAAAGGCGGGCATCTAGAATCACAAGAATGCACGGATCTTCTTTGCGAGGGCGAAACCGAACACCGCTTCACCGCTCCCCGCCTAGACGTCAAAGCCTCCCACGGCACTGGCTGCACACTTGCAGCCGCAATTGCTGCGAACCTCGCGAACGGAAAAGATTTACCCAGCGCGGTTGCAGGAGCTAAGGAATATCTCAATGAATGTTTGAGAACTTCTTATCGTTTTGTGAATCGGAGCGGCGAGGTGATTCATGCAATTAACCAAGGAACACTGAATAAATAAGTCGTATAAGTCCTACACGACCTATTTCTCAAGCCACCTGCCGATCCACATCTTCGCGCAGGTTTTCAATGATGTATTCTTGGCGGCTCGGGGTGTTTTTCCCCATGTAGAAAGCTAACAATTCTTTCACTCCTTTGCCTTCTTCATACTCCACGGGATCCAAGCGCATGTCATGACCGATCATGAATTTGAACTCGTCGGGTGAAATTTCTCCCAGACCTTTGAAGCGTGTGATCTCGGCGTTTTTACCGAGTTTCGCGATCGCTTTCACCCGCGAATCTTCATCGTAGCAATAGATCGTTTCTTTTTTACTCCGCACCCGGAACAAGGGCGTTTGCAAAATGAAAAGGTGCCCATCACGGATCATCTCGGGGAAAAATTGCAGGAAGAAAGTCAGCAACAACAAGCGAATGTGCATGCCGTCGACGTCGGCATCGGTGGCGATGACGACTTTGTTGTAACGCAGCGCTTCAATTCCGTCCTCGATGTTCAATGCAGCCTGCAACAACGCGAACTCTTCGTTTTCATAAACGATCTTACGCGGCAGGCCATACGTATTCAGCGGTTTACCACGGAGTGAGAAAACGGCCTGAGTCTCGACATCGCGACTCTTCGTGATCGAACCCGATGCGGAGTCGCCTTCGGTGATAAACAAGGTGCTTTCTTCCCTGCGCTTGTGCTTGGAATCAAAACGCACCCGGCAATCGCGCAATTTCTTGTTGTGCACTTTTGCCTGACGCGCTCGCTCGCGGGCAATTTTCTGAATCCCTTTCAAATCCTTACGCTCACGCTCTGCAGCGAGAATGCGTTTCTGGATCGCTTCCGCCACTTGCGGATGCTTGTGAAGATAGTTATCCAATGAGGATTTGAGGAAATTTCCGATGAACGTTCTCAGTGATTCGCCCTCTGGAGCGATCGTTGCGGAACCCAGCTTCGTTTTGGTTTGCGATTCGAAAACCGGTTCGATGATACGCACGCAGATCGCCGCCTCAATACCCGCACGGATATCCGAGGGATCGTATTGTTTTTTGTAAAACCCACGGATCACCTGCACCAGAGCTTCACGGAAAGCCGCCAAGTGAGTGCCGCCTTGCGAGGTATTTTGGCCGTTTACGAAGGTGTAATAATCCTCGCTGCTCTCCGCGCAATGCGTGAAAGCGATTTCAATATCTTTACCAATAATATGGATAGGCGGATAGAGCGCCTCTGTCTCCATTTCCTCACGCAGCAGATCTAACAACCCATCTTTGGAGCGGAATTTCTTATCGTTGAAAATGACCGTGAGCGATGGATTCAGGTAAGAGTAATACCGGCACATCTTCTCCACGAACGGATCGCGGAAACGGGTTTTCGCAGGAAAGATCGAGCGGTCGATTTCAAAAGCCAAACGCGTCCCGTTTACCCCGTTATCCTTGCGCGGCTTCTTCATGTCCACGGTCAGCTGACCTTTGGAAAACTCCAAGGCTTTGGTTTCACCTTCGCGCCATGATTGGATTTCAAAAAACGATGACAAGGCGTTCACTGCTTTGATACCAACGCCGTTTAAGCCGACCGATTTTTTAAACGCCTCACTGTCATACTTCGCACCGGTGTTGATCTGTGCGGCGCAGTCGAAAAGTTTTCCGAGCGGAATCCCGCGCCCGAAGTCGCGCACCTCGACCCGACCTTCGTCGTCGATCTCGATCTTCACTTCTTTGCCGTGGCCCATGATGTGTTCATCAATCGAGTTATCCACGGCCTCTTTGAGCAAAATGTAAATTCCGTCTTCCGGTGCAGAGCCGTCGCCCAGCTTTCCGATATACATCCCGGGGCGGAGCCGAATGTGCTCGCGCCAGTCCAAACTCTTAATGTCATCTTCGGTGTATCCTGCAGCCATAATTACTTCGGATTTCTAAAAGATCCGCCGCACCGGCGCAAGCACCCAAAATTGAAACCTGAAAATGGGCTCTGAAGTTATATGAAGCCTAAGAAAGGTTAGCGCTTTTTTAAAAAATGAGGGAGGAGGAAGAAAGGAGGCAGGGAGCTGATTCTGATGAAAATCACCGAAACTGCTTCTGTTCAGCTCGGTAATCGTATCCCGCAGCTCGGAGCTTCTCGATCAGATCTTCCTCGGAAATATCGTGGGTTTTGACCAAATCATCCAAGGATTCCGAGTGATTTCGCAGCTCGGTATTGACCAATCCGACAAGAAGATGCGGATCCATGTTCTGCCATTTGGAAAAGTCCATGGAGCGGATTTACTTCCCTTTGAGCTTCGTGAGTAGTTCCTGATTCAAATCAAAATTGGCTGAACCATGAGGCGCAGGTGTCCCTTTTTCCGCGATCTGATACTCGAAAGCCTTGATCGGTTTCACCCCCGCCACTTCCGAGAGAAGATACACACGAATCGTCATCGCCTCTTGGCCGGTTCCTTCTTCCAGTTTACGGATTGCATACTGGACTTCATTTAAGCCACCGCGCGCACCACCAATCACCGTCTCAGCTTCTTTTGCATTGATGAATTTATGCCGACTCACCTTGTTCACCAAGACCTCAACTTCTCTACCTGGACAAAAAACATAAACCTTCGCAATCGTCGTCGCAGGTTGCACTGCCACGGGCGATGGAGGCACGACACCAGACGGCTGTGCTTCAGGAACACCTTTCAAATAAGTGATATTGCCCGCAGCTAATTCTTCACGCACATCCGGCAATGCAGTTAGATTTACGAAATCCGCTTTGTCATACAGAAAACGATTTCCCACCTGAATGAATGAAAGCACAAGAAGGTTGTCGCTCGGATCACCACCCACACCGAAATCGATTTTACCAAAATACGCAGCCTTCGCGGTGCGGCCATTTTGACTAGCTGTTAGAAATTTTAATCCGCTTAACAGTGGCGGTGGTGCAGGCAAGTTAAAGATTGAAGCAGGAAAAGGTAGCTTCTCAGAAATGATCCGATTCTTCACCTCAATCTGCCGATGTTCTGCCGTGGCCTGCTGCCAAGCCCGGAAATCCTTTTTGACCATCGAATCGCGCCAGACGGAATAAGTTTTCTCCAGATTGGTTCGCAATGCTTCGTCCGCCATCGAAATAGCGGGGAAAATCAGAATAAAACTCAGAATTAAACCTTTCATAGACAAAACGATTGGACAAATAGCGTGAAATCACAACAAACAAATCCATGCGTTTTGAGAGTCGTCCGAAACGCCTTAAAGAATCATGAGTCAAATATTACAGAAGATCGCTCCGATCGGTGAATCACGGGATAAAGAGCTCCTTAAATCCGCGACCACCTATGTCTATGTGAACCACAATGGCTTCGATCTCATTGCTCATGTGTTTTTTCCTGAAGGCGCATCCACCACTCCCCGTCCTGCGATTGTATTCTTCCACGGTGGTTTCTGGGACGTATCGATGGTGCCGCAATTCGTCCCTCACTCGCATCACTTCACCTCGCGCGGAATGGTCGCGATTTGCTTTGAGTATCGGATCAGCTCCAAACATCAATCGACTCCTCTCGATGCGATTGACGATTCAATCTTCGCGCTGAACTGGCTCAATGCGAGTGCCGGGGAATTGGGAATCGATCTAACCAAAATGGTTTTCAGTGGAGCGGCTGGAGGTGCTTATCTCTCGTTACTGTTAGGAATGCGAAAAGATAAGGAATTATCTCCACCGTTTCGCCCGAAAGCCCTGATCCTGTTCAGTGCATTGGTCAACACTACAACCAAGGGTCAGCTCTCCGATCGTTTCCCCACAACCAAAATCAGCACCAAACTCAGTCCAAGTCGATTGGTCCGCAGAAAGCTCCCCCCGATGATCTTCTTCCATGGGACATCGGATCGGGTCACACCGTTTTCTGAAATCGCCACCTTCTGCCGCCGCATGAGATGGCGCGGCAATCGCTGCCAATTGATCGACTTCAATTCAGCGGAGCACAGCTTCTTCAATTTCAACGTCAGTCACTCGAATTTCGAACTGACCATCAACACCGCAGATCGTTTCCTAGTAGATCTCGGTATCATCGAAGAACAGCCCGAGGAAACTTACGAAGTGAGTGAGGTTTGAAAGGAACCGCGATTTCCAAATCGCGACCTCGTAGGCGACATAGCTGGGACTACCGCAACGATTAAGCCGCGATAGAAAAAAACCGCGATTTATAAATCCCGACCACTTGTGCCATTCCTCATGGCCGTTGCAGTCGCGATTGAAAATCGCGGTTCCTTTCTGAATTTAACCAATAACCTCTGGCCAATCGGTATGGAACATTTCGCCGCGTGGCTTATCGGTTCGCTCGTAGGTGTGTGCGCCGAAGAAGTCGCGCTGGGCTTGCAGCAGGTTCGCTGGAAGCACGGCGCTGCGGTAGCTGTCGTAGTAACCCAGTGATGCGCTGAAGGCAGGAACCGGGATGCCGGCAAGCGTTGCGATGGAAACCACCTCACGCCAGTTTTGTTGGAACTCGTTGAGGAGTTTGGTGAAGAACGGCGCAAGCATCAGGTTGGTGAGCTTGGGATCTTTGCGATAGGCATCGGTGATGTCGTTGAGGAAACGCGCACGGATAATGCAACCCCCACGCCAGATCGCAGCGATCTTACCGAGGTCGAGCCCCCAGCCTTTTTCCTCACCCATCGCCGCGATGAGATCGAGGCCTTGTGCGTAGGAAATGATTTTCGATGCGAACAATGCATCGTGAACTTTTTTCACCAACTCGGACTTCTCGGTGGAAATTTTCACTTCCGGACCTTTGAGGAAAGCGCTGGCAGCAACGCGCTTGTCTTTCATCGAGGAAAGAATGCGAGCTTCCACAGCGGCGTTGATGGTGGAGATCACAACGGCGTTTTCAACAGCGTTGATCAAGGTCCATTTGCCAGTGCCTTTTTGGCCAGCGGTGTCTAGGATGACATCGACAAGTGCGGCTCCGGTTTGTGGATCGTTTTGTTCGAAAATTTTCGCTGTGATTTGGATGAGGTAGCTTTCGAGATCCCCGTTGTTCCAATCGGTGAAGACTTTTGCGAGTTCCGCAGGAGTGAAGCCCGCTGCTTTGAAAATGTTGTAGGCTTCGCAGATCAACTGCATGTCGCCGTATTCGATGCCGTTGTGGATCATTTTCACGTAGTGACCTGCACCACCTGTACCGATGTGCGTGACGCATGGCTCGCCGTCGACTTTTGCGGAAATGCTTTCGAAGATTGGTTTCATGACATCCCAGGTGGATGTGGGGCCGCCGGGCATGATCGATGGGCCTTTGCGAGCACCTTCTTCACCACCCGAAACACCTGCTCCGATGAAACGGAAACCAAGATCGCCAAGCCATTGGTCGCGACGCTCGGTATCGGTGTAGAGAGAATTTCCGCCATCGATGATGATGTCACCTTTGTCGAGAAGTGGGAGGAGCGATTCGATCACTGCGTCCACTGGACCACCGGCTTTCACCATGATCATGATTTTGCGTGGCGATGCTAATGACTGCACGAAACCTTCAAGAGTATCTTCGCCAACGATTTTTTTGTCAGTATGTTTTGCGACAAACTCCTGCATCGCGCTGGTCGTGCGGTTATAAACAGAGACTTGAAAGCCTCTTGATTCTACGTTCAACACAAGATTCTGACCCATGACGGCCAGTCCAATTAGTCCAAAGTCACTGTTACTCATATTTATATTGGGGATTCCCTGCGCGGGGAAATAAGAGACAGGACGATTCAGTGCAACACCTTGTTGCCTTTTCTCCATCAATTTCGCACATTCGTCGCGTGAACCTCCCAAATGCGATCACCCTCTCACGCCTCATTCTGACGGCGGCGTTCATTATTTTCGTGGCTTGGGAAAGCACATGGAGCCACGTAACCGCATTGATTCTCTTCATCATCGCCGCCATCAGCGATTTCGTAGATGGCTGGCTGGCGCGGAAAATGAACCTCGTCACCCCTCTAGGAAAACTCCTCGATCCCCTCGCCGATAAAATCCTCGTCTGCGCTGCCTTCGTTTTCCTGACCGCCGAGGGCATTTGCCCCGTCTGGATCACCGCCCTCATCATCGGCCGCGAATTCCTCGTCACCGGCCTTCGCCAAATCGCCATCGAATCCGGTCAAGTTCTCGCCGCCGACAATTTAGGAAAATGGAAAACCACCTTCCAACTCACCTACCTCATCGCCGGCCTCATCTGGCTGACCTTTGAAACGATGACCGCAATCCCTTCATCGCTGGAATTTTTCCACACTCTCACCACACCATGGGGTGAAAATGCTTGGCTGATGCCGATCACTCTAGGAATCGCCGTCGCACTTACCGTCATCTCTGGCTGCAACTATTTGTGGTCTTCGCGTTATTTATTGAGAGGTAAATAATGCAATTTGTTGCGGCGGCTTAGATAGAGAAATAGAAAAAGGATAAAGGGAATAAAAGATAACGCAGAGAAACCTAGCCCCCATAGAGTTGTCAGGAGAGCAATCGAGATATCACCCGCCAATACTGATGGATCAGCCCCTCCAGCCTTTTGAAGCTCACCAAAGGCTCGAATCATCCCGATGACCGTTCCAACCAGCCCGAGAAGCGGTGGCAGCACAATACCTATCCCAAAAATCAGCGTTAATTTACCAAAGGTACGTTTCGAACGGAGGAGCTTTTCCCTTTCGAGGACTAAAGAATTCTCATCCATGCTTAAATTGTAAATATGGATGAGAAGAATCCCTAATTATTTAACTCCTAACAAATAAGCGAACAGATCTTTAAGTTCATCCGCATTCAAACGGTTGATCATTGCAGGCGGCATGGGTGATACTTTTGAAGGTGCCATGCTCTGAATGTCGTTGCGGCCGATTTCCACTTGATTGGTGAAATCAAACGGGTTGATCCCCAAAATCAGAATCTCGTCCTTCTCGTTGAGCACACGTCCGGTGATGGTTGTGCCATCTTTTTTCAAGATTTCTGTGAATTCGTATTGATCGGAAATGACCTGACTGGGATCGACAATGGAATGTGCGAGGTCTTCGATTTTGAAGCGACCCGAAAGGTTGGTAAGATCAGGGCCTTGGGCACCACCTTCAGCGCCGAACTTGTGGCATGTGGAGCAGAGGGATGCTTCAAACATGGCTTTGCCATTTGCCAGATTGCGATTAGTCAGGCCTTCGCTTGTGACTTTCTTGATATCTTCCACTGTCCAGTCGCGACCCGGGCCTTTGACAGGAGGCAGGGCTTTCGGTTTTTGCGCAGGAGCTTTCGCTTCGGCTGCAAAGAGCTTTTGTTCTTCCGGGGTGCCGTTTTGGTAGATCTGGTTGCGGATCATGGCGATGAATTTGGCGTAGCTGTTACCACCGCTGCGGCTTTCGATTTCCCGGAACCAGTTGAAAACCCGTCTTCTCTCATCGCCTTTCCAAGGACCTTTGACAGCTCTCAAGCAATAGATGTAATGAATCTGAGCGGTCGGCGGGTGATTCTGGATCACACTGTTGATGTCTTTGCCGTAGCCTGCATTCCGCTCCACCAATGTCTTCCACTCCTCAGCATCGGCTGCGGGAGCTTCATCCATCAATTTCAAGGTTCTCGAAACGACATTGGGCGCCTGAAGATAGCAAAGCATGCGTGCGAGTTCGAAATTCATCCCGCGGTCTTTCGCAGGATATGAGGCATCGATTTTCGAAATGACTGCGGCTTTCTCCTCCGCCGTTGGCTCACCACCGCGAATGAACACCAAACCAGCGGCTCTCAGCCAGTTGATCTGTTGTTGTTGGGAAAGCGATTTCCAATCGACTTTCAGCAAGGTTTCCAAAGCTGCGGCGCGATGTTTTTTTCCATCCAAACGGGCAAGAGCCATAGATCCCAAAATTCTCGACCATGCATCTTTTTGATCTGAAATTTTCGGAATCCAACCTGCATCGGGAGAACGCTCCAATGCGGTGCGCGCCATGAAGCGGAGAGTGCGGTCATCGGAACTCAATTGCTTGAGAGCGATACCGGCATCGAATTTTTTCGGATCGCGGATCATTTCCGCGAGTTTATCCCGAGTTGGATTAGGGGTGGATTTTGCAGGTTTGGGAGCTGTGGATTCTTTGCCCGTATAAACCACTCTCCAGAGATGGGATTTTCCTTTGCGTCCGCCTGTGGCGAAATACATCGAGCCATCTTTTCCTATCACCGCGTCTGTTAGAGGCAACCCTGCGCCGGCGACGAATTCTTCTTTTTCCGCTTTGTACGAAGATCCATCGGGAGTGAGGTGCACGGCGTAAATCGTAGCAAAGGTCCAATCCAACGCATAAATCGCTTGCTGATATTTCGCAGGTGCTTTGAAGCCGCGACCCGCAACCACGCCTGTTGGCGATCCCGGACCGATATTGAGAACCGATGGCATGCTGTCTTCATAGTAAGCAGGCCATTTTCCAGTACCGTTGCGCCAACCAAGCTCGGTGCCCGGGACGATGTGGGAAATCCGTGTTGGACGATACCACGGCATTCCGAAATCCCATTCCATATCCGCATCGTAGGCAAACAATTCGCCGTTATCATGGAATGCGGCGTCGAAAGTGTTGCGTTGTCCCATGGAAACCAATTGCCAATTCGAGCCATCAAGTTGGAATCGTGCAATATATCCAGCGGGAGCCATTACGTTTGCCGCATGACCATTACCATCGGGATTGCGCAGCAAGAGTTGATCCTCATTCCAAATCTTGGGAGCAAATGAATCAGTGACTTCAGCAAGTTGGGCATAGTTTCCAGTGATCAGATAAATCCATTTTTTATCGGGAGATAACACCAAGGAATGCACACCGTGCTCACCACCGGCTTTGATCGCTTTGACCAACTCGGGCTTCTCGTATCCCGTCGCAGTTTCTTTCACTTTCCAAACACCTGTGGCAGTCGGGTTCACAGACGTGCCCTCATTGATCACGATGTAAAGGACTCCCTCATGCCAAAGCAGACCATGCGCACCACCGATAGGAATATTCAAAGGTTCCACTTTTGTTTCTCCACCCGTAAGTGCAGGAACTGTGATGCGGAACAAACCGCCGTATTGGTCGGCAGCAATCAACCGGCCCTGCCCATCCTCCGTCAAAGCGACCCAACTCCCCTCCTCTTTTTTCACCTCATAAAGTTGCTCTAACTTAAATCCGGCAGCGACTTTGAAATTAGCGGTGCGGTCGGTTACTTGTGCGTGAAGCGCGCCCTGAAAGAATGACGCAGCGACAAGGTGGAAGATTATGAAGTTTTTCATCGGTGAAGGATACTGCACGGTGTATGCTCCAGCTTTCAAATAGAATCGTATTTATCAGCAATCAGAACATTCTCGTGAATCTCCCCTCTCCAGATAAAATCACCGCCCTCGAACAGCGGATGCTGTCGCTTGGGATCGAACCGGCAGATTTATTAGAAAAGTTTGTCCGGGGCTCTGGGGCAGGCGGCCAGAAGATCAACAAAACCTCAAATTGTGTCTTCCTCAAACATCTTCCCAGCGGCATCGCGATCAAGTGCCAGATGGATCGTTCGCGTGAAATGAACCGTTTCCTCGCCCGCCGCGAGCTCTGCGATCAATTCGATGCCATAGCCAACGGCAAGGCCTCGGCGAAAACCCAAGCCATAGAGAAAATGCGCCGTCAAAAACGCCGACGTTCACGTCGGTCCAAACAACAATCCGTCGCCGATAAACGGATTCTCTCTCAGAAAAAATCCCTACGCAAACCGCCGAGTGAATGAATGTGGCGGAGGATAAAATCCGCCGCCACGGTCGATCACGCCTTCTCTAAGACGATTTTAAATTCAAGCGTTTCAGGCTCTCCGGGAATGACTTTCGCGACCAAGGATGCACGTTCCGCTTCAGGAACTCTTTGCAAAAGCTTGTCGGTATCGTTCAGCTTTTCTCCTGGGAAATACATTTGCGTAATCAATTCCACATAACCGAGCTTAGAAACTTTGAAATGAATGTGAGGCGGACGCGACCAATCTTTCGATGCTGGATAAGATCCGGGAACCACGGTTTTAAACTTAAACTCGCCAGTTTTCCCGCTCGGCACAATCGCCCATCCTTGGAAATTCGGATCCAGCGGCGCCTCATTTTTATCGCTTGGGTGATTATACCGCCCCGCCGCATTGGCCTGCCATAAATCCACTGTTGCGTCTTCGACGGGAGTGCCGTCCGTATTCAACACATACCCAGAAATGATTACCACTTTACCTTCAGCTGTGCCTTCCTGTCCTTCGATTTTCGTTAGATCAAAATCCTTATCTTTCTGCGCTACTTTTGGATAAAACGGACCCTCAATCTGCTTAGGTGTTTTTGCCAAATCTTCCGCAGAAACTCCTGTGATCCCAGCTAGGGCTCCAGTCACGACGCCACCTTTAAAAAATTGCCTGCGTTTCATAAAACTCATTCAACCGCATGAAATCGTTTAAGCAAGAATTTACGATCGCAGGGATGCTATCCTTTGGCGTCCCTACCCAAAAAAAGCCGGACAGGAAATCCTGTCCGGCTTTTGGAAAATCTCGAACCGTATCGCTACGACTCGGATAGAATTTATTTGTCGTCGCCTGGGCTCCACTCTTCGGAAGCGGCAGCAGCAAGGTTGAAAGCTTGCTCGAGGCCGACCATCTCGCTGGATGGGCGGAGGGACTCGAAGCTGGCGCTTTCTTTCTTGAGTTGCTCTTCGGAGTAACCAACGGCTTTGATCGAGAGACCGATGCGGCGCTCGACTTTGTCCACTTTGATAACGCGGGCTTCGATTTCGTCGCCAACTTTGATGACGTCTTTGACTTTTTCCACGTGGTCTTCGCTGAGTTGCGAAATGTGGATGAGGCCGTCGATATCGCCTTCGAGGGAGACAAACGCACCGAAGGATGCGATTTTCGCAACTGTGCCTTTGACCAAATCGCCGACCTTGAAGCGGTCGTCAATAGCGGACCATGGATCGTTCTCGGTTTGTTTGATACCGAGCGAGACGCGCTGGTTTGCTTTGTCGATCGCGAGGACGATGGCTTCGATCTCGTCGTTCTTTTTGAGAACTTCGGAAGGATGGTTGATTTTGCGTGTCCAAGACATGTCGGAAACGTGGATCATACCGTCGATACCTTCTTCCAGTTCCACGAACGCGCCATAAGCGGTAAGGTTGCGGACAGGTCCGGTGATCGTTGCACCAACTGGGTAACGGAGTTCGATTTCGTCCCATGGGTTGCCTTCAAGCTGGCGAACACCGAGCGAGATTTTTTGTTCCTCGATGCTGATGCCAAGAACCACTGCGGTGATTTCCTGCCCGATCTCGAGAACGTCGGATGGACGGGTGATGCGTTTGACCCAGCTGAGCTCGGAAACGTGCACGAGGCCTTCGACACCACGCTCGATTTCGATGAACGCGCCGTAGGGGAGAAGTTTGGTAACTTGTCCTTTGACTTGCTGACCGATTGGGTATTTGCGCTCGATGTCTTCCCATGGATTATCGGACATTTGCTTGAGACCGAGCGAAACGCGCTCTTTCTCACGATCCACGTCGAGGATGACAACATCCACGGACTGACCGATGTGAAGCAATTCGGAAGGATGGTTGATGCGGCCCCACGACATGTCGGTGATGTGGAGGAGTCCGTCCATACCTGCGAGGTCGACGAATGCACCGAAGTCGGTGATGTTCTTGATCGCACCGACAACTTTGTCGCCGATCTTGACGGTTTGAAGGAACGCCTGGCGTTGCTCGGAGCGCTCGGCCTCGATAACTTCGCGGCGGGAAAGAACGATGTTCTTGCGCTCGTCGTTAACTTTAACGATTTTGAATTCGTAGACGTTGCCCACGTATTCGGAGAGATCTTTCGGTGGAATGATGTCCACTTGCGAACCGGGAAGGAAAGCCTCGACGCCAACGTTGACGGTGAGTCCGCCTTTGACAACGGCTTTGACTTTGCCGCGAACCAAACCGCCGTCTTGGTAGACTTTGACGATCTTGTCCCAGTTTTGTTTGTAGGCAGCCTTCTCTTTGGAGAGAACGACCATGCCTTCGTCGTTTTCAAGGCGCTCAAGGAGCACTTCAATTTCGTCGCCGATTTCGATTTCCTCATCCTCAAATTCATTGGATGGGATGGCACCCTCGGATTTGTAGCCGATATCCACGAGGACGATCTGCGGGCGAATTTCAAGGATGGTGCCTTTGACGATGGAACCTTCACGGAATTCCGTGAATTTGGAGTCGATCAAGTCGCTCAGTTCCTTATTAGTTGGTTCTGCGATAGCAGTACTCATATTTGGTTAATGGTTTGGTTAGTTTGTTTACGTTTTCCTTCCGACAATTGCCCCGGAAAAGATGCGTCTGACGGGCACCGGGGCTCCAACCGCTCGCCAGACAAAAGAAAAACGGAGGGCGAACCTAGGGGACCGCGCTCCGTTTGCAAGACTAAAGATTTCTGTGAAATCCAGCCGATTTTCTCTAGTAACGGCGATAGTAAGGACTTCTGTAATGATGATGGTGATAGCTAGGTCTGTGGTGGTATCCGTTATGATAACTATGATTTCTGTCCCGGGCCATGCCGTAGGCTATGATGCCTGCGGCGGCGGCGCCTGCGACTGCCACACCGGGGTCAACCGCTTGACGTTGGTTTCCATAAGCATCGTAAGAGGTGTAACAGCTCACCGAGGTAAACGCGAGTGCACCTATTAATGAAAGTGTAATTAGCTTTTTCATGAGGCCCATTGGACGACCACGCATCGATTAATATTCAATAAAAAAACACCCACTTGCATTCCTGAATTCGCCCGCCATTTTCCCCCCATGCCTTTTGCTCCGAAACCAAACTCCGCCCTTCTCATCGTCGGCCACGGCTCAACGGAGAACCCGGACTCTTCGACGCCCTACTTCGACCACGCTCAAGAAATCCGCAGCAGAAACCTTTTTGCTGAAGTTCATGTGTGTTTCTGGAAAGAGGAACCTTCAATGCGCGAGGCATTGCTGATGATCGATGCGCCGGAAGTTTACATCGTGCCGGATTTCATCAGCGAGGGATATTTCACCCAAGAAGTCATTCCACGTGAATTGGGATTGAATGGAGAAACCACAGTTCGTGATGGAAAAACCCTTCACTACTGCCTTCCAGTGGGCGTGCATCGTTCGATGACTGATCTCATCATGCGCCGCGCGCGTGAGGTCGCCCCGGAAGCCGATCCGAAAGACACCACCCTGATTATCACCGGACACGGCACGGGCTTGAACCAGAACTCCACCAAGGCGATCAAAGACCAAGCCGAAATCATCGCAAACTCCGGCGCGGGTTATCGTTGCGTCACTGATGCCTACATGGAAGAGGCTCCATTCATTGCAGAGTGGGATAAAATGTCGGAAACTAAAAACGTGGTAGTGGTTCCATTTTTCATCTCAGACGGACTTCATTCCTATCAAGACATTCCTGTGATGTTAGGGATTGAGCCGGAAGTCGGCCCCGCGGCCAGCCAACGCGCCGTGTTTCGCCACAACCCTCATCATCTCCGGGAAAAAACTCTCTACTACTCATCGGCCATCGGCACGGAACCTCTCATCGCGGATGTTATCCTCGATCAAATCACCGATTTCGATGCGAAACATTCGCCTCAGTCTCCCAAACCAAACACTGACCCAAAACTTGCCGACCACTTAAAAAAACTCATTCGGAGTGGCGTCAACCAAATCGGCCAAATCCAGATCCTTCGTGATTACTGCGAGTTCGAATACGCGCTTTTTCACATCGAGGACGAAGATCTAGCAACTCAACCCGCTTACGGTGGCCTCGATCATTATCATGGACCGGATATGTCGCGGGACCTTTCCACCTACGCAGAAGACGGTGAATACCGTTTCACCAAAGGAAAAATCAACTTGGGACGAGGTTGGGTGATCACGCTCGATAACGAACAGGATCTATTGCACGCGCTCGATCAATTTTACCCCGCCTGCACCGCGCTTTTCATCAAACATCGGGATGGCACCTTACCCATCGAAAACCTTCGCGACAAACTCGCCAGACAAACCGGCATGTATCGCTACGCGGGCACCATCAGTGAACGAGGCGCTCAAAAACTCATCCAAAAAGTCTGCGGACCCGCTCATAACTGCGCCAAGAAAATTCTCTGGAAACTCGACGAACAAACTCCCCTCGAAGACAGCGAGGCCTCCCGTTTCAACGGGATTCCCTATAACTCCCCTGAAAAACTCGCCATTCCCCTGCTGTGCCGTGAAGCCTGCAACCACTTCGTTGCCGAGTGTCGCAAGGCCGCAAAAACAGAATTCGATTCAGCACAGAAACAAGAAACTCCATAATTTTCTGGCCTCTTTTTGAGGCATGTTTGAGTATCGCCAAAAATCATGGATAGCATCGACAAGCTCATTGCAAACAACGCCGAGTGGGCGGAAAAAATGCGGGTCAACGATCCCGAATTTTTTACTCGCCTTGCACAACAACAAAGCCCCCGATATCTCTGGATCGGCTGTTCGGATTCACGCGTCCCCGCCAACCAAATCACAGGCCTTCCGCCGGGTGAGGTTTTCGTCCATCGAAACGTCGCCAACGTCGTTCAAGAAACCGATTTCAACGTCCTCGCCGTCATGCAATATGCCGTGGACGTTCTTAAAGTCACCGACATCATTGTCTGCGGTCACTACGGCTGCGGCGGCGTAAAAGCAGCTCTCGAAAACTTTCGCCATGGAATCATCGATAACTGGTTGGCGCCGATCCGCTCATTGACGCGCGTTCACAGAAAAGAACTCGACTCACTAGAAGATAGTTCACGTCTCGATCGCCTTTGCGAACTCAACGTTCTCTCCCAGGCCCGCCACGTCGCGCGCACCACCATCGTCGAAGACGCATGGGAACGCGGGCAAGAACTCGCCATTCACTCATGGATTTACCGGCTCGATCAAGGCATCCTCACCCCCCTGCGGAAACCCATCGCAAAATCCGCTGATGTCGAATCCATCTAATTTTACACTCCCTAATAGAAACGTATTGTGCCGAATCCAGACAAAAAAAATGTCCGCATTGCCATCGACCTCGGAGCCAGCAGCGGCCGAGTGATCTCAAGTCATCTCGTCGATGGAAAAATTCAGATAAGCGAGATCCATCGCTTCGAAAACCCAGCCATTGAAATCCCTTCCGGCCTCTACTGGAACATTTTTGGTCTCTATCACGAAATTCTAACAGGCATTAAAAAAGCCGTGGATCAGCACGGCGAGGAAATTCGCTCGATGGGCATCGATACCTGGGGCTGCGATTTCGGCCTCTTCGACGGACAAGGTGAAATCATCGGGACGCCTCACCAATACCGCGACCCACGCATCGATGGAGTTGAGGAGAAAATGCACGAGCTCATGCCAGAAGAAGAAATCTTCAGTTTCACCGGCATCAAAACCAATTTCTACAACAGTGCGCTCCACCTTTTATCTTTGCGTTTAAAAAACAGTTCAGCGCTCTCCCAAGCACGCAACATTCTCTTCATCCCCGACATCCTCGCTTACTGGCTAACCGGCGTGCAATGCGTCGAAAAAACCAACGCGTCCACTTCACAGCTCCTTAACGCCGAAACCGGAACATGGTCAGAAGAAGTCATCGAAGCTCTCAAGCTACCTCGTAACATTTTCGGAAAAATCGTCTCGCCCGGCACAGTTATCGGCAACCTCCGCCCCGAGCTCAAAGACACCCTCGGCCGCTGCGATATTCCTTTTGTCATCGCGCCATGCCATGACACCGCATCCGCCGTCGCCGGCATCCCGCTCTCCGAGGCAGAGCCACTCTGGCTTTCATCCGGAACATGGTCCATCATGGGGGTAGAAAAAAGATCCCCCATCCGCAGCGAGGAAGCCCTCTCTTACGGCTTCTGCAACGAACTTGGCATCGACAACACCGTGCGTTTCCTGAAAAACATCGGCGGACTTTGGATCATCCAAGAATGCAAACGCCAATGGGATCGCAAAGGCGAAGTCCACTCGTATGCCGAGCTCGCCAAACGCTCATCGGAAACGCAACCCTTCTTCGCCTTCATCGATCCCGATGACGCATCATTTTCATCACCCGGGGATATGCCTGAGCGCATCCGCCAATATTGCCAAAAATCCGGCCAAGCCGTTCCAGAAACCATTGGCCAAATCCTCCGCGTTGCGACCGATTCCCTCGCGCTCAAATACCGAGTCGTCTACGAACGAATTGTTAGACTCACAGGCAGAAACTACGCCCGTCTCCATGCAGGCGGCGGCGGCATCCAAAACGAAGCCCTCTGCCAAGCAACCGCAAACGCGCTCGGCATCGAAGTCCAAGCAGGTCCCATCGAAGCCACATCTTGCGGTAACATCATCACCCAAATGCTGGCCACCGGAGAAATCAAATCTTTCAACGAAGGCCGTGAACTCATTCGCGAATCTTTCGATTTCAAAATCTACACCCCGCAAGAAACCGATTCTTGGAATGCTGCCTACGTGGATTTTTGTAAAATCATTAACTTATAAATTCGCCGGATTTTCCGCTAATGCCGATTTCTAAAAGCGCCTCCATCAAAACCTCACGAAGCTCCATTGTGTTAGGTCACGTCGCTGCTTTTGCGATGAAACTTTGGAGCCTTACCCTTCGCTACAACGTCAACGGCAAATCCGGTATCGTCCAACCTGAGATCGATCCCAAACCGGTCATCTTCGCACTCTGGCACAATCGCATTTTCACCATGCCTCCCATCTGGTTGCGCACTGGGGGGAAAAACCGCTCAACGGTCGTCCTCACAAGCGCAAGCAGAGACGGAACCACACTATCCACAGCGATGGAAGCGTTTGGCATCGGCTCGATCCGCGGTTCCTCTTCCCGCCGTGCCGTCTCCGCCTTGATCGGGATGAAAAAAGCCCTCCAAGAAGGCAAAGACGTCTGCGTCACACCAGACGGACCCAAAGGCCCACGCTACCAAGTCCAGCCCGGCCTTCTCAAAATTGCTCAGACCACCGGCTCAGACATCATTCCCATCCATATCCAATACAGCTCCGCTTGGCGGCTCTCCTCATGGGATCGATTCGTCCTCCCCAAACCCTTCAGCAAAATCACCGTCACTTTTGATAAACCTATTTCCATCCCCAAAAGCCTGACCGAAGCCGATTTCGAGGCCGCCACAGCAAATCTCGAAAAATGCTTACTCGCCGGTTGCGACGATGCCTAAATTTTAGTTAACTTTACTTAAGTTTTTAATTGTCATGAGGAGCAAATCCTGCAAAATCCGGCTTTATGAAGATGAAACTACGCTTTGCATCGCTCTTGGCCACTCTCCTTGCCAGTGCACCTCTTCTTTCTGCTAGCGAAGTCGAGCGACTCCGCGCCCTTGTCGCCGAGCAGGAAATGCAAATTCAGCAACTTGAGTTGAAGGTTGCCCAACTCACAAACTCACCGACCCCAGTTAGCGTACCTGCCACTCCTCCTGCAGCTACAAAGGCAATCTCAGAGGACGGCTTAGTTCCTGTAGCAGAAACCTGTCCCGAGCCATCATCCAAGGAAAACCCCGGAACCTATACGGTAAAAGCTGGGGACAACATGGTGATCATCGCTCGCAAACACGGAACCACGTCAGCCACACTCAATAAACTCAACGGCCTCAAAAGCGATGGCATCATCCGCCCAGGTCAGAAACTCAAGGTTCCTGCACCCACAACAACCGCTTCAACCGAAGCAGAACAGCCTCCCACTCCTGAACCCGTCGCGGCTCCAGAACCCACACTTGCGCCCGCAGCCCCTGCCTCCAGCACCGTCAAACACACCGTTGCCGACAAAGAAACATTTTACAGTATCGCTAAAATTCACAACGTGACTGTGGCAGCTCTCACCAAGGAAAATCCAAGCATCAATCCCAAAACCCTTCGGATCGGCCAAATCGTCCAAATTCCGGGCAAATCAGAAACCACTAACCTTTCACCTGTCCCCTCACCCGAACAAAGCCTGAGTCTTTCAAGCCAGAGCAACATTCCAGTGTCGAGTCAGTCGAGCACGGCCAGCCAATCACGAGCAGCCGACAAACCGGTCAAAATCACTAAAG
>JAZKIL010000010.1:0-53277 GCA_040384845.1 Verrucomicrobiota bacterium | reverse complement strand
GCGAAAAACTACAACACCACCCCAGCCCGCCTCGATCAGCTCAACGGACTACGCCTTGATCCAACTACCATTCTAGCTCAAGGCTCCGAACTCTACATCCCACAGCAACCGTAACCCATACTGCCGAGCACCTATTTTAACCCCGTTAGAGAATGACTCTAACGGGGCTTTTTTTTGAATAGGATCGCTAAATTGGCCGACAAAGCACAAAAGGCGAAATTACCAACGCCTGAAACTCTGTCTCACCTTTCTGCCATTGCTCCGCATGCAAATCACCAATTTTCACCATATCCCCAGATTTTAGCCAACTCTCGACTTTGTCCGTTTGGTTCTGAGAAATCGCCTGGCCCACTTCCACAAGTGTCAGTTGCGGATCCACAAAAAACAGCGAACCAGTTAAATAATGCGGAGCCAAATACTTCCAATCCACCGTTCCCGTATATTTCTCAAGCTTCTCCTCAACACTTGATATATCCTCCCCAATCATCGCATACCGCAGCGGCTCTCGCCTGTTCGATTCATCTGAAACCATACCCACGACATAATTCCTCCCCATCCAAACCTCAAATCCCAAATTTTCACTCTTCCATATTCCCATGCTCCCCGGCCAACGCTATATCTCAACCTCGGAACCTATTCTTGGCCTCGGTCATGTCCTTTCTGAGGAAAATGGTTTGATCGAAATCTGTTTTCCCACCGCCGAAGACACCCGAACCTATTCCGTTGAAACCGCCCCGCTCGTCCGTGTCCGCTTCGCTCCTGGAGATGAAATTTCCGATCATGAGAAAAATCATCTCACCGTGGAGTCGGTCACCGAATACCAAGGACTGCTGACTTATCACGGCCAGGGAAAAATCATCCACGAGTCCGACCTCCTCGATTCTCTAACATTTATTAAACCCGAGAAACGTTTGCTCGCCGGCCTCACCGATCATCCCCGCGATTTCGATCAACGCCTCGAAGCCCTGCGCTGGAACACCGCCATCCGCCGCTCACCCGCCCGAGGTTACACCGGCGCACGCATCGATCTCATCCCTCATCAACTTTCCATCGTTGCAGAAACTGCGAACCGCCTATTCCCCCGCGTCCTGCTCGCCGATGAAGTCGGCCTCGGAAAAACCATCGAAGCCTGTTTGATCCTACATCGCCTGCATCTAACAGGTCGTGCCAACCGCATCCTGATTCTTGTTCCAGAACCTCTCGTCCACCAATGGTTTGTCGAGCTATTGCGCCGCTTCAATCTTCTCTTCGCCATTTTCGATGAAGAACGCTGCCAATCCATCTGCGCTCACGATGAAGCCGCAAATCCCTTTGCCGATTCCCAACTCATTCTTTGCCCCACCGGATTCCTCTCAGAAAACCCGACTCGCTCCGAGCAAGCACGCACCGCAGGATTCGATCTACTCATCGTCGATGAAGCTCATCACCTCGAATGGTCTGCCAAAGAAGCATCCCCAGCTTACCAAGCCGTCGAAGACCTCTCAAAAGAAATTCCCTCGCTACTGCTTCTCACCGCCACGCCGCAGCAACTCGGCCCGGAAGGTCACTTTGCGCGGCTCCGTTTACTTGATCCCGCCCGCTATTCCAGCCTCCAAGCATTTCTCAGCGAAACCGATTCCTATACCCCACTTGCCACCGCAGTCGAACAACTCAGCCAAGGAAGTATCCCCGCAAACCTAACAGAATTCATCAAGGGTTCACCAAGCGCGGAACAACATCTCATCGCGCTCCGCAAAGGCCATGAAAGCGCCCGCCAGCCGCTCATCTCCGAACTCATCGATTCCTTCGGCACCGGACGCGTCCTATTCCGTAACACCCGCGAACGCCTCACCGGATTTCCAAAACGCATCCCCCTGCTCCATCCATTAGAAAAAGGAACCTCTCCCTACACCTGGCTCGCCAATTTGCTTCGAGAACTTCCTGCTACTGAAAAAATCCTACTCATTACCAACTCGCCCGAAGCCGCTATCACGGTTCAGGAAAAACTCCTCAAGGAAATCCACGTCGATACTGCGCTCTTCCACGAAGACCTCTCCATGCTCCAGCGCGACCGCAACGCCGCTTACTTCCAAGAGACCGAAGGCGCTCGCATCCTGATCTGCTCGGAAATCGGTTCCGAAGGTCGGAATTTTCAGTTCGCTCGTCATCTCGTCTTGTTCGGACTACCACGTGATCCGGAAGTCCTCGAACAACGGATAGGCCGACTCGATCGGATCGGCCAGACGGGTGATATTCACATCCACATTCCCTACGGAAGAGATAGCCGCTCCGAGCTTCAAGCGCGTTGGCTCCACGAAGCGCTCGATGTATTTTCAGAGCCGCTCAAAGGCGCGACCACACTCGCCACCACTTTACTACCCGAGCTCGATGCCCTCGCCGATGCCAGCTACGAATCGAAGCAATTCCAGAATTTCATGAAACGCTCCGCAACATTCAAAGCGGAAGTCACTCATCAACTCAGTACCGGTCACGATCTTTTGTTAGAACTCGGCGCACCACCTGCATCACAGTCCGCTGAATTACAGGAAGCCATCGAAACTGCCGATGAAGATGCGCGCTTCGAACGCTTCACCCTCCGGCTCTTCGACTTCCTTGGGCTTGATGTTTCAGATCTCTCCGCTCGCGCCTTTCTCTTCAAACATGGCCACCGTCATTCCGAAGCATTTTCTGACATCGGCGATGACGGGCTCTCCGTCACCTTTGATCGCACTACAGCGTTATCGCGCGAGGATCTTTCTTTCCTCACCTTCGATCATCCATTGTTCCGCGATGCGCTTAGTCAGTTACTGGATGGAAACTCCGGCAACGCCGCCTTTGCGAGACTTCCGAGCACCAAAGGAAAAAGCATCCTTCTCGAATGCGCCTTCGTCCTCGAAGTCATCGCGCCCGCTCGCCTGCATCTCGATCGCTTCCTTCCCCCCACTCTCCTGCGCGTAATCGTCGATCACACTGGAAAAGCTCAAACCAAAGCTCCACCTGCCCAACTTCTTCAACCTAGCGACCCACGCCGCATCGTTGCTCAGGAAACCTTCAAAACCCAACTCTTCCCAACGATGTTAGAAGCAGCAAAAGATGTCGCTACTCGCGCCAGCAGCAAACCCATCGAAGCCGCGATGGAACTCGCTAAACAAACTTTAGAATCCCAGATTTCACGTCTAAGCAGTCTTTCTGCCCGCAATCCAAACATCTCGAAATCCGAGATCGAATCGCTCAAATCCACGCTTAAAGAAACCACCGACTGCCTCTCTAAAGCTCGCATCCGCCTTGATTCACTCAGGCTGATTTATTGTGCGTGATAAAATCACTTCCCACTTTCCGACTTTAATCTCGGCTCAACAGGTTTTGCAGCGCCCTTCACTTCCTCTACCAGAACCTGAATCGCCGCTTTCAATTGCGGATCGCTGCTCCGCATTTCATCCTCCGGCAGCATCGGAACCAACACATCCGGCACAGCTCCGTTGAGCTCAAGATCCTTTCCGTTCGTCGCATGAAACCAACCCCGGAAGGGAATCTGCAATTCACCCATCTCAGGAATTTTCACACCCACCGCAGAAATCACGCCTCCATTCGTCGGAGTTCCAACCAATTTTCCTCTGCCATACTGTTTGAATGCATGGCAGAAAATCTCCGCATTCGAGTAAGTGTTACCGTTCGTCAGAACCACCATCGGACCATCCCAAACCGGACTCACCCTACGCTCGGTCGGATAACCACGAGGCCCCTCTCGCGGTATGGTGAAAGTGTGCACCGGTTGGCAGAATAACGCCAACAGCTCATCCGCAACGCGTCCACCCGCGTTATCGCGTAAATCGAGAACAATTCCCTTCGCATGCGTGGATGCCCGGTAAACCTCCAAAGAAAGTTTTTCCAGCTCAGCCGATTTCATTTTCAAGAACGGCAAGTAGACAAATCCATGCGCTTCTGCGGCCGCTTTGGCTTCTGCCTCATCTTGCTTCCGGTCGAGAAATCGAACTCTCCCATAAGATACCGGAACAAGTTCCAAAGTGCGGGTTTCCCCTTTTGAGTTTTCTATCACAATAGGAATAACACGACCTTTCGCGCCATTGAAAAACTGATCCAAAGACGTCCGGGCATCCACATCACGGCCATTGATTCTGCGAACAACCTCACCCGCAACCGGCGCATCGGCTACCTTTGCGATGGGAGCCCCCGCGATCACATCCTTGATCACCAATGGACCGTCCCATTTCGCTTCAAATTCCAAGCCCGGATGCGCGGTGGGCTGTTTTTCCGAAGCTGAACTCGAATTGATCCCCCAACGATTGCACGTGAACGTCAAATGCGAGGCGTTCAATTCCCCTAACAACTGCGCAACCACTCGATCGAACTGCCTGGAATCTCTCGTAGCTGCCGCAGCCTCTTCATACTTCTCCAACATGGCATCCCAATCCATGCCGTTCATCGAATCATCGTAAAAGCGCTCACCAAGCGTTCTCCAAATTTTTCTAAACCCAAGCTTCATTCGCTCCGAGCGCTTCTGCTCTACGGAAATGGAAATAGCAAATCGGGCGTGTTTTTTTCCGTCCACCACCGTCGGCACGCGGTTGATTCTCCAATAAGTTTTTTCATCCGGGCCTCTGCCAGCAAATACTCCCCTGAAATCAGCGAACTCCTTCACTAGGCCACCTTTTAAAGCTATCGAGTAAATCTGATTTTCCGTTTCATCTCGTGGCTGAAACAAAATGGATTTCGAATCCGCCGTCCATGCCACTCGCGTCGCCTCATGGACATCGGTTTCAATTGGCTTAATCGATGCGGCAACCGACCGAAGCTCATCATCACTAACAAAAGTGCCGGAAAGCCGACTTCCAATTTCAGCAGTCCAGAGCTTGGAAAGCCCACCGATTTCACGACGTGCGGTGAAAACAAGATATCTACCATCTGGCGACCATTTGGGCGAACCTTCGAATGCCGGATGGGTTGTTAAATTAAACGCCTCACGCGAAGCATCCGCAGGCACCAACCAGATATCCCGATTCGAATGGATATCCTCCGCTGCAACCACCAACCAATTTCCTTCCGATGCCCAATCATAGGTTGGCATGTCCCAGTTCTTCATCACCACCCGTGGTCCGGTTTCTCCAATCTTCGCAGTCACCAAATCCCCCGTGCCTTCTAACCATGAAAGCCATTTGCCATCCGGACTTATCCGAAGGTTGCGCTTGGAACGCTGGCCCGAGAAAATCCGCTTCGCCTCCCCAAGCTTTTCATTATGAAACGTAGCTGTAACCACATCCACCTTGAGACCGTCATCACTCAGATAAAACAAGCTCTTCTCATCAGGGGAAAGCTGTAGCTCGCGTTCATCGGTTGTGTCCGTGCTCGTCAGTCTCGCCGGTTCCTTGTCCGAATGTTTCATCGTCCATAAATCGCCGGCTGCTGAGAATATGATGCGTTGCCCCCCTTCACAAAATACCACCGATGATGTCCCGCTCACTTTTTCTTTGCGCACGGAAGTGTCTGGCAATTTCTCACTCGTGAAAATGTTGACCTCTTTGGGTGCCTCGCCACTTTCGGGGGAAAATTGATAAACCTTACCTCCCGCGCGGAACATGATGACTTTCCCATTCGCAGACATCGCGGGAATCACCACGGATTCTTGTTTGAAAAAGGTAAGTTGCTTATCCGCCTTTTCAGCAAATCTACGCAACCAGAGATTGAAACATCCACTTTTGTTAGAAAGATAATAGAATCCCTCACCATCCCGCATCCACATCGGCGATTTCGCTTCCCAAGCTTCATCAACCATCACCTCAAAGGACTGCTTCACCGCATCATAAACGTGGATTTCAGATGCGCGTGAGCCTTGATAACCATTTCGATAAAGTTGCTCGCCACCCCGACAAAACAGAAATCGATTCCCCTCCGCAGAAATGGATACCGAGTGCGCGGTCGCATCGAATAGCGGCAGTTCCCGGGATGGTCCTGTGAGATCTACTTTCAGCAAACGATACGGCTTATATCCCGATGCCGATCTCAAACCTCGCGCCAACGCATAAGTGGAATCCGGCGAAATCGCCTCTAAAATATTTCCTTCCGAGTGTTCACTGTGCTGACGAAGTTCACTCCCATCCAAGTTTACGGAAAAAATCTGCGCCGCACCCGTTCGCTCTGAGGAAAAAACCACACGCTTACCATCTGGCGTGAATTTCGGATAAGCCTCACGTGCGTCATGCCCAATCAATCTTCTCGCTTCACCTCCGGAACTTGGCACCAGCCACAAATCATTAAGCCACTCAAACGCAAGTGTCTGGCCATCTGGTGAAAGTGCCGGCCAAGCGATCCCCTTGATCTCGGTCGGCTCTGCCGCCTTACCAAAATTAACCATGAAAAAGATAACCGCCGCAGCGAGAAAACGCATGCCTCATCAAAGCCGCTCCAGCGATCTCGCGGCAAGCGGTAACTTCTTTTCATTTTCCCAACAGCGCTCTTGCGAACTCACCTTCGAAGCATAAGCCTCACTCCAGTGAATGATCCTGTAATTCCCATTTCTCCACCCCGTGCATGGGTCGAGATCAATACCCTGAGCCTCAAGCACAATCTGGAAATCGCCCGTGAGATATCCGGCTGCAACCTCATGGCTGTCGTCAAAGCCGGCGCTTACGGCCACGGACTGGAAACTATCTCACGCGTCTTAGAATCCTGCGACATCGCTTTTCTCGGCGTCGCAAACATTGGTGAAGCCCGCCGCATCCGTAACGCAGGTGTGAAAACTCCTATCTACCTGCTCGGCGCAACATGGGAACAAGAACGCGAGGAAATCGTCGCGCGCGCCATCACTCCGTGCATCTCCACCCTTGAAGAAGCCACATCCTTCCATGAAATCGCTAAACGCCGTGGAGTTCGCTTGGCCGTACATCTCGCTGTCGATACCGGAATGGGACGGGGTGGATTTCTCCCCAAAGATCTCGCCGAAAACCTCACGAAACTGACGAAGCTTGATGGCTTGAGCATCGAGGGAATCGCCTCTCACCTTTCCTCATCCGATGAGGACGAAGCCTTCACTCTTCAACAAATCGCAAGTTTTCGTGACACGATCAAAACGCTAGGCGGTGTGCAAAAATTCAAATGGCGTCACCTTTCTAACAGCGGTGGAATTTTGGGCTACGCGAATGATTGCTGCAACCTCGCCCGCCCCGGTCTGATGATTTACGGAATTTCACCCATGCTCGGTTTCCAAGAAAAACTGAGCACCGTGATGTCGCTGAAATCCCGCGTCACCCTCGTCCGCACAGTTCCCGCCGGTCACAGCATTTCCTACGGACGCACTTACGTCACCACGGAACCCACGCGTGTCGCCACGGTCGGCATCGGTTACGGCGATGGCTATCCGCGCCACGTCTCCGGGAAAAATGCGGAAGTGTGGATCCGCGGAAAACGACATCCCATTATCGGTCGCGTCACCATGGATCAAATCATCGTCCGCTTGCCGGATGACTCCGACATCCAATGCGGCGATGAAGTGGAACTCTTTGGAGCAAACATTTCGCCAAACGAAATCGCGATACTTGCGGATACGATTGTGTGGGAATTGTTCACGGGTATCACTCCGAGGGTGGAACGGCTTTACATCGAGTCATAAAAAAACGCCTACCTCCGCGAGGGAAGTAGACGTTGGAAACTTTCGGGTATTGAAGGATCAACCCCAGTCGTCATTGCCGCGACCACCGCCGCCGCCGCCTTTGTAGCCACCGCCGCCACCGCGACGATCACCACCGCCGCCGCCGCCACCTTTGTAGCCACCGCCGCCGCCGCCACCTTTGTAGCCGCCGCCGCCACCACCGCCGCCGCTACGACGTTCACCGCCGTAACCACCGCCGCCGCCGCCGCCACCACCGCTGCGGAATCCGCCGGGACGAGCTTCTTTAGGCTCAGATGCGTTCACGCGAAGTGCGCGACCCTGATAGTCTTGCCCGTCGAGCGCTTCGATTGAAGCATTCAATTGGCTTTGATCTCCGAGAGTGACAAAAGCAAACCCCTTAGAGCGGCCTGTTTCACGATCAGTGATGATTTTTACCCGTTCAACCGGGCCGTATGCGGCGAAGAGATCAGTTACGTCTTCTTCGGTAGCGGTGTAGGGCAAATTGCCCACATAGATGTCCATTTTCTTATTCTTTGAGTCACGCCATTACAAACAATACTTCCTGAGACCATGGCGTTAAAGGACCAGACGAAGCGCGTCAAACAGCTAGAATGCAGGAATGACGTTATTGGCTTAACCAAAGAATCCGGGTTTGGCAAGATTTCTTTACACCATCATTTTCGGGCATTTTTGACTGTTTCTCAAAAGTCCGTGCGGGAAAGGCCAAGCCAGCGGGCGTCCGATTTTAACAACAAACTAGCTTGGCCGTAGGCAAATCTCCCGAAAAAGCAGTCGCAAGTCAATTGTATGCCTGGCAGTTTATTTGCAGTTTATTTTTTGGCAGTTTATTTTCCGGTACGATGTGAATTTGGAAATTAACAGACAGTCACTCAGATCCCCATTCGTAAGCTGCAGCGAGCTTTTCTTTCAACTCCGGTGGAGGCTCGGGCAAGGACTTCTCGCCTAGTAACACCTCAAGTGCCGCTGCCATGTCGCTCGCAATAAAAACCATACCTTCGCTATCTACTGCGTAATATCGGCCACATTCATCAATCCATATCAAACATCCGTCTCCTATGAAACTAGAGGAAGCCACAGGGATTACTCTTGAACCTGCGACATCGGAAATTTTCTCTCTGGCGGCAGTAATATCTTGATCCTTAATTGGCTTATTCCACACCCAAAGTCTGCCATAAAATGATAAGCCGCTAAAATTCCGCAAAAAGGAGGTGGCAGCAGGAACCCATTCGGATCCCCAAGCTTCTGAAAAGCTATCCGAAGTAGCACTTACATTGCGATCAGGAGACCAACCAGCTTTACAGAGTTCATCGTAAACTTTTTTACTCACCCATCCGAAAGAAGTTTGTTTGCTATCAGTCATATCCATATAATTCGTCTAATTTTAATCATCTTCTGTTCTTGGAACCACTGGGACTATGGGCTTCACGGGCACTGGTGTGGGGGAAGATCCTGCAACAGCATCTCGAATACCAGCACTTCTTAACACAGGAGCACAAGCTTGGTCACATGCTTGCATAGGAGTTCCCGGTGGAACCCCTTTTACGCCGACCGATGCACTAGCACTAACCGCGCCTTGTGAAGACACACCAGCCGACTCCATTGCGGTCAAAGTTCTCGCCTCTGCGCATGTAGTCCGCGCTGTGCCATACAAACTCCCTACCGAGGGGGAGATCGCCCCGCCTCCGGCATTCTTGCTCAGGCCTGTAAACACCTGGCCATTTGCAGTCACCATAGCATTTGCAGCACCACCGGTAGCGCCATTAGCAGCAGTTTGCACGGCCAAGCCATTAGCTGTTCCTATTGCTGTACCTTCCATCGCACCCTGCCGAAATGCCCCCACCATATTGCCCGCAGTCGAGAACACGCCGCCAAGAGCAGCTCCTGTTAAAATGCTTTTACCCACGTTGCTGGAAAGGTCATTACCCGCTATTGCGTTGCTCGTAACTTGCCCTGCTGCACCACCAGCAGCACCAGAAACTGCTCCTACAGCCACAACGGTCGTCGCGGTGGTAGCAACACCAGTGCTCGCAAGAATTGGCGCGGCAAGTCCACCCGTTGCGAGTGTCACGCCAATAGCAGCAGCAGTTCCACCCGTTCTCTCTGCTAAACTGAAACGTTCATCGAAGTCTGAGACATCTCTAACTGCTTTGGGTATTCTAAACGTATAGCCCCAGTTGTTGCCTAATCCCAGAGATTTACTTTCATGGTGTCTGCCTCCAGCATTCTCCAGCCATTTAAGGAACAGGCCATCGGGATCAAACGCCGTCCAAGGATTCTGTCTTACGTAAGTGTAGTCATTCGGCCCGTCCACGAAGCCCAATGGATCTCTCGTAAGGAACACGCCGAATTCCAAATCACGGTAGCGGAAACCTTCGTTAAGTAATCCCGTAGGATCTTCGTCTTTGGTATTAGCGCGCTGGCGGTCGGCGTTGCTGCCGTTTTCTGCAGTGCGCTTGCCAAAGGCTTCGTAGGCCGCTTGCCAGGTGATGCTGGCAGTGTCGTTGGTTTGGCTGACGACATCTCCGCGAGAGTTGTAGGCATTGTAGCTGCGGGCGGTGCCACGGATCGTGTAAAGCACTCCGCCAATGCCGCCGCCGTAATCACTGCCACGTATCGTTTCCACGTCCGGTGTGCCGGAACCGCTGGTGAACTCCTGCACACTCATTCCACCGGAGAAGGAAAGTTTTTTGCTTACTCCACCCGCCAAGCTTTCATCGCGCCCGCTCCGACGGCTGCGGTGATCGTAGGTGTAAAGAAAAGTTCCTTTGACGCTGTCATTAAGCGAAACGAGGCGATTATCCGAATCATATGAGTAATACTGTCTGCTGACGGTAGGGGGAGGAGCGCCTTCGTCGACGTAAGTGAATCGTTTTTCTATGCGGTTGCCATTCGGATCATAGAAGAAACTGATGCTCAGTCTGCCAATATTGGTAGTGCTAACAGATCTGAGCTGGTTGCTGTTGTAGCCGTCGGCAGTGGTTCCATATTTAGAAATCCATGTTCCGGGATTACTACCCCCAACAACCACCTTCAAAGTGCGGTTGTTGTTTTTATCGTAAGCATACGAGGTGGTGACCGTTGGCCCGCCGGATCCAGCGATTGCTTCATTCGAAAGCCGGTAAGCGCGATCATAGATGTTAGCAACGCTGCGGGCTGGCAGGTTGGCATAGGTTTCCGTGATCTTGAGGACATTGCCCACATGGTCATAACCGCTTGGGTAGGGGGAAACTGCCTGCGAGTAATCGAAGGCAGAAATCATCCCACCGCCACTGGTCTGGGTCGTTTCCGAGAGCCTGCGGCCAAGGGTATCAAACGTGCAGCGGGTCTCCGTTCCATTTGGTAAAACCTTGCGGGTGATGCTGCCTGCGAGGTCGTAATGATAGCCAGTAGTGGCGGTGCCGTTTTCAATCATGCTTTGCAAGCGGTTGAGCGAATCATAGTTACTAACCAAAGTGCGACCGGTCGTCCCATATTCAGTGGAACGTCGATTGCCTGCTTTGTCGTAAGTGTGAGCATGAGTGGAACCAGCAGAAGTTTCAGAGGTTATACGATTGAGCTTGTCAAATCCCTGAGCGACTCCACGTATGATTTTACGGTCGTCGGTTTCATTGGGGTAAGAAACGGCAAGCATGTTACCCACGAGGTCATAGGTCATCACGCGTTTGTCGGCCTTGCTGGCTGAATATTGCACTTCTGCGACACGGTGCAGGTCATCATAAAGGTAAGTGGTAAGTTGCCCGTTAGGATTGGTGCGAGTGATCTGCACAAGACCATCGTAGGTCGATGTTTCCGTGCGCTGCACCGCGCTGCCCTCATCCCAAAGCGTGCGGGTTTTACGGGACATTCCATCGTAACGGAACCCAGTTACGTGGCCTTCGCCGTCGGTGACTTTGAGAAGGTTTCCAGAATCATCATATTGATTGCGGACGACGATATCGGTGGCCTTGGCCGAACCTGAAGGAGCATTCGGCTGACCATCGGCGGGGTTGGTGGCGGTGGCGGTCAGGCGGTTGAGACTGTCATATTGGTTGCGGGTTGCGTTGCCATTGCCATCACTCACGACGATTGCGTTGCCTGCGGCATCGTAAGTGGTGACTGTTAGGATATCGTGAGTTCCCGGGCTTTGGTAATCGCCTGATGGATTTCCATTCAGTGGGTTGGCGAGAGACGCGATCGCTCTGTAAGCCTTATCATAGAAAGATCTGGTGATATGGCCGCGGGAATCCGTTACGGAGAGGACATTGCCCACCCCATCATAGGAGCTAAGAATTTGAGGGCGCTGGTTAGGTGTTGTCTGGACCAGACCTCCCACCACTTCGGTTTTGGTAACGGCAGGTTGAAGCTCTCTAGTCCGGCGGTTACGAGCATCGAAGGTGTAATCCCAACGCTGACCGAGCGGGTTGATGGTGGCGATGACATTACCGTTCGGATCATACTCTGTCTCAGTGGATGGAGAACCAACCATGGCACTTTGGGGTGAGGAACGATTAACGATTCCAGTGACTGGATCAGGCATCCAGGAGACAACGGCACGTCCTGCACCATCGTATTCCTCTTCTGCCTCTCTTCCAAGCGGATCGACGGTTTTCCAGACGAGTCCGGTGCTGGAGTATTGGGTTTGGGAGGTGGAGGCGAGGGCGGTGTTGAAGGCGTCTGTGACTGAAGTCGGGCGCATGAGGCCATCCATCAGGGTGCGGGTGATTTTACCCCTAGCGTCGGTGACGGTGGTTTGGCGGGTTTCCTTTTCAGCGGTGATGGTGCCGTAGGCGTTGGTGGTGGTGGCGAAGGTGCCGGATTCGTATTCGGCTTCTGTTAGGACGGCGCGGTAGAGTTTGTCGTAAGTGGCGCGTGTGCGGAGAGTTTTGGTGCCGGTGGCCGTGAGGACGGCGTTATGACCGATGATTTCTGTGGGCTTGAAGCCGCTACTGTCGAAGCCGGTGGAGCCGGTGTTTTTTGCCAGTTCGTATTTGAACTCGTTGTGCGTTTTCTCGGTCGAGGCAGCCGCCGCTGCGGTGGCCGTGGAAAGATCGGCGGCCTCGGCAAGGGTCAGGCCGCTGAATGCGTGGAGGGGACGGCGGATGGCATCGTAAAAGGTGCGGGTGACGTTGCCCTTGGCGTCGATACTGTGAGTCGCAGAGTTGACGGAATCGTAGCGAATTTGCGTGACGAGGTCGTTGCCGGTGGCGGTTCCTTTGCTGGCTTCCTCAACGATGTCGTTGGCATTTTTGGAAGGCAGGCCGGCGCCGTCCATGTCGCGGATGGTGGTGATACGGCGGTTAAGCGCATCGTAGTGATGGATGGTATAGTTACCTTCCTCGTCGATTTCCGCCGCCTTATTGCCGTTCCGGTCATACCAAATTTGTTTGGTGGTGACGGCTTCGCCGTTGCGGGTACCGGCGCTGGGGTAAATAACTTCTGTTAGGCGGTTGCGCTTGTCGTATTTAAAACGGGTTCGATTGCCGCGAGGATCGATGGTGGATGTCTTGTTGTTGTTAAAATCGTAGGTGTGCTCGGAGGTGAGCTTGAGTTCTTGCGGATCGACGATTTCGCGCCAAAGGCGGCCATGATCGTCCGGTAGGTTTTGCGAGGTTAGGTCGGTTTCCCATGGCTGGCCACTGAAGTTGGCGTGGGCGACGGTTGTTGTGCTGGTTTGGAAGGCTTGGAAGCGTGGGTTGTTGTAGTCGTAGCGTTCCCGTTGAAGCAAAGTGGTGCCGCCTTGGAGGACATCCTTGGTTTTCCTACGGCCCAGACCATCGACGGTGAAGTTGGTCAGAGTTCCGTAAGAATCATTGATTTGATTCATCACGCGGAACGCGCCGTAGGTGTATTCTTCACGGCGTCCGAGGGCGTCGATCTTGGCGGTGGGGTCGGCCCATTTGGTCATGATGCCAGAGGCCACATTGAGGCCGTGCGGGGCAGTGAAGTTCCCGCCGTATTCCCAAGTGGTGGTGTTGCCGGAAACATCGGTAGATTTCCGCAGGGAGAGGCCGGAAGCCTTGTCGAATTCGTATTTCTCAGTACCGAGAAGGGTGCCGGTTCCAGGCTGGCCTTGGTAGTGGTGGATCTCGGAGGTAAGGTAATAGACCATCCATTCCGCGCTTACGGATTTCGATGTGGTGTCCACATCGACGAGTTCCGCGGACATGTCCTTAAACTGGTAAATGGTGGCGTTGCCCACCGCATCAGTGACAGTGGTCGAGGGCAGAGTTGTGTAGCTGACCGTCTGGCTGAAGTTGGTGGCACCTTGTGGGGAAAAGGATGCGCTACCAAGAGTGCCAGGAAGCGTCACTTGGGTGATTCTACGGGGCATTCCGTACATGGTTTTCCACGAACCTTTGGCGGGATCGTTTCGCGATTCGATTTCCCCCTCGACGTATTCCTTCACGGCGGTGGGGAGGCGTTCTAGATCGATGGCGGCTTTGCTGCCGTTCACGCTGGAATCCCAATATTTCTTGGTTTGGTCGAAGGCGTAGGTGAAGGAATGGGTGTTGCCCCGCGGATCAGTGATTGACCTGATATTGGCGTGGTAGTGACGAGTCCAGCGGGGCTTTGCGGGATCGGTGGCATCCACCTCAACCTCCAGCCCTCCTTGGTAAACGTAAGCCGATGCGGTTCCATCAGCGTAGCCGATGGAGGCAAGACGTGGGATGATTACAGAATCCCCGACAACTCCAGGGGATGTCTCGAAACCAAGGAGAGTGGAGTTGTAGTTAAAGGAGGTGATATTTCCCCTGCTGTCGGTTATCGATTCGACTCGGCGGTAGTCCGCACTGCGGTCAATGACGAGAAACTGTCCCTCGCGATCAGGGGAGAAGATTTTACGGGGAATTAGGGAAACGTCGTTAGGCACACCCGGTGAGCTGTCGTAAACGTATTGGAGGCGCACGCCGTAACGGTCGCGGGCTTCCGCGAGACGCCAATAGGTGTGGCGTTTGACTTGGGTGCTTCCTTCCAGCCTGTCTGTGGAATACATGAACCATGTCTTGCACTTGTTATAGGTGGCGGTGTTTCCGAATTTTTTTGTGAGGGTGAAATTCTCGCCGTTGCGAGTAAGGGTGTTGAGATAGGTTTTCTTGTCCACGCGTGAGGATGGCCATGGGAAGAATTTTTTGAAATCAACGGTGCCGAAACGCTGCTGGCGTCCCGCTTCGTCGATGACATTCACGGTGATGGGATCGGTTGTCTCACCGCCGATTGTTTCAATCACCTCCACATAAGCGCAGAGGCTGGATGTCCAGCCCGCGCCAAAGGGCAGGTCGAAACGTTCAGACGGACGCAGCCCAGAGCGATCAGTGAATCCCGTTTCCGCCGTGCTGGCGCTTGCCTGAAGCACAAGGTCGGAAGCTCCAAGGGGCGTGTATGCGAATGTGGTATCGTGGTTGAGATTGAGATTGTAGGCATCTATGTAAGTTTCCTCGTCAGGGAGGTCGCTTTCCTCTTCCTGCTGCGGTTTTTCGTCGGGAATGGGTCGCCCGTTCAGGCCGACCTTGCGGTGGCGTGGGCCGACGGCGTCGCCGCCGCTGAAACTGGTGGCCCATGAAAAATTGTCGAGCGGGACGAGATAGGCGGTTTTGTAGCCTATGAGCTGAGGATCGACATCGTTCACGAAATCATTGTCTGGGTTTCCATCGGGATTTTGGAGCAGTCCTTCGAGGTCGCAGAGGATGAATGGGGAACCTGAGCCGGGACGCACGGCAGCCCAGTAGTCGTAGTCGGGTTGGTTATTATTGGCGGCGAGGTAGGCGGGATCGGTGCCGACATGTTCCAAGCGGATTTCGTGAAAGTCTTTGGGATCAAGGGCAAGTTTGATAGGGTCCGACAGAACTCCGAAATTGCGGGCAACCACCTGTTTTTCTCCGATCAGAAGTCGCCAACGCTCCGAGTGACTGCTGGATGGATCACCGACTCTGGCGGTAACGACCGGAGATTTGTCTTCTTCCGCTTTGAGTATCACGCCCAGATTCCCTATGGGTGTGAAGGCAGAGAGATTTTCGTCGCCGAAAAAATCTGCGGGGTCGAGAGGCTTTTCGGCTCCGTCCAAGGGGCTTGATCCGAATGCGGCTTCATCGGCATCGGAGATTCCATCTCCATCTGTATCGGAGCTATTGGGGTTAGTGCCGTAAAGAAGTTCTTGGAAGTTTGAAAGTCCGTCGTTGTCATAATCGCCTTCGATGACAGTTGTGGTAAGGGGATTGTCGTTGATCGGCTTGCTCGCATCGTTGGGGTTAACATTGGCGGAGAAGTATTTCGCCTCCCAGTAATCATCGAATAGATCACCGTCGCTATCGAAATTGTTGGGTTTGGTCTGTCCGAACTGGATAGTGACGTTGTCTGTTAGAACGCCGTTGACCCGGACGTCATCGAATACCGCTTGTCCCGAGAGCTCCTCGGCGTTGGTAAGTCCGTCACGGTCGGTGTCGGACTCATAGACGAACGGATTGCTCCCGGTCGAAAGCTCTTCACGATCCGTGGCACCGTCTCCATCCGTATCGCGCTTTTTGAAGAATTCGATGTTACCGGCCACGTAGTTGGAAATGCATAAGCGGTCGATGTTGAATGCTCCTGCCGATCTGTTGATCGTCCCATTGGTTCTTTGTGCCCCTACCAACAGATAGCCTTGGTTGATATTATTTCCTAGATTGTAGAACGCATCAGCAGCACTCAGGGCATAAGCGGCGGGCAACCCGTTCACAAAACATCTCCGATTTTGCCCGCTTGCTGGATTCATGTCACTGCTGTAAAACAGCAGATCAGTCCATTTGGTCAGGTCGACACCCGCAGGCACGAGCCATTTCCCGTAGATCCCAGTAGCACCCGATGTAAGCACCCTGCCATTCAGATAGAAATACAGGCTGCCGCCTGTAGCATCCCTGCGAAGGGAAAGTATCAACGCGCTTGTCAAGGTGTTGGTGGAGCCAGTAGGGCCACGGTTTGTGCTGAGAATGGGCCAGTTGAAAGCCCCGGACGGGATGGAGTCGAATTTGATGCTCATGGCAGTCGTCCATTTTTCATAGTTCGACCAAATATCCTTTGAGGTGACTTCCATATGAGCCAATCCGCCGGCTCTGCCGGATTTATGCAACAGCCCGTCCGTTGCATCCCAATAATCGGCAACGGTAGCGGAACTCGACACGGAGATATAGCTACCCTTGCGACTTGGGAAACCGGCATTGAACGTTTCAAAATCCCAGAATCCTATGATGCTGTTGACGACTACCGGTGGCAAGCCCGCCCAGTCTGTATCGATGGCGAACTGATTTACCTTGGGATCCGTGGCCGGGGTTCCATTGACTTCGGCCCCGTCGCTTATTCCGTCCCCATCGCTATCGGGATTCTGCGGATCGGTTTCAACCGGATCAACGATACCATTGCCATTCGTATCCTCTGCTAGATCCGTGAGTCCATCGCGATCCGAATCGTTGATGACGGTCACGGTCACGTCATCGCTCGCGCCTCCGGCTGCACCTTCGATGGTGGCGGTTTCAGCGGCGAGCGGTTGCAGCAGTGCGGTGAGCGCGAGTATGGTTAGAAAACGGGATTGATTCATTATTAGTCTGCTTTGAAGTGAACGGTTACCTTTCCTTCGGAATTTGTCCTTAGGGTCAGGGTGGTGGCTAGGGTGTCGCCATCAAGGGTTTCGATGCCACCGATCATTTCCAGATGGCTGAGTTCCAACGGTGCGTTGACCAACGGGGCGGTTCCGTCGGTAACCAGGAATACCAGCGGCGCGCCGGTGCGCTCACCGTTGTAGATTGTCTGGCCGGAGCCGGAAAACAGACTTACGACGGGATTACTACCATTATAGTAGTCGTCCGGATCGGTTCCATCCTCGAATTCCCGGCGGTTGCTCGCGCCATCCCCGTCTAGGTCGTCGTCGCCCGCCGCGAGGGTGGAGAGGTTTCCGTTAAGGGAGATTTCCCAGTCGTCCGGTAGCCCGTCGCGGTCGAGATCATTGATTTGGAAAAGCTCGGCCAAATTAGGATCTTTGATGACCGCAGCCCAAATTCTCACTTCATCAATGAGGCCATTAAAGGATTTCGAGGAATCGAAAGTCGTATCCGCATTGCGACGCTGCCCTAACGTCAGCGTGTCCACGGTATTTACAGTGAGGGAAATGCTTTGCGCTATTCCGAAGGCTACGCCGTCCAGAAGCAGCGATGCCTTGCTGTTGCCCTGATCCATGACGAGGATCACATGATGCCAGAGGTCATCGGTGAGGTTTCGCCCAACGTTCCATGTCACGGAGTTCCCACTACTTGCTGTAAATCGGATCGAATTCCCGTTATCAATGTAGATGGCCGGACCTGCGGGCTGCGCAGCACTCGACGCGCTCAGAAGCGTCTGGACGGCTGACGCAGCAGAGGTCTTGAACCACAAGCTCACGGTGAGATCCGCCGCGCCATCAAGAATTTCCTTGGGCAAGACCAGGGCATCGTCAGTGGAATCAAAGGAGATCGCTCCGCCGTAAACACCGGCAGTTGGTTCCCATGATGGGCTTCCCAAGAGAATGCCGTGATGGCTTTTGTCGCTGGTATCCGCTGCGCCCGTCCCTGCGCTTTCATCCAGCTTGAGGTGAAGCTTTTGATCGACCGATAGTCGGTCCCCGTAACCATCCCCGTCGCTATCGGCTTGGTGGCCGCTGAGTCCATTTTGGTATTCGATCCAGTTCGCCAGTCCATCGCCATCGTTGTCACCATTGGCGGTGATATCGGCCAAGGTCATTGAATCAGGATCGGCGCTGTCGAAAATGATCATAAGCTCCCATGCATCGGAAAGCCCGTCCCCGTCTGTATCGACCAGAGGAATGGGAGGCCCACCATTGCCACCTGAGATGCTGTATGGAATAGAAACAGAGGTGCCTTTCAAATCCGTCGAGTCGATCACAACAGCCGTAGCTAGGTAATTCGATGCCGCGAGCCCACTAACTTGAATTTGCCACGGAGCTGAGGTCGCGCGACCCACCCAATTACCGTTATTATAATAGTCAACTCGTCTGATGTTGTTGTCAGCATCTGCGGGGGATGCCGTCAGTGTTACCGCTCCCGGAAAATCACTTTTAGTGACATTGGCACTGAGGGTGACCGTGGGAGCGCTGGATTGGACGATATTCAACTGCTGCGAGAGAGAGTAGCCAACCAGTCCGGAGGCGTCGCTGACCTTCGCGTAGATGTGATGGTTCCCGGACGGGATATCATTCAAAATGAGTCTCCATGGCGGGGCTGTGACTTCTCCCACGAGCACTCCCTGTCTGAAGAACTCTACTTTGGTGATATTATTATCAGGGTCTGTCGGAGACGCCGTTAGAATAGCGCTGCCCGGAGAAAAGGACTGGGTGACGTTGGCGGTGATGGTTACCTCAGGAGGTTTTGGCAAAAGGCTGAGGTTCGCGCCAACAGCTACGGGGAGTTTCACGGGGGTGCTGGAGGCAGAGCCGATTCCAAGCTGGCCGTTAGCATTGTAACCCCAGGTGTAAACTGTTCCGTCCCCCGCGACCGCAATGCTGTGACCGGCCAACCCCGTGCCGCCGGCCGCGATACGGACAATGCCGGAAAGATCGCCGGTGCCGGCGGGGTTTTTCACCTTCACGGCGTAACCCCTGCTGGCGATGGTATTGTCTCCTAAAGCACCGTATGGGTTGTGACCCCAAGCCCACACGTTGCCATTGGAATCAAGGGCGAGGGTATGCGCCGCTCCGGCCGCGATGGAGACGATACCCTCCAGCGGTACCCCTCCGTATTGGACAACCTGCACGGGATAGCTGATGTTGGCAGAGGAGGTCAGTCTGTTCCCCAGCCTGCCGTATTGCTGCTGGCCGGAACAGAAGACCCGCCCTTGCAAGGCGGGATCGCCGGTTTTCCAGCGCAACACGGCAGCATGATCCGCGCCCACCGCGACATCGAGCACATCACTGAGGAAGGTGGTGGCATTCAGCTTCATCTTTGCGGCGCGAGAAAGACTGGTGGTGTTGCCCTGCCCGAGCTGGCCGCGGGAGTTGTCACCCCATGCCCAGACGGTTCCGGCGGACAGATCGAGGCCAAGGCAACTGGAGCCGCCTACGGCGATTCTTCCAATCCCCGCCAAAGGGGTGGTGCCGGTGGGACCGCTGTAAACCTTGCCTGCGAATAACCTTGTCCCGCTGGTGGTACCGTCGCCCAGCGCACCGTAACTTTTGCTGCCCCATGCGAAGACCTCGCCACCGCTCGAGAGCGCGGCGGAGAAACCATCGCCTGCCGCAACGGCCACACAACCCGTGAGATAATCGCCGACCTGAGCGCTGTTGCGCACCTGCACGGCAGCGGTGCGCTGGGTGGTGGTATTATCGCCGAGTTGGCCGGTGTTGTTGAGACCGGTGGCCCAGACCGTCCCGCCGTTGCGGAGGAGGACGCTGTGGGTCGCTCCGGCGGCGACCATGGTGGCGTCGGTCGCGGCCCCATCCGCGAATCTAGAAGCGACGGGTAGACTTACGTTGGCAGTAGCGCTGGAAAGGTTTCCCAGCCTGCCGTTGGTTTGCAAACCCCATGCGCTGACATTCCCAGTATAGCCGAGCGCTAGGGAATGGCTCGCCCCAGCGGAAATATCCCCGGTGAGTCTGTAATCCGCGGTGGCGGATGCGCTGGCCACCCCGCCGACCCATGACTTGGCCCTGAGCGTCCAGTTCCGGTTGATGGTGATGGCACCTCCCGAGGCGATCAGCGGGTCATAAAGAGTCGGCTCCGCCCCGTTCAAAGTGTAATGGATTTCCGCCCCTTCATCGGGGCTGGAAATGACCACAGGGAAGACGGTGAAAGAGTCTCCCGACTGTGGGTTCAGAATCGGTGCAGTGACTGCAAAAAGCGATGACCCTCCGAAGATATAAGAAAGAACCAGAGATCGGATATTTATGATTTTCATACGTGTATTGAAAAAATTAGAAACAGTTAGGCCGTGAAAGGCTCTTTGGAACTTCGGGTTGAGCAGTCTGAGCCGATTTGGGGAAATAGCTCCTAACGCCATGCACGGTTTACGTCTATCACGAATAGACGATACAATAAAACGCGAGAAGTGATACAGAAGGGGAATAATGAGGGGTTGGTATTGTGCAGCAGCGCGCCAATCAAGAAAAAAGTAATACGCCTTGAAAATAATTTTATCTACTAACAACAAACTTGTCCCCCTCAAACCAACCTCTGCACAATCGGCATCCTTCTTCCCATCCCAAACGCTTTAGAAGTCACTTTTATTCCTGACGCGGCTTGTTGACGTTTCCATTCATTGAGATCCACCCGACGTTGGATCCATCTCACCATGATCTCATCAAAGCCACGTTCCACGATCTCCTCCGCACCGAGATGTTGCTCGATGTATAGCTCCAGAATCACATCTAACACATCGTATTCAGGCAAGGTATCCTGACCTTTCTGATTCGGCCTGAGCTCGGCACTCGGCGGTTTCTCTATCGAATTCCACGGAATCCGCTCCACTTCCCGATTCACCCAGCGCGCGACCTCGAAAATGATCGCTAAGCATCCACACATATCACCGTAGATTGTGCAATACCCACTGCCAACTCACTCTTATTCCCCGCCGATAGCAACAGATGATTGTCTTTGTTAGATAAAGCCATCAACAACAAGCCACGAATCCGTGCCTGCATGTTCTCTTCAGTCACATCCTCCGCCTTTCCCTCAAACAAAGGCGACGTGGCGCTCTTCACCAATTCAAAAATCCCAGATGAGCCTGCTCATTTTTCCTAAGATAGCCAAACAAAAAGGGCGAGAGTTGCCTCTCGCCCTTTTTAGATATTTTCAGGTGATTTATTCCAATCCGATAGGAAGAGCATCGTCAGCAACAGGAAGCGGAAGCACACCTTCATTAAGCATTGGAGCCGTTGGATCAGCAAGTTCTGGCGGAGGAGAAGTGGATTCATCACCACGCAGGCGTCTGCCAGTCGCATCGATAATCTCTGCGGTCACAAAGATGATCAAGTTACTCTTGATGCGGTTTTCCGCTTCGCTCTGGAACAATCTGCCGATCACTGGGATATCTCCAAGGATGGGCACTTTGTCTTCAACGATCTGAACGTCTTCACGCATCAGACCACCGACAGCAACGGTGTAGCCGTCATAAATGGTAAGTGAGGTGTCCACACTGCGTTTCGAGAAGACGGGCATCTCAATACGGTTTTCGGTGAGTGTTAAAGTCACTGGGTTTCCATCTTCATCCACGGCAGGCGTAAGAATCGGACTGCCGTAGTTGACGAAACCTTCGAACTCAACAATCTGCGGAAGGAAACGGATATCGATCACAAAATCGTTCTCACCAATGGTCGGTTCGATCTCGAGTGTCACACCGGTGTTACGGGTTTCAAACGCTGTCGGGTTAGCAGGGGTGACGTTACCGCCGCCGCCTTGGTTACCACCGCCGCCACCGCCGTTGCCGTTGTTGACGTTAACCTGTCCGATCTCCGGTGGATCGTATTCCGTTGGATAAATAAATTCTCGAATGACCTCAATCGTAGCCTTCTGGCCGGAGCGAGCGGTCACCGAAGGTGCGGTCATCAGATCGCTGCCTTTTTTCTGGGCGAGACCACGCATGATCATTTGCACTTGGCCATCAGAGAACAAGCCGGTTACACCAAGAATACCTGGCGCAACGGATGAGTTTTGAGATGAACGATCAGGATTGTTCAAAATTGCATCAATACTGCTGCGAGAAATCGCATAGTCACCACTACGAAGTCCGCTGGTCGGGGTGTTCGAGACGTTTTCGAAGGATGATGTCGGAATACCATCAATGGGGAATCCATTAACAGGATTGATGAAATCCAAAGCGGTGCGAGCTGCGCCATTTCCTAGAGTTCCTGCGGTGCCGAAGATGTTGCCATCTACGCCGCCAATCGGACTGATTACCCAGTCAAAGCCGAGTTCGTCGCTATTTTCCTGGGTGATCTCTACAAACTTCGTGGTGATCTTCACCTGTTTCGGTTGTCCTTTGGAATTGAGCTCAACCAACTGCTCGACTTTATCTAATTCCGCCGGGGTGTTGGTAACCAATAAGCTACCTGAGGCTCCTAAGGTTGCCGCACTGCCTTCTGCAAAGTTGATACCATTTCGTTTGAGCAACTCAATGATCGGAGGACGGGCCGCAAGGGTTTGGTTAGCGCCACCGGCGCCACCAGCTGCAGCAAATGGATCATCCACTGGTGCGGCGCCTTCTTCTCCACCTGCACTCAAGAGGGCTGAGAAATCCGGCGGGACGCGGAACGTACGAGTAAACATATCGTCCCCTTCTTCGGTCATTGGAACGAGAGTCACGGCAAAGTCATCCACCTTGTAACGCAACTTGGTTTTATCGCAGATGTATTTTAGGGCAACTGCCAAAGGAACGTTGCGAAGACGGAGCTCATCGATGCGAAGGGCACCAAGGTTTCCACCGCCACCGCCTAACAAATCACCACCAGCATCTTCTGCGGCAGGTTCTCCACCGCCAATTGAATTATTCACAGGGCGACGAATCACCAAGTTCACGCCTTTTTTGGCAGGATCCAGTTCGGTGGTATCGAGTTCCGCAGCGCGCAGGCGGAGGTAATCAATGGCTTCCTCGACTGATCGATCTTCGAAGTCAATTCTTGGAATGATGATGTTACGAAGTTTAGCCGTGATAGCAGCAACGCCATCGGAAGGACTGGTGGTGGTATCAGTGGTCGTATTGAATGTAGGAATCTCGGCGGGGACTGATAATTCCCAAGCGGCATCCACTTGCATCAACAACTCTGCACGAGTGTGATCATAAGCGGCGCGATAATAATCGCTTTTTGTGTTAGCAATTTTTTCCATTCCCCGGCGAGCAGCCTCGTTGAATGGGTCAAGTCGCAAAATATCCTCATACTCCTTTTTGGCATGATCGTATTTACCAAGGTCATACTGGCCTTGTGCCATGTAAAGTTTACGGCGAACTTCGTCGACTTTTTTGACGTGTGTGTAGTCAAGGGCTGGGTTGGTCCGGATCGGATCGTCCAAATAACCTAATTCGGTTTTAGCGATGATGTTGTCAGGATCCACATCCGCTGCGAGCACTCCTTCGAGCAACTGGCGAGCCTCATCGTATTTACCGACTTTGCGGTACGACTGAGCAAGCGCAACACTGGCATCGGCCAAATGCTGGGTATAGCTTTCATGTCTATCAATTAAGGCTGGGACATCTTTGACATTACCCAAAGCTTGTTTGTATTTGTCCACAGCTACCTGATAATCGGCTTTTGCGTAAGCCTCGCGACCCTCAAGGAAAAGTCGATCCGCCTCTGCCACAGCCTGTTGTCTGCGGATGATTTCACGCTGAGCAAGGCCGCTCCGACCGGAGCCAGAGCCGCTTGATTGCGCGGAAGAGATGTTAAAGGGCATTGTCGCAGCGAGCAGTATCAGGGATACGGCTGTTGGACTTGAGCTATACGTTGGCTTTTTTTGCATAGTGAACGGGGAGTTTCTGGAGGGATTATTGCGGTTTGAAAAGTGCTATTTTGGGAAATATTGATATTTTAGGTCTGCAGGAAGAAATTATGGCCTTTTGGAGATTTCGTGGTTCTGAGTTTTTCCATCTTCGAGGGTCTCACGAACCACGATTCGGTCCGAATGGACCTCCATCAGGCGGTAGCGTTTTTTCTCAGACCCGGCAGGCAACGCGAAATCTGTTAGCTCTTCGACCTTGAATTCTTGGCCGTTAAAACCAAGTGCTTCGAGGGATAATACGGCCGTGTGGTCAAATTTGGAGAACTTACGAGCATCCGCTCTCCTGAAATTGGCAGGAATCTCGTAAATGGTGCCCTTCTTATTCGGTTTCAGATCTTCAATCCGGATGATGATTTCCTCCACCTCGGCGTCGATACGATCGTCTTTTACCTTTTTCATATCGAATCCCAGAAGCTTGAACCGGTCCTTAACCACCCCTTCTGAGAAGAACAGGTCATTTACCTTAATTGGATTCCCAGCATCATTTCTCGCCGCATTCTTGTTGGTGTCGTTGTATTCAAAATTCAAAGTGGGCTGTGCTGCGTCTGGGAATCCATTCGGGCGAAGCACCCATTCGACTGACTCGCTCTTCACGAATGCGAGTTTTTGGATCAGGTTCGGATGAGAACGATTGTCGGTAGGATCTGTCTTAGCATTGAACTCCTCAAGGTTGGTGAAACCATCGTTGTCTTCATCACGTTGAGGTGAATCGCCGAAGCCTGGGTCGATCCGATTATCCATCCACCATTGGTTGGTAACAGGAGGGTGGATATCCGAGCTTTTTGGAAGATCAACCGGTGTCTTGGAATCCTTTCTAACAAAAAGCGGCACGCCTGTAAACAAATCCACCGGTCTTCCATCGACTTCTCCCTGGGTCCATTGCTGTTTGATCTGCAAGGAAGATTTGGCAGTAGCCACTTTGTCTCCATCTTTCACAGATGGGTCATCGTTTCCCCTACCTTCAGGAACCTCTTTAAAATCTACCTCAACAGCGTTTTTGCTCTGCAATCCAGAGTAACCCAACGCTGCCGCGACAAGTATTGCTCCGGCAACGGCTGCTTTTTCGTAATTAGCGGAAATCCACGACATGATAACAAATTTGAATTAAGGTTTGGTGACTTCTTTTGTTGGGAAAAACAGCAAGATGTCGAATCTAACAAAAACCTGCAATTCCTCATTACCTAACACTTGGTAAAGAATTCTTGATTTGTCTGCCCCCATTCCCAACGGCGCGGCAGGAGCGGCTGGCGCAGCCGGAGCTGCGGGTGCGGGTGCCACGATTTCACCAAACGCCCCTCCTGGGAGGACTGCGCCTGGGAGTGCCGCTCCTTCAGGCACAACCGCTTCTGGTTGCGGCGTCACAGCAGGCGGCACAATCGGCACCACTGGCACAACCGGAGGTGCAGGAGCTACCTCTTCCGGAAACAATGCGCCAAAAGGATTCGCCGGATTCGCAAGAGCTTCCGGCGGCCTTTCAAATTTCGCATCGGAAATCTTTGGAGGTGTTTCGCGTTCATTGTTAATCCGGATCGACCGGATCACGCAGTAGTAAGATTCTTTTGCACCGAGCTTTGTAATGAAATCGCGCACCGAGGCTTCTGATCCTTTGAAAACCATTTCGTAGCTGAACTTTCTGCCGACTTCATTTTCATACGGCTCGTAGGGTTGGGGTTGCTTGCCTTCCTCAGAAATCTTCTCCCTATGAATACGAATCAACTCCGAGGGACGGGCTTCTGCCATTCCTAACAACAAATTTTTAACCGCATTGACTTGGTAGTCCAGTAGGGCGGTAGAAGCGGTATTCGCCAACTCGCCGCGGTATTCCTCAAATCCCATGAAAAAATTCGACGGTAATTGGATTTTTGCTGCTTTAAATGCCGCGTCCACCTCTGAGTTCGCTGTTTTCAAACGTTCGGTGAACTGCTGGGTCGTGATCTGGACTGAGGGGTCGAGCTGATACTTGGAATAAAATCCGCGCAATTCTCCGATGGATTGCTTGTAATCATCAAGGGCTTTTGCTTTGGCTTGGCTATTATCCGAATCGGGATAAAGCGGTAGATTTTCCCACTGCTTCACCTGTGCTAAGGCGTCTTCAAAACGCTTTTTGGCATCTTCATATTTTGAGCCGCCATTCATGGCGACAAATGTCAGCAAGCCGCAAAGAACAAGCGTGCCTCCGAGGAGAGCTGAAAGGAATGGGTTCTGTTTAATCCAATTCATAGTGACTAAGGAAAAATTATAAAAAGTGTATCTTACTTGATAGCGACGGGTTTCGCGAGCGGCAAGGTCAACTCGAACGGATAACCCAGATCATCCTCCGCACCGGAAGCGGATGGTTTCAACAGCATCTCATCACTGAGAGGAATCTCTGGAAACTTATCCTTTTTCTTGCCTGATGTTTTCGCATTCGGATCCGGCACGCTGAATTTGAACACGCTGCTGTTCTCGCGGAGGTTTTTCAGAAGATCGGAAACCGCATTCTGACTCCGCGGATTTTCCCGCCAATAACCCCGGATCATGATCGCGTTAGCGACAACTTCTGGTGGAGCTACCCGATTTTTATTTCCGGCCTTTGGATCTTTCTTGGCTTGTTTCTCCAGTTTCGCCTTTTCCTTATCCAGCTTGGCCTTTTCCTTAGCATCCAGCACCGGGGCGGGAGGATTCGTGATCGAGCTTCCACCGGTTTGAACGCTAGCAAAATTCGAAGGGATCACGTGCTGCGGTTTTTTCACTTGCGCTGCGGGATCTTGGGAAGGAATCGGATCATAACCATAAACCGGGCTCAACTCGATCAACCATACAGAATCACTGGCAAAAGCTTCGCGAAGCTCACTCATCACATCGAACCAGTAGGTATGATCCTCTTGGATATCGGTGTAGGCGGTTGCGACCTTGTTCAACTCTTTTTCTTGTTTGATCAAGCTGGTGATTTTATTCGCGTGTGGCGAAAGCCCGCCCTGCACTTCAGTCATGGTGCGCGCATTGTCGTCAGCATCCGAGGCTGCAACTTGTTTCAACACAGCCCACAGGGCGAAGCCGACAACCAGAATTGCCGCAGCGGCGACCAAGAAGGGTTTGCGACGATCCGCATCACGAATCTGCTCAACGGCAGATGGGACGAGATCGATATTGATGGATGATTTACCGATCCCTCTCAGTCCAAGACCGATCAATTCGCCCATGGTGTGGGCCTCTTGCTGGAGGATCTCCGAATTCACTTCTTTGGAGACCGCGAGGTTGCTCAGTGGATTGAAAAACTCGACCGGGATGCCGAGTTTCTCTTCAAGAAACTCCAGAGTGTAGGGAAGATTGGCTCCCCCGCCTGCCAGCAAAACTTTTTTCGGAGCACTTCCATTATGCTGGCTGCGATAATAGTTCGTGGTGCGTGTGATGTCCGAAGTTAAACGAGTCAGCGCGTTGCGAATGACCATGGCCAATGCTGCCATCGATTCATCCAAACTCTGCGTGTGTCCGCCTCCAAGCGCTACGAGTCCGTTGTGAATTTTTTGGTGTTCAGCCTCGCCAAATGAAACGTGATATTCCTTCGCGATCGCCGAGCTGATAGAAGCTCCCCCGATCTGAACGCTGCGGGTGAAGAAACGTTTTCCTTCAACGTAAAGCAAGCTGCTGGTCTTTGCTCCGATGTCTACGATCAGCGTCGGTTCATCTGTCACGCCGTAAGCGGAACGGTAAGCATTGTAGAGGGCCATCGGTGCCACATCGACTTCCGCCGTGGACAATCCCGAAGCGTTGACAGTCTCGTTGATTTCCTCCAGCGCGTCGCTTTTGATCGCAACGATCACCACTTCCTTTTCCTTACTGCCCTCGATCAACTCATAATCCCAAACCACCTCATTGAGGGGGAAAGGAACATGTTGGCGAGCTTCAAAGGTAACGAGTTGTTCGATGTTGTCGTCCTGGATCGGAGGCAACTTCACGAAGCGCATGAACGCAGCCTGCGCGGAAATCGCATAGCGCACTTTCAGCTTACCGATATTCAATCGCTCAACGATGTCTTTAATCGCCACCCGAATCTGCATTTCTCGCGATGCTTCCAAAGCCGGATCCGCGACAATTGTCTCGAATTCATATCCTTTCAAAATCAGATCGCCCTGTTTTGAGGTTTCAAAAACGGCGACGCTAATGCGTTGTGAGCCAATGTTTAAAGCTACGGTAGTCGGAGAGTCAGCCATGGATTAAAGGGGGCAATAGATCTTTGAAAGTTCGCGGTAAATATAAGAATATCGAAAATTAGCGGCGTTCCGCTTCTATTTCGGCGTAGCGATCCCACCACATGTTCGCGAAAGGTGTCTCAGACTTATTCAGAAGCGGGACCGTTTCACTGCGAGAAATTTTATCGGAGGCGGTATTCCACCAGCCCACTTTGCTGCTGCTGGTCTCTTGCGCGACTTTTTCGCCATTTACCAACACTTCATAGCCGACCAAATTGATGATGCTTTTAGCGGCACGGTCTTTGCCAGTCAGGCGCTTGATCGAAGCTGGGGAAAGATAGACCGAGGAGAAAATATCCTCATTCAACGGCACGTTGACATGAGTGATTTCTTTCGTAAGCAGCAAGTATGCACCGGGCTTATCGGGATGCTCAACAGCGATATACCATTTCACCATGACTTTCTCAGCCGTCTTCGATGGTGGCTCTGGTGCCATCTGCAGTTTAAAAGATGCTTCGATTTCAAGCCAGTCCTTGGGTTTGAAATCTTTCTGTTTTGTGCCGCTGAAACTCGGCGAAGGAAGATCTTCGAAGGTCGGCTTCGATGGCTCGGCCTTGTAAGCTTGTGCGTTTGCCGAGGATTGAAACGAGACACAGAGGGTTGCTACAGCGGTAGCCGAAAGTAAGGAAAGACGTAAATTACGCATAATGTTTGGATTTATTAAAAACTAAGGAATTCTAGGTTGGGTTGACCAGATAAAAGATGAGTCTAAATGAAATTCTTTGATAGAAAGTAAAAATCGAAACGATCCCCCGCACAAGCGATTGACGAAAAGCCATCGCTTGCACATCACTTAACCCATGAGTGAGCCGCTATTTCCTTTTCCAAATTCTAATCCTTCTGTGGTCGGAAGCTTTGGAGATTACGATTCACTCCGCTCCGCGACACCCGAATCCCTCGCCTTGGAATGCGATATAGCGGAGATCCGGCTCGATCTTTTTCATCAAGAATTCTCCCTCCAAGGCTCAGAACTATGGGCACATCTGATCGGATTTCCTCTGCTTTTCACCGCCCGCTGCCACGCCGAGGGTTCGCCGATCAATTTGAACGCAGAAACCCGAAAAACCCTTCTGCAATCAGCTTTACCCGCTGCTGCATTGATCGACATCGAGGCCGCTAGCATCGCGGAAATGGCGGAGTTGATCCATAAAATCAACGCCGAGCGCATCCCGTGGATCGCCTCGTTTCACAACTTCGAGCGGCTCCCCACCCTCGATGAACTCACCTCTCGCGCCACCCTCGCCAAACAAGCTGGCGCATCAGGCTTCAAATTCGCGGCGCGACTCCATCGCGTCGAAGAACTCGCCACTCTCGCCGAGCTCCAAGTCCACGACTTCGGCCTCCCCACCGCAAGCATGGGAATGGGCAGTTTGGCTCCCGTTTCCCGCGTCCTCTGCGCCCAAAACGGTAGCATTTTAAACTACGGCTTCATCGGAAAAACTGAAACCGCACCCGGCCAATGGCCCGCAAAACTCCTCCGGGATGGCATTCGTGCCTCGAGCCCTCTCTAAACATGAAACCGGTCTACACCCTTTCCGACCTCGCAGAGGCAACCGCCGAACCCCAACCCGCACGCCTCGCGGTGCTGGGTTATCCCGTCGCGCATTCTGCTTCCCCGCGTCTCCATCAACCCGCCTTGGACGCGTTTTCTATCAAAGCCTCTTACGTCCGACTCGAAGTCGCTCCCGGTGAAATATCTCAAGCATTCCAGTTAATGCGCCAACTCGGATTCATGGGTTGCAACGTTACCGTACCGCACAAATTTGAAGCCATGGCGTGTTGCACAAATGTATCGCCTCAAGCTCAACTGTTAGGCGCCGTGAACACCGTGGTTTTTGCCGATACCGGCACATTCGGCTACAACACCGACGGACCCGGTTTTATAGCTGCCATTGAAGAAGCTTTCGTCATCAAAGCCAGCGAAGTCCACACCCTCATCCTCGGCGCCGGCGGCGGTGCCGGCCAAGCGATCGCAACCCAATGCTGCCTCGAAAAACCAGCGAAGCTCACCCTCGTCAACCGCAGCCTCGACAAAATCGATGCGCTCGCCGCCCGCCTCAGAAAACTTTCTCCCAACACCGAAATCCGAACTCTAACACTAACAGATCCTGCATTAAAAGAGTTCTGCCACCAATCCGATCTTCTCGTCCAAACCAGTTCGCTTGGCCTGAAAGCCGATGACCCGGAAGTCATCCCAGACGACTATTTCCTCCCGCATCACTGCGCCTACGATACCATCTACAAACCCGCAGAAACCCGTTTTCTCGCCAGCGCCCGCAAGGCCGGTTGCAAAACCGACAACGGCCTCAGCCTACTCATTCATCAAGGCGCACTGGCTTTTCAATATTGGTTTCCTGAAAAAGACGCTTTGGCTTTTATGCGAGACGCGATGAAAAATCCATAGGTCCTATAAGATCTATTTATCATCCCGAGTCTCAAAATCCCCACCCAACGCCAAATGCAGATCAAACCGATTCTGCAACCGCGCATTCCGTAAACGAATGATAGCCGCGCGCGCATTATTCGCCCGACGCTGCGCTTCTAACACAGATAGGATATTCGGATTCACACCCTCTGCGTAATCACGCTCAGATTGCTTCTCCGCAAGCGTCGCCTGCGCGACCTCGTCTTTTAGAAATTTTTCCTGCAACGCCAGCGACCTATCCGCCGAAAGCGTCGCCTCCACTTCCCGAAAAGCTTCCAAAGCAAGTTGCGCATACTCACTCACCAAACGCTCATTTCTTGCCAGCGCCGCGCGCGACAACGCCGCCCGCTCTCCACCGTCGAATAAAAATTGATCCACCCGACCCGTGATCGCTGTGATCAAAAAGTCAGGCCTCAATAAATCACTCAAACGCGCGCCGCCCGTGCCGCCGCTGCCGGTAATCGATAAATCTGGCAGTAAACTTTTCTGAGCCGCATCCGTGCGTTTCGCAGATGCAAATAACCGTGCACGGGCTGCGGCGAGATCGGGCCGACGCTCTACCATTTCCGCCGGAATTCCCGACGGCACCGCCGATGGCATCTCAGGCAATTTGCTCGCTCCACGCGTTTGGCCACCGGGATAACGTCCCTGCAAAACCTCCAATGCCCGCGCCGCATTTTCTCTATCCTGCATACGAGCTTCCAATGCACGCTGTGTGGAAGAAACGTTGGTGCGCGCAAATTGAATATCCAACGCACCCTCCCCCGTCGCCTTATACGTCCGCTCGATAATCCGCAAATTTTTCTCAAACGACTCCAACGTTACCCTCGCGAGATCCACTTCTTGTTCTGCGGAAACCAAATTCACGTAAGCTTTAGCCGCATTCGCTGCGAGCGACAACCGAGCGCCACGGAAATCCTCAATTGCTGCCCGCTCATCTGCCTCCGCTGCTCTTGTTAGATCACGCAAACGCCCCCACAAATCCGGCTCCCATGATGCCGCTAAATTCAAACCGTAACTCTGCACTTTAGATGCACCCGGAGCATCACTCACTCCTCCGCGCGTCCCAATATCCAACGTCGGCAACTGCCCAGCCCGTGCGATAATCGTTTCCTCACTCGCCTCACGCAACCGCGCCGAAGCCGCCTTCAATGAATGATTATACGCCAAAGCCTCATTCACGCTGCGCTTCAACGCCGGATCACTGAAACTCGAAAGCCATCCCGTGGAAATTTTTCCATCACTCCCCTTCGATGCTGCCACCCATGTGCCCGGCGTGCGGATGGATAAATCTTCAGTCGGCGATTGTAACCCACAGCCTACCAACCACAACGATGCAGCAATGAGACCCAGTCTTCTTGAGATTTGAAACTTGGAATTTGGATTTTCCGAAATCACAGCCTTTCAAGAATCGCGTCACCCATGCCTGCGGTTCCGACTTTTTTCTCTCCTGCTTTTCCGGTCGCGATATCGCCCGTCCGGAAACCGTCTGCGATTGCTTTAGCAACCGCCGCTTCAATCGCATCTGCTGCCTCGATTTTCCCTAGTGAGAAACGCAACAACATCGCCAACGAAAGCACCTGTGCAATCGGGTTCGCAATGCCCTGTCCCGCAATATCCGGAGCAGATCCACCCGATGGCTCATACAAACCGAAATACAAACCGTCTGGTTTTTTCTGACCCAACGAAGCCGATGGCAACATCCCCAGCGAACCGGAGATCATCGCCATCTCGTCAGAAAGAATATCACCGAAAAGATTTTCCGTGACCAACACATCGAATGAACCCGGACGCTTGATCAACTGCATCGCCGCGTTGTCCACATACATGTGCGACAACTGGACTTCAGGAAACTCTAGCGCGATCTCGTTCACCGTCTCACGCCACAACACTGATGAAGCCAACACGTTCGCTTTATCCACAGACAACAGCTGCTTCTTCCGGCCCATCGCAGCAGTGAAAGCAATCCGCGCGATCCGTTGAATCTCGCTCTTTTTGTAAATCATCGTGTCCAGCGCAACCGGCTCGCCGTTTTCCTCATGACGTCCTTTCGGAGATCCGAAATAAACGCCACCTGTTAGTTCCCGAACACACAGCACATCGAAACCATCCGCGATGAGTTCCTGTTTTACTGGTGAAGCATCGGTCAGCGCTGGCAAGCAAACGCCAGGACGTAAATTCGCAAACAAACCAAAATGTTTCCGCAAGGGCAGCAATGCACCGCGCTCAGGCTGAATCTCGGGAGGTAAACTTTCCCACTTCGGTCCACCGACCGAACCGAACAAGATCGCGTCCGCCGCCTCACTTGCCGCCACCGTTGCCGCAGGCAACGGATGCCCGCCATCATCAATCGCCGCACCACCCACAAGATGTTCAGAGCGCTCGACCTTGAAACCAAATTTTCCCTCAACAGCATCCAGCACGCGCAGTGCCTGAACCATCACCTCCGGGCCGATACCGTCACCCGATAAAATCGTAATTTTTCCCATAAACTATATCTCTAAATTATTTCGTATGATTTCGAGCCGTCACGTTAGTCTCTGCGACCCTCCGCGACCTCTGCGTCTCCGCGGTAAAAATTCTGTCTACTCCTCCTCAAACTTGCGCTCGATCAAATCACCGATCGCTTCCAGGGCCGCATCCTCATCTTCGCCCTCCGCGCTCACCAAGATCACCGATCCATGGCCAGCTGCTAACATCATCAAGCCCATGATACTTTTTCCATCCACCTCTTCACCATCCTTCTCGACCATGATGTCGCATTTGAATCGGTTCGCCATCTTTACAAACTGCGCAGCAGGACGCGCATGAATTCCGAGTTTGTTTAGAATCGTAAAATCTTTCTTAGCCATAGAGTTCGTGTTCGGTGCGCGCAGCCTAGAAAGGCAAAGCCCCTAACTCCAAGGTAAATTTTCAACCATTTCTAAGGAGGAGGGACATTCCTGTCCCTCATTTCCCTCAAAACCCCAAAAATCTCTTTGATCAACCCAGGCTTTGACTTCACTTCGTTCCGTCCAAGCGTTCAGAGCTCCGCCATTTTTTGATTATTCGCTTTCGCTTATTCCGCTTTGCGTCCCTCCGCGACCTCTGTGTCTCCGCGGTGAAAAATACTTCCTATCTTCCAAACCCCCGCTCCTGCCCCTCATCCGGCACCACCTCCAACAACACCGCCCGCTTCCCATCACCCGCCCCATCAAAATCATCCGTCCGCGTCACCCGCACATAATCCATCCCAAATCCCTTCGCCAACGCCGCGAAATCCACCGGACTCTCCGCAGACATCCACGCCTTCGCCGCCTCACTCATCCCCTGCAAACGCGGAACCTTGTCGAAAATTTTCCCTCCGCCATTATTAATCACCACCAGCACCCGACCCCGCACCTCCACTTGACCCAACATTTTCAAACCCGCTAAATCGTAGAGAACCGTGAGATCTCCGAATATCCCCCAAGCATCCGCCTCACCAGCACTCGCGCCCAACCACGTGCTGATCTGTCCGTCGATCCCGTTCGCTCCGCGATTCACCCGCACATTACGCACAGGACGCTCCCATTGTGCATAAAGATTCCATTCACGGATCGGCAAACTATTTCCCAAATACACGCTGTTACCCATCGCAGCGTAAACCGAAAGCATACGCATCCAGCCCGCTTCGCTGTCGGGAAATGATTCCAGCGCCTCCTCGATCCGCTGACCACGTCCCTCAACTCCTTCCAACCACTCCCCCACATCGCCCATCTCCTCAGGCTCCCCCAACGCCGGTAAAACTCTGAGCAAGGTTCCCTGCAAAACCCCTGCATCCCGGCCCAACCCACGCAACCCATTCCGGCAAACCGACCACACACTCACCCCTAACAGATCTTCCAAATCCCGCCAAAACCTCCCGCTCGGCACCCCACCCAAGCGCAGCACTTTCGCTGGCGGTTTCTCTTTCAGCACCCGATCCGCATCCACCACCACGAGATGTTGCAACGCCTCCCTTAGGCCACTGCTCGCTTCCGCCACCACGGGCGCGCCCAAGCTTTCACAAAAATGAAACACCTCCTCCTGCTCATTCAATTCCAAATCCCCAATCATCACCACCAAGCCCCGCAGTGTCGGTTCACGCAACCACCGCGCCAGCTCAGCCACCTGCGGCCTGCCGAAATCCACCGCAAATTCACCTACCTTAAAATCTCCCAAACTTTCATCCCCCACTACAAACTCCTCATCCAACTCCAAGTTCACATGCAGCGGACCTTTGCCATCCCATTCGGCTAAATCACTTCCCGCATACCCCGCGAAAATCCCCACCTGCTCAATCGCCTGCGGCGCACCACTGCCCCGAAAATGCTCCGGCCTGTCCGCCGTCACTAATACCAAAGGCCGCGCTTGATAATGCGCCTCAACCACCGCCGGCAACAATTCCGCAACCGCCGTCCCACTCGTCACCACCACCCCACAGGGCTTCCCCGTCACCATCGCCCGACCCAACGCAAAAAAACCCGCCGATCGCTCCTCGAAATGACTCCAGACCTTGACCTTCCCTGCGGACTCAAGTTTTGCCAGCACTTCTAACAAAACCGCATTGCGCGCACCTCCGCACACCACAAACTCACCCACCCCGGCACGCACCAAATCGCGCAACCCATCCACTGCTTTTTGCCAACTGCTCACAGCACAGATCTACCCTTCCCACTCACCATTGCAACTCGCTTCCTTCATTTGACCAAACTAGCTGTATGAAATCACCCCCGCAAATCTCCAATAAACTTGGCAGAAAGATAACCATTGCTTAGTTGTCTGGGACTCGGATGGGTAACTCGGATATTGAAGCTCTCCGGAATCCTCTCCATGCATACAGATCGCTTCAAGGCATGAGCTAATGATTAATCTTTTAAAAAATGCGCCTGTTAAAGTTCTCGTGACCACGCGATTGGCGGCAATCACCATCGTAACAATGGCTCTAACAGTGCTTATCGGATGGCACTACCATATTCCAACCATTGTTCAGATCCACAGCAGTCTGGTTCCAATGCAGTACAATACCGCACTTTGCTTCCTACTGTCTGGATTAGCCCTCCTCGCCACAACCTTTGGAAAAACAAAAGTTACATTCACACTGGGTTTCTTCACTTCCGTGATCGGCGCAGTGACCTTATCTCAATATCTGCTCGACGCGAACTATGGGATCGATGAGCTGTTTTTTAAACACTATATCTTTACCAATACTTCTCATCCCGGGCGGATGTCTCCGCTAACAGCATTGGTATTCACACTGGGAGGAATTGCTTCCATCTTTTTATCAACAAGGAATCGCTTCAAGTTTGGCTCAATGATTCCCGGCATCCTGGGATCGCTGATCTACGCCATAGGAACCATGGCCATATTTAGTTATGCAACCGGACTTATGGGTACCTATAGCTGGGGCCAGTTCACACGTATGGCCCTGCACACCGGAACGGCAGCCGTCATTCTCGGCATTGGCCTAACAGCTATCGCCTGGTTCATCCAAACCGCCAAAACCGGTATCACCCCCGGTTGGCTTCCCTTTGCCGCAGCACTCGCAACTTTCTCCTCAACTCTCATTATCTATAATTCTCTTATTACCAAAGAACGGCTTGAGACAAGTCGTCTCCACAGCGCTAATGCCGAAATCGCCCGAAACGAATTAATCACCAGACTTGATTCACTCTATCTCGCTTTGAAAAGAATGACCGGACGATGGACACCAAGCACAAACCATCTGGAAACCGAATGGCGAAGGGACGCCATGCAACACATTACAGATTTTCCCGCCTATAGGGAAATCGCATTGATCGACAGTCAAAAAAAACCGCTCTGGTCATTACAATCGCCCGATCATCCTTATTCTTCCCTTGGCGAGTTATTCATCCTTGAAAATACGGGGGCAAAAAAATCATTACATCCGGAAGACTGGAAATCCAATCGCTTCAGTCATACTGTTAGATTTTCAGACGGAAGCCTTGGTTTAATGCTCCCATTGTCCATAAAGCGTGATAATGAGCCCGAGGAATTCATGGTTGGTGCCTTTCAATTGAATCAATTGCTCGATGCCATCTTGCATAAAAACATCATATTCAATTACTCAATTTCAGTCAAAGAATCAGGCTCAGTCATCTATCAGCGTTCAAGTGCTGGGAAAAACGAAGCCCGAAAGCGTCAGACAATACTTCCTATCAATATCCACGGACTGGATTGGATGATCGAAGTCCAACCCGATGACGAAACAGTCACCACACTTAACTCTCCATACCCTCTGGTTGTCCTGATTTTAGGCACCCTGTTTTCAGGGTTAATGGCAGTCAGTATCCAACTTGGTAATAACTCAAATACTCATACAAAGCTGTTACGCAAAACAAACCAAGAACTGGCGGAACTTGGCTCTCTGAAACAGGGCATCCTCGCTCATGCAGCATACGCGGTTATTTCAACCAAACCCAATGGCATCATCACCAGCTTCAACCCTGCGGCTGAACGCATGCTTGGATACAAAGCAGACGAAGTCATCCATATCACCAGCCCAAGTATTTTCCATGATCCGGCTGAGATTGAAAAACGAGCGGAACAGTTATCACTGGAACTCGGCAGGACAATCAACCCTGGCTTTGAGGTTTTCATTGCGAAATCTCAATCTTCACAACCTGAACCTCAGGAATGGACATACATTCGCAAGGACGGCTCACGGTTTCCAGTCAGTTTGGTGGTAACGGCTCTGCTGAACCAATCTAAAGAAATTGTGGGTTATCTGGGAATTGCCAATGATGTTTCGGAGTTAAAACGAATACTTGAAGAACTGTCCCAAGCACGTGACGAAGCACTTGCTTCGGTCCGAATCAAAGGCCGATTTCTAGCCAATATGAGCCATGAGATACGGACTCCGATGAACGGAATCATCGGAATCGCGGAAATACTCTCCCTTACGCCTCTGAGTACCGATCAGACGGATTACTTAAATACCATTCGCAATAGCGCGGATCTGCTGATGGACATCATCAATACCATTCTGGATTCCTCCAAAATCGAGTCCGGAAAAATGGATTTCAAACATGAGCAGTTTGATATCCGTGAATTGATCGATGGAGTTTTCAACGTGATTACCGGTGTGGCTCACATGAAAAACCTAGCCATCAGTCATGTGATTCAACCGGATGTTTACCCTTATCTTATTGGAGATGATGGACGGATACGCCAAGTCCTTACAAATATCCTGGGCAATTCACTGAAATTCACGGAAATCGGAAAAATCATCCTCACCGTCTCTTGCATCAAACGCACGGAAAATAACACCACTCTTGAATTCGAAATCAAAGACACCGGAATCGGCATCAGCGAACATGACCTGCCACATGTTTTCGACCCCTTCAGACAAGCTGATGATACCGATACACGTAAATACGGCGGCACGGGACTAGGACTAACCATTTGCCGGCAAATCGTAGAAGCACTTGGCGGCAAGATCCAAGCGGAAAGCATTTACGGACAAGGAACCACATTTAGGTTGCACCTTGATTTCGATACTTTCACACCATCGGACATTCCACGGAAATCTAACAATAACCACGAACCCGCTCGAAAAGATTCATCCATTCCGACTCAATCCGTTCGAATCCTCGTTGTTGAAGATAACTTGGTGAACCAGAAAATCGCAACTCTGCAACTGCAAAAACTTGGCTACTTGGCCGATGTCGCAGGAGATGGCGAAAAAGCATTATTGGCGATTAAAGAAAATGACTACGATCTTATCCTCATGGATTGCCAAATGCCGGTCATGGACGGATTCAGTGCAACACGTAAAATAAGAGAAACTCAAACCAAGCCGATCCCCATCATTGCGATGACATCAAATGCAATGATGAGTGACCGGGAAAAATGTCTAAGTGCAGGCATGGACGATTACCTAAGCAAACCGGTAACGCTAAACGAACTAAAGCAAATGATTGAACACCATTTGACCAAATCACCAGCAAGGGATAGTGAAACTAAAAAACCTATTCCTGTGAATTTGGAGCATTTATCCGAGATAACCGATGGTGACCTTGGAGTTATCAATCAAATTTCCCAAGATTATCTCAAACAAGCTCAAAAAATTCTGGAAGCCATTCACGATGCGATCACGGAAAAATCCTTTCATAAAATCCGTCACCTTGCCCATAAACTATGTGGTTCTTCAAGTGCCTGCGGAATGACAGCGATCATCGAACCTCTGAGAAAAATCGAACGGTTAAGTGACGAATCTGATTTCGACACCGCGGCTTCCCTCCTCAACGAGGCAAAAGTCCAACTAGGCATCATGGACACCTATATTAAAAATAAAATTTCGTAGTTGGACTCAACCATCTACTCCGCTTTGTAACCCGCTTCCTCCTGCTTCAGCTTCCGCTCCAAATAAAACGGCGCAAATGGCAACAACGAGCAAAGAAACGCAAAAGCCGCCTTTTTAAAACTCCAACCCCGCTCAATCCAAACCTGCAGCAGCAAAAAACAAAACATCACAAACAACACCCCATGAATCATCCCGGGAACCGCAATCGCATCCTTATCCCCCATCATCCGCTTCTGATAAATTGCCGCATACAGCAAAACTAAAAACGAAATCCCCTCCAACAAACTAACATAACGCAACAACTTCAAAGATAATCCTTTCATCCCCGCCACCCTAATTTCCAAAATCATAAATCTCAAATCTTCTTTCGGCTGTCATCTAGTCTCCTCTTCATTCGCGTCCATTCGCGGTTAAAATTCTTTGTTTCTTCAATCCAATTTCAGCATTTCAGTTTTTCAGTATTTCAGCATTTACCAACCAATCTCCTTCCCCCACGCTTTCGCTCGTGCAGGACGACGTTGAAATGGACCCGATCGATCAGATCAAGCTCGCGATTGTAGCGGAAGACGCATCTGCACTCCTCGCCGCGGCACACGATGCCCACTACGCCGACCTTGCAGAACTCTACCAAGACCTTGGAGATGAGGAACGGGACTTCTTTTTCAAAACCATCGGCCCCGAGCTCGCCACCGATGTGGTTGCCGAACTTCCTTTCACCCTGATTGAAGACGCCCTCGGCCACTTCAAGCCCGCCCAGCTCCGTTTCCTCCTCGGAAACCTTTCCGACGACGACCGGGTCGATATCTTCCAGGTCGTCTCCGAAGAAGCCCAAGTCCGTTTCTTCTCCCTGCTTGGCCCCCGTGATAAGGAGCTCACCAAAAATCTTCTCAAATACGAAGAAGACACCGCCGGTGGACGGATGACCACCCACGTTGGCCGCATCACCGCAGACATGACGGTGAAACAAGCCATCGCCATCCTTCGCCGCGATCGCGAAGACGCGGAAACCCTCGCACGCATTTTTGTCGTCGATGTTCAGGGCCGGCTCGTCGGAAAAGTTCGCTTGCGTGACCTCGCTTTCGAAACTTGGGACACACCCATCCGCGACATCATGGAGGATGCCGATGAATTTATTCTCGCCACCGCCGACCAGGAAGACGCCGCCCGCACCCTTTCCAAATACGACCTCGTCGTCCTTCCCGTCGTGGATGAATTTCATCACCTCCTCGGCGTCATCACTTACGATGATGCTCTCGAAATTCTCCAAGAAGAATCCACCGAGGATATCGAGAAACTCGCGGGTATCGGCGGTGAGCAAAACGAACTATCTTACTTAAACACCAGCGCAGTCAGCCATTTCCGCCGACGTGTGAACTGGCTTGTCGGCCTCGCATTCCTCTCCATCGCATCCGGATACGTCATGTTTCGCTTCTCGGAGACCCTTGAAAAAGCCTTCGTTCTCTCGCTCTTCCTCCCCATGGTCGTCGCTGCTGGCGGAAACTCCGGCGGACAATCCGCAACCATGGTCATCCGTGCCCTAGCCCTCGGCGAAATCGATAAAGGCTCACTCTTACGCATCGCGTGGAAAGAAATCCGCACCGGCCTTTTCCTTGGCCTCACTCTCGGCATCTGCATGGCCGCGTTCATCACCTTCATCCTCCCCTACCTCCACCTCACAGCCGCGCCCGATTTCTCATTCTTCAAACTCTCCCTCGCCGTCGGCTCGGCTCTAACACTTCAAGTCCTCTCCGCCACCCTCCTCGGCGCCATGCTTCCCATCACCGCCCGCGCCTGCAATCTCGACCCCGCCGTCGTCTCATCACCCTCCCTAGCCTCCACCGTCGATGTCTCAGGCATGGTCATCTATTTCACCACCGCCACTTTCATTCTAAATCTCTAGGCATCTCTTCCATTTTAGAATTTAAGATTTAAAATTTTCCCATGAATGCACTCATCACTCATCTCGAAAACGGCGACGACCTAGCCCCGCGTGAAATTGAAGTCGCAGCCAATCTCTTGCTTGACCCATCAGTCGACGACTCAAAAAAACAACACCTGCTCCTCGCCCTCGCTAAAAAAGGCGAATCCCCCGCAGAAATCGCCGGCTTCGTCGAAGCCTTCCTCGTGCACGCCGTCGATCCAATGATCGACTCCCTCGACCTCCCCGGTCCCACCCTTGATGTCTGCGGAACCGGAGGAGATCAGTTAGATCTTTTTAATATTTCCACCACTTCGATGTTCGTCGCCGCAGCCGCAGGTGCCATCGTCGTCAAACACGGAAACCGCGGCATCACCTCAAAAAGCGGTGGCGCAGATGTCCTCGAAGCCCTCGGCATCCGCATCGATCTCCCGCCGGAGCATTTCCGCCACTGCATCGAAACCGCAGGCGTCGGTTTTCTCTTCGCTCCTAACTATCACCCCGCCTTCAAAGCCGTTGCTCAAGTCCGTAAAAACCTCGCCGCCGAGGGCCACCGCAGCATCTTCAATCTCATCGGCCCACTCCTCAATCCCGCTCGCCCCCAATGCCAACTCGTCGGCGTCAGCGATGAAACCCTCTGCTCCACCTTCGCTGAAATTCTCCAACGCCTCGGCCGCGAAAGCGCATGGGTCGTCAGCGGAAAAGCTTCATGCGGCCGCAGCGTCGATGAAATTTCCCTCATGGGTTCCACCCGCATTTGCAAAGCAGGCTCCTACCAAGATCTCGAAGACGAGGAAATCACCCCCGAAGATTTCGGCATCCGCAAAGCCCTCATCGAAGACCTCAAAGGCGGCGATGCCAAACACAACGCCATCATCCTCCAAAACATCCTCTCCGGAAAAGAAACCGGCCCCAAACTCGACATCGTCCTCCTCAATTCCGCCGCCGCCATCGCCTGCGCCGGCCTAGCCGACCACATCGGAGACGCCATCGAAATCGCCCGCGAATCCATTGGATCCGGCGCCGCATTGGAACGCCTGAACGTCCTCCAAAAAGCCTCGAAAGATTAAACGGGATTCGTTCATTCTCAGTGATCCTTCTCTTCACTGATCACTGATCACTTTCAACTAGGAACTTTTTAAGCAAACAAAGGACTTGACGCGTTGCCTAGATCGCTCTTCATTCCGCCCGCCCGCGATTTTTCGTGTGTGCCCATCTAATGGGTGGATTGTCTCCATTTACCTCGTTCCTCAGCAGCAAAGCTACCTATGCCATCTAAAACTTCCGCCAAAAAATCAGCCGCGAAACCGACAGCGAAACCCGCGTCCAAAGCCAAGCCGATCCAAGCCAGCCCTAAGAAAGTTGCGAAACCACCCGCCAAACCTCAGGCATCTAAGCCAGCGGAAGTGAAAAAAGTTGCCGCAAAAAAATCTGCGGCCTCAACTCCGAAAGCGCCTGCTGCGAAAGTTTCCAAACCTGTAGCCAAGACAGTTTCCAAACCTGCCGCGAAACCCGTAGCTCCTGCTCCAAAAACTCCCGAGAAAAAAGCCCCAGCCGCGAAAACCGCCGCTCCTGCTCCAAAAGCTCCGGAGAAAAAGTCGTCTGATAAACCCGCCTCAAAGGCGAAACAGTCGATCGCCGAGATCCTCGCCGCCTCCCAACCGGGCGCAAACAAGGAAGTGAAACCGGCCAAAAAAGATCCGAAACGCCGGATCGACACCCCGGAGATTCAGGAAAAAATCCGCGAGCTCATCAAACTCGCCAAAGAGCAGGAATATCTCACCTACGACGATATCAACGAAATCCTGCCCAACGACCTTGTCGATCCCGATGACGTCGAGGCCATCATGGAGCGCCTCCGCAACATGGAGTTTGATATCATCGACGCCTCAGAAGTCGACCGCTTCAAAGACAAAAAGCGCGACGAAGGCGATGGCGAAGAAGAAGAAGTCAAAGCCGACCAGAAACTCGACATCCTCGACGACCCCGTCCGCATGTATCTCAAGCAAATGGGCCAAGTCCCTTTGCTCACACGCGAACAAGAAGTCGAAATCTCCAAGCGCATCGAAGACGCGGAAATCGAAGTTTCCAAAAATCTTCATCGCTTCGGTTTCATCACCGAGCTCTACCTCGACCTCGCCGACAAACTCAACAAAGGCAAAGAGCGCTTCGACCGCGTCATCCTCGATAAAAAAATCGAGTCCCGCGAGCGCTACATGAAAGGCCTCGGCAAACTTTGCGATCAACTCAAAATCCTCCACGAGGAAAACGACAACATCTTCCGCCAACTCGCCGGCAAAGCACCACGCGGCAAGAAAAAGTTAGAAGAGACTTTTGAAAAAAACCTCGCCTCGATGCACCGCATCTACGTTCGTTTTTACTACAAACAAAAGGTCATCGAGGACTTCTGCGAGCAAGTGGAAGAATACGTCCAGAACTTCTGGAAATACCAACGCCGCCTCAAAACCCATCCAACCGATAAGGAATTCACCACCAAAATGCGTGAAGTCCAACAACGTTGCTGGCTAAACGACGACACCTTCGAGCCCGCTAACAAAGACCTCCGTCTCTGGATGAAAGCCGCTCTCAAGGCCAAAACCGAAATGGTCGAGGCCAACCTGCGCCTCGTCATTTCCATCGCCAAGAAATACACCAACCGCGGACTCTCCTTCCTCGACCTTATTCAAGAAGGCAACATGGGCCTCATGAAAGCCGTGGAAAAATTCGAATACCGCCGCGGCTACAAATTCTCCACCTACGCCACTTGGTGGATCCGCCAAGCCATCACCCGCTCCATCGCCGACCAAGCACGCACCATCCGCATCCCAGTTCACATGATCGAAACGATCAACAAACTGATGCGCGTTCAGAAACAGCTCGTCCAGGAATACGGCCGCGAACCTTCCCCGGAAGAAATCGCAGAGGAGATTCACCTTCCCGTCGAACGCGTCCGCGCCGTTCTCAAAATGGCCCAGCAGCCAATCTCCCTCCAAGCTCCCGTCGGCGATTCCGACGACACCTCGTTCGGAGATTTCATCGAAGACAAAGCCGCCGACAACCCGATGGAAGAAGCCGGCTTCTCGATGTTGAAAGACAAAATCAAAGACGTGCTCGACACCCTAACAGAGCGCGAACGCGAAGTCCTCGAACAACGCTTCGGCCTCAAAGACGGCTACTCCCGCACCCTCGAAGAAGTCGGCCGTCAGTTCCAAGTCACACGCGAACGGATCCGTCAGATCGAAGCCAAAGCACTCCGCAAAATGCGTCACCCCACACGTATCCGCAAACTCGAAGGCTTCATCGAACTTCCGGGAGCATAAGCCTGAGGAGGGAGGACATTCCTGTCCTCCTTTTTCACTCCTACTCCTAGAGGAAAATTCCCTTTCCGAAAGGGGTAAATTGGCTTATCTCTATCCCATGGCATTTCCTCAATACCGCATCCCTGTTGAACGCCTGAAAGAAGAATGGGCGTTTCGCAAGCGCATGCAGCGGCTCCGCAACAGTCGCCCAACTCCCCAGCCATCGAAAATCACCGATAACAGCGAGCCTTGGGTGAAACATCCCACTTCCGTCGCAGAGTTATGGGAAATCGCCTGTAAAATCAACAAAACCGTCGAAAAATGGGCGCCACCTCAGGAGAATTCATTGCAGCACTAGCCGCTGAACACCGAGTCATCCTGATTGGCGGCCTTGCCGTGATCGCTCACGGCTACAATCGTCCCACCAAAGATGCAGATATCTGGTTAGAACCTTTCGATTCATCAGATACTTGGGCTCAAGCTCTCAATCAAACCTGTGCAAAATTTCCGGGGCTAACCCTGCACTCATTACCCGGATGGAAACAAATCACAGGTTTCGAAATCGCCGAGGTAGCGGATGATATAGGCATGATCCGCGTGCTCGGCATGGATTGTCCGGTCGATATTTTCCGCAAACCCAACGAATTCCCAGCCGACTCCTTCGATGAAGTTTTCACAAGAGCGACGAGTATTGCCGATGGAACCAAACTTCCAGATCCACTCGATCTCATCATCACCAAACTCAATACCGGAAGGGATAAAGATCTGCACGATAGCCAACACCTCGAATCCGTCATTCGTGAACGCTATCGCAACACACTTCCCTCCGCTTCCTTGGATGAAGTGAAACATCTTTTAGAACGCTTTATGGATTGGGAAGTCTGTAAAATCGCTCTCGAAAACCCCTCTCAAAAAGTGCGTGACTACGTGATCGATTGTCTTCGCGAAATGGCTGCCGATGGAGATCCCTTTTCCCAAGCACTTCTTGAAGAACGCGAAATTCCTTACTCGTAGCCCTTACAGACTAAACCCGAAACCCGAAATTGAACCACGGAAGGAAGGGCATACACAGAAGGATGCTGTCTGTCTAAACCATCTACTTTCTTATGATTCTTCATTCCGTGCATTCCGTGGTTAGACTCTTTTTCCATTCGCATCAATTTAAGGAGTTAAGGATTCAGACGTGACAGCTATATCCCCACACATCACCCTCTTCGTTGATGTTTAAAACTTAAAGTTTAAAGTTTCCAAAGCTATGCAGCCCGAAGACTTCACCAAAATCGAATCCATTTTCGTCCGTCACCGCAACTGCCTGATGGTTCGCGGCCAATTCACCGGCATCTACACAGATTACTACCTCCACCTCATGGAGCACTCCATCCGCTATCCCGGCGAACTCGACTCCATGCTCAAAGACGCGCTCGCCGTTCTAACACTTCACCTCACTGCCCGCCCGTGGAACGAAACCACCGCATGGACCGCTAACCTCCGCGCCCCTCGCATCAACCTCTTCGTCACCGGATCATCGAACGAAGCCGGCATCACCGGCCGCATCTTCACCGAAAACATCCGCGAACCCGATCGCAATTTTTTCTACTCCCAGACCACCACCGAAAAATCCCGCGAACCTCGCATGTCCACCTTAGAAGTCGATGGACGCGATCCCGTCGCATGGGTCTCCCAATTTTACGATCAATCCGAACAACGCCCCGCACGCGCCTTTCGGCTAGAAGATGAAAACTACGTCCTCATCGCCGCCCAGCCGGATGCCGATCTCGAATGGCTAGCCGCACTTACCATAGAAGACGTCGAAAAAATCCAAGAAACCGAGGAAACCAAACTCCTCGAAACACGCCCCTTCCGTTTCCACTGCGGCTGCACCCTAGACCGAATCCTCCCCATCCTCGGCGGCTGGCGCGAAAAACCCGATGAACTCTTCCACAACGACGACCATATCACCGTCCAATGCCCCCGCTGCGCCGCCAACTACATCGTTACGCGGGATATGTTGTAACGGCGATTTTCGATCGCCCTTACAGGTTCTTAGTTCCTTGTTCTTGGTTCTTGGTTGAGCTTCGCGCTTCCGCATATTCGAACTAAAAACTACGAACCAAGAACCAAGAACAGCGCCTTCGGCGCCCTCTGTTCAAAAAAACTTGAACAAATCACCCGGCCCACGTATTTGTTGGTTGTGGATTCACCCACTTCCAAAACCCAAAGCCAAAACCTCAGCTCCATTCAGCAACAGGTCGTGGACTTTTTTGTAGATGGCGTCCGCGTCCTTGGCCTTCCTCGCTCTCTTGGGGAAATCTACGGCCTGCTTTTCATCTCATCCGAGCCACTCTCCTTAGACGATCTCGTCCAAAAACTTGAGATCTCCAAAGGCTCCGCCAGCCAAGGCCTGCGCACCCTGAAAACCCTCGGTGCCGTCCGCGAAGCCAGCAACATCAACGATCGCCGTACCTACTACGAACCCGCCACAGATCTCAAACGCCTCGTAGGTGGCTTCATCCGCGAGCAAATCCGCCCCCACATTGACAGCGGAAAGTCCAAGCTCCAGCAGCTCCAAGAAACCGCTGCCCTCACCACCGATCCCACCGAGCGAGCCTTTCTCAACGAACGCATCGAACGTCTCGAATCATGGATGAAACGCGGTGGACAAGTCCTGCCCATGCTCCAGAAAATCCTCGGCCAATGAACGCAGCAATCTCCATATCCACCGAATGGTTCTGCGTCCGCACCCAAACCAAGCGCGAACACATTGCCGCCAAACACCTTCGTGAAATCGAGGGCATCGAGGTCTTCTGCCCCCGCATCAAATACCGCAAAGCCACCCGACGTGGCAAAATCTGGTGGCTCGAGCCCCTCTTCCCCGGCTACCTCCTCGCCAAATTCAACCTCCAAGACATGGAGCGCGCCGTCACCTTCTGCCAAGGTGTCCGCGGCCTCGTCCGCTTCGGCTCAGAAATTCCTCACGTTCCGGAAACCTTCGTCACCTCTCTCATTGAGCAAGTCCACCAACAATCCCAGGACGATCAAGAACTCATCACCGTCACACCCATTCTCTCCATCGGCGATGAAGTTGAAATCGCAAACGGTCCCTTCCAAGGCATGAGAGGCACCATCCAGGAAGTCGCCACCGCGACTGAACGCGTCAAAATCCTCTTGGAATTCCTCGGCCAAGTCCAACCCGTCAACCTCGACCTCTTCTCCATCCTCCTCCCCAACAAACCCATCCCCGTCTTCTAACAACCCGCCCCACCCATCCAAAGGGCAACACCATCACCCAATCCCACCCACAGGTTTTCTTTCTAACCAAAGAATCGACCAAGGGCGGTAGCGTTTTTAAATAAAAGCTGAAAAACTAAAACGCTGAAATGCTGAAATTAAGAGGTGTAATGTGAGATATTGAAAGTAGAGCGAAGCAATTTCAGCGTTTCAGCTTTTACCCCCCATAAATATGCGCCTAAATCAAGAAATTAGAAACCGCACAAAATCATTCGGTTCATCTGTCATTCGCGCTTATATCGAGCTTCCGAAAAGCAGAGAGGAGGTTGCTATTCTGGGAAAGCAGTTGCTCCGTTCTGCTACCTCAGTTGCCTCCCATACCCGCGAAGCATCACGCGCCCGCACCGATTCTGAATTCTGTTCTAAACTCGACGTGTTACTACAAGAAGCAGACGAATCTCAGTTGTGGATAGAATTTCTCATCGAAGACTGTCAGATTAAAGACCCAAAGCTAAAGAACATCCACCGCGAAGCCGGAGAAATTCTTGCCATTTTTACAACCATCGTTTCAAAAGTCCGCAAATCTCTCTAATTTCTTTTCCGTTTTTTACCTCTTCATTTCAGCTTTTCAGTTTTTCAGCATTTCAGCTTTTACCTAATGAAACTTTTTATCACAGGCCATCGCGGCATGGTCGGCTCAGCCCTGCTTCGCCGTGCCACCGCCTTGAACATCGAAACACTCACTGCATCCCGATCCCAGCTCGACCTTACTTCGCAGCCAGACGTCTTCGAATTCCTTTCAAAAAACGCACCCGACACAGTTATCATCGCCGCAGCGAAAGTCGGCGGCATCCACGCAAACTCCACCTACCCAGCGGATTTCATCTACGAAAACCTCGCCATTGCCACCAACCTCATCGAAGGCTCACGCCGCGCCGGAATCCCGCGCGTCCTCTTTCTCGGCTCCTCCTGCATCTACCCGAAACATGCACCCCAACCCATGCCGGAAAACTGCCTGCTCACCTCTCCGTTAGAAACCACCAACGAAGCCTACGCCATCGCAAAAATCGCCGGCCTCAAAATGTGCCAGCACTACCGCGCCCAACACGGCCTACTCTACCACTCCGCCATGCCTACCAATCTCTACGGCCCCGGCGATAACTACCACGCAGAAAACTCCCACGTCATCCCCGCCCTCATCCGCCGCTTTCACGAAGCCAAACAAAACAACGCCCCCTCCGTCATCATCTGGGGAACCGGCACCCCTTGCCGCGAATTCCTTCACACCGACGACCTCGCAGAAGCCTGCTTCCACCTCCTCTCCCTTGAAAACCCTCCCGATTGGGTCAACCTCGGAACCGGCACCGACCTCTCCATCCTCGACCTCGCAAAACTCATAGCCCGAACCATCGGCTATACCGGTCAAATTCTAACAGACCCAACCAAACCCGACGGCACCCCGAAAAAACTTCTCGATATCTCCCTCATCCGATCCACCGGCTGGTCCCCAAAAATTCCTTTCGAAAAGGGCCTCGCCGAAGCCTACCAGGACTTTCTCGCTTCGCTCGATAGCGGAGAGCTAAGAGCTTAGGGCGGGGAGAAAGAAATATCATGAATCACTCATTCCGATTTCAAAATCTCGATATTTGGAAAAGAAGCGCTGCAATAAGTATCCAGCTCTTCGCCTTAGCTGACAACATCGAAGGCCTCAAGCACTACCGATGGGCGGAACAATTACGATCCGCAGTTCTCAGCATCACGAATAACATCGCCGAAGGCTCAGGCAGTTCTTCAAAACCGGAGTTTGGCCAATTTTTAAACTATTCCCGCCGCTCCATCTTCGAGACAGCCAATATGCTCATCATGCTCAAAAATGAATTTCACCTAGATACTCCCCTCGAAGATCTCCTCTCCGAACTAGACGAAATCTCCCGCATGATCACAACCTTCCGGAAAACCCTCATCTAACTCTAACCTCTCTGCTCTAACCTCTCCACTTTATGAAACGCGCACTCATCACCGGCATCACCGGCCAAGACGGCTCCTACCTCGCAGAATTCCTTCTTGAAAAAGGTTACGAAGTTCACGGCATCAAGCGCCGCGCGTCTCTGTTCAATACCCAACGCATCGACCACATCTACGAGGACCCGCACGTCGAGCACTCACGTTTCAAACTCCACTACGGTGATCTAACGGATTCCTCAAACCTAACCCGCATCATCTCAGAGGTTCAGCCGGATGAAGTTTACAACCTGGGCGCTCAATCCCACGTCGCCGTCTCCTTCGAGGCCCCCGAATATACCGCAGATGTCGATGCCATGGGCACCCTTCGCCTGTTAGAAGCCATCCGTTTCCTCGGGCTCGAAAAGAAAACCCGCTTCTACCAAGCCTCCACCTCCGAACTTTACGGCCTGGTCCAAGAAACCCCGCAAACAGAAACCACGCCTTTCCACCCACGCTCACCTTACGGAGTCGCAAAACTCTATGCCTACTGGATTACCGTAAACTATCGCGAAGCCTACGGCATCTACGCTTGCAACGGCATTCTCTTCAATCACGAGTCCCCACGCCGTGGTGAAACCTTTGTTACCCGCAAAATCACACGCGCCATCGCCAACATCGCCCAAGGTCTTGAGAAATGCCTTTTCCTCGGAAACATCGATGCCCTCCGCGATTGGGGCCACGCCAAAGACTACGTCCGCATGCAATGGATGATGCTCCAACAAGACCAACCCGAAGACTTCGTCATCGCAACCGGCAAACAAATTTCTGTTAGGGAATTTGTCAGCATGTCCGCTCAACAAGCTGGCATCCAAATCACCTTCTCCGGCTCCGGCGTCGATGAAATCGGGACCATCTCCGCCATCAGCGATCCCAACAAAGCCCCGACCGCAAAAATCGGAGACGTCATTATCCGCGTCGACCCACGCTACTTCCGCCCCGCGGAAGTCGAAACCCTCCTCGGCGATCCCACCAAAGCAAAAGAAAAACTCGGCTGGACCCCGGAAATCACCGTCGAAGAAATGTGCGCGGAAATGGTCGCCTCAGACCTAGATACCGCACGCCAACACGCCCTTCTAAGAGAGCATGGCCACTCGGTAAATGTCTCCCGTGAGTAGCACCACACCATTGTTCATATAGGGTCTATCTTAATTGGAACTTGAGATTTGAAACTTGAAATTTAAATCCGTCATCTCCCTCCCCGTCGCCGTCACCGATTACGCTGGTGCCATCTCATGGATCCTAGAAAAAGCCTCCGCCGCAGATCGCCCCTACGCCGTCGAAGCCGCCAACACCCATGTCGCCGCATTATCGCGTCACGATCCTGAGTTTTCAGAATCCATGGAAAAATTTGATCTCATCGCCCCCGACGGCATGCCTCTCATCTGGTCGCTCAACGCCCAGCTCCCGCCGGAAGAAAAACTAACAGATCGCGTTTACGGCCCCACACTGATGCTCAAAGCCCTCTCGGCCACCAACACCCCTAACTCCCCCTTCCGCCATTTCCTGCTCGGCGGAAAATCCAGCACCCTCGAAAAACTCACCCAACGTTTTTCCAAAGAATTTCCTAACACAAATATTGAAGGAACCTACTCCCCACCTTTCGGCAATTGGCCGGAAACAGAAACCGAATCCATCATCCAAACCATCCGCGACTCCCACGCCAACCTCGTATGGGTCGGTCTTGGTTGCCCCAAGCAGGAACATTGGATCGCCCGCAACAAACACCGCCTCCCCCCCGCCGTCTACTTCGGCATCGGAGCCGCCTTCGCCTTTCACGCTGGGGAAGTTAAACAAGCCCCGCCCCTTCTACAAAAAATTGGCCTGGAATGGGCTTACCGCTTAGCCATGGAACCCCGCCGCCTGTTCAAACGCTATTTTACCTATAATTCCCTCTTCCTCTACTACTCCGTAAAAGATCATCGGACTCAATAAACATGAGTCATATAGGTCCTATAAGTCCTATATAACCTAATGTCACAAAAACGTAACAAACCCCCTCTTCACTCTAAAAACTTGTCCTGAGCAAGTCGCCTGACTTAAAAATCTTATCCGTGTTTACCTGCGTCCATTTGACGAAAAGTTAATAGACCGCTTGACCCTACCTTCCCACTGCCCACTGCCCACTGCCCACTGCCCACTGCTCACTGCTCACTGCTCACTGCTCACTGCTCACTCGGCACTTTCCACTCACCCCATGAAAATAAAATCCATCTGCTGCCTCGGTGCCGGCTACGTCGGCGGCCCAACCATGGCCATGATCGCTCACAAATGCCCAGACATCCAAGTCACGGTCTGCGACATGAACCAAGCCCGCATCGACGCCTGGAACTCCGATACCCTCCCCGTTTACGAACCCGGCCTCAAAGAAATCGTCGAGTCTTGCCGTGGCAAAAACCTCCATTTCACCACCGATCTCAAACCCGCCATTGCAGCAGCAGATCTCATCTTCGTCTGCGTCGGGACTCCAACGAAATCCTACGGCATCGGTGCCGGCCGCGCGGCCGACCTCCGTTACATCGAATCCGCCGCCCGCCTCATCGCCGAAGTTTCTCACGGCAATAAAATCATCGTGGAGAAATCCACCATCCCGGTCAAAACCGCCACCGCAATTCAACGCATCATTGCCGCGAACTCTACCACCAACGCCACCTTCCAAGTCCTTTCCAACCCTGAATTCCTCGCCGAAGGCACCGCCGTCTCCGACATGGAAAACCCTGACCGCATCCTCATCGGCGGCGAACAAACCCCAGAAGGCCGGGTCGCCCTCGAAGCACTCGTCTCCGTCTACGCAAATTGGGTACCCCGCGAAAAAATCATTACCACCAACCTCTGGTCCTCCGAGCTATCCAAACTCGTCGCCAACGCCTTCCTCGCCCAACGCATCTCATCCATCAACTCCATCTCGGCCCTCTGCGAAGCCACCGGAGCCGATGTCAATGAAGTCGCCCGCGCCATCGGAACCGATTCCCGGATCGGCCCCAAATTCCTCAAAGCCTCCGTCGGCTTCGGCGGCTCCTGTTTCCAAAAAGATATCCTCAACCTCGTCTATCTCTGCGAGTCGTTCAACCTCCCACAGGTCGCCGCTTACTGGCGCTCGGTTGTCGAAATCAACGATTATCAAAAATCCCGCTTCGTCGAGAAAATCGTCCGCACCCTCTTCAACACCCTCTCTGGAAAACGCATCGCCATCCTCGGCTTCGCCTTCAAAAAAGATACCAACGACACCCGCGAATCCGCCGCCATCCATATCGTCCGCGATCTTCTAACAGAAAACGCCCACGTCGCCGTTTACGATCCCCGCGTCTCCAAAGAAACCATCCACCGAGAACTGTTAGAAGTCGGCATCTCTCAACATACCCTTGATGCCAACCTCGAAATCGTAGCGGATCCCTACACCGCCGCCGAGAACGCCCACGCACTCGCCACCCTCACCGAATGGGACGAATTCCGCGATCTCGATCTACCACGCCTCCACAAACTCATGCTCAAACCCGCCTTCGTCTTCGACGGCCGCGCCATCCTCCCCGTTGAAGCCCTAGCCAAACACGGCTTCGAGGCATTCATCATCGGCAGAGGATGAAGAAGAGTAGGTTCCTAGTTCTTGGTTCTTAGTTCTTAGTTCTTGGTTAGTGCTTCGCGCTGCATTTTTCGAACCAAGAACCAAGAACTAAGAACCAAGAACTAAGAACCAAGAACCAAGAACCAAGAACCAAGAACCAAGAACCAAGAACCAAGAA
>JAZKIL010000009.1:0-11288 GCA_040384845.1 Verrucomicrobiota bacterium | reverse complement strand
CCATTTCGGAACGATTGTTGTAGCCTGTTTCTCGGCTGAAATCCACCTTATGAGTCGAGACACAGCAACCCCTATCAGCCGCCCTGTTTACATGATTTTCCGTAATTTCAACCTCAACCCTGTGATCGACCTGCGCCCCCGCTGATAGGGTTGCGTGCTCTTTGACGTTTGCCACAAAATGAATCTCCCGAGAAGCATCAGATCTTGTCGCAGGCTTGTGCTTTTCTTAGCCATTTACAGCAGCGTGATTTTCAGTGCTTCGGTCATTCTCGGAATTATAGCAGCATCAACACAGATTGTTGGTCCGTTGATTGGTTCTGCATTGATAGCCGCATTTATGCTAATCATCCTTTCCGGATTCGTTTCGAATACTTCCTGTCCTAAGTGCGGAGATCCCTACTTCACACCAAGAGAGAAGAAGCATCGGCTTCTTCATACGAAGCTACCAATTCATCGCAACCCTTGTTGCAACTGTGGATTTAGCGTCTTCCATCCCCCCCATTCAGAGACAAAAAAGCTGTCGAACAAGGTGCAGATGTCGACACCGAGGAAGCCGTCTGATCAATTTTGAGCTTCACCCCCGCGCCGCCATTCCTATAACGTGACGCAAAATATCGAGAGATGAATCAAAGTAAAATAGCCAATCAAATATTGAACATGCTCGACGACAAGAAGCGTAAGACCACGCTTCTCAAGGTCATGCTGCTTTTTGTCACATCATTCATAGTGTATATGTGGGCGAATCAGTGGAAGTCACCGCTCGCCATTATCCCCAGAACATTTTGCGGTGTCCTAATCGGATATCTTCTACTGTATCTCCAGAGCATCCGCCTTTACCCACGGATCAGACATTACTTCGACATTGATACATTAAGACGAGATGCAGAGGGCGGCCCTCCACCGCTTCCGAGTAATTTAGAGAGATAACAAGCAATGACGCACTAACCGGCATAAGCACCTCAATCTCATTTCGACAGTCTTTCAACCGCGCCGGTAAGCGCACATCAAACGTTAGCAAGACAAATTGAAAACCAATCCATGAAAACAACATTACTAACAGTTATAACCTTGATAACCGCCACGTTGGGAACCCTTGCAGAGGAAGCACCCAAAGATGAGTCCCTCATCCTCGGGACCCTTCTTGAAGCGACCCAGGATAACGATCTTGCGAAGTTCGAATCCGTTTGTAACGGGGCGATGAAAACCGCGATGACTCCTGACACGCTCAAAGAGGTTTCAGCGCAGATTTCTCCTTTGATGAAGGGTGGCTACAAAAAAAATTACATGGGTGTTTTGGATCGAGGTGATGTGAAGACCTACTATTGGAAGATCGATTACAACAAGGAAGGTGTTCCGGATATGCTTGCGGAGCTTTCAATCAAAGATGGGAAAGTAGCAGGGTTCTTCGTTCGTTAATACTCCGCAAGAAAAGCCAACAAGATCAGTCACAGCAAGAAAATGAAATCCTACGCCCGTGCTTTAGTTGCGATACTCATCCCATTCGGATCGTTCTGCTACGCGGGTGAGGTTGTGGATTTAGGGAAGGTTTCCAAAGTTCCAAATTGGGCCATCGGCCCGTTGTTAATTCTTCCGATGGAGAGAGTTGAAGAGGGCAGGCTGATAGCTGAGCGTGAAGAAACGAAAAGACTAGGAACGGTCCAAGTAAACTACGCAGAGATCGGCGGCGAACGGCTCGATCTTGAGGAGATTCATCTATCAGAGGTGCCCAATGACGCACACCGTTGCATGATTACGACCAAACCGAAAAATGGCCACTACTTCAAGATCCACCTTTCCCAAAGACTCTTTGATCAAACTTTTTACTTCGTCTATCTGGAAAAATTCAAGCTCGGCGAGGAGAAGGCTCTGGAGGCGAACCAATTTGCAGTATGGGACATCAAATCCAGGAAATAATGAGAGCAAGGCGGGTGCACAGGAATTCTTGATCCATCAAGCACGCCTCAAATATTCCGGCACTTGTTCACGTTGATGAGCCGGAGATACCGCCGGACTGGCGAAATTGACCACCGCGCCGATACCCGCCGCATGGCTTCCGCCCAAGCGGGCTTCGACTTCGAGCTCCGGAAATTTGTACCGCGATCTCGATCGCACCCATAAAATCAAGACCCACAAAATTACCACCGAACCCAAACCAGCCGCAGCGATTAACGCAGGTCCTTTGAATTTTTCCGGAATCATTTCCAGAGGGTTCATCTTCTTTTCCTCTACCTGAACGACGGGAGCTTCCTCAACCGAAACTTCCACCGGTGCTTTACCCGAAGCTTCATCCATCATGCGTTCCATCCAATAGGTGCGAACAGAGAATTGCATGAGAAATTCTTCTAACTGCTCAAACGATCCATTCGCACGCATCGCCCGCATCAATGAACTCTGCACGGATCTTTGTTGCTCTGAAGACGATACTGCATTCGCAATGCTCGGGCTCAGGTGCATTTCCGTGCGATTCGGATCTCCAAAATAATAGTAGAGAGTCACCACGGGTTTTCCCTGAGAAAAATGACGCGTAACGAAGTCTTTGTTTATCCCCTCTATTGGAAGTTTCTGATCTCCCCCAAAGATAAAAAGATAGAGATCAATGGTTGAATCAGCCGCATGGTTGGTGAGTAACGTTTCGATCCCCTTGCGTTGCTCTCCGGAAATGAATGCCTGTGGATCGATGAGAAATTGACTCGGTTTTTTAGAAAAATACTTATCAACCAGAGCAGGTTCGATTTCTTGGTATTGCGGATCCACCTCCGGAACCGCTTCCACTGCCACGGCTTCTTCCACGGCTGCAGGCTCAGCTTCGGGCAACGCCAAAGTCGCATGCATTCCTAACAAGAAAATGAAAAACAAACGTTTCATCGCTTCACCTCCTCTCCGGCATCTTTGCCTGTAGGTGTTTGCTTGGTATCGCGCTCACGAAGTTTTCTCACCACATCACGCGCACCCACGGATTTCCCATACTTCCGTTCGTATTTTTCAGGATCACGTCTCGCTTGCCGACAACGCTTCTTGAGCAGTTGTTCCAGCGCACGAAGACTGCGCAGCGCACCTTCCGCATAACGGCCTTCCAACCAGTAAGCATGCGCCCGGGACAAACATTCGAAACTATCTTGCTCTTCCAAATACGGATCTAACAGATATCCATGCGTCATGCCCGCAACTTTCGAATCAGGATCAATCACAATCAAAATCCCGTTTTCGTTCGGCTTTTCAATTGGGACATCTTCAAACACCCCGCGATTCAACAGCCAAAATCCAAACTGCCGCAGCTGACCGGATTCACCCAGGCTGCCGGTGTAAATCGCGACGAAAATTTGAGGAAACGTATGCGAAATCCGATCCATCGCCTCTTCAATCAAATCGCGCTCATGGCGACGGAAAATCCCGGCTGCGTCGGTCAAACTCCGGAGTTTGATTTCCTCATTACCGAACAATTGATCCGCATCCGAGAGGGAAAATCCACAATGAGGGCATGCCGCTGCAGCTCTATGGATTTGCTGCACACATCGAGGACACTTCATGACCACCACCTAAGTAAGGATGCGCCCCCGAGAGGTCAAAATAAAACGCATGAAACAGTTCACCAAAACCCACATCACGGAACTATTTCTGTTTCGCCATCGAATCGCGCATTTCCGTGAGCAGTTCCATATCCTCCTTACGATTCGCCCTTCGGAAGGCATCGATCAGGTTGTTGAGGAGCCTCATTAAAATCGTCCCGAGATCGGCCGCCTCTTGAAGATGTAGCCGCTGTTCATGCGTGAGCTCGTTCATAGGATCGGTCAGAATGTGTTGGGCGTGCATTTTGCCCCGATCAAAGCAGTCGACCACAATCGGTTCCGCATCTTCAAAAATCCTGCATAGGAAATGGCCAGGAAACGAAATTCCTTGGATGTCCATGACAAGGCGTTGCCCCAGCAGCATGTAAATCACGCCAAGACCGATGGGATTCGAAATGCCGGAGGAAATGCACCAAGCGAGATCGCCGTTTCTGGGATCGTAGTAATGTTTGTGATTTCCGCGCAGCCGACCCTCCTCAAACAGGAAAATCCGCAAATCATTTTCCGTAGCCCCGATGGGATAAGTCGATTGAAATTCTTCGGTGAGGAGATCTAAGGCATCGGACAAAGGTTGGCGCAGGGAGATTCCGTCGTGTAAAAAATCCGACAACAAGCGCAGTTGGCTTTCAAACAACTCCCAATCATCTTCCAAAGCCGCGGAGCCAAATCGTGGCGTCAACCATTCTTCCCTGAGTGTCTTGCGGCGCACGGTTCGCAAAATATCCTCCAAAATATCCAGCTCCTTGGTATTTAGATTGGTCGCCACATCGGGGAGAATTTCACTGAGATCGCCTCCGACGTGACTCAATTTATCAACCACCACCGAACGCACTTCCGGAGTTTCATCGTCCAACAAACGCAACAACGCTGCCAATTCTTTAATATCAGGTAAAAGTGCGCTCATCTCTCAGGGTTATCGCAGAAGATAGCATACTTCCAATAACGAAACAGAAGGTAATGCAGAAAGTTTACTTGCCGGTCGCAGCATCGGAACATGATCCCCCTTTTCCACTTTCCAAAAAAGGACGCTTTAGCGTATCCTCAGCGGAGTTGAAATTCCTAACATAATAGATCCAATCATAAGGCGACCAAATGAACCGGGAAAAGGTAACCATCAACCCCAAGATCTTGATACGTCTAATAGGCACCATCACCAGTCCCAATCCATGAAACCCAGTTTTCCCTTCTCGGTAACCAGTCCGGCAGGCCTGTCGCTCCAACTCAACAGCAATGGGTCGATTCGCCGGATGGAATGCGGCGACATCCACATCAACCTGTTTCCCGGTAATGAGGCTGAAGGCGGGCCGACCAACATCCACCTGCGCCAACTCGGCGAAACAGTCGAAAGTATTCCTCTTCTCGGCCCATGCAGCCCGGCCGCATGGCAGTTCGACGAGCGCAGCATGACTGGCCAAGGACAGTGGCGGAACATCGCCTTTCGCATACGGCTTCTACTGTCAGAAGAAAGACACGCGTGGTTCTGGCATGTGGAACTGAATAACACCGGCAAGGAATCCATCCGTTGCGATCTCATTCACACCCAAGACCTCGGCATCGCACATTACGGCGCGATACGGCTCAACGAATACTACGTCAGCCAATACATAGATCACTCCCCCCTTACCCATCCGGCAAAAGGCGTGACCATCGCATCCCGCCAGAACCAAGCGATGGCAGGACGTTATCCCTGGATCCTCATCGGCAGTCTCGGATCCGCCGTTTCATATGCCACCGATGCCCTGCAATTTCACGCATTGTCCAGTCGTGCGGGTACAGCACCCGCCGCCTTGGCAACAGGACTACCCGCAACCCGCTTGCAACATGAACACTCCATGGCCTTCATTCAGGATGAAGCCATCGATTTGCAACCCGGGCAAAAATCGACCCGTGGATTTTTCACTTGGTTTGAAGCCGATCACCCCGACGCAACTTCCGACAAAGATCTCACGAAGATCGATGCCGTGCTCGCGCTGAAAGAAGCAGCATGCCCGACCTGGCCGGAAGCCGCATCCGATTCACCTGCTGCTCCAGGGTTGTTTGCCACTGCACCATGGTTGGAAACCCGAGATCTAACAAAAAATGAAATCCATGGGTTCTTCGGTGAAACTCTGAAACACGAGGAAACGGATCATGGAAAATACCTGTCATTTTTCACGGATGATGGCGCGCACGTCGTATTGAAAGCCAAGGAACTGAAAGTTCTGCGCCCGCACGGACACATCCTGCGCAGCGGCAGTGCACTTGTCCCCGACGAAGCATCCCTAACATCCACCACATGGATGGGCGGAGTGTTCCACTCGATGGTCACGCAAGGACACGTCAGCATCAACCGCTTCCTTTCCACGTGCCATAGCTATATCGGCCTGTTCCGCAGCCATGGCCAACGCATCTTCGTCGAGATCGATGGCGAATGGAGATTGCTGGGACTCCCCTCGGCCTTCTCGATGAAAGCCGATGCCTGCCGTTGGATTTACCAACATGCCGAAGGCACGATCGAAGTGGTATCCACCGCTGTGGAAACCAACCACGAACTCGAACTCTCAATCCAGGTTCTTTCTGGTCCTCCGCTCCGCTTCCTAATTTCCCACCACGTAGCCATGAACGGCGATGACGGACTCCGCCCGGGCCAAGTTGTTAGGGAACAAATCGGCAATGCCTTTCACGTCCGCGCCGTAGCCGACAGCGACGTCGGACGTCGCTTTCCCGATGGCTCATTCGTGATTGAACCCGACGCCCTGACTACCATCGAAGAGATTGGCGGCGATGATCTTTTCTATCCAGACAAGCTATCGCGCAACGAACCGTTCGTTTGTTTAATCACCGCGCCATCCATCAGCGCCACGCTGGCCATCCGTGGAAACTTGGTGGCTTCCCAAGCTCCGCAACCCCCGGGTTTCTGGCAGTCCATTTCCAATACGCTCGCCATCACTACGCCAGGATCCGGAGCGTCTGCGGTGGCGGCACAACGCATCGCCGAAATCTTCCCTTGGTTCATTCAGAACTCGCTCGTCCACTACCTCTCACCCCGCGGACTCGAACAATACTCCGGCGGTGGCTGGGGCACCCGTGACATCTGCCAAGGACCACTCGAACTCCTGCTATCGTTAGGTTACTTTGATTCTGTTAGAGATTTACTCTGCCGCGTCTTCCGCCAGCAAAACATCGACGGCGACTGGCCGCAGTGGTTCATGTTCTTCGAACGGGAGCGCAATATCCGCCCCGCAGACTCGCACGGCGACATCGTCTATTGGCCCATCCTAGCGCTCGCCCAGTATCTCGAAGTCACTGGCGATACATCGCTGTTAGAGGAACCCCTTCCATTTTTCCAACAGGACGGTAAAGGCGAAGCGGTCACCGTGCTCGCCCATGTCGATTGTGCGCTCGACCTGATCCGACGCCGCGTGATCCCCGGCACGGTACTCGCCGCCTATGGGAATGGTGACTGGAACGACTCACTCCAACCCGCCAAATCCGAAATGCGCAAACAACTGTGCAGTTCGTGGACGGTAACGCTGAACTACCAAACATTCATAACCTTGGCCGACGCCTTCCGGAGAGTCGGCCATGCCGAGCGCGCCAATTTACTGGAAAAAGAAGCCGCTGATATCCTCGAAGCCTTCCAGCGCATTCTCATCGTGGACGAAGTCATCGCCGGGCTAGTCTATTTCCATCCGGGCGGGGAAGCAGAAGCCATCCTGCACCCAAGCGACCACACCACCGGAATCTCCTACAGCTTGCTGCCGATGATCCACGCGATCATCAATGACATGCTCACCCCTGATCAGGCGGTCAAACACCTCGCCCTCATCCGCTCGCATCTCATCGGCCCCGATGGTGCGCATTTGTTCGATAGGCCCATGGCTTATCAGGGCGGCATTCAGAAAAACTTCCAACGCGCGGAAAGCGCGAGCTACTTCGGTCGCGAAATTGGCATCATGTACACCCATGCCCACATCCGCTACGCCGAAGCCCTCGCCCGCCATGGGAACACCACCGAGTTCTTCCACGCACTCTGCCAAATCAACCCTATCGCCATGCGCGAGTTCATTCCTAGCGCCGCACCGCGCCAGGCAAACTGCTACTACTCCAGCTCCGACCCCGCCTTCGCTGATCGCTATCAGGCATTCGCCGAATACGACAAAGCAATACGCGGAGATGTCCCTCTGGAAGGTGGTTGGCGCGTGTATTCCAGCGGCCCGGGACTCGCGGTAAGCCTGATCATGCAATGTTTCTTAGGCCTTCGCGTCGCCACGGACTCCCTCGTCGTTGATCCCTGTATTCCCCCGGAACTCGACGGCCTCAACGCACGCGTAATGATCCAAGGACGCGATGTTGAAGTCATCTATCACACCGGAAAAACCGGCCGCAGCCCACAACGCGTGGAACTCAACGGAACCCCCTTGGACTTATCCCACCTCACCAATCGCTACCGCGCAGCCGGCCTGCGCATCCCGATCGAGTCTTGGAACAAACACCTACAAGCGAGCACAAACCGCCTCGTTATCACTCTGACATAAAATTGAATTTGCAATTCCGGATCTTTGTTAGGTGATGAGTTCACGAAACAGGTGGATCTCCGTCACGCAAGGAAGTTGATGAATGTGCAACTCACCACCGGAAATCGTTCCACTTCCACTCTTCATCCTGAGCTCGCCCATGCATCTGCCTTTCGGCAGCGGCGGAATCACCCACAATCCTCCGGGAGGTATGGTAATCGTATCCGTTATCTCAATATGAATGAGATACTCGCCACTCGCACGGATGTGAAATTCAAGCAGTCCATACCGCGTGGGTAATTGACTAACAGAAAATCCCTCTCCCTCGGAAATCCAATTCCACGGCATGCCGGGAGCCAGCACCAACGCCGAAGACGCCTCGCGTTCATCCGCGACCATCGATGTCAGCGACAAGATGTATTCCGCGGCGATCCAAGTATGCGGCACATCGCCAAGATGCCCGGGCGATCGCGGATCAAACCAGCTGATTTCCGGCCACTGATTCCACTCGCACGGACGCCGATCCGACAGGAAAAATTCTAACAACTCTTGGGAAACCTCGCGTTTTTCGAGCCGCACAAAAGCCCCAATGAGACGGATCTCATAAGCACTGTAGTTATTCCATGGCACGCCACCGCCATGACGTCCTCGGTGTCCAGTGAGGTAGGCATCAAGTGTCGCATGGAGAGCATCCGCCGGCAGCACATCCGCAAAGTCGAGCAAAGCAATCGCATTGGCGGTCGCGGAGGGATCGAAGTCCGCCCACTCGATGGACCCTGGGATGTAGTTGAGATTTTTTTCGCGGATCACTTTGTTCAAGGATCTGAGAAGGTCATCCTGAAAACGACCCGCTTCATTGCGCCAGCGTGCCATTTCCTCTTTATAACCCAGCACCTCCGCCATATCCGCCGCAGCTTGTAACCCGCGCACACCCCAGAAGTCATCCCAATACGAATGGACATGGTGGGCGAGATACCCCTCATGACTCGCGGATTCCGGCAAAAGCCCGAATTCGGCTTTGCGATCTCCCGTAAGATAGTCCGCAGTCATCCGTTGTGCGCGTAGCTCAATCAGAAAATCCGCCGCCTTACGGGTATGCGGCATAATTTTTGTTAGAAAATCTTTATCTTGTTCTGACCGAAACACCTCGCCGATACCCCACAGAAACTGTCCGTGACTATCGTGTTCGACAAGCCAGTCCACGCCGTCGCGATCCACCACGCACGGCACAAAACCATCCGCACGTTGAAATGATGCATACCACCGGATGAATTCATCCAGCGCATGAGGCAAGCCGACCTTAGCCAAGGCTGCCCCCATGATCACGCAATCTCTGACCCACGAGCGGGTATAGCGGCGCGGACCAGGTTGGATTGCCGCATGATCGCGGTTGATGAGGATGTGCCCGGCGGTGCTGCGCAGGCAATCGAAAGCCGGCTTCGCACAGTTCGGCACTTGCCATTTCACCGAGCCAAGCATCCTTCGCCAACACGCGAGCGCCTTGGATCGGCCCGATGGAGCTAAGGTTTTTCTCGATCCGTGGAACGGTACGGAAATCGTAACCTCCAGCAACTTTTCTCCTGCGGAGAGTTCCCACATCATGGCAGCGGAAGCCAAGCCGGTGGAATCCTCGACTTGCTGCGCTGCGGGTATCTCTCCTTGTGTCAGAAATCCCAACACGCCACCCTCTTCAAACAACGCAGCTCCGTTAGAAAGAGGAGCGGGCGTCGAATACACCATCCGGTTGTTCACACACATTCCATCAATCCCGAATGCGATTCTGTTGATCGGACTGCAACCGCCGAGGTTGCGGAAAGCCTGCCACGGCGGATTCACCTGGAACGGCCGGATCACCAGGGCCAGACGCATGCCATCATGTGGTTTCGTAACTTTCAATCGATACGTAACACACAATGTTAGATCATCGCCAGCGCCATCCACCCAAGGCAGAATATCCAGGCGCAGACCACTCTTCTTCCATACGACTGATGGCATCGGCAAGCCCTGTTTCGCCATGGCGCAGGTGGTTTTAACATCCGCCCAGGAAACGACTCCTTCATTTGTTAGAAGAAAGGGCTCAAGCGAAAACCCTCCTTCATCCACCTCGACCAAGCCCTCCTCGTTGATCAAGGCGCGACGCTTACCCTCGGGACTCCCCACCGTTGTCCAATACGACTGCTCGCGATGCCAGTAACGAGGATGAAACCCACGCGGATAATCCACAGCTACCGAATGCATGAACTCGTTCGGTGTACTGGAAAATGCATCGGGCTTCATCTCAACGCGAATCATCGCAGCGCACGAGGCATCATCAAAAACCACTCGCAAATGACGAGCCTCACCGCCGTGTGCGGAAATATGGCTCATGCTCCCGAAAGCGCGCGTCATGCGGCGCAGAGTTGTCCATATTTCTCCATCATCGGAAACCTCCACCGCACAAGCCCTCGGCGGCAAGTCGTCGGGCCAATGGATGACCAACCCACCGAAGCGCAATCTATGGCCAAAATCGATTGCCCACCAAGGTGCCACATCCTCAGCCGCCGCACGCCATTCATCCGGCCCCTCATACCACGCTGCTTGGGGTGGATTCTCTGTTAGAAAACTGGATGCGACCACTGCGTGCGGTGCGCGCAGCGTCTGATCTTCCAGGAACGCGCTCGACAACTCTAGACTACCCTTCCCTCCCGGACCCGCGGCTATGACAATTTCCACAGCCTCCACCTCAGAGGGCGCGCCACCGCCCGCCGGCCCCCAAGCAAAGGGAAACTCGCGCTCATGAAACCGGAAGTCCGTCCAGTCCGTGGGCACTTGGTAGTCCTTGCGTTGATGCCGCCAGACATTCACCCCACCGGGCGAAACCACTTTGAATTCCAGGTGATTCGGCGGCCCCTCACCGCGCAACCGAAATCCAATCTCAAACGTATGCGGCAGTCGCAGTGCGATGACACGGCGCATGACGACAAATCCACCGCCACCGTAGAAATCATACTCTAGCCGAACTCCAGACGATCCATCCGCAGCCGTAACACGCGATACCGTTCCTTCTGCCTGCCCGGAAGCAAATACCTCCCAGCCATCCGGATCGGCAAACAAAGTGAAGAAGTCCATGTCGAAAGACATTCTTAGCTTCCGGCAAGGAAGTCACGCTTTTCAGGCTAGCCCTACTTCGCTACCACCGTCGCTGCCTACTTCGCTAAAGCTACGAAGGCCAAGAAAGCTATGGTGG
>JAZKIL010000008.1:0-226336 GCA_040384845.1 Verrucomicrobiota bacterium | reverse complement strand
GAATATCCGTCCCGCCGGTGCCGGTGCCGGAACTACTTCCAACACAGCCGCTGCATGTTCCGCCCGGCGGATTGGTACCGAGCACGAGAGTGGCGGTGAAGAGATAGGCGGTGGCGAGCAGGAGGCGATGTAATGGACTCATGGGGGGGCAGCAGTTAGAATGAGTTAGAAAGCAAATCGGCAATTTTCACCGAGTGCCAAGAAGGGTGCCGTTGCGGTCATGGACGTTTACATGATGGCAAAAATCCACGTTCAAATTAAACCACAAAGAGAGGCACTTTGAAGTGCGGGGGGGCAGATTCATATGGATAGAAAGCCTAACAAGATGAGACTTGTCAAAATTAAAAATGCGTACTTGTGAAAAGTATCCGTCCCATAGTTAGAAGCGCGGATTTTATATAATATTGTTTATCCCCTGCCCACTCCGAGACGCCTAGTGAGACTTTAGCAACGTTGTCAATTTTTCACATTACGGTGATCCGGATCACTTCTGCCGTGCATGTTGATCGACCCGGGTTAAAGTCGGGGCATGATGAAGCCGGAGGAACCCGTAATTGAAGCGGAAGTTGTCGAGATCGATGGCGTGGCGGTGGAGCCACGTCCGGAAGTTGAGCCCACCAACGGTCAGCAAAGCCGCAGGGTGGATTGGCAGAGCTGGCAGGGGAAAATCCGAGTGCTCGATAAACGCTGGATGCCGTTGTGGATCGTGCTGGGTGTGATTGCCTTCATTTTGCTCGTGACCGTCGGATTGTTGATCGCGGTTCTTGGGTTTATGTTCTGGATGGTGAAGGCCATTTTGCGCGCGGTCTTTTCGATTTTCTCAGGATCCGATCACACGCTCAACCGGAGATCATAATCTGGATCGGCTTATCATGAGCAGCCGTAATCCATTGAGGCAAACGATGACCGTGCTGCCTTCGTGACCGATCACGCCGATGGGAAGAGGCAAAGAGAAACCGAGAGCGGCGACAACAAGAACGGCGATAATGCTCGCCGCGAAAATCAAGTTTTCTAAAAGCACCCGACGCGCACGCCGCGCATGTTTGAGAAGCAAGGGGATATTTTCCAAGCGATCTCCCATAAGGACGATGTCGGCCGTTTCCATTGCGACATCGGTGCCAGCTGCGCCCATGGCGACGCCGAGATCTGAACTGGCAAGGGCGGGGGCGTCATTCACACCATCGCCTATCATCATGACACGGCCTTCTTTTTTCAGCTCGCGGATGATGTTGAGTTTGTGCTCCGGAAGTAACTCAGCACGGATATCATCGATCCCGATTTCCGCCCCGATGGATTTCGCAACCAGCTGATGATCACCGGTCAACATCACGACTTTTTTCACCCCGAGCTTATGCAACTGTGCGGTTAGAAATTTAGCTTCCGGGCGAATCGTGTCCGCCATCACCAATACGGCTTTGGCGATGAGGTGCTCGCCATCGCGTATGCCGAGCCAAACGCAGGTGTGGCCTTTTTCTTGAAGCGGCTTCGCATGCACCACGAGTGCGTCCAGTCCTTGAGCAGCGGATTCGCGAAACCACCGTTCGCTGCCGATGAGGTAATGCGTGGATTCCACCGTTGCCTCGGCTCCATGGCCGGTGACGGATTGGAAAGCCGTGGCTTCAGGAACCGAGAGTTTTAACCGATTCGCCGCGTCCACCACCGCCCTTGCCAGCGGATGTTCGGAGCGTGCTTCGAGCGCGGCAGCAGCACGCAGAATCGCTACGCCATCCGTATCTAACGGATTTTCCAGCAATTGAATCCCGCTGGGTAAAACCATTTCCGTGAGCGAGGGTTTACCTGCGGTAAGCGTGCCGGTTTTATCAAGAGCTACGATGTCTATCGTGGCAGCGGTATCGAGATGCGATCCGCCTTTGATCAGGATTCCGAGGCGTGCCGCGCCACCGATCGCCGATAACACGGTTGCCGGGGTGCTGATGATTAACGCACACGGGGAGGCGACGACCATCACGGTCATCGCTCGATAAAATGCTGGGGAAAATTCCTGTCCCATGAACAACCACGGCACGAGGAACACTCCGATGGTGAAGAGGATCACGCCCACGGCATAGTATTGTTCTGCGGATTCGAGGAAACGTTGGGTCTGGGATTTTTCTGCCTGAGCAGCGGCAACCAATTTGACCATGCGCGCCAATGCGGAATCTTCCGAACGTTTCTTCACCTGGATTTCAACGCCGCCGCTTTGGTTGATGGTTCCGGCAAACACATTGCTGCCAATGGTTTTGGCGACTGGCATCGATTCACCTGTTAGAGACGATTCGTTTACAAACGTATCGCCCTCAACCAGTTTCCCATCCACAGGAATTTGCTCGCCCGGTTTGACGATCACGATTTCCCCAATCTCCAGTTCCTCAACCTTCACTAAAACCGTACCGCCGTTGCGTTTCACCAAAGCTTGATCCGGCCGTAGCTTGAGCAATGACTGAATCGCGTTGTGTGTGCGATCCATCGCGTAGCGCTGAAGCACATTGGAAAAGCTGAACAAAAACAGTAGCAGCGCGCCTTCGAACGGCGCTCCGACAATCGCAGCACCCAACGCCGCAAGCACCATCAGGCCATCGATATCGACCACCCATTTGCGCAGCGATGCGAGGGCGGATTTCAAACCTTCATAACCCGCGAAAACATAAGCTCCTGCGTAAAGTCCGTGGGTAATGTTAGAAACGCCGTTGTTTTTTTCAACCACCGCAGCCGCGATCAGAAACAGCAACCCAAGGGCGCAGGCGATTTCTTCGCGGTATCCGCCTTTGTGTTCGTGAGTGTGAGTTTCGTTGTGGCCCATAACCAATCTTTGAAATGATTATGGACTGCGCAGCTCGTGAGGTCGAGGAGCCAAATCGCCCAGCGAAGAAGCTTTAGCTAAACTTGTGTTGTCCTGGAACTGGCACAGGTGGAACTGCGCGCGCGTCGGAGAATTTGAACTCGTCTGGAGCGAGATCTTGGTTAGATGCCAAAAGTTCGTCCCATGTGATGCGTTGGCCAGTGTGTGCGGCCTCGCGACCGAGGATGCCGAGCATCGTGCTGTTCGCCATGTATTCGCCAGCGTTAAGTTCTTTGCCGGCACGGATCGCAGCGAACCATTCGTTATGGCAGCTTTGATACATGTTTTCCGGCTCACCACGGAATGCCCATGTGATTTTTCCGGAAACGTCTTTGGTCATCACACGGGTCGGCGCTTCGAGCATGCCTTTTTCACAGTAGATACGATCGACCACTTCGGTAAACGCGCCTTGCAGCTGACGTTGGGAAACATGGCACATGATGCCGCCGGGATATTCGTAAACGACATCGTAGTGATCGTAAACGTTGCCGTCATCGGAACGTTGAATGCGGCCGCCGGATGCTCTCGCAGCGATCGGTGCGACATCTCCCATCGCCCATGCAATTTTATCAACGGTGTGGATGGCTTGTTCTAACAGCGGACCGCCGGATAGCCATTCGTGTGCCATCCAGTTGCGCATCTGCCATTCAACATCACCCCACTCTTTATTGCGCATGTCGATGTGCGTGGAGGGTTTTGGAACGTTAGCCATGTAGGTTCCGTAAACGGAAACCACGCGACCAAGTTCTCCGGAAAGAAGTTTTCCGTAACCCTCGCGAGTGTTTTGAGAAAAACGCCAGCAATAACCGTGTTGCAGAGTCGTGCCTTTTTGTTTGGCGATTTTAGCGGATTCCAAAACAGATTTGATACCTGCCATATCGACTGCCATCGGCTTCTCTGCGAAAACGTGTTTGCCTGCTTCAACGGCCGCTCTGAGATGGAGAGGGCGAAATGCGGGGGGAGTGGTGAGAAGAACGACGTCGACGCCGCTATCGATCACTTTCTGATAGGCATCCAGACCGGAAAACTGACGAGCCTCTGGAACATCAACTTTCCCACCAAACTTTTGGAGATTCTTCAACGCGCCGGCAATCTGCGGGGCGAACGCATCACCAATAGCCCAGAGCTGGACATTGGGATCGGCGGAAAGAGCTTGAGTGGCTGCGCCTGTTCCACGACCGCCGCAACCGATCAAACCGATTTTCAGCACTTTGTTGTTCTGGGCTTCTTGGGCGCGCAGGACAGTTGGAAAAGACATCACAGCGGCAGCTGCACCAGTGGTTGCGAGAAAACGGCGGCGGTTTGAAGATTCAAGTGACATACGGATTGTGATTCTGGGTTTTTGGAAACGGAAAAGAGCATAAGTTACGCCACCGGTGGGGCAACCTTTCATTTTTGGAAAAAGTCACGGTGATAATAATCTCCTCGGGGTCTTTTGGATAACCGCCGCGCGATATGGACAGGTAAGGATACTTGCCCCTGCCTTACTTCAGCAGCTCCAGAAACGTCGGTAAAACTTTGAGGAACAATGAGTTTTTTCCGCCTCGGGAGAGTTGTTGGGCGACCAGATCGGGAGAAGGTTCTGGATCGGCGGGAGAGAGTGAGGTGACGTGATAGTCGCCGGACTCGATTTCGCGCAGGAGATGGATGGAGTTTTTCTCATGGCTGACGCGGACGACGGTTTTTCCGGAGGAAAGCTCGACCAAGCCGAGCGGTGCGGAGTCGACGCAGGAATCGATCTGGGCTTTGATTTTCCGACCCGTCTTGGTTTCGAAGGTGGAATTTCCTTTAGGCTTCCAGCCTGCTTGGACGGCAAGCCACGCCATAAATTGGAGGCCGGTGTTGCGGTTCGATGGGCTGTGTTTGATGCGAATTTGATCGATGCTATCGAGAGCCGTTTGCGCAACTGCATCATCAAACAAACTGGCGATGCCGACGCGAAACTGCCAGCAACGCGTCCATGCGAGATCTTGCACGACGAGCGAATGATTGGCATCCACGGCCTCGATGATGCGCGCGAAGGAAATCTGCGGATCACGCCACACCGAGCTATCGACGATGAGCCGATCCATCACGCTGGCGAGTCGCTCGGTAAAGACATCCGAGAGTTCGCCCTGCCACCAAAAGACCAGCGGGAGATCGGAGTTGAGGTGAGCGAAAACGGTATTGCGGAAACGACCGGGGACACGACCTGTTAGACGAAAAGAAATTTGCTCGCAGCAAACCGATTTCTGGCCGTGTGAAAGATGGCAATGCGCGGTGATCCATGCGCGGAGGCTGGCGGCTTCTTCGCGGTTGATTTCAACCAAGATCGCGCGGCAAGCGTTGTCGCGCGTGAGATCGTTGATGATGCGGGAATTTTCTAACAGGCTTCCCGATTTTTCCGAGTAGACCACCAAGTTCATCAGGGACGCATTGGTGCGCGCTTCGTCCTGTTCCCAGAGCTTGCGCAGCTCAAGATCGATCGCCGAGATCGGAACTTCGGTCCCGAGTTCCGGGCAGGTGTTGGGGAAATTTGAGCTCATTTCAGCGTTGGGTATCGTTGGAAAAAAGCGATCACAGCCTGCGCCATGCGTTCCCGTCTTTTTTGATCATTTCATCTGCCTCGCGCGGGCCCCATGAACCGGCGTCAAATTCTGCCATCGGCGGTTTGTTATCCGACTCGTGCCAAGCGCGCTCGATGTGGTCGATGAAACGCCAGGCTTCTTCCACTTCGTCGCGGCGGGCGAACAATGTGGCATCGCCAGCCATTGCGTCGAGGATGAGGCGTTCGTAAGCTTCTGGGCTGCCTTTCCCGAAACTCGTGGCGTAATGGAAATCCATTTTCACGGGCTCAAGGCGCAGGCTGGTGCCGGGGATTTTCGAAACCATGCGCAGAGAAATTCCTTCGTCGGGTTGGATGCGGATGACCAAAACGTTGCCGCCTGGAACGCCACCGGGAAGTGCCCCGAAAAGCACGGATGGCGCGTCTTTGAAATGAATGGAAATTTCTGTGGATTTTTTCGGCAAGCGTTTGCCCATGCGGATATAGAAGGGCACGCCGCTCCAGCGCCAGGTATCGATCAACAAACGCACTGCGACGTAAGCTTCGGTTTCTGAGGTTGGAGAAACGCGATCTTCTTCGCGGTAGCCGGGAACCGGATTGCCATCGACATGGCCGGCTGTGTATTGCGCGCGGATAACATTCTCCGCTACTTTTTCCGGAGTGTCCCATTGGCGTAGCGAGCGGATGACTTTTACTTTTTCATCGCGCACGCCGTCGGCTGATAGATCGGTTGGCGGCTCCATCGCCACCAAGCTGAGAAGCTGCAACAAATGGTTCTGCACCATGTCGCGCAGGGCTCCGGATTTTTCATAGTAACCTCCACGTCCACCTTCCATGCCTAAATTTTCGGCGCAGGTGATTTGAATGTGACTGATATATTTGCTGTTCCACAACGGCTCGAAAATCGCATTTGCGAAACGTAGCACCATCAGGTTTTGCGCGGTTTCTTTTCCAAGATAATGGTCGATCCGATACGTGTCGGCTTCGTGGAAAGTTTGGTTAACGATTTGGTTCAAATGCTGCGCGGTTTTGAGATCCGTGCCGAAAGGTTTTTCAACAATCACCCGCGCCCAGCAACCTGCTTTGGCTTCGTTGAGTCCGGCCTTTTTCAGATGCAGCAAAATGTCATCAAAAAATTCCGGCGCGGAAGCGATGTAGAACAAGCGGTTTCCTTTTCCACCACGCTCCGCATCGATCTCATCCAAACGTTTCGCCAGCGATGCATATCCGGCATCATCCGTGAATTCGGATTGATGATACGTCACGCTGTTGATGAACGGATTCCAAACTTCCTCGTCGTGCCCGTTGCGGGAAACTTTGCGGTTTAACTCCTCGAGCCCTTTGCGGAATTCCGCATCGGATTTTTCGCGGCGAGCAAAGCCAATGATGTTCACTCCCGTCGGCAACTCACCATCGACGGCCAGATTGTAAAGCGCAGGAATGAGCTTGCGGTGAGTGAGGTCTCCGGTAGCGCCAAAAATAACCACGGTGCATGGCTCAGGACGATTGCGGGAAACAAGATCTTCGCGGAAGGGATTGGACATAGAACGGGGGGAGTTTCAGCGGATGAAGCACTTAAGGGAAAGCCAAATTCTGCATGGAAATGGAAATGCGACTCATGACTTGGGTGAGTCAGATGATTTGAACCTGAGGCGGAGCGACATCATGCCACCAACTTCATCTATCAACGACCGCCGAAAGCACTGTATCCTGCATTTGCAACTGCAGTACGACGTGCAGCGAAGAAATTGATGCCTTTGCAAAGCTGAGACATGAGCGGGAACATCATGATGACAGCTAATGGAAAGATGAACATCCCGATGCAGAAAAGGAGAAACGTTGTCTCACTTAACCGTGGCGCAGCTTTCAGATCATCGTAACTGGAAACAATGCGATTCCAGTCTTTCGGCAAGCCGTAGATGCCCACGAAAATCCAGTAAATGCTGAAGAAGGGAATGAACAAAAAGCCGACCGCTTTTCCGGGTGTGGTCTGCGGCCCTCCCGCCTGAAGGCAGAACCATGCGCGGTAGAGGTAGATGTAGAATGGGATCCAGGAAACCATATAAACCATGCAACCGATAAAGAGCAATATTCCACCCAATCCGAATGATGCTGTTGCCCCGACTGCGGCGGATTCGAGTGCGGCTGTATCGGCTGGGTCCGGAGTCTCCACCAAATTTGGGGTTTCTGAATTCTCATCAATTACTGCTGGGTCACCGCTTTCCGGAACCTCTGAGACTTCCGAATATGCCTGACTTGAAGATGCTGCGGAGGCCAATTGCATACCACCTGCGATCATCATGATGATCGCGATGATGAAACAAAAGAAACCACCCAAACACAACCAAAGCCAGAGCGCAAAACTGGATTTCTTAACTGGAACAAGAGGATATTCTCCACCAACAGGTGCTTGAGCTCCGTAAAGAGAAGTCGAGAGAGAAGAAGCGCCAAGTTTAGTTCCACCAGCTGCTAGTCGAGAACCGGGCGGCGCCCAAGCGGTAGAAGTTGTGGCGGCAGCTACGGGTGTAGCGGCAGCTGGGGATTCTGGAAAAAGTCCTGAAACTTGTGAAGCAGGCGCCCACTCGGGCATCCCGTCTGCCCAAACCATAGTCTCTGGAGAGATGTTGCCTTCCTGCGCATACTGCACAAGTTGCTCACCCGTGTAAGGTCCCATCTGCTCACCATTGCTATGCACAAACCATTGATCGCTCATCGTGCAGAAGCAACTATCAGTAGCTTTCCATTTGACAAGTCATTAATAGGGCCAAGATCCACATCGAAAGTGATTTGCAATTTGTCGCTGAGCGTATAGCCTCCGCCCCTTTCCGGAAAAAGCCCGGACTCTAACATGAGCACCACTGAACATTTCACCGATCACGTTATGGCGACTTATGGTCGCTTTCCGCTCACGCTTGTCGAAGGCAAGGGCGCGCGCGTGCGCGATGATGCAGGACGGGAATATTTGGATTTCTGCATGGGCATCGCGGTTTGTTCGCTGGGGCACTGTCATCCGCGTTTGGTTGGCGCCATCCAGCAGCAAGCAGCCAAGCTGATGCATGTTTCAAATCTGTATCTAAATGAGCCTCAAGGACTTATGGCAAAAGAGATGAACGAGTTTGAGGTTAAATTGCCCGGAAAAATTTTCTTTTCCAACTCGGGAGCTGAGGCCAATGACGGTTTGATTAAATCCGCGCGCCGTTACGGTCATCACAAACCGCAGGCGAACGGCAAGCCACGTTTTGAAGTAATCACATTTCAACAATCCTTTCACGGACGTACCCTCGGTAGCATGGCGGCTACAGGCCAAGCGAAGATCCAACAGGGTTTCGATCCGATGCTGCCGGGCTTCCGTTACCTTCCTTACAACGACATCGCTGCGCTCGAAAACGCTGTCAGCGACGAAACCGTGGGTTTCTTGCTCGAACCCGTGCAAGGCGAGGGCGGGGTGCATGTCGCTTCCAAAGCGTTTCTTGAAGCGCTCGATACGTTGTGCAAGAAACACGATTTATTGCTGATGTTTGATGAAGTGCAGGCCGGTTTCGGGCGTTGCGGCCAAGCCATGGCATGGCGCGCGATTGCACCAGAAATCAAACCCGACGGCATTTCCTGGGCAAAAGGCATGGGCGGGGGAGTGCCGATTGGCGCTTTTTGGCTCAGTGATCGTGCCGTTGATGATTCCGAAAAAACCCTCGCATCGCTCATGGGGCCTGGCTCTCACGGGTCGACCTATGGCGGCAATCCTCTGGTTTGCGCGGCCGCGATCGAAGTCCTTCGCGAAATTCGCGAGAAGAATCTTTCCGCCAACGCCCTAAACCAAGAGCAAAGGATCCGAGCAGAAATCGCTTCTTGGAAATTACCCGTCATCACTGAAGTCCGTGGGCTTGGGTTACTGCTGGGCGTGGGCTTGCGCGCCGATCTGATCTCTACTCCAGAAGGCTCAACACCTGCCCTCACCGTCGTCAACGCCTTGATGGCGGAAGGCCTCATCGTGCCTCCGGCAGGGCCAGAAACCTTCCGCTTGCTGCCCCCGCTGAATGTCACGGACGCAGAAATCGACGAAGCACTGGCCACCATCCACAGTGTGCTTTCCGCATACGGCAACTGAACTTTTCCCCTCCCTTTAAGAAGATGAAACACCTCCTTTCCATTGAAGAACTCAGCGCCGCTGAAATTTCCAGCCTCATCGCCAACGCCCAAAGCTTGAAAGCAGAGCGCGGAAAACATGCGGCCCAGCCGCTTGCCGGTCAGACATGGGCGATGATTTTTACCAAATCCTCCACCCGTACCCGTGTGTCATTCGAGGTCGGCATCCGTGAACTTGGGGGCTTCCCGATGTTTCTCTCAGCAAATGAAATCCAACTCGGCCGTGGCGAACCCATCAAAGACACCGCCCGCGTGCTCGGCAGAATGGTCCACGGCATGGTCATCCGTACCTTCGCCCAGCAGGACATTATCGATTTCGCGAAATACTCCAACCTTCCCGTGATCAACGCCCTGACCGATGACGAGCATCCATGCCAGATCATTGCCGATCTTTTGACGGTCAAAGAAAAGCTCGGTGGATGGGAAGGGAAGAAATTTGCATTCGTCGGCGATGGCTTTTCCAACATGACCCGCTCATGGATCTGGGCGGCGAAGATTCTTAAATTCGAGCTGAGCATCGCATCGCCATTGGCGTGCCAGCCACCAGCCGATTTCCTTAAAATTCTCGACTACGACGGTTTGAAAATTACGACTGATCCAGCCGAAGCTGTGAAAGGTGCCGACGTGATCAACACCGATGTCTGGCTCTCGATGGGTCAGGAGAACCAAAAGGAAAAAGAAGCCGAATTCGCTGGCTTCGAGGTCAACGCGGAGTTGCTCAAACACGCCGCTCCGAATCACATCGTGCTTCACTGCCTGCCTGCTTACCGCGGCAAAGAGATCAGCGAGGAAGTTCTAGAAGCCCATGCAGACACCATTTTTCAGCAAGCCGAAAACCGCCTCCACGCCCAAAAAGCCGTGCTGGTCGCCGTCTCTAAACTCTAAAAAGTTCCACGTGGAACGTTTCATCCCAATTTAATTTCACTGCAAAGACGCTTTAAAAATTAAATCTTCCTCCGCGTTCCCTCTGTGACCTCTGTGTCTCCGCGGTGAAATTCTTCCTCCAATCTTTCCTCATTATCCATGTTCCGCTACCCGAAAAACTACGATGTGATTGTCATTGGGGCCGGCCATGCCGGAGTTGAGGCCGCATTTGCCGCAGCTCGGATTGGAGCCCAAGTCGCTGTCCTCACCCAGAATCTGGACACCATTGGCCAAATGTCTTGCAACCCAGCGATCGGCGGTTTGGGCAAAGGTCACATGGTTCGGGAGATCGATGCACTTGGTGGTTTTATGGGAATCAACACCGATGCGACCGGGATCCAATGGCGGATGCTGAACGCTTCGAAAGGACCCTCGGTTCGGGCACCCCGCGCGCAATGCGATAAGAAAGCCTACCAATTTCGTGCCAAGGCGCAGATGGAATCGACTCCTGGAATCGAGCTGCATCAGGGCAACGTCGCCGAGCTTTTAGTCGACGGTGAACAGCGGATCACCGGAATCCTGACCTCGCTCGGAATGGAGATTTGTGGTAAGACCGTCATTCTCAGTGCTGGCACTTTCATGCGCGGGCTGATGCACGTAGGTCTGAAAAATGAAAAGGGCGGCAGAATGGGGGATGCAATCTCGACGGTATCCGATTCACTCAAGGAACTGGGGTTTGAGGTCGCTCGATTCAAGACCGGCACGCCGTGTCGTCTGCTTGGGAGATCGTTGGATTTCTCAAAATGTGATCGGCAGGATGGGGACACTCCGGTGCCTAAATTCAGTTATTTGGCGGATACGATTACGAAGAGTCCGCATGATATTTTTACCCTGAACCCTTGGGGCGACTCGGCGTTCCACGTGGAACAAATGCCGTGTTGGATGACCTATACCAATTCCAAGACCCACGAAATCATCGCCAACAATCTCCATCAATCGCCGATGTATTGCGGGGTGATCGAGGGCACGGGACCGCGGTATTGCCCGTCGATCGAAGACAAAGTCGTGCGCTTCGCTGAGAAGGAAAGGCATCAAGTTTTCCTAGAGCCGGAGGGTCGGCACACCACAGAATTCTACGTTAACGGGGTTTCAACCTCGCTGCCTTACGAGGTGCAATTGCAATTTCTTCGGACGATTCCTGGCTTGGAAAAATGTGAAATTCTACGCCCGGGATATGCGGTGGAGTATGATTATTGCCCGCCAACCCAGCTTCAACCTACCCTGGAAACCAAGCGGATCGAGGGCTTGTATTTTGCGGGCCAGATCAACGGAACGTCAGGTTACGAAGAGGCCGCAGGCCAAGGTTTGATCGCTGGCACCAATGCCGCGTTGAAAGCCGCAGGGAAACCAGCTTTTGTCCTAGGTCGCGAAGAAGCCTACCTCGGGGTGATGGTGGACGATCTGGTTACCCGCGGTTGCACCGAGCCATATCGGATGTTCACCAGTCGGGCGGAGTATCGTTTGCTGCTGCGGCAGGACAATGCTGACCTACGCCTGACTCGCAAGGGAGCTGACTTTGGTCTTGTTTCCGGGGAGCGTTTGGAGCGGCTCCAGGTGAAAGTTTTGGAAATGGAACGTGCGGAGAAATGGGTTCGCAGCGCCTCCTATGAAGGGGTAAAATTAGATCAATGGCTGCGTCGGGCGGACAGCTTCTGGGAGAATTTGCCCGATCATTTGCGCAACGAGTTTTCCGAAACTGACTGGCCCCAGATCGAAACTGATTTCAAATACGCAGGACATCTCGCACGGCAGCAGCAGCAGATTGACCGTCTTTCACGTCAACAGGAAAGGCACATACCTACGGATCTCGATTTCGATTTGATTCCAGCTTTGAAAAAAGAAGCGCGGGTCAGGTTTTGTGAAATCCGGCCCCATACGATCGGTCAGGCAGCGCGCATACCGGGAATCACTCCAGCGGATATTGCGATTTTGGTGATTTGGTTGGATAAGCTAACGCGAGCAGATCGCACTCAGGCAAATCTTCCATAACACCTTTATTTTCAGCGAGTTACCAAAACTATTCCTTCAACGACACGGACAACAAGCCACGCTGGAGGAAAAAAGAAAGTGCACCCTGAGAGATTCGAACTCCCGGCCTTCTGATTCGTAGTCAGACGCTCTATCCAGCTGAGCTAAGGGTGCTTTACCGCAAGCAGCGGGCGGGAAAGAAAGCATTTTGCTGCCTATGCTGTCAAGAAATTCGACGATGATTATTTAAAAGGGTGATCGGCTATCGAGTTGGAAAACTTGCCCCGAAGTGTGCGGCATACGTTCTTCAAGAAACCGAATAAATTCGGCCACAACTTCGGGCGTGTTAAATTCACTCAACGCATGCAACTCACGAACCTCTTGCTTGCGTTTTGCGGAAACATTTTCAGTCATGGGAGTTTCCATGAAGCCGGGTAAAATGGCGTTTACACGAATATTGTTAGAACCATGACGAAGCGCTAAATCCTTTGTCAGGCCTAGCATTGCGGCTTTCGCTGTGGAGTAGGCAGCTTGACCAATCGTTGGATGATTCGCGGCATAGCTGGAAATAAAAACCACATGACCCGCACCTTTTTTTGTCATCGCTGGAATAGCAGCGAGAGCGCATTTTTTCGCCGCAGTGAAATTAATTTCGAGAATTTCATCCCACGTGGATTCACTCATTTTTGCTAAGGGTTGATCGCATATCATTCCGGCAGCACAGATCAGCAGATCACAATCGTGATTGGAAAAGAAAGCAACGATCGCGGAGTTGGAGCTGAGATCCAGATCTTTTCGACCCAACGCAAGAACCTCCCAACCCGCAGTTTTAAATTGCTCGGTGATGGATTTTCCCAAACCGCCTGTTCCGCCTGTAATAATGACACGTTTCAACACCGAAATACTCACCACGAATAAGCTGTGAATAAAGCCCCAAAAACTTGTGATAAGGTGGAGGTATCTCTTTCAGGTCTGCTTAGCATGTGGACTTACCGTGCGGCCATGGGTGTTTTATCCCAACTTATCATTCCCGTGGAACGCTGATAGTTGTCATGCGGAACAGTCCTTTTTCCGACTTATGCACACCATTAAGATGATGATCTTATAAGTTCAAAAAATAGAATACTCATCACAATGGAGAGGAAGCACACGATTTCGACTCACCAGATAACATCAATCAAATCAACCATTCGCGCTTGGAAAATGATCTCATCGTGTCATCTTTCAACGACTTTTCCGAATCATGTTACCAGCCATCAAACGCATCTTTTCTCTGCTATGTGTGTTTGTCATCTTTTTTGTTTTGGTGACTTTGCTCAAGACTTGGCAGGCAGGCGGCGATTTTGCTTCACTCGTTCCTGATTTTTTAAAATCCGACGAAAAAAAATCCCGCGAAGCATTCACACCATCCGAGAAGGCAGCATTGAACCTGAGCGACGTGGAAATGATCTCTCGGCTCAACCAAGAATACGCCCGTCTTACCAAGGCAGTCGTTCCTTCCGTGGTTAGCATCAATACCGCAGGCATTCGTACCGAAGAGCTCGTGGACTTTTTTGGTCGCGCCCGAGTTCGTAGTCACCCAACTCAAGGGCAAGGCTCTGGAGTCATCGTCAGCAAAGAAGGGCACATCATTACAAATCATCACGTGATCGCGGGTCAGCAAGAAATTCGCATCACTTTGCACGGCGGAAAAACTTACAGCGCGACCATGATAGGAGAAGATACGCTGTTAGATATTGCGGTTATTAAAATCGATTCGAATGAAACATTCACTCCGCTGAAACTCGGTGATTCATCCTTGGTCGAAGTCGGGCAGCTTGTGTTCGCGATCGGAAACCCGTTCGGGCTCGGTGAAACAGTTACCCAGGGAATCATTTCCGCGAAAGAACGATCACTCTCCGATAACCAACGCGATCTTTTTCAAACCGACGCCGCAATCAATCCCGGAAACTCCGGCGGCCCGCTCGTAAATCTAACAGGGGAAATCATTGGCATCAACGTAGCGATTTTCAGTGTCGATAAAAACAACCCGAGCTTCCAAGGTGTCGGTTTTTCCATCCCATCGAACGAAGTAAAAGAATCGCTAGAGCAGATTATCAAACGTGGAAAACCCATCCGTGGTTATTTGGGTGTAAGGATGCGAGATCTTGATGCAACGATAAGCCACGAGTTGGGTTACCATGGTCAGATAGGATCTGCCGTTTATGTGATCACTCCCGGATCTCCCGCTGAGCTTGCGGGTCTTAAGCCTGGGGATGTGATTTTAAAATATAACGAAGAAGAAATCACGAATACCCGCCAAATTATTTCCCTCGTCCAACGATCCAAAATTGATGAAGTCGTGAAACTCCAGATTTGGAGAAAAGGAGAGATCATGAATCTCGAAGCAACCATCCGCGAAAGCGTATCCATTCATTCAGCTCAAAATCAAACACTGGCTCCTGATGGTGAAATCAACTTAGGCATTCTAAACACCGTCGGAATCAAAGTTCGCAATTTATCCGGCATTGAAGCTAGGCGCGGATTTGGTGGAGTGGTCGCGACGATGATTGCTCCGAACACCCTAGCGAGCGGTTTGATCCTGCCTGACGATTTGGTCATCGCAGTCAACAATTCACAAATTAATAACAGCAATGAATTTTACACGCAGCTGGCCGCTTCGATTCCGCTGCAAGAAACGATCATTCATCTCATTCGGGAAGGTCAGCCACAGCGCGTGATTTTACCCAAACTCTAATCTCTCAGATTCATGAAAAACAAAGTGCCTTATTTTTTCCTCGCGCTTGCCGCCGTGCTCGCCATCGCCGCTGTGGTGCTGTGGATGAACAAACCGAAGTCAGTGACCAATCCCGGCTCATCACCCAAAGATGATTCCAAATCTCAAAACGATACCACAAAGGCCAAGCCACCCATTATAGATGGTCTCAATCAGCCTCTGCCCACCCAAACGCCCGAGGAAATTCTCGAAAACCTCGGCGTCGGTTTGGCAACTGCGGATCCATCCGAGCTGCTAAACCAAATCAGCGAGGCGCTCAATAAAGGCGATATGGCTCAAGTTTCCAAACTCATCGGCAAAGATGCGATGGATGCCGAGACCTTCAAACTTCTCAATGCGCTTGCCAAACAGCCGCATGGCTTCCGCGAGGTTGGTGAAATCGAACTCAACAAACGCACTCGCTGGGCGTTAGAAGTTGGCGAAGGCGAAACCGACAAATCACAAATTCATTTCGACCTCAAACAAGAAGACGGCAAATGGAAGATTGAAAAAATATCCGTCCCGGAAAAAAAAGCCGACCCAGATGAAAAAGCAGCAGCAGTGGATCCTTTGAATCTAGCAGATACGTTTCTACAAGCGGTGTTGAAACAAGACTTCGAAGTCGCCCTGCAATGGGTCGATCTTAAATCCGTCTCTGAAACCAAAATCGCTGCGCTGTGTATTTTGTTTGAAGAAGGAGAATATAAAATGCGCCAAAACAAACCGTTACGCGCCATGTTTCAACGCGATGACACAGTCGGATACCTCGCCCACATCGAAGCCAAGGACGGAACCCAAGCCGCCCAGTTTTCCCTGAGCCTGCGCATGGATGCGGAGACGAAGAACTGGCGCGTGTTCGAAATCAATCTCGATCAATTGCTTGCGGATTACGCCAACCGGGTTGCCGGTGGGGACATCTATTTTTCTCCGCTCGTAAAAAATCCAGCAGGTGGCGAAACCCTCGCGCTCTATTTTGAGTTCAACGAAGACGCGATGAGCCCAAGAACCCAACGCCAACTCGAAATCGTCGCTTCTATTTTGAAAAGCGATGCGAAGAAAAAAATTACCTTAAGCGGCCACACCGATGCCTTGGGCACGAAATCTTACAACGATCAACTCTCTGCCAACCGCGCTGATGTCGTCCGCGATTTCCTCGCCGCCGCTGGAGTTTCCAGCGAACAAATCGTCACCATCGCAAAAGGCGCATCCCAACCACGCCGCCCCAACGTCACCGAATCCGGTGAAGATGATCCCGGCGGTCGCCGCGCTAACCGCCGTACCGAAATCTATTTGGATTTTTGAGATAGGTTTCGCTTTTTGTTAGTTTCTTTATTAAATCAAATCATGATTCAAGAGACACAGGACAATGGCGATGTATCACCTGAAGTGAAATCAAGCACTCGGTCGCCGCGTTCCCTGCGCAGTCGTTTGATCCGCAGCCTGATCCGCATCTGTTCACTTCTCATGATTTTATTCATGGCCGGATGCTATTTGATCGCACAGCCAAGCATGCGCTCGAACGAACCATCATCCAAAAAAGCAGACGAGGTGCAGTTGCGAAAAGATGTCGATGCGTTGAGTAAAAATTTTCATCCACGCAATTCTGGAAATCCCGAAAACCTGAATCGTTGCGCAGAATACATTTCCACGCATCTCAAAGATGCCGGAGCGACCGTTGAGATGCAGGATTTCATCGTCGATAAAATTACTTACCGAAATGTGATTGGCCGGTTCGGTGTTGGTAAGCCGAAGAAAATCATTGTCGGTGCGCATTATGATTCATGCGAAGACACACCCGGTGCGATGACAACGCGAGTGGTGTGGCTGGCCTGTTAGAACTGGCACGCTTGATCGGCAAAGATCAGCCGGATGTCGAAATCGAACTGGTCGCCTACAGCCTTGAGGAGCCCCCATATTTTGGAGGTCAAGAAATGGGCAGCGTTTTCCATGCCACTAAAGTGGCACCAGAAAAAGATAAGATCATCGGCGTCATCGTCTTGGAAATGATCGGCTATTTCAGTGATGAAGCTGGATCGCAAGATTACCCATCACCGGTCATGAAAGGCTACTACCCAAGCCGTGGCAATTTCATCACAGTCGTTAGTCGCTGGAATCAAAGCGATTGGATCAGCGATCTTAAAGCGGGTATGAAAGGGACAACCGACCTGCCAGTGTATTCCTTCCGTGCGCCGTCATCACTTCCCGGTGTCGATTTCTCCGATCACCGCAACTACTGGCCACATGGCATCCCCGCCGCGATGGTCACCAACACGGCCTTTTACAGAAACAAAAACTACCACCACGAAAACGATACCGCAGATCGCTTGGACTATCATCGAATGGGAAAAGTCGTGGTCGGAGTTTACGAGGCGATCAAAGATTTGGCGAAATAGGTTTCACCGAGCGAGCGTTCCGCCAGCGAGATATACAGTGCTGATGGAAACGTCACCCGTGTGTGGATTTGGGAAACTCACTTCGCGGCCTTCCGCTTTGCCGAAAACTTCTGTTAGCAAAGCGACAAAGTCGTGGTCTGGAAAACCATCCGCCCACATGGCAAAGACACCGCCGGGATGGAGTGACTCGCGCACGAGGGACATGCCCTCAAGGGAGTAGAAAGCTGCGTGACGCGGATGCAGCCAATGACTGTGGGTGTGATCGATGTCTAACAGAATTGCATGCGCCTTCGCACCGGGGCTAGCGGGATTGAAACCCTTTCCCGCTGCGGCGAGCGCGAAGAAATCCGCATGCACAATTGTCGTGCGCGGATCTTTGTCTGGCTGAGGATCCACAGGCAACAGTCCCTCACGGTGCCAGCGAATCACCGGCTCAAGAAATTCGACCACGCAGAGCGAACGCACCTTCGCATGACGTAGCGCGGCGGCGGCCGTGTAGCCTAGGCCCAGCCCACCTACGATGACATCGGCCTGCGGCTCATTGAGAATTTCCAATCCAAGATCAGCGAGCGCGTCCTCTGCAGCATGAAACAGGCTGCTCATGAGAAATTCGTCGTTGAGGATGACGTCGTAAATGATTTCGCCAGCGAGGCTCAGAACTTTCCTACGTCGCAAAATGATTTTTCCCAACGGGCAATCGCAGTAATCGAGTTCTTCCAGCAGTCCTTTCATCGCGGAGATCGTGGCAGGAAAACCTGTGGTGACTACTTCGGATGTGCTATATTAACCCTAAATGATCCATCAAACTTTTGAACTCAACTCCCCAGAACAACAAACATGAGCAGCACATGGTGCTAGCGGATGGAACCCGTGGAATAATCCGACCCATCGTGCCCACGGATCGGATCGCGCTGGCCGCCGCTTTGGAAGAGCTCGGCCCGGAAAGCCGGATCCGCCGCTTCTTTTTCGACAAATCAAAACTTTCCGAAAGTGAGCTCGACCGCTTGACCTCTCCAGACGGCGTCAACCACATCGCCTATGGAATGGCGGTTAGCCTCGATGACGGAACGGAGCACATGCCGATCGCGGTAGCGCGTTGTTTCCGCGATAAAGATCAAGAGGATCTAGCAGAAGTTGCAGTCGTCATCGCCGATCAATGGCAAGGCATGGGTGCTGGGTATGAGCTCTTGAGAGCACTTTCCTCAGCGGCACGCGATGTGGGAATCCGGCGTTGGTTCGCTTCCATGTTTACCTACAACACGGCGATGAAGCGCCTGCTAGATCACTTCGGCACCATGTGCGAAAACCGAGATCTCGGCGGCGGAGTCATCGAGGTGATTTACGATATCACCAAACCGCCCGCGTGAGTTCAGTGAGGCAGGGACGCGTATCCGTACGCGTCCATATCTGACGGCGTATCTCATCGAACGCTTCCCTATAATGAAAAACGGCCACGAGATATAGACTTTTAAGGATAAAAGTCCCTGCCATTTTCGTACTGGGAGAAAAGTCGCGCTGTGCTTTAGTGATCCGCGTCATGAGAAAGATGGTTACACGTTTCACGGGTTGGATGGCTTGCTTGCTGCCGGTTGCGGGTTTTGCGGAAACGCGGGACTTGATGAAAGACACGCTCGCGGAATTTCGCGAAGTCCAACATTGGCGTGGGGTTTCTGAAGTCAGTGCGGTGGCGGACAAATGCGAATTTGAGGTAAAAGGCGAAGGCAAAATTTTAGTCAACTCAACCACTAAGGACAAAACGCTGCCGTATTTGATGACCAAAGAAGAATTTGGGGACGTCAAAATCGAGTTGGAATTCATGGTTCCCAAAGGATCGAACGCAGGCGTGTATGTGATGGGGCGATATGAAATTCAAATTTTAGATAGTTTCGGTCGGGAAAAATTCGGTTCCGGCGATCTGGGTGGGCTGTATCAGCGTTGGGATCCAAATCGTCCGAAAGCCCGACAAGGCTACGAGGGCACGGCGCCGAAAGTGAACGCCGCCAAGACCCCCGGTGAATGGCAGACGATGGAAATCGTTTTCCGCGCCCCACGTTTCGATGAATCCGGGAAAAAACTCAAAGACGCCACGTTTGAAAAAGTCCTCGTGAATGGCCAGTTGGTTCAGGAAAATGTCGCAACCAGCGGCCCCACGCAGTCCGCCCCATTTGAAGGCGATGCAAAAGCCGGCCCGATTGCGATCCAAGGCGACCACGGTCCGATTGCGATCCGCAGTTATAAAGTTACTCCGCTCGAGGACCCGGAACCTGCCCGCCTCGCTGAGCTCGATGCCTATTGGAAAGAGGTTTCACGGGCTGTAAACCAAGGAGATTTTCCGGCTTATCAAGCCACTTGCCATCCGAAAGGAGTGTTGGTCGCCGGGAGTAAAAAGGTGAGTTATCCTTTGTCTCAGGCATTGAATCGCTGGAAAACGGAGTTCGTCGATACCAAGGCTGGCGACATCGAAGCCTCGGTTGAGTTCCGCTTCGCGCATCGTTACGGCGATACACAAACTGCCCATGAATCAGGGGTTTTCCTTTATACTCAAAAGAAAAAGGACGGGGAGCCAAATCCAGAATACCTCGCGTTTGAGGCTTTGCTGGTGAAGGAAAACGACAAGTGGCAGATGCTCATGGAGTATCACATTAAAGCAGTTACCAAGGAAGAATGGGACAAACTGGCACCATAAAGGCGTAAGGTTGGCTTTGTTTCTCGCGTTGAATAATCCCTGCAAGCTGCGACATTCCTTCCCGATCAAAAGAATCCACGTTCGCACCCATTCCGAAACATGAAACCTTCAGCTCTCTTTTTTAAAACCGCTCTCATCGCCTTCGCTTGTTTTGCGGTGAACTCACCGATCCATGCGGAAGAACCCGCGAAGGAACCTGCGAAAGCCGAAGCGAAGGTTGATGAAAAACCGGAAGGGAAAGCCGAGGCGGAAGCGGAAAAGCTCATTGAGCTTACCCAAAATCGAGAAGAACTGATCATGCCCGGCATGAAGATCATGGTGAAAAAGGGTTACATCGACGTCGACGCCAAAGTCTGTCTGACCGAGGGGATGTTAGAATTGATCGCCTGCACCAAGGATAGCAAAGAGCACGAATCCCTCATCATGGTCGAGCCCAAGGCCGCACATATTCACGCAGCGTTGCTTCTGATCGGCGCACAACCCGGTAACCCCGCGATGCGTAAAGAAGTTCAAACTGAGGACGGCCCACGTTGGGTCGATCTCCCACCACGTGGCCAGGAAATCGAAGTGTATTTGGTTTTCAATAACAAAGCTGGCGAACCCGAAGAACATCCGATCAAAAAATTTCTGATCAAGGGATTGGACGAAAATTTCGACGGGGTTCCCGCTAAGGAAGAGAAAAAGGAAGACCGCGCCTTCCCGACCCATACCTTCCTGTTTGTCGGTTCACATGTTTTCAAAGACGGCGAAGCGGATCCCATTTATCTCGCTGACGAAAGCGGCAACGTGATCTCCCTAGCGACCTTCGGTGATGAATTGCTCGCACTGCCGGGTGTCCACGGACACGAGAACGAAGGCCTCGTCTGGGCCATTGATTCAACCCATCTTCCCCCGCTCGACACCAAAGTCATCTTACGCCTGAAACCGAAAAAGCCCGTAGCTGCCGAACAACCAAAGAAATAATATTTAGCATTTTATCATCATGAGTTTTACCAAATGGATGTTAGTCCCTGTTCTTGGAGCGGGTTGGGTTGGAGCCGCAGAACTCGAAATCGATGCAGTTGCCGCAGGGAAAAAAATCTTTGAAACGGTCGGTTGCTCGGAGTGCCATACGGTCACCAAAGGCGATCCGTCTAACAAAACAGGACCGAATTTGTTCGGTCTTCTTCTAACAACACCACGCGATCGCAAGGTAACGATTGCAGGAAAAGAAACGATTGTGAAAGCCGATCGCACGTATTTTGAAAGATCCCTGCGCAAGTCATGGGATGAATTGGCCATCGCAGAACACGGCCCGACCAAGGACGCGGCATATTTGCCCATCATGCCGAACTACACGAAAGAAATGGTTTCCGATGAAGACATGGAATCGGTTTACCATTACTTGCGAACTCTTGCCGATGGCGCGGAGCAAGGTCCGGCGAAAGTCATGGTGAAACGTAAGGTCGCCGCGCAGCCAACCAACATCCTCGAAATTCCCAACGAGGAGATCGTGACCGATCGCACCCGTGTTTTCCGTGCAGCAGTCAAAGGTACCAGCGCACGCGCATTGCACGTCGGCCAGCCAAACGGAATGAACTACACCTTTGACCCGCGCATGCTCTCTGTCCGCCGTATCTGGTCCGGTGGATTTTTGAACATGTCAGGAGAACGCACCTCTCGCGGCCGCGATCTTCCTACGCTCGGCAAAGGCGCCGTGGTTCATTTTGAAAACGCTGCCTTGCTTCAACCTCTAACATCGAAAGGCGAACTGGTCGATTTCGAATTCAAAGAGCCGGACGCACAAGACTACGCAGCCGTTGAAAAACATCTCTGGGACAAAGTGGATTTTGCGGATCGTCTTGCAGCTATCGATGCGGCGTTTCTTGTATATCAAGCTCCAACCGGAAGCGCTGATCCATCTTTCCGTTTCCGTGTCGGAAAAAACAATTTCGAACAAACGGTTTCTATCAGCGACAAAGGAGCGATCAATATCACTCTCAATGCTTTCATGAAAGAAGAGCAGAAATTCCAAATCACTACTTCCCAACTTATTGACGTGAAAGTCCAAGGCGGTTCAGTTGAAAGCGGAATATGGACCATCCCGGCTAACACCAGAGGACTGGTTACACTCCAAGCACAAATCAAAATGGAGCTTGCTCCGCGTGAAGCCGTGACTCGCAAGGAAGATTGGACGCCGCAAAAACTCGTCACTCAACCCGCGAAACCAGGCAAAGCTGCCATCGAGCTTCCGTCCGGCTACTCATTGGAAGATTGGATTTCACCACGGGATCTGTTAGGCCGCGAGCAACTTTTCGAACCTACTGGAATCGCAGTAGCAAAAGATGGCACGATGGTTTTCGCTACCCGCGCCGCAGGCATCTGGCGCATCCGAAATGGCGAGTGGACCCTGTTTGCGGAAGGCACTTACGAAGCCCTCGGTGTCTGCATCGAGGATGACAAGGGCGATGTGATCGTCGTCGCACAAAAACCCGAGCTCACCCGGATGAGCGATACCGATGGCGATGGCCGTGCTGATCTTTTTGTGACCGTTTCCGATGACTTTGGCATTCACGGAAACTACCACGAATACACCCACGGTCCGGTGAGGGATGCGGCGGGCAATTACTATTTCCTCCTGAACCTTTCCCACGAGGACAAATTGGACCGCGCAGCCTGGCGCGCAGGCGGACGTTTCATGGGCAGCATGGGCGGTTATCGCGGCTGGGCGCTGCGCGTGACACCGGAAGGAAAAACCGAGACCTTCGCCTACGGATTGCGCAGCCCGGCAGGTCTCGGAGTCGCTCCTGATGGTCGTCTGTGGTATGCGGAAAACCAGGGTGAGTACGTTGGCTCCTCAAAAATCGTTCCGCTTGAACAAGGTAAATTCTATGGTCACATGTCAGGGCTTGTTGATTTGCCCGGCATGATTCCAGATGCACCTGAACTCAACCACGATCTTTGGAAAGACAAACTCCGCAAAGGTGCTGTCTGGCTGCCACACGGAATGATGGCGAACTCTCCCGGCCATCTCACATGGGATCTAACAGGTGGAAAATTCGGTGTTTATCAAAAACAGATGTTCGTTGGCGATCAGACACTCTCGCAACTCATGCGCGTTGTTACAGAAATCGTCGACGGTCAGGATCAGGGCTGCGTGATTCCTTTCGGAAAAGGTCTCGCATCCGGCATCATGCGTCCGGTTTTCCTTCCCGACGGTAGTTTGCTGTTAGGTCAAACCGGCCGTGGCTGGACGGCCAAAGGTGGAAACACATCCGCGCTCCAACGTGTGATCTACGATGGAAAAACCGTTGCCGCAGACATTTCAAAAATTACCGCGACACCGACAGGTTATGAAATCCATTTCACACATTCTGTCGATGCCAGCATCACACCTGACAAATTGAAACAAGCACTAGTGGTTAAGTCATGGTTTTACACAAACCTCGCTGAATACGGTTCGCCGCGCCATGAGCAACGTGATGAAGTTATCTCTTCCGTCACTCTTTCGGCGGATCGCAAATCTTTACTCGTCGATCTTAATGATTTCGGCAAAGGCGATAAATGGACCGGCCGTCTTTACCACGTTCAGTTTAAAGAAGCTGCTCTACTTTTTGGTAACCAACCCGTATGGAAAATGCTGGAAGGTTTTTACACGCTCAACGCGATTCCGAAAGCGAAGTAAATCATTTCCAAATATCGATTCATGAAATGCCATTTTTTCCCCTATGTTAGAGCCGCAGCATTTCTCGGTTTTGGCATCCTGAACAGCCACGCCCAGGAAGCGGCACCAACCTCGGTGGAGCTTTCGAAAACATTCCTTCCCATTTTCAAAACGGGAAAGATCGAGCAGACCATGGATGCCGACAAGGAATACGCGAACTTCCGTTTCATCGCGGAATACGATGCGAAGCAGGCGGCTTATTTGATTTTACGCAAAGGAACCGAAGTAGAGTTACCCGCCGGGAAAAACCGGAAAATCGAGGTCACCTATGAGCATTCCGGAATTTTGCCCGCCCGCTATCGTGTTTGGGTGGATGGGTTAGTGGTGGAAAAAGGCCGTGATATTCCTAACAGCGAAATGGGCGGAACGTCGATGGTCGCAGATGCCGCCACATCCACCGAACTGATCAGACTGGATAGGGATTTCACCACCATGGTGGAATTCACTCCGGATAAAAAAGGCGGCGGGCTGTTTGCCAAAACCTTACCTCAAGGAAAATGGACGACCGATTGCAAAGCACTCTACGTCAAAAATAACAAACTGGTTTATGAGATCGCGGAAATCGGAAAGCTGGAAAGCAAAACCGCTTTGAAACCCGGCACAAAATATGTCGCCGTGATCACATCGGAATCGGGCAAAATCAATCTGTATCTCAATGGTCAGCTTGAAGGAAGCCGTGAGAAATTTTCAACTCAGGATCCGCAAAATCCCGTTTTCCAAATCGGCATGGCCCCAGCGGGCCTGACGGATTATTTCAAAGGAAAAATTTCAGGTGTTAGATTTTGGGGTCGCGCTCTGAATGCCGAGGAAATCGGCCAATTGTCCAAGGGCAACGCACAAGCGGTCAACACACCGGAGTTCAACTGGATTCCAACAGTTAAAGTTCCTGACGCCAAAGCGGGTGAGGTCCCCGGACACCCGATACGCCTGCAACTGGAAATCCTTGGCGAGTTTGAAATGCACGGCGCGGTCGTGCAGCCTCTCGCGCTCTCCGATCACGAAGCGCTGGTCAAAGCTTGGGACAAGAAAAGTTTGGAGAGAGGAAAAACCATTTACACCCAGCTCTGCGTAACTTGCCACGGCACGTTGGATCAACCGGGCTCACTGCCCACCGCACCGCGTTTCCATTTGGGCGATCTCAAAAACGGCGCCGATCCCTACCGCATGTTCCAGACTTTGGAAAAAGGTTACGGCCAGATGATGGCCATGCCGCAATACACGACCTCTCAGAAATATGACGTGATTCATTACATCCGCGAGGAGTTCATGAAGGGCAAAAACGATAAGCTCTATACTGCGGTCGATGCGGAATACCTAGCCTCCTTGCCACGCGGTATGAGCCAGCTTCAAGAGCAAGCTCCTGAGGAAAAAGATCCGCAATATCTTCTCCAGGATTACGGCAACACCTTGTTTTGGACCTTGCAAGTCGATCAGGGAAACATCGCCCAAAAAGGTCTGACCGTCCGTTTGGATCAAGGCCCCGGCGGCGTCTCCAAAGGAAATGCATGGATGCTTTACGAACACGACACGATGCGCGTCGCCGCGATCTGGACGGGCAAGGATTTTATCAACTGGAAAGGCATCGGCTACGATGGTTCGCACGGAACGCATACCAGCATCGTTGGCGAGAAACATTTCACCTTTCCCAATCAGCCAGCATGGGCGAACCCTGAAACGGGAGATTTCAAAGACCTGCGCATTCTCGGCCGCGACAATCTTCCTTACGGCCCGCTGCCTCACAGCTGGGTGCATTTCAAAGGAATGGAAGTGTCTGCAGGCAATCCGATCATCCAATACTCAGTGGGTGATTGCGATATTAGCGAAATTCCAAAACTCGCTGGCGAGAATGTTTTCGAGCGCTGGTTCTACTGCGGGCCTAGTAGCAAAGAACTGAAACTGCGCCTTGATGACAAACAAGTGCATGTCATGCCTCCAAGCAACAAGCCATTCCGTTTCGGAGTCCGTTATCAAGCAGGCAAGGTGGAGGTCTTCGAGTCAAAGGCAGAGCCGCCGGTCATTCAGCCGATTTCAAAACGTTTCGAAAAAATTCTAACCACCCAGATCAAAACCAGCCCGGCCGAAGGTGCATGGGCGGTCGATACGTTCGAGACTCCGGAATCCAAGGACAATCCATGGAAGTCATGGATGCGCACCACAGGTTTTGATTTCTTCGAAGGCGGAAAAAGCGCGGCCGTTTGCACATGGAACGGGGAGGTCTGGATCGTCGATGGCATCGATCAAAGCCAGGGCGAACTCAAATGGCAGTTGGTTTGCACAGGGCTGTTTCAACCGCTCGGGCTGAAAATCCGCGATGGCCAGCTTTTTGTCAGTTGCCGGGACATGATCGCGCTGTTGCGTGACAAGAACGGCGATCGCGAAACGGATTACATCGAGAGCTTCAACAGCGACCACCAAGTCACCGAGCATTTCCATGAATTTGCCATGGGCTTGCAGGCGGATGCGGAAGGAAATTTCTACTACGCAAAATCCGCGCGTCATGGAAAGCCCGGCGTTGTCCCTCACCATGGCACTTTGCTCAAAGTCAGCAAAGACGGATCGAAAACCGAAATCCTCGCGAACGGTTTCCGCGCGGCCAACGGTGTGTGCTTGAATCCCGATGGAAGTTTCATGGTCACCGATCAGGAAGGCAACTGGACTCCCAAAAACCGCATCAACTGGGTGAAACCCAAAGGCGAAAATGTTTTCTATGGAAACATGTGGAGTTACCACGACAGCACCGATGAGTCGGATGCCGCGATGAAACAACCTCTCTGTTGGATCACGAACAGCTTTGATCGCTCTCCCGCCGAGCTGCTCTGGGTACCGGAAAATTCCGCATGGAAATCCCTGCGCGGTTCGTTACTCAATCTCTCCTACGGTGAAGGTAAAATTTACACCGTGCCGTTCGAAACCCAAGGCGAGGAAGTGCAAGGCGGCATGAGTCCGCTTGGCATGAAAGCACTGCCAACCGGCCTCATGCGCGGGCGCTTCAGTCCGGTCGATGGCCAGCTTTACGGCTGCGGAATGTTCGCATGGGCGGGAAATCGTCAGCAGCCCGGCGGATTCTATCGCATCCGCTACACCGGACAACCCGCCTATCAGCCGGTCGCTCTCAGCACCAAAAAAGGTAAAGTCACCATCGGTTTCAGCGATGCACTGGATCCGGCATCCGTTGCCGATCTCTCCGCATGGGAAGTCCGCGCATGGGATTTGGAGCGCACCAAAAACTATGGGGGCAAACATCTCAACGAGCGTACGTGGAAAATTTCCAAAGCCGAAATTTCAGCAGACGGGAAAGCCATCACGTTGGATATCCCCGAGCTCGCGCCGACCTGGGGAATGTCGATCAGGGTGAAACTCCGCGGTACGGCCGGCGAAACCATCGAACGCGACATTCACAATTCCATCTTCACACTCGATTGATCTAACAGTTATGAAAAAAATTACCCTTACCATCGCCATTGCATTCAGCGTTATCACCGGCCTGGCCGCAGAACCCGAGACGAAAAAAATCGGTTGGTTCGAGCCAGTGGTGAAAGACATCGAAGGCTGGAAAGTTTCCGTAGATCCCAAATTGCTCGAAGGAGAACATGCGAAGGAAGGGGAGCTGGCATTGAAAATGTTAGCGAACCACCTCCAGCGCATCATCATCCTGATGCCTGAAAAGCAACTCGCTGACATGCAAAAAATCGGCATCTGGCTGGAACACAAACATCCGGAGCTTGGAAACATGCAGTATCATCCGGGTAAAGATTGGTTGGTACAAAAAGGTTATCATCCGGATCTGGTGAAGAAAGTTCACATCCCGGTGGCGAGCGCCCTGTATTCCAAGAGTTACATGCTCAAGCAGCCGGCAGTGATTCTTCACGAGCTCGCGCACGGTTATCACGACCAGGTATTGAGCTTTGAAAATCCGAAAGTCCTCGCCGCGTTCGATGCCGCGGTGAAACTCGGCAACTATGAAAAAGTCATGCTCTTCAATGGAAAGGAGACGAAACATTACGCCCTGACCAATCATAAGGAATACTTTGCCGAGGCCACCGAAGCGTTTCTCTATCGCAACGATTTCTATCCCTTCGTCTCCGCCGAACTTAAAGTCCACGATCCAAAAGCCCACGAGCTCATGGAACAGATCTGGCAAGCCAGCGCTCCATCGAAATGAAAACTTTCCTCGCCGCCACCACCCTGTTGCTTGGCGGAATGATCGCGGCGTTTGCGGCAAGCGATCGCAAGCCCAATGTGATTCTGATCATGGCGGATGATCTCGGCTATCAGGATCTCGGCTGTTACGGCCATCCATCGATCCGCACCCCCGTGCTAGATCAGCTAGCCAAAGATGGCATGCGCCTCACCAACTTTCACTCGGGTGCGCCCGTATGCACACCTTCGCGCATGGCCTTACTTACCGGTGCCTATCCTGTTAGATCCGGCTGGACTCAAGGGGTGGCCGGTTACCTCATGGGACCTAAAGACGGATTGAGCTCCGAAGCCCTGACCATCGCGGAAATTTTCAAAGCGGAGGGTTACGCCACCGGCATTTCCGGAAAATGGCACATTGGCCAGGTTCCAGAAACCCGGCCGCATCGCCAAGGCTTTGACAGCGCGTTCTATTGCCCCATGAGCAATAATCAGCTACAGGAAATTTGGCGGGATGATGAAATCGCGATCAAACCCGTCGATAACCGCCATTTCACCGAGCACTTTCACACAGAGGCGTTGCGCTTCATTCGCGAGCATCGCGAGAAACCCTTCTTTCTCTACCTTCCTCACACCGCACCCCACTTTCCCGTCGAAGCTCATCCGGATTGGAAAGGGAAATCCAACTTCGGCGAATACGGCGATGTCGTCGAAGAACTCGATGCCCGCACGGGTGAAATGCTAAAAATGTTAGAAGAACTGAAGCTCAAGGAGAACACCATCGTTATCTTCATTTCAGACAATGGAGGACAAGGTGGTGAAAAATCCAGCAACTTGCCCTTACGCGGCAGCAAATGGAGTCCGCTCGAAGGGGGCACCCGCGTTCCGGGCATCGTTTCATGGCCCGGAAAAATTCCCCCAAATCAAACCAGCGACGCGCTCGTTTCTGCCATCGATCTCCTGCCAACACTCTGTCGCGCAACCGGAATCAATCTAACAAAACACACCCAAAACAAGCCCATCATTGATGGCGTGGACATATGGGAAATGCTCACCGGTAAATCTAACAAAAACCCGCGTGCGGAACTGCTGCACTGGCATGGGAAATCCGCCAAACCACAGGCTCTAACCCAAGGCGATTGGAAATTGTTCCTCGATCAACGCGATGCTCTAACATCAGCCGATCCTACCAAAAAACGCGACGCCCCCAGCTCCCCCGCCCTCTACAACTTGCGTGAAGACTTCGCAGAACAGAAAGACCTCAGCCTAGCTTTCCCCGATAAAGTCGAATCGCTCAAACAACGCGCCAACGAGCTCCTGCAAGAACTCGAAGCCAGTGAAAAACTAAAAATTAGCACACCTGAGTAATAAGGGCGTCGTCTTGCAGTCGGCGTTAATTATCAGGCGCTCCACTCAGCGCACGAGCAGGAGTTAGTGAGATTTTAATTTCCGGAGAATCCGCCCTACGCCAGCCAGAAATCTAGCGCCTCCCAAGCCAAAACCGGAGGGCTCTTTGAGCTTGGCGATTCTGACTCATGGTGATAGCAAATGGCTTAGTCGTCTGAAAATTTCCCCCTTTCTGCGATCCCCCCACCCCCCCATGAACCATCCAATCAAATCTATTCTGCGGAGCTGTGCGTTCCGCCGTAACACGAAACGCCTCGCGTTTCTTCTGCTCGTTGGTCTCGCTATCGCCGTGTCACCACAGATCCGCGCCCAAGAGGCTGGGCAACGCAAGCTCGACACCTATTTGGCAATTTTCATCAACGGTTACGGGAGCGATCCGCTACCTAAAGACAACGTGCAATTTGAAAAATTGTTAGAAGCCATCAGCGGCGAAGGGCATTTCAACGCGATCCTCTGCAGCTACACCTCCGAACGCGAGCAGCTTTGCAAAAAGCATGGCGTTCGGATGGTTGTGGATCTGCTCGATACGCCACATGTTTCCAAAGACGTGGAAGGTTGCGAGAAGCTACTTAAAAGTCTGCGTGGGAATCCGACTGTTGCCGCCTATCATGTGTGGTCGGACCGCTTCGGAGCTCAGGGCGAAGCGCGCGCGCGTGACATCGATAATGTGCAAAAATGGGATTCCACCCATCCGACTTTCACGGGCACTTACAAAAGCGAGGGCATGGAGTTTCTTGTGAAATCCGACATCATTAGTTTTTACGATTTCCATTGGAAACGCGCACCGCATAAAAACTTCCAGAATCTAATCAACGGCTGGAAAACAGCACAGGCTTATGATGGCCGTCTGGGCCGCTATTGCTCATCGGACCCAGATCAACCGGGCCTTAGCAACTACAACCGCATGCTCAGCACTCAGACCACTTCGATCGCCTGCGGCCTGCGCGCCTCGATGTGGCACATCGGCTCACACTTCATGGACATGAATTCCCTTACCTTGAACGCATACGGCAAGGACCTCGCTCGAGTAAACGAATGGCTAAAGCCGATGCGTTCGGAAATCGCAAAGCTGGGCTTGCCCTTCGCTATTTATTCTACCCGTTGGACGAAGGATTTGAAAAACGATCCGGTGGAATCTCCGGATGGAAAAGGTGTGATGCCGCCGGGTTTGGAAAACCATGCCTTTCCATCGGACTACTCGATCCAACCCAGTGCGGGTGAGTTTGTCATGGGCATTTCGAAATACGCCGATACCAAACACGAGGCCGCATTTTTCGCGAACCACAACGCTTACGCAGAACAGGAGGTTGTTTTGAAATTGAGCCGCACGGGTAAGGTGAAGATTTTCGATCAAAAAAGTGGCAGATACAAAGATGCCGAGATGAAGGACGGTGCTATCCGTTTCAAACTCGAACCAGCCGGCGCGGCGATTCTGAAGTTTGAGTCCGCTGGCTCATAGATGTGAGTTGGAAACGCGGTAACAGAAGGCTGCGGCTTCTTGCGTTCCAATTCTTGCAAAGATCCGGAATTCCATCGAGACTTGCGCGAATGTTCCGCATCCTAATCGCTTTTCTTGTCCTCTTTTCACATGCTGCCGCAGAAAGCACACGGCTCTGGCAGCCCATCATTGACTACACGATTTCCTTTCCCGGAGACCGACCCGATGCGGCGCCGATGATTAACCCTTTCGAAAACTTCACCCACATAGCATCCGACTTCGGTTGGATGGGCCCCGGTGGCGGGAGGATCGATGCCAAGGGCGGTGTCATCAACGTGAAGCCGGACGGCGACTGGACTGGCGCATGGCATTCGCTGGCGGGTCTTGTCGCTCAGAAAAAACGCGTCTTCGATCCCACAGATCTATTGGGACTCGGCGGCGCTCCTGAGAAAAGATGCGGCATTCGAGAACTTGCGGTGAATGCCAGCGGCAAAGGAGTTTTACGGCTGGAACTTGCCGATGTGAACCGCAGGGTGGTTTGGAGCACCTCTGTGACTCTGGATAGTGAAAACACCACCACTCTAAAATTTCCGCTCGATCCGGAAACGTTGGGTAACATCAAAATCATGAACTGGATCGCCGAGCGCGGATGCACTCTGAGGTTGTCATCTATCGGCTTCATCGCTGAGCGCCCTGAGATGTCGTTAGAAGAATGGGCGTTTAGAATTTCTCTCGGGAAACTCCGCCGTTGCCATGATTTTGAGGGCGGGCTGACGCGAGATCGCGGTCATTTGCCGACGGGTGAGTTCGATTCGATCGCTTCCACAGGCATGCATGCGCTTGCCAGTGCGTTAGCGTTTTCCGAGGGGATCATTGATAAAGAGGTAGCCACCCAAGAAGTAGCAAATACTCTAACAGCCCTTCAAGCGTTACCAACAGCGGCAGGATTTTTCCCGCACTTCGCTCATTGCGGAAATGATGGGCGCGTTACTATTGTGCCGGGAACCGAATACAGCACGGTCGATACCGCGATCGCTATTCACTCCCTCCTGCTTGCGACTCAGATCCTTGAGGTACCGAAAATGAATCAACAAGTCGTCGCCATGATCGCACGGATCAATTTCGATGCGGTGACCGATGCCGAGGGTTGGATCAGTCATGGTTATTTGGATGACGGAAAAACGTTGCTCGCATCAAGCTGGCGGGATTGGGGAGGAGAAACAGCATTGGTCCTAGCGCTCGAGGCGATGATCCCTGATCGCAAACCTCGTGGAAAAATGGTTTCAAGTGGGACACCTTATCGTGGAGTTGGCTTCATTGCTGAGATCCAAAGTTTGTTTTATTCAGATTTCGACAAGACAGAACCCGATTTCATGACATCGATCTCATGGCCGGACATTCGTAAGAAATTACTCGCGGGTCAGACGGCGTATCCAAAAACTCATTGGCCAGATTCCGCCGCGGCATGGTCAGGAATTTTCGGCCTCTCCGGCGGGGAGTCGGGCATGCCCGGAGCAGGTTACACCGCCAATGGAACCGAAGTGATGGGTGTGCGATGGTTGCATCCTCATTACATGCTTATGGGCCTCGCGCTCAGTGCCCCAGATCTCTATTCAAAGGGGTTGAGCGATCTCGACGGGAGACGATTTCTATACCCATTTGGCTTGCCCGAAAACATTGAGGTCGATCTACGCCTCCACAATCCTCTGCAAGGTTCTCTCAACGCCGCGTTTGAAACTATCGCCGCCTATCATGGCTGGAAAAAGCGTAACACCAAAGAAAACGTCATCGATGTTGCCTCGGAAAACCAACCGTTGTTCAGGCGGGCCGCAGGACGTTTCTATCAAGCGACCAAACCTTGAAACTAGACCGTTTTGGGTACTAGCGGCTCAATCAGAAATGCTTTATTTAGGCTGATGAAACAATAGGTTTCGAGTTCACCTTTTCATAATATGCAAAAGCCTATTTCTCTCATTCTCGGCATCGGATGTATTCTCGGTGGTAGTTTTCTTTCAGCAAATCCCAAGGGCGGCGCTCCTGTAGCGGCTTTAACAGCGGAAGGCGAAAAACTCAAAACAGAGTATGCGGAGACGCTCGCTGCATTGCATGCGGGTATTACCAAATCCATACCCGCCATCAGCGACGCAAAGAAAACGGCGTTTGCAGAAGCTCGTGAGGCCGCTCTCAAAGCAGCAGCTGATTCTGAGGCCGCTCAGGCTGAGCTGGGTAAAATTGGTGCAGCCAAAGGATTGATCGATCACGCAAATGGCAAGTGGATTGGTGGTGCCGAAAAAGCCATTGCAGCCGCAAAGGCAGCGCTTCAAAAAGCCGCCACACCTGAAGCAAAAGCAGCAGCCGAAAAGGATCTTGCAAACGGTGAAGCTAACAAACTTGAGGGCCAAAAAGCGTTGAAGGAGCGCACAGAAAAATACGAAGCCTTAAAAGCCAACGAGCCCGCTTTGACTAAAACCGTCGCTTCTGCACAAGCCGCCCTCGCCAAAGCGAAAGACGATGAGGCAAAAATCGCAGCGGAACTTTTCACTGCCCTCAACAGCATCCTTGGTACAGACAAAATCGATGGCAAACTCGCCAAAGCCAACATCATCACCCACGCCACTCCTCAAGGCTTGGCCACGTTTGCTCAAAAAGGCGCAGCAGAAAAAGCAGCCGTGACTCAACTCCTTGCCGATGAAAAAATGATGAAGGAAATGCTTGTCGCCGGTGGCGCTCGTTTCGGCAAATACGGCGAAGCTATGAAAGTTTATACCGACATTCAGAAGGCCAGCCCAAAAGCCAAATCGGATCTCTTCCAACGCCTTGCACTCGCCACCAGCCTTGAGCACGCCAACCCGGTTACACAAGGTAACGCCAAATCTCAAACCGACGCCCCAGCGATAGTCGATCCCGTCAAACGCTACCTCCATTACGAAAAAGCCTACCTTGAGGGAGATCTCGATCCCGCTTTCAAAGATCTTACCACTTGGGAATATCGCTTCGTTATCAACTCCGATGTACCCGATGAAATCACCACATGGGGTCGTAACATGCTCCAGACCTATCGTCCCGATCACATTTACACACCGGATTATGGCTGGCGTTATGTTGCCGCCGTGAGAACCGAAGTTCCTTACGGTTCACAAAACGTGAAGTATGATCTCGATACCCTGCATCAACATCAAAACATCGCCAAAAACGGAGGCATCTGTGGTCGCCGGGCGTTTTTCGGTCGCTTCATGCTCCGCTCTTTCGGCATCCCAACATGGGGTGTGACCCAGAAAGCCCACGCCGCTCTCAGCCACTGGACGCCGAAAGGCTGGGTGGTCAACCTTGGCGCGGGTTATGCACACAGCTGGTGGGATAAAGATGATGTTTCCCTCTCTGGCAACCAATTCCTCTTGGAGACCCAAGCCCGGGAGCACACCGATGAATACATCAAAGTCCTACGCGCTGATTGGATCGGACGCATCCTTGGCGAGCCTGCTTACAATGATCGCAAAAAAGTTCCCGGTGGATTCTGGAGCAACCTGGCGCTTTTCCAATCCCGCACCCTTGCCGCCAAAGCCGCCTCTCTCGGGCCACTCGGCCAAGAACTCGGCGAAGCCAACGAAAAGGAACAAAAAGTCGTTTCTGATTCTGTGAACTCTGAAGAACAAAAGGTCACTGTGAAAGACGGAGTCATCAGCATCCCATCAGTCGCTCACGCCAAAGGCGCCGGTAAAGCAGCCGCCATGAAAAGCTACAGCGGTGGCGGAATGCAAATTCACGCACTCGGCGGTTTCAAAACCCAATATGAGCTCGAGGCTCCAGCGGCGGGTAAATACACCCTAACAGCCAAAGTCGCGACCATCCAAGACGGTCAGATCTTCATCCTTTCCACCAACACCGCCCAGCCCACCGAACTTCCCGTTCCCTACACCCTAGGTGCTTGGCAGACAACGAAGCCTATCGAAGTCACCCTTGAAAAAGGCAAAAACATCCTAAACTTCGAGCTCAAAACCGGCAGCCGCGGGGTAACGATCAAGGATTTCACGCTAACACCTCTGAGATAAGAAGCATTCTCAACATTCTTGGAATCGCTAAAAACAATTTAAACATGCCGGAAATTTTAAAAAAAACTTCCAATCTCAGCCAATCATGGCTGAATGCGCCTCATATTACGGCATAAAAACTGTGGTTCCTGATGAATATCTAAGCTGCTTTAGAATAATCTATTAGTATAAACCCGACCATTCGTTCGTTATTTGAAGTAAACCCATTTATGAAAAAACATCTGTTTTTAAACGTCACCGCGCTTCTGTTATTCTTTAGCTTCAGTGCTTCATCAGCGTTCTCGCAAGTCATTGCCGACAGAACTTATGGCAAAGACCACCCCTTCACCATTCAGGAGTTACCTGCAGGAAAACTGAAAACCAAACTGGAGACCTTGAGTCCTCAGTCCAAAGAAAAAGCCATGCAATGGCTTCATCAGCTCACCTTCAAGGCGTTCGACGCAGCAGAGCATCTTCGCGTGGATGACAATGGGGGTGTGTTCATGATTTGTCCGGATGGTCACGGTAAATGCGATGGTCATACCCATGAGACACAAACGGTTTCGGAAAGCGTTGAGAGTGCGCCAGAAACCACCAGCGAAACCCCAACTACCCAACAAGCCTCCGTTTCCATCAATTCCCCACCCGCTTATAACTCCAAACCTGGTGCTGCCCATCACCTCTACCTCGATTTCAACGGTGCCATAGTTGCTGGCAAGGCATGGAACACCGCTTACGGCGTCACCAGTTGGAATTGCCCGGCCTGGGGCAACGACGGTTTCAGCACAACATTCTCGGATTCGGAACAGGCAGCGATGAAAGAAGTATGGCAGCGCATGGCAGAAGATTACGCGCCCTTCGATATCAACGTAACCACGGATGTATCTTATGATCCGGTCAATTATCTCGGTAACAAAAATAACGTTGCTTGGCTTTTGTTCACAGAAACCACGGATAACAACGGCAAAGCATGTCCACACGACGGTGCCGGCGGCGTAGCCTATGTGGGCGTTTATGGACGAACCGATTATTTCTCTACTTATCAGCCAGCATGGGTGTTACCGATGGCACCCGCTGATATGGCAGAGGCTGGATCGCACGAGATTGGCCACAACTTAGGATTATCTCACGATGGCAACGCAGAGGAATATTACGGTGGCCATGGATCTAACGATATTTCATGGGGTCCGCTTATGGGCACGGGTTACGATCGCAACGTTAGCCAATGGTCAAAAGGCGATTACTACAACGCGAGCCAGAAACAAGACGATTTGGCGATCATGGCTACGAAACTCTCTTACGAAATCGATGATCATGAAACGGCGCTAGCATTTGCAACACCTTTGGTCGTTACAGGCGGCACCACCATTACCTCCACCACTCCCGAAAACGACCCATCTAACAGCAGCCCCCAAAACAAAGGGATCATCGAAAAGAACACCGATGTCGACCTATTTTCGTTCCAAACGGGAGCAGGAAGTGTGACCTTAAATGTCAATCCATGGAAACAACCATCCGGAACATTTGGCGGCAATTTGGATGTCTTGATGGAGTTGTATGACGATGGAGGAAACCTCCTCGCTAGCGCAAATCCTGAAATTCAAACCCGCGCCACCATCACCACCATACTCCCTGCGGGAACTTACTATATTTCCGTTAAAAACACCGGTGCTGGCAATCCCTCGAACGCAGTCCCAACTGGCTACACGTCCTACGGCAGCATCGGGCAATACTTCATCAGCGGCACCATTCAGACAGCGACTCCAATGCTCCGAGTCCTTAGCATCACCCCCAATCAAGGCGATGTTAACACCACGGTCAGCGTCGCAATCACTGGCACTTTGTTCGTAGCCACCCCAACCGTTAAACTCAAAAAAACCGGTTACACTGATATCGTCGCTACAAATGTGGTCTTTGTTGATTCTGAAAATTTAACCTGCGACATTGATCTAACAGGCGCTGTACTCGGTGACTGGAATGTTGAGGTTACAAACCCCGATTTGGAAACCGCAACCCTACCCGCAGGTTTCACAGTTGAGCTAGCAACGGTGGACTTTTTTGAGGAATTTTTCGATGCATCACTTTCACTGCCTACTGGTTGGAGCACGTACACCACTACCGATGCTAGTCCTCTATGGGAGGTCGTATCTACCAGCAGCCAAACTCCTAACAACTCAGTTTTTGCAGCTAGTCCATCAGTCGTTGCCACCAAGTATCTTGAATCTCCTTCGATATCGGTGCCTGCCGATTCAATTAATTTGCAGTTTAGCTTCTGGCATAACTTGGATTTAGAAAGCGGTTATGACGGCGGCACGCTTCAATTCAAGATCGATGGCGGAGAATGGTTTGACGTCACGAGTAGCGATTCGGGAGCGGCTTTTGAAAGCAATGGTTACAACAGAATTATCTCAACATCTTATCGCAGTCCAATCTCTGGACAATATGCATGGAGCGGCGACAGCGAGGGTTATATCCAATCTGTGGTCAGTATTGTAGATCCAACAAAATACGCGGGCAAAACCTTAAAAGCCAGATGGTTGCTAGCCAGCGACAATTTTGCAGTCTCTACCGGTTGGAATATCGATACAGTCCAGCTCACCGGATCGATTTATCCTCCCGTTGGAGGTCCTGGTGCGAATGATTTAGTAGTTACTGCTGCGGAGGACCTCTCCTTTGTTGGTAGCCACAGCGGATCATTTACTCCCTCTTCTCAAAGTTACACACTTACCAATTCGGGCACCTCTTCACTCAAATGGTCGATCTCAAAAACCTCAAGTTGGGTCACACTTTCTACAGCGAGTGGAACATTGGCCGCTGGGGACTCGGCGACCGTCACGGTCTCAATCAACTCAAATGTGCTTTCGCTTCCTCTAGGTGATCACTCTGATACCTTGACCATCACAAATATTACAGCGGGAGATCTCACGACCACGCGCGACGTATTAATAACCCTAAATCCGATACCCGTCACGGTCATGCTAGCCAAGCTGGCCCAAACCTACAACGGCACAGCCCGACCCGTGACAGTTACGACCAGCCCATCTGGAGTTACGGTACAAGTGACCTATGACGGTAGCACTACAGTCCCAATCAACGCGGGTTCCTATCCGGTTGTGGCAACAGTGACTCAATCAGGATATGTAGGCTCAGCCAGTGGCACCTTGGTCGTATCAAAACTGGCCCCAACCGTCTCCTCATGGCCCACTACTGCTTCAATTCCTCTTGGCCAAGCGGTCTCATCAGCGACTCTCAGTGGCGGCTCTGCTTCCGTTTCTGGCAGCTTCGGTTACAACTCACCTGGCACGGTTCTGACTCTTGGCACTCATTCAGTCCCTGTGACTTTCACCCCGACAGACACGACGAACTATACAACCGTTTCCGGAAACGTGAACGTAACAGTTTATCCACCTACCAATCTGGTGCGCACCACAGTTAGCAGTGTGAGCAACTCAGGTTGGACGCCTGTTGATCTTGGTAAAACTTATACGTCACCCGTCATCGTAGCCACTCCGATCTATCCGAACTCGTCGTCGTCACTGGGACCAGTCGTGACGCGCATCCGCAACGTGACCGCATCGACCTTTGAACTCAAACTCGACCGGGCGGATGGATCATCCGCTGCAGTTAGCATGAATGTCGCTGTCGTCGCGGTAGATGCAGGAGTTTACACCGTTGCTCAGCATGGAGTGAAAATGGAGGCTGTGAAATACACTTCCACCGTCACCGCATCGGGCACCGGTTCGTGGGTGGCTGAAGCCCGCACGTTCCAAAATACCTACACCAAACCCGTGGTCGTAGGTCAGGTCATGAGCTACAATGATACTAGATGGTCAGCATTTTGGAGCATGGGAGGATCTCGCGCCAATCCAGTAAATGCCACCAACCTCAGAGTCGGAAAACATGTGGGACTAGATCCTGTTAAAACTCGTGCCAACGAGCAGATCGGTTACATCGTCATCGAAACCGGCACTGGCATCATGGATGGAGTTCGCTACCGAGCGGCTCTTGGTAGCGATACGGTCAAAAGCTTCGGAGATTCCGTGAACCCCTTCATCTATCCCTTGACTGGTCTTTCCAGCGTCAGCACCGCCGCAGTATCACAAAGCGGCATCGATGGCACTGAAGGATCATGGGCGGTGTTGTCTGGCAACCCAGCTCTAACAACTACAGCTCTCAAGTTACATGTTGCGGAAGATGGCTTCTACAACACCCTTCGTAAACATACCACAGAACAGGTGGCTTACATCGTCTTTGAATAATCCGCCTGACCGTCGGTTATCTCAATGGGGTGAGGGTGTTTAACTAGAAGTTTTTCCGGTTGAGTACGAAACGTGCTTGTACTATGTAATCCATCGTCATTCCCCCGCATGCTCCTTTGCCGCTTATTATTTTTGGTTCTAGCTCTTACGGTTTCGGTCAAGGCTAAGCAGCCAAATGTCGTTTTCATTCTGTGCGACGATCTCGGCTACGGTGATCTCGGTGTGTTTTACCAAAATAGCAGGCCCGGGACGAAAAAATTAAGCACTCCCAAGCTTGATGCCATGGCGGCTCAAGGCGTCCAACTTCGAGCTCATTACACCGCCGCTCCGGTATGCGCACCCGCTCGTGCCTCGCTCCTGCTAGGTGTCCATCAAGGCCACGCTAACGTTCGCAACAACCAATTCGACAAGGAGCTAGAAAATAACCACACCCTCGCAACCATCCTCAAACAGGCGGGTTACGCGACGGCTATCGTCGGAAAATGGGGATTACAAGGGGAGGGCCACTCCCCAGCGACTTGGCCCGCCTATCCAACCAAGCGCGGATTCGATTATTTCTACGGCTACGTCGGCCACGGAGAAGGCCATAACCAATATCCCTTCCACACCACTGTCGATCCGGATGGCTTGGGTAAGGTCGTTCGCACACCCGTGTCAGTCTATGATCAAGACAACATGGTCAGAGACGACCTCGCGAAATGTTACTCGACAGATCTGTTTACTGCGCGTGCCAAGAAATGGATCGTCGATCACCGCGCGGCACAACCCAGCCAGCCCTTTTTTCTTTATCTCGCCTATTCCGCTCCCCACGCCGCATTGCATATACCCACGGGCGCCTATCCATCTGGAGCCGGCATCAGTGGTGGCTTGCAATGGTCGGGCACTCCGGGTGCGATGATCAACACGGCCACCGGCAGCATCGATTCGTTTATTCATCCGGATTACGTCTCAAAGGAATGGACCAACAATGAAAAACGCATGGCCACGATGGTGCGTCGCATTGATGACTGCGTGGGGGACCTTTTGAAAACGTTGGAAGATCTCAATATTGACGAAAATACCTTAGTCGTCTTTACCTCAGACAACGGCCCCCATCACGAGTCTTACTACAATGCCTATGAGGCGAGTTCCTTTAATTCCTTTGGGCCCTTCGATGGAACTAAACGCGATTGTTGGGAAGGCGGAATTCGTGAACCCGCCCTCGCTTGGTGGCCAGACACCATTCCTGCGGGCCGAATCAGCAATCGCCCTTCTCAATTTCACGACTGGCTGCCCACCTTCGCCGAAATTGCTGGCCTGCCCGCTCCCGCTCGCAGCGATGGCGTATCACTCGTCAACGATCTAACAGACGCAGGCAACTCGCCTGAATCCACCGTCTACATTGAATACTTTGGCGCAGGTAACACCAAGAACTACAGCGCTTTCGACCCCTCCCACCGCAATCGTCACCGGAGTGAAATGCAGGTTATATTTCAAGATGGCTACAAAGGCGTGCGCTATAATGTACAATCCCATGCCGAACCTTTTGAGATCTATGATGTGGTAGCGGACCCGAAGGAAACGAACAACCTCGCTTCGGCTCGGGCCGCCCTTCAGCAGAAAATGAAAAACCGGGTTCTCCGTTTGCGTCGGCCAGACGCCAGTTCGCCGCGCCCTTATGACAGCGAGTACATCGCCGCCGTCAGCGTGCCTGTATCGCCCGGTGTCACTTGGATTTCCTATGCCGCGAACTTGCCATGGGTTCCGGATTTTTCCTCGATCACTCCGCTGGCTTCGGGAAACAGCACCAGCATCACCCCATCTGTTGGCCCCGGAGGGGAGAACTTCGGGCTTCGCTTTGATGGCTATCTGTTAGTGCCTCGGGATGGTGACTATACATTCCATATCTCATCGAGCGGAGGCAGCCACCTACGCGTTCACGAAACCACGGTCATTGATGACGACTTTGGTCGCACGGGTGCCGAACGATCCGGCACGATCCGGCTTCGTGCAGGGCTGCACCCGTTCCGCCTTCATTATCGACACGCAATCGGCCAAACTTTGCTCGCTCTTGACTGGAACGGCCCCGGCATTCCTCGTCAGTCGCTGACCGATGCAAATTTACGCTGCTTGGATAACGCTCCGCCCACCGCCATCGCCGACCAAGCCACGACTCCCAGAAACACCGCAGTTTCCATTCCTGTAATGTTGAATGATTCGGGAGATGGCTTCCCTAACTCGCTTTCGATTCAATCTGTCGGCCAACCACTAGCAGGCACTGCCATCATCCAAGGCGCTTCAATTCAGTACACCCCATCTAACGGATTTCTTGGACAGGACGAATTTTCCTATGTCATCACAGACGGAGAGAAAACAGCTACCGCCACTGTCCAAGTGAGCGTATTTTTTAGCGATGGCGATCTGTGGTATCCCTTCAACCAAACCGAGGGCACCATAACCTTAGAAGCTGGCGGAGGATTTCCAGCCACCTTGAAAAACTTCGCCACTCCCAATGCCTTATGGGCCCCGGGTCGCTTCGGTCGCGGGCTGTCATTTGACGGTGTGGATGACTTCCTTTCCATTAATGGATTCTCAGGCATTCAGGGAACGGCAGCGCGAACTTGTGCAGCTTGGATTAAAACCTCAGCATGGGGCAGCAATAACCCAATTATTGGGTGGGGACCGAATATCCCTGGAGAAAAGTGGACCTTCCTTATGAATTCCAGTGGCCAGCTCCGCGTGGAAATCGGCACGGGTTTTGTGGTGGGAACTACCGTCATCAACAACGACAAATGGCACCACGTCGCGTGTACCTTTTCCAACGACGGCACACCCAACGCCACAGACATTAAGCTCTACGTCAACGGTGTGCGTGAAACTCCCTCCGGTTCCACTTCATACGCACTCAATACCAGCAATGCCGGCGATGCAAAAATTGGCGCCGACATCCAGAACCGCTTTTGGAATGGGCTTATCGATGAACCGCGTATTCTTCCCCGCGCCATGAACCTAACAGAAATTGGGACGCTTGCTTCATCCTCGCCTGCAGATGACCCTTCCGCCGCCGCATGGTGGAAACGCCATCTTGGAAACGCCTCCATGGACTGGGCTGGTGATATTGATAACGACGGTATTTCTAACAGGGCTGAGTATGCCTTCGGAGGGCGCCCAAACCGCGTGGATCCTTCCACGATCATCAGCAACGGCAAGCTCGAAGGCGGAATGTTCCGCCTGGAACATCTTCGTCTCAAATCGGAAACCTCAACACTCGTCTATCAGCTTCGCCATTCCATCAATCTTCAAGATTGGCAGAATCATCCGGCCATTCCGGCAACTGTTGTGCCTACCACAGATCCTGCTTACGAGCGAGTGATCTATCAGATTCCACCAAGCCCAGGCACTGGATTTTTTCAGATCCGCGCTTCCCCGCCGTGATTTGGCGGAGGGGGTGGGATTGACTACGTTTCACTCCGTCCCTGCAGTTTGCCTGCGCGTAGATTTGGCAGGTTTTGCGATATCGCAAAACTCGGCAGTCAAACCCGCTACGAAGGACGTTCTTCGCTTCCTATGATATGTAATTGGCTTGCCGTTCGTAGCTTCCGACATGGAAGCGAAGAATGGCGGAGGGGGTGGGATTCGAACCCACGGAACCTTTCGGCTCTCCAGTTTTCAAGACTGGCGCAATCGACCACTCTACCACCCCTCCGTTGGGAAAACTTAAGTTAGTCGGAGGGGGATATGCACTCGTTGATGAGTGAGATCAAGGAAATTTCTGAAACGAGGACGGACGCCTGGCACTCAGACTATGGTTTTGAGGCATCCACTACCTCGTAAAAAATATGTTCTAATTCAACGACAACTTTTGACCAAGAAAGCATTTCGCTAGTCCGGCGCGCACCCTCACGGAGTTTGCTTCGGGTTAAAGGATCCAGGAGTTGGATGGAGGTTTCAATAAACGCGGCGGCTTCGCCCTTTTTCACCTTCAATAAGTTTTCTCCATGTTTTCCATGCCAAGCGGCGGCGGCATAGTCATAGCTGAGAATCGCTAGTCCGCTGGACATTCCCTCGAGAAGCACGTTTCCAAACGTTTCGGTTTCACTTGGAAAAAGCATGATATCCGCTGAGGCGTAACACGCGGCAAGCGCCTCGCCAGTGAGATAGCCGGGGAAATGAACGTCTGGATAATCACGGCGAAGTTTGGCCCGCACTGGCCCGTCACCGATGACCCGACAAACCAGTTCGGGACATGACTTACGCATCTCAGTAAATGCACGCAGCGCGAGGCCAATATTTTTTTCCGCTGCCACCCGTCCCACGACCAGCGCGACGGGAGCATCTCCCTTCGCTCCATACTCGCGGCGTAAACTCTCACTGCGCTTTTCCGGAGTGAATAAATCCGTATCAACTCCGCGCCCCAGCACGGTGGTTTTTGCAAAACCCGCCCGTACCAGTTTTTCATGTGCATCTGGCGAGGGCACTAACGTCCGTGCGAGGCGGTCATGAAACCATTTCTGATAGCGCCACACCTGCTTGCCTACCCAGTTGGCGCCGTACTTTTGCAGATATTCATAGAAGTTGGTGTGAAAGCCACCGACGACGGGAATGCCGAGGCGACGTGCCGCGGCTGCAGCGGAAAACCCCAGTGGAGTTTCAATGGCCACATAAATGACATCGGGTCGGTTGCGTTTCCAGCGGCGATACAATTCCCCAGGCCACGGCGCGCCAACTTTAATTTCCCAGTAACCCGGTAGCGGCCATGAAAACACCCGGGTTTCAAATTCTCCGGCCACACGGCCCGAGCGAATAATCTCTACTCGATGTCCGCGCTCACGAAGCCCCGCGCAAAATCTTCCTAACGAGATCGCAACACCATTGATATCGGGCACGAAAGTATCCGTCACCACTTCGATCCAAAGCGGCTTATGATCAGCGGATATGGATGCTTCACTCAAGATCTTGATTTCATACGGGCGACGTTCACCCAAGCTTTTTTTAAGGATGATACGGCTTTTAAATACCAAGCGCGGCGTTCGGCGGCAACCTTGTCTGAGCTTAAAAGTTGGGTAACTTTGAGAGCCGTGGTGAACTCACCAGTTGCTGGGTTGAGGTAGCGCGGGTATTTAACCAAGGCACCACATACGAGTTCCTCAAGCGTGAGTTTGCGCTGCCGTCTTTCACACGTCATACGGTCTTCGGTTAAGCCCCAACCTGCGTAAAACGGCAGGCCATAGGTCACAACCGGGACATTCCGGATCAATGCTTCGAAGCCGACCGTGGAAGTCATCGTGTGAACTTCATCACAAACCTCTAGCCAATCCAATACGTTCCCATTCGTCACAACGAGATCTGATGCAGCAATCAGTCCATCAGGCAAGATTTGTCCGTGCCTTACGCTGGCTACGAGATCTGGGTGGGCTTTGAAAATGAGGAAAGCGTTTGGCTCGGCTGCTCGGACCCGGCGCAGTAGTTCCAGATTGGATTTCACTTCCGGACTACCGAAAAGAATGGATGCATCTGCTTCGACTTGGCCGGGAACGAGAATGATCTTCCGACCCTGAGTAAGCTCTTTATCGAGTGCGATCGTAGTGGCAGTTAGATTGTATTTGGTTAGACGTTTTTCGCGGAGCACTTGGATAAGTTTGCCCGCTTCTGCCAGATCCGAGAATCCAAAACCTTTGTTATAAAGATTTTCTAAATCAGAAGGAGTAGATGCATCAAAGTAGATTCCAGTTTCATCCAGCACCCATGAGTAGGGGAAATTGAACGATGCGCCCAATCCTTTGGAGCGTATAAACCCATCTTCCACGCGCACTGCCCGGTTGCGGATATTTTCAGCCAAATCGGTTTTGCGGCCCCAGACTAGCACACGGGTATCGGGTGAAATTGTCGACATGTCGTTTGCGCGGTCAAGTTGGCCGGCGGGGCTGCGCAAATACTGGGGGACGATGCTACGATTCCACGGAGAAAACCCAACCGTTACGGTATGACCAGAATTCCTTCGGAACATTTCTTTTTGGAGTTGGATGTGGTCAAGGATGTCGCCAAGTAAACATGGTTCTTCCGTATCCGGATCAAAATAATGACAATACCGAAGGTAAGCTATTTCGAATAATTCTAACAATTTCAATTCACGGTTATGGGTCGACACCATGTTGGGCGCGAAATCTTCGGTCAGTCCTCGTCCGGCAAAAAAGGGAGAACCAAAAGTCATGACCCGTTTCTCGTGAATGAGCGCTTCCATTCCTAACAGAGAATTACCTGCGATCACGGTATGGCAGAAAGAAAAACACTGCGCGGGTGAGAGTCCTGGTGAGAGTAAATGAATGCGCGAATCACGTGGTATTTTCCGCGAAACGCATGAACCGGTTTGTGGACGCAGATAAACCGGAGATCCTTCGATTAGGTCGAGAGCCGCCTGAAGTATTTTATCAAAATCCGGCTCTCCTAAATCTAGCAGAATGCCCGCCTGCTTGGGTAGTGTAGGCTTAAGGAATTCATCAGGAAACCAGTTATATTTTGAGACTCCAGTTTCCCGGAAACGATCCATCAAACTGGACGTCTCACTTGGGTTCAATTTCTCGCTGCGCATCCAGCCTGCCGGTGAACCAGTGTCCAGAGCTTTCCGGAGATCGGAATGTTCGCCTTCACAAGAATCTGCCGTGATACCGTAAACGGTTTGCCGATTTCCAGAACGTATGGATCTAACAAAAGCATCATCAATCAAAAGCAGGGAATGTCCCTTTCGTTCGGCGGCCCGGCTAGTCACGCGACTACTAGGTTGGGATCCATAGCCAACATGGATGGGTGTCTGATCCCTAACATTATTTCTCAGAAAAGCGGCAAGCAGAGGGTGTCGTAGAGCCTTTCTACTCAACCACGTAGCCTCTACTTGATGTTGCTTCATTCGATGGCAGCTTCTTTGTTCATCACATGCTTTGTCAACACTCATGCACCCGCGCTCGGCTTCTGATCGCTTTGTGTAAAATGCGCTTCTGCCAATTAGGAGGTTCTCAGCGATACCAAACCATCAATAATGTCTTGTAACGCTCTTTAGCACCGGACTTTATTACTTCCTCACGTGGGTGGTTTACCCGCCAACCAAATGATGCAAAAGGTGTGAAAAAGGAACGGAAGGGAATAGCTCTTGCAATTGAAATGATGATACGGCGGCACGTTCTGCTGTGGTGGAATTTCCGTGCGCGCCGTGAACTTCAGATATGTGCCAACCGCACCTCGCAGATTCGCAAAGACTCGATTCTCGGCTTCCTGACACTGCGCAACGAAATTTCCCGGCTACCTCACTTTTTCGATCATCACCGAAAACTCGGGGTCGATCACTTTCTGGTTGTGGATAATGACAGCACCGATGGTTCGCGGGAATGGCTTGAGGCACAACCCGACGTTTCCATCTGGACCACCAAATTCTCCTACAAGGCATCACGTTTCGGGATGAATTGGTTGGGTTGGCTGCAGATGCTTTACGGTCACGGTCATTGGTGCCTCACGTTGGATGCCGACGAAATATTCGTTTATCCAAATCATGGTCAGGCAAATCTGCGAGCACTCACTCGGTGGCTCAGCAATCAGCGGATATCTTGTATGTCGGCGATGATGCTGGATCTCTATCCAAAAGGCCCGCTCTCGACTGCGGTCATGTCCGAGGGGGAAACCCCGCTTGATGCGCTTGGTTGGTTTGATGCCACAGGCTACACCTTTGATTTCCAGCCACGCTACAACCATACATCAGTTCGAGGAGGGCCCCGCAAACGGGTATTTTTTGCCAGCGAGCCAGAACTGGCACCTCATTTACATAAGACGCCCTTAGTTTTTTGGAAAAGGCATTACACTTATGCCAGTTCGACTCATCTCGCCCTTCCCACTCGCCTGAACAACGGTTATTTCGAGGGGAATCCTGCTCCGACGGGCTTGCTTTTACATACCAAGTTTCTCAGTGAAGTGATTAGTAAATCCGCCGAGGAGAAACAGCGGCGGGAGCATTTCATCCGTGCGGAGAACTATCTGAATTACTACGATGGCGTGATTGCTGATCCGGTGCTCTGGTATGAGGGCTCAGTTTCGTTAGAAGACGATACGGATTTCGTCGCTCTGGGGCTTATGCGCCGTGGGCAATGGAGGGCTTAGCGCGCTATTCCAGAATAATTTTGGCTCTTGACAGCAAATGCCCGAGTGGCGTTGATCTGCCAACGTCTTAACTAAATCTCGGGGGAGAAATATTTGGACGCTGTCGACTCATCAACAGTTTACGCCATCTCCAAATGACCAAATTTAATCGATACGCAATCTTATCAATTGGCGCTCTCCAATCAGCCCTTCTTACGTCCTGTGCCTTCATCTCTGATACCGGTCCGCTAAAGGGCGATATCAATAGAAATGCTGGTGAATATGAGATCATTGCCGTTGATTCACGGGATAAAATCCCGAGCCATGGCCGAGTCTATGGCCGCTCGGAGAAGCCACCCATTCTTAGAGGGCAGGGATACACCGACAATGTCAGGGAAAGAGACGCACTTTCGTTTGTCATCACGGATTTATCAGAGCAAAGCCCGTTCTTTAGAACTGGGGAGCCCTACAAGTATGGCCCGATTGAAGTCCCCGGAGATGGAGTGGTGAATATTCCTTATGTTGGCGAATTAAGCGTTCTGGACCGTAGCTTGGCAGAAATTTCCAATACGTTTTCAGAAAAAATCAAACCCGTATCCAATACCGCCCAAGTTACCGTGCTCAGAAGCGAGCGATTTCTCCTGACCGCTAATGTCATGGGAGAAGTGAAAAGTCCCGGTCCTGTTCCTCTGCAGCGCAGCGGGATCACTTCCCTTGATATCCTCGCGGCCTCGGGAGGTCCGAATAACGCGGAACATCTCTATCAATACACCCTACGCAGAGGTAGCCGCGATTACCGATTTGACTACAAAGGCTTCCGCCAAAATCCATTTATCGTCGAGGCAGGAGATTTGTTAACCGTGAGCAGCGACGCATCAAACCGATTCCAAGTGATGGGTGCCATCAATAACCCGATCTCCGTCGCATTTCCTGTTCCAAATCCTACACTTGCGGACGCTATTGGCGCCGCAAAAGGCTTGGACGAACGTAGATCAGACGCTTCTGGCTTGTTCGTCTTCAGAAAGGGGAACCCGGATACCGTTTACACATTCAATCTTAAAGACCCCAATGTGATGCCTCTCTTGCAACGGTTTCCCATCCAAGGCGAAGACATTGTTTATGTGACAGAAGCCCCCCTCACCCGCTGGAACAGACTTCTTAGCCAAGTTCTTCCCATCTCCGTTTCTCAAGCCGCTGGTTCAGCGAGCCGATTCCAGAATTAATGTATTATCATACAAATTAAATCATGAGGGGATCGCGCGTAGCCATTTTACTTGCACCCGTTGTAATAACGGGGTGCGGAGTAGCGGCACCCTCGGCATTACACGCTCGTACCACAGCCTCCGTTCACAGAAATCGCCAGCCTAGCGTTCCAGTGCTGAAGCGGCTGGATAATGGAAACTACCGAGTCCTGCGCCCATGGACAGTTGATATTGGCGGGCGCCGATGGGTGATTCAAAAAGAGGCGCGCGCGATGTATTCCTACGTCGTGGCTTACTCATTCTCCAAAACTCTTAATTGAAGCTTTCTATTGCACTGAACAGATGTTCGACCCCATTCCCATTCCTAATCACTCACCTTGGAAGACCCAAATTTTGGTCATCCGAGCACTGTTCAAACGGGAAATTGCGACACGCTTTGGAAAATATCGCTTAGGATTTTTCTGGATGCTGCTAGAGCCAATTATCGGTGTGCTTGTGCTCGGATTAATCATTGGCCCGATCGCCGAGCGCTCCGTGCCGGAAATTCCTTACGTATTCTTTCTGCTGAACGGATTCCTATTACTGCAACTTTTCACCAGCTCCATGAACATGGGAGCTGATGCCATCAGCTCCAACCAAGGCCTCTTGGTTTATCCTTCGGTTCAAATCATGGATCCTATGTTGGCACGTTTTATTTATGGGCTGATTACCACCTCATTTTCTTTCGCGCTATTCTGTGTCATCAGCATGTGGTTAGGCATTTCCTTGGCTCTGGATAACTTACATATCATTTTCGCAGCGTATCTCATTACATGGTTTTGTGGCTGCGGATTTGGCTTAATTTTCGGAATTGCTTCTGTGCATTACAAGGAAACAGAAAAATTTGTAAAAGTCATTCAAAGACCTCTGCTTTTTGTCTCCGCCGTTCTTCATCCTACCAACGTCCTACCCACAGAGGCTAGAGAATTGCTTCTCTATAATCCTTTGGTTCATACCATTGAACTCAGTCGCAATGCGCTGTTTCCATTTTATCGAGTAGAAGGCGCCAACCTATTGTATCCTGCGGCATTTGCCATCGTAGTGTTTGCCATCGGAATTACTTATTTCCGGAATAATCGTAACCTACTCAGCGAGTTATAATTGAAATGATTGAACTCCAAAATGTGACGAAATCATATGAGGTCGAAAACGGCCGGCGGTATGTGTTGCGAGATGTTTCACTGGTTCTTCCAGGAGATTCTAACATCGCAGTGCTTGGCCCGAACGGAGCCGGGAAGTCCACATTCTTACGCATTATAAGCGGCGCGGAACCTGCGGATAGCGGAGCGATTATAACCGATTCAAAAGTATCTTGGCCCTTAGGCTTAAGTTCCGGGTTTCAAAAATCTCTCACTGGCCGCCAAAATGTTGCCTTTGTTTGCAATATTAACGGTCTTAATAAGTCGCAAGTTCGCCACGTGATCCAACAAGTGACGGACTTCGCAGAGTTGGGCGAATACTTTGATATGCCCATCAAAACCTACTCATCCGGGATGCGAGCCCGATTGGGCTTTGCTCTGTCAATGACCTTCAAATTCGATGTTTACATCGTCGATGAGCTCACCTCCGTGGGCGATGCAACTTTCCGAAAAAAGGCCAAACAGGCATTTGAAGAATTTCGCCAGCGCGCAACACTCATCTTCGCTTCACATAACATGGATACGCTGCGTGATACTTGCGAGTCCGCGATATTTATCCGGAATGGCGCAATCGATTATTATCCTGATGTCGAAGATGGCATCAAAGCCTACTCCAATTTTATTTCTCCAGGAGAAGATAATGTTTTCCAAAATGATGACACAATTGATGACGACGAATTCACCATCAAATCTCGTCGTAAAAATAAGCAGCACATCCCCCACAATCGCCGCAACTAAGAACCAAAAGGTTCAACATTCATTAACTCATTCTTATTAACCTAATGTCATTCACATACACTCAAACCCTTCGAAGCGGCAATTTTGCAAAAGCGCTCATCAAATATTTTGCCATTTTGTATTTCATCGGAATTCTAGTTGCGATTGCTTACACGTGGTTCTTCACACAGGACCGATATATCACAGAAGCCACATTTAAAATTTCAAGAAACCAGGCTACATCAGGTGCGGAAAGCGGAATTGCCCAGCTAGCGTTACCTGGATTGACAGATTCGGGATCGTTGGACTCCCAAGTAGCGATCGGTTACATCCTTTCCTCCGATTTGCTCTTGGATCTGGAAAAGCAATTTAACTTGGTAGAACATTTCAGCTCTCCCACACGAGACATCGTGTTTCGTCTGGAAACCGATGCGCTGTTAGAAGAAAGGCTTGAATATTACCGCAAACGCATCATCGCTCATTACGATATCACCACAGGCTTGACTCTCGTCACGGTTGATACGTTCGATCCGGATCTTTCTCATAAAATAGCTGCTACCGTGCTGAATAGGGCCGAGGCATTTGTGAATAAAATCAATCATGATGTTGCGGATCAACAACTCACATTCGTCCGCGGCGAAGTAGAACGCACATCTGCGAGAGTGCTGGAAATTCACAAAGAACTCTTTGAATTGCAAAACAAACACAAATTCATCAATCCAACAGAAGTGATCACTGCCAGTCAGCTAGCAGTTCAAGAAATGCAATTGGAGCGCTTACGCATCGATGGAGAACTGGCGAGTTTGTTGCGTGATTCCCCCGGCTCACCAAAAATCGAAACTCTCAAAAGCCGTGTGCGCTCTTTGAACGATTTAATCGAGAGAGAAACAGCAAAGCTCTCGGGAACTGAACGGGATAGGCTGAATAAGATACTCATGGATTTCCAAGAAATCCAGCTCAAGCTTGATACTGCGACCAGACTTCGCACCGGCGCGGAGCTCCTGTTAGAACAAAACCGTTCGGAGGCAGCCTCTCGCACAAGATTCTTTTCCGTCATCCAAGAACCTTTTCTTCCCGAAGACGTCGCATTACCACAGAGAGGCTATGTGACAGGAACAATCATTGTTTTGGGATTTTTGTGCTTCATGATTCTCCGCGCGCTAACCAATTCGGTATTTGATAGAGTTTAGAAAAACTCATCAGGGAAAAGGGATAATATAAGATGCGCTAGGAATCACTGGCGCCAATATAACCCGGCATGCTGTCAGTGAGCTCGTAATTTTTATCGATGGCGGTAGAGAGAAGATGGTGTACTCGTGCAAGATCTCTAGGATGAGGAATGGGACTTTTGCGATGACGCGCGGCTTCCCATACAGCCTCCCGGGCAGAAGGCGTTACCTTGCGAATAAAGAAGTGAGGTATCTTGCAGACTAGAGGAATATGATCCTGGTAAATAATGTATGGACGACCGATGGGTGTGAAATGATGTAGCAGAAGCTGAATATTAGAGATCTCGCTACGGGGGATGAGGTAGCCAATAAGAGTTGGGAAAAATGATTCATCGGGGATCCAAGTGGATCGGAAATAGCGCACGACTCGCGGATTTTTATCTATAAACTCCAGAATTTTTTGGCATGTGCTCCACCGTAGCGTCCACCATTGCGATCCCATATGTGGGGTCAGGGCGAGTGGTATTTTACGACGTATCCCAAATGTACGCTGCAAACCAACTAGACGATTAAAGGTTTTGCGACTGGAGCGGAAGTTCACAGGAAAGAAGAACTGAAAGCGTTCCATGCTGAGTCCACCTTTGACCCAGCATTTTTTGGTGATGTCATAAGACTCGACATAGTCTTGGTCAGGATGACGTCGCAGAAACTCCTGCATGTCGGCGATGGGTCGGATCGGGAAATCAGCACCACTCATGAGATGAATGAAATCAGGCTTATCCGGCATTTTTTCAAATATGCGAAGCATGAGAAGTGTAGCCTCAACGAGACTCCACTCTCCCCACTTGCAGTGAATCTTTGAAGTCACCCGAACTAAGCCAGGATATGACATTTCTAACAAGGAAACGGCTTCTCGCTCTTCTGCTGGAGAGCTGGCATCAAAGTGTATCGCAACTGAATGACCCGCTCCTGCAAGAATGTCCACGAGGCGACGTATCGCAGCAGGTTCATTATGGGCGAGGAGGATGAATCCGATTTTCATAAAAGGCATGCGATAATTATTTCCACCCCCCCGGAGTCATCAAGTTGGCTTCGACAAGTGATTGGGAGCCAATATAGCGGGCGGAGTTGGATCCGTATAGAACGTAGCCTTCCAGCTCTTTAAGTTTGAAATGAAGCAATGCTCCTGTGGGCACATGATATTTTTGATGTGCCATATTTAGTAAAGGAGGGAAAGCAACATGAGTTCGGTTGGAATACGCATAACGCGCTCGCCATTTAATAAGTGGCGTTTTGTTTAACAAAGGCAAATGATCCGTAGTCGTTGCTTGAAGCATGCGCATACGTGGGCCACCACGCACACAAGTTTCGAGGTCATTTCCCTTGCTTTGCAGATAACCGTCACGATCAAAAAACGGCGCATACTTCAGAGGTGATTCACCGATAGGTACTTGGTTGGATGCTATGAGACCCTCCGGATACATATCCACTTGCATGGTGAACATACACGGTTTTTCAATGTCATCATGAAAGGCCAATAGATCGTCAAAAGACCGTGATTCCATGAATGGATAAACAAAAAATTCGTCTAGATCGACCGTCAACACCCAATGGCTTACGGCGTATCGAGAGAGAAGAGCATTGATCCAATCTACGCCAGATCCTGCATCGGAATCATTTTGCTCAGTTCGCCAGATAGAAACATCATCTTGGCCTACAAGGATATCGGCCATCGGTGATTCGGACATATGGTCTACAAACAGGAAGTGATTGATACCTAGCTTGCGATAGTATTCTAAGAAATATGGGATACGTGGGTTGTCATCTCGCCCTACGGTCATGAGCAAGCGATCCTTTGGCTTGATTCGGGAGGTATTGTTTTGGATCGGTTGAAGATGCTTCATCGCCCGAGCCGCCCTTCGCTTCAGTGGTTTGACTTTGGGGTGCCAAAACCAGCTAAAATGTTGGGCGAAAACTTTTTTGATCATGGAATAGCGGAGATTTGAACAAGACTCACTTTGAATAACGATCACTGCATAGAACAGAAGAAATCACCTAGTTCATGCTGGTATCTCTCATTAAGTCTTTGAACAAGGCTTGAATCAAATGGGGCAAATTTTTTGGTTCCAAACCTCTGATCTTGAGCATCCAAATTATTCAGATAGGATTGAGCGATTTTGCCATTTGCTTGGGTAGCGATCGTAGCAGCTAAATCCAGTTCCTCTTGAGTAAAGGAGGAGCGAGATTTCTTTTCAGGAAACGGGCTAAAACTGGACATAGCGTGAACCCCAACGGTTTCCTTAAGAATTCGTGCGGCAGTAGCGAGCATTATTCCCTCTGATGGGGCTTCATATGGAATAACAATGGCGCGGGTGTTCTTAGGAAGATTTTTCAACCAACTAAAAACATGAGCATAAGAAAAATTCTCCAGGTCAAAATTAGCGATGTATTCTTCAAATGAAATGAAAGAGCTATGGCGTAAGTATTCGCAATACATCGAAGAGATGAATGCCGCAGGTTCACGCAAGGTAATGAACAAAGTTACAGGCCTTTTGCCTGCTTCTTCACAAAAAGATAGGACCCGGTTTTTCCCATAATGATAGAGATCGCCTTCTTTTATTTCTCCCGTTCCGCCCAGAATGTTTTCGTCCGATAAAATGATTTTTTTGTTAGGAAAAGATTCCAATAAGTTGAAGAGCATTTTGCGTTTTTGTGCGCGTAATGAACCAATCAAAGGGGTCAAATCGTTGCGCATTTTATAGAGAGGAATGTAACGCACGTCATTCGTAAGAAGATTCCCCGAATTGATTTTTAAAAAGTTTTGAGTGGCTGTTGTTGCCGTCTTATGCAGACCTAGGTGAAGAAAGAACTGTTGACTCATGATGGCTAGTAATTTGTTTTTTACTCTTGATCCGTTTATTGGATAGGGCGGCGCGGAGATCTACAAGTGGCGGGAATGGATTTTTGATGTGTCCGCGTGGGCAAGGGAATGAAAAAATGACGAATTAGAGTGGCTTTTATGGGTTCTGGAGGAAAGCTCCATCGCGGTGCCCTGAGTCCATGCTTCATGGTGCAGTGATGAAGCTTGCCATTGGTCATCGTCACGTTCTCTCTTAGTCCGTCATGAGTTCATCAGGTAATAGCGCACCTTCTATCTCCCCGAAATCCTCGGAGGGAGAGAAACGCGGTTCTGTGTGGAAACGCTTGAAAAGCGCATGGTATATCTTGAAGCGGCTCAGGCAGGTGCGGGGCAATGCGATCGCGGCTTGGCCAAAATTTTGTTACAAGCGCGAGTTGGTGACGTTTCGGGTGTTACGCACATCATTGTTCATCATCAACCATCCGCCTTCTATCCAAAGGGTGATGGCCGCTAACGGGAAAAATTATGTGAAAAGCACGATGAATACCCAAGCTCTCAAGCCCTTATTGGGCGATGGGCTGTTTGTCAGTGAGGGAGAGTTGTGGACACGCCAGCGCCGGGTGATGGCCCCTTCCACTCATACGAACCGCCTTGCCGGCTATGCTCAAACGGTTTTAGAAGAGGGGCATACGGCCATCGCGGCATGGCAGCAACTGCCCGCAGACGCGGATCTCGATACCACTGAGACATTTACCCTGCTGACGGCAGAAATTATTAGCCGCATTATGTTTGGTTTCCGTTTGGGAGATGAGCGCGTGCGCCAGCTATTTGAAGCATTCAAAGACTATCAGGCGTCTCATGGTCGTGCGCACATTCTCGAGATTTTTGGAGTTCCCACCTCGTTTCCGCGCTGGAGCATGCGGCGTGGAAAAAAGGCGATTGAACGCTTTGATGAGGTTTTGTTAGAAATTCTGGAATACGGCAAAAGCAGTTGTGGGGAGATGCCGGAAAATCTGCTCGATATGCTTCTCAACTACCGCGACGAGCACGGCCAGCCGATGGCTCCCAGCCTCGTTCGGGATGAAATGGCATCCATTTTTCTAGCAGGACATGAAACCACTGCCATCACCCTGTCGTGGGCTTTCTATCTGCTGGAGCGACATCCCGAATGTGAAAAACGTTTGCATCAAGAGCTCGATGAAGTTCTCAAAGGGGCACCCCCGACTTTTGAAGATCTACCAAAGCTAATTTATGCGCGCGCAGTTATTGACGAAACGCTTCGCCTTTATCCTCCAGTGCATGTCTTTTCACGCCAAGCGCTCGCGGAAGATGAAATCATGGGCAAGAAGGTGCCTGCTAAATCCATGATGGTAATTTCTTCCTGGCTGCTCCACAGGCACGAGTTGTTATGGGATCGACCCAACGCGTTCCGCCCCGATCGTTTCATGCCGGGCGCGGCAGAAAAAATTCATCCTTTTGCCTACATTCCCTTTGGCGCTGGGGCACGAGTTTGTCTCGGTAAACACCTAGGCATCATGGAGGCGGTGCTGTTGCTGGCTATGACGGCACAGAAATTCCGGTTGCGTCTGCGGACGGGTCATCCCGTTGAACCGCTAGGCCGTATGACTTTGCGAGCGCTGCACGGAATTCCCATGCGCTTCGAACAACGTTAGAGAAAAGGCTCAAGAAACGTGCGGAGTTCTGCGTGGTCACGCACGTCTGCATAGCCTTTATCAAAAGCGGCTGATAGAAGCGCAGCATTTCGTGTCACCGGCGGTGCAGGATTTTTATCAGGACCGAGGCGCAGGATTTTCACGTCATGCGCGTCGCGATCATGATTGTGTTTGTTGCCTCTCAGGTAGGAAACCATTTTGCCAGTGAGAGATTGAAAGTGGGTTTTGTTACGGGCATTGATCTCAAGAACGAGAATATGCGTTGCACCGAGCTCGAGTGCCTTTGAAACGCCATGCTCCTTGGTGATCGTAAAGGCGGAGTCGACAAAAAGCTCGCCGCCAATGTTTACTTTTCGCGCGTAAAAAAATGGCAACGCTTTCGTAGCACGCAGGACTTCGTGGATATCCGCTTCTTCACGACAAGAAATGAACCGACCTTTTCCCGTGGTCGAATTTTTGACAGGAATAAAATAGCGAGTCCGGATATCCGTGAGCTTTGCTAAATCTAACGGCTCAAATTTCCGAATGATCGTGTCCACGAGATAGTCGACATCCATCATTTTATGAAGGCGCTTGAATGAGAGAAATTGTGGAGAGCAAATATGCTGAGTCCAAATCCGTTGAATGCTGTCATACTGACCCGTGAGGTAATAGATAGCCGAGCCCGCGCTTCCCGAAGCCGCGATCATATAGTCTGGGTGGATAAGACCCAGCTCCCTCCCGAGAGCCGAGAGAGCGCCCCCCGAATAGGAACAGCTGGTGCCCCCTCCCGCACACACGACAGCCAGCTTCGAAGTTTGCGGAATCATTAGTGGAAGGGGCAGCCACTGGTTGCGGGCGCTTCTTCGGCTTCGGGTACAAATCCATCATCAGAAGGAATTGTTAGATCGCGTTTCCGGATGTGGAGCTTGATGCCTTCTAAAGAACGAATCGTCAACCGTGCGGTGGGTGTTGGGTCAGGTCCCGGACCAGGTTCGAAACGAAAGTTTCTCACTAGCGAAGCAAGGATCAACATGGCCTCTTGCATCGCGAATGCAGCACCGATGCAAATCCGCGGCCCTTGGCCAAAAGGAATGAATGAGCATGACTGCATATCTCCGCTTTTATCAAAGCGATCCGGGTCAAATTCGTCTGGTCTATCCCAAAGATCGCGATGCCGATGCGTTAGCCATGGAGAAACGGCGACAGGAGATCCTTCAGGCACATCGTGTTTCCCAAGTTTATTTTCGCCAACGGATTTTCGAAATGTTAGAAATCCGACAGGAGGATAGAGCCGCAGGGTTTCGCGAAATACGTTCCGTATGAGTTTATGCTGATGGATGTTTTTAAAATTAGGCTCGTCGTTTTTGAGAATATGCCGTGCTTCTTGATGCAGGCGTTCCTGAATATCTGGGCATTTCGCGATGAGAAAAAGCGTCCATGAAAGAGCGCTGGCAGAAGTCTCGTGGCCGGCGAGAAACAACATGGCGACTTGATCGACGAGTTCCTCGAAAGTGAACGCAGAGCCGTCCACCGGATCGCGAATTTCCAATAGCGCCTGGAGAATGTCCTGGTGGCTAGCGGGCTCTCCACGCTGGTGAGCGTCGTAGCGTTTGCGGATGGTTTTAGCAAGGAGTTCGCGGATTTCACGCCCTTTGCGTTTCCAGACGATATAGGTTCTCGGCGCAAGCCAGAGCGGCGCTCTGATAAAGCCTAGCTGTATCATGAGTGATGCCTTTTCTTGAAACTCGCTGAACGCCTCAAAAATCATGACGGCAGTCTCGCTCTCTAACGATTCCGAAAGGATCGTCCGCAAAATGATGTCTGCTGTGACATGCGTCATTTCGATTTCAATATCCACTTCACCGCCGTCTGGGATTTTTTCCATCCGACTGAGCAGAGAATCGGAACCGCCTTGCATGAGAGGAAAGACGTCCTTGAGTTTCGCTTGTCCGAAAGCGGGATCGAGCATCCGGCGCTGTCGTTCCCATACGTCACCGTTAGTAGTGAAAATACTTGAGCCCAGCAGGGGCTTGAGAGCGCGATCGATCATCTCATGCTTCGGATAAGATGAGCTGTTGGTAACAAGGACCTCTTTGACGAGATCAGGGAGTTTCACGAGAAAGAGATTGAGTCCCGGAATGCGAACCCGAGACATATCTCCACGGTAGCTGCCCTCATAGAGGGTATCCAGCCACGAGCGTTTTCCACGTTGGAAAAGATTCCATAGCGAGCGCTTGGAAGATTTCTCTAACGGTTTTGGGAATGGCGGGATGTAAGGCATCAAGATGACTGCAGATGATAAATCACGAGATAATGGACAAGAGCACCGAGTAAGGTGAAGATGTGCCAGATCTCATGGAATTTCAGATAAGCATGGTTTTTGGGAAACTTCTTGATGTAGCAAAAAGCTCCGATCGAATAAAAACAGCTTCCCAGTGAAAACCAAAGAATATTTCTCCAATGTTCTTCCCACAAAAACGGCACAGCGATGGCCGGTAAGCTGGCTAAGGTGATGTAGGAAATCGATAGCACGCGACGGTTTTTCTCGCCTGCTAAGCGTATACCCGCGCAGAGGAGGATCAGAAAACTCACTAGCAAAAGAATATTCCAGTGCTCCGGAAACAAGGCAATTGCGAGCGGCACATAAGTTCCAATCATGAGCGCTAGAATACATATGTGGTCGAGGTTGCGGAGGATGCGCAGCTTTTCCTGGGTTGTGACGGCTAGATGATAAAGTGCGCTGGATCCGAACGCCGAGATCAGCGTGACAGAGTAGAAAATTTTTGCGTATAGCATGGCTCCCTGATGCCAAGCCGTTTCAACAAGAGCAACTGTACCAAACACAGCCAGTAATGTGGCGAAGAGGTGGCTCCAGCCGTTAAAGGGTTCTCTGCCGCGAGGAAAATTGAAGTTCATTTTTGGCGGTTGCGCGCTTGATTTTTACGATTCGCAAAGCGGGCAGCTAGCGGCTTGTCGCCCAGCACGATGGCAGCGAACTCATACTCGGCGGGGCTGTCAGGCGTCTTGTAATATTGAAAGTGATATTCGAAATGATTGCGCTTCAGTTCTTTAAAGCGCTCCTTCGAGTAACCTTCCATAAGACGGGGAGAGAGAAATTTTGGTGAGTCTGCGTTCGGATAATTCGGTGGAGGATCAAGCGAGGCGCGGATGGGATCCTGAAGCGCAATGCATGCACCGTCCGAGGGCATGGTGAAATCAACCCAGTCAACCCGTGGATTTTCAGCAACCTCGCGCAAGGACCGGTTAAATTTGCCGTCATTCTTTTCTAAATAAGTTACGAGCTGCAAACACTGACCGATGGCCATGTAACTCACCCTGCCGGTGTAACTGCTTTTTTTGAGAAGTTCTTCAAGAAGGTTGATCGCCTTGATGGCACCAACGCTATGCCCCACGACTAACAATTCATCCGGCGGATCCTGGCTCAGTTGCTCGACAAGATCCTCAGCAAGGACTGGCGCGCGACTATCCCATTCCGGCACGCCTTCGCAGGCGATTTTTTTCGTGAAACAAAAAATCCGTAACAGCCACCCACCATTGAGACGTGGTGAAATTTTGTGTGCGAGGAATATCGCGCAGACAATTCCTGCAGCCACAGACGCGGCCATCCCACCAGCGGGAATATTGGATAACTTGGCAAGATACCATGCCGCCATGCCCATGCCGCTCATCAGTAGCAGGTAGAGAAAAAGGAATGATACGAGAGGATAATAAAAACCGATTTGCGAATACGAGGTGCTTGAGCAACCGCGGATGAAGCGTAACGAACTGAGGTATGTGAGGTAGGTTCGGCAAGAATCAAGAAACAGTTCCAATCTTCCCCGATGCCAATATTTCCGCACGATGTCATCCCATTCAGCGTAGAGAAAGGAGATGCGGCATGTATCCGTTGCAATATTCCAGCGGTGCCAATGTTGCTTCCAGCGCTTACGCGGAGTGACCTCAACTCCAAAGCCCTCACGTGCAGCATACGCACTGAACTGCTCGGATAGCATCTTGCGATAATGTGACGCTCCGCGCGGATCGAAACCCGGTAGCAATACGACCGTGCGTTTGCGAATGACTTGGGAATCAGAGCGTTGGTTTTCAGAATTTGGCTCAGTCATACCAAGGATCGCAGGGGATTTAGATTCTCCGGCTCAAATTTTATCGTCAATCTTTTTCCTGACGCTGGATGACCTCTGCCCGATGTCCGCTTAGCAGTCGATAGCGAATACCCGCCCAGACAACTTCACGTCCACAAACCGAAGCGGCCACTACGGTGAAATGCACGAGGTTCACCAAGGGATCCATCCACCCACTTCCTCGGATCGCCTTTTCCAAGGTTTCAGCCGCACCATTTGGAAAACGCTCACGCAGATAAGCCAGCCGGACGCGCGTCCTGTTTGCGTTTAAAATGAAGCCAAGGCCGATCCAACCAAGCATCCACCATGCACCCATGATCAGGCGTGAGACACACAGTCCAAAACTCACCAGGTAGATGAGTGGTGTCAGGAATCCCATCCACCAGAGCGGCCGATACTCCGAGACATGCATGTATTGCCGCCTAGCGAAGGCGAAAAAGGAACGCCATGAAAAATCGATGGGAGAGATAGCAGCGACTGCCCTGACATAGCGCATGCGTTTGCCAGACTCGCGCGCCAAGCGAGTGATCCTAACGTCATCATTGAAACTTCCCTGAAATTTTCCCGGAATGTCCAGCGAGTCAAAAGCCTCCCGCGTCATCAGCATGGATCCGCCCCAAAGACACATCCTCCAGCTCGGCCCCATCCATGGTTCAACCGCAATGCCGATCACTGATGCGATACGGTTTGGCAGGCTCGGGTTTGCGGGAACAAACCACCGGTATGCAGTGGTGAAATCGCATTGTCCGCGCTGCAGCGGTTCCACCAGAAGGGATAGCCAGGTCAGGCTCGCCGAAAAATCGCAGTCCGCAAACGCAATGATGCGGTCCTCTGGTTCAAGCGTGCGGAACGCAGCGAGGTGATTATGCACTTTTTGTACGCTATGCTCAGCTTTTCCCGCGACCAGCAGCCTGACGCCACGCCGAGTTGGACTTTTTAAACGCTCACTGAGAAAAACATGCGCGGGATCCTGAGCGGATTCAGTGACGAATATCACGTGATAGTTTTCATAATCCTGTCCCAAAATAAATTCCACGAAGCTCCCGAATTGAGAAGAAACCCCTTTAGCTGGAATGATCAGCGCAACGCGCGGAGGTGCAGCCAACGTGCCATCTATTTTTACCTCCTTTGAACAATTTGCGTAAAGCATGCGGGCGCGGGCGGTTTTCCATAATGCAAAAGCAGATTGGACCACCCAAAACACACACACGACCTGAAGCAGCCATGAAACGGCGGTGAAACCGCTATTATCAAAGTGCAACAAGGCTACCAAACAAAGAAACATCGCGTTCAGCCTGTGATGATGAAATGCCCCATGCAAGACATACATGGCCGCCATGGGGCTGCTTTTGAACCTTGACGATCTTAGAGCAAATCATAGCCTCGCTCGGGCAGTGCGGTTACAGTTCCACGAAAACAAAAAAGTGAAGTTATTCAACGTTTAGCGGATATCCTGTATGCCAATTTCATCTCCGCTCGGAGCTTCCCCTATAACAAATTCCAAGATTGATAACGTGGGACAGGCATCCTCAAGCCCTCTGGCTTCTGTCCAAAGTAAGAAAATCCTGATCGTACAGGGAGATTGGGAGGCCGGCATGTCGCTGCTAGCTCAGGATTTAAGGGATGCAGGACATGAGGTGCATAAAGTCGTCTTTTGCGCACCGGACTTTATCTATAAACTCCGCGGGTTTCGGACCCACGTATTTCGCAAGCCATTAGCGGATTTTGATGCGTGGCTCCGGGAATTGGTGAGCAAAGAAAACTTCGACACCTTTTTTCTCTATAACCATTACCGACCCTATAACGATATCGCTTGGAAACTTGCGGAAGATATGGAACTCGGTTGTTTCGTTTTTGAGCTTGGCTTGATTCGCCCGAACTGCGTCACCGTATTCAACCGCAAAACGCTACCCCTCCCGACATTGGCTAAGGCATGGGAGAAAATCCTTTACGGAGAATACTCCCCTAAATCCATAGAGACGCCAACGGAGCTTTGCAAAGTCAGCACTCCCGCCAAGCTGATCAGTTTCGGCACAAACTTCGTATTGAGCCGATATACTTCGTTTTTGTTTCCCAATTTTGTGGATCAAAGAGAGTTGAAGTTATGGCATCATGTCAAATACGGGTTGGTCTTTCTCTGGCGCTTTATGGAGCGCAGTAGAGACAGGGAGTATCATGCAATTTTTGCCGGCGAGCTCTCGGGAAAATATTATGCGGTTCCCCTACAAGTTCACAGTGATACACAAATCCTTAGATGCTCGGATTTTGATTCCATTGAGGAATTCATTATGAAGGTCGTAACATCCTTTGAGCGGCATGCCCCCGCTGACACCAAATTGGTTTTCAAAGTCCATCCGATGGATCGTGGCTACAAAGATTACAGAGATCTCCTTCACGGCCTTGATGAAAGGTTGGGCGGGGGCCGGATCTTGTATGTGGACCGTGTCAGCCTTCCGATATTGTTAAGTCACTCAATCGGACTGGTTAATATCAATAGCTCAGTAGGAATTTCAGGTCTAACCCACCACATCCCGGTTATCGCCCTAGGAACTGCGGTATATGATTTAGATGAACTCACCTATCGCGGAGATTTAGATTCATTTTGGACACAGGCAGAGCCCCCTTCTAAGAAAAGAGTCAACCAGTTCATCCATCTTCTTTTGCAGACAAACCAGAGTCGCGGCACATTGTCTCAACGCTGCTTTGATGTTCCGGGACGCTGCAAAATTCAATGGGTGAAACCCTTCCAAGAAGAGTTCTTCGGACCGGTTACCAATCAGTAGTTAAACCTTCGCGTTGCGCGAGCTCAAGGAGCTCGTCACGCATCGGCCATTCGTCGCAACGTTCGCTGGTGCTGTGGCGTTTGCTCGCGCCTTTCAGCGACATGCAACCGGTGTTGTCGCCTATCTGGCGGATAGCTTCGACTTCTTCCGCACTCAGGCGGATGTCCGGCATTTTACCAAACTCGCGGATCTTATCTTCAATGGCACGCGCGTCCTCTCCGGCTTCTTGGATGAAGGTGGGGACTACGCACTCGACCGGAGCTTGGGATAGATTCCAGATCGACGCGAATTCAAGCAAGGTGAGATTATATTTCTCCGCAATCGGGCGCATGCGCTCGACTTTTGCCATGCCGTGCTCGACCCAACCTTCAGGGCGGTAGGTGCGATGATCGCCGGGTTTGAAAACATGGGTTCCACCGATATCTCCGTGGAAAACGCCGCCGTAATCGACGACGCGAGTGAGCACTTTAATCCCGTGTTTCTGGCAGGCGGGAAGCAGGAGGTTGGATGGCCATGGCTCCAATGGATTGAGGATCAGCATGGTCCAATCGATGAGATGACCGAATTTATCGAAGAAATCGAGTAGATCCAAAGTGAAACCATTGGCAGGACCTGGAGCCATGCCGAGCTGACGGGTGAGGCCGTTTTCTTTGGCGCGGACCATGGCGTTCCAGACGGCTTCCGAGGTGTAGCCATGGACGTCTGGATTGTGCAGCATGAGCAGATCGAAATGATCCGTGCCGCAGCGCTCAAGCGAGAGGCGGGTGGCGCGTTGGACAAATTCATCATAACCTTCAGGACCGCGCAGTTCCGGATCGGTAAACCGTGGGTAACCCTGCGAGCCTTTGCGCTGGCCGTCATAAAAATCATGCCCGATCATGCCGACCAAGGAATAGGTGGAACGATCAATCCCAGCCAAAGCTTTCCCCAGCAGCTCGTCGGCCTTGCCGTTTCCATAAACATCGGAAGTGACGAAAGTGCGAATTCCGGATTCGTAAGCGGTCTCTATACAACCTAGAAAGCGTTCCTCGGAAAGGGTTTCGCCAAAATGCATGAAGCGTCCGCCGCTCCAAGTTCCGTATGCCGTTTGTGTGAGTTCCATGATGTTCAGTGAGTGATTTCCTGCCACAGCTTCGACTCGGATTGGGGTTTTTCGCAAGAAGGAATCAGCGCGGAGCAAAACTCACATGGATTTCAACAACGCCAGTTGGTTGCGCGCGCGGACGAGGTTGTGGCCTGGGTATTTGGTTTTGAAGTACGTGTCCCCTAGTAGGTGGTCGGTCAGGAAACGAGAGGCGAGTTCTAGAGTGATCACTTTTGGCGCGACAGGCAAGAGCTCGAGCTCTGCCGGCGTGAGGAAATCACCAGCGGTCGAAAGATAACCCTCTGTTAGTGCTTTGCGCAGCTTTTCGTCGACAAAAACTTTTTTCAAATCCTGTTCATCCTCAGCGGTGCTGGAGGCGGCTGAGCGGACGAGGTCGCCAAAATCAAACAACGCGAGTCCAGGCATAACGGTATCCAGATCGATGACAATGGGCGGGAGATTCGGATTGGTCGGAAATAAGATGTTAGAAATTTTGGTATCGTTGTGAGTGATGCGTTGCGGAAGGCCCGCCCCGGTCAGCAAGGTAGTTAGGTTTTTTTGCGAGATAATGAAATCGACTTCGGCTTGCGCTCCCGCGAGGCGCTCGACGGGATTTTTTTCCACAGCGGCGAGCAACTTCGCGTAGTAAGTGGGAGTGTGGTGGAACTTCGGAATGGTTTCGTGAAGCGTCGTTGGATCGAGATCCGCCAAGCGTGCTTGAAAATGGCCGAAGGCCGCAGCGGCGCGGTAAGCTAATTCAGGAGAGTTGATTTTTTCAAACGTCTCCGTGTTTTCGTGAAACGGATAGCAGCGCCAAACCGTGTTGTCGGGAAGCTTCAACCAGCTTCTGCCATCGAGAACAGGAATCAAACAAAGCTGCTCGGTGTGAGGATCGCGCGTACCGATGTGGCCAGTGACATGAAAAATATTTTCCATGACTTTTTCTGGCTCCGGGAAGACTGCGGAGTTGATCGATTGCAGGATGAAACGCGTTTCGGTTTTTCCGCTGCGGCAGGTGATAGCGAAAGTCGTGTTGATCAGCCCCGTGGCGATCTCCTCATGATAAACCATAGGGCCGGGGAGAATGAAGCGTGAAGCGATGTCTTGCAGGGTCATTTTCAAAATAGACAAGGGATGGGTGTGTGCGCCTAGTTTTGCAGCTCGGTGAAAACCAAAATGCCGGTGGCGGTTTGCAACGTGGAGGTAACCACAACATTCACGGACCCCCCGATTTTTTCTGCCGCATGGTTCACCACAACCATCGTGCCATCTGGAAGATAGCCGACCGCTTGATGATCTTCCTTGCCAGATCTAACAAGAGCGATGCGTAGTTTCTCGCCCACCGCAATCGAAGGCCGTAAGGCGAGATCGAGTTCGGTGAGATTGAGAACGGATACTCCTTGAAGCTTGGCGATTTTAGTTAGGCTGTCATCTAATGTGAGCAATCTCGCACTGAGAAATTTGGTGGTCTCGATCAAGCGCGAGTGGATTTGTTGCGCTTCCGGTGAAGTTCTTGCGTCATGGATGGAAACCTGAATATCAGAAGATTTCTGCATGCGGTCCAGATGATCCAGCCCTCGTTGCGCGCGCTGGCGCTGGCCGCTCTCGGCGTCACTCGCCAGGGTTTGGATTTCTTCTAACACATAATTTGGCACGATCAAGCGGCCGCCGACAAAGCCCGATCCGATCAATCCGAGAATCCGCCCATCCATGATCGCCTCGGCATCGAGAACAAGGGGTTGTCCAGAACTCGCATCTTCGCGGAAACGCACATACGGAATGATGAATGCGAAGTCTTCCCGGTTTCCGCGCAACGCCAGAATCGCACCCAAAAATCCCAAGCTGGAAAATAAAGTCACATCAATCGCTAAGCGTAAGGAATTGACCAAATTCTGACCATGATCGCTGGCTTCGATTTCATCACGGAATGCGAGTTCTAACAGGGAAGATAATTCCACCCGTGTCAGCAGCCATGCGCAAAACAAGCCGACGCCGAGGCCGAAGGTCGCGGTCGAAAATCCGCGCAGGGTGAAACCTTCCATGAGTTTATCGATCCCGATGAAGATGAATCCAACCGCCAGGCCTGCGAAGGAGCCTTGAGTGATCGAAATATCGAAACCCGTGCCTTTCGTGCTCAGAGCAATGGCCACGCCGCCTGCTTGGCAAACGAGTAAATAGACAAGACGGGCGATATTGACGGAGCGTTGGTTCATGCCAGTAAACCCCATCGTTGTGACAAGTCAGCCATCCATCAAGCTGAAACCTTGTCTTTCAAGAATTTGGCTGATCTAACTGAGAGCCTATTGATGCTCGTCGGCAGTCAGCTTGATATCTGAAAGTGCAGCGATGAAATCACCGAGGATTTCCGCTGGGACCATAATCGTGTCGCGATTGCCACCCACATCTTCCGTGATTTTAACAACCATCCCACGAGAGTTTTGTTTCAGATCGAGAAAAAAGGTTTTCCGATCCGATAAAATTTTTTCCGTATGCAACAAATCGTTTTCCACTAGTCTCGCTTGGTTGTTATTCGCACCAACCATTAAGAAGCTTGTTTGATTGTCAAACCATTTCCTGATTCCAGCCATGCGCGATCTGCTCCCAAATCACCGCCCAGCATTGGTCCTCGCACCCATGCAAGACGTGACGGATTTGCCATTCATGCGCGTGCTTGCGCGGCGCAGTCTGCCGGATTGGTTCGTCACCGAATATTTCCGCGTGCATCCGCATTCTCGCCTGAATTCTTATATTCTCCGATCCATTTCTGAAAACGCCACAGGCCGGCCCATCTTCGCGCAAATGATTGGTTGCGATATTCAAGAGCTCACTCGCACCGCAAAAGAACTCGCAAAATATCCGGTCGCCGGAGTCGATCTCAACCTTGGCTGCCCCGCGCCAGTCGTGTATCGTAAAAATGCCGGCGGTGGCCTGTTGCGGTTTCCTGATCAAATCGATGCCATCCTCGGCGCCCTGCGCGATGCGATCCCAGGACGTTTCACCGTCAAAACCCGCCTCGGGTTTCACTGCTCGGATGAATTTCCCATGTTGCTCGAAACGTTCCGGAAACACGCCATCGATGGCCTCACGATCCACGGCCGCACGGTCGCCGACCGCTATCAAACTCCCGTCCGACCTAGTTTGGTAAAACTGGCGGTAGAGACGCTTTCCTGTCCCGTGATCGCGAATGGCAACGTGGTTGATCCCACCACCGCCATTCATTATCACCAACAAACCGCCGCCGCCGGACTCATGATAGGCCGCGGCGCGATCCGTAACCCATGGCTATTTTCACAAATCAGCGCCGCTTTTGAAAACACCGCCCCATTTCAACCCCGTTACCGAGATTTACTCGCCTACATTCACGAGCTTTCGGATGAACTCGCCAAAGAAGCCCCTTCTTTTGATCCCCTCGGCCACATCCAACGCATGAAAAAGACCCTGATCTACATTTGCGATGGAATCGCACCAGATTTCGAGCACGCGATTCGCCGCATGAAAACGCCTGAGGAGTTTCATGAAATTCTCCGCTCCCACCTCGATCACGACCTTCTTTTGCCCGCCTTGCCTGCACTCGATTCAAGGATGTTTTGTGGATTCGGGGATTTACTGTGATCGGCTGAGTTTTTTTAAAAAAACACTTTCTACCCGCGGATTTTAGCGTAGTAGTAAACCCGTAGCTGCTGGGCGCATACCTCAGGAGCTGTCTCTAGCTGTCTAAATCTCTGTCTGAAACCCCGAATGAACGATATGAAATTCAACCGAATTCTCTCTTTGCCCCTAGGGCTTTGTTTCGCATTATGCGTTAACTTTTCTTATGCACAAACCGTAGATGTATCCGCTCCCGGAGAACCAGCTGGATCAAATGATGTGAACCTCGGACTCGTGGTTCCACCAGCTGGCGGGACGTTTTACAACAATGCCCAAGTCACAGCCGATCCCGCCACTGTTACGGTTGCTAACTCATTCGCTCCATTTGGTAGCAAGCCAGACAATGAAAAAAGAGGTGAAGATGGATCCGTTGCATATCGCGATCGGAATGGTGTGATCATCTGGATCGATAACCAAAACCGTGCGGTTACCCTACCGAATAGCTCCAAGGCCAAAACCCTTTACGTCTCCAATTCAGAATGTGTGGTTTGGCAGAATCGCTACGATGCAACTTACAACACTCTCGACTCTTCATCACAAGTCGTTATTCACCGCCGCAACCTAGTCGGTCAGGTTGTTTCTACAGCAGTTCCGCCGATCGCAGGTACTCTGTATGAAACCGCACCCGTCACAAGAAGCCCTCTTGGATACACTTTGGTAGCTTCCAAGCCCTTGGAAGATCAACCAATTAACCAACACATTACCCTATACCGTCTCACTTTTGATGGCCAAATCCAGACCCTTAATAATAGCTACATAAACGATGTAGATGCGGTCAGTGGTGAGTTGCTAGATAACCTTGCTTATTCTGTGGTCGTTGCTTCGTCTAGTGATGGTTCTATGGTGATTCGAGATGGAGATTATAACTACATTTGGATCACTTGGGAGCCTGGCCAAGAAACCTGGGCATACATGGATTTGGATGTCTTTACGCCAATCTATGTAACTAATAATCGTTTATTAGCTTATGATGGAACTGAAATTTATGATATCACGAAAACTGGGGATGATATAGTTTACCCAGCAGCACCTTATGTCGTTCCAGCAGGATACGATATCATACCGTTTGACGCTTACACAGAGGCAAACACTCAGGTTATCTTATATGCAATGAATGGTTTGGATCTTCAAATGTTCACAATCGATGGTGGGATAGCTTTTGTCGGAGGTCCACTAACGTTGCCCGCCGCGATCAATACGAACTTGCCACGAGTTCGAAATCTAAGCGACGGATCGCTACTGGCCAATAGTGAAGGATCACAGACCGTTCTCTGGATTACCGCGACAGTGGATTTTATAACCGGGGCAATCAACGGCTTAGACAGTGTAACCCAAATTCCTTTGAGTAACCAAGGAGCTCCGATGTATGTAAGTAACGATGAGGTAGTTGTATGGATGAATGCAAGAGCTCCTCTTGGCTCCTCCGGCGATGTTGCGCCAGCCTTGATCACTCATTTTGAAAATTCAGGCGGACCACTTGTATCCACGGATCTTACGCCTCCCATCATCGGGGGACATGTCGCATTACCACCCATTTACACCCCAGATCCAAAATCCCAAGGTTGGTTCATTACAACCTTCCAGCGCATTTCTGATTTCTCAACCGATGTTCGTACCTATCGTTTGCAAACACTCGAAGCGACCGATAGCGATGGTGACGGCTTGTTTGACTGGCAGGAAGAAGCTCTCAGCACGGATCTTTACAATGCTGATACGGATGGAGACGAAATCCCCGATGGTCTTGAAGTTTTCCCCTTCTACCTCATCAATGGAAGCTTCACTTACGAGCAAGCCAAAACGGATGCGCTAAATCGTGGGGGCACACTTGCGGTGCTCGAAACAGATACGATCCGCGTTGGTACAGAACGCTCCATTGGCAGTCTCTCGACAGGCAACTCATACTGGATAGGCGGCCAAAGTGTCCTCGCTCCAATTCCTGGCTTCCCCAACAATCGCGAATACCAATGGATTTATCCCGGTCTAATCGCTGGTGTACCACCTACAGTGATTGTAAGTCCTCCTTGGGCCACTGGATTTCCGACTACTACCGGTGGAGCAAATTCAATAGCAATAAATTCGGATTATGAATGGACTATAAAACCGGCTACCACGCTTTATAATTACATGCTACTATTCCACGGATCTAATCCAAGGAAACCGGACACCGACCTAGACGGCATCAATGATGATGACGAATACTACAATGGCAACGATCCGACAGTACCAGACAGATTTTCCGGTGTGCCAGACCTCCCACCTCCCGGTGGCCCCGTTCCTTTCAACACCGCAGCTATCGCTACCTCATACTATGGTCTAGTGTACGACCCAGAGCAAGGTCACATCGCCAGCATGTTGATGAAAGTCAGCACTACAGGAAGTTTTACTTACGGCTATAAGGGATTGATCAGTTCGATCACCGCATCGGGCCGGGGCTCATTTACAATTAACGGCACGCATTCCGGCGTAGGTCCAACTGGGCTCTCGGATATTATCAGCGTAGATATGCAATACGTTCAGCAAGCAGGCGCATGGGTCATCCTTGGTGTGATGGAGCGAGCTTCCGGAGAATTGATTGGGTTTGAACTTCGGAGACAAAAATATAGCAAGGCCAGTCCATACCCAACCCCGACCTTACTAACCATGGCGTTACCTCTGGCAGATTCTGTTCTATCCGAGCCCCGAGGTGATGGTGCGGTAACTGGTAAGATTGATAAAGCTGGGGTTACTAGTCTGGCGATTTACATGCCCAACAAGGAACGAGCTACTTTTAAAGGCCCTATTCTTGATGCAGATTTATTGGCGATTAACGTTACATCTAAATCACTAGCCAGTGCTACTTTGATTGGACCGGCAAATATGGCCTCCGCACGCCCATCGCTTCATTATGATGGAAGGCTGAGATTTTTTGCTCAAGCTTCTACGGCTGGCGGACAGTTCGTCAATGGCATCGACCAACAACGTTTAGTGAACGGGTCAAGATATGCCCCTCCATCTAAGGGCTTCTTTCCTATCAGCGGCATTACTGCAATCACTTACAATACACGTTACAACTTAGTCGGTGGCGATTTCGGGGGTATCACCAAGATTGGAACTTGGGACTTGAGTAATAAAATAACAATTCCTGCCTCACCTACCGATAGTGCTAAAGTGTCATTCACTCCGAAATCAGGATTACTCACCTTTGGTTATACACTCACAGACGCGGATAAAAATATGTTTGCAGCAAAAGCCGATGGTTTCGCTGTAACACTACAGAGATCCAAACAAATACGAGGTTATTACACCAGTGCGTTCTCAACTGGACAATTAACGGTTTCCAAAAATGATGGAACCGTGCCGCCCATCACGAGCATTTCGCCCGTCAATAAATCGGTCCCCGTGGGCTCCACTGTATACTATGTGAATGTTAGCACGCCAGGAGATTGGGAAGTTCTCGTTCCTGCTGGGCCAGTAATTATCTCGGAAGTAACAACAATTGATCCAGACACCGGAGAAGCAACCGTTGAAGAGGTCGAAACACCATGGGTAACCGCAGAGATCGTCTCTGGTGGAGCCGGTCTCGTTGGTAATGGCAATGGAGTGGTTAAAGTCACTGTCCAAGAAAATACCACCGGCTTGTGGTTCTATTCAACCCTCGAGATTGCCGGCATCAGGCACAAAATTACTCAAGACTACATAGAAAGACGCTAATTTTACTGGAAAGATACATCATCCATTTCTCAACAGAAATGGATGATGTTTTCTTTTAGAGCCAAGCGTTCTGAATTCGCCAAGATGAAAAAACAACGATTGAAACTCATTCTGGTAGGTCTCTTGTTGCTTTTCGCTATTTGGATGGCTTGGCCGGAAACGAAGTCATCGGGTAATCCGAACAGCGCGGAAAATAGCCAGTCCAATTCCAAACGAAGTGGCTGGCACATGCTTGGTTTCGGCAAAGAAGACAAGCAGAGTCGTCCATTAAACCGCACCCAATCCGGCGCTGATTCAGCGATGAAGCGCATCGATCGCCTCATCACCCATCAGACCTTAAGCAATCACGAAGTTGCTGAGCAACTCCGCATCATCGCCATGGATAAACGCATTCCAGAAAAGGCGCGGGCTGAGGCACTCGGCCACGGCGTTATACTGGAGTTAGCGATTTTTACGGACATGGCAGCAGATACCCAACTGCCAGAGGAAATGGCTGCGACTCTCCTTCAACATATCATCAATGCGAATCAAGACCGGGCGCTACAAATCCGAGCATACACCGAATTTTTAAATCATCCATCTCCGGAAATACGCGATGAAGCCAAGCAGTTGCTAGCATTCATCTTGGAAGAGGATTCAGGCGAGGCCGATGAAGCAACGCTACGGCAAATGGCGGATGCCAAGCTAGAACAGCTCGCGGCCGAAAAGCCTCCGGAGCAATGAAAATCTGCAGATAATCGCAAGAAAAACGATTATTCAGTTTACATTTTTGCCCTAACAAAAAATGCTGCGCACAGCTTCGCGCGATCACATGCCCCCCCGTGTATTTAAAGTGTGCCGAAAGTCACCCCTACTTTCGGCATTCAGCCTTATCGAGTTACTTGTAGTAATGGCGATCGTGATGGTTTTGGCTGGAATCGCCGTTTCCGGACTTTCTGACTCAACTCAAAATGCACGCCAAAGCTCGCGCGAAATTGTCAAAACACATCTCCAACAAGCTCGTGCTCATGCCATCGCAAAACGCAATCACACTGCGTTAATTATTCCCGTTAGAGAAAGTGGGAAATCGGGACTTCGAACGATGTCTTTAACCGAAGTTGAGAAAATTGATGGCCGTTATGTTCCACTGGATAATGAGAATGGTGATACCCGTCTCGTCCAACGATGGACAGCCCTTTCCAAAAATTTTCATTTTGTGACGAACACCATGATCGAATCGGATCAACCCACGGCGGTGGATCACGAAAATACAATATCCATTCAGCAGCGGGGCAATGAGATCGACTGTCACATGATCGTCTTTGCACCGAATGGACAGATCGTTTACCCATCCTCCCGCGCACCGATTCATATCGCCATCGCGCAGGTATCACGAAATCGAAACACATTTCGAATCACTGAAATTTGCGACCAAAAGCCGGCGTTTGATCTGCTTTTGGTGAATCGTCTAACAGCTAAAACCCGAATCATCCTGCCATGATCTGGAAAGCAAATCGGAACATCTTGATGGAACGCGGCATGACGCTTTCGGAAGTTGTCATGGCGATAGGCATCATTGCATTCAGCATCCCTCTGATCGTCGCGGCAAGCGGTGGAGCTCATCGCTCTCTTGAAGCAGCAGAAGTTGATACCCGCTCCGCATGGGTGGTGCGGGATGTGCAGCGCAGAATCATCAACGCGTGGTCAGATTCCGCATCATCCTCCCATTTGGAAACCCCATTAGCCTTTCCTTCCGCCGCTACACCAGAGGTCACATGGGAGTTGGGCTACAAACATGATGGGACCTTCCTTGCGGACGGCATCGATCAAGCCGTCTATATCGTTACGGTCAAAGCAGAACCCTACACGCCCAACCTACATCATTCTTCGGCGCCAGCACTTGCACTCGTCTCGATCAAGATCGAGTACCCAGCAAAAGCATCTCCTAACAAGCGCAAAAAATTGAGTTATCAATTTATCGCACACGGGATGGAATTTCATGAATGATAAGAATCCATCACTCCAAACAAATCGCAACGGCTTCACCTTAATTGAGGTCTTGGTGACAATGGCGATTTCATCCGTTCTCCTCATCGTGCTTGCGGTAATCATCGCTCAGACAACCGATGGGTACGCCGTCTCACAACGCTCTGTAAATCATCTGTCCCAATCTCGCGCATTTTTCCAACTCTTCCAATCCGAACTTTCGCTACGCTTGCCCGAAACGCCGCTCATTCATCTTTCCTCCTCAGTTACCGCGCCTGAAAGTTCACAGAAAATTGCTTTTGTTAGAACGCTTGCAAACGATGAGCAACTTCCTGATGCTCCGGGTGATCTCGCCACGAGTTGCTATTACGTCGCCTTTGTTGAAGATTCCGAGCAACGAATCATCCCCAAACTATTTCGTAAAATCCTCAGCCCTGGGGAAACCCAAAGCCTCATCGAAGCTGGAGACGAAACCGATTTTCCGGATATCAACCCATCCCTGGATGAGCCCGTCATCGACTTCGTGCTGAGCTTTCAGGCAACCCCGATGTATTTCAATCCAGCAACAGGAAATGACGAGGCATGGGATAAAACCATCGAGCATGCACCTTCTCACATCGAACTAACGTTACGCACCATTGATGAATCCTTCGCACGTCGCCTTCCTAACCAAGCTGCATGGCATCGTCTCGCAATTTCTCCCAAGAAAAATGAGCTGCAGATGATCCGCTCTGTTTCACACAACATTTCCCTCCGAAACTGATGCCACGCTTCAAGCAAATATCTATCAAGCAAGGCATCGCGTTGCCGATGACCCTTATGTCGATCGGCGCACTCCTCTTGTTGTTAGTCGGCATGCTTACCATTCTCGGCCTCGAAGGTAAAACAGCCCGTTCCTATTCTGATGCGACCCGTGCCGAGCTAGCCCTCGAAAGCGGCCTCGCCACTGCGCTTGCCGTCATCTCAGAAATTTCCTGCCGCGACGATTCACTCGTCTTCCGCATCGATGATCCCGTTCAACCCAATATCGCCAGTGATCAACGCCCACTCGGCTCTCGCGAGCAATTTTTCACTTACGGCGCCATTTTTGAAAACAATGCATGGCAGGCCATTCCTTTGTTCAGCAATGCGCAACGCCAGTCACTCGGCGCTCGCCAAATTGACGCACGAGAGCTTCGCCCGCAACTCTCTGAATACGCCGCATCCGCACAAATCCTGATCCCAATCACCGAACACGATCAGAACATCCCGCGCGCACAATGGATCGAAATACCAAAAAATCCCGATCAACCCACCGCACCTACCTTACGCTTTGCGTTTTGGATCGAGGACCTCAGCGGCAGAATCGATGGGAAACACGTTGGCAAAGAAACCCGAGATCAAAGCTTCAGTACCGCAGAAATCGATCCAACAACTATTTTCGATCCAGCCTCCTCTTATGGAAATATGCCTCAAGTTCTGGATGAGAAACGTGATTCTCTGCGCACTTCCGCTTCGTTACGCCATTTGTTAGATAAAACTGCCGTAAGTCGCATCGAGCCATACATCGCGTATCTCCCTGCACGATCTCATTTCCCAAAAATGATTCCTCATGGTTTCGGTTATGCCGATGCTGGAAAGCCAGCTCCCGATCTAAACTCATTCGTTACAGCTGGCGATGTCTCAGCATTATCCGATCACATCGCTCGTAACCTACCGCATTTTTCCAACCGACGCGGCGGCTTTCCAGTCTCTCATGACTATCTGAAAACCATCGCCGCATCGATCATCGATTACGCAGATACAAACAGCGATCCAACCATCGGTATCGGTTACCGTGGCATCGATTCTTACCCATTCGTCAACGAGTTATTTGATCGATACGAATGGATTGGCATGAGCGATGGCAAGATCTACATCAAAGTTGAAACCTTCGTTGAACTTTGGAATCCCAGTCAGCTTCCCATCAGCGGTGAAATTCGTTTCACGAATATCAATCGTCATAAAATCATCATTCCCCCCGCAGGCAGTCACGGATTTTCTCCCGTCGAGTTTCCACCACTCAACCTCACAATGCCGCCGAACGGATTTTTAGTCGTTCCTATCGGTGAGCACATCCATGCGTTCCCCGCAGGCTCATTCCCGCCGTCTCAACTCAATTTCACCGAAACTTTTGAAAGCAATTACTCCCTGAAATGGAACAACCTTGAAGTCGATTTCGCACGCGGCGGACTGCAACGCACCTCAGGTTTATTAAGAGCGGGATCCGGCGAACGCAAATGGAAGGGAAATGCCTCTCCAGCTCACGATACGAGCATCGGCCAACTCGGCGATCCTCGGGCATCCATCTACATCAACAGTCCCATCATTGCTAACAGTTACGATGCAAATAGTAATTGGGGAGGCCGCGCACTGAAACATGGCATTGCCGCGATCAAACCGACCTTGCCATATGCCGAGGTGCGCATCAACCAATGGCCGGACCGAGGTTCTAGCAGCTTGCCTGGTGTCAGGCCCGTCGGTGATCAGAGGCGGCCAGGCACTACTTCGATCATGAATCCAGATGGCACGCCATACGTTAACGGCATCTATCCGACCAACCAACCCGATCGTGCTCCCACGTTCATTTCAAATTCCGGTCGTTATGATTCGCTATGTGAACTTGGAAATATCTTCGACCCCGCCCAATGGAGCGATGTTCACTCGCGCAACTCCACAGCCAGCTCCAAAGCCGGCGGTGGATTTTCCTTAGCCATCGGTCGACCTGAGTTTATTGTATTCGATACCGAAGGACAACGCGCCGCCCAACTCATCGACCTATTTTCGCTCACACCAAAAAATCCTCACGCGCGCCGAATCAATATCAATACAGCGCCGCGAGAAGTTCTTAGATGCTTGATCGCAGGAGTTGAATTAAAAGCAGATCCGATGGCGCCGGAGGCCTCACCCCGCTATGAAGAAAGCATCGGTGATCTCTTTGCTGACCGAGTCATCGCTCATCGGAATCAAAGCCCGTTACGCGGATATTCCGATCTCAACATCTTACGTGAGAATCCATTAGAACCCCGCGATCCTGCGGATCCAAAAGACACACCGTTTTTCGGCAATACGGATTATTTCGAACAAGTCCCTAAAGTCACCAATAACGACAATCCGAACGATCTGATCGAATGGAACGACTCCGGAAGAGAAGAGCTCATGCGAAAAGTCATGGATCTCGTGACATTCCATTCGAAAACCTTCCGCATCGTTGTAGCTGGAGAGGTGCTTTCCAAATCAGGTAAACGCCTCGCCCGTGCCACACGCGAATTTCATTTAACTGTCGAACCCGAGCGCGACGCGAACGGCCAAGCGAACCCAAGCGGCAAACCCCGCATCACCATGCATTATGAATCTTCTCACTAAAATATCAGCCCTACTTGCATGTCTCATGCCGCTTATCCAAGCAGCTGAAACCGAGCGTTATGGATTTCTCAATGTGGTGAATATGATTCCCTCCACAACTTCCTGCGAAATCAGGCTCGCTGAGAAAAACCTCGTTCCAGATGGATTGAAGTCCGCTTCGGAAACCGGTTGGTTCATGGTTCCCATTGGCTTCCAGCCCATGTCCATCAAGCACACCGAACATAAAAAATTCAGTTCTAACATCTCTATCAGTGAAGGTGCTTCCAGCCTAATCGTAATCTATCTCCAATGTAGCAAGCGCCTGCAATCAGATGGAAGACCCTTTCCTCCTCAAATCCGCTTCGCTTCCATCCCTGCTTACGAATCCAAAGGCTTCGCCCTCAAAGCCGTTTCCATGTTCCCCGAAACGAATCGTTTCCAATTCGCCCGTGAAACCATCGAACTCGAATTTCTGAAAGTCACCGATATCCCGAAATGGACCGGCGGCGGATTTCAAATCCAGCACGATGGCAAAATCATCGGCGAGGTGGCTCGCGGTCGCGAACGCGCTTCCTACATGCTCCTGCTCGGCACCGATCATCAAGGCAAAAATCTAACAACCATCGTTAATGCGGATCCCCAAAAACTCCCGCCATGGATGCAAAAATAGAATCGAGCTTGAGCTTCTGCAGATCTGGCGTTTAATCGTCGGGATGAGTCGGAATAAGGATAAGACCGCGCGTTCTGGAAATGCGCCGTTGCAGACAAATGTGTTCGGAGCCCTAGATGCGCTTAGCAATCTGCCCGCGGCACCAGAAGCAAAGGCACCACTCATCCCTGTAAAAACCTCCATGCGCGGCGAGAAAAACACCAACCGTGGTCGCGTGGATATCATTCGCCAAACTGCGCATCGCGGTGGTAAGGGAGTCACGATCGCGAAAAATTTCATCGGAATCTCCCTCGCGGAAAAACAAGACCTCGTGAAAAAAATTCAGAAAGCCTGCGGTGTTGGAGGCACCGTGAAAGACGGCTGCATTGAAATCCAGGGCGATAAAAGAGACGAAGTAAAACGCATCCTAACGGAAGCAGGCTTTAAGCCGGTTTTTGCGGGTGGTTAGAACATCTTGATAAAACCATATCCCATGACCCAACAGGAAATCCAACAATACATTGATACAGCGATCCGCTCCAAGTTTGAAAGCTATACTTCCGAGTCCGGCGAGATGATGACGAGTGAGGGAGGGGACGGTCGATTTTTTGGAAAGGTGTTCGCCACGCGATATATGGGGCTTCCAAAAAGAGAGGATATCTACCTCGTAATCGGGGAGACGGTGAAGCACACACAGATCATCAAACTTGGGGATTCAGAATGTTTTAAACCGAGTGAAATCGAGCTAGACCTTTTACTGCTTAAAGAGCTTGGAATAGAGCCTAGTGAGGAATGAATATTACTTTGTTTCAGGGTTCCGTTTCATGTGATGTATCGGCACCGTAAAATTGAATTGTGTCCCGGTTCCGACTTCGCTTGTTGCCCAGATTTCGCCACCCAACTTTTTGACGAATTCTGAGGAAATGCGAAGGCCAAGATTGGTTCCTTTTTCTCCAGCAGTTCCGCTTGAGCTCTCGCCATATTTCAATTGAAAGATACGTGCTAGATGTTCTTTTTTAATGCCAACTCCTGAATCTGTAATCGATATAACCGCGAGGCCTTCTTTGCGTTTCTTTGCGGAAATCTGCACAATGCCCTCGGGTTTGGTGAACTTGATCGCATTGGAGATCAGATTGCGAATGACTGTATCCAGCATCTTCGGATCTGCCCAAACGGTGATAGGCTCTTCGATTTGGAAGCTCAAATTGATCCGCTTGTCGTGAGCAAAGACTTTCAGAAATCCAACGCAGTTGGAGAGGGAATGATCGAGCAAAATGGCCTCGGAATTTGGATCGACGCTTCCGCTTTCAGAAATGGCCCACTGAAGCAAATTATCCAGTAGCTCGTAGCTTGCCTTGGAGCTTTCACAAATTAGCTTAATCAATTCTTCGCGTTCTTTTTCAGTGTACTCTTCGCCTTCTGCAAGAAGATGTCCTATCGACCCTAGGGCGCCGATGCCGCTGCGAAGATCATGAGCCAATACCCGATAGATTTGGTTGCGACTTTCAACGGACTCTTCCAATCGTGCGAAAGTCGTTTGCAAATCTGCTTTGAGTCGTGACTCACTCTCGAGGTGTTGGAATGCTTCGCGTTCGGTTCGCTCAGTGTTTCTCGCACAAATGATACCGAAAATATTGGTAGCTAAATAGACGGCTGTTACCCCGATACAATTGATGAGGTGAAAGTTGCTTTCTATCTTGTAAAACCAAACCGATATGCTCGCTACGCTAAGAAAAATGACGCAGACTAGCCTAAATCTCAGTGAAATTGGAACAGTCAGGTAAATAAGAAACGCGACGAAAACGCTCCATGCCAAGAGTGTCTCACTACGTAATATAGAAAAACGGTGAACAATTTCGAACTGAACGATGAGCCAAAATAAACAAGCAAAGGCAATCCATTCAAACGTCTTCCTGTTTTTTATTTTCTTGAGAGTTAAAAGGCCAAACAACGCAACCCCAATCCCGATTGCCCGCGTGAGAGTGATGATCTTTGCATCCAGAGAAGGAGGCAGGAGTGCAATTCCAAGCACAAGAAACGTCGACACTATGTAAAGCGCTAGCCCATAAATGCGCTTCATCTTTCGCTTGTCTGTTTCAAAGCGGCTGGCAAGAAAGGCACGCTCTAATTCAGGGGGTTGTAGATGATATTTAAATTTTTTGAACATCCAATGCGCGAGGTATGAACGAGCGCTTAAGTTAAAGAGATCGTTTGCTTAGCATATCTTACATAAGCTGGAGTTCTCAACGTCAAGTCTACTCGCTCGTTATTCTGGGTTTAAGGGATGCAAGATGTCTAGTGTCTCAAAAACTGTCAAGAGTGGGCGGCAAAGCCGATACCAAATGCGGTGAGCCAGAGAGAGGACTCATTCGATCTGTTGCGCATACGCTCGGAACCATCGCAGCAGCCAACGCCTACGGGGAGGAGAAATAATGATATGGCGTTCGTCTCTCTACAGATTCCAGAAACATTTTCCGTTCGCTGCAATCTGCTCGAAGATTCCTTGGCCTAGTTCTTTTTCGAAAGTCTGTGCGATAGCAGCAAGATTCGCGGGATGATTGGCTCCTTCGCTGAGCGGAAATTTTATCAACTCCTGCGGGGGCGCCATGTCCGGGGCATCGGTTTCTAACAATATTCTATCCTTCGGCAGCTGCTTGAAAACTTCCAACACTTTCATTTTCCTTGGTTGCAGGAAATATCCGGAAAACGAAAACCATGCCCCACGCTTGAGCAAGCGCTGCGCGACCTCGATTGATCCGCCGAAGGAATGCATGAGAAATTTCTCCGGCCATGCACCGGACTCATCCATCAACAGGAAAAGCTCATCCCATGCTTTGAGGCAATGCACGGTCATCATGCGATCCAGTTCCACTGCAATCTCGACCTGTTTGGAAAACACCTCTCGCTGCACTTCCATGCCCGGCGAACTCACCCAGCCGTCCACGCCGATCTCACCCACGCTTGCCCGCGCGTCTTCACGCAAAAAATTTCTCAACCTTTCCTCCCAACCCTCTTCCACGGTATCGGCAAACCAAGGATGCACGCCGTAGGCTGGCCTAACAAAATCCGGAAACTCCCGCGCGATCCTTCGCACGACCTCCCAATCGTTTTCCCGTGTCGCGTTCACCACGCATCCCGAAATCCCCACCGCCTTCATCTCAGCGATCAATTCTCCCACCGGTTTTCGAAACCGCGCGCTCTGCAAATGATTGTGAGAATCGAACAACACCGTGCGAACCTACTGAAGTTTCATCATATGATCAAGCAACCCTAAGGAGGAGGGACATTCTTGTCCCTCAAATCTCAACATCCACCTTGTCTCCGTCGGCGACCGAACAGGGCAAGGCTCACAGCTAAGCTCACAAATGCCATGGATGATGGTTCCGGAATGGTCATCACCGTAATCTCATCGTAGCTACCAGATCTGGAATATACCGAAATGGTATTAAACACTGGCGCGAAGTTTGCATTCGCATTGGGTGAAGTTGGATTTTCATAATCGAAGGTGGCGAGGTTCGGATTGACCCACATGTTTGTCACATTGTTTACATAATCGATTCGCACGATTGTTAGATTTAGGGACGAGAGTGAGGCGGAGGTGGAAGAAGAGCCGTCGGAAGCGGCATTGAGCGAGGCATCTAGAATGGACATCACACTGGAATAAGTACCGCCGTTGCCACCGAATGCGCCGGTCCCTGCGCCGGAGTTCGAGAGACGGATATTGGGAGTGCCGCCACCGCTATTGCTGAGTTGACTCAGAAACTGGAAATAAACCACGCCACTATTCATGAGCGGGAGGGTGCGCGTATTCTCGCTGATCCCATTCCCGCCTGATCCCCAAGTCATGCTCCCTCCAACCGTGGCCAAACCCGTATACGACAAGCCAGTCGTATTTGCGTTTTGACTAGCTCCAGAGGTGTATACGTGGGACCAACTGCTTGACCAGCCGGTGCCACCATTGTTTCCAGTCATGGTGCCGGCGCTATAATTAAAGCCTTCGTAAGCGATAATCGTGACAGCATGGCTCGAAGCACAGGCACCGAGGCTGAAAAGCGCGACTAGGAAAGCGCTAAGTGCGGAGAGTGATCGACAGGGTTTGATTAGGTTTTTCATGCTGTTGCCAGTTTTTTGAATGCTAGAAAAATTAGCTTTTCCACCAATTGCAGAGAATACGCATAAGGGCTGGTCGAGGGGAAGGGAAAAGGGGGCCGGAAGAACGCATTCCAACACTTGCTTCCTAGCGGCTCTCGGTGTATCCACCCACCTCGAAGCCCGTGATGGGCGTAGCCAAATTTCTCATGATCAAGTGGATTCTCCAAAAAATCGGTGGTAGCAAAAACATGCGCGAGATACGTCGCATTCGCCCCACCGTCACCCGTATTAATGAAATCGAGCAAGCCCTGCAGCGCGAGCCTGAGGATAAACTCCGTGAAATGACCGCCAAATGGCAGGCGCATCTTGCCCGTTATCACGAGCTCAATGTCCCGGCGAAACCGCTGATTGCGCGCATGTCCCCGGAAGAACTTTCCGCCACCGCCAAAGATTTACAAGAACGTCTCAAAGGTCTGCGCGAAGAATTCCCAGCACTTCCCGCCACCATCGCTGCAACGCCAGAAGCCATCGAAGCCGCGAAATCCGCTTTTCATGAAATCGAGCCTGAGTTCCAACGCGCCCGCGCAAAATATTTGGAATCCATTCTTCCAGAAGCTTATGCCGTTGTGAAAAACGGCGCTCGCCGCATGTGCGGTCAGGAAATCCAAGTCAACGAACACCCGATCGAATGGCAGATGGTTCATTTCGATGTGCAGCTCGTCGGCGGTATCGCCCTGCACCGCGGGATGATTGCGGAGATGCAAACCGGTGAGGGAAAAACCCTTGTCGCGACGCTTCCCGTTTTCCTCAACGCGCTCACCGGCCTCGGCGTTCACGTCATCACGGTCAACGATTACCTCGCGAAACGTGACTCGGACTGGATGGGCTCGCTATTCCGTTTCCTCGGTCTAACAGTCGGTTGCATCCAAAACCAAATGGCACCATGGGATAGGCGCGAGCAATATGCCTGCGACATCACCTACGGAACCAACGCAGAGTTCGGCTTCGATTACCTCCGCGACAACGGCATGGCTTCCGCCAAAGACGAGCAAGTCCAGCGCGGCCACTACTTCGCCATCATCGATGAGGTGGACTCCATTCTCATCGACGAAGCCCGCACCCCGCTCATCATTTCCGGACCGACGGCCCAATCCTCTCATCAGTTTGATAAATACAAGCCGCTCATCGAGTCGCTCGTGAAAAAACAAACCGCTCTCTGCAATGATTTCGCAGCCGAAGCCAAGAAGCTCGCCGATGCGGGCGATATGGACGGCGCCGGTCGTTTGCTTTTCAAAATCAAACTCGGCCAACCGCGCAACCGCATGTTGATGCGTTTCATGGAAGAGCCGGAAAACCGCCGCCTCATCGAGAAATCCGAGCTCTCGTTACATCAAGACACGCGCAAAAAAGATCTCTTCGAGCTCAAAGAAGAACTCTATTTCACCATTGATGAAAAAAGCAACGATGCCGACCTCATGGAGATGGGCCGCCAGTTTCTAGCTCCAGGTGATCCAGAGTCATTCACCCTCCCAGATCTCGGTACATTGTTTGCAGACATCGATACCAACCTCGATCTAACAGAAGAACAAAAGATCGCCGAGAAAGAACAAGCGCAGCAGCGGATGGATACCCAAGCGGAAAAAATCCACAACATTTCCCAGCTTCTCAAAGCTTATTGCGTTTACGAAAAAGACGTCCAATACGTCGTCAAAGACGGCAAGGTCATCATCGTCGATGACAACACTGGCCGTGAAATGCCGGGCCGCCGTTGGTCGGATGGTCTCCATCAAGCCGTTGAAGCCAAAGAAGGTTGCGCCATCGAAAAGGAAACCCAAACCTTCGCAACGATCACGATCCAGAACTATTTCCGCCTCTACGAAAAACTCGCCGGTATGACCGGAACCGCGGAAACCGAAGCCGCAGAGTTTCACGATATCTATCGTCTCGATGTGTTGCCGATCCCGACGAACCGCCCCAACACACGCGTCGATGAAAACGATCAGGTTTTCAAAACTCGCCGTGAGAAGTTCAATGCGGTGATCGAAAAAATCAAAGAAGCTCACGAAAAAGGCCAACCCGTGCTTTGCGGAACCGCTTCGGTTGAAGCATCGCAAACGCTCGCACGGATGTTGCAGCGCGCGAAAATCCCGCACTCCGTCCTCAACGCAAAGTTCCATGAACAAGAAGCGGAAATCATTTCCCAAGCCGGCCAAGCTGGCGCGGTCACCGTCTCCACCAACATGGCCGGACGCGGAACCGACATCAAACTCGGCAAAGGCGTCCCCGATGTCGGCGGCTTGTTTGTGATCGGCACCGAGCGTTACGAATCCCGCCGCGTCGATCGCCAGCTCCGTGGCCGTTGCGCCCGCCAAGGCGATCCAGGTCGCTCGCAGTTCTTCATCTCTTTCGAAGACGATCTCATGCGCAACTTCGCTGCGGCGGAGAGAATGACCGCGATGATGGAACGCTTCGGCATGAAAGACGGCGAAGCCCTCGAGCATTCCTGGCTGAACCGCTCCGTGGAAACCGCACAGAAACGCGTTGAGCAACGCAACTACACTTGGCGGAAACGCGTGTTGGATTTCGATGACGTCATGAACCGTCAACGCGAAGTGGTTTACGGCTATCGCAACGAAGTGCTTTCCACTGAAACCCCACGCGATCTCGTCACCGAAATCATCGAGGAAACCATTCCTGCTAAAGTGAATGAGTATCTCGTTGATCGCGATTACGAAGCGCCGGATCACACCGAACTTTTGGGTTGGGTAAACGCAACGTTGCCAATCAGCGTCACCATCGAAGAACTCGATATCACCAAAACTCCCGAGCAAATTTCCGATTACTTAGTCAACAAGGTTAAAGAAACCTACGAGATCAAAGTTCGCAACTTGCCTTACGAAGTGCTCGATCAGGAAGAGCGCCGCATGGTTCTTGTCGCCATCGACAAACAATGGCAGGCACATCTCTACAACATGGACGCCCTCCGCGAAGGCGTCAGCCTCCGTGCGCAAGGCCAGAAAGATCCGCTCATCGAATACAAGAACGAAGCCTACAACCTTTTTGTTAGATTGATGGATTCGATCAAACAGGAAGCTCTCAGCAACTTGTTCCGCTCCGCCTCAAACCTTGCCGATTTCCTCAAGCAGCTTCACAGCCAGCCGAAACAACTTCAGAGCAGCGAGACCCAACTCACCCAGAACAATATGGCGACCAGCGGCAGCTCGGAAAATATCGATCCCTCACAGGTCGGCTCATCCGGCAGCGGCGAACTCAAGCTCAACCTTCCGAAACGCAAGCCAAGCTTCGCCATCGAAACCACCGGCCGCAACGCCCCCTGCCCCTGCGGCTCCGGGAAGAAGTTCAAGCAATGCTGTGGAAAAACTGCGTAAGGCCTACTAGGCCTCAAAGCGTTTGGAAACCTCTGCCCAATTGACGATGTTCCAAAAGGCGCCGACGTAATCGGGGCGGCGGTTTTGATAATGGAGGTAGTAGGCGTGTTCCCAGACATCGAGACCTAGGATGGGTTTCCCGAGATCCGCGTCTGGCACGATGCCCTTCATGAATGGATTGTCTTGATTGGGGGTGCTGGTGATTTTGAGTTTGCCGTCTTGCAAGATCAGCCATGCCCAGCCGGAACCGAAACGTTTCGCCGCGGCCTCGCCGAAAGCTTTTTTGAAGTCTTCCATCGAGCCAAAGGTCGAAGCGATGGCGGCGCTGAGTTTCTCGGAAGGCGCGCCGGATTTCGCGGCGGGTGTGAGGGTTTCCCAGAAAAACGTATGGTTCCAATGACCGCCGCCGTGGTTTCTTAACGCGGTGCGTATGGCATCGTCTTTGACCTCCGGCAACATCGCGAGCAATGCAGTGAGCTCGGTCGTGGCAAGTTTCGGCTCTTTCGCGAGAGCGTCGTTCAATCCAGCGACGTATGCCGCGTGGTGTTTGCTATGATGGATTTCCATGGTCCGCGCATCGATGTGTGGCTCGAGCGCGTCGTAAGCGTAAGGAAGTTCCCCTAATGCAGGTGGGGCGACTTTTGATAAAGCCATGGCGCGTTGAGGGAGAAGAGCGGCACCAGCAGCGAGCGTGCTGAGTTGGACAAAATGGCGGCGGTTGAGAGGGCTCGGTGTTTTCATGATCTAGGTTACTAAAACAGCTAGAGGAAAATTCAACTGTTAAGAGGTTGGAAAAAACCTTTGGCAAGTGGCGTAGGGTGTTTCAGGCTGTCCACTCAACCCATGAAACATCGGCAACTCATTTTATTTTCCCTGCTTTTGATCGGCGTGCTAGTCACCATCTCAAAGCTCGCTCCGAAAAAATCCGCAGACTCCGCTGCTATAGCTCCCATCGAGTTGCGCAGCGATGGCGCAGCCAATCCGCTCGGCGCAGCGCCTCAACCGTTTTTGACCTGGCAGATTCCGAGCAGCAAGCGCGGGGAAAAACCGAACGCATGGCAAGTTCGCGTCGCTTCAAGTGAAGAGTCGCTCGCAAAAGATTCCGCCGATCTTTGGGATTCAGGAAAAATCGCTGCCGTTGAAATGCCGGGTTTGCGTTATGAGGGCAAAGCCTTGAAAGCCGGATCTCGTGTCCATTGGCAGGTGCGTTGGTGGAGTGCAGGGAAAAACCCTTCGCCATGGAGTGAACTCGCAACATGGGAAGTGGCGCCAGCCGCTGTGGCCGATTGGCAGGGAGCGCGGTGGATGGACGATGGAAAACCCATGCCGACGGAAGACGCAGATTTTTACAAACCTGATCCCGCACCCTTGATGCGGCACGAGTTCACCATTTCCAAGCCCATCACCAAAGCCCGCCTGCACTTCGCTGGTCTGGGCCTTGGCTTGGCGAACGTGAACGGCAAAGCTGTTTCCGATCAAGTGTTCGATCCCGCATGGACCCATTTCGATAAACGCATTCTATTCCGCACCCACGACGTCACGTATCAACTCAAGCAAGGCGAAAACTGCCTCGCTCTGATGCTCGGCAATGGTTGGTATAATCCGCTTCCCCTGCGGATGTGGAGCCACCGCAACATCCGCGACTCGATCCCGACGGGTCGGCCCCGGGCGATTGCTTTGTTAGTCATCGATCATCCCGATGGCACGACCACCACCGTGAAAAGCGGCGAGGGCTGGAAGATGGCGGAAGGACCGACGGTTCGGAACAGCATTTATCTGGGCGAAGAACGCGATGCGCGACTCGATCCTTCGGGTTGGGATTTCGTTGAATTTGACGATGCGAATTGGCAACCCGTCAACCTGACCGATCACCCGATGGAGCCGCTCATGCCGTTGAAGATGCAACCTGTTAGAATGCAGGAGCCCATCTCGGCAAAAGCCATCACCACGCCGCAGCCGGGGATTCACATCGTCGACTTCGGGGTCAATTTCACGGGTGTTCCTGAAATCAAACTCAACGTTCCAGAGGGGACAAAAATCACTTTCCGTTTCGGTGAGCTGCTCAACGCTGACGGGACACTCAATTTTCTAACAAGCACCGCCGGGCAAATCAAAGGTCTTAAAAAAGATGCGGCCGGAAACATGGTTCCAAAAGGTGGACCCGGCGCACCGGAATATGCTTGGCAGCAAGATGTCTACATCGCGCGCGGTCAAGGACCGGAAATTTTCGTGCCACGTTTCACTTTCCATGGCTTCCGTTACATGGAAATCAGCGGGCTTCCGGTAGCGCCAATTACAGAGGATTTTCGCGCCTTTCCGCTTCATACCGATGTGCCGAACGCCGGTTCCTTCTCTTGCTCGAACGAAGATTTCAACCGTATCCAAGAAATCACTCGGCGCACGTTTCTTTCCAACATCATGACCGTGCAATCCGATTGCCCGCACCGCGAACGTTTCGGCTACGGCGGTGACATCGTTGCGACCAGTGAGGCATACATGATGAACTTCGACATGGCGGGGTTCTACGCGAAAACCGTCCGTGACTGGGGCGATGCGGTTCGGCCGGATGGCCGTCTCACCGATACCGCGCCTTTCGTGGGAATCGATTATTGCGGAGTGGGCTGGGCAATGGTGCATCCGCTTTTGTTAGAACAACTTTACCGTTACTACGGCGATGTCGAACTTGTGAAGGAACAACTTCCTGTCGCAATGCGTTGGATCGATGTCGTTGCTGCACAGCGGCAGGGCGGTTTGGTCATGAAAGGCCTCGGCGATCATGAGGCGCTCATTCCTGCCCGCGGACCCGCGCACCTGACGCCGAAGTTCATCGACAGCGCGCGCCGTATCGCGAGGCTGGCTCGCATTGTTGGAAACGAAACGGATGCCGCGCGTTTCGATCAAATGGCCGCCGAATCCGCGACCGCATGGGCGAAGGCGTTTCTCGATCCAGCAACCGGGAAAGTGGATGATGGTTCCCAATCATCCCAAGGCTTCGCGCTGGGCTTTGGTGCGGTGCCGGAGGAATCCCGCCAAGCGGTGTTCGATCAACTCGTCGCTAACCTAACAGCAACGGAAGACAGCCCGCGCCTGACAACGGGCATTTACGGCACCTGGATCATGCTCGAACAACTTTCGAAACATGGCCGCAGCGATCTGGCTTACGGCCTTGCGAATCGTGAAACGTTTCCCTCATGGAAATGGATGTTGAAAAACGGCGCTACCTCGCTGTGGGAACATTGGGAACAAGAGGAAGCCACCTACTCGCACAACCACCCGATGTTCGGCTCGATCTCGACTTGGTATTTCCGTTGGCTCGGCGGTATCCAATGCGCCGATGACGCGGTCGCTTTCAATCGCATCATCTTGAAGCCCCAAATCCAACCGGGTCTCGATTGGGTGAAGTCTTCTCATCAATCCATTCGCGGTGAAATCGTCTCAAACTGGTCGGTCAACGGTGACGAGCGCGTTTTCGAATTCGTCATTCCCGTCGGCGCAACCGCTATCGCTGAGTTGCCTGCACGTGCCGATGAATTGCTAACAGAAGGCGGAAAAGCGTTGGGCGATTCACCCGGGATTAAATTGTTAGAATCCACGCCAAGCGCACACCGCATGGAACTCGGTAGCGGCACGTATCGTTTCGAGACGAAACTCAAATAGCGGTCATTTCAAACTGTCGGCTTTGGTTCTTCTTTCCCTGAATCCAGGAAAGAAAACACGAGCATCAGCATGAAGAAAATGCCGTTCAGCGCGAGGCCGGCGGTGTTGCTCAGAGCCTCACTGACCGGCAGCCTGGTATCGTATTTGTAAATGAACGCTACGATCATCGTGATGCAGATGGGGATGAGAAACGCGCGAACCCAGTTTCTTCCGTTGATATTAAAGGTGTGATTTGGATTCTTCTCGGCCCGACGAACCACCCAGTTGTAGATGGAAATTGCAACAAGTGCGCCAATGCCAATCCATGCGAAAATTTGCCATACGGAATAGGGTGCGTAGGTGTCCCAGAGCAAGGTTCTTGCTCCCCAGGCATCGGTGCCGACGGCTTCTTGGAAATAGGCCATGAAGCCTTCTTTCTCCATGGCTTCCACCGCTTTGGCCGCCATGCCTTTTTCCTCGATGAGATATTGTTTGGCCAAATTGATTTTGTCGCCGTGATCTTCGTAAACCGTTCCTGCCAGAACGGATCCCAGCGACCAGCCGATTCCCATGGTGAAGTTCGAATAGCCCATATAGAGGCCTTCTTTGTTCTTCGGTGCGATTTCTGTTAGGTAGCGGAACGTCGTCATGGCTGCCATCATCTCGCCAAAAGAGAAAATGACGATCACGCCGATGATCCACCAGCCGAACATGGAAAACGTGAGGCCATACATGGCAACGGTTGCGATGATGATTCCGCCGATGATCGTGGCCAAAGAGCTCATGCGTCCGGTGATGAAGCCAACCAGGAAAGCCAAAAAGCTGATCACCAAGGCATTCACCAGAGTGAGCCATTCCGGGCCTAAATTTCCATCCTCAACAATGGGGATGATGTTAGACGGCATGATATTTTGAAGAAAATCGACGAGCATTCTGGAGTCCACCCAGTCGGATATGAAATTGGGTAGTAGATCAAAAAACTGCATCGCAAGCGCCCAGAAGCCGGCGAAGCTAATGGTGAAAAAGAACAGCCGGGGTTCGAGCAGGCCGCGGATCGCTTTCGCGAAGAGTGCGCACGGGCCGTCCTTTTCCACTTCTTCTTCGCGTTCAGGTTCCTTGAACATGAAGAGCGGAATGAAGTTCAACCCGATGGCGATGGCTCCGGCAATAAACAGATGAGTCCAGTTTTCAGTTCGCAATTTGCCCATGATCAGCGGACCAAGGAAGGCGCCGACGTTGACCATTTGGAAAAAGATACCCCATCCTAAAGCCGAGGCTTTTTTAGGAATTTTCAACGCTAGCAAACCTTGGAGTCCGGGCTTGAAAATAGCTGTGCCGAGCGCGAGCACCAAGGCCCCAAGAAGGAACACGATGTAAGTCTGATCCTTTCCGGCATCTCTTGCCTGATCGATGGGCATTCCTGCCATCAACTCAACGATAGGAATCGTGAAGCCCATCATCAGATATCCGATGATTTTAAGAACCGTTGAAGCAAAGAGGTTTACCTTGAACCCGTAGCGATCCGCGATGCCGCCGGAGATCACAGGCACAAAAGACTGCACGACTGCCCAGATGGCGAAAATGCTGCCTTTCTGGATGTGGTTCAATTGCAAGCCGCCTTGCTCGAAGGTGGCGAGCATGAACAAGGGCACGGAAACCCGTACGCCGTAGTAAGCAAAGCGCTCGATCAACTCCATCCAGTTGGCGATCCAGTAAACGCCGTCGAAGGCTTTGAGCTGTTGCCAGAATGAAATTTTTGGGACTTCGTTTTCGGGGTTGGATGATGCACTCATGAAATGATTGATGGACGTTGTGGAATTCTAACTGAAATGCCGCTGCGGCGGTTGTGGTGATTAGGCAATTTCCCACTGGTAGGACGAACTGGAGATCAGCTCATTTCCACCTGGGGTGACGTGGATCATGTCTTCAATCCGCACACCGCCGAGGCCTTTGTAGTAGAGGCCCGGCTCGACGGTGACCGCCATGCCCGCTTTGAATTTCCATTCCGCCGTCGCGCGCATGAACGGAGCTTCATGCACGTCGAGGCCGATGTTGTGGCCCAGGCCATGGAAAAATCCATAGGGTTCCGCGCAATCCCGTGCAGTCTTATAACCTTCTTTATCAAAAAATGCCTGAATCGCGTTGTGGACTTTTCCGCCCGACACGCCCGGTTTGATCATGTCCAAAGCCATGCCGTGCGCTTTCTTCACCGTGCGGACGAGTTTCTTCTGTGCATCGCTCGCTTTGCCTTTGAGGAATGTGCGGGTCATATCACCCCAGTAACCATCGGATATGCGACGGGGGAAAATATCGACGACGATGAGTTCGTTCGGGCGGATCGGCCCAGAGCCGGCGTTGTGGCAATCACATGCCTGATCGCCTCCCGCGACAATCGTGTGCAGAGCAATCGCGCCTTTTTCTAGCACGGCGATGCTGATGAGCTCGTGGAGGCGCTCGGAAGTCAACACGCGGCCTTGATAGATCAGTGTGTCGCCTTTGATTTTTGAATCTGCCAGTACATTTCTAACAACTTTAAAACCTGCTGAGCTGGCGTCGTTGCCTTTGCGGAGGGAGTCGATTTCATTTGCCGATTTCACGATCCGCTCAGGGAAAAGTTCACCATCGGATTCGGGAGAGATTTTCATACCAGCCGAGTGAAGCTCGAAGGCCAAACCTGCCGGAAAGCGCGAGCCGACACGGAACTCTTTAATGCCATAAGTTTTCGCAATTTGTAGCACTTGCTGTGCGAGGCTGACTTTGCGGTAGTCGGTAACTTTGAAAAGCTTGGCTGCATCGGCCTGGACTTGATTGAGCAGTAGGACGTCATCGAAATCTGATTCCATCAGCATCCGCTGATATTCCATGCTGTGGGAAACGCCGATTTTTTTGCCACCAAATGAAAAAGCGAGATAGGGATCGAACGCGCGGAAGCGGCTGAAATATAGCATGTCAGAATCATGCGCATCCGCGTGAAAGAGGACGGGTGGATTTGCTGAGGTCGCTATTTTTTTTGCGACCTTATTCTTTTTAGCAGTGGCTTTGGGCATAAGTAAATCGTTCGAGTCATTGGATTAGGCTGGTGGGGAGGAACTTATGCGTGAGGCTGACACTGCAAAGAGTGGGAATGTGAGAGAGATTATTTGAGGAGTTCGATCATGGCTTTCCCCATGGCCTCCCCTACGTTCATGTAGGTTCCGGCATTGCCGTCATCGTGGCCGTTGCCACTGCCACCCAGCGACAGGGGGTTGGAATAGACTGTGGCTACGTTGCCCTTGAACTCGGGATATTTGCCATCCATGCCATCGACAGCCATGTGGGCATCGAACACCTTGTTGCCGCAGCCCTTGGTGTGCTCGCCGAGGGTGGCGAGGACGAACTTTGCGTTCGGGGATTGAAAATCCTTACGCAATGCCTTGATGAATTGGACCAGATTCTTTTCATAGGCATCTGCCCATTCCGCTTTGCCGCAATCCTTCTCGCCTTGCCAAAAGAAAAATCCAGCTACCTCATACTTGGTCGCATCAGGATAGTAAGTTTTGAGATCTGCCAGGACATTTTGGGCTGCATGCACGTCGGCGTCGTATTGGATACCTGCATACCAACCCGCACCCTGCTTCGGTTTCCTCGGCGGTTCAAGGTTGCCGGCATAGCCTTCGGCTCCCGGCGGGAGCAAATCGAAACTGATGGCTCGGTTGCCGATGCAACTCTTGAGGATCATGACGGGCGCATCGATGGCATTGCCGAGCGGGTGGCCGATGCCGAGTTCTGGTCCAATGGTATTTCCAGTGACCGTCATCCATTCATTATTGAAGGGTTGTGCTGGTCCTTCGCCGGATGCCATGACGCGCACATTGCGCACGTCTTGGCGCACGATCCAGTTACCAGCCTCATCCGCGAGGTAAGGATATTTTTTCTCCTGCTTCACCGCCGCATCCAGACCGGCCGTTTTACCAGCGCCAACCATGTTCGATTGCCCTAACAGGATAAAAACCTGAACCGGCTTGGTCATGTCGGCTGGTTTGCCATCGTGTTTGGAAATTCCTCCGGTGATTTCTTTCGTCACGATGCTGCTGCTTGAACTTGCGGCAGGAGTCTCTTTGGGTGCGGGCGTTACGGTGCCTTTTTCTTTCAGAAATTCAATGTCCGCAGCTGATAGAACCTCTTGTTTGAAGTTGAGCTTTTGGCCGTTTGCGAGCTCTACACTGACTGCGCCGGTGTCGGCATTGTAGGAAAGCAATTCTCCATCAAAGGTTTTGCTGCCATCCGAACTGGTCCATGTTCTTGCCGATGCAAGACCGGAAAAGGCGAGCAACCCGGCGAGCAATGCAGAGGCAAATCTGTGGCGCGAGAGCTTCGTAAGTAGTAGACGCATCAATAGGAGTGGTTAGGGTTTTGGATCGATTAGATCTAAGCGCAGAGCTAGGTTTTATTTACAAAAACCATGGCTGAGATCAAAGCAACATGAGGGCTGGGTTCTCGATGAGTTTTTTGACTTCAGCAAGGAACGAGGCAGCAACTGCACCATCGACCACCCGGTGATCTGCGGAAATCCCGATGTTCATGCGTAAACCGACGGCGAGCTGACCGTTTTTGACGACGGGCTTTTCGATCGCTGCGCCGACAGAAAGGATGACCGCTTGAGGCGGATTGACGATGGCGTCGAAGGAATCGATGCCCCATGCGCCGAGGTTGGAAACCGTGATGGTGCCGCCGTCGAATTCATCGGGCTTGAGCTTTTTGTCTTTGGCACGAACGGCGAAGTCTTTCACTGCGCGGGAAATCGCGAGCAAAGATTTCGACTCGGCTTCTTTGATGACCGGTGTGACCAGGCCGTCCTCGACCGCGATCGCGACGGAGAGGCCGACGTGTTTGAATTTTACGATGTGATCACCGGCAAATGAAGCGTTGACCGCTGGCACAGCCTCGGCGGCGTTAATGGTCGCTTTGAGGATGAAATCGTTCACCGAATATTTGTTGCCGTGGGTCTTCTCGGCTTGTTCGTTGACCTGTTTGCGCATGGCCATCAAAGGCTCGGCGTCGACTTCCATGTGCAGGTAGAAATGCGGGATCGTGGTTTTCGAGGTCAACAAGCGCGAAGCGATAATTTTGCGCATGGAGGAGAGCTCGATGCGTTCGTCGCCGTCTTTTGCATTAGGCAAGATCGCTTGTGGCGTCGGGGCTGGAGCGGAAACGGGGGCAGAAGGCGCGGTGGCACGGGCTTTCACGGCCTCGGTGAGTTTCGCGGCAGCGGACGCGGCTTTCGAAGGGGTTTTGCCGGATTTCTCGACATCCTCCCGAACGATGCGACCGCCTGGGCCGGTGCCGGAAATGCTTGAAATGTCCACACCCATTTCGGTAGCGACTTTGCGGGCGAGGGGCGAGGCTTTGACCCGTTCACTATCGCTAGAAGGAGCAGCAGAAACTGGGGCGGGTTGTTCGGAAACGGTTGGTAAAGGTGGAGCAGCGGTGAATGGAGTTGCGCTGGCTGGAGCGGCAGAACCCTCATCGCTATTCCCATCAAGCACCGCGAGGACGGATCCGATCACGGCTTTTTCACCTTCTTGCACCAAGATTTCAGTCAGTGTGCCTTCGTCGAAGGCCTCCATTTCCATGGTCGCTTTGTCGGTTTCGACTTCGGCAAGGACATCGCCAATTTCGACAAAATCGCCGACTTTTTTGTGCCATTTGATAAGGGTGCCTTCGGTCATGGTGTCCGAGAGCTTGGGCATTTCAATTTTTGCTGACATGTGATTTAGGAAAGGAGTGCTAGGCGCGTAGGATGCGAGTTGCGCCAAGTATTTCCAGCCCTTTTTGTGATATGTCGAAACAAAGAAGCGCGGAGGGCATCTGCCACTCCGCGCTTCTTTGAAAAATGAGGGTAAAGTGAGGCTTATGGAGCGAGCACTTTCATCGTCGGGATGAGTCCGATGTGCGGACTGCCGGTAGGGCCCTGAGCAGTGGCCATTTTAATGGTGCTTTCCGATGTGGTTCCGCAGCAATCCTTTTTCGGGCAATAGTAACGTGTGCATTTTGGGCAAGGAACGCGAACGGTCCGAGTCACCATCTCGTAGCGCGGGACTTTTTTCTCAATGATCTGAACCATGCCGCCTTTGCCGCCCGTGTGGACTTCTTCGGTGACAATGTCGTAATGGCGGGTTTTTACCTTAACGGTTTCAGTGCGATGACCCGCGCTGGTAGACGGCATGCCAAACATGGAGCAGCACGAGGAAAAGCCGAGGGAAACGGCGACTAGAGTGAGGAGGGAGAGGAATTTTTTCATGAATAGATGAAGTTGGATTTTCGATTAGAATAAGCAGCAGCAAGATGCAAGTGCAAGCGAGGCGATAGCCACCAGAGCGAATGTGTAAATACGGCTGAACATAATGAGAGCTTATGAAAACGCCCCTACTTGGCAACAGTATTTATCGACCCAGTGCTCCAAATTCGATGTTACGGGCTGGACGCGGCTGGGGGCTTGCGACATTTTTCAAAAACAATGACGGATGCCGAATGGATGCAGATCGCCCTGCAAGAGGCGCGCAAGGGAGTGGGGAAAACCGCTCCCAATCCTCCCGTCGGTGCTGTCATCGTGAAAAACGGTGAGCCGCTAGGCCTTGGTTGGCATCGCAAAGCGGGCATGCCGCATGCCGAAGTGGAGGCGATAAGCGCCGCTACCGCAGCCCATGGCGCGGATGCCTTGAAAGGCGCCACAGCCTATATAACTCTTGAACCTTGCTCCACGATCGGCCGTACTCCGGCGTGCACTTCTGGGCTAATCCAAGCGGGGATTTCACGAGTCGTTTACGCCTGCCAAGATCCAAATCCCCATCACGCAGGTGCCGCCGATGAAACGCTGCGCCAAGCCGGAATCGAGGTTGTCTCCGGTGTGCTCAACGAAGCCTGCGAGGAAATTCTCCGGCCGTTTTTCAAAGTTCAACGCACCGGCCTGCCATGGGTGATCTGGAAATGCGCCATGTCGCTCGATGGAAAAATCACCCGTCCCCCCGGCGAAGGCCAATGGCTGAGTGGCGAAGCAGCTCGCGCGGATGTGCAAAAACTCCGCAGCGAGGTCGATGCCATCCTGACCAGCGGCGAAACGGTGCGACGCGATCGGCCCGCGCTCACGGTACGCGTGCCGGAGTTGTTAGAAGGTCGCGAACAACCTTGGCGTATCATTTGCACAAATCACCCCGGGACCCTACCCAAGGATGCGCCGCTGTTCTGCGATGACGCGAAACATCGGACCTTGGTGAAATCGCCAGAAAGCTTGGAAACCTTGCTGCGAGAACTCGTCCGCGAACAAGGCGTGCTCTCCGTCATGATCGAAGCCGGTGGGAAATTCTCCTCTGCGATGTTGCGCGAGGGCTTGGTCGATGAGGCGGTTATTTACTACGCGCCAATTCTCTGTGGCGATACCGTTCCAGCTCTCGCGGGTGAGGAATTTCCTCATTCCTGGAATATGAGCGAGATCTATTGGGAGGCATTCGAAGGCGATCTCAAGTTGCGCGGATTGTTAGAAAAACAAGCGTGATGAATCAACCCTTTTTCGAAATCCGGAAAGCCAATGTCTGGCGAGGCGATGTGCTTGCGTTGCGCGATTTAAACTTATCTCTAACTGCAAACGAAAACGTCGCCATTCTTGGTGCGAACGGGGCGGGGAAAAGCAGCCTGCTCAAACTCATGACCGGTGAGCTCCGCGCGGAAGCACGACCTAACAGCTCATGCGAGCTTTTCGGTGAGTCCCTCTGGAGCCTGGAAGAACTGCGGCATCGGATCGGCATCGTCATGCCGGAAGAGATCAGCCGCTTCGATGATGATGAGATCGCTGGCGACGTTGTGTTATCCGTTTTCCGAGGAGCATACGGCCGCACCCGCGAGATGCGTTTTAGCGCCAGTGAGAAACAGCGCGCTCTTGGTGCAATCAGCGCTACCGGCGTGGCGGATCTGAAACAACGTTTTTTCGGCCAGCTTTCTTCAGGCGAGAAACGCCGTTTTCTTATCGCCAGAGCCATGGTGCACACACCGGAAATTTTAGTGTTGGATGAACCTTCTACCGCCCTCGATTTTGCCGCGCGTTTGACAATGCTCGGACAATTGAGACGCATGACCAAGACGACAAAGAGCATCGTCCTCGTCACTCATGATCCTTCGGAAATCTTTCCTGAAATCGATCGACTCATTCTCCTCAAAGGCGGACGCATCATCGCCGATGGCCCGAAACGCAAAATCCTCACTTCAGCAACACTCAGCGAATTTTATGGCATTTCCATAAAACTTCACTGGAGCCATGGCTGGCCCATTGTGACCGCAGGGAGCACTAGTTTGTAACTCGCCTTTACCGCTTACTTCGGATTCACAACAATCTCATCGATGAACACCCATTGATCTCCGGTCTCGATTTCAATTTTGATTTTTCGGGTGTTGGAGAATGGCTGGCTTCTGAGCACCAAAGCGGTGGTCGGCTGGATTCCCTTTTCACGCAACGCTGCCAGTTCTTTTTTACTGGAGAAGATGGTCGCGCTGAAGCGGTGTTGGTTCACTTGGAAGGTTTCGCCGTCCTCCGACGGGCTGAAGATAATTTTGTTAGGAAATTCCGCTTTCATTTTCGAGCTCAGCAATGTGTTGAATCCTATGGATTCGATCTCCATGGGCTCGCCGAGATCGACAATGAGTTCGATGGGTTTGTCCGATGGCGCAAAGCCGATCCAGGCCGGATGGTTTTCTCCAACACCGGCAAACTTTCCATCTGTTAGAAATTCAAGCCCTTTGCCATCGGCTTGATAGGCGGGAGCCGGGGAGGTTCCCGTAACCGGCTTGTTGAGCGCCGCATGACTCTGGACGTCATCGTAGGAATCGATGAACTTTGTTCCGAAAATCGCAGGGTCGGGCTGGAATTTCGGATCAATCAACTTGCACGCCTCTTTTGCAAAGCGTTGCCCCATCACCACATAACCGGGTGGTGGGTAATGCCCGTCCATAAAACTATAACCGCCCCATGGGTTCACTCCTTGGTTGAGATCATCGGTATCGATCCATGCTCCGTTGTCATTTTCATCACCGAGCTTGGCGAGGATATCCCGTACGGCTTTGCCATCTTGTTTTTCGAGCCAGTAATCGTTGATGCGTCCCACCACGAAGTTGATGTCCTTGATGCCGAGGTCGGTTTTGATCTGGTTGAGCAAGGTATGAAAACTTTTCTCATACACGCTGGCCCAACCGCTCTCGGAATCGGCTTCGCCTTGCATCCAGATAAAAGTCACAGTGGCAGGCTTCTCACCTTTAAGCGCGTGCTGCACATTTTGAAGCATGCGATCATATAGCGCCCCGTTGGCTTCAGGCTTCGGATCCGTCATTCCCTGCGGCGGAGTCCAGCTTTTGACCCAATTTTTGATTGGCTGGCCGGGGTGACCGGTCATCGTGACCCACACTTTCTCTTTTCCATACACCTGCTCGACACACCTCTGAAATGAAGCACTCAACGTCGAGGTCATGTTCGATTGGCCCGAAAGGATGAATAAATGCCGACCCTGCACCTCCTCTGCCCGTGTAGGTATGTGAAACGTTGCAATGAATAAAAAAGCGAGGATCCATAAACGGTTGAAATAAGTGCGCATAGGTAATGGGTTCAGTCCGCAATACGTGCCTTGAAAGGGGGAGCTTTCAGCTCGCTTTATCTATCAGCTGGGCTTTAGCTTTGGATTTTCTATTGAATCCTTCCATATCGGCTCCCATGCTGCGTTCATGAAAGTATTATCTCTCGGTGTCGTGTTGTTAGGTTCAGGTTTTGTCATGGCTGATCCCGTGGCTGAGTTGGCAGGCCTGCAAGTGGTGTATGATTCTGCAGAAAAAGATTTCGATGGGTTCCGCACCTTCAACATGGAAGAGGGTCACAAAGTTGCATTGATTGTGCGCAGCAAAGATAAACCCATGGTTGGATTCGATGAAGAAAAGGCAGAGATGACGATCGGCGGAGCCAAAGCAGAATCCGGATTTTTCATGAGCAACATGTCTTTCTCGGATGACAAGAAATCCATGAAGTTAGAATTTGATACACAGGGCAAAGTTCAGCCGAACGCAAAAGGCGAATTGGAAGTGAAAGGCAAATTGCCAGTCACTCTCGCCAGCACCAAGGCGGAGATCCGCAGCGCGGCGTTTCAGGTGAAAGTTGGCGAGGCCATCGTTTTTCCTGCGGATCAAAAAGACGTGCCAACACTCAAAATCAACAAGTCCGGCAAACCCGAATTCGGTGATGATGTCTTATCCATCGAGTTTTCCACCAACATGAAATTGGATGGATTTGCTGGAGTGAAGTTTCTCTCCAAAGACGGCAAAGAAGTGAAATCCGACAAAGGCGGTACTACATGGATGAGCTTCGGTGGCAAAGGCTCCGGAGAGATAGATTATTCATTTCCCGCCAAACACGATGAGCTCATCATGGTGCTCGAAAGCTGGACCGACAAGGAAGAGAAAATCATCGAAGTCGATTTGAAAGCTTCGCTCACAGGCAAGTGAGGGAGCAAGGTTGCATTTTCGAATGACAAGATTCGCTTGGCAAAGATGCTTTCTCTGGTCTAAGCCCGCGCGCGATGTTTTCCCAAGAACCTATTGAGTGGCCTGATAAAATTGAAATTCTCATTGATGAATTGGATAGCGAATCGAGCTCACGAGACCTCACTCGTGAAGAGCGGGCGTTAATGGATGCCTATGAAACGGTGCCAATTTTGGAGAGCCGGGATTGCCTGCATGAGTTTTGGCAATCGAGCATCAATCATCAGCGCATCATCAAATCGTTCGATCTGATTGGCGCGGCCATCATTGTGGATGCGTTGAATGCAAGCCAGTGGTGCCAGACGCGGACCTTGGACCGCGAGGACTACAGTGAAACGGAGGCGGAGTATCTCAATACGATCGAAGAGGAGCTTCCTGCGGGGATGGATGAACTGGTGGATCTGGTGCTGGAGTTTATGGCGGATGAGATGAGCTAGAGCTCATACAATCCTATGGTGGCGCTCGGTTGAAATTTGAGGTTTGATGCCTGCATGCATCGCTGGATTTTCATTTTCTCTCTATTCTGTTCTTTGTTCTCGATGGCGGTTGAAAAGCCGTTGTTGCATCCGTTGTTCTCGGATCATGGGGTATTGCAGCGTGGGTGTGAGGTCCCGGTGTGGGGCTGGGCGGAGCCGGGGGCGAAACTTAGCATCAGTTTTGCGGGGCAGACGAAGTCGGCGGTGGCTGGCGCGGACGGCAGGTGGAAGATTTTGTTAGATTCGATGGAAGCTTCAGCTAAAGGCCGCGCACTGGTGGTGGAAAGTGGTGAGCAGCGTGTGGAAGTGAAGGACGTTTTGGTGGGTGATCTTTGGCTGTGCTCGGGGCAATCGAACATGGAAATGGCGATGGCTGGATGCAATGAGGAGGAAGAGATTTCCAAAGCGGACTATCCGAACATCCGCTTGCTCACTGTTCCGCATACGGTTGCATACAAGCCGCAGGAAACGTTTTCCGGAAGCTGGAAACCCTGTTCCCCGAAGAGTCTCACGAAAGGATTTTCTGCTGCTGCATATTTTTTCGGAAAGAAACTGCATCAGGAACTCAACGTTCCCATCGGGCTGATCCACTCATCATGGGGCGGCACGATGATTGAGGCGTGGATGAGCGGCGAATCTTTGAAACCGTTTCCCCAAACTCAAGCAGAGATCAAAATGGTGGAGGAGATTGCAAATTCGACTGCTCCCAATCCTTTGGCGGAAATCATGAATGCATGGTTTCTCAAACACGATCCCGGCACCCAAAAAGGTTGGGAGAAAGAAACGACCGATGCCTCCGCATGGCGCGAAGTGACTTTACCTAACAACTATGCCGCGTGCGGAATTCCCGGCTATGAGGGCGTGGTATGGATTCAACGCGAGTTTGATCTGCCTGCCGATTGGGCAAACAAGCCGCTTGTGGTCGGACTCGGCATCATCAGCGATACGAATACAACATGGCTGAATGGAAAAGAGATCGGTCGCGCCGATTCTTACGAGCACGCGACGCGTTACGAGGTGCCAGCAGGAATTGCTAAGAGCGGGAAAAACATCATCACCCTCCGCATCACCAACGCGGGTGGCGGCGGGATTCAGGCCAACGGCCCACCTATGATCGTCTATCCGGAAATTTCAGACAGCGCCGTGGTTTCCCTCTCCGGAAAATGGCGCATGCAGGAAACCGCAAGCAAAGGCAAGACGGGTCGGCCGTTGGCAGGAAATCCCAGGGTGTCGACGGTGCTCTACAACGGCATGATCGCCCCATTGGAACCTTGTGCTCTAACAGGAGTCATCTGGTATCAGGGCGAGGCAAATGCAGGGGCCGCAAAGTTGTATGGCAAATACTTGCCCGCGATGATCGCCGATTGGCGCAAGCGGTTTCAGCGCGAGGATTTGGCGTTTCACATCGTTTCTCTGGCGAACTATCAGGATGCCGGAGAACAACCGCGCGACAATGCTTGGGCGGAGCTTCGCGAAGCTCAGGCCATGACAGCGAAAACGATTCCTCATTGCGGCCTAGCGATCGCGATCGATATCGGCGATGCGAAAGACATCCATCCGAAAAACAAACGGGACGTTGGCTACAGGCTTGCGCTGAGCGCTTTGGCAAAAACGTACGACAAATCTGTTAGTTATTCCGGGCCGTGGTATCGTGAGATGAAAGTTGAAGGGGATCGCATCCGACTCAGCTTTGATCACGCAGATGAGGGACTCGCATTCAAGGGAGCGACGGACAAGAGTTTCGCCATCGCCGGCGAAGATGGAAAGTTTGTATGGGCCAAGGCAGAGATCGATGGATCAAGCGTGATCGTTTCCTCATCTGAAATTGCGAAGCCTGTGGCGGTCCGCTATGCGTGGGACAGTAATCCGCAAGCCCCGCTTTACAATGGGGCGGGACTTCCGGCAGTGCCGTTTCGGACGTATGAGGGAAAATGATTTTTCACCGCAGAGACGCAGAGGTCGGGGAGGGGACGCAAAGCTGTGGTATGTGTTCATTTTATTGCTTAGAAAGTATCTAAATCTTTTGATCGTGCTGGCTCCGCGCTCCTCCGCGGCCTCTGCGCCTCGGCGGTGAAGAATTCCAAAACGATTTTCCCATCGACGGCTCACAGAGATTTTGCCAGTGTGCCCGCTTATGAATCCTTTCCAGAATTCCGATCAAGCCCATCTAACAACCCGTCGTTCGTTTCTTCAAAAGGCCGGCCTTGCCGCGGGAGCGATCGGTGCGAGCGGGATCATTCCCTGCTATGCGGATGGCAAACCGAAAGCGAAGCCCACTTCCGACACCTTGGTTAAAACTCTTTACGATAGCCTGAGTGAGGAACAGCGCGGGAAAATTTGTTTTGCTTACGACAACAAGCTGCGCCTGGAGGTCGATAACAACTGGCACATCACCAAGACCTTGGTGAAGGATTTCACCAAAGACCAGCAGGCGATGATTACCGAAATTTTCATGGGCCTGCACAGCGAGGAATACGCCAAGAAGGTTTATGACCAGGTGGTTTCCGACAGCGGTAGTGACGGGTTCGATGGCGGATCATCGATCGCGATTTTCGGTGAGCCCGGCACGGGGAAATTTGAATTTGTTCTAACAGGGCGTCACTGCACCCGCCGCTGCGATGGGGACTCGATGGAAGGCGCGGCCTTTGCTGGCCCGATTTTTTACGGCCATGCGGCGAAAGGCTTCCGAGAGGGGCCGAAGCATGAAGGAAATGCCTATTGGTATCAGGCGCTGAAAGCGAATGAAGTTTATCAGATGCTTGATGGCAAACAGCGGGCGATTGCCTTACTCAACGAAAGCCGGGGCGAAAACGGACTCGATACGGTTGCTCTAACAGGCAAGAAAGAAGGTCTGGCCGGGATTCGCGTGGCTGATCTCACTCATGATCAAAAAGACCATGTGAAAAAAGTCATTGGAGATATCCTCGCGCCATTCCGCAAAGCGGATGCCGATGAAGCCATGAAACACATTGAGGCCGGCGGAATGGACAATCTCCATATGTCTTTCTACAAAGGCGAGAACATCGGTGATGATGAAGTCTGGGACGTCTGGCAAATCGAAGGCCCTAACATGGTTTCCTACTTCCGCGGCAAACCTCACGTGCATGCGTGGCTGCACATCCGCGAGCCTCAGAAAGCCTAGTTTATTTCTTTTTCGGCACAGGATCGTAGCCATGTGTGCCCCATGGGTGACATCGGAGCAAACGCCGCAGGGTCAGCCATGAACCTTTGATCGGCCCGTGCACTTTCAGAGCTTCGATGCCGTAATGGCTACACGTTGGATCGTGTCTGCATACGCCGTTCCCACCGCTCAAAAACCTCAGCCACGGCGAAATGGCGAGCTGATAGAAGCGAATGAAAAGGATGAGAATCTTGGACACGACTGGGATCTTTAAGTTTCAAATCACAAATTTCAAATTTCAAATGAGGACCACATCTTGAGAAAGCGTATTGCCAAGCCGTCGCTGATGGGTGGAAATAAGCCAACGCATGGATGGCAAGAAGAACAATGAGAAGGAAATGAAGCCGCAGAGGGGAGAACCGCGGAAGCGTTTCTGGGGTCGGGATTTCCTCGAATGGGCACTTGCCGCGCGGCGCACCCGTAGATTGGCGAAGGGCTCGGAAGGCCAGGTCGGCGCGTTGGTCGATGCGTTTGCCGCGTTCGCTACGCTGGATGATGTGCTCAGTGCGGTTGAAGCGGATCTCATTCTCGACATGTTGCGTAGTGCGTTTCCGGATGTGGATCACGCATGGTTGGCAAGACGGCTTCGTCGCGCGGTTCGCAGCCCTAAACCCCTACAAGGCCTCGCCAGCGAGCTGCGCCAGAGCCTCGATGACACCGATAAGATCGCCATCGGCCTACAGCTTTTCACCTTGGTGGATGCCTCGGGGCGCTCTGAGCGGAGCCGAGCGAGTTATGAAATTTTCATGCGCAGGCTGGGCAGGCCGGATGTTGGCTCCGCGATCGTGCGGGAAATGCATATGAGCGCTGAGTCGTGGGAGGGTAGCGATTCGTTGCCGTTTGAACGCCTCATCTTCGGTGGCAAGAACGCGGACGTCGCACTCCCTCCCGCAGCCGTGGATCACGAGTTCCGACTTTATCGTGCTGGCAATCTCATCCTACTACGCAATACGGGTGGAAATGCTATTTGGGTTCGCGGAAAATCCCTGCCGCCGGGTGCATTTCTGCGAGTACGTGAGCGCCTAGAGCTTGTCATCCCGGATTGGACGATTGGTTACGACGGCCTGCGTTTCTTTCTCGATACCGGAAAAATGGAAACCCGCCCCGCGATTTACCTCGCAGCGGGCGATGGTGGGATCATCGCGGAGCGTACACGTTCGCGCAGCAGTGAGCTTTGCGTGCGTTTCGGGCTTCAGGCAGAAGTCGAATTACTCGCTGAAACGGAATTACAGGTCGGCGCTCACGGCGTTTTACAAAAAGGCGAGATTGTGAGTTGTCTCTATCACGAGCGCATTGGCAGTGAAAATGGCTTCAGTCTAACAATTAACGATCTTCGCAAACGCGCTCTGCAATCTGGCAGGCGTTTCCGCTTGGTCGCCGAGCGCCAGGAATATCTCGTTTCTAACGATGCCACAGCACTGAGCCGAGGAGATCTTTTGCTCGGTGGCAAACTCGCGCCCCGCACAGTGCTTTTCATCCGTTTCGCCAGTGACGGAGCCACAGGAGAACTCGAAGTCCGTGAAGCCAATGGCCCGATCTTAGTTGATGGTTTTCCTGTCCGCCAATTCGCCAGCTTGCGCGATGGATCGCTGATTCGGCTCTCCGGCAGCCAAGCCGTGCGCTGCCGTTTTTCCGAAGGATTTCTCGATGAGGAAAGAACCCAGATCGAATCACTCGATGTCGAAGGCGTGGTGCACGATTTCGGAAAAGATTCTCGCGCGCTCGATCAGATCAATTTCTCGGTTCAGCGTGGAGAAATGCTTTGCATCATCGGTCCCAGCGGTAGCGGAAAAAGCACCTTGCTCGCCGCGCTTTCCGGTCAACGCAGGCCGAACCGTGGTAAAGTTAAACTGAACGGCCTTTCTCTTTATGATCATCGCGAAAGTCTGGTTCCCTTCGTCGCGCACATGCCGCAGGAAGAATCGCTCAATCCGCAACTCACGGTCCGCGAGCATCTGCGCCACGCATTGGTGATCCGCCGTCCGGGTCTGGCAAGATCTGAACATGGACGGCGTGTTGACAGCATGTTGGCAGAACTCGGCTTGCAGGGGATCGCCCACCGAAGGGTCGGTTCTCCTGGCGAGAAAACCATTTCCGGAGGTGAGCGTAGCAGGCTAAACCTCGGCCTCGACCTCGGTAGTCGCGCGGAGGTTTTCCTTTTCGACGAACCCATTTCCGGTTTGTCCTCCAAAGATTCCGAGCACGTGGCTGAGACTCTTCGCGCACTCGCTAGGGAAAAAATCGTCATTGCCTCCCTTCATCGTCCCGGTGCCAGCGTGTTGCGCTTGTTTGATAAAGTATTGCTGTTAGATAACGGAGGTAAAGTTGCGTATTTCGGAACTCCCTCGCAAATGGTCGCCTATTTCCGCGAAGCGTGTGTGGAGCAAGGGGTTTCGCATCCTTCCCTGGTTGCAAAAACTCCGCTCGGCGCTGACTTTGTATTCGATATTTTGGAAACACCGCTCAGCGCGATCGGAGACGCCGGCAATACGGGGGGAGCACGGCGCTTTACTCCTAACTTCTGGCAAGAACGTTTTGAAAGCTTGTCGCTTCTAACATCTCTTCAGGGCGATGCCGCGTTGCCCACGCATTTGGGCGAGATGCGCTCTCACGAGCGATTACCCGTCCCACCCACACCGTCCCGCCGTTGGCGTGCGGTGTTGAGAGTGTTTTTCACCCAATTTCAACGTTCATTTATATCCAAACTTCGAAATCGCGGTACGCTTTACAGCACCTTTTTGGAAGCTCCCATTCTCGCGGGGTTGATTGCCATCACCCTGCGTTCATCGCCCTCAGGCCCTTACCAGTTTTCCACGGCGCTCCACATTCCTGCTTATCTTTTCCTCAGCGTCACCGTGGCGATGTTTCTCGGATTAACCAACTCCGCCACGGAAATCCTGCGCGATCGCGCCGTGCTGCGGCGTGAACGCAACTGCCATCCCGGCGGCCTGTCATACGTTATTTCAAAATTCCTCGCCCTCGGCATTGTCGCCGCCGTGCAATGTTGGTTCTACCTCATCGTCGGAAATCACTTCTTGGAAATTGAAGGAGTGCTTCTTTATCACTGGATTTGGATGACTCTCACCGCGCTCACCGGCACGGGCATGGCGCTGTTGGTTTCGTCCCTCGTCCGCACCGAACGCGCCGCTCTAACAGCCGTTCCGCTCCTGCTCGTTCCACAAATGCTCCTCGCCGGCGCACTCGTTCCTTACAAAGAAATGAACCGTGGATTGTTCGAGGAAGTAAAAATCGAACGCGAAAACGGCGGCGTTCCTGTCCCCGCGAAAATCATGCCCCTGCGCTACGCCTTTGAGGGCATGCTCATCGGACAAGCGACCCGTAACCCTTTCGAAATCGAACGCATCCGCTTGCAACGAAAAATCGATCGTTTCCGTGACAAAGAGCAAGAACCGACTCCCGAACAAATCGAAAGCTTCGAGATGACAAAAGAAGGACTCCGTCGTCTGCTCGCTTCCGGCGCGCGGAATACGAAAGAGGGCAAGGAACTCGTCGCCAGAATTCGTCGCATGGTCAACACCGGCACGCCCATCGAAGTATCCACTATGAAAGTCTGGCCAAAAGGCGACGACGTTCGCCCGACATACAAATGGTTCGTGAACGATAGGATCGACCTACTCGTCCGTGAGGCCGAAACTTTCCGCAACGACTATCGCAACAAAGATCCCCGCCACGTTTTCCTAGCTCTCGAAAAACCCATCCCGTTTTACGATTTGTTTACACCGGATAAAAATGATCCAAAAAACCGTTACCTCCCTAAAGTTTCTCCAAAAGACAAAATCGAGGGCTCAGAAGTCGGCCAAATCGAGACCATGAAATTCTGCGGCTTCATTCTCCTCTTCGTCAGCCTGGGGTGCTGCGTCCTTTCTGCACGATTCATCCGCCAGCAAAACCGCAAGGTGACTTGATCTACTGGAGTGATTCAAGTTCAGTCCGCGCCCTAATCTGTTAGGTTCTCTAAAATTTTATCCAAATCCCGAAGTCGGTATTTCAGGCAGGTTTCACGAATCGCATGAAGATCTACTTCCGGGTTACGCTTAAGTAATTCGACGATATCTGCATGAGACTTCCAGCCACCAGCGTAAATTTTTAGAGCTACCAGCTGCGGTATGGGCATAATCCTAAGCATGCTTCCGGGGCTGATTCTAACATCCTCACCTTCTAGGGCATCACGGATTACCGCCGGAAATCGGTTGGCAAAACTGATAACTTGCACCAGCCCAAACGATCCAGAAATATCGATCACTCCACCGAGCGGATCATCCGCATCGGGTTCGTGAAGCTCAGCATGAAATCCTGATGATCGCAACGCCTCTACAAAGAGACGCATTTGTGGCAAATCGGCTATCACGCCCAAATCGATATCCTCAGTAAAGCGGACATATCGATGGGCGGCCATAGCGACTGCGCCTATCACGACAGTAGGTAACTCACGACTGGCGAGCATCGCGGCGATTTGATCCGCTACTTTTAAATTGGATAGCTCGCCGTCTTCCATAATCTACTTTTGTGATGAAACTGGCTTTGCCTCCGTTGGCTGAATCCAGCTAAAGCGTTCCCGCATGGTCAAGGCAGCTTCCACTCGCTCTTTGATTGTCATTTGCGAAACACGTAAGAGTTCCGCCTGAAAAGCCGCATCCGCACTCGCGCTGCGGCGCGGACGGTGTATCGATGGCTGATCCTCTGACATGAAGGCATATTGCCCCAATTGCTTCGCGGGTGCAAGCTGTGAAGTGGCGTGCACCCCCCAAACCTCGCATTTGGAAAGTGAATTCTATGTTCGACTGTCGCGCCAATCATTTTCAGAATTCATCCATGCCACGCATTCTAATAGTTGAGGATGAGCCTGCGATTGCAGACACGTTGATCTACGCTTTGAAGAGCGAGTGTTACGAGGTCGTGCACGTGATGACGGGTGCGGAGGCTTTGAAACTTGAAAGCCAATCCAAGCATGACCTCGCGATCCTCGATGTCGGCTTGCCGGACATGACGGGATTCGATCTGTGCCGCCAACTCCGGGAGATATGGCGTATCCCTGTGCTTTTTCTAACAGCAAGAGGCGAGGAAATCGATCGGGTGCTCGGTTTGGAAATTGGAGGAGATGATTATGTGACCAAGCCGTTTTCGCCCCGCGAAGTCGCGGCACGGGTGAAAGCCATTTTGAGAAGATCCGGGAACGCAACTCCAAGCGCTCCATCCGTTCCGCATTCGTCGGGAACGGGTCTCAAAATCGATAATCACTCGAAGCGGATCATTTTAAATGAATCCGCATTGGATCTAACCGCACATGAGTTTCGGTTGGCATCGGTGTTGATCAGCCACCCGGGACAGGTTTTTTCCAGAGAGCAACTGTTGGAAAATGCATGGGACGATCCGGGTGCGGTGACGGATCGGACTGTCGATGCTCACGTCAAAAGCCTGCGCGCAAAACTCAAAGCTGCGCAGTCGGGTGCTGAGGAAATGATCGAAACCCGTCGGGGCTTGGGATATTCCTACTCATTGCTAAATCCATGAATACATGCGCCTGACCCGAATCACTCTATGCATCATCGCGCTGATCATCTTGGCGGGATTCAATCTTCTAGTGAAAAAGCAACTCGCCGACGTTGAGCCGCAGTTGTTTCAAGCAACCGAGGAAGCGATGGTGGATGCTGCGAATGTGTTGGCCGTTTTCGCTGAACAAGAGTTCAGCGCCGATGGCTTCGATTCTCGCCAATTTCAAGAAGTGATGGAAGCCGCTAGAGAGAGGAAAATTGATGCCAGCATCCACAATCATTCCAAAGTCCGCGTGGGCTTGGATGTTTATGTCACCGACGCTAGCGGAAAAGTAATTTTCGATTCGGGATTTCCAGATCGAGTTGGAGCCGATTTCTCCCAGTTCCGGGATGTGTATCTGACGCTTCGTGGGAAATACGGCGCGCGTAGTACTCGGTTGAGGGAAAGCGATGAGACAAGCTCGGTGCTTCACGTCGCTGCGCCCATCGGCGATGCAGCAAAACCTCTCGGTGTCCTCACGGTTTATAAAAAACAATCCGACGCGCTTCCCATCATCCGCAGGCGAGTTTCAGAAATCTGGTGGGGAACTGGGCTTGTCGGTGGGGGAATTTTGTTTTGCGTCGCCGTGATTTTCGTTTGGCAATATCTACCGATTTCCCGGCTCACCGAATACGCCCGCGACATCGAACAAGGGAAACGTAGAGCGCTGCCTTATCTCGGGCTTGGCAAAGAAGTGAACACTTTAGCCAGCGCGCTTGAGTCCATGCGGGAGTCTTTGGAAGGCAGGCGTTTTGCCGAACGTTACGTGCAAACGCTGACGCATGAGATGAAAAGTCCCTTGGCCGGAATTCGCGGTGCGGCGGAACTGCTGAATGAAGATGGTAAGCCGATGCCTGAAGAAGATCGCCGGCGCTTTCTCAACAACATCGCCGCTGAAACCTTGCGAGCGGATCGGCTGCTCGGAAAATTGTTAGAGCTTTCCGCGCTCGAAGGGAAAACCCGGCTCGATGCCACAGAGGTCATTGATTTGGCGATACTTGTGGAACGGGTCGTGGATGAATTGAAAGCCATGGCAGAGCTCGCGGGTGTGGGGATCAACTTTTCCAAACCTAGCGCGTCGATGATGATCAGTGGTGATGCGTTCATTCTCAAAGCTGCGCTCACAAATTTGCTAGAAAACGCAATTGATTTCTCGCCGGAGGGACAGAACGTTTTGGTGAAAATGGAAAGCGTTTCGGATTTCAACCGCGTGATCATCGAAGATCGCGGTGAGGGGATTCCGGATTACGCGAAGGAAAAGGTATTTGATCGCTTCTTCTCCCTGCGCCATCTGCGGACCGGCCGCAAAGGAACCGGCCTCGGCCTGACTTTGGTACGAGAGGCTGCGGAGCTGCATCTGGGTAGCGTGGCGTTGGAATCGGCGGATCCATCTGGAACCCGCGCGATTTTCTCCATCCCGGGTTGCTGAGATTTTTAGCGAGTTTTTCACGGGAACTTCATCAAGCTTTCACAAACGGGGTGTGCAATGCGTGCATCCGATGAGAGATCTACTCACACCTACTGCCGAGCGATTAAGAGAACCCGAGCCCGGCGCCATTCTGCGGGCCGCGCTGATCACCGCGCTTGGCTTCGGGGTATATGGTTTGACGGTGGGGTTCTGGAGGTCGCCGTTGATGGGCTTGTATGTGGCGTTGAAAATGCCGTTGTTGATCGCGCTGACCCTAAGCTGCAACGGATTGCTGAACGGCTTGTTAGGTTTATTGCTTGGGAGCGGCCTTGGGTTTAAACAATCCCTGCATGCGCTGCTCAGCGGATTCGCGATCACCGGGCTCATCCTTGGATCAGTGGCACCGATCACTTACTTCATCGCTTTAAACATTCCCGCACATGATTCTCCTCAGGCTGTCACTTCGCACTCCGCGTATCTTTTAACGCATGTTTCCCTGATCGGGATCGCGGGACTTATCGGCGTGGCCCGACTCGCCAAATTACTCGAATCCTACAGCCCTTCTCGCGCCATCGCCCGTGCAACCCTTGCCGCATGGATCGCTGGCAACGCATTCCTCGGTGGTCAGTTTTCATGGGTGCTCCGGCCATTCTTCGGATCGCCTGGTCTGGATGTCGCTTTCCTGCGCGAGAACCCCATGCGCGGAAATTTTTACGAAGCCGTGTGGCGATCATTGAAACGCGTCACCGAAGGCCTGGGTTTTGAAGGACTGGTGTTCATCGGTCTAACAGTAAGTATCAGCTTCCTCATCATTCTCCAAATTAGAAACCAAACAACCAAAGCAAAACCATGAACGAAGAACATCCAGAACCAACACCCGTCCCAACTCCACCACCGCTGAATCCAACTCCGCCGCCACTCAATCCCACGCAATACGTGCCGATCCCGAAAAATCCGAACCTCCGCGATCTTTTTGAAATCCTCCTTCGCCGGCCTGCACAGCTCGCCGGACATCAAGTCTGTGAAGAGAAACCCACCCTGCTTCGATTCGGCTTGATCGCATTGCTTTCGATTCTGGTGTTCGGCTTCGTGTTAGGAACATTTGCCTACGAGAATCAACTATGGGCAGCGCCGATCAAATTGGGCGGCGGCTTACTTTTTGCCGGGCTCATTTGTTTCCCCAGCTTGTATATCTTTTCTATCCTCGCAGGTTCCACGGCATCGGCTGCCCGCATGGGCGGATTGTTAAGCGGAATGCTGGCGATGGCAGGGCTGTTGTTGTTAGGATTTGCTCCAGCGCTTTGGATTTTTGCGCAAGGCACGAGCTCGTTCGGATTCATGGGATTTCTTGCGCTGGTGTCATGGCTCGTCGCTTTGACCTTTGCATTCAAGTTCATGCGCGTCGCACTCCGCGAAACCGGCGCCACGCAAAATGCCCCACTCATCATCTGGTGCGGGATTTTCCTCCTCGTGACTCTGCAACTCACTACCAGCCTGCGCCCCATTCTCGGAACTTCCGATAAATTCTTAAACACCGAGAAGAAATTTTTCCTGCAGCATTGGACTGACACGATGGACAAATCGCTGAAGCAGTAAGCGAGAACTCACAAAGTGGAGGAGGCTTTGCTTTCACCTTTCAGCGCTTTGAAGGTCAACTCGCGATCTTTTTCAACTGTCGAAAATAGAAACTTCGCTGCGGCTTTTGATAAATCCATCGGCAGGAATTCAAAATGCAACGAAGCGCCATATCTACCCGACATGGAAGATTATGCAAACCATCCATCTCCCCCGGATTTTTTAAACTCGCCGAGCGCGGGCGATATCGTTGAGGGTAGTTTTCATCTCATGAAACACCTTTCTCTTGCAGTCCTTTTCATCGCTAGCATGCCCGTTTTTTCATTGGCTCAGGAGCCAATGAAAATCATCGACACCCATGTGCATCTTTATTCGCTAGATAGACCCGCCGGAATCACTTGGATCAAAAAAGACAACAAGCATCTTTACCGCGATGTCCTCCCGAAGTTCCACGAACCGATCGCCGCTGATAATGGAGTGAGCGGCGTCGTGCTGGTGCAAGCCGGCCAAAGCATGCCGGACAACCAATGGAATCTCGATATCTCCGCTCACAATCCAAAACTCTATCGCGGCGTGGTCGGAAATTTATCGGAAATCATCGGCACGGATGCATTCGCCACCACGTTTAAAGAACTCTGCAAAGATCCCCGTTATCTCGGCTATCGCTTGTCGGGACGTCCGAAGAATGAGATCGATGATGCGTTTTATCGCGACCTTAAACTCACCGCCGCCGCAGGCAAAAGCGTCGATATCCTGTTAGGGAGCTACACCCTGAAAGAAGCAGCGGTTATCGCCAGCAAAGTTCCGGAGCTACGCATCATCATCGATCACTTCGGTGGCGTCCAACTCGATGGCAATCCGCTCACCCCTGAGTATGTCGCGGACTTCCGCGCAATCTCCAAAGCGCCGAATGTTTACTGCAAAGTTTCCGCACTGTATGGTCGGGTTAAGCAACAACCGGCACCTAAAGAACTTTCTTTCTACAAGCCCGTCCTGGATCTCGCCTTCGAATGCTTTGGCGAGGATCGATTGGTCTATGGTAGCGACTGGCCAGTCACTGAAACCACAGGCGACTATGCATCAGTGCTGAAACTCACACGCGCGTATTTCGACGCAAAAGGCGCGGGCGTTTCGAAGAAATTGTTTTCCGAAAACGCAGCGCGGTTTTATGCGATTCCATAAATGGATGTCTCGCGCAAAGTCGCAAAGACGCAAAGGGAAGAAGATGAGATTAAAATGGAGTCTTTGCGCCTTTGCGCGGAATTTGTTATTCTTCCAAGTGATTTACTGCTCTAACAATGCCATCTTTCATGAGAGCGGCACCAAAATTGAGAAGCAGGCCAAGTTTTTTATCTGCCAGCCTTAGATACGTTTGGATTTGCTTGCGATGAACCGCAGCAATGTTTTCGATGGATTTGAGTTCCAGGATAACAAGATTATTTACGAGAATGTCCGCGCGAAACCCTTCGTCAAAGATAATGCCATGGTAAGCAAATGGTATGGGAACCTGACGTTCACATATCAGACCATTTTTACGAAGGAGGTGAGCTAGTGCGGTTTCATAAACAGATTCCAGAAGGCCCGGACCGAGATCCATGTGGAGTTTAACGGCAGCATCTACGACAATTTTACTAATTTGATTTTCATTCATAATGGGAAGGGATCCACAAAGCTGAACCATTCGAGGTAATCAGAAAAGCCCCCATCATTATTTTGATCCTTCCTTCTTTGCGTCTTGGCGGCTTTGCGCGAGATTTCTCTTCAGCAAAACTTATTTCAAAACCTTGTCATAAAACGCATACACCCCCGCGACAAACAATCCCGCCACGCTAAGCCATAGCCCGATGTCCCACAAGCGGCTTGGTGCCAACCTTGCATCACAGCAGCGATAGCGGAAATACAAAGCGGCTGCACCTAGCATCGGCAGGATCAGCGCGCCCATGAAGCCTCCTGCAAAAACCAATTGTTCCGGTGCCTTGAAGAACGCGAAGCTCCCCAAAAACAACAAGGGCAAGCAGATGCAGAACGTCCGCACCCACCAGCGATATGACTTCTCATCGCCTGACGTCACGCCGAATACTCGCAAGGCATCCGCGCACACCCGCGCATGGCTCGCTGTCGCCACGAAAAAGGTCGAATACAACACCGCGAACGCGCCGAATAAAAACACCAGCTCCGCCGCGGCACCGAACACAGGAACATACATTTGTCCCAAGGTTCGGATCATCTGTTCACCTCCCGGATTGAGCCCCGTGCGCCCGAGTATCGCTGCGCCTAACAGATAAAATCCAATCGTTGCGAACGTGTAAACAATCATCGAGCACCACGCATCCCAGCGCAGTACGCGTGTCCATCCCTGCGCCCGCGATTCCCATTCCGGCGAATCATCACGCGGTCCCGTCCACTTCGCGTAACCTTTTTCCAAACACCAATACGGATATTGAATCAGTTCCGTCGCGCCGACCCCGATGATTCCAAACGCTGCCAATGCCACAAACAAACCTTTGCCTTCGGGAACCTGGAAAGTCATTCCGCTGACCAATTCCGCCCATGAAACGCGCCACTCGGGCAAGGCCTGCAGATAAAACAGATTGATCAATGTCACCAACGTGAATGATGCGACCAGAAAGGTTGAAACATTCTGAATCAGGCGATAACGCCCAACCACTAACAGCAGGATCGAAACAACCGTGACAACCGTCGCCCAAATCATCGGGTCATGTGAAACGATCTTTTCCTTTCCCTCCCATTTTGAAAGTTCCGCTTGCGCTGCGTCACGTTGCTTGGCGACTTTTTCGAGACTCATCGCCATATGCGCATCGCCTTCAAAGCGCTCGATGATTTTGTCTGCGACTTTCACCTGAATCTCCGCATCCTCGCGGACATTCATCTCCACGCCTGCTTGGGTGAGCGGTTGCTGGATGGCCATGGCTTGCCCGACTCCACCAATGATTCCGCCCAATTGAACCAACGCCACCAAAGTAAAAATCATCCAGAACCAGCACAACCAGTTCACCCGAAGCCGCGGCCCCGGAACCATGTTGAGGCCGTCCAAAGTCGTCTTGCCACTTGTAATCGTGAAACGCCCGAACTCGATCTGCACGAATACCTTGATCAAGCAGCCGATAATGATCAGCCACAGCAAAACAAACCCAGCCTCCGCACCCACGGCTGTCGTCGCAATCAACTCGCCGGAACCCACGATCGATCCCGCAATAATCAAGCCCGGCCCAAGCTGCCGCAAAATTCCTCGGGTAGTCGTTGGTGGGTCTTTGATTTCGCTCATGGCTAGCATCCTGCTCCGCCCACCTTGCACTCGTCAACAAGCTAAGGAGAGGGGACATTCCTGTTCCCTAAGACTTAGGGAGAGACAACCATTAATCCGGACGCCCTTCCTAACATCTTAGTAGATTTAATTGCCTCCTTATCGATGATGTTAATTCGAAAACCATTCTATACTACTCCGGCTCACAACTCCTGAGGAAATCATTTCCCAAGAACCCTTGATCTAGCTCGACCGCACATAATTGGACGGTATATTCCCGCCGTGCGCATCCCATTTTCCACAACTCCGATCCTCATTGCTTGCTTTGGCCTGATCGCTGTAAAACTTCATGCCGCTCCCATCATCCCGGGCTTGGAGCACAAGCATCCTTTAACCGAGACCCAAAAAGGCACAGTCCTGATCGAAGAACTGCGTTGCGCCTCTTGCCATGAGGGAATGTCAAAACCCAAGGCCGCCGGTCCTGATCTACGTGAGGTCGGTTCACGGGTTCAACCCGAGTTCCTTAAAAAATTCATCCAAGACCCCGCGCTCCACGATCCCGGCACAGCGATGCCGGATGTCTTCGGCGAGCGCTCGGCTGAGGAGCAGGAAAAAATCGCTACGGAACTCAGCGCGTATCTTCTCTCCCTTCAAAGCGAACCTGCAAAGAACGCGGCCTTGCCAAAAGATAAAGCCGCAGATGGCAAAAAGTTATTTCATGAGATCGGCTGCATCTCCTGCCACAGCCCACAAGATGACAACGCGGAAGCCAAATCTCTAACAGGTAACGTGAACCTGGCTCACGTTTCAAAAAAATATCATCCCGCCGGCCTCGCCGATTTTTTGCACGAGCCTTTGAAAGTAAGGCCCGATGGCCGGATGCCCGACATGCGCTTGAGTCGCAGCGAAGCTGAACTGCTCGCTGCTTTCATGATCGGTTCTGAACCATCAGCTCCCGGAGCAGAAACCCATTCACCCGCTACGATCGCCGCTGGGAAAAAAGCGTTCACCGAAATGAGCTGCAACGCCTGCCACAACGTCGATTCTGATCCCAAGCCGCCTCTTATTCCCGCGAAAGCCAAGCTCGATCTCAACGCCGGTTGCCTTTCCGCAACTCCCGGCAAAGCGCCGAACTATCAACTCAGCGATGTTCAGAAAAAGGCGATCCGCCTTGCTCTAACAGAAAATCCGAAAAAAGCCACTCCTGCCGAGTCCATCAACATGCGCCTCACCCAGATGAACTGCATATCCTGTCACCAACGCGATGACTTCGGCGGAGTGAAACCCGCGCTCGACAGTTATTTCCACTCCACCGAAGAAGCTCTCGGTAACGAAAGTCGCATCCCGCCGCCGCTTACTTTGGTCGGTGCAAAACTCCGGCCTGAATGGTTGAACAAAGTGCTCTTCGAAGGCGAAACCGTCCGCCCCTACATGACCACTCGCATGCCGCAATACGGCAATCAAGCACTTGATGGGCTGCCTCAAGCTTTTGCGGAAAACGACAAGCTCGAACCTTTCGATTACCCGCCGATCATGGAAGCATCCGCTCCGATGATGCGTGATGAAGGCCACAGGTTGTTAGGTGATCAGGGTCTGAGTTGCATTTCCTGCCACAACTACAACGGCATCGAATCGCCTAGTATGAAAGGGCTCGATCTCATGACCTCTTATCAACGCTTGCAACCGGCATGGTTTGATCAGTTCATGAAAAACCCCGCAAAGTTCCGTCCTGGAATCATCATGCCGTCCTTCTGGCCTGATGGAAAAGCGGTGCAAACCGAAATCCTCGATGGCAACACTGATGTTCAACTCCAAGCTCTCTGGAACCAGTTTTCACTTGGTCGCTCCGCCCGCGATCCTTCAGGACTCCGCGCAGAAGATCCCGAATTGGTCGTCACCGATCAAATTCGCACCTATCGCGGGCGCAGCACAGTTGCCGGCTATCGCGGTATCGCAGTCGGTTTTCCGGGCGGAATGAATTACGCGTTTAACGCTCATAACGGCGCACTCTCAGCCTTCTGGTCAGGAAAATATGTTAAAGTGGGTTGGCGCGGCCAGGGCTCAGGAAATTTCTCTCCAGCAGGGCCTGTGATCCAGCTCGCTGAAGACGTTGCATTTCTAACAGAGCTTCCGGAAACGTGGCCGCTCAAACCAGTTCGGACGAAGGAAAGCCCTGTGAATCCGGATCCGACCTATCCCTCCCAACACGCCTACTCTTTCAAAGGATATTCCATCGGCGAACAAGGTGTCCCAACACTCCGTTACCGTTGCGGAGAAATTTCGATCGAAGATACATCCAGCGCAGCGAGTAAAAACAACACGTTGAATCGCACCCTAACGTTCACCTCCGCCAAAGCCACCACGCTTTACTTCCGCGCCTTGTCAGGAACGATCGAATCGGTATCGGAGAATTCATTCAAAATCCCCAAACTCCAACTCAACCTTGGAAAATCCACCGCAAAGTTTTCTAACATCCTTCGCAATGCAGGATCGAATCAAGAACTCATTCTCAAGCTGGAACTTCCCGCTGGAACTTCAACCCTCTCTCTCGATTATGTTCTCCAACCATAAATCCAAAAAAAGTTTTTTAGAGCTCTCTTCCTTTGCGGCTTTGCGGCTTTGCGCGAGTTTATTCATTCTCTTCCCTTGCCTGAAAGCCGAAGAAGTCGGCGAACGCTGGGGCACGGCTGAACGCGAACGCAAATATTACCGCTTGGTCGATCTCCCCATCCCGAAAAATCTCGTCATCGAAGCCGGTGCTTTCTGCGACTTGCCGGATGGCAGAACCGCAGTCGGCACACGTCACGGCGACGTGTATTTCATCACTGGAGCCGATGCCGCGAATCCCGAGCCCAAGTATCATCTCTTCGCCACCGGCCTTGATGAAATTTTCGGCCTCGCGTGGAAAGACAACGCGCTTTTTGTCACGCACAGCGCAGAGCTCACCAAAGTTTCCGATACCAATAACGATGGCACGGCGGATCGTTACGATGTCGTTTCTGATGCATGGGGTTACGGCACTTATCACGAATACGCGTTCGGTTCGAAGTTCGATCCGAAAGGAAATCTGTTCGTCGCGCTTGGCTTATCGAGCTCCTATCATTCACAGGAATTGTTTCGTGGTTGGGTTTTCAAAGTCACCCCCGAGGGGAAATCGATTCCCTATGCAAGCGGCGTGCGCAGCCCGGGAGGGATTGGTTTCAACGAGCACGGCGCGTTGTTTTACATTGAAAGCCAAGGTCCGTGGAACGCGGCTTGCAGTTTGAAATTTATCAAAGAAAACGGCTTCATGGGACATCCCATCAGTTACAATTGGTACAAATACGCGCCAAACATGGGAGAGGTTCCGCCCGAACCTAAAAACGGATCCTCCACTCTAACAGAAAGCCAGAAAATCCCGCAACTCGATCCCTACGCGGTGGTGTTTCCCTACATCCGCATGGGCCGTTCGCTCAGTGGTTTTGTGATTGATACGACAGACGGAAAATTCGGCCCCTTCGAAAACCAAATCTTTATGGGTGACTACACCCAATCCATCATCGTGCGCGCCACCACCGAGCAAGTGAACGGCGTCTGGCAGGGTGCGTGTTATCCGTTTCGTGAAGAACTATCCACCGGCTTGCTCAATGTCCATTTCACTCCGCAAGGTCGTTTGATCTCCGGCGGAACCAATCGCGGTTGGCCGGTTCGCGGCCTCAAACCGTACGCGCTCGAGCGCCTCGAATGGACCGGAGTTACTCCGTTTGAAATCAAACGCATCGGTATCACCTCCACTGGTTTCAAGATAGAGTTTACCAAACCGGTGGATCCTAAAACCGCAGCCCTTCCGGAAAATTATACCGTCTCCTCTTTCACCTATCCCTATCACCAAGGCTACGGCGGTCCGGAGATCGAACACACCGCGGCCAAAGTCACACAAGTCACCGTCGCCCAAGACGGTCTCAGCGCAACGATCACCCTAGATAAAATCACCAAAGGCCACGTCCACGAACTCAATCTCGCTCCCATTCTCGACCTGGATGGCGAAACACTTGTTCACAACTTCGCTTTCTACACGGTTAACGAAATCCCGAAATAATAGGGGACTTGATCGCGTAACTCACTCACCAGAAAACCCAAGCATGTTAAAATTAAGTATTTTCAGATCTTTAGCGATCGCCTCGCTGCTCATCACTTCCCTTCATGCCGCGCCGAAAGGCAGCATGACGAATCCGGATTTCACCAAAGGCGATGCCATCCCCGCTGGCGCAAATCATGATTGGACGCTCGGTGCCACCGGAACTCGGGGTTGGATGTATTCCGAAAAGTTAGGCACCACAGAAGCCCGCCAGATCCGCATCACCAAGGTCGATCCGAAATCTCCCGCCGATGGAAAACTAGCAGTGGGCGACGTGATTCTAGGGGTTGGAGGAAAACCCTTTTCCTACGATCCCCGCACCGAGTTCGGCAAAGCGCTAACAGCTGCGGAAGCTGCCGATGGCAAACTTTCTCTGACGCGTTGGAAAAAAGGCTCCACGGATCAAGTCGTGCTGGAGCTCCCCGTGCTCGGCACTTACAGCAAGACCGCTCCCTACAACTGCGAGAAATCCAAAAAGATTTTTGAAGCGGGTTGCGAGGCTCTGGCCGCACGCATGCAGAGCGATCCAAACTACGCGCGTCAAAATCCGATCTCTCGCTCGCTGAACGCAATCGCCCTGCTCGCAAGCGGAAATCCGAAATATATGGAGCTCATTAAAAAAGAAGTCGAGTGGGCCAAAGGCTTTTCCGCCGATGGCATGGCATCCTGGTATTACGGTTATGTGATGATGTTGCTCGCCGAATACACCATGGCCACCGGCGACACCTCTGCGCTAGCTGGTCTGGAAAGAATCGCGCTCGAGGCATCGATAGGTCAAAGCAAAGTCGGTTCATGGGGACATAAGTTCGCAGCTCCGGATGGCAGACTCTATGGCTATGGGATGATGAACGCACCGGGCGTTCCCCTAACAACGGGTTTGGTGTTAGCTAAACAAGCCGGCTTGAATAAACCTGAAATCGATCTCGCCATCGAGCGCAGCACGAAGTTGATTCGTTTCTACAAAGGCAAAGGTTCCATTCCCTACGGCGACCACACCCCATGGATTCAGAACCATGACGATAACGGCAAAAACGGCATGGCCGCCGTGTTGTTCAGTTTGTTAGATGAAACCCAAGAAGCCGAATATTTTTCACGCATGAGCCTCGCCTGTCACGGCTCTGAACGCGACACCGGTCATACGGGAAATTTCTGGAACATGACATGGGCGGTCCCCGGCGTCGTGCAATCCGGCCCTCACGCCACAGGCGCATGGATGAAAGAATTCGGCTCATGGTATTTTGACCTCGCACGTCGCTGGGATGGAACATTCACCCATCAGGGTCCGCCACAAATGGATCTGGACAGCACTCGCGGCTGGGATAGCACGGGTGCGTATTTGCTAGCTTATGCCATGCCGCGCAAAGCCATCGTGCTTACCGGTAAGCGTCCAACAAAAGTTCCCCAACTCGACGAGAAAAGCGCACAAGCCATCATCGCCGATGGCCGTGGATGGTCGAATAAAGATCGCAACAGCGCCTACGACTCACTTACCGGCGATGAGCTTTTTGAAAAACTCGGCAGTTGGTCACCCATTGTTAGAGACCGCGCAGCCATGGCACTGGCCAGAAAGAAGGACGTGCCGGTCGATAAGTTGATCGAGATGCTTGACTCTCCCAATCTCTACGCCCGTTACGGCGCGTGCGATGCGCTGGGTTCACAGAAATCCGCCACCGCTGTTCCCTCCCTCGTTAAAACACTCAAACACGAAGACATGTGGCTGCGCATCAAAGCCGCCGAAGCTCTCGGCAAAATAGGCGAGCCGGGCATGGTCGCTTTACCTGAAATCCTTACCATGTTGGCAAAAGGCGCAACTCCCGCCGATCCCCGCGCGATGGAGCAGCGCTTTCTTTCCTCCGTCGTCTTCGGCCAAATGCTCAAGAAATCCATCGCCGGTGTGGATCGTCAGCTACTTCAAAAAGCGATTGAAGCTGGCCTGACAAACGAAGATGGTCGCGCGCGTTCCGAGGTCGCCAACGTTTACACAAAATACACGTATGAAGAAATCCGGCCGCTGTTGCCCTCCATCCTTGAAGCAATTGTGAAACCCGCACCGAGTGGCGAGATGTTTGCATCCGGAGTTCGTATTTCTGGCCTGGAACTGTTAGCCAAACATAAAATCAAAGAAGGCCTGCCACTCATCATCGAGGTGATGGACATCCAAAGCTGGGGCAAAGCGGGTCGCTTCCCACGGTGCTTGAGCGTGATCGAGGCCTACGGCGCTGGCGCAAAATCCATCCTTCCGGATCTCCGCCAACTCGAGCAAGACCTGATCAAACATAGCGAAGCGAAAGGCCTAAAAGTCCACACCGACCGCCTCCACACGATCATTCAAAAAATCGAGGCATCAACGGAGGCGGTGGAGCTGAGAAGTTTGAAGTAAGAGAAAATCTGTGCGATTTTCGGAATCAACTAACGATCAATTAGTTCCCTCCATGATAGGCTTTAGGATTTACGCGATCATTGGCAAAAATAACATGTGAGCATGAACGGTTCACACCAGCTGCGAAGGAAGCAGTTTTATAAAGATCTAAATGCGGGCGAGGCGCTGATTTTATTTGCTGGCTCCGCACCGAGAAAGACAGCCGATGCGAGCTATCCCTTTTTCGCGAATCGGAATTTTTACTATCTAACTGGCATCCTCCAAGTGAATAGCATCTTCGTTGCTGTCCACCATGGTGGAAAAATCGAGGAAACCCTTTTCATTCATCCGAAGAGTGAAATGGCGGAGCGCTGGAACGGTTACCGAATTTCCCATGAAGAGGCATCCGAGTATTCCGGCATCGGGAACATCATGGATCTCGATAAGTTCGATGAGGTGCTTAACGAAATTCTGGAGTCAGGAGCTATCTCCGCCCTGTGGTATGATTTTGATAAGTACGATGAAGGGCGTAAAGATGCTCCGCAAAACAAACATAGCGAATCCACACTGGCCATTCATCCGTGGCTGAGTTTTAAAAACGCCTATCCGATGATTTGTGCAGCGCGCACGATTAAGGATGCTGATGAAATCACTGAAATCCGTAATGCGCTAAGCGTCACTCGTGATGGAATTCACGCGATGATGAAAGCGGCAAAATCGGGGATGTATGAATACCAGCTTGAAGGGGTCTTCAACAAAGTCCTGGCCGATGCAGGAGTACGTGAGCCAGCTTTCGCTAACATCGTTTCCGCAGGTCGTAACAACTTTTACATTCATTACGAAGAGCCGATGGGAATTCTCCATGATGGCGATTTAGTTCTAACAGATGTTGGTGCGAGGAAAAACCAATACGTCAGCGATATCTCACGGGCCTTTCCTGTGAATGGGAAATTCACCCCTGAGCAAAAGGAAATCTACTCGATAGCGCTTAAAGTGAACAAAGAGCTGATGGGCTTGCTCGTTCCGGGAAAAGTTTCCTTTGAAGACATAGAGGCTCATGCGCGCAGACGTGTCGGGGAAGAGTTGGTCGCCGCCGGATATCTCGGCAAAGACGAGGACGTGAGCAAATACTACTGGCATAAAGGCACCCATCACATCGGTCTCGATGTCCATGATGTCGGCCCGCCCGGACAACCCATCGCACCCGGCATGGTGTTCACCATCGATGTCGGCATTTACATCGAGGACAAAAACATCGGCTTCCGCGTTGAAGACAATGTCGCGATTACCGAAACGGGTTATGAACATCTCTCCGCCGACATCGTGCGGGAGATCGATGATATTGAGGCGATGATGAAGTGAAACGTGGCGGCGGATTTTATCCGCCATGCCAAAATTTCATCACTCATTTTCGGAACTGATATCGGCTTTCTGATGGATGTTCAAAATTGATTCGGCAGCGGCTCTGGCAAAGCGTTGTCGATTTAGAGCACCGTCTTTCAAATTTCCATCTCCGAGATCAACGAGTTTGTCTCGAATCGCTTTCAGGTAAGGATCGTGCTTTGTGCCTAACAAAGAATCATGAATGGAATCAAGCCCGAGACCTTCCTTGGCAATATCGATCACAACTGCGTTTTTTCGAGCAACTAACCATTTCATCGCGGCTTCGAGAGCCCAGCCATCCGTATCTACCCCATCTCTATTGAACTTTTCGACTGCATGGCGTACGACATCCAGCATGATCGGCTCAATCGAAGGATCATCCAATTCTGCTAGACTCTTTACCACACTGCTGACGCCATTCCCATGAACGCCTTCAGGAAATAGTGCATCATCCGGAGCATTCTCCAACTCCTCGGTGACATACTGGAAAAGAATGGGGAGGGCTTTGTCTGACTTCATATCAATCAGGATCATTTGAAAATTGCCATAATGGACGGCAAGGTCTCGAATCGTAAAATCTTCCGTATGATGCCCCCTCACTGGCATTTCAATTGTGCAAATTCGCTTATTTGAGAGAGCGGACAGCATAACATTTTCCGCCCATCTCATATTGGGCATTGGAACATTTGCATCTTGCTGCTCACCAATCCAAGGCATGCGCCATGACCAATAGATGGCAAGCATTACATCAGCTATGCGGTCATCTTTAGCTTCCTTATACTGATTGACCAAAAAATCCTGAGCTTTTCCATTCCCTTGATTCGCAAGAACTACTGAATATAAGACACGTATATCCCATGATAGCTTCTTGTCGTTCATGCGCTGCAACAATTCTTTCTGTTGCCCACTATTCATTTTAATAGGCATCAGGGACAAATCGTCCGTGGTGCTAATCATGGTATAATACAGCGATCTTTCGTCTCCACTGAGGTTACGAGGATGCCAAGAAGATTTAGTTAGAGTCACTACAGGCTCCTCTACACGGCTGGTTTGAAAATAAACACCAATAAGTAGCAAAACCATTAAGCAGAACACTAAAGACTTCGCTACGAAACGACGAAATGTCAGGTTTATCATTACAAAAATGTATTACGAGAAGGTGAGGGGATGCAATACCACTTCTCAAACATCGAGGCGATGGTGAGGTGAAACGTGGCGGCGGATTTTATCCGCCATGCCAAAATTTCTAATGCATTAATGAGTAATAGGCATGGCGGATGCAATTTGACGGATGATCAGAATATTTACAGTCCGTCCATCTACGCTACGCTGCGATTGCCGCCACGTTCTCACTACAGCTTCTGCCCATCCGCGAGCAATCTTGCGCGCAGCTTTTCATACGGCACTTTTTGCACGGAGGTGTTGTCATCAATCGCCATGCTGGCGGCGGTTCCGGCGCTTTGGCCGAGCACCATGAACACGGGTTCCATGCGGATGGAACCAAATGCGATGTGCGAAGCTGACAACGCCCATGGCACTAACAGGTTTTCGCACTCGCCCATTTTTGGAATAATCGATCGATAGGAAATCCCATAGGGTTTTCCGTTCAGATGGGTTTGGATATCGCCTTCGTTCATCACCATGCCGTTGTGAACGAAGCGTTGGGTGTTGTGGGAATCGAGAGTGTAAGCGCCTTGTCCGACAGGATCTTCAACAGGGATTTTCAGTTTGCAGTGAGCTTCTGTCATCACGAGATCCGAAACCATTCTACGCGCCTCGCGGATGTAGAGGTTATATGGCCAGTGACCGTTATCGGGAAACTCATCCTTTGCCAAACCCCATGGTGCATACGATTTCCGAATCTCTTCCGGAACACGCGGATGATTCTGAACTGTCCATACCAAGCCAAGTTGATAGTCGCGATGCTTTGCTGCCAGTGCCTCCCGCTCCGCATGGCTCAGCGTCGCCCAGTTCCAATCCTTGCCATAATTTCCACCGATCAGATCACAGGAAAATCCGCCGGTGTTGTTAGAATCGGTTTTGCTATTTGGGATTTCCGAGGTTTTGAAAAATCCGGTTTTCTGGCCAGCTTCGATGGAGCGGAACAACAATTCGAAATCCGCCTCGTTATAGTTTTTAGGCTTTTCGATCATGACCCGATTTTCCGGAGCATCGGTTAGAACCATGCGGTAGCAGTAAGCTTGGAGTTTGTCGTCTCCGCCGCCGACTTCACCGCCCATGTCGGGATTGACACCTGGAAGCAAACCGCTGCCCGCATCGCCTTTCACCACATAGGGGTCGATTCCTTTCGGCAGTTGATTCTTCTTCGCCACGCCGGTGATACCATTTCCTGTCTCTCCGTATTTTGCATTCGCTTCGCGGCCGAGGGTGAAGGTGACACCTGCGAGCGGTAGCAGGTCGGCTTCGTAAGAGGCATCGATGAACATTTTTCCCTCGATGGTATCGCCACTTTCGAGAAGGATTTTTGAAATTCGTTTGCCGTTCATCACCGCGCCTTTTTTCAAATCCAAGCGACCCTTGATGATTTTCACTCCGGCATCTTTGGCCATGGCATCTAAAATATCTTCGGCGATTTTTGGTTCGAACACGGATGCGAGTTCATTCTTCGGATTGAACGCCAGAGTGCCCTGCGCCATTTCCGGAAAGCCAGCCCGTTTCTCAAGGTTCCAGGACTCGTCCTTCTGATAATGCAGATAAGCCGCATGGTAAAAATTCCTTGAGAGCCCGCCAAGAATCGCGTCGTTTCCGATATCCGTCCAACCGAGTCCGCTGCTGGTCAGACCGCCGAGGTGACCGTATTGGGAAACCAGAACCACACTCTTGCCCATGCTCGCGGCTTGCACGGCTGCGGTGACGCCGCCTGAGGCATCGCCGTAAACCACGACATCGGCTTTGTGGTCAGCGGCTGGGGAAACTCCGTGGAATGTCAGGAGAGCAGAAAGAGTAAGCAGAAGTGTGGATGGAATGATGAGTTTCATGACAAATGGGATGCGCGGTGCGGGTAGGATACTCCACGCACTTCGCGAATTATTCAAGATTCACATCCTTGCGATCAAACGAATAACCCCTTAGACATTCATCCAACATGAAATCCAAATCCCACTTCGGCCTGGTTGCCAGCGTATCAAGCCTCATTTTTTGCATCCCTATGATCATGGCAAAAGAACCCGAACCTTTGTTTCTCCACTACCCTGGCGGCGAGGGTCCTGGAAAAGGCAAACACGTTGTCCTCATCGCCGCCGATCAGGAATACCGCAGCGAACAAGCCATGCCCATGCTCGCCCGCATCCTTTCAAAGCATCACGGCTTCGATACCACCGTGCTTTTCAGCGTCAACGACGAGGGTTTGGTTGATCCCACTTTACCGACTCCGAAACGCGGCGAAGAGGCGACTTCCAGAAGGCACGTCATACCCGGTCTCGACCAACTTGCGAAAGCCGACTCCCTGATCCTGTTCACCCGCCTGATCCACTTGGCGGATGATCAGCAAAAACTCATCGTCGATTACTTCGATTCCGGCAAACCCATCATCGCCCTGCGCAGCGCGAACCATGGCTTTGCGACGCAGCTCCCCTACAAAATTAACGACCAACAAGTCACGCTCAGCCAAATCCTTGGCGGCACGTTCATGAGTCATCACGGCAACTGGCAGGCGGACTCCACCCGCGGCGACATTGTTCCGGAAATGAAAGACCATCCGATTGTCACTGGCGTGAAAGACATCTGGGGACTGACCGATGTGTACCGAACCTTTCCTGAGGGCGGCACTTTGCCAGAAGGTTGCACAGCTCTTGTTTACGGACAGCCACTCATCGGCCGGGTCCAAGGCGGTGCCAACAATCCCGAGAAAGAACCGCTTCCGGTCATTTGGGTCAAAAACTGGAAAACCAGCACCGGCAAAGAAGCCCGCATTCTCCATTCCACCATGGGCAGCGGCAAAGATTTTGAAAACCCCGGCCTGCGCCGGATCGTGGTAAACGGCGTGTATTGGAGCCTTGGCCTGGAAGATAAAATCAATGCGGATAGCAGTGTGGAATACGTCGGTGAATACACTCCGATCTCCAGTGGATTTCATCACGAAAAACTCGGCGTCGTCCCTCGACCTGTGTCATATTATCGCTGAAACATTCTTTAAACTCTCCATCCCCATGAAATCAAAAATCCTATCCCGTTCTGTGCTCGCAACTCTTTTATTAGGAGTCGTGCCACTTCACGCCGCTGAAACCACCGTCGATCCAAAAGCTCAAACCACTGTTAAACGACAAGTGGGCGATTCCATGATCGGCTATCGTGATACGTTGTTGTTTTATACCTTCGCGGCCGAAAAAGCCGTGCTCGTCGTGAAGATTGACGATAAGAGCGACAAATTTCCCATGAACGGAAAGCTCTACATCTTCGCCAAAGAGACCACTGCCGAGGGATTGGATAAATGGATCAACAATCAACATTCCGACGGCCTCTACCCTGATGTACCGGAACCTGTCACCACTCACGAGATCCCGGCGGCATCCTTTTCACTGGTCTCCCAAAAAATGGCGGAAGTCGTGAAGAAAGAACACGCCGGAACATTCAATCGTCACGAAGTGGAATTTAAGGTCGAGAACGTCCCGGCATTCGGAGAGATCAAAATCAAAGACTTCACCGACACCGCGACCGTTCACATCAAATCTAACTAAAGAAGGCGGCAGGATGCCGCCTCTCCTTGTTTTATCTTCCTAACACACCACCACCGCCGCCTTCGGGATGATTCGGGCGGTCATCCGGATCCCTTTTGCGCTCTTTTTCCTGGAGTTCTTTATCATGATCCCTCCCTTGATCTTTGCCTTCATCTTTTTTACGCGTTTCATCGAAGGTCTTGCGTAGCTCGTTGCTGAGGTTGCGATTCTCGATCTGCAATTTCTCTGCGGCGGCTTGGGCTTCGTTTTTCGCACGATTTGCTAACAGCAGGGCTTTTTCGTTTAAGTCGAGTTTAAGGGCTAAGCTGGCAACATCCCGGTCGCGTGTTTTTTCGAGCATGTTTTTTCGCTCTTGTGCGGAAGCAGCGTAGCGGAGGGTCATCTCCGCCAAGTAGACATCCGCAGAAGCGGCGTTGGCGACTTGTTTGGCCTCGGATAAAACATCGGGATTCGTTGCGCCTTCAGCTTTACGGAGCACTCCTGTCCAAGCTTCAGCGGCTTTTTTGTTAGAGTCCAACATTGCCTTAACATGCTGGGGATGCTTTTCCTGCGCCCAACTATATTTCTCCTCCAAGCGTGTGGTGTCAGAATGAATTTTTTTATTTTCCTCAGCCCGTGCGCGTTCCTTGGCAATGACCTCTCTCATCCAATTTTCTTTTTCGCCATTATCCTCTGCGGTTGCAAAACAAACGGGTAGTAGGGTGATCAAGATCCAATATTTGATAGCCTTCATATGATTTTTTGGGTTCTGGTTCAGTCACGAACTTTTTAAAAACATTCGTCCATTGCATCTAGCAGGCGAAGCGGAGCTGGGGAAGCAAAAAGCATATAAGGGACGGCTTCGACGATTTGGGGCTTTTTTCCGATCATGCATTTGTTCAGTAATCTAAAAGATCAGACTCCGTCGCAATTTACAGTTTGACAGAAGACTGAGTTTGGAAATTCTCATAGGCGAAGGTTAGATTATATCCACATGTCCTCTTTCCGAGGCGTTGGAATCTAATTTTAACCGTAAGAACAACTATACTTACAGAAAACAAACATATGTACCAATTCCTCCTTGCCCAATCTGAAGTCCCTCAATCCTCCGGTGGAATCGGCGGATTGATTGGTTTAGTTATCTTTTTAGCAATCGCTCTTTTCTATATCGTTGCGGGCTGGAAGGTTTTCACTAAAGCCGGCCAGCCGGGATGGGCGTCGCTCGTTCCATTCTATAATATCATTGTGCTTCTCCAAATTGTTGGTCGACCACTCTGGTGGATCGTACTGTTTTTCATTCCTTTGGTCAACTTGGTGATCATTATCATGCTTATGATTGATCTCGCAAAGAGCTTTGGGAAAAGTGCTGGATTCGGCGTCGGACTGGTATTCCTCGGGTTCATTTTCTACCCAATCCTCGGTTTCGGCAGCGCTCAATATGTGGGGCCAGCAGCCGCTAACTAATTAACAGTCAGCTTATTTTAAAAACCTCCGGAGAGTGATCTGCGGGGGTTTCTTTTTTAGATATGGAAGTGGGGCAGCAGGATGCAGCCCTTCCTTGGATTGTATTAAGGAACGATCACGACCTGTCCGGCTTCTGCGCCGGTGGTGATTTCTGTTAGCTCGCTATTGGATTTTCCGCGAGTGACTACCCGACGCTCGGTTTTTCCATCGGCGAGTTTCACTTCAATCGTCCAACCTTTGGCTCCGAGCTCGATGGCTTTGGTCGGGATGGCGATGGCTTTTTCATTGGTATAGGAAATGATTTTCACATCCAGCGACTGGCCAGCAGCAGGGGTGATGGATTTTGGCCATTCTGCTGTGAACGTGGTGAGATAAGTTCCTTGGGGATTTGGAATGTCGGAAGATTCGGAAAGGGTCACCGGAATCAAAACATCCTCTTGTCCATCCAGTACCGCGAAGCCTGTTGCACCTTTAGCGAGAGACTCGGCATCGGTTTGGGTGGCGAAGCTTTCAACCACCAACTTGGAAGTGGCTGGAATGAAGCTCGCCAGATTTTTCCCAACAGGCACCGCGCTTTTCGGAGCCAAAAATTTGATGATTTCACCCGTCACCCATGCTCCGTTTTCAATGGTGCCATAATAAAACACACCATCTGCCGGCGCCTTGATTTCAAAAAGTTTGCGATCCAGTTCAAGATCGGCGAATTCTTCGCGTTGGCGTTTCAAGGAAGTTTTCAATTTATCGACTTCGATTTTTTTCAATTCCAAGGAGCGCGGCAGATCCTGTTTGGCGTTGGAAAGTTGTAGCGCGGTATCATCGCGTTTTTCTGTTAGGGAAATCAACTCGCGTGGCAGAGCGACCGAATGGATGCGTTTGTGATTGAGCGTTTCCATCCGCAAGGCGAACTCGGAGTATTCCACTGCGTCGCGTTGTTTTTGCAAAATGATTTCCTCGGTGTCCTCTGTGATGTCGTCCGCTTCATACATTTTGAGAAGCTGCTTGAGCTCTTCCTGATAGGAGGCGAGCACTTGTTTCTTGCGTTTCAGGTCTTGATCCGCCTCTTCCTTCGTCGAATTCAGGCGGGTTTCTTGAAAGTAGGCGAGTTCCTCAGCCGCGACTTTCGCTCCGCGCTCCATCCGCAGCAATTGCTCGGGAATGGTTTTTTCCAAAGTCGCGAGATCGAGTTCGGCTTGTGCCATTCCAAGCTCAACGGCGATGATCGCTTGTTTGGCATCGGCGAGTTTGCGATCAACGGCATCGGTTTTGAAAACGATCAAGGGTTCATCTTTTTTGACCGCGCTGCCGTGGCTGACGATGGAAACGATTTCAAACGTCGCCGATGCTTTGGCATCCAAACGGATAGGCACGACGGTTTCAGGCAAGGCGGTGGCTTTCAGACTGTGGCTCACTGCAAAAGGCTTTGCTTCCAAAGTGAGTTCACCTCCATGCGCGGCGGTGACGAGAAGGGCGGGAAGTAAATAATGCAATGCGGTCATGATCGGGAATACGGATGAAGAAACACTGGAACAACAACAACTCAAGCGATACCACGCGATTTTCTCGCCAACCAAATCGGCAGAAAACGGGGTTTTTTTGCCATCGGCGATGAGGGCACGAAATGCTCCACCACTTCGTAGCCATCACGCTCCAGGTTGCGGGTCAGGTTTGCAACGGGGCGGGTGGATGCGATCGCCAATAAACCGCCGGGCTGCAGCGCCTCATAGGTCGCCGCGATCCAACGCTTGTCGTTCACGTAAAGTCGCTGTTTCCCGGCCAGCGGCGCGGAGTCGAGATGGATCAGGATCGCGTGCAAGCAGCCGGACTGCTTGTTGAGCGCATCTGCGCTGGGATCGTTTTCAACAACCACACGCGGATCGTTGAGAGGAGTTTCTGGAAAAAATTGTCGGTTCCAATCGATGAGCTCCTTGCGGTTTTCTGCGACGGTGTAAACGGCACGTTTCTGCGGGAGCTCTTGAATGATGGATTGCAACATGTGCCCGAGGCCGAGGCCGATCAACCAAACCCGTGGCTGGCGCGCGGGGCGAAACGGTGCTGCAGCAAGTTTTGCTAATTCTTCTTCTGAGGCCCGCGTGCTGGGGCCGCAAATTTGCTGACCCTCTACGAGTAAGTAACGACGGCTGTCGTGTTCCTGAAGTTCGAGAGGTGAGCCATCGGCTAAAGTGGTTGTGGCTAAGGTGATGCGTGGTTTCATGTGGGCTTGCTGGCGGGGAGAATGAACGATTTCGAATCTTCGACAACTATCATGTCGCAAGAATCGTTTTCTGGTTTTCTTGTTTGAAAAAGAAAACCTCGGCCGATGAGGGCCGAGGTTTTAAGTTTTGAAGATCTTTTGTTTAGCGGCAAACCGCTAATACATTAGAGGCTTCCTTTAAGAACGGAGGATGCTTTGAAACCAACCGACTTGGAGGCGGCGATTTTGAGAGCTTCTCCAGTCTTTGGATTGCGGCCGAGACGCGCTGCACGCTTTTTAACCTCGAAAGTACCAAATCCGATGATCTGGACTTTTTTGTCTTTCTTTACGCCTTTAGCGATCGAGTCAAGGACTGCGTCGAGGGCTTGTTCAGCTGCACGCTTGGTTGCGTCTGCTCCGAGGGCTTTTTGGATGGATTCAATAAGTTCTGCTTTGTTCATGGCAAAAGCGTTTGTGCGAATGCGGACGCTTTTTGGCAAGACAAAATCTCCTTTAAATAAAAGGATTTTTTTCAAGGCACTGCTTGACTTTGTCGCGATTTCTAGCTTGTGCGCCTTGAATTGACGGGGATTTCAGGTCGGGCGCAGTATTTCTAACAAAAGATTGTTTCGTGGCCGGCGACGCAACCGGGCATTTTTCTAACAGAAGGGAGGGGCGTGGGAGGAGAGGGAGAAAGTGAAAGTTTCTGAAATCCTGATGCGGCGAGCGTAGATCCGTAACTCCCATGCTCATGTGTGCCACTGATAGCTGACCCATGAGTATCGACCATGCCCCAGAGCATGATCCTCTTCGTAACTCTTCCTCCTCTCCTCCACATTTGCTCTCTCCGTGTAAAAATGCTCTCCTGAATGCACGCGTGGAAAATTTTGGTTTTCTGAAATAGCGCGGTCCGGTTGGGGTTGGGATTTGAGACAAAAAACTCCTGATTCTACGTGGGTTTTTTGCCGAAAAACCGACTTTGTGAAAATTTTCACAAATAGATCTTGCGGTGGATTGGGGGGCTAGGTATCAACCGCCGCCTCACTTTCCCTGTACTCACCCATGACGCGTTTCTTAGTCACAACTTTAGGCCTCTGGCTTCTGGCATTCGCACCGGCTTTCGGCGCGGAGGGCGGGCATGATCATCTTCCGATGCATGCCGAAGAAATCGTAAGCTTCGGGCCTTTTGTCATCACGAACTCGATGGTCATGGTTTGGATCGTAGCGGCATTTGTGATCGTCATGGCACAGTTGGCCACACGGAACATGAAACTCATCCCATCTGGACTGCAAAACGTGGTCGAGTGGTTGGTTGAAAGCCTATATAACTTCCTCGAGGGAATTCTCGGCCCAGCATTGGTTAAGAAAACTTTCTGGTTCTTCGGGACGATTTTCATCCTCATCCTTTTCATCAACTGGTTCGGCCTGATCCCGGGCGTGGGCACAGTCGGTTGGAAGCTTGAAGGCAGCGGCGTGGATTCTCACGATATTTTCCGCCCATTCCTTCGCGGTGGAAACGCCGATCTCAACATGACCATCGCCATGTCCGTCACCTTCGCCTTGCTCTGGTTCTACTGGGCAATTCGTGAAAACTCTCTCAAAGGATTCCTTGCCCACATCTTCGCACCCAAAGGTAAGTTTGTCGGTTTCATCATTGTTCCAATGATCTTGGTCTTCGGTTTTGTCGGTCTTCTTGAAGTGATCTCCATTCTTTTTCGCCCCGTCGCTCTTTCCTTCCGTCTCTACGGAAACGTTTATGCAGGTGAAAACATCTTGGAAAACATGATGTTGCTCTTTGGAACGGGAATCGGTGAATGGTTCGGCTGGATTCCTGTGCTTCCTTTCTACTTCCTCGAGCTCCTTGTTGGTTTGATCCAAGCCCTCGTTTTCATGCTTCTTACTTCCGTTTTCCTCAAGCTCATCTGTGAACACAGCGACCACGATCACGAAGAACACCCCCACTAAATCCTTTCAGATACTTTTCCAGTTTGACCATGGCAATGACTGTGGGAACTGGCAAACCAAACACACAAACCATAAATAGCATATGCCATTAGAAATCCTCACACTAGCCGCCACCAATTTTAACACCTGGCACTTCGCCGTCGCCGCAGCAGCTCTCGGAGCAGCTATCGGTATCGGTCTCCTCGGCTCGAAAGCAGCTGAAGCAACTGGCCGTAACCCAGGTGCAGCCGGTTCCATCCTCACGCTCTCGATCATTCTTGCAGCGCTTATCGAAGGTATCGTGTTCTTCGCGATCTTCCTTGCTAAGCAATAATTCGCCTTCCGGACAGGGGCTTGCCTAACCGAGCCCCTGTCCCACTCCCTTTCCTTATTTATAACTCTCCACACCATGTTTGCTCTCATCGATATCCTTGCCGCTGTTCCTGCCGCCGAATCTGAAGGTGTTGTCGGAGATATCACGCGTTCGTTCAAAGTTTACTGGCCACAACTTGTGTCGCAGTTCATCAGCTTTGCGATCGTCATCCTTCTTCTCAGAATCTTCGCTTTCAAACCCATTCAGCAAATGCTCGAGCAGCGCCGCGAGCGCATCTCCGCTGGCGAAGAAAAGCTCAAGCGCATTGAAAAACAACTCGCTGACTCAGAGGCCACAACTGCAGCCGCCATCGCGAAAGCAAACGAAGATGCTCTTCGTCTGGTTGCGGAAGCCAAACAAGGTGCAGCAGCTTTCACCGAACAAAAAGCTCAAGAGGCCATCGCTCAAGCCCAGCAAATTCTCTCGAAAGCAGAAGCTGCTGCCAAAGCCGATCGCGAGCGCATTGCTGCTGAGTTGAAACGCGAATTCGGCCGCCTCGTCGCCGATACGACTTCGCAGGTCACAGGTAAAGTCCTCACCTCAGATGACCAACACCGCATCAACGCCGAAGCCCTCGCCAAAGTCGGCAACTAATTTCCCCTCTTTCCTAACCAGACAACGATGAAAATTTCCAAAATCGCCGCCGCCACCGCTCGCCGTCTCTACGGCTTGTGCCAAGTGAACGGCCAGCTTGACGACAACAAGCTGCGGGATCTGGTTTCCAAACTCATCGCTGCAAAACCACGCGATTTCCAAGCGATCCTTGCCTCGATCCAACGCCTTACACGTCTCGAACAAGCTCGCCGCGCCGTTGTGGTTGAAAGCGCCACCGAACTTGATGCCACAGAGCGTCAGAAAGTTGAGGCCGGCCTCACCAAAGACTACGGCAGCAAACTCACCGTCGAATACAAAATCAACCCGGAGCTCCTTGGCGGGCTCCGCATCAAAGTCGGCGACGACGTTCTGGACGGCTCCGTTCAAGGTCGCCTCGACCGCCTTTCCAAAGCGTTTTAATTCCTCCTCCAACAGATTTTCCAACTTCATCAGCCTGCAAACTGAAAACTTCCAACTAGCAACTTAAAATGAGCAGCATCCTCCAGGACATCGAAAAACAAATCGCCGGCATCAGCTCGAGCGTTGAGAAAACCAATACCGGCACCGTCCGTAAAGTCGGTGACGGCGTCGCCATCGTCGAAGGCCTTTCCGACGTCATGCTCAATGAAATGATTGAGTTCGATGGCGGTGTGACCGGCATGGCCCTCAACCTTGAGGAAAGCGAAGTGGGTGTCGTTCTTCTTGGTGATTACGCTTCCGTAACCCAAGGCGCAACCTGCCGCACCTCCGGTAAACTCCTTTCGATTCCTGTCGGTGAAGCCCTCCTCGGTCGTGTGGTCAACGCCCTCGGCGCACCCATCGACGGCAAAGGTGACATCGCTGCATCCGCTCAATACCCGATGGAGAAAATCGCTCCCGGTATCATCAAACGGAAATCCGTTTCCGTGCCAGTGCAGACCGGCATCATGGCCATCGATGCGATGGTGCCAATCGGCCGCGGCCAGCGCGAGCTGATCATTGGTGACCGCGCAACCGGCAAGACCACCATCGCTGTTGACACCATCATTTCCCAAGCCCAGCAAAACAAAGCTGCTGAGCAAGGCAAGCTCCTCAACCACAAGCCGATGTATTGCATCTACGTCGCCGTCGGCCAAAAACTCTCCAACGTTGCGCGTATCCAGAAGACTCTCGAAGACGCCGGCGCGATGGAATACACCACCATCGTCTCCGCTTCCGCTTCCGATGCTGCGGCCATGCAGTTCCTCGCTCCATACGCGGGTTGCGCGATTGCCGAATACCTCATGGATAAAGGTCAGGATTGCTTGATCGTGTTCGATGACCTTTCCAAACACGCCGTCGCTTACCGCCAGGTTTCCCTCATCCTTCGCCGCCCATCCGGTCGTGAGGCTTATCCCGGTGACGTTTTCTACCTTCACTCCCGCCTTCTCGAGCGCTCCGCTCGTCTAACAGATGCAGCGGGCGGCGGTTCACTCACCGCTCTGCCCATCATCGAAACCCAAGCAGGTGACGTTTCCGCCTACATCCCGACCAACGTCATCTCGATCACCGACGGTCAGATCTATCTGGAAACCGACCTTTTCTACCAAGGTATCCGCCCCGCGATTTCCGTCGGTCTCTCCGTTTCCCGCGTCGGATCCGCCGCGCAAACCAAGACCATCAAATCCGTTGCTGGAACCACCAAGCTGGACCTCGCCCAATACCGCGAGCTTCAAGCCTTCGCCCAGTTCGGCTCCGACCTCGATGCTCAAACCAAGAGAAAACTCGAGCGCGGTGCCCGTATCGTCGAGCTCTTCAAGCAAAACCAATACTCCCCATTGAGTATGGAAGTGGAATCCATCTACCTCTTCGCCATGCAGAACGGCTTCTTCGACGACGTTGCAGTGAAAGACATCGGCCGTTGCCAAGACGCCATGGGCGAGTTCTTCAACACCCGCAAAGGCGAGCTTCTCGACAAGATCCGTAACGAAAAACCGGATCTCAAAAAAGACGCCACCATGGTCGACAACGTCAAGCAAGCCCTCGGCGACTTCAAGAAGTCTTGGAAATAACCGATCTGGATTCTGGTTTCTCAAATCTTATCTCTCTAGCAAATGGCCAACCTCCGAGACATCCGCCGCCGAATCAAATCGGTTAAGAACACCGCCCAAATCACCCGGGCGATGCAGCTCGTTGCGGCCGCGAAGATGAAGAAAGCCCAAGACCAAGCCATGGCCGGTCGCGATTACTCATCCCAGCTCAACGCCGTCCTGAGTGACATCTCCGCCAGCTTTGCCGACGAAGTTTCCCACCCGCTCCTGCAAGCTCGCGAGGGCAACCGCGAGTTGGTGCTGGTCATCTCCACCGACAAAGGCCTTTGCGGACCGCTCAATACCAACCTCGCCAAAAAACTCCGCGCCGATACCTCCGCCACTGCCGACTACGTCACAGTCGGTCGCAAACTGCGGATCATGTTAGAAAAACTGGGTAAAAAAATCCTCGCCGACTTCTCGGTGAAAGATCCAGTCCCTTTCGCCGATGCTCGCGCGATCGCCGCTTTCCTCACCAAGCAGTTCAAAGATGGAAACTACGATAAAGTTTCCATCGCCTTCACCCGCTTCGTGAACACCTTGTCTCAAGTTCCTGAGGTCAAACAACTTCTCCCCGTCCTTCCACCGACTCAATCCGATGACCAAGGCTTGATCGATGGCGACAGCACGGATTCCCTCTTCGAGCCTTCGGTTGACGAAGTTCTCGCATCCATTCTTCCGCTTTACGTGAACTTCCAAGTCTATCAAGCGCTCCTCGAATCCCGCGCCACCGAGCACTCCGCTCGTATGGTCGCGATGAAAGCCGCTACCGATAACGCCAAGAAATTCATCAAGGAACTCACCCTCGAATACAACAAAGTCCGCCAAGGCGCCATCACCGCCGAGCTCCTGGAAATCACCACCGCCATGAAGGCGATGGAATAACATCAAGTTTGCTAGTTTCTAGTTTTCAGTGTTCAGAAAATACCGAAAACGAAACTGGCGCCCCATAAAATCTCTTCCCTGAACACTTCAAACTTCCAACTAGCAACCTCCTAATGAGCAACCAAGGAACCATCGTCCAAATCATCGGCGCCGTTATCGACGCCGATTTCTCCAAAGCCAGCAAACTGCCGGAAATCTACAACGCACTTGAGATCAGATACGTTCTCAACGGTGTCGATACCAAGCTGGTTCTCGAAGTTCAACAACACCTTGGCGACGGCTGGGTGCGTGCAGTTGCCATGTCCACCACGGATGGTCTCAAGCGCGGCATGAGCCTCGCCGATACCGGCAAAGCCATCGCCGTTCCTGTCGGCAAACAAGTGCTCGGACGTATCTTCAACGTCACCGGTGACCTCGTGGACGAAAACGTTCCACTTGCCGATGACAAGCATCGCTCGCCGATCCATCGTCCGGCTCCTTCCCTAACAGATCAATCCGCTGCGACCGAAGTTCTCGTGACCGGCATCAAAGTCATCGACCTTATCTGCCCGCTGCTCAAGGGTGGTAAAGGCGGCATGTTCGGTGGTGCGGGTGTGGGTAAAACCGTCGTTATCATGGAGCTCATCAACAACATCGCGAAAGCGCACGGTGGTTTCTCCGTCTTCGCCGGTGTGGGTGAGCGGACCCGTGAAGGTAACGACCTCTACTGGGAAATGATCGAGTCCGGCGTTATCGCCACCGAGAAAGACGAACATGGTCATCCGAAACTCGATGCCAAAGGCAATCCCGTGCTCTCCGCAGAAGGTTCCAAAGTGGCCCTTTGCTACGGCCAGATGAACGAGCCTCCGGGTGCCCGTCTCCGCGTCGCCCTTTCCGCACTCACCATGGCGGAATACTTCCGCGACGAAGAAGGCCAGGATGTTCTTCTTTTCGTCGACAACATCTTCCGTTTCTCCCAAGCAGGTTCCGAAGTTTCCGCGCTTCTCGGCCGGACTCCTTCCGCTGTGGGTTACCAGCCAACACTCTCGGAAGAAATGTCCGTTCTCCAAGAGCGCATCACCTCCACCAACAAAGGATCCATCACTTCCATCCAAGCCGTTTACGTTCCTGCGGACGACTTGACCGACCCCGCTCCTGCCAACACCTTCGCTCACCTTGACGCAACGGTTGTGCTTGAGCGCTCCCTTGCCGAACAGGCGCTTTTCCCAGCCGTCGATCCTCTCGCATCCACCTCCAAAGCACTTGCTCCGGAAGTCGTCGGTGAAGAACATTACCGCGTTGCCCGTGGCGTTCAGCTCGTGCTTCAGCGTTACAAAGACCTTCAGGACATCATCGCCATTCTCGGTATGGACGAGCTCAACGACGAAGATAAAATGACCGTCTTCCGCGCTCGTAAAATCCAACGTTTCCTCACCCAGCCTTTCCACGTTGCAGAGATCTTCACCAACGTTCCCGGCGCACTCGTTTCCCTCGAAGACACCGTCAAAGGCTTCGCGGAAATCCTCGATGGCAAATGGGACGATGTCTCCGAAGGTAACTTCTACATGAGAGCCGGCATCGAAACCGTTTCTCGCGACTAAATTCCCAGTTGGCTAGTTTCTAGTGTTCAGTTTCAAGCAAAGGCTTCGTAACTGAACTCTTCTCTTCCAACTGAAAACTGATAACTAACAAACTTCTATGCTGCATCTCGAAATCGTCACACCTGAGAAAAAGATTTTTTCAGACACCGTCGAAAATGTCTATCTGCCGGGTGCGGATGGGGAGATGGGGATTTTGCCCAGCCACGCCGGCTTGGTGACCGCGCTCCAGCCCGGTGAACTCCGCTACCTCCGTGAAGGTCAGATCGTCACCTTGGCGATCGGCTCCGGCTTCGCCGAAATCGGGCAGGACAAAACTGTCGTCCTAACAGACATGGCATTGGGCGAAGCTGAAATCGACGAACAAGCCACCGAAGACGCCATCAAACGCGCCGAGGAAAAACTGCAAACCGTCGATCACAGCATGGACGCGGAAGAAGTCGCCTACCTCCAAGGCGTCATCGCCAAACAAGCCGCCGCACTCCGCTTCAAGCGCAAATATCAGCATTAAGTTTGTTGATATTTGCCTGATCGCACCCGAGAAGGCCTACATGAAGGCCAGTGTGACGAAATTTTCGCACAAAAATAACATTTTTCTCTTGTCGGGTGATTCTTTGTTAGAATAGACATCCAGCGTGATTTCCCTCCCGAAGTTGCGTGCTCTTGAGCCGCTAGTTGGACCACCTCGCTCAAACGAGGTGTTGCAACTCTTGACGACCGTAGATGCACCGAGTGTTAGGTATGCTTTTAAAGTATTTGCCGTAGCTCGAATGGGGGGGGCTCTCACATGATATATTACTCCAACCGGCTTGGCGTCCTATGCGCCTTGGTGTTTCTCATGGTTCTGAGCGGCTTGGTTTCCGCCAAAGAAGACCCATCTCTGGAATCCGCATTCGCTTCAACCACGGCGAAAATTGCCACCACGTCGAATGCGGTGAATGTTCCAGTGGAATGGACGTTTACCAATCATACCGATCAGCCGATGGCGGTTGAGAAATTCGATGAGTCCTGTGGTTGCTTGAGCGGTCAAGCGCAGCTTGAAGGCACGGTTCCGGTTAATCCCGGTGAATCAGGTGTCATTCGCGCGAGTTTCACCCCGGGCGGGTATCGCGGCATCGTCCGTAAATCCTTACATGTGCGCTTTGTGGGCTATCAGAAATCCATCGAACTCATCGTCGAGGCCAGCATACCTTCCAGCGTGGAAGTCTCTAACAAAGAACCGGTATGGACGGTTGGTGAGGAGATCAAAACGCAAAACATCGATGTCACGACGGGCACGGGTGAGGATTTTCATATCAAATCCCTCCAAGGAGTGCCGGAAACTTTATATAAAATCTCCCAAGAAACGGTCACCCCCAAGCGTCATTACCGCATTCAAATTACACCTATCAGCGCGAGCGCTCCGGACCTCCAGACCTTACAAATCCATACCGATAGCAAAGACACCCGCGATCAAGTGCAAGCCGTATTCCTGAGGGTTGAAAAATAGAAATTGATTTCATGCAGCCGAACCATTCACAGCAATCCAACACACGACGCCTTTACTGGCTGTCGTTTGTTTTGCTTGCTGCCACTTTCTCTGCTGCTGCCTATTTTTTCTTCATCACGCTCGCGCCACAGGCTGAGGTTCCCAAGCCTTCCCCCCGCGCATCAGTTGTCGACAACACCAACCGCAACGATCCCAGCGAGTCATACGAAACCTTCCTCCACGTGCTAAATACAGGTGGCTGTGAAAACACCCGGCCAGCCGCCATCGCATGGCTGGATCGTTTTGCGGGCCAAAATCTCACTCTCCCTAACAACCAAGTCATGGTTGTCCTGGCGATGATTGAAAAGGACGCCCATCCAAGCTGGGAGCAAGGATACCGCCAACATATCTTCAACTCCGCCTTCAACGCCCTCCATCTCTGCCCAACAGGTGAAACGTTCACCCGTCAGCTTCTCCGTCTCGCAGAACATGATTCCGACCGCACCATGCGCCTCTACGCGATGCAGCATCTAAATATGCAACGCCGCATCGGCCATCTTCCCGATGGTGCTCTCGCCACAGAAACGCTCAAAATGTTCACGGAAAACGCCCGCCAGCCCAAAGAAGAAACCAGCGGTTACGCCCTGCAAGTGCTCACAAACTGGAACGGAGAAACGGCTACGCAAGACCCGGATGTGATTCGTCTCGCACTAGCCACTGCCGCCGATCTCACTCGTCCCAACGACGTCCGCGTCAGCGCTCTATTTGCTGCCGGAAAAGCTTCACTGGAGCTCGCCCGTCAACTGGCCGCTGACTCCGCCCAACCCATTCATCTGCGCAAAACCGCAGTCGCTTGCCTTGGCGATTACGGTAACGAAAGCGATCTTGTCATTTTGCAAAAACTCAGCAGCGAGAGCAGTCGCTTGGCACAAGCAGCCGATCCCGCGCATCAAAATATCCGTCACCGCCTAACAAATCCACAAACCCCCAAGCTCATTTCTTACTAATCTCGCCCATATGAACATCTCGCTTCTCAAAACGATATCCACCTGCGTTGCCGCAATGATCCTCGCTGCGCTACCCGTTGGCGCACAAATTACTCAGGACGTATCCGCATCTTGGACTGGGACGACTACGCCAAAAATCCTTAATGCATCAGGTTCCGACAAACTTGTGGTGGTCGTTTCCGGAGAGCACGGTTTCATCGGCAATTACACGGGCAATTGCAGTGCCGTCACTTACAACGGGCAGCCCCTTACCCTTGCGGTAAAGCAAGTCCCAGCCGATCCTGCCACAGGTGGCCATGGCCAGACCTATTCAACCATTTGGTATCTGGATAACCCGGGCAACTATCCCGGCACAGGTTCCATCGCCGTTACCTGCAATAGCGGCAGTTGCGTCTCTACAGCCATCGGCCTTTCCGGCACCTTACCGGGTGTGGGTTCCACCGGAAAGGTAACCAAAACCTCTTCCGTTTCACTAGGCACCGCGTCCTACGGCTCAATGGTCATCGGCGCCGTCGGCATGGGCGGGCAAGGCAACACCGCCACATGGCTGCCGGGAATCACCGCCACCTCGCCATCCCAAGCCGTAACGGTTGGCTCCCTCTATATCGGAAGCAACTGGACGGGTCACTCGGTCGCACGCGCCCTCGTCGACTTTCCCTCCACGGTGAACCTGGGCTTCAATACCGCCCGCACGGACATCGTGACAGTGGGCGCGGTTTTCAATGCTGCCAGCCCTGCCGTTCCTTCCAGCCCAGTGGTGACGGTTCTCGACGTGGTCCCTAACGAATCCGTCCAACTCACTTGGAACAACCTGCTCGCCACCCAGGGGAGCGATGTGTGGGTGGATCTGTGGATCGGCGACTCTCCGACAAATCTAACAAAAGTCGTTTCCGCCAATCCCGACGGCCTCAACCTGACTTCTTTCGTGCATGAAGCCGCACCGGGAACCTACTACGGCAGGATCGATTCGTACCTCAACGGTTCTCCAACCGGAACCCCGAGTACGGGCCAAGCATTCTCATTCAGCGTGGATGACAAAGGCCTTCTTTACGAATCATGGCTCAGCCTTCGTCCTTTGGACAGCGTGCTGCACCTTCAGAAGGAGGGCATTGAGGTCCGTTCGCCCGATACTTCCACTCGACTCCTTGCCTCGAGCCTTACCAACTTGCCTTCACCTGCAGGTGTCCGTTTGCGTGGATTGCTCATCCCCACCGTCACCGGAAATTACAACCTCCATGTCGCCGGTTCGGAAAATTTTGCCCTCTGGCTCTCATCAAACTCATCCCGCTTCTCCAAGCAGCGCGTGGCATGGGGCTTGGAAGGCACTTTGGTAAACGAGTGGGGCAAATCCACATCCCAAAAATCCGCCACCATTCATCTCCAAGCCGGGCAGTCATATTACATTGAAGCCCAGGCCATGAAATCAGATGGCATAGGCCATCTCTCCATCGGTTGGACTCCGCCTGGCGCAACTACCCCAGTGCCCGTGCCAGTGGAGCGCCTGCGTTGCGTCGTATCTGAGCCCGATGACCTCAATGACAACAACCTGCCTGACTCATGGGAAGCCAGCACCGGCCTTGCCCAATCCAACCTTCCCGGAGCCTTGTTAGAAACTGGGGATCCGGACAACGATGGCATCATCAACAGCGCGGAGTATGCGCTCGGTTCCGATCCACTCGTCAAAGAATCCATCGCCAACGGCATCACCCGTGATACATGGGGGACTCCAGGCGGCCTCATCACCGATCTCACACATACCAGCCGCACCCGTTTCCTCAGTGCTCCAAGTGAAATCATCCACGCCCCGGGCATCGATGATCCGGCACTGGGCAGCAACGTCGGCACACGCTATCGCGGCTTCCTCGTCGCTCCCGTGACTGGCGACTATCGCCTTTGGATTGCCGGAAACAACATGTGCGAACTCTGGTTTGCCGACGGCACGGTCAAACACCCCGACACCAACGTGGCACTCACCAATCGTTTCGGTAAACAACGCCTTGCCCATAACCTGAGCCCTGCCGATTGGGGGGCTTCCACTTACCGCGGCTTCGACCGTCTGGTTAGCCAGCGCAGCCGCGTGGTCCACCTCACCGCGGGTGAACCCTACTACATCGAGGTTCTCCACAAAAAAGGTGGCGGCACCCCAAGCCATATTTCCCTCGCATGGCAGCGTTCCGGCCAACCTCGCACCATCGTTCCCGCCAGCGCTTTCCTGAGCGATACTCCGGACGAGGGCGATGTGGACGCGGACTTCCTGCCAGACGCATGGGAAACCGCCAAAACACTCAGCCCCACCGACAACGGTTTCACCAGCGCCCTGCAAGGACAATACGGTGACTTCGATGCTGACGGTCTAACAAACCTCTCGGAATTCCAACACGGCACCAATCCGAAATCCGCCGATACCGATGGCGATGGCCTTACCGATTTCAAAGAGGTTTTCTACTACGGCAGCAATCCGAAAGTTTCCAACACCCTGGCTCCGTATCTCGCCGCCGCTCCTAATCTTCAGCAATACTCCGCCTACACCGGCGGCTGGAACCACAACACAAACGGTAGCATCTCCGCATGGGATTCCCGGGGTGAAATCACCTACACCTTCACCCTCGCCCAACCCGGCGTCCATGAAATCATCCTCAAAGGAGCGGCTATCGGAACGGTGCGCGCCACCGAAGAACTGCCGCTCGTCTTCTCGCTGGATAATATCGGCACCATTGCCCGTACCACACTCATCAGCAGCAACGGTGGACAAGGCACCGTCAGCGCCCTCACCCCATGGCTTGCCGCAGGCACCCACACCCTCACCATCCTGCATGACAACTATCGCAGTGCCCGCCGCCTGCGCATCGATTCCATCCAATTCATTCATCTCGGAGGCCAAGACCTTGATGAAAACACCATCCCGGATTGGGTCGAACAAAACGCCGCGGTGCAGAACGTTCTCACGCGAATCCCAAGCACCAGCCGTACTTCACCGGCTTCGATTGAAGGCATCACCCAGAACCTTTCTACCGCAGCAGCCACCTACACCCTCCATGGCCAAACCACTCCCGTCCCGCTGCCCCTTACCCAATCCATCAACAACAGCTTCTTCGCGGACGTGCCTCTAACATCGGTAGGTGTCACCAGCATCCACGCCACCTACCTCAACAACCTCTTGGAAGAAAACCATGGCATCGAATGGATCGCCACCAACCTGTTTGAGTTCAACGGGTCCGAACTCCACATCCGCAAGGGAGACTCCCTCCGCCTCGATGCATGGAGCGGTGCCGCCGCCGATGCCCAGGCATTTACCGTCACCAAAAACGGCACCCTGTTAGGAGATGCAAATCAAAACACCACTCACACTTCCGGTGTGCCCTTGGAAGCCATCTTCGATAGCGCAGGCACCTTTACCCTCGTTGCCACCCACGGCGGCCAGACCTCCACCGTCACCCTCCATGTCCATAGCGCAAACTTCGGCCCGACCCTTTCCGTTCGTGCCTATTCCGCACGCACCTGGACACCGCCGAGCCTGAGTAGTATTGCCCTTGTCGAGCCGGACGAAAACCTCACCCTCCAGGAAACCACCACCACCGGAGCGCGTAACTTTTCAGCCAACCTCCAACAAGCAGGCACGCGCCACACCATCGCCCGCCTTCCCGGAAACATCGAAGGCGCTCCCTCCGCCATCCTGGCGCGCGGCACCGTCCACGGTTTCTACATCGCCTATCTCAACGACACCGCAGACGCCCGCATCATCCATCAATACCCAGATGGCACATGGCTCATGGCTGGCACCCTCATCGCCGTCAACCTGCCACCCGACATCCTGATCAAACTCCGCACCCATCTCCAAGGCACCACCTTTGCCGATGGCACCAACACCCGCTGGCTCTCCGCCGCTGATTTCAACGCCAACGGCACCTGCGAAATCTACTTCGAATGGTCCGGCACCGGCGACCCAAAACTCTGCAACCACCTCCAAGTCTTCGTAGAGCAGTAAGCCTCAGTCGCACCGAATTACCCAATTACCCAATTACCCAATTCTCTTTTCCCTACCATGAAATCCTCCACCTTACTCGTCACCTTACTCCTAACAGCCCTAGTTCCCGTCTGGGCGGTAGATCCAGTTCCAGCCAGCGGCTCTGCTCTTTTAAACCCTGATCCTAAAAGTTGCTGTGAATGTTTAGAATTACTTCTCAATGGATTAGGGGATCAGCCTGATCTTAATCCCACGAGAGCAAATCCAGATCCTTCTGGCATTACAAAAATGGAGCTTACTGTGAAGCACAAAGGAGGAACAACTTGTCCTAATACTATTGAAGGAACTACACAATATGTAATTAAGGTAGGAGGATCTAGCACCACCAGTCTTTTTTTAGATCCACAGAATTTTCAAGTATCTCCGAATAATCCTCAAAAACTCTCTTTTGACCATTTTGGAGTCGGAATGAGAATTAAAGGACGTAGGTATGGAGTGCTTGTGAAATGTAAATCAGGAGATAAGTGTCTATCAAAAATATGGCATTTCGATGAATGTCTTACTTGTATAGGCTGTGATAAAACTGGAAGTGTAACTACGGAATCTAAGTCCTTTACTGTAAATATTGAAACGACAGGTTCGAATGGTGGAATGACTTCGGGAGCTCTGCGATTTTATACTCCGGATTTTACATTTCCTGGGCGTGCGGGGCTTTACGCTGAAGTTCCATCTAATTTCAATGTTTCGCGGGACAGTAACGGATTGATCACAGGAGTAGATACTGGTGAAGCAACTTTGGATGTAAGTGATATATCAGGGCAAAATGCCTTCAGAATTATTCATAAAGACCCTACGGGGACCATTTTTCGAACAACAGAAATATCAATGGTTACTGAGGAAGGAATACCGCGATTGCGTATGGATACAACTTTCGATGGCTCGACAATTCGCCACGAGCAGATCCAGCCTAGCCCTAATACGCTGATTCTTGAAAAAGGCCGTATCATCTCAGGTGTCTTTGAATCATTAGTTAAAGATATTTTGGTTAAAATTGAAACCACGCCCGGAATTAGTATTCACCGCCGAACTATAAAAGAACGTATGTCTTCATCGGATTCATGGTCGATGGTTTCTGATATATCAACGACTTGGGAGGATCAAGCTACAGGATGGGAGAAAACTAGGGAGGTAATAGATCCTGATGGAGCGGCGCTTACATCATCATGGTCATATTATCAACCCGGAGAAATCACTGGACCTAGCGCCTCTTCCGCTGGTCTAGGTCAGTTGAAGAATCATACTAGCTACGATGGTAATGTATTCTTTTATACATATGGATTGAATGTAACCAGTGTCGCTACGTCGTATGCGGGAGATCCGTCAAGGAAAGTTGAAACCTCGATATGGAATCCAACCGCTCACAGCTTAACGATTACAACTACAGTTGATGGAATCATCGTGGCAAAATCAATTGAGACCTATACGGAAACGAGTGTGAGTGAGACACGATATACTTCCGAAAATCAAACACTCACCAGTATCACTTATTATAAAGCCATAGGTCAAGATTTCGGAGGGAAACCCATTCGTACCATTCATACTGACGGAACTATAACTACACACGCTTACATCCGCAATTCTGGTGATGGCATTACGACGATCACTGAAAGCGGCGCCACTACCGATGGTATAAATGTTTCACAGGGTATGCGCAACATCTCTACTACAAACTCACGTGGTACGACTATTCTCAGTAAAACCGAAGCCATTGGCTACGGCTCTGCAAACAGTCTTGTTTACGATGTTATGGCCGTTACTTCGGTGGACAACTTAGGCCGGGCGCTCACCACCGCCTTTCATCCTACATCAGCAACTGTTGCGGGAGAAGTCGCTACGGCTTCTGCTCCAGCATGGACAACGAGTAAAACATACTCTTGTTGTGGTGTATCCAGTGAAACTGACAAGTACGGTGTCATTACCTATTTTGCGTATGATCACCTCCAGCGACAGATCAAATCTAATCGTCTCGGCGTTACCACGGAGACCCAATATAAAGGACTAACCACCGAAACCCACAGATATGAAGAAACAGTTTATGCATCGTTATCGCCAGCATTGCAGGGCACCGGCGCAACCCTCATTTCTAAAAGTGTGACAAACCTCAGTGGCACCCTCCAAGAATCGTGGAGTCCGGATCCAACCTCCACCAACGCTGGAGATTTGGTAAAATCCTCCGCCACCGCTACGAGTTACCTAAACCCCCAAGGTCCAAATTTACCGCCAAATCTCGGAAATGGCATCGGTCAACGCACCATTACCACCGCAGTGGACAATTTCTCCCAAACCTCCGATTCCTTCTTGGATGGAAAGACCGCAAAAACCTACGGAGATCTCAGCCCGGCCATCCAATATGAATATTTAGTCAACGTGAATGGCGAAGTATCAAGTCAGTCTTACCTGAATACTGAAAACTTAAAACTAGAAACTACATCCACTCAAACCGATTGGGACGGTCGCACACTCCGCATCGATTACATGGACGGAGCTTTCGCGACCATGGAATACAATACCAAAGGCCTAATGGTGAAATCCACCGATCCTGATGGCGTGATCTCACTCACGGCATATAATCAGGAAGGTAAACAAACCATCAACGCCATAGATCTCAATCGAAACGGTGCCATAGATTATGGATCCGATACCGTCCAGTTTTCCGAAACTGTTCCTGCACTCGATACCAATAGCAAACCTGTCTGGAAATCCATCAGCAAAGTCTGGCAGCCCGGCGATACCAGTTTCACGGGTGGAACCGTGGTTTCTATCTCTACATGGACTGCTAACGGTCTTAAATCCGAGTCCCAATCGATAGATGTCGCCAATCCTTCCAAAAGTGAGACGGTTCTAGGCGGAAACGGAAACTGGACCACCACCACCACCGCCCCAGAAGGAACCAAATCTATTATTAATTACACCAACGGAAGATTGGTTTCGATGGCTAGACTTGCTACCAACAATTCTGTCATCGAATCCCAAACCCAAGGATATGACTCTTTAAATCGTCCGAACTCAAGCACCCACTCTCGCACGGGTGCCAGCACGACGAGCTATCTTTCTAACACGGCAGACATCGTAGCCAGCCTTTCCGATGCAGGCGGCCGGACGACTGCTTTCACCTACGACGTTCGCGGTAGACAAGTTTCCGTTAACGCCCCAGACACCCTTGATGCGGGCAACAACACTCTAACAAACGTCACCACCACCATCTACAATCCCGATAGTACCGTCGCCGAAACCAACGGCGATCAAACCTATCGCGTCAGCCATACCTACGATTATGCAAATCGCCAGATCAGCATGACGACATATGGAACTGAAACCGCCACCACAACTTGGAAATACAGCACCGATCGTGGCTTCCTTACCGAGAAGAATTACCATGGTGAAACTGGCGACGGTGAAACCGATGCAGACTACACCTACACAGACACCGGGCGTCTGCACACACGCAAATGGGAACGCGGGGTCACCACAACCTATTCATACGATAACGGAGGAAGAATGGTTTCTACCAACTACAGTGACAGCACCCCGGACATCACCATGGCCTACGATGCCCTAGGCCGCGTCACATCTTCTTCTACACTGGTCACTTCTTCCACCTTCGCTTACAACACAAGCAACCTCCAACTCGACACAGAGACCATCGTCTACAATCTAGACGGCCAACCCGGTGTCGACTTCACACGCATCATTGACCGCTCCCAAGACAACCTAGGCCGCGAATCCGGCTGGCAGCTCAAGAACAACAGCACCATCGAAAACGAAGTCGCATACAACTATGGAAGCACCGACGGCAGACTTGCTTCGGTTAACAAGGGATCCGATTCATTCTCATACAGCTATACGCCAAATTCTTCCCTCGTTGCTGGCGTAACTTCTCCAGTCCACACAGTTAGCAATGTCTACGAAACCGATCGCGACGTCCTCGCCTCCAAAGTGAACAAGAAGTTGGACACGACCACCGTTTCGAGCTACATCTACACCGTGAACAACTACGGTCAGCGCACGGGAGTCAGCACGGGAGGCACAGCCTTCACCGGTTCTCCTTCATGGGCATGGGGCTACAACAGCAAAGGCGAGGTCGTCAAAGCCGACAGCAGCGAAGCAGGTCTCGACCGCACCTACGCCTATGACGGCATCGGGAACCGTACAAGTGGGGGCGATCATGGGTCGCCGATTTCATACACAGCAAATGCACTGAACCAATACAGTGCCATCGGCTCCATCAACCCTTCATACGACGACGACGGCAACATGACCAGCGGCCCAATTCCCTCAAGCGTTAGCGCCAACAGCACCCTAATCTGGGACGGCGAAAACCGCCTCATCGAAGCCCAAGTCAACAGCGGTGCCACCGTGACTTACGTGTATGATTCTCAATCCCGCCGCATCGCAGAAACAGTGGGCTCCAACACAAAAATCACCGTCTACGATGCATGGAATCCCATTGCAGAGTATACCATTCAATCTTCACAATTCACTCTTTACTCTTCCTTTACATGGGGAATTGATCTTTCAGCTTCCATGCAAGGCGCAGGCGGTGTGGGTGGATTGCTTAGCGTGACCGATAGTTCAGGTATTCATTACCCGACATACGATGGCAATGGTAACGTCAGTGAATATTTGGATTCTAATGGAAATACCGTGGCTCACTACGAGTATGATCCTTTCGGTAAAACTACGGTTGCTAATGGTTCCAAAGCCAATGACTTCTCTCATCGCTTCTCAACGAAATCGTTAGATAAAACGACTGGACTCTACTACTACGGCTACCGTTGGTACGACCCGGCAACTGGTCGTTGGCCATCTAGAGATCCGATTGAGGAAATGGGAGGATATAATCTGTACGGGTTCGTTGGGAATAGTGGCGTTAACCAATTGGATATTCTTGGGCTAACTACTAAAAATACGTGTAAAAAATACGAGGATATAGGAAATATTAGGTACGCTACGCTTTCATTTGGTCACTCTGTAATGAGTGGAAGTTTCTTAATTCCTGGAGAAAAACTAGCGGCGGGCTATCTCGCTAATAAAGCTTTGTTTACTATACTGTTAGAGTCTTTGGGTAATGTTACTCCTGTATCATCTTTAGGTAGAGCGGGCTTAGCGGCTAGTGCAATGACTACAGCGCGAGTTTCGACTGTCGGGATCTATCAGAATTGTATATGTAAAAAAGGAGGTCGTGGTGCAGTTGAGTGGAGTGAAATTTACCAAGTAGAACAGTCTTCTGACAACGTTTTCACAATCGATGATCCAGGTATAAGGGGTGCAATCGACGAGCAAAATAGACAGCAAATTTTAATAATGGAAGAAATCAATAGGAAGAAATAATGAAAATTAAAATATATGTTACATTAGGATTTATTATAATCCTGTTAGGAAATTGTTCGGCGGAGGAAAAAGATAAAGCTGAATCCGAGCCGATTATCACAAGATATGTGAGCGTTTTGAATGCAATCGCCACCGCAGACAATATTCCTGAAGACGAAGTTAAGCGTGAAGTTTTGTTGTCATTAATGATCAATTACTTTTATTATAAAAATCATGATGAAAAAATATCTAAAAAATTCAAAGGGATAACAAAATCGATTGGCGGAAAACTGGAGGGTTTTGATTTCAAACTAGAGCTTAAAAAATATACTGAGATTATAAAATCTGCCGATGAAAAATCAGCATTATTTAGATTATCGCTGGACGGGTTTGATGAAAAAGTAGCTAAAATAATTTTAGAAAAATCCAAAAGCGATGATTTCGATGATTTAACAAATTGGATTTCTGAATAACCAACTGATCGGTGTGGAAAATAGTTTCAGCCAACAGCATGGCTTGTGCCACCCGTTTGCTATGCCAAAGTCGAACCAGCTTCTTGCTGTGAGAGCCTCCGAGGAAAGATCGCAAGCGTCCTACCAAGCACCACTTGACGACTCATAGTCATTGGTATCATTGGGGTCAGGTGTCTCATTTTAACATTTAGCTTTTCAACAAAGGTTGGTTTCTAGCAGTTTACTTCATGCCAAGAGCATTAAGACATGAATATCCCGGGGCGGTATACCACGTGATGGCGCGTGGAGATGGTGGCAAGGCGGTGTTTGAGACAGACGAGGATGGAAAGTCGTTTTTGTTTCGTTTGGGACAGGTTTGTGAAAATCATGGTTGGCGAGTGCATAATAGTTTCAGCCAACAGCATGGCCTGTGCCACCCGTTTGCTATGCCAAAGTCGAACCAGCTTCTTGCTGTGAGAGCCTCCGAGGAAAGATCACAATTATTCTCCGAACGTTCCAACACCCGGGCCCACCCCAATCCTGTGCTGTCCCGGCCAGTCCGAACCCACACCTTGAATTGCATGTTTTAGCCGGTGCATTAGTTCTTCACGCCAGTAAGGAGCGCGACTTGTTCGATGATTTCTTCACAAGCTTCACCCGTTCCGCAATTTTCCCGCAACCACAAATTTGGCAAGCAGCGAAGGTTGCTACTGTGACGTTTACTTTGGCAGCGCTTCAAAAATCCAGACGAGGTTTTCCATGGATCAACTTTGTGACGGCGGCTGCTCTCGATGAGGGTATACCTGATGGCGTTGGTTTGTCCGGCGGCTTCGCTGTCCATGAAGAAGCGCTCAACGGGATACTACCGCAAACGCGAACCCGCTCGGTCATTTTCCAATGATGCTACCTCAAGGTTGCTCTTTCATCATCGTCAGGTTGGCTTTGGCGAGGGCTTCTCCGATGAGCGCGAAGGTTTTAGCACAGCCCATGTAATGATAGCCGGCGTTGGATGCGCCGCGTTTCCACATGGCGGCCTCCTCAGGGGTGATGAGCTCGGCCTCGTATTTTGTGAGATATTCCTTCTGCTGAGCCTCGTCCATGGTGCCGTCTTTATTGGCGGAGTTCTTGTCTTTGACCTTAAGCATGTAGCCCATTTGTTTCACCTGGGCGCGCTTCTTGTCGATGGCCGCGAGTTCCTCTGGCCAGAAGGGTGCGGTTTGCACGGCGGCGACATTGCCTTTGAATTCAGGCAAGGATGCGGGTGCCGCCATGGCTTCGCGGAAGGCCAGCGTGCTGCTATTGGCGTTGAGGCCGTCTATGCCGAGCACGCCGATAACGACGGGCATCTTGGGCGCGGCCAGATCCTTGCGAACGTCGCGGATGAGATGGGCCATCCACTCGCTGTATTTCGAATAATCCCTGGTCTTGCCATCGGGTCCGGTGGGATAGGTGCTGCCATCGACGAGGTCATTGAAGCCCTGGAACCAGACGAAGCCGGAGATTTCATAGCCATCGGCAGGATTGTAGGCCGGGCAGACGCGCTTGGGATCGGCGAGCACGCTTTTTACATGGTCGATCATGAAGCGATAGAAGCGGCCCGATTCCTCGGCCTTTTTGGCTTTCTCTGCCTCGATGTCCTTGCCCTGCTTTTTCATCAGTTCGATTTGGGCTTCGCTGAACTCGTAAGGGCCAGCGCTAGGCGGGCGGAACTGGGTGTTCAGGCTGCGACCGCCCCACGCGGTCTTGATGATGAGAACGGGCTCTTTGAGCGCGGCATCCATGGCCAGCCCGAAGGTGAATTCAGGGCCGATCTTTCCGCCGTCCTGTGTGGGTTTGGAGCCCCTTTCACCGAAGCCAGCGGTTAACTTGCCGGTGCCCTCGCCATTGGCATTGCCTTCGTAATGGCCGGTCAGATAGGAAATCCACACGTGGTCGGCGACTGCGGGTTTGCCATCCGGTCCGCGCATTTTTTTGAGGAGCGGGGCGGTTGCGGGATCTTCACCGACGTAGTCGAACGTTTCGATCCGGGCGTGGCCCTCCATGTTTGACTGGCCAGCGAGGATGAAGACTTTCAGAGGTTTCGCTTCCGCACAGATGGTGGCGAGCAGTATGGATGTTAGGAAGGCGGCAGTGGGTTTCATGAGGTAGTGGGAAAAAGGATCGAGTAGAGGACGAGCGGCGGGATTGCCGAATGATACTTGTAGATTTTGGATTTTTAGATGGAGAGAGGAGCGATGGGCCAACGGATCGGTTGGCGCAAACTACACCCCATGGGGTATTCACCGTCCATTAAAATTTATCGCCTTCACTTCCCAATCGTCGGCTTGCCGAGCTCGGCGACGATATCCGCGATCATGGGAACGCCTGCGTATTTCTGCACGAGCTTTTCGGAGTCCGATACCATCTTCGGAGTGCTGTGGTTGTAGGCGGAACCGCCGCCCTGCGAGTAGTGCTTATCACTGAATTCACTGATTGCCTCGATTCCCTCCACGTAGCTCACGTTCTTGCTGTCCGCGGCAAGCTTTGTGGTGATGGCGCTCAGGGCCGTCGCATTTTCCCCGGAGATCTTGTATTCGTTTTTGAGAAACACACACCAGTAGTAAGCGCGGTGCGGTTCGGTTGCGGAAAGTTTTTGTATCCATTCAATCATCCCCGCTTCGTAGTCCAGGCATTGCGCAGCGAGATCGCCGGAGCGCTTGTCCTTAGCGAGAAAACGTCCGTTGAGCCAGAGGATTCCCTCCACCCGCAACCAGTCCGGAGCGCCTATGTGACCACCGACATAGAGCCGATGAATCGCACCTTTTCCAATAAGCTTCACTGCACCACCACTGCCGTAGCGATTGAAGTCCGTGGCGCCACTGCAAACCATGTGATCGCCGCTTTTTGGAACCGCATTATCCGGGATGTAACCGATCTGTGGGATGGATCCTGCGCCCGGCAGGGTTGCTGCGTTGAAAAACGACATCGCTCCACCACCCGATACACCGGTGAAATACACCCTCTTCGGATCGACGGGTAGGGTCTCGGTGATGTGTTTTACGTTGCTCTTCGTATATTGGAAATTCTGCCCCGTGGTCTGTCCGTTCTTCGATTCCACACTCGCAACAAGCACCCAGCCGCAGACCTCCGCACCTTCGATAAAGCTCTTCAAGCTACCCGCTTTGCCACCACCGGCATCGTTCACCTGCATCATTGGTGCGAGCCGGCCTTTTCTCAGCGTTTTCGGGATGTAGAGGAAATATGATGACCCCTCTCCCGCATCAATCGGGCCCACCACCTCGCCGATCTTTTGTGCGAGTCCATCTGTGATAAGCTCCGCTTCGCTGCCGGTGGCTGCAACTTCACCACTCATAGCTTTCTCTCCAAAGTGTTTGGTTAGGAATTCCCGATCAGCATCGGAAAGTTTATCCAGTGGCACTGGGAGTTCTCGCCCGCTATCCAGCTTCAGCACTACTTTGCCACCGTTCACGGAAAGGGCGGAACCAATTACTTTGGACCCTGTGGAAGAAACCCATTCCCTGGACTCTGTCGGCTCCCCGAATGTGAATCCGGAGACAAGGAAGAGGCAAATCACGAAAGACATCAATTTCATGCTCTAAAGATGCCCTTTACCGATCACACCGCGCAATTCAAAACTAACTACTGGCTTAGTTTGTCCATTTATCTAACCACCTGCTTCAAAACCGTGGAAACCATGATGCAGCGAATATCTGCTTTTGGATAAATGCGGCTGACGGCGGCGCGGTAGGATTCCATTTGGGTGGCGTATCGCTCTTTCAGCTCTGCGGCGTTGACGACTCGGTCGGTTTTGAAATCGATGATTTCGACGAGAGCTTCATCGGCATGGACGTGGAGCCTGTCCATCACGCCGCTCATCCATTTGTCATTGAGCACGGCTTCGATGCGTTGCTCGCGGTAGAGGCGGATGGATTTGCCGTTGCGTGAAAGAAGATCGCGGATTTCAGGGGTCGCCAGCACATCGGTCATCGCGTCCGAAATGTCGGGAGCAAATTCTAACAACTCGTCTTCATCGAGCCAGCCGACTTTTTCGAAAGCGCGATGCATCGTGATTCCTTTGCGTCTGGCTGAGACGTTGCCGGTTCCCGTGATCACGACTTTTTTTCCACTGCTTGGAGTGGTGCGCGCACGTTTCGGGATCGCGGCGGAGATGCTTGGGATGGCTGGTGGTTTTTCAACGCTGCGTTGCTTGATGATGGTATGCCAACGATCGGAACCCATTTCAAAAACCTCACCAATCTCACGTCCCATGTTCAAGCTGGTGCGCAGCCAATTTCCCAAACTCGGTTTGTTAGGCTCGGAGGATTTCGATGGCGGATCGATATAGACATACAGGCCGCGTTTCGCGCGGGTGAGCGCTACGTAAAATTTGCAGAACGCCTCGTAGGTTTGTTGGTTCACCCAGGTTTCCTCGGCTTGGCGTAGTTCGGGGATGATTTTTCTAACCCATGACGGCGGGGCATTCGAAACCCAATCATCCGATTTCACCGTGTTGTAATGCGTGAACGATGGAATCTTGTCGTCGCTCACACTTGGAAGAATCACGACATCGAAACCCAAGCCTTTGGATTTATGGATCGTCATCACCTGGATCGCGGCAACACCCGGGCTCTGTGAAATTTTCATCCGGCCAATCCATTCCGCCGCATCTTTCACCAACACCATGCCTTGGTCATCGAGTTCTTTGAGTGCTTGTAAAATATCATCGAACCGACGTTTTCCAAACGCCTCCCATGTTTCGGAAACGGGTTCTAACAGTTCTCGAATCGTTTCGCAAAAACCGATCTCGGAAAATCTCGCGCCGAGCGCGTCCCAGGTGACTTGGAAATCTTTGCCGTATCGATGCATGAAAATCTCACCGAGCGGCGACATGACGACGACTTGTTTCGCAAACGTATCCGATGGATCCGCCAACCAACGCAGCAATTGCCAGATCATCACGCCAACCGGATGATCGCGGCCCGGTTCACGCACGCCTTCTTCCACGACCTGAAAACCTTCTTCACGCAGCGCATCCGCCCACTCTCTGACCTCATCGTTTTTGGAAACCAATATCCCACACGAAAGTTCTTTGCCCCCGATCCCGAGATGCCGGAGTTGAGAAACAACGCGTTCCTTGAGATCTTCTTCATCCACAATTTCCACCCGCGCGTGTCCGGCTTTTTCCGGTGCGGATAATGATTTTGCAGAAACATGTTTTTCCCAACCGCTGTTCCAACTAACTGCCGCCTCGCCGAAAAGTTCGGTCATCGTTGTCGCGTCGCCACAAACCTGGTTCACCAAGCCAAGCACTTCGGGACAGGATCGCCAGGACTCCGCCATGGTATCGATCTGTAACGCCAACGGATCATTTTTTTCTCCGCGATATTTTTCCGTCAGTTCATCAAACAACCCGACCTCGCCGCCGCGCCACGCATAGATCGCCTGCTTTTTATCGCCGACCACAAACACGCTCGCGGCTTGATCCGTGAGCGCCTCATCGATCCATGGCTCCAAGCCGTTCCATTCGTCTTGGCTGGTATCCTGGAATTCATCTAACAGCCAATGTTGATAAGTTGCATCGAGGCGGTAATCGATCGCTTCACGCCGGAGCCGGGCATCTTCGTTTTTGATCCAAGCGCCCATCAAACGTTTCACATCATCAAAACCCAGCCGACCCCTGCTGCGCAGTTCACGTTCCATCAATCCATCGTAAGATCGAATGACCTGATGGATTCCGCGGGTTCGCGAAAGAGCAGCCGCGAACTCGCAATGCGCGGCGAGTGTGATGAGTTTCCGTAAATGCAGCGCCGCGACTCCGGTGATCGTAAACGGTTTGTAAAATGAAACTTCGATCGTGCCCTCGGTGTCGCTAACAGCTTCCAAGGTGTTTTTCAAAAGGCTCGTCGCCTTTTCAAACGAGCCGCTGCCGATGGTGTGATGCTCGAAAGAACTCATCATGCCCTCGAACGCCGCTTGTTGGCGCTTATCCGTCGTTACCACATTCTGCCAATCGCGGCGGATCGATTCGATCAAGCCCATCTTCTCTTTTTCCCAATCGCCGATCTCTTGCGGCGAAAGCGTAGCGGGTCCCCATTTGAGATCGCGGCTTGAACCGTAGATCGAATGCCAGTTGGCGATAAATTTCCGCAAATCCTCCAGCACCACCGAGCTCTCTTTGCCGGCGGTGGCGCGGCGGAAAATCTCCACGAATTCCTCCTCGAAAGCCGCGTCCAATCCACCGTCTAACAAGTTTTCCATCAGCTCATCCTGAGCGGTGATTGCGACCTCACCCTCGAGCAACTCAAACTTCCCGCCCGTGATTCCCAGTTCGTATTGAAAACTCTTCACCACCCGCGCGAAAAACTTATCCATCGTCCCGAGAGTCAGCTTCGGCAGGCTTTTCACCAATTTTTCCAGAAGCGCCACGAAATCGACGTTTTGCGCCGAGATCCGATCGGAAAGCTCGCGGCCGCTTTTTTCATCACTGGCGGCCTCGGCCAGTTTTTTAAGGATCGCATCAGCGAATTCACCCGCAGCTTTGCGAGTGAAGGTCAGAGCGACGATTTTCTCCGGCTCAACTCCCATCGCCGTCAACGCGATGATGCGATCACTCAAGCAAAACGTTTTGCCAGAACCCGCGGAAGCGAGAACCAAGAGATTTTTTCGGAAGTCATCCATGCTTTATCGCTCATGAAATTGGCGTCCCGCAGTTGATTGTCACGCCTTTCTTCAACCGTATCTCCCCCAGGTCCTCATGACAAAACCTCAAGATTTGCGGAGTTTTTGCAAAAAATCGTACCTTGCTTGGGGGGCAGATCTGGGTTACCAGTGAGCCCAACCCGGAGGGCGGCTTTTCAAAAAATAAGCCCCGCCGGTAACCATAAATTAAAAATATTATGTTCCGCATTCCCTTTGACCGTGTGAACTGGATTACCTCCAGTTTCCTCATCGGCACCGCACTCATCGCCCTCATTGGTGCGCCCATCTACCTCTATCATTACGGAATCGATTGGTTTCAGTTCAGCATGTTCTTCTTCTACCTCTGCGCGACGATGATGAGCATCACGGTCGGTTATCACCGCCTTTTCTCCCATCTCTCCTTCAAAGCAAAGACTCCGGTGAAATTTTTCACGCTTATATTCGGTGCCTGCGCCTTTGAAAACTCCTGCCTCAACTGGTCTTCCGACCATCGCCGCCACCACAAACACGTCGACCATGACGAAGATCCCTACGACATCTCGAAAGGTTTCTTCTGGGCGCACATCGGCTGGCTGCTTTTCAAACTCAATCCAGAGCCTCCCGTCGACAACGTCGCCGACCTCCGCAAAGACAAGCTTGTCATGTGGCAGCACCAATACACGCATTGGATCGGCCTCGTCATCGGCCTCCTCGTTCCTGCTGCTCTTGGCTACGGCTATAACTCTTTGATGGGTCTCGATCCTATGGTTGGCGCTCTCGGTGGTTTCCTCATCGCTGGCGTGACCCGCATCGTTATCGCCCAACATTGCACCTTCTTCATCAACTCCCTCTGCCACACCGTCGGCAAACAACCTTACTCCACCAAACACTCCGCCCGCGATAGCGCGATCATGGCCGTGTTGACCTTCGGCGAAGGCTACCACAATTATCACCACGAGTTCCAACACGACTACCGCAACGGCGTGAAGCCATGGCAGTGGGATCCATCAAAATGGACGATCTGGACTCTTTCCAAACTGGGTCTCGTTGAAGGCCTGCGCCGCGTGCCGGATAGCAAAATTCTCCTCGCGGAAATGGGCGAAGCTCGCCGCGTTGCCGAGGCTCGCTTGACGCAGCTCCAATCCGCTCCGGGCTACAGCGAACGCACCGCCGAAGCACTCACCCAACTCTACGACAAAATGTGTGAAAATTACCGCGAGCTAGAGCAAGCCGTCACGGATCGCGTGCAGCTTTCCCGCGATGCCCTTGAAGCATGGCAAGATGAGACCCGCGCCATCATGCGCCAGTTCTCACAACTTGCCAAACGCGCTGTGGCGTAACTCGTTCAACCATTTGAATCATCAAGGGAGGCAGCAATGCCTCCCTTTTTTGCGTCAATTTGACATCGCGAACGGTTCTTGCGCTTCATCAGGAGGATGTTAGAAATCTACTCGAAATTTAGCTAAACCCATTACCCAAACGTATTCATGACAATTTTTCTCTTCGCTCTCGGTTTCTTTGGAGCGGCTATGCTCGTCCTTCTTTTCGGCGTCTACACCATCGGCCCCACTCAGCGGGGCGTCATGTCCAGCTTCGGGCGGGTGCAGCGTGAAGGCGACCAAACAACAGCGGATGATCCTGTGCTCGGCATGGATTTATCTGAAAGCGAAAGACAACGTTACAGCTACCCCGTCATTCGCGTCACTCAACCCGGCGGCCCTTATTTCAAATGGCCATGGCAAAAATTACGCAAAATCGACATGACGATTCAGACGACGGATATCACTTGGGATCCTGAAAAGCACCAAGACGCGATCGAGTCCGTCACCAAGGACAACCTCACCGTGAACGTCACCGGCCAGATCCGCTGGCGGCCATGTGAGCGAAATCTCTATGCTTACGTTTACGGCGTTTCCAATCCCCAAGTCCATATCATGGGGTTCTTCATCGCCGTGCTACGCGATCGCATCGCCACGTTCTCACGCGATGAGGATGCTGGACTAGCCGCAGAAGGCGTATCGATCAACGACCTGCGCCGCAACCTTTCCACCATCAACGGCTACATGGAAAATGCCTGCCGCAAAACCGCCGCTCGTTACGGCATCGAACTGGATGCCGCGCTCATCACTACGATTGATCCTCCTCCCGAAGTCGACGAGGCCCTCGCCTCCATCAACACCACGAACAACAACGTTGCCGCAGTCGTCAGCCAAGCGCGCGCCGAAGCAGATCAAAAACTCAAAATGGCTGAGCAAGCAGTGAAAATCGCTGAGAACCAAGCCACTGCCGAAGCGACACCTCTAATCGAACTTTCCGAAACTCTCGCTGTGATTCACGCGGCAGGAGGAAAAGAGGCGCTCGATTCTTACATCCGCAACGCCAGCCTTCCGCTGCGCGAAAAAGCCACCCAAACCATTTCCTCCATCTAATCTAAAACCACTTTTCATCATGACTCCTCAATTCGCTCTCATGCTCGGCGCAATCAGCGCCTTCGCTCTAGTGCCCATCCTTTTTGCTCTGGGCATCGGTTTTCAACTCTGGCGTGTGATTCATGAACGCACCGTTCAAGTGTATACGCTCTTCGGTAAAGTCATGGGCTCTATCGATAAACCTGGAATCAATTTCCCTGTGTTCTACTTCGGTCCAAAGGTCTTACTCGTTCCTTTATTTGGCAAAGTTTACACCGTGGACACTCGCATCAAGCAGCACTACTTGCGGGACCAATTGGTAAACTCCGAAGAAGGCGCACCTATGGGCGTCGGCATTTGGTACGAACGTTTCGTCACCAATCCTGAATCTTACCTTTTCAAAAACTCCGATCCCGAAGGTTCACTCGCCGCCAACGTCGCCACTGCCGTGGTCAAACAACTTTCCAATCTTAAACTCGATATCCTGTTAGAAGATCGCGACGCCCTTTCACGCAAAGTTCGTGAGGAAGTTTCTCCGACCTCAGAGCAATGGGGGTTCACGCTCGGTTCTACTTACATCCGTAAAGTTGCCTTCCGCGACTCCGGCATGATTCGTGAAATCGAGCGCAAAGTGGTGAACCGCCTTCGCCAAGTCACCGCATCCATGCGCCAGGACGGCGATAATCAAGTCGCCATCATTCGTTCCCAAGCGGAAAAAGAAGCCGCCCAACGTTTTGGCCGCGCACTAGCAGAGCGCCCACGTATCGTCGGCGAAGCGCTTTCAAAAATCCGCCAAAAACCGGAAGTTGCAGATGCCTTGTTCCGCTTGCTCGACTTACAAGCCACACTTCGCAGCACAGGGAAAATCACCCTAGTTCCCAAAGACGAAAGCGGCAACGTGCAGATTCTACTGCAAACGCAGTAGTTTAACCTATCTCAAATTCGAGATCGTCTGGAAGATCGCGGTGATCATCAAGTAGGCGAAGGTGCCGATGAGTACCGCCATGAAAACCAGCACGGCTGGCATGATGAGTGCCATGACGCGTTGCAGATCTTTGTTTAGCTCTTTGTCATAACGCTCCGCGGCGCGGCGCAGCGAGATATCGATCTTTCCGGTCTGCTCACCCACGGCAATCATATCGATCAGCAGGGGAGGAAAGGATTCTGAGCGGATCATCGCTTTTGAAAATGCCCGTCCATCGCCGACCTGATCGATTACGTCATCGAGGTTTTTTCGAATGGCCAGGTTTTGAGTGGCATCGCGAGAGAGTTCAAGAGCTCGGAGTAGCGGCAAGCCGTTGCCGACCAAGTTCGCCATGGTTTCGAGAAACTGAACATAAAACCGCGAGGCGATGACGGCGCCGATCAATGGAATTTTGAGTTTCATCTCGTCCCATTTCGGACGGTTGGCTTCATTCTCTTTCCATGCTTTGAAAAACAAGGCTCCACCCACTATCAGCAGCAGCATCACCAGCCACCAGGCTTTGATGAAATCGGCGATGAGCATCATCCCGTTGATCGCCCATGGGAGTTTTCCGCCCGGGGTGTTTTTGATGAGTTCGGAGAGTTGGGGAATGAGCATGGTCACGAACACGACGCCGACTCCCAGTCCCATCAGAACCAGGAACGACGGGTAGATCATTGCGAGGATGAGTTTGCTCTGCAGCTCGGCAAGAGTTTTCAAGTAGTATGCTTGGCGTTTTAGAATCGTATCCAACGCGCCCGATGCCTCGCCGGCTGCGGCTAACGAACAATACAATGGCCCGAAACTCGGACTGACTTTTTTCAACGCGACCGAAAAGTTCACGCCGTCTCTAACAATTTCACGAATCCGGCGGGAAACCTCTTTCAAGCTTCCGAGTTCTTGCCGACTTTCCATCGATTTCAACGCGGGCTCCAATTGCAAACCTGCGCCGATCATGTCGGAAAGTTCTTCGGTAAACAGAATCACTTCCGCGCGTTTGAGCTTAATCGTGCCATCGGCGGAGACGTCCGTCTTTTCGCCAACCGCTTCTCTGCGCTTCGGCTTCGCGGATTCTTTTTTCGTAACCGCTTTTGCGGATTCTTTGAGCGTCACTGGCTGCAAGCCGCGCTTGTCCAAAACCCGCAACGCTTCCGAGCGATCCGACGCCTCCACCTCACCGGTTGCGACGGTGCCGTTGTTTGAGAGAGCTTTGTAAGAGAAATGAGCCATGAGAGTTTTATTAGTCCGCTCCACCAATCTCGGATGAGGTCACGGAAATGACTTCTTCAATCGTCGTTTGACCCTGCATGACTTTGTGCCAGCCATAAGTGCGCATCGGCACATACCCGTCACGGAAGGCTTGGTTTTTCAACTCGGCGAGCGGTCGGGAATGCGCGACGAGTTCCTGCATTTTCTGGGAGAGAATGACGACCTCGTAAATGGCGAGTCGGCCGGAGAAGCCGGTCATACGGCAGCGGTCACAACCTTTGGGTGCGTAGATTTGGCCATCGATGTCACGCGGGATTTCGAGGTCGATGATGTCCTGCGTGGAAATTTGTCGCGGCACCTTGCAATGCGGACAGAGCCGACGCACGAGGCGCTGGGCCAGGAAAGCCCGGACAGCGGCGGAGACCAGGAACGGCTCGACTCCCATGTCGACCAATCGGGAAATGCCTCCCATCGCATCGTTGGTGTGGAGGGTGGAAAACACAAGGTGACCGGTGAGCGAGGCGCGGATCGCGATTTCAGCGGTTTCCAAATCTCGGATCTCCCCGATCATCACGATGTTGGGATCGGCCCGCAGAATGGAGCGCAAGGCGGTGGCGAAGGTCAGGCCGATTTCGGATTTCACGGCGATCTGCATGACGCCGGAAAGTTTGTTTTCCACCGGATCCTCGACCGTTACGATGCGTTTCTCGGGGCTGTTCACCTCGCTGAGGAACGAATAGAGGCTGGTGGATTTTCCGGAACCCGTCGGGCCGGTGATGAGAATGATGCCGTTGGGAAGATGCAGCAGGCTCTCGATTTTTGTTCGGACAAACGGCTCTAGCGCGAGCTTGGCGAGATTGAATTTTTCTTGGTTGAGTAGGCGCAGGGAAACGCTTTCGCCTTCCACGGTCGGCACGGTAGCGACGCGGACGTCGATGGTTGCGCCTTCAAACTGAAGGTTGATCCGGCCATCTTGTGGCACGCGGCGCTCAGCAATGTCGAGACGCGCCATGATTTTCAAACGCGCAATCACCGAGCTTTGCAGGGCTTTGATGTTTTCCGGAACCGCAATTTCCAGCAGCCTGCCATCAATTCGGTAACGGATGCGGAGGTTGTTGGCGAGCGGCTCGACATGAATATCCGTCGCGCGCTGATCGAGCGCCTCGCGGATGATCTGGTTCACGAATTTCACCACGCTGGCCTCTTCGTCTTCATCGGCGTCGATGATGTTTGCCTCGTCATCGGAGTCGGAAAGCTGATCGTAATCCAAATCCCGACCATCTAAAATCTGCTCAAACGTATCCGCACCCACCCCGTAAAGCCGGCGTAAAGCCTCGTGAATGCGTTTTCGTGAGGCCATCCGCCACTCGAACGGAATCGATAATTCCTGCGCCGCTGCTTGGTGGGCGACGAGATTGAAGGGATCGAAAGTCGCGAGAATGAGTTTTTTATCGGCGCCCTCACCCTCGATGGCGACGGGTAGCAAGCGATGTTTGAGGGCTACCCGAGGACCGCAGGCTTCACGCAGCGGTAAAGTGTTTTCCTCGGTGGAAATGTTGGTCAGCCAAGGAATATCGAGCTCTTGAGCCAGTTCGCGGAGGTAGCCTTCCTCATCCACGATTCCCGCATCTAACAAATCATCAATCGGTGAGCGCTGACGTTGTGCCGACGCTTTCAGCAGCTCGCTTACGGCTGGTAAATCGTCACATCCCGATCTGCGGGCAGGTTCAAGTAAAAGTTCAGTCATGCGTTCACCGTTAATCTGAGCCTACTAAACCCAGCAAAGGTCGATTTGTCGCTGAAAATCTTATTCCTCAAGCATTTCGGGGGTAAGTGAGAAGCGCGCCAGCCCAACTACTTGTCCGCCCTAGCCTCTAGGCGTCGGCGGAAGAACCAGGAACTACTTGTCCGCCCTAGCCTCTAGGCGTCGGCGGAAGAACCAGGAACCTTCTTCTTTGCCTGCTCTTCCTTCAAGCCCCCGATGAACAACAAAACCGCAGCGATGCAGATGCAGGAGTCGGCGACGTTGAAAGTTGGCCACCAGCCTTCGCTACGCGGCATGATTTTTTCATAATACGGCAGTCTCACCGAGATGAAATCGACCACATATCCTTGCGAGAGGCGTTCCCAGAAACTGCCATCTTTGGCATGTTCCAAAAGGAAACCTTGAACCAATCGGTCAGTTAGATTTCCGAAAATCCCGCAAAGCAACAGCGCGACCGCGAGTTTTGACAGAATGTGCTCGAACGCGCCCTTTTTCCAAAAGAACCGAATGATGAAAAGCGCGATGATGGGGACAAAAAGAAAGACAAACGGTGCCCACGAGGTGCCGTTGCCTAAACCGAACGCGACTCCTTGGTTGTGGACGCGGATCCAATGAAACCAATCCGGAATGATCATCCAGGGCATGTCTTGGGAACTGAACTTATCCGGAGGCGGCTCGGAGAAATTCGCCACGGTCCAAGCCTTCGTGATTTGATCAAGGATGTAGAGGGGAAGGGTGAGGAGGAGTAGCAGTCGGGTAAGGGGCATTTCGGGAGTGGCGATAGGTGATTTAAAGAGGGCGGATCAAGCAGGGACTTTGACCAAACGTGGCAGGGCTAGGTTCTTTCCAGTATGATAGGCTTTCTGAAAGTCATATTGTGCTTGTAGCCGGATAAGTAAATCGCCGGGAACACCAAAACATGCTTGGAAGCGTAAAGCAATCACAGCGCTTACGCCTTTTTTCTGGCGGATGATGTCGTTGAGCTGGGATGGACTGATTCGCATGGCTTTAGCGGCGGCGGCTTGGGTGATGCCGTAGTGCTCCAGAGTATCTTGAATCAATCCAGCAGCCGGATTGGACTGGGGATTCGGGATTTCCAGTGGATCAAGGGGAATTGGTCTTTTTGTAGAGTTCATAGGACAATGGATTTTCAGTGAGTATCTTCAATTTTGACGAGTTCGACATTTTTCATCTCCATATTTTCCCATTGGAATGTAATACGCCATGGCGACTTACGGGAATCTGCATCGATTGAGAATTTGTTGGTTCCTTTAAGTTTGTGATAATGAAGAGCTGGGGTTAGCAGAAGCGCTTTTTCATCTGCTGCATGGAGAATCGCTAGTCGTTCGCTTGCTTTTACTGTGTTGAGTGTTCCGAGAAGTTTCAGTTCTTTCCGACTCACCTCTGCATGAAGGAAAATCTTTTTGGTGAGGGAATCCGCGAAGCTTTTGATCACGACAAGAATGAATACACCAAAAGACGAATATGAGCAAAAAGAAAATCAGTCAAAAGGTGGATTTTGTTTCACGATCTTCCGAGAGAATCGAAATAGATTAAATCGGGTCAGATTGGATCAATCGGAGGGCCTTTTTGTGATAAAAATGGAACTCAACCCACCACCTCATCACAGCGTCCGCAAAGCTCAGAGGCGAGGACGGGTTCGTGGCGGCGGCAGCGGGGGCAGAGTGCGAGCTCGGTTTTCGCGGCGGTGGCGGAAAGCTCAGTGCCCTGAGTCACGGTAAGCCCGGCGATGATGAAGAACTCGGTCGCAAAATCGCGGTCGCTGAGTTTTTCCAGAAGCGTAGCATCGCTTTCCGGAAGCGTGAGTGCGATCGCGGCTTCGTTGTTGCGGGTGAATTCCTTGGCTTGGATCTTCGCTTCGATCGCGGTTTGGATCACGGCTTTGATTTGGAAAAGACGTTCCACATCTTTGCTAACTTGGCTTGGTGCGAAGACAGGATTGGCGGTTGGGAAATCTTGTTCGTGGACGGTGCCTTCCATGAACGCCGCGTGTTCCCATGCTTCATCCGCCGTGTAGGCAAGAATCGGCGCGAGCAAACGAGTGATGCTACTAAAGATCTCGTACATCGCCGCTTGCGAGGCAAGGCGTCGCGGTGAGTCCGCCGCATCGCAATACATGCGGTCTTTCAGCGCATCGATGTAGATGGCGGAAAGATCCGTGGTGCAGAATTGGTTGATGGAGTTGAAGACTTTGCGGAACTCGAAAGATTCGTAAGCCGTGAGGCATTCTTTGACGACGACGTGGAGTCTTTCCAGGATCCAGTGGTCGAGAAGAGGAAGATCGGCGACCGATGATCGCCGCCACGATGAATCGAATCCATCTAGATTTCCTAACAGAATGCGCAGCGTATTGCGCAGGCGGCGATATGGTTCGGCGACTTGTTTGAAGAGGTCTTCGCCGAAGGGAACTTCGTTTTGCCAATCGACGCTGGAGGCCCAGAGGCGGACGATGTCGGCTCCGTATTGATTGTAGAAATGCGCGGCATCGATGGGTTTGCCGGCTTTTTCCGCTTCGGATTTGGAGAGTTTCTTTTTGTCTTTATCGACCACAAAGCCATGGGTCATCACGGATTTGTAAGGCGCATGACCGCGGAAGGCGGTGGAGAGCATGAGCGAGCTTTGGAACCAACCGCGGTGTTGGTCGGTGGCTTCGAGATAAAGATCGGCGGGGCAATGCAGCTCGGGATGCGTGTCCATCACGGCGGCGTGCGAGCAGCCGGAATCGATCCAAACATCGAGCGTATCTCTGCCTTTTTTCAAGCCTGCTGGCAGGCCCAGTTTCGCGGCGAGTTCGTCATCAGAAGTTTCGAACCAAACATTGGTGCCTTCTTTTTCGACGAGGTCGGCGACTTTGTTCGCGAGCTCAGCGGAAAGGATGGCCTTGTTGTTTTCATCGAAGAAAACAGGAAGCGGAACGCCCCAAGTACGTTGGCGAGAGATGCACCAATCGGGACGCGCTTCGACGGTTCCGTAGATGCGGTTGCGACCCCAAGCGGGCATCCATTTGACTTTGTCGATTTCCTCAAGCGCTTGGCCGCGCAGAGTGTCGAGCGAGATGAAGAACTGCTCGACGGCACGGAAAATGATCGGCGTTTTCGAGCGCCAGCAATGCGGGTAGGAATGTTTGTAGGCTTCCTCGCCCAGCAGGTGGCCGCTTTCTGTTAGGATTTCGATGATGCGTTTGTTCGATTGGAAAACGTGTTTGCCAACGAGTTCCGCGAGGCCGACCTCTTCGGTGAAATGGCCTTCGTCATCGACGGGTGAAAGCACACCGAGTCCGTTCTGTTGGCCGGCGACGTAGTCATCCGCGCCGTGGCCTGGAGCGATGTGCACCGCGCCGGTTCCGGTTTCTGTGGTGACGAAATTGGCGAGGATGAGTTTGGAAGTGCGATCAAGAAACGGATGTTGCGCTTCCGCACCTTCGAGCTCGCGGCCTTTGATTTCCGAAAGTGTTTCTTTCAGCACGTAGCCGGTTTTCTCTGCAAATGCTTCTAACAACTCGCGGACGATGATGAAGGTTTGTTCGGTTTCACCATTGGAAAAGGTTCCGACCACGTAGGTGAATTCCGGATGCACGGCGATGCCGAGGTTGGCGGGAAGTGTCCACGGAGTGGTGGTCCAGATGACCATGTTGACGTTTTTGAGATTGGATAATGCGGGCGAGACGCCCGCGCTCCCGTTGAGGGGAAATTTCACAAAGATCGAAGGCGAGACTTTATCGGCGTATTCGACTTCTGCTTCGGCGAGCGCGGTTTGTGCGCCGTAGGACCATTGCACGGGCTTTTTCGATTGATAGATCGAGCCGTTTTCCACCAGCTTCGCAAACACCCGCAGGATGCTGGATTCGTAAGCGGGATCCATGGTGAGATATGGATTTTTCCAATCGCCGAAGACACCGAGCCGGCGGAAGGAGGCGCGTTGGATATCGATGAAGCCGGCGGCGAACTCCGCGCAGCGTCGGCGGATTTCCGCAGGCTCAAGTCCGGCGGCTTGTTTGACGACTTTGAATTCGATCGGCAAACCGTGGCAGTCCCAACCCGGCACGAACGGCGCGTGGAAGCCGGCCATGGTTTTGGATTTCACCACCATGTCTTTGAGCAGCTTGTTGAGCGCGGTGCCCATGTGGACATCGCCGTTGGCGAAAGGTGGGCCGTCGTGAAGGATGAAATCCGGTGCGCCAGCGGCTTTGCGAGCGGCGGTGATTTTATGATAAAGCCCGTTTTTCTCCCAAATCTCCAAACGCTTCGGCTCGTTTTCGACCAAGTCTCCACGCATGGGGAAACTCGTCTGCGGCAGGGTCAGCGTGTCTTTGTAATTTGGGGCAGTGCTCATAGCGGGGCGCGGACGCTAGCAACCCGCAAGCGCGGGGTCAACCCCGTGGGCGATGCGAAATTCCCCGAAAGGATCCGCGTTTTTAATCGCGACTGCTACCGCCACGCTGCCCCAAGACTAGCGCTTGCCCAAAGCGATGATGGATAGATAGTTTTCAGCATGTCTTTCGAGCAACGCAGGGTAGCCAAAAGTGGCGGGATGCTGGATCAGCTGACTCCGGTGGTGAAAGCGTTGCTGATTTTAAACCTCGGGATCTACTTCGCGGATCTGTTGTTTTTTGAGATGGCGATTCTGGAGTTTGGGCAATTCACGATTACCCGATCGATCTACGAAAAGCATGTTTGGGAGTTCATCACGTTTCAATTCATGCACGGAAGTGTGGGACATGTGTTGGCGAACTCCTTGGGTTTGTTTTTCTTCGGGCCGTTTGTGGAGCGGTGGTTGGGATGGATGCGGTTCCTCATTTATTATCTCGCTTGCGGAATCGGCGGCGCGGCGTTTTTTGTGTTGCTCGTCTATTTGAAAATTCTACCTGGGATGGATTTTTATGCGTCTTTGGTCGGTGCCTCGGCGGGGATTTACGGGATCATCATCGCGGTGGCGGTTCTGGTACCACATCTGCAAGTAAGCCTGCTATTTCCGCCGATCACTTTGACGATGCGGCAACTCGCGCTGACAGCGATCGCGATTGCGGTGGCAATCATTCTATTTGGAATCGGTGACAACGAAGGCGGTGAAGCCGGACATCTTGGAGGAGCAATTGTTGGGTTTCTGTTGATACGCATGGTCCCGGTGTTTGGAATCCAGGCGAAGAAAACGCCGCGAGCGAAGAAACGCCCGGGAAAAAATTTCGAACCGAAGATCCGACCGCGCACCATTGTGGATTTGCGTGCGCAATCCGAGGTGGATGAGATTCTGGATAAAATTTCCCGTGAGGGATTCCAGAGTTTGACGGATGAAGAACGGGATTTGCTTCACCGCGCCTCGAAGAACCAACAGGATTGAACCATGACAGATGACGAGATGATCCATTGCGCCGAGCCGGGCAAACAAATCGAAAGGTTGCGCGCGATCATGCATCGTTTGCGCGCGCCGGGCGGCTGCCCTTGGGATGCGGAGCAGACGCACGAATCGATCATTTCAAATCTGATCGAAGAAGCCTACGAATGCGTGGATGCGATCCGCTCCGGTGACGACACGCACATGCGTGAGGAGCTCGGTGATTTATTACTGCAAGTCGTTTTCCACAGCGAGATTGCGGAAGAGCAAGGGAGATTCGATCTATATCAAGTGGCTGCGGAAATTTCCGAGAAACTGGTGCGCAGGCATCCGCATGTTTTCGGTGAAACTTCCGCGGAAGATTCCGATCAAGTGTTGAAGCAATGGGACGCGATCAAACGCACGGAAAAGGGAGAAAAAGAAGTGCTGCATCTTCACGGCACGGGCAAAGGTTTGCCGGCTTTGATCCGTGCCAACAAGCTGCTGAAAAAAGCATCGAAAGTCGGCTTCGATTGGCCAGTGGAAACGGGAGTGATTTCAAAAATCCGCGAGGAACTCAGCGAGTTGGAAGCGGCGATCGATGGCCAAAACATGGCAGAGGTTGAAGAAGAACTCGGCGATCTGCTTTTCTCCGTCGTGAATTTAGCACGCTACCGAAAAATCGATCCCGAGGTGTTGATGGCAGCCGCGAACCAAAAATTTGAACGCCGCTTCGGCGCGATGGAGCAAGAGCTGAAAAGCCAATCAAAGAGCTTGGAGCAAGCCACGCTTGATGAAATGCAAGGCGCGTGGCAAACGGTGAAGGCGCGGGGTTTGTAAGTGACCATTATTTCTGGGTTCTTAACTTGACGGGTGGGGAGCATGGAGACCATAGTGATGGTTGCTTATAATGTTAGATTTTCGTCAATCATTGCTCCTCGTAGCATTAGTCATTGCCCCCACGGTGTGCACCAGTGTGCGTGCGCAGATCGATGATAATTCGAACGGATTGAGCGATGTCTGGGAATCCGCATACGCCTCGGGATTGCTTCCAGGAAATGATGACGATGGCGATAATTTTACCAATCTTCAGGAAGCGACTGCCGCGACGGATCCGAGAGATTCCCGATCGTTTCCGAGAATCGGTTCTCTAACACACGCTTCGCCAACGAGTCTGACTCAAAATTGGCTAACTGTCGCGGGTATTTGTTATCAAACCGTGGTGTCGAACGACCTCCAGAACTGGAGGCCGATAGGTAATCCCATCATAGGTACCGGAGAACAAGTCCAACAGTTACTGGACTCCTCGTCCGTAATCTCCAGTGGTCAGATTCAGCGCACGCGATGGGCCACGACAACCGGGGGCTTGGCTACCGTAAAAGGTTACGCAGCATCGGCGAATCCTCCGACACCACTTTTGAATGACACGCTCGGGCAACTCCAAATTCCGCAGAGTAATCCGGACTTATCACAATATAGCCAATGGTTGCGTGGCTGGATCGTCGCACCCGAGACGGGGACTTACACCTTCTGGGTGGCAAGTGATGATTTCTCGGAGTTTTGGTTTTCTAACAATCGAGAATCTTCGGGGAAAACTCTGCGATGTTCGGTGCCGAGCTGGACCTCTTCTGGCGAATGGAACAAATTTCCCAGCCAGAAATCCCTTCCCATCCAGCTCACTGCGGGCCAATCCTACTATTTTGAAAGCTTCCACCAGGAAGGGACCGGTGGAGACCATCTTGCCATTGCATGGACACGCCCAAGCATGTTAGAAAACGAGAGGGAAATCATATCAAATCATGCGCTCTCATCCTCGGGTGAGACTCTTGGTGAGCTCATGACAGATGGCAAAAAACTGTTTTTCAGACTGGAGATTAAGCATATTGATTCCGACTCTGATGGAGTAAGTGATTACGAGGAACACGTGTTGGGTCTCAATCCATTTAGTGCCACCACCGCGCCGCGCGTCACGGATGGCCTTTCAGCAAGACGCACTTTAGTAAGTCCAAGCGTGGTTACTCTGGGTGTAGCGGAACCCAGGGCATACGAAGAAGGTTTGGGACAGGCGCGGCTGATGGCCTTCCGGTCTGGCGGCATTGGTCCGATCACGGTGCCGCTCATGGTTTCTGGTGCCGCTATTGCCGGTGAGGACTATCATCTTCTTCCAACCAGTATCCAATTTCCTGCCGGGGTAAAAGCGGTGCCGCTTCCCGTTATCCCTCTCTCTGATTCGCTTTTTGAAAACCAAGAAACCGTCATCGTCACCGCTCAGGCGGGCAGTGGCTACCTATTAGGCAATCCGGGCGCAGCAACGGTGACTATCGACGATGCCGCAGACGTTCTTTATGTGGCACAGATGCGCAGCGTCTCGGGCTTGAACTCGGCAGGCAAGGGGATTACATCTGTTAGAAAATCAGGGAACTCTCTTACTAGCCGGATTTCCCTAAGTTTCGGAGGGCTTGGCGGACCCCAGACCTCGGCAGAAATTTTTCATTCAACCAATCAGGGCATGGGTGGACCAGCCGTCTTTAGTTTCCCCCTTGGCCAAGTGCCCGCACTGGATTGGAGTTTCCCTCCAGCAGGGGCGATGAATCGTGAACAAATTCTGCAAGCACTCACCGATGGGGAATTATGGGTTCGTGTAACCACTGCCAACGCAGCTGGCGCGGAAATCATCGGCCAACTTCTTGCTACTCCCGGTTGGCAGAGCATGCCGCCCCTGCCTCCAGTCCCGCCAGCGCCCACTCATGCGAGCAACCTGAGAGAAGCCGCACGTTTCCTCACGCAGGCCAGCTTCGGCCCCGTTGAGTCCGAGTTAACCAATCTCACCGGAAACGCCTATGCATCTTGGATCGACTCCCAGATTGCATTGCCACCCAGTTATCATCTCGCCGATGTGAATGCCCGCGCAGCCGTGTGGCTAGCCAGAGGAGATGAAGGCGCCGGCTGGCAAGAGCCGCGGAATGAAATCTGGTGGCAACGTGCATTGACTGCCCCTGATCAACTCCGCCAACGCATGGCATTCGCCCTGAGTCAGATTTTCGTGATCTCTCAATTCGGAGCACTCGATGGCGAACACGAAGGCGTTACAATATACTATGACATGTTGCTTGAAAATGCCTTTGGAAACTACCGGGATCTCCTTGAAGACGTCACACTCAGTCCAATGATGGGCACTTATCTGAGCATGCTGCGCAATCGCAAACCCGATCCTATCACCGGGCACGAACCGGATGAAAACTATGCCCGTGAAGTGAAACAGCTATTTTCCGTGGGGCTCAGCCTGACCCACATGGATGGAACCTTGAAGTTAGATGCCGAAGGCATGCCCATTCCGACTTACACGCAGGAGGAAACCGTCGGCCTCGCCCACATTTTCACAGGTTGGGGGGCTCACTACGATGATGCTGATCCACCTACGTGGGAAGATGGAGAAATCGCAGATAAAGAAGATTGGTTTCGATATGGTTACGACTCGTTGCGCCCCATGTCACATTACCCTGAATTTCACGATACTCAGGAGCGTGTCATTCTCGGTGGGCACGTCATTCCTGCCAGTACGGATGGCGTGGACCGGATGAGCCAGGCACTTGATGCCCTTTTCCAACATCCGAATACAGGCCCCTTCATTTCCAAACAACTCATCCAAAAATTCATCACCAGCAACCCTAGTCCCGGCTATGTCAGCAGGGTAGCTGCAGTGTTTAACGATAATGGTTCCGGCATACGCGGTGATCTTGGCGCTACCATCAAGGCGGTTCTGTTAGATTACGAAGCGCGTGCCATTGCTCCGCGCCAGTCATACAGTTTTGGAAAGCCATCAGAGCCGCTCCTGCGCTTCGCCCGCGCGCTTCGAGTGCTGCCGCGTAATGCAACCATTCCTGGAGACCCGAATTATTACATCAATCTTCAGTATACCCTCCCGGAGCAGGCACCCCTTCTCTCTCCATCTGTATTCAACTTCTATCAACCCGGCTACTCGAACCCCGGCCCCATCGCCCGCGCTGGCCTGCTATCGCCAGAATTTCAAATCTTCGCCGAAACCAATGCGCTGCGCCAAGCGAACACTGGCTTCAGCATGTTCAATTGGGGCATCTGGACGTCTGAAGAAATGCCATCTGGAGATGACTATAACTTCACCATCGACTACACTTCTCTTGTGGAGATTCTAAATACCCCGAATTTCACTCCGCAACAGGCGCAGGCCAAGTTGATTGATCATCTGGATGATCGATTCTTGTTTGGTGCGATGAGTCCTCAACTGCGCTCTCAAATTTCCGCCACATTCGCGGCGCTACCGAGCTGGTATAATTACACCACCGAACGTCAAACACAGCGTGCACGGACAGCGCTTTATTTGATTTTTAACTCGCCTGAATACTTCGTCCTCAAATGATATGAAACCCGAGCCATTTCCAAACTCGCGCCGCCGCTTCATCGGCCAGTCAGCCTGCGCTGGCTTGGGTCTCACTGGTCTTTTATCCACGCTGGGCACCCTCCGCCTTTTCAACGCAACTCTCGCAGCGCAGGGTGTGCCAGATCCAGATGATTCAAAAGTTCTGATCTGTCTTTTTCTTTATGGTGGAAATGATTCTAACAACACCCTCGTCCCTCGCGATCTGCCGTCTTACAACGCGTATGCTTCCGACCGCGGAATCCTCGCGCTGAATCGCGACAACATCCTACCGATAGCGAACCCTGGCGGTGATGGCCGTGAATTTGGACTTCATCCGGCAATGGCCCCGCTGCTACCCGTTTACAATGCCGGAGACATGGCCATTCTTTGTAATGTAGGCACTCTTGTCGCTCCGATCACCAAGGCGGAATACCTATCCGGCGGTGCTGCCATTCCGCCACACTTGTTCTCGCACAATGATCAACAAGTCCAGTGGCAGACCTCTGTGCCAGACTCTCCTCGCAAAGTCGGCTGGGGAGGGCGCCTCGCCGATCTTTTGCAAACCCTCAACGCGGGCTCCGACATCTCGATGAATGTTTCAATCGCAGGATCGAACTTCTTCCAAGTGGGCGAGCAGGTGTTGCAATATCATGTCACGCCACAGGGCAGCATCGGCCTGGATGGAGCCGACTGGAACTGGTCTCCGTGGCCTGAAATGTTTGCCCAGAACACTCAAATGCTTGGACGCAGCTACGGCCATATTTTCGAGCAGGAATATGCAAACATCATGAAGCGCGGCATCAGTAATGACGCGCTTCTCAAAACCGCACTCGCTGCCAATGCATTGCCTGCTGGAGTGGGCACGTTTCCTAACAGCCGAAATCCTGCTGGCGCACTTAACCGTGTGGCCGCCCAGCTTCGTATGATCCTCCAAATGGTCCATGCTCGCCAGGCGCTTGGTATGAAACGGCAGATCTTTTTCGCTGCTCTGGGTGGTTTCGATACCCACGACGCTCAACTAGACGATCATGCGGCGCTATTACTTGAGCTTTCCTCTGCCATAGCAGACTTCCAGACCCATACGGGTGAACTTGGCATCTCAGATAAAGTAACCCTCTTTACCGCCTCAGATTTCAACCGCACCTATAACTCCAACGGCAAAGGCTCCGATCATGCCTGGGGCGGGCACCACCTGATCGTGGGTGGCGCTGTGAATGGCGGGCGATTGTATGGAGACATGCCTATCTTGCAAATTCAGGGTCCAGATGACACCGGTAGCCGCGGTAGTTGGATACCTAAAGTTTCCACAGATGAAATGTCTGCCACGCTTGCACGCTGGTTCGGGGTTTCTATAAGTGATCTACCGCTGGTTCTTCCCAACATCGGCCGCTTCACTCAAAACGACCTAGGCTTCATGCAGCTATGAACCGCAAACACATCTGCATCGCGGTCTTATTTGCGGTGATCATTCTGGCGCTACTCCAGTTTCAGTTCCTGAGAACTCCAAATGCAAGGACAGATCGGACTCCTACTTCTGACATCAGCGCACCTGTTTCAACGCCGCCCGCATCGGGTGGTGCAGTGGTCACCATCCCGCCTGATCCGCACACCTTGCAAAAAGTTCGTCCCCACCCGGAAGCGGTTTCGTTTGGCCGTTCGCCGGATAAAGCGGCATCCGAGCCCAAACAGTTGTTAGAAATTTTGCGTTTCTATCAACTGGAGTTTGGCAGCTTTCCACCCGGTCAGGAAAATGAGGATGTGATGAACGCCCTCACCGGAAACAACCCGGCGAGGCTCCCTATCTTTCCGCGTGAGCATTCTCGTATGGATAAAAAAGGAAGGTTGCTTGATGCTTGGGGCAACCCATTCATCTTTCATCCGGTTAGTAGCCAATACCTCGAAGTTCGCTCGAAAGGTCCGGATGGCGAAATTTTTACCGACGATGATATCCTAGCTCCCCCGGCACGTGAGGGAGGATTCTAGGAGTTATGCCTCTCGTGAATCCCTAGAGTGACTCGGCTCCGTGCTGAGTCGTGTTGTGATATCCTTTCTGTGCTTCGCGGAGGGAAACGGATCTATCACCATTTTGATCATAAAATGCCACGACTTCCGCAGCGGTGTAGGTGACGGTTCGAGACGTGCCGTTCATGCTGGTGATGCCGTCATTAAGTTCCTTTTTGCTCAGCAAGCCATTGCCATCATAGTCCCAGCGGTCGAATTTTTCCATGAGGCCGAGCATCTGTTTTTCCGATTTGTTTTCTGGGATGGCGGAACCGGTGCCAGTTGCGCAAGCAGCAAGCAAAAAGGTGGCTAATGCGGGGATGATCGGTTGGGAGCTCATTTGAGTTTGGAGATAGCGGTATAAATTCTTGGGACTCAGCGTAATGAGGTCTGAAACTTCCGCCAAGTGATATTATGCCTATGAGAAGGTGGAAATCGTCCAAATGTTTCAGCGCTCTTCCTTGAGGGTTAAAGTTTAAAATTTAGAGTTTCTAAGCAATCCGGCATCTTTTCGATTGCCCGAAGGTAAAGGTTTGTTAGCTTGTCAGCGTTTTTGCTGGGAAAGGATATGAGCGAGCCTCTTGAATTACCTGTGCTTGTGCTGAACCGCTATTGGCAGCCGGTTCATACCTGCTCGGCGAGACGTGCCGTCCATTTGCTTTGCCTGGGACATGCGCAAGTCGTACAAGTTGAGGGGGATGAAAAATTCACGACCCACGATTTGATTTCATGGATCGGCTACTCGCAGCAGAGAGTTTGTGATGAAATGATTCACAGCGTGAGGCTCGCACTGCGGGTCCCCAAAATTATTGTGTTAGGAATTTATGACCGCTTGCCGCGCTTGGAAGTGAAGTTCACGCGTCGCAATGTTTTCCTGCGGGACAAGTTTACCTGTCAATATTGCGAGAAGGTTTTGCCTGAGAACAAGTTGAACCTGGATCACGTCATTCCGCGCGACAAAGGTGGTAAAACCACATGGGACAACATTGTGGCCTCATGCGTGAAATGCAACACCCGCAAAGCTAACAAACTTCCCCACGAAGCCGGAATGCATCCCGCAGGTAAACCGTTTGCCCCGCGCTGGCGTCCGCTCTATGGATTGCAGGAAAATGGTTTGGGCGATGAAAGCTGGGATCACTTTCTGCATTTCGGGAGTAAAGATTTGAAGTCCGCTTAATTCCGGCAATTTTTCAGCAGCGACTCCAGGAAATGCGTGATCTGGAGCAAAGCAGATTTGTAATCGGACTCCGCCAAGAAGGCGATGTCTTTACGGCAGCCTTCTAACAATTCCAATGCGGTATTCACCGCGCGGGCCAGCGCATCGTCGTATTCGGCGAAACCTGTTAGAGTTGGGAGATCGAATTCTTCTTTGGCGAGAATGCGGCGGTTGATTTCTTCGCGTTGTTGTTCCGATGATGCTTCAAGCAGGTTTAAAATCGGCAGGGTGAGCTTCCCTTTCTCGAGATCGGTGCGCAGGGTCTTGCCGACGATTTCTTCTGAGCCGACCAGATCCAAGCAGTCGTCATAAATTTGATACGCGGTGCCGAGCTTCATTCCGTAAGAGGCCAGCGAGGCTTCTTGTTCCGCGCTCAAGCCAGAAACGGCGGCGGCGAGTCCCGTGGCCGCAGCAAACAACGCGCCGGTTTTCATTTCGATGACTTGGAAATAATCTTTCTTCGTCAGAGTGAGATCAAAGCGCCGCTGAGTCTGGATGATTTCTCCCTGGCAAACTTCGCGCGCGGCTTGGCCGACTTTTTTGCAGATCTCGATCGAGTTGAAATCCGTCGCCAAAGTCAGGGCATGCGAAAACAACGCATCGCCCAGCAACACCGCGAGCGCGTTGCCCCATTTCGCATTTGCGGTCGGCATCGAACGACGCGCGGTGGCGCCATCGATAATATCGTCATGCACCAAGGTCGCCATGTGAATGAGTTCGAGGATCACGCCGATTTTGCGATGATCTTCGGTCACTTCGCCATTCGCGCCGCCGACCAAAATCGCAAGCGCAGGACGAATCCGTTTTCCGGCGGTGTTGCAAATGTAAGTGATGTAGGGCTCGACGGCGGAGTCGAAATCCCGAACTTGGGCACGGATCGCGATCTCGACTTTTTCCAAGTCGGGACGAACCAGGTCGAAGGGAAACTGATCGTTGTTAGGCGAAGTGGCAGTGAAGGTGGCCATGGTGTGCCGCAGGGTAGCCATGGTTATGGGTGGGGGGCAACCCGCTTTCGCGTATGGAGAGAAAAAGAATCTTGAAAGTTTCCCAAACGAATGGCGCTTTAGTGGCATATGAAATTAAACACATGGTCATTATTTGGTGGGTGCTTGTTGGCTTACGGGACAGCGCAAGCGCAGGAAAAACCCATTGGTTTTAAAGATACTCCCATCATTCCGGGAACAACCTTTCATGTGCATGATGGTGATCGCCCGCAGCCGCGAGTGGTGGAAGCCGGTGGAGCCGTGATCGTGAAACCGCCGTCCGATGCGATCGTCTTGTTCGACGGGAAGAACCTTGATGCATGGAAGATGAAAGACGGCCCAGCACCATGGGAAGTGCGCGATGGCGTAATGGTCGCGAAAGGCAAAGACATTCAGACCAAAGAAGAATTCGGTGCGATCCAACTGCATTTCGAGTGGCGTCTTCCAGCGGATCGCAAAGTAGACGGTCAAGGCGGCGGTAACAGCGGAGTATTCCTTATGAGCCTTTACGAAGTGCAAGTTCTCCAAAGCCATAACAACAAAACCTATCCAGATGGCCAAGCGGCCTCGCTTTATGGTCAATTGCCACCGCTCGTGAACGCCACCTCTCCTCAGGGTGAGTGGAACAGCTATGACATCACCTTCGTTCCGCCGGTTTACGCAGATGGAAAAGTCCAGACCCCAGCGAAAGTCACCGTCATCCATAACGGCGTGGTTGTGCAAAATGGCGAATCTTTCCTCGGCCAGTCCACGTATCGGAAACTCGCCCAATATCCTGCGACCCATCCCGAAAAAGGCCCCCTCCGCCTTCAGTTTCATGGCGATCCCATCGAATACCGCAACATGTGGGTGCGCCCACTCGGCGAACGCGATAAATAGTAGCAAAATAAAGGAAAATGGATTTTCTGCTCAGTTCGTTAGATTGACGGCTGGGTCGGGGACGCTATGTTGCTGACTTCATGTTCCGTCCATCCTCAAGATTTTTCCAAATCACCGCTTGTTTGCTTGCGACTTGTGCCTTGGCACATTCGCAAATAGCGACCTCCATCAGCATCAATAAGCGTGAATTCCTCGCTGGCGAGGCGGTGATCGTTGAAGTGATCGTCACTAACCACAGCGGTCAAGAGCTTACACTTGCGGGAACCACCCAGCAGCCATGGCTTTCCTTCGTGGTGACCAACAATCAGGGAAATCCCGTCACCATCCTCAAACCGAATACCTTTGGGGCTATGCAAATCAAAGCCGGCGAATCTTTGGCCAAGCAAGTCAACCTTGCGGAATATTTTCTTCTAAACGGCCAAGGAAACTTCGCCGTCTCAGCCGTCATCACGGATCCGCAGAAGAGATTCAGCGGCGCGTCCACCAATCGTGTCCTTTTCAACCTCAATCCCGGTCGCACCTATTGGGCCCAAAAAGTGGGTTTATCCGCTGATAAAAAAGAGACGAAAACCCGGGAAATGAAGGTCCTTACCTTTTCCAACGGCCAAAGTAATCAAATCTACGCCCAGATCGCCGATGGCGCTTCCGGTGTTCCGATGCGGACCTTTTTGCTTGGAGACGCTCTCATGCTGCGCAAACCCATGGTCACCCTTGATGGCGAGCGCCGCATGCACATCATGTATCTCGGCACCCCATCCATGTGGGTGCATTGCCAAATCAACACCGACGGCCAACTTGTGAAAAGAGACATCCACCAATCTCCACCCAAAGGAGATCCCGTGCTGATGGCCTACGGCGACGGTTCGGTCAGAGTCGTAAACAGCATTCCATACGACGTAGAGGCAAGGGCTAAAGAGCGCTCGCAACTCCGCAAAATCTCAGATCGCCCGTAGTTTGGGGATTTTGCACCTCTAATGTTCGCTAAAATTTTATAAAAAACTTTACATCAAGTGAAAATTAGTAAACAAATCTTAATAATCTTGGGCGTAGCATCATGAAGAAGACATTCATCACAGCTTTGCTTGGACTGGCGTTTTCTCTAGTTGCGAGTGGTTACAATTTCCGGACGGTCATCATCGATCCCGGACATGGTGGCCATGATAAAGGCGGACAGTGGGGTAAAGTTTACGAAAAACACCTCGCGCTCGACACGTCAATCCGCTTGGAAGCCCATTTAAAAAAAATGGGATACAACACGATCCTCATCCGCCGCAGCGATTCTTTCGTCTCCCTTCCCGGCAGGATGCAGGAGGCCAATAAATATCGCAGCGCGATCTTCATCAGCATCCATTACAATTACACATGGAAGCAACAGGTCAGCGGTATCGAAACCTTTTATCACAATCAGCTCAGCCACCAACTCGCCAAAGACGTGCATAAAGGCGTGATGAGCCGGACCAAAGTGGTCGATCGCGGAGTTAAATACGCCCGCTACTACGTGATCCGAAATACCAAGATGCCAGCCGTGCTGGTCGAAGGCGGATTTGTTAGTAACTCTAACGAGCGCAGTCGCATGAAAACCGCTTGGTTCCGCGACGCCATCGCTCGCGGAATCGCAGACGGCGTCCAACGCTTCCGCAGAAGTGACTGATTACTCTGGGACCGCGAGTTTCTAAACTCGCCTGCATGGATCAGCAATATTGAGGCTGATGATGATATGTTCGGCAACTAGGTATAGGGCGTCCTTTGTCAACTTAAGGAATTCAACATTTATGTAATAATTGAAATATTCTAACATGAATTTTGGAAAAAAATTGACATAACTCGGCTCTTGGCATTTTTTCTGCATCGCCGACAGAGTTCCCTTGGGAATTTTTCTGATAGTTCCCCCCCCAATTGCTACCATCCCCCCCCCTTATGAATGACTTTGTAAAAACGTCTATTACTACGATCAGCATGTCTGCCATTCTGATCAGTCAGCTTCAGGCGTATTTGCCGCCTATATCATTTGAGAGTCCTCAATACTCTTCGGGTCAGCCGGTTGGGAACGTTAATGGCAGTGGATGGTCTTTGCTATCCGGAAATGCATCTATCAGTCCGCTTGGTAGCGGTGTTGGTGGAGGCCAGGCATTGAAAATCGCAGCCAACGCGGTACAGGAGCCGCTGTTAGTTAGAGACATCGATTGGAATGTCGCTGAGAAGGTCGCATTCATTGATCTTCAACTCAAACCGGCGGCGGATCCCGAAGGCAGTCTAGCAAGTTTCCATTCGAATGGAACTCAGTTGGCCTTTCAGGTGCCATCTGGTGGAAGTGTCGGCAGTATTTGGGTTTATAACGGTAGTTCGGGTGAGGCCAATCCTGCACAGTGGGCAAAAACGGTAGGCACTTTTGCACTAGCTGCCAACGGTTTAACGGCTGCTGATTACTCCAGAATCACTCTTCGCCACGACTATCAGCGCAACATTTGGGATCTGTTCATCGGTGGAAAAATGGCAGCCGCCAACTTGGCATTTGAGGGGCGTGGGGCAAATTTAGAAAACATTGAACTCTACGGAAGCAAGCTAGGCGACACCCTGATAGATGATCTAACAGTCAATCCGGCTAACACGTTGTTTCCCGATGCGGACAAAGATGGTCTGCCCGATGCATGGGAATCCGCAAACGGTTCCAATCCGAATCTTTATGACCGTGATTCAATCCATGCTGCCACTGGGAAATCCCATCTCGATAGATATATGGATTCGCTTTGGCTGGGGGGATTAAACGGTAGTTCACCCCTGCCGCCGCAGGGAAGCATTCCTCCGGTGACGATTCTCGGCACTCACCAACCTGTCACCTCGCTCAAAGGTTCGATGTCGGTGGGTGGTGACGGATCGATGACTTACTCGATGCCGATTGATATTCCGAAAGGCACGGCAGGCATGGAGCCGAAAGTTTCATTGGGTTATTCGTCTGGCGCGGGAAATGGGATCGCTGGTGTGGGTTGGTCGTTATCGGGTTTTCAGAGTATCACGCGTGGGGCCGCGAGTTTGCAAAAAGATGGCTTCGAAGGAGCGGTGCGTTTCGATGGCGATGACCGCTTCTTTTTCAATGGCGAAAAGCTGATTTGTGTGGCGGGAACCTATGGCCAACAAAACTCGGAGTATCGGACGGAAATTGATTCGTTTTCACGCATCATTCTCAAAGGTGGAAATCAAAATAGCACCAATTCATGGTGGCAAGTGGAGACAAAAGCAGGGCTGATCATCCAGTTAGGCAATTCCACGGGTTCCAAAATTGTTTCACCGCTATACAGCGCTCCTATTTCATGGGACGTCTCAAAAGTCTCTGACACCAATGGAAATTACTACCTGGTGAATTGGGCGGGCCAAGCGACCCATCTGGCAAATGTAGTTACGGATCGGCGTGTCACCTCCGTAGATTATACAGGTAATGCCAGCGGTTTAGCACCGTATTGCAGCATCGTTTTTAACTACGAGGTTAGGCCGGATAAGAGCTTTGCCTATCACGCGAGCGGCTTGCGTTACGAGACGAACCAGCGCCTCAAAGATATCGCTGTAAAAACAGGAACCTACACGAACCATACGTATTTTCTCAATTATCAAACCAGCTTACAAACCGGCAGATCGGTTTTAGCTTCGATGTTCAGGCAACATGCGGGTGGCTACACAACCAGCCCCACGGTTTTCTCGTGGCAGGGCACGAATGATACCGGCTCCAAGTGGGCGAAGGCGGATCACATCGAAATTCCGAGCTATGACAACGGTACGTTCGACTCAACTAACCGCGATATCACTTCTTTTGTCGAAACCCAATCCGATTCAATCCGACTCGAAGGTGGGGTTGGACGATTGGTTGCCCAGACACCCGCCGTAGTTGTGACCGCCCCGTCGTTTGTGGAATTTCAATTCAGAGCCGATAATCTGGATAGAGGAGCATATTTGATCGTAGATACCAATGATGTTTGGAATAGTAACAGCGAGTTTGTGATCCGTGTTTGCCCGGATTCAAGTGTATCTGGGCCCATCAATGGTGATCGCACGCTGATTTATACCGCAGCAGAGAATTCTCAGTGGAAGACATGTCGAGTTGCATTACAGGGCGGAGCTTCCGGCTCGAATCTAGCCGCAGGAAGCTATCCTTATCTCGCGTTTGTGAATCATGATAATGATCATACCAATGGCGTAAGCTGGAGTGAGTTTAAAAATATCCGCTTTGGAACCACAAGTCAGCTCGATAACAACCAGGTTGCCGCAGCCACTTTTCCTGATGCCGCTGAAATTCCCTTATTTAGCAGTTCATCAAATCTAACTCGTGGCATGCGATTCATGGACCTCAACAACGATGGTTTGCTGGATCTTACGGACTACAGGGTTACGGATTGGAAAATTGTAAATCTGGAGCTTACCACCGAAAATGATGCGGATGTCGTGGGTGGTGTGTATCTAAATTCAGGTGGGGGATTTCACTCCGATGAGACTTATAAACCCATCGGACGCTATCCGCTCACGGATAGCGGACAAGATGACTCGTGGGCAGGAAGGCATGATCTAACTGCAGTTCCGTGCGATATCAATGGAGATGGCAAGATGGACCTATTCGTTACTGAAAACAAGAAGGCATATAACAGTTATACTTCCATCAATAAGTTCAAATTCCTCACCCACAATGGCACAGGATGGGTGGAGCTTGCCGGTTATTCACCAACCTTTGAGTCCAGAAACAACAATTCATCGAAAGGCACTGGTGGAATACGACATTTGATCTCCCGTGATCTCATCGATGTCGATAAGGACGGATATCTCGATCTCTATATCAATACCTCGGATGCGGGCTGGCTTGCAAATGCGAGTTCGGCATTATCACTCCCATTATCAGCTAAAATTCTTCCAGAAAGCTCACGTGTCGTCTTTCTCAATCGCTGCCACTTGGGACAGGGCTGGGTTAGAAACGATTCGCTGGCACCACCGGAAAATTTACGTATCAGCGATGAAAATATTACCTTCGACATTGGACGTGCGCTGGCGGATTTAAATGGTGATGGCTTCTTGGACTATGTGAAATCCACGGTCAATGTGCCCAACTCAGCTTTTGTTGATACTCGCTACACCGGGAAATTAAGAGCACCTTCTTCTTCTGCATCTCTACCTTCCTGGTTATCTGCTATTCCAAATCAAAACATTCCCGATTGGAAATTTCCCGCTGCAGTCTATCCTTCGACTGCGAACATGAACCGAAGCAATCCCACAAGCGTGGATGGCAATGCTCCTCTTGTTCAAGATCCTGATTCTACGACTCTCAGGAAAAATGCAGGAACCCAAATGGTCGATGTGAACGGCGATGGACTTGTCGATATCGTTCGAGGCTTTGCCCGTTTATTTAGTTCAAATAGTAAGATCGAGCTCTCTCATTCCACATGGTTTAACCGTGGAGACACCGCAGGAGGAACTGCGCGTTGGTTGAAAGATGCTTCAACCTACGGTCAAGGTTACACCCTTCCGCTTTCTCTCAATTCTGATGTGGCGGCAGAACAGCCCTGTGTTGAGTTTTCAGATCTGAACGGAGATGGCCTCGTAGACGTTCTGTATTCCCGTGATGGGGACGACTATATCGGGCCCAATGGTGTAAGCACCGTTACAAGCACCGATCCGTTTTCGGGAACTAACAACGGCGCATTCATCAATACCGGAATGGGATGGGTACAGGATGCATCATGGGGTCTTCCGGATGGATTCAGACTCGGCACAGAAAACAAATCGGATCCTACCTCAATGATGGCGGATTTAAATGGAGACGGATTTACAGATATTGTTGCAGGAATCCGTGACGGAGCACGCCCAGTCGTTTACCTCAACCAAGCAAAACCAGAAATCATCACTGCCATCACCGATGGATTTGGCTCGGAACTGCAAGTTCAGTATCACCGCCTGAACGATCCCACGCCAACTGCTGGTTTTGGAACCAGAGTCTACGAAAAATTCACCGGCACCCTTCCGGCTGGCCACGCGAGTTTGATCGATTCCCGTCTCGTGGTTTCACGCTACTCGGAAGCCAATGGTCTGGGTGGACGTAATTGGAAATCTCAGCGTTATGGAGATCTTCGTTATGATAAAACGAATGAGGCGTCGCTCGGCTTCGGTTGGGTTGAGGCTTTGGATGAAATTAACGGTCAGCTCACACGCACCGATAGTCATCGTGAATTCCCTTTTGCGGGAAGCCCCGTTCTAACACAGACCAGCGTCAATCTAACCGCTTTGGATATTGCCCTCATGCCTCCTAACCATGCTGGATGCCCGGCATTCACCGCAGGTCGGAAAAATCTTTCCATCCAGACAGCCACATACGCGGAAATGCCAAGTCAGACAGGAACCGGCGGCACCATCAGGCGCCCGATCCAGACCACATCCGTGAACCAAATTTTCGACCTCGATGGCACCCTGAAAGGCGAGACAGCCACCACTCAAAACCTAACAGACTTTGATGCGTATGGTTTTGTGGAAAGCTCAAGCGTGACTTCCCTAGATGGCTCATCCGTCGTCACCAATAATCAATACAACCACATCGTTACCGCTGATAAATGGCATTTGGGTCGATTGTCCTCCGCGAGTGTCACCAAAACAAGATCTGGCCTTCTATCCAGCCAGAAGAATTCCGCATTCACTTACGATACCGCAACCGGCCTTCTGAAATCTGAAACCGTAGAGCCCGGGCATCCGCTCTCAGTCACGAAATCCTACACCCATGACGCATACGGTAACGTGTTATCAACTACGGTGACTGGCTCAGGGCTAACACGTTCATCGTCCACGTCCTATGATTCGAAAGGCCGCTTCGTCATCTCCGAAACCAACCAACTCGGATACACCGCGACCCATAACTACGATTCTGACAAAGCTCTCGTTCTCTCCACGACAGACATCAATGGTCTAACAACCAGCTTTGCTTACGATCCCTTCGGCACCCTCATCAAAACCATCCATCCCGATTCAACCGTGACCGCCGAGGTCACCGGATACGCCGCCAACTTCTCCGTGCCGAACTCCGTGTGGCCACACAACTCCACCCAAAACATCGCCTATTTCCGTGCCAAACAATCTTCCGGTTCACCCATAGGAAAAGTTTATCTGGATGCCCTCGGCCGTGAACTCGTCACCGAAACCACCATCCTCAAAAATGGAACCGCAGCCGGTTCTTCACGTTACGGCAAAGTTTACACCGTCACCCGCTACGATAGTCAGGGCCGCAAATATTCAGTTTCCGATTCGTTTGCTGCTGGAGAAACGCCGAACTACACCACCATCGAGTATGATCTGCTCAGCCGTGTCATTCGCACCAATCGCCCCGGCAACCTTAGCGACGCCATTGTCGAACAAGGCTCCTGTATGCTAAATGGTCAGCCAACCACCTACTCCAAAACCATCAACGTTGCGGGTCAGGTTCTGGAACGTTGGGAAGATCAGCACGGCAAGCTCGTTCAATCCAAAGATCCCTCCGGCCAAACCACCCTTTTCAACCATGACGTAGAGGGCCGACTCATCTCCGTCTCCGTCGGCGGCACCACGCTGCTGACCAATACCTTTGATACGTTTGGAAATAAACTTTCAGTCACCGAAACAAACTCCGGCACCTCATCCTCCGTATACAACGCCTTTGGTGAAGTCTTGTCCTCCACCAACGCAAAAGGCCAGACCTCCACCTTTACCTACGATCTGTTAGGCCGTCCTCTAACCATCACCCAACCGGAAGGAACCTACACCACCACCTACAGCAATGCTTCCGGCTCCACTCGTGGAAAAGTCACCCAGATCACCGGCTCCGGCGCGGCCAGTGGTTATCAGGAGAGCTTTACTTACGATTCTTTGGGCCGACCCCTCACCACATCCAAAACCCAGTTTGGTGAAACGTTCACCACCTCCACCGTTTACGATGCGCTCGGGCGAGTCGCATCGTCCACCGATGCCGGAGGTCTAACCGTGATGAACGGGTATGACGAAACCTATTCGTTCCCACTTCGGCAAACCCTAGCCCCCGGCACCTACGAAGGTGCGGGCACAGTTCTGTGGCAAGCCGGAACCTATGACAGCAAAGGCCGCACCCTCACCCAACAGCTCGCACAAAACGTCAACATCAGCGCCTCTTACGATCCCGCCAAAGGCGACGTGCTCGCTCTTTCCGCCACACGCAATGGCAACTCCATCCAAAACAAAACCTATACTTGGGACAGCTTGGGGAATTTGAACACCCGCAACGATCTCGTCGCCAAACGCAGCGAGACATTCGGTTACGATACATTGAACCGTCTCACCTCATCTTCAGTCGTCGCCCTGCCAGGAGCGACCATCACCAGCGTCCCACCTCCGCAGACCTATTCCTATGACATCAAAGGCAACCTACTCACCAAAGGTAATTCAGCCACTCTAACATACGCTAGTCCCACCCGCATTCACGCCGTCACCTCGGCAACCGTCAAAGGTTTTAACCGCACGTATTCGTACGATGCCGCCGGTTACGTTACCTCAGACGGCAAGCGCACCTACACCTGGACCTCGTTCGGCCAACTCAAGAGCCTCCAATACCAAGGCGTTCCCAGCCTAAAAGATTTCTCCGGAAACACCGTCCACACCAACGCGAGCTCAGTGGTCAGCCTGTTCGATTTCGATGCCGCAGGTGGCCGCGCCCGCCAAACCAAAGAACGTATATCAGGCAATGATTCACGGAAGATCGAAACCACCCTCTACCTCGGCTCCTACGAGCGCGAGAACCACACCACCAAAACCAACGGATCCGCCAGCCCCGTTCTCGTCAAAACCGTGCACAGGCATTCCCTCGGTGGGGGAATGATCTACACCCGCGTCCTTGGCGGCATCGATCCCGGAACCAAGCTCACCAACGTCATAGCAGACCACCTCGGCTCCACCGATGCCTTGGTCGTCGGCATCTGGAACGGCTCATCGTTCGCCAGCCAATCCACCGAATACCAATCCTTCGACGCATGGGGCGAACGCCGCGACGCCAACACCCAAATCAGCTACCGCGCCAGCGACGCCGATCCCTTCCGCACCAGCGCCAAAGACCACGACCGCGGCTACACCGGCCACGAACAGTTGGACGACTCCGGCCTCATCCACATGAACGGCCGCATCTTCGATCCCGAACTAGGCCGCTTTCTCTCACCCGACCCAGTCGTCCAGATCCCAGAATACAGCCAAAACTTTAATCGGTATAGCTACGTTCTAAACAACCCCCTAAACGCGACAGACCCGAGTGGGTTCTCGTTCATCAGCAAGGCGTTTAGTAAAATTGGCAGCTTCATCAAAGAGAACTGGCGGACGATTGTGGTGATTGTGGTCGTTGCAGTGGCTGCTTGGGCGGCAACGGCTTACCTATCAAGCCTAGGAGGCATATACACGGCGGGTGGAGTGGTCGGTGCCAAGCTTAGCGCGGCAGGAATGGCCGTTTCAGGTGGATTTGCCGGAGCTATTGGTGGCGGACTAGGTCCCGCGCTAAACGGAGGTGACATAGGTGACGTTCTAAGAGGCGCTGTCGTTGGCGGAATTCAAGGAGCGATAGCCGGAGGTGTTCTTCACGGAATGACACCTCAAAATCCAGGGTTTAATATGGCTACTGCCGAACACGTCGCGGGACACGGAATTCTTGGAGGAGCTGCAAACGCAGCCATGGGAGGAAAGTTTCAAGATGGCTTCTTGTCCGCCGCAGCTGGTGCCGCGGCAAGTCATATGCCGTTTGCGGATGGGAGTGTACTTTCAAGAACTGTTAAGGCGAGCGTCGTAGGTGGAACTACATCTGTGATTGGGGGCGGGAAATTTGCAAACGGAGCTTACACAGCTGCATTTCAGCATATCCTGAATGCGGAAGCTGGTGGATTTGTGAGTAATTTCTTTGGGTCGATTGGCAGATTTTTTTCGCAGATTTGGAGTGGTGTCACCAGTCTTTTTAGAAGTGATCCAGTAGCCAGCTCGGGCACAATCAATAATAATTCGGATTCGCTTGCTCCATGGATGACGGTTGCGCAGGGAGAAATAGGGCAAAAAGAATATTCGCCAGGCTGGAATCCTCGAATTAAAGAGTATCAAAGTACTTCTGTGCTAAGTTACTTTATTGATGATGGTGGTCCGGGACGGAGAAACGCATGGTGTGCTTGTTTTGTTTCATGGGCTCTCCAAAAAGCAGGAGTTACACCTCTTAGTGGATATGGTGCGATGCGAGCTAGCGAGTATCTTACATATGGAGATAGTGTGAATTCTCCAATTTTTGGAGCGATTGCGATACAAGGTAAATCTCATGTCGGGTTTGTTTATGGAGTTGGCACCGGTGGCCAAGTCGTTATGCTAGGCGGCAATCAAGGCGACGCAGTGAGTGTAAATTTTTATTCTGCTAAGGCAGCTGGAAATCTGACCTATCGCTGGCCTACAGGCCTTCCTAGAACTAGTGTTAAACAAATTGATATTACAGGTATTCGTAATCAAGGAGGTGTTGAATGAAATATGGTATTATAATAATTACAATTTTTTGGATTTCGCACATATGTGGTTGGTGTGCTGATAAATTTGCTTTTAAGACTCTTGAATTACCAATGGGTGAATTGAAAGAATGGAATATCCAAAAGCATGAAGTTCAGGGCGAGTATTATTTTGAATATGGTGATGGCGGTGGCGAAATTATACTCAAAGCATTTTTAGCTGATAAGAAACCGGAAGATTTGAAATTTTATGGCGTTATTTTTGAACCTTCTGGAATGTTGGAAAAACAGCAAATTAAGGTTCTGCCAGAACTCGTCTTGAAAGGTGCGCAAGTAGATATAGTTAATGAAAATTTAAGTTTTATGTTTCGTAAGTTTATATTTGAAGGAAAAGAAATTAAAGGAATATTATACAAAGGAAATTTTTTTGCAGTTGATCATAAAAATGATTGCAAATAACTGCCACAAATAAACGCCAAGCATACGAGCTTTTATACCAGGGCAGTCAGGAATTAAAGTTGCAGGTATATTGGGAAATTATGTTCCTGGACTAGGAGAGCCTGATGAAGCATTTGGAGGAGCGCTTGGTCCCTACCATGAGAGAGGAACTCCTTTTGGTGCTTGGGGTCATTATCCAAAATTATAAAATTGTTATGAAAATCAAAAAATTATTACCTGCTTTGATGGTATTTGCTATCGCTGGATGCTTACACGTAAGCCAGGGGGATGATAAAATCCCAAATAAAAATAAACTGCCAGGCAAAAAATAAACTGCCCCATGCCAAATAAACTGCCAGGCATACTAAACTTGCAGAAAAATTGGGGCAATGGAACTTTTATAGAGGAAAATAAAAATGAAGATATTTATAATATATATACTTACATGTTTAATTTTACATGCGGACTCGAATGTTCTTTTGGTAAACGCTTTGTTGAATATTGATAATAAAGAAGAATATCTAAGATATTCAGCTAATTCTAAAGAATCAAGTAACAGTCGTTACCATGCTGCTATCTATGTGATAGAAACATCGATTAAAGAAAATAATTCCAGCTCTGTAGAAGTCATTAAAAGAATTGGAAATTGTCTGAGCGAATTGGAAAAATTGCCAATGGACATTGAGTTTCGTAAAAATGATCTCTTTCTACTTATAAAGACTGTAGAATGGTCTTTGGTAAACCAGACGTCTTTGGGTGCAGCAAAAATATTAAAGCGCTCGACTGGAATTGGCGTCGTCGACGACGAATTCTTGAATTTGAATGCGGAGCAGAAAAAATTGTTATGTAAAAAATGGTCAGATGCGATTGAAAAACTATAATTTACAGTGGCCGTGGCCTGACCGAATTGTTAAAAAGGGAGATTCGGAGGAGCAAAAGGTGTGGTCTCCTCTGGAATTGGCTGAGATGAAAACGGGGCGGAGGTTGGGGCAGATTAGGCGGGCTAGAGGGTTTTCCGGGCGGAAGCGGATGCGTATAACGGATTGCTCAGCGTGTTATCACGTGATGTCGCGGGTGGTGAATGGCGAGTTTTTGCTCGGCTCGATTGAGAAGGAGGCTCTGCGGCGGATGATGTGGCGGATGGCGACGTTTTCCGGGGTCGAAATCCTGACTTACGCGATCATGGACAATCATTTTCATATTTTGCTCAAAGTGCCTGAGCAGAAAAGTTGGCTGAAACGTTTCGAAGGCAAAGAGGGAGAAGAGAGGTTTTTTGAGCATCTTTCACTGGTGTATTCAAAGGCGTTTATCACTCAATTTCGAAGTGAAATCACCGAGTTACGTAATCGCTACGAGGAGGATGCGGCACAGGCTTTGTTAGAGCGATTCCAACAACGGTTCTGTGACCTGAGTTTGTTTGTCAAAGAGCTCAAGGAGCGGTTTAGCCGTTGGTATAACAAGCAGAAAAGCCGACGTGGAACCTTGTGGATGGATAGGTTTAAAAGTGTGCTGGTGGAGACGGGTGAAGCGTTACAGACGATGGCGGGCTATATCGATTTGAATCCGGTGCGGGCAGGGATTGTGAAAGATCCGGGGATGTATGCGTGGAGTGGTTATGGAGAGGCGGTTGGCGGGAGCAAGCGAGCCCGGCGTGGACTTTGCAAGGTGTTGGAAGTTGCGCAGGATGCCTGGAATGCGAAGGCGCATGTTTACTATAGAAAATGGTTGTATGGAGAAGGCGCGGTGGCAGAAGACTCGCGAAGAAAAGGTTATACCCAGGCACAAGTGGAGGCTGGGCAAGCTGCGGTGGAAAACTTTCTGTTTTTGCCCATGTTGGAAATACGCAAGCGGATGAAGGTTTTCAGTGAAGGAATTGCGCTGGGTAGTGAAGATTATGTGAAAGAAATGGCAGCGAGGTATCAGGCACAGTTTGAGAGGCAGAGAGAACGAACGCCTAAGCCATTGAAAAGCGCAAGTGGAGGGAAATCGGGATCGATTTTTGTGATGCGAAGGAGCTGAGAGATATATTCTCCAAAAGGTCAGATAAAATGAAGTGAATGTTTATTGTCAGGAAAAAATCTAACAATAAATACCTTAAATCACTCCTCTGGCGGGCGAGCGATCACGGTGGCTTTGCCGTCTTTCGTGGTGCCGGGTGCGGAGCGAAGCTGATCGTCTTGAGGAAGGGCTAACATGTCCGGCAGGCGCAGGCCGTCTCGGCGGCCTGGAAGCGGGGTGGGTTTGATTGCTTCCGGAGAAAGATCGGCGACCGCGGTTTGGGTTGTCCTGTTTTTTTTGGGAGCCGCGTTTACCGGCGCTTCAGCGACGACCGTTGCTTTGGGCGCAAAGCAAGACGTGAGTCCGATGGCTAACAGAAACGTGGCGGTTTTTTTCACGGGATGGGGGGAAGTTTTTTAGCGAGATTCCATGGAGGGAACCGGGCTGAGGGTTTTTGGGCCGGTGTAGAGGGTGAGCGGACGGTAGAGGCGGTTGTCGCGGAGTTGTTCGAGAACGTGTGCGGTCCAGCCTGAGGTGCGAGAGATCGCGAAGATGGGTGTGAAAAGATCAGTCGGGATGCCGAGTGAGTAATACACGGTAGCGGAATAGAAATCGACATTCGCTTCGAGGCCTTTGCGCTCGCGCATGATTTCTGCGATGCGCTCGGACATTTTGATCCATTTCGGCTCGCCGAGTTCTTCAGTGAGTTGGATCGCAAGCTTGCGCAGGTGGGGGGCGCGGGGATCGAGCACTTTGTAAACGCGGTGACCGATGCCCATGATTTTTTCCTTACGGTCGAGTTTTCCTTCGACGAAGGCATCGACTTTATCAAGGTCGCCGATGTCTTGGAGCATATGGATCACGCCTTCGTTAGCGCCGCCGTGGAGGGGGCCTTTGAGGGTTCCAATGGCGGCAGTGATTGCGGAATACATGTCGGAAAGCGTCGCCACGGTGACGCGAGCGGAGAAGGTAGAGGCGTTCATGCCGTGATCGGCATGAAGGATGAGGGCGACATCGAGGATGCGCGCGGCTGTGTCGCTAGGGACTTCGCCGTTGATGAGGTAGAGGAAATGTTGAGCCTCGGTGAGGTCGGTGCGGATGGTTGGGAGTTCGAGGCCGTTGCGGAAGCGATGGTAAGCGGCGACGATGGTTGCGGATTTTGCGCAGAGTGAGAGGGCGATGGCGGCGTTGGCCTCGATGTTGGGCTCACCGATGGTGGCGCGTTTGTCATACAGACCCAGCATGGAAACGGCGGTGCGGAGCACGTCCATGGGTGAAGCGTCTTTGGGAGCGGTTTTTAAAAAGTCGATGACAGGGGCTGGTAGATCCCGGTCATTTCGGAGTTTTGCGGAAAAAGTTGCGAGTTCATCGCGTTTCGGCAGGCGGTTGTGATGGAGCAGGAATATGATTTCCTCATAACAGCAATTTTCGACAAGATCGTCGATGTGGTAGCCCACGTAGCTCAATTCACCGATGTTTCCGATGACGTTGCTGAGTGACGATTCGTTGGCGATGACCCCTTCAAGGCCGCGTGCATATTCTGACATAGTGAGAGTAGTTAAATTCGACTTCGGGAAAAGAAGCGTTTTGTTGATGAGGGTGCAAGGGAGAATCTCTGAAGATAGATTCCCGAAAAGGAACAGGTTCAGCGTTGCTCGATGAGCTGAATGGCGCGCTCTGCGAGCACGCGGACCTCGGGGTCTTCTTCGGTGAGGGCTTTGCGGAGTTCAGGAAGGCTTTTTTCGGTGCCGACCTCGCCAAGCATTTTGATGGCGGCCCGGCGCAGGGGCGGTTGATCGGAGCTTAGTTTTTCGAGGACGGCTGGCTCAATGGGTGGTCCAAATTTCACCAGTTCTTTATCCCAGATCACTACGTTGGTTTCCCAAATGGCAATCATGGTTGGGATGGCAGCGGGGTCTTTGTGATTGGCGACCAATCTCACGAGATGCTCGGGCGGTGAAATTTTCTGCAAGTGATAGGTTTTCAGAGTTTTCAAAGCGGCCGCAGCGGCGGGGGCTGGGTCATCGGTCCATTTCAAAAGCGCGCGTGCGATGGAGTCGTGAAACTTGAGGCCGGGTTTTTCGATGAGTTCGATCAAGATCGCGCTGATGTCGCTGCGCAACAATGTGGCATCGGAATCCGCAAGGCGCTCGACGGCTTGTTGAACGCGGCCCATGTCGATGCTTTGGAGCTCGCGGCGGTTGAGTTCGTAAAAGGATGGATGATTTTTATCGTTCAGTTTTTCAGTGGAGCCAGCGACGAAAAGTTCGTTATCGACCTGCACGACCATGATGCTGATTTCAGGATAGGTTTCGGTGACTTTCCCAAGCGTGCCCGCCACGAAGGTGACTTGATCAAAATTCATTTCCGTTTCTGTTAGAACGAGGAGGTATTTATTTCCGTTCCGCGGATAGGGATGGGAAGCCATGCTGGCGTTGGTTTCGCGGACCAGGTAATCCCGCGCCGTGAGCTTGTTGCGATCGAGCATTTCCGTTAGATAAATGCCGTAGACGTTTTTCTTACTGCTGCTGGCGGCGAGGCGTTTCTGTTCATTTTCCAGAGGCAGGGTCAGGAAGCGCTCGCGCAAGGCCGATATGGGATTGGTGGCTTCTTTGCCGTTTGCGGGTGGATCGAAAGCATCCGGGGAACTCGGGTTTTTGCCGAGTACGGACGGCGCTTCTTTGATGTAGATGGGAATCGCAAACACGCCTGCGCCGAGCAGCATGCCGAAGAAGGCGGCTTTGAATCTGGCGCGGGGATTGGCGTATATTAAAAATACAAATCCGAGCAGTGAGGTGAAACCTGCGACAATTAATTTTTTTTCAAACGGCATGCCGCCGAAGGGAGAGTTTGGCTTGGAAGCAATGAATAACAGCAGCGCGCCAAATAGCATGATAACTACGCCGAACACGCCGGCGATGACGCGTTGCGGTGATGCCGGGCCGAGTTGCTCGGGATGATTGAACTCCGCGTAATTGATCGTCTGCATGCCTTTTGGTGCAGGGGAATCGAGCGGGATGCGACGGAAATGGTTGAGATCAGGTTCTTTCTTTTCGCCGGGATAAACTCTTTTGGAATGAATGATGATCTCGTCTGTAATGCGGAATTGTGAATCGCATCCGCCGCATTCCACGATCCGGTTCATGAGTTCAGTTGCCACGGAAAAACGCAGCCGACAGCTCGGGCAGCGAATGTTCAGCGTTTCTGAGTCATGTTTGTCTTCCTCCATCTGACAGGGAAATTGGATCAGTTGTCTGAAGATTGCAACCCTACGAAATGAAAGCCCAATTTAATTAACTAAAATTAACTATTGAGAAAACTTAGATTTTTCATTAAAGCTCACCCAACTCTAACCGATATCCTATGGCTGTCACTCAGATCGATTCTCCGCACAACCCGTCTCCCGAGACGGAAAAAAGCCAAATCCGCCGGGAAGGTTTCATTGATGAAGCCCTGGTTCGGAAAATGGTGATGGGCAATACCTATCAACGCCAGCAAGTGAAACACGAGGAAATGGCCATGTCTTCGAGCGAGGACGATTACGCTGGATGGAATTTATCGGCGAGCGCCTCGTTTGGCCGGGCGGCTTGAACGACGGAATTGGATTGGGTGACAAAATAGGCTCGTCACGAGCAGTCGATTAATTTGAAACTGCGCAAGTGATCCACCCTACTGCCATCATTTCGCCTAAAGCCGAGCTTGGAAAAAATGTCCGTGTCGGCCCCTATTGCGTCATCGGAGCCAACGTCACCCTTGGTGATGATTGCGTGCTCCACAGCCATGTGGTGCTGGAGGGAACCGCGACGTTCGGAAAGCACAACGAATTTTTCCCCTATGCGATGGTCGGCGGTAAGACTCAGGATTTGAAATACATAGGTGAGCCAACCGCCCTTGAGGTGGGTGATCACAACGTCTTCCGCGAAAACTGCACGGTGCATCGCGGCACGCATGAAGAACTGCCGACCCGTATCGGCTCGCACAATTTATTTCTCTGCTACTCGCACATCGCGCACGACTGCCAGCTCGGCGATCACATCATTCTTTCTAACAACGGCAGCCTTGCTGGCCATTGCACCGTTGGCGACTATGCGATTGTTTCTGGCCTCGCCGCTGCGCATCAGTTCTGCCGGATCGGGAAACACTCGATCATCGGCGGACTTTCAAAAATCGTGCAAGACGTGCCGCCTTTCATGATCATCGATGGCAATCCCGCCCTCACCCGCGGCCTGAATTTGGTCGGCCTGCAACGCCGCGGATTTTCCGAGGACGACATCCGCGATTTGAAATCCGCTTACAAACGCCTGTTTCTGAAGAAAGATATCAGCCTTGCCAATGGTGTTAGCTCGTTGAAAGCCACAGCGGCTGCATCCAATCCTCACGTTGAGCATCTCATTCATTTTGTGGAGAACTCGCAGCGTGGGGTGACGAGGTAGAGATGAAAGGAACCGCGATTTTCAATCGCGACCTCGTAAGCGAAATATCCCCGGGCCAACGCGCCGGTGGCAGTCGAGTTGAAAATCGCGGTTCCTTTCCCGCTTTCCACCGCCAGTGATTTCTGATCGTTTGAACAAGTGCAGCGCATTCACAAAACCCTGGCCATCTGTCTGTTAGTGACGGCTTTGGTATTCGGGGTGCTTAAAATTCTCACAGGTGGAGGTTTTTTTGGGGTGAAGGGGAAAGAGAGTCCAGAAGCCTCCTCCCGAGATGCGATGACGCGTCATGACAGATGCGAGAACGCTTCCGATTCATCGACCCGAAAGCAACAGCAGCGTGCGAGGAAATTGACTTCTCCAGAAGCTAGAGAATTTCTCAAAACAACCATCATTCCCGAAATCCATTTTGAAAATATCACGCTGAGAGATGCGCTGAAGATTGTGAATGAGGAGATTGCAAAACAGACTCCGGACGATCAGCCAAAGCCGAGGATACTAGTCGATCCTAAATTTGACGTTGTGAGGTGGGTAGACTTAGGCGAAGAGATGATCGAGATTAAACCGGCCAGTCTTGCCGAATTACGACTTCGTAATGTGCCGGTCGCAGTTTTATTAAAATACATGTGTGATATGACCAGAACCTCATACTGGATATACAAAGGGGACTTTTACGTCGGCACCTCGTTTGTCGGTATTACTAATGGAAATTCCATATCTTCTTCAGATGTTTTTTACAATAGAGAGAAATTGAGTCATGTAAGATTGGAGGATGTTGATGCTTCGCAGCTTGCTAGTAAGTTCGATGAAATCATTGAAAATCACGACTATTTTGGTCCAAAATCTAACATCAATATCTATACCACTGAAAAGGCTCGTGCCGCTCTTTTAAAAGGCGAAGTGCAATTGCCGCGCATCAATCTGGATTTGAAAAATATCACGCTCATGGAAGCAACCGTCATAATAGCGGAGCACACGAAAGGCGCCTTGACTACAAATCATCAAGGCTTGGTGTTCAATCCGTTCAATGAAGACCCGTTCGCTGGTGCTAACTCATCTTCATTCCCAGTTTCTTTAGATGAAAATTTATTCAAACCGGAAACGGATCTTCTAAATAGACATTTTGCCGAGTGAGTAAGATCCCAACGGGATCACAGACATTAGCCCGGGGTTGAGCGCAGCGACACCCCGGGACGTGTCGCAAAAATATCATCGACCCCAACGGGGTCGCAGCTTTGGGATCTCGCAATGCTCGATCATCTAACAATCTTTCTAGCACCCATTCAGGGTGCTGATTACTTGGACTGGCATGTCCCGGGGTCGTGACCCCGGGCTAATGTCTGTGATCCCTTCGGGATCGAAAGGAGCCGCGATTTTCAATCGCGATCTCGTAAGCGAAATATCCCGGGCCCACGCGGCGGTTGCAGTCGCGATTGAAAATCGCGGTTCCTTTCCTTTAGTAAGGCAACGGGAACGCGCGATTGAACGCAAACACCCGGTCCCGCAGCGCATGTAGCTTCTTGATATTCGTATGATCCGCAAGAGCCTCGGCGATGAAGTCCGCGACTTGCTCGACGTCTTTTTCTTTCATTCCACGAGTGGTGACGGCCGGAGTTCCGATGCGGATGCCGCTCGGTTTCATCGGACTGCCGGTGTCGAAGGGAATGCCGTTTTTGTTGACGGTGATACCGGCTTCATCGAGGGCGTGTGAGGCGTCGGTGCCGTTGAGGTTTTTGTTGCGGAGATCGACCAGCATGACGTGGTTGTCGGTGCCACCTGAGCAGATGCGGAAACCGTGATGCGTGAGGCGAGCAGCGATGGCTTGCGCGTTTTTCACGACTTGTTGTGAGTAGGTTTTGAACTCCGGTTTGAGTGCCTCGCCGAAGCAGGCGGCTTTTGCTGCGATGACGTGCATGAGCGGGCCACCTTGGATGCCGGGGAAAACTTGCGAGTCGATTTTTTTCGCGAACTCTTCTTTGCAAAGAATGATGCCACCGCGAGGTCCGCGCAGGGATTTGTGGGTGGTGGAGGTGACAAAATCCGCGTGCGGGACGGGGTTCGGATGGACGCCGGCGGCGACGAGTCCGGCGATGTGCGCCATATCGACAAACAAGTAAGCGCCAACCTCGCGAGCGAGTTTACCCATGCGCTCGAAATCAATGACGCGTGAGTAAGCCGATGCACCCACGGTAATCAAAGCAGGGTTGAGCGAACGCGCGGTTTTTTCCAGTTCGGCGTAATCGATGCGCTCGTCGTCAGGGGAAACTCCGTAATGCGTGACGTTGTAGAAGCGACCCGAGAAATTCGCTTTGTGGCCGTGGGTGAGGTGGCCGCCGTGCGCGAGGTCCATGGTGAAAATTTTATCACCCGGCTTGAGCACGGAGAAATAGACGGCGGTGTTCGCTTGTGAACCGGAATGCGGTTGGACATTGGCGTGATCGGCTCCAAAAAGTTCTTTCGCGCGCTCGATGGCGAGAGTTTCCACGACATCGACATATTCACAGCCACCATACCAACGCTTGCCGGGATAGCCCTCGGCATATTTGTTAGTGAGCAAAGATCCCTGAGCTTCCATCACGGCTGGCGAGGCAAAGTTTTCCGAGGCGATGAGCTCGATGTGGTTCCGCTGGCGGTGCTCCTCGCCGACGATGGCCTCGTAAAGTTCGGGATCCGTCACCGCGATGCGGCTGCCGGAGGATTTGCAAACACGTGCTTCGTGGCGGCCGCCTTCGAAAGCGGTTGCGAGGAAAGCGTCGGCCATTTGCTTGGCGGTTTCGGTATCAATCACTTTTCCGGAAAGGCAAAGCACGTTCGCATCGTTGTGCTGGCGGGTGGTGATGGTCTCTTCCACATCGCGGACATTCGCAGCGCGGACGTGGCGGAAACGATTTGCAGCGATGGCCATACCGACTCCTGAAGTGCAAGCAAGGATGCCGAAATCAAACGTGCCATCTGCCACATTGCGTGCCACGGCATTTCCGAAGTCCGGATAATCCACCGATTCGTTAGAGCTCGTGCCGAAATCTTCGACCTCATGCCCAGCCGCGCTCAAGTGGGCGACGATGGCGTTTTTCATTTCGAATGCGCCATGATCGGCGCCGATAGCGATGCGGTAGGTGGATTTGCTCATAAGCTCGTTGGGCGGGCGGCATTGAACGCTGGGAACCTCCGCTTGGAAACCGGAAATTTTAAGAAAATGAAGTCAGCTTCGAAGCTTTTGATTCATTAAGATGAATTTCACTAATGATTATGCTTCCGATGCATGATTAATCCCGCTTAAAAAGTCCTACGAAATACCAACAAACCAAACCCCCATGTCTCCACACATACTGACCATTGTATCGTTTATCTTCTTCACCGTCTTCGCAGGGGGGCTCACTTGGTTCCTCACTCGCAAGGATGAAAAAAATAGTTCGGATGGATTTTTCCTTGGGGGTCGCACCCTGACTTTCCCCATCATCGCGGGATCGTTGTTACTGACCAATCTTTCTACGGAGCAGATGGTTGGGTTGAATGGAGCGGCATTTGCTCACGGTCTCAGCGTGATGGCATGGGAGGTTGTCGCGGTTATCGCACTCGTTTTAATGGCGATCTATTTCCTCCCGAAATTTTTGAAAACGGGCATCACGACCGTTCCGCAATTTTTGGAGCTTCGTTACGACCGCACCACACAATCCATCGCTAATACGATTTTTCTCCTGGCCTATACATTCATTCTGATCCCCATCATTCTTTATAGTGGTGCGGTTGGCCTGATCAGCATGATCGATATGAAATCACTGACTGGCATCGAGGACGACATGACTTTGTTACGCGGCACGGTTGTTTTGGTGGGTGTTTTAGGAATGCTTTACTCACGTTTCGGCGGCCTTCGCACGCTGGCGGTGTTGGATACAATCAACGGCGTTGGTCTTTTGGTAGGTGGTATGATGGTCGCTTATTACGCTCTCAATGCAGCAGGTGGCGAAGATGGTGGTATCTCAGCGGGTTGGCAGGCGTTGAAAGAAGGACAGCCAGACCGTCTCAGCTCGATAGGCGCTGAAGGCTCTGAGGTTCCGTTTTCCACACTCTTTACCGGTGTGGCTTTGCTTAACCTTTTCTACTGGTGCACCAACCAACAAATCATCCAACGCACCTTTGGTGCAAGTAGCCTAGCTGAAGGTCAGAAAGGCGTCTTGTTGACCGGCTTCCTCAAACTTCTTGGGCCACTCTATCTCGTCCTTCCAGGTCTTGTCGCGTGGCAGCTTTATCAAGGCCAAGACGTCAAAAACGACATGGCCTACGGCACTCTGGTTAAAGATCTTCTACCAAGTCACCTCACCGGTTTCTTCGCCGCAGTGATGATCGGAGCCATCCTTAGCTCGTTCAATGCTGCACTAAATAGCACTTCGGCGCTGTTTTCGATCGGTCTCTATAAACACGCGATCAATCCTTCCGGCACAAATGAACAAACCGTCCGCGCTGCGAAAGTATTCGTGGTGGTTGTTGCGATTGCAGCAATGATCGGCGCTCCATTACTTGCGGGCCAGACCACTATTTTTGGTTACCTTCAAAAGATGAATGCGATTTACTTCATCCCGATTTTTGCGGTCGTTTTGGTGGGAATGCTTCACCCCCGCGTCCCTGGGAAAGCGGCATCGATCGCGATGCTTGCGGGTATTTTATTGATCGGCCTCGGCTATTTTGTGCCAGCCTTTGACAAAGCCATCGTGGACGCTGGGATCCACGGCTTCCATTTCATCGGTATCGTCTTCGCTCTTCTCGTTGTATTCTTGCTCATCATGGGAACGGTCGCCCCGCGTGCCACTCCATGGAAAATCGAGAGTAACAACGACATCGACATGACCCCATGGAAAGGCGCTAAAGTCACCAGTGCGTTACTTGTTATCGTCGTGATCGCGATTTACGTGTACTTCGCATAGATCTCTTTAAATTATTTTCATGCTATCTCCCAACACGGCCATCGCGTCTCTCGCGCAACAAGCTCTCGAAACCTTTCGTGAGCATTTCGGAAGCGAAGCCACACACGTTGCGGCTGCTCCCGGGCGCGTGAACTTGATCGGTGAACATATCGATTATTGCGATGGCTTCGTGCTTCCGTTTGCGATTGAACGAACCGTGCTAATCGCTGCTGCAACCAACGGCACCGCAGAAGCCCACGTCGCCACCGCCTTCGATACAGAGCCCGCTACTTTTTCCGTGAAAATCGATCAGGAAATCGGCGATCCGAAATGGTCGAACTACCTGCGCGGAGTCGTTGAGGGGTTTCGCAAACGCGGGATCGATGTTCCAGGTTTCGATGCCTTCATCGTTTCCAGTTTGCCAGGCGGCGCAGGACTTTCCTCTTCCGCCGCACTCGAATGCGCGGTCGCAACTCTGTTAGAAAAACTCACCGGCGCGCAAATCAGCACTCGTGAAAAAGCCTTGCTCGCGCAGAAAGCAGAACACGATTTCGCCGGCGTTCCGTGTGGGATCATGGATCAGTTCGCCTCTTCGTTTGGAAAAGAGGGTCAACTCGTCCTGATCGATTGCCGTTCCCAGGAGACCGAACTCGTGCCGTTCACCGATCCCTCGTTAACCATCGTCGTTTCTAACACAAAAGTTTCTCATGAGCTATCAGATGGCGGCTATGCCGCTCGCCGGAAAAGCACCGAGGACGGCCTCGCAGTTATTGGGAAACCGAGCTGGCGCGATGTCACACCAGCCGATCTTGAACGCGCGGCTCCCTCGATGGATGAAGTTACCCTGCGTCGCGGTCGCCACGTCGTCGGAGAAATCGCTCGCACCATCGGCGCTGTTGAGGCGTTAAGGACAAACGATTTTCCGCTTTTAGGACGGCTCATGTATGAAAGCCACACTTCGCTTAGAGACAATTTCGAAGTCTCATGCCCCGAGCTCGATCACCTCGTCGCAACCGCTTCGGAAATCGGCATCGCTGGCGGCGTCATCAGCGCCCGCATGACCGGCGGCGGCTTCGGCGGCTCCACCGTCACACTCTGCGAAACCGCTAAAGCGGAATCCATTGCCGCTGCCCTCGTGAAATCCTACCAAGCAGCTTTCGGCTTCCCTCCGGAAATTTTCGCCAGCCGTCCTGCGGAAGGCGCTAGGATGATTTCGGTCTAATCATCGCAAAAGCAATGCAGGCCTTGAGCTGCTGGGATTCTTGATTTTAGCTACTTATGCCCTAAATGGGAACATCGTCATCATCTGATACGGAAGAGATGTTGGGTTTAAGTTTGAGTTTTTTCCCGCCGACCTTTGCGATGCGAATGGAGATTACCGTATGGGAGGTGGCTTTTTCACGCTTCACCTCAAAGAGATCGATGGCTTCAAAAAGATCAACCAGCTTCTTGAAACCGTAGGTGCGGTGATCGAAAGGACTTTCGTTGTTGATACGGTTGGCGATGTTTGAAAGGTTCGCCCAACCTTCATCATCAGCCGAGGCTTTCACTGCATTTCTTAAGGTATTGATAAGCTTGGTGTTACCTTTGAGGTTATGGTCGTTTGCTCCAACAGCGTCATCGGAGGATTGCCCTGGCTTTGGTTTGGGTGCGGTAAGCTTCGCCGGTTTGGGGTTATCCAAATAGATGAAACGTGTGCAAGCGGCGATGAAGGATGCGGGGGTTTTGAGTTCCCCGAAGCCAAAAACTTCTTTGCCATCAGCTCTAAGGCGCTGGATCAGTGGGGTGAAATCGCAATCGGACGAAACCAAACTGAAGGTGTGCACGCTTTTTGTATAAAGCAGATCCATAGCATCTATGACCAGTGCCATGTCAGTGGCGTTTTTGCCCTTCACAAGGTCGAAGGATTGCATCGGCTGGATCGAGTTATCATTCAGAACTTTGATCCAGCCGCGGAGATCAGCTTTAGTCCAGTTGCCATAAGCGCGGCGGATATTGACAACCCCATGCGCGGCGAGTTCCGACAGAATGAAATCGATCTTGGCGGCAGGGGCGTTATCGGCATCTATCAGTAATGCAATATTGTTAGGAATTGGAAGAGACATAATGGTTTGAGTTGTAGCCCAAGAGATCTATTTCATATAGAGCGTAAAAATCAGATGCGGTTCAAGAAGCATCGCTATTTTTGTTTGAAATTCGTGTTTTTAAACTCATTCATCCCGCTCCTTTTCCGACATCTCTTGCAACTTATCCAAGTATGCATTTTTCGAACGCGGTTTTACGGGGCGTTCTTCTTCTGTGAACATTTGTACGACCCGGGGTTTGCTCGATTCGATGAGTTCTTCGATGAGCCCGGCTTCGGGGAGATTTTTCCAGTAACGTTTTGGCATTTCGGTTTGCATCATTTTGATTTTCAAGCGAGCCGGATTGAAAATGTTGCGGTAGTAAGTCAGCCATGCGGTTTCGAGTTCGTCGGGATTATCGATGGGATTTTTCGCGATGCCGGGAGTGAAGACTAGAGATTTTCCATTCCAGTGCGAGCAACCTTTTGGGGTGAGGATGCTCCAATCCATGTTAGAAAAACGCTTTTTGAAAAAGGTCGAACCAGGTTCGACGATGAAGTGATCGGGCTCGAACCATGCGGCGTAGCGCTCGCGCCCGCTTTCCGCATCGGTATCGATCAGACGAAAGCGAACGAAGGCATGCATTTTGTGAATTTCGCGCCGCACGGATTTTTCCATGAGCCGCACAATAGCCATATCCGGATCACTGGCGATGGCTGGGAGGTGGCGCTCTCCGCCGTGGGTGATCCTCCATAAAATCTGATAGAGAAGGGACCATCTGGCGGGATCGTTGTGGTAGGCGACGGTTTGGGCGAGATCGAGAAAAGCGGCTGGAACTTTTGGGATGCGGTATGGCGAGGGCTCTTCGCGGACGACGGAAGAACCAAACAAGCCACCCGTTTCCCATAAGACATTTTGCGGGGAAACACGCCGTTCTAACAGATCGCGAGAAGCCTCGCGCCATGAGCTGAAGTTTTTTCCCGGATCAACGCATTCCATCGGCGGAAAAAAGTTCGAGTTGCACCGGCTTGGGTAGGAAACGCGCCCGGAGTTTATCTGAATCTAACAGCATCGAGTCCGGATGATGATCCGCGGTAATGATGAATGGCTGGACTTTCGAGATTGAAACACGCAAACGCGCGAGGTCGGCAAGGCGGATGCGGGTGAAACGGCGGATTTTGATGATGCGTTCGGCATTGCGCACACCAAGGCCGGGGACCCGTAGCAGGATTTCACGGGCGGCGGTTTGCAAATCCACCGGGAAGTCCTGGCGGTTGCGCAAAGCCCACGCGAGTTTCGGATCAAGGTCCAGATCCAGGTTCGGCATTTCCGGAGTGAGGATTTCCGAGGTTTTGAAACCATAGAAACGCATCAACCAATCGGCTTGATAAAGTCTGTGCTCACGGACGAGTGGAGGCGCTTTGAGCGGCAAAATTTTCGATGGTTCGGGAATCGGGCTGAAAGCGGAATAGTAAACGCGCCGCATTTTAAAGTTGCTATAAAGATCATCCGAACGGGCGAGGAAATCGGCATCGGTCGATGCATCTGCACCAACGATGACCTGTGTGCTTTGTCCCGTCGCATGGCGCAGTTTTTTATCGCCGTTCTTTCGCCGGTCTGCAGCGTCATCCAGTTTGTGGCGAATGTTGCCCATCGCTAGGCGGGTGCGTTTCAGGCTTTTTTCTGGAGCCAACAGATCAAGGCTTTTTTGCGTGGGGAGTTCGAGATTAATACTGATGCGGTCGGCATAGCGTGCGGCGGTTTCGATCAATTCTGCCGAAGCCTCAGGGATGGTTTTCAAATGGATGTAACCCCGGAAATCATGGACCTCCCGCAAGGTGCGTGCGACGGCGATGACTTGTTCCATGGTATGATCCGCGTTCCGAATAATGCCAGAACTCAGAAACAGACCTTCGATGTAGTTCCGTTTGTAAAAATCCAAGGTCAGTTTCACGACTTCATCCGCCGTAAAAGCTGCGCGTCTAACATTGCTTGAGCGGCGGTTGATGCAGTAATGGCAATCGTAGATGCAGACGTTGGTGAGCAGAAGTTTGAGCAAAGATATGCAGCGCCCGTCCGGCGCATAGCTGTGACAAATACCGGAACCTCCGGTTGATCCGACGCCCCTCCCATCCAACGAATTCCCACGCACGGCTCCCGAGCTCGCGCACGAGGCATCGTATTTTGCAGCGTCGGCAAGAATGGCGAGTTTGGATTGTAGTTCCATAAGTTCTTTTGAACAGTATTCGAGAAATGCCGTATGCCAACGGAAAATTGAAGGGATTTCAGGCTAAAGCAGAACTTCACTCCATGGCGGGTGGTTAAGGAGCTGAGTAGCTCGCGGCGTTCCCCAGCGTTTAACAAGGAATTCTTTACAAAAGCGCTCAGAAATGCGTCGGTCAAGAGATCAAACAAGGCGATGCGATCTTTCGCCATAATCCTTATCCAACGATCTTGATTGGGATACTCGCCAGCAGCCTCATCGGCTACCTCGTTGCCTGCCGGATCAACCATTGCTCAAGCATGAGCAATGGTTACGAGGAATAAAAAAATCTAACATTCCACGAAAATAACTGTGGATAGTGACATTGTCCACTCCGAGGAAGACACGCTCGTGCTGTCATTCTCGGAGTGGAGTCGCATTCAGGGTAGGTGTTCACCGTAGATAAAAAGCTCATTTATTCAGTTTAAGTAGTAATGAACCCCATAGGTTATTCCCTTCAAACTGTGCAGCTTGTTACCGACCCGACGGAAAAACCAAGTCACCGCCGGTATAAAATTCGATTTCTAAAAATTCTTATATCAATCAGTTATAATCAACGCTCCGCCAGCATCTGGGGATGCGTTTTCCATTATTTGTTAGATATAATTTTATAAATCCGGATCGGAGTTATTAATATATTATAAAAGTAGGTATATACCCCATGGCTTATATGGGTTGTTGAGTGCAGCTTGCTTTCGACCCGACGGAGATCGCATCGAAGCGAAATTATCGAAGCGGGATTTTATATATATAACGAAAATCCATATTATGAAACGACCTAAGCAAATTAACGGGCCATCCCGGCATCCAGATCAGCACAAAGGAATGAATCGAAAATCACGCCGCAAATCCCCATTGGGAATTTCCCTCAGCTCAGCTATCGCCGGTCTCGGTATGATTGCGCTTTCAGGATCTGCACATGCTAATGAATTCTGGTGGAGTGGGGATACTAACTCTATTTGGAGTGACTTGAACTGGTCTCCTACCGCTGTCGACAGCGGCCCTGTCCTTCTAGGAGCAGACCCAGATGTCGTCTTCTCGGTTGTTGGTGGCGGGGCTAACCTAAACACCAATCTTGGTACCGTTATTTCGATTTCAAGCTTGAGAGTTAACGAGGTTAATCCAGTGACGATCGACGGGGACGGCATAGGCACTCCTTTGACGATTACAGGAACAGGCACTATTGTCCCAACCTCCGGGATCAACATCGAATCTGGCGCAGGTCTCACGACCATCAACGCCAATCTAACTCTTGGTGTGGCAAATGCACAAATCGTAATCGTCAACAACACCGCTGGATTGGTTGTTAACGGTGATATGATGGGCGCAAACGGCCTAACGAAACAAGGCACGGGTGTATTGACCCTCACTGGAACCAATACCTATGTCGGACCAACTAACGTTATGGACGGAACTCTCCAACTCGGAGATGGCGTTACCACTGGGAGCTCCATTGTGCCCGCGTCTGCGGTTACCGTTGGTGCTCTCGGCACTCTTGCGCTCAATCTTGCTGATGGAGAAACGTTTGAGAACAGTGTTGTCAACGACGGAACAATCCACTGGATTGCGAATGGAATGAACACTCAGCATGCGACTAGTGTCTTCAGCGGCCTCGGCGACATGTTGATTACTGCTTCGGGAACCACCGAGTTGTTAGGAGCTAATACCTTCACGGGCGGAACGACAATTGATACCACCGGCGATGTCCTCGTCGGCAACTCTTCGGCCTTTGGATCCGGACTGCTGACCCTTACCAACGGTACCATCGACACGGTAAATTCACAACCGCTTCAAATCAGCGTGGGCAACTACGCCCAGACTGGTGGCGAGCTCAGAATCCGTTTATCAGGTCCCGGGGGAACGATTAACACTAATTATAGCGTGACTGGCACGGCCGACATCAACGGTGGCACAGTGTTTCTTTACGATGCAAACGATATATACGATCCAGACGGCTATACTCCTTCCGAAGGAGACCGTCAGACGATCATTGATTCCACTGCTGTAACCGGCACAGGATTCGCTGATGACACCCCAGACTCGCTAATACAGGGTATTAACTACAGTTTTGGTAACACGCTGCTTTATCCAACCCTCAATTATGATGTTCCAGGTTCAGTAGATGTGCTCTGGGTTCAAGATTCTTTTGCTGCCCTTCCAGGTGGGACCCCCAATCAGAATTCATTAGGCAATGCCCTTGATGCGGGAGCAGCACCAGCTGCTGTGACTGATTTTCTTAACACACAAGACGTTGCACTTCTCCCAAGTCTTTTCGATCTGATTTCACCAGATGAACTCACTTCCATTTATCAAATGGGATTTGCAGGATCTGATCTTCAAAATGCCAATATCCAACGCCATCTTGAAAGAGTGCGTAACAGTTCACCTAGAGAAACCCAATACACGGAAACCGTGACCGACAGCAAAGGCGGCATGGTTCAGCAACAATCCTCCGGAATGAGCGATGCGAATCGTTGGAGTGTCTTCCTTGAAGGACACGATGGATCTGCAAGTGTTGATGGTGATGGAAATGCCAGTGGCTACGACTTCGACATGAGAGGCGCGACTTTGGGCGCTGACATGCGCGTAAGTGAGCGTCTCGTTGTCGGTATCTTAGGTGCTTATACAGAGTCCGATGCAATGCTTGTGAATGGCGGATCCATTGAAGACGAAGCCTTCAAAGGCGCTGTTTATGCGACTTACTATGATCAGGCTTTCTATGTGGATGCACTCCTCGGTGTGGGCAGCCACTCGTATGATATCACCCGCACAGGACTTTCTGGCACGGCTCTTGGCGAGACAGATGGTTGGGAAATCGATGCAATGATTAACACAGGCTATGACATTAAAAATGGTAACTGGTCATACGGCCCAACGGCTTCGATTGCCTACACCCGTATTGAGTTGGATGAATTTTCGGAAACAGGTTCCCTGGCACCGTTGAGATTCCCATCACAACATCAAGACTCGTTGCGTTCACAGTTGGGTGCGAAAATTGCCTATACTGCAGAATTTTGCAGCATGAGAATCATTCCACAGGTGCGTCTCGCATGGCAGCATGAATTTATGGATGGCACACAATCCATCGACTCGAGTTTTGTTGGTGGATCTGGCGCATCGTTCTCCACAAGCGGCCCTAGCATGGACGAAGATCGTTTTGTGGTGGGTGCAGGACTTACCGTCGAGGTCACACCAAACTTCAGCATCTATGGATCCTATGACGGCAATATCGGCAGCTCGGATTATAACTCAAACCAAGTTACCGCTGGTATTAAATTCGACTTCTAAGAAATTATCAAATTTCTCTGATTCAATACAGCACCTCGTCAGTTTCTGGCGGGGTGTTTGTGTTTCATCACTCAACCTCCAATTTCACATCCGGTAACGCGATAATCCTGCCTTTACTGGTGACGACTTGTTTTGGTGAAACCAGATCTAACAATCCATCGCGCTGTACCGCATCCAGTTCGAGTCCGGAATAGTAAAGCGCTGCGACCACGATGGTGGAGCAGATGTAGTCCCGCCCGATCTTATGGGAATGACTCGGCTTTAGATTCGAATTCCACAATGCAAACATCCCGGAGAAATCATAACCCGCCCAGTGACCTGCCTTTGACCGCGCTACCTCCACAAATTCGTAGAGACGCTTCTTATCGACGCGCTGCCATTGATCCAACCGATACGAATCCCAGCTATGATCCTTGAGCGTATCGATGTCCTCGCGGATGTTCGCGCCTTTGAAGCTTTGGCTGGAAAACAAACGCAGCTTGCCCTTGTTTTCCGGGTCTTTCACCACAATCGCGAGGTGACCGTAACTCAGCAAGCGGTAGCCGATGCTGTTGAAACCGCCTTTAAAGATCGCACGCCGCGCTTCGTCTTTTTTCATCCAGTAAGCCACCAAGTCCCCTTCGCGCAACGTGGCTTTCTTCGCTTCAAAAGTCTCCGGCTCATGCTCATCAAAGCGAGTCACGAAATCGAACTGGGTGCGATCCTTGGGCAAAGCTTGTTGGGAAACTCCATGTGATCCGGGTTTCTCAATCCAACGCAGCGTGTGCCAGCCTTCGTTTTTTTCGTCCTTCACGCTAGGCGCACAAGCGGCAAGGGCGAGCAGGCAGATGGCGGTGATCGATTTCATGATTTTCAGAGAAGAAAGGAGAGCAGGTGACGAGTCGAGGAAGAATTAAACTGAAATATGACCCCGGAAAAATCAGCGATCTTTCGCGGTTATGAAGTCGACCACGTTGACACCGTCAACACCCTCTGATAATCAGTTTTCATGGAACAAGACGAAAACTTACAAACTTGGTTTATCATGCACGATGGCGAGCGCTTTGGTCCGTATTCGATCGAGCAATTGAAAGAAGGAGTGGAGTTTCACGAAATCAATCCTCGGTTAGATTTGGCATGGAAAGAGGGAATGGCCGATTGGATCCCGGCTGGAGAAGTCGAAGGATTGTTTGTAAAAAATAGTAATGCAGAAAGTGCAGAGAAAAAAGACCACAAGAACCAAAAAGACAACACCAAGAAAAAAGAGGAAAGAGAGACCAAGTCCGCGTTCAGCGAGAGCGAATACGTGGAGGAGCCTTCTAATTATCCTGAGGAGCAGGAATGGGAAGGCGTTTCGCGGGGAGGATTTTTCTTCTTCTGTTACATCTTTCCAGTGCTGTGGATGGTTGGGTTGTCTTATGGGGGAAAAATGCTAACAGGCGTCATCCCTGATGACATTTTGCCGATTGTGATGGCTTGCTTGGCTTCTCTGCCATTTTTCATTGTCATCTTTGCCATCCTCAAACGTTTCCAAAACCTCGCCATGTCACGGTTTTGGTTTTTCGGATTATTTACGCCTCTGGTAATCTGGCTCTATTATCGTTTGTTTGCCTGTCCTCCGGGTTATGCAGTGCACAAAAGGCTCGGCGGACTCGGCTGGTTTCTGGCCATCATTTATTGGTTGCCCTGGGTTGGAGTCCTCGCGCTCGGCGCAATGGTCGCGATTCAAGGTCCGGATAAATATAAAGACGTGATCGAAAAAAATCGCTCCCAGTATGAAGAGCTCATGATAAAAGCCAAAGATTTGACCAAAACTCCGGAAACCGCCGAGGAGAAAAAGGCCAACGAAAAAGCTGAAAAAGGCCCGTCCATCATTCCAATGCGCAAGTGATCCATACAACAAAACAAACCGACGAGCTTCTTCAAGCAGCCAAGCGCGCAGCGAAAGCTTCCGACGAAGCCGTGCTGACCACCGAGTGCTGGTGCTTGCACGGAGCCGTTGGGGCAGTGGCCGATTGGCGTTCGCTTGCTTCGGGCTTCGCCAAACATGGGATATCCACTCGCGCGGTCGATCTCTGGCGTTTTCTCCAATGCGAAAGCGTGAGCATGCCCGAGTTCGGGAAACGCTTGAACGCAGATGCCGAAGGCGAAGTTCAAAGAAGCCAGCGCCGCATCCTGATTGGTTACTCGATGGGCGGTCGCCTCGCGCTGCATGCCTTGTTAGAAGGTGGGCCATGGGATGCCGCGGTCATCATTTCCGCAAACCCCGGCCTGCGGGATCCACAAGAAGCCGCCCGCCGCCGCAGTGAAGACGCGCAATGGGCAACCCGCGCCCTGACAGAATCATGGTCGGATTTCCTCTCCGCATGGAATGAACAACCCATCCTCGGCGGCGCACTGCGCGATGAACGGGAGGACAAGAAACTCATCCAGCGCCGCCGCGAAATCGCACGGAGCTTCGTCGATTGGTCACTGGGGAATCAGGGAAATTTATGGGATCGACTAACAGAAATAAAAGTCCCGGTGCTCTGGATCGCTGGTGAGTCCGATCCAAAATTTTCCGCCATCGCTCAGGAAGCCACTGCGAAATCCCCAAGCTTTTCTCTAGCCATCGCACCCGCCGCAGGTCACCGCGTGCCCTGGGAAAACGAAGCATGGCTGAACGAAACCCTTCATGATTATCTCTCGGCACCATGAGTAAGGGTTTTAAAATCACATTGTTCTTTCTGTTCCTTATTGGAATGGCAATTTTTACCATCGTGTATGCCCAACCTCAGATCGGAGCATGGTATCGTGAACAGCAAATCACCCGAAAACAAGAAGCCGACTTGAAAACCATTCTCGAAGAAAAAAACCTGAAACTCGGTTCTCCGGTTTTCATTCGCGCTTTCAAAGAAGAGCTTGAACTTGAGGTGTTCGTAAAAAACGAATTGACCGGCAAGTTCGAGCTGCTCCGCACGTATCCCATCGCCGGTGCCAGCGGAGTGCTCGGGCCTAAACTGGAGGAAGGGGACAGCCAAGTTCCCGAGGGTTTTTATTTTTCCAGCCAACAATCCATGAAGCCCGATAGCGACTTCCATCTCGCTTTCAACATCGGTTACCCGAACGCCTACGATCGCGCCCACGGTCGCACCGGCTCCTTCATCATGGTGCACGGCTCCAATGTTTCCATCGGCTGCCTCGCCATGACCGATGCGAAAATCGAAGAAATTTACACCCTCTGCCAAGCCGCCCTCGATAAAGGACAACCCTTCTTCCGCGTCCACGTTTTCCCCTTCCGCATGACCGAAGAACGCATGAAACAGGCCGCCAACGACCCATGGTTCGACTTCTGGAAAAACCTCAAAACCGGTTACGACCTATTCGAAAAAAACCGCATCCCGCCCAGCACCGGTGTCAAAAACAAGCAATACACGTTTGAGCAATAAATGACGGATTTATAACTCATGATTCGCCGTTTTTTGATTTATAAACACCCTCATGCTCCCTGAAACCCATCCACTTATTGAAGCTGTCACCGCGCCGCTCGCTCATAATCATGAACATCGTTTGGCAACTCATGCGCTCTTCGAAGAAACATTCGATACAGATCATCCAGTTATTGATGATGCACTGGCATGTCTTAAGGAAACTCAACCACGGAGATTTTCTACTCTTTGGATGGTATTGCCTTGGACGCTAGCGGCTATTGCGCTTGGTGTTGCAATCTTGTTCTACCTGCCTGAAATTCGATTTATTCAGGCCGCCTCCAAATTATCATTGTTTGAACCATGGGAGAAGCCTGCGCTTCCCAAAGGCCTAACAAAACAAGAGCGCATCATTCTAGGAGAGCCGAAATTGGATCTACTCAAACAAAAAAGCCAACTCCATCTTAGCGATCCCGAGAACCCAGCTTACTACGCAGAGTATGCGCAAGCATGGGTCAGTGAACACGAGGCACTACCAAGTGATTATCTCGAAACTGTCGCACGTATCGATCCAGACAATGCCTTTTTCCTATATTACGCCGCCAGTGTGATCGGCAAGAGTGCGGTCGATAGAAAGAAGTCTACTAGATCGAGCGGTGAACCCCGTATGATTGATGGAGTTAAATTGCCTCAGTACGGCAATGCTCAAGAGTTCATAATCAAAAATCAGGTCGATTATGAAAATGCGTTGGCTTTGATCAATCAAGCCGCGAAATTGCCCGACTTCGAAACTTACACCAATGAAATGACCGCCGCGCGGGTGGGTGTTCTGCCAAGGCGGACAATCACGGAGCTCATGGTCAGCATGATCAACGCCGCTTATACCCCATCTCTTTACATTGAATTAATCAATTGCATGAAGCTGATGTCAGCTAGGGCCGAGGAGCTGTCAAAAAATGGAAATCGAGAAGAATTCGTAAAGCTCGCTAATCATTACAATACACTGATCCGTGGCTTGGCTCATAATTCAGATGTTTCACTCATAAACGAATTGGTCTTCAAAGTTATCGCTTCGAGTGGATCTACAGATTTTCATGCCGCAGCAGAGCGTCTTGGTCTAACAGAATTAGAAGAAACTTACCGTAAACAGCGCGACGGGATGCGGCAAGAAGATGATAAACGAAGAATCTTTGATAAAAAAGGCGACCACGAAATCTTTCCCATCAGCAGTTACTCGGGCCTTCAAAACTCAAGCTTGCGCATGGTTGCTCGCCGGGTGAACTCTCCGCCGCCTTTTGCTGAGGCGGAATTAAAACCCTTGCGCATCGTCGAACACGAATTCGTTGGCGGCGTTGGTATACTAGCCGTCGCTCTACTCATTCTTCCCGCCGCTTTAATGGTGTTTCTTTTCCGCGCTATCGTGCCCAAGCCAATCCGACTTCCAGCCCAACGCATGACTGGTCTACTGCGCTTTTCGGATTGGGCGTGGGCGCTAGGCCTGGGTGTCGCATTGCCTATCGTGATTTTTCTAATCATCACCCGCTGGTCTCCAGTTAGCGGTAGAGATTGGGGAGTCACTTACGCTCATCTCATTTTCCCTGGCGTGCATTTGGTTGCCTTATTGCTGAGCTTGCTGATCGTCCCAGCTTTTGTGTTGCGCAGGTGTCTAGTGAAACGACTCGCCCCATTTCGCTTTCCTAATAGATTTGGTAGGCTTCCAATTTATGTCATCGGAGGTCTCTTGGTTTATGCCATCGCGTCTTTCCCTACATTCAAACACTTTGGATTTTTGAAATACATTCTCCTCGCGGGCCCCCCTGCGCTTTGTCTGTGCTACCTTTTCGCCAATGCCCTTCGCGTGATCTTCGAAAAATCCACAACTCGCTTCACTCAAGTCGCCACCGCAATTGCGGTGTTGCCAGCTTACCCAATCGCCATCGTCGCGCTTTGCCTCCTTCTGCCGATTTATCATGAAGGGGAAAAGCATTGGTTAGCGAAGGAAACCCTCATTCGCATCGATCCAGACGCTCCAGATCTGGGCGCTTATGAGTACAAAGTAGCCGCCCAGAAGCGCAAGGAAATCATCGAGATATTGGGATTGAAATAACCATTAGCCTAACAACATGCTCCCAGAAACCCATCCTTTAATCGATTCCATCACACAACCTCTAGCGGACAATGCGGAGATGAGGCTATCTGCGGTTCAGATCTTGGTGCAAACTTTTGATCCCGCTCATCCAAGCGTGACGCCAGCACTCGAGCGATTGGAATCGCAGGATAAGAAAAAATTTCCGGCACTTGGCAAGATCGTGGTTTGGATCTCGGCAGTGATCGCACTCGGGTTTGCGTTATACGCGGAGGCTCCTTTGATATCGTTAGCCATCGCTGAGCGGGATTCAACTTACTACGGTAGTCCAGAGCCAAGTTCCTTACCGGCCGGACTTACCAAGCAGGAGCAAATTTTGTTAGGGGAGCCAGGACTTGATGAGCTTACTCAGAAAGAACAACTCTTAGAAAGTGATCCGAACAATCCCGCTTACTTTGCCGAGTATGCCCAAACCTACCAATCTACTTACGATAAACTCCCTCCTGATTTCTTAGAAACTGCTGCGCGCATCGATCCACAAAACTCATTCTTTCTTTACTGGGCTGCTGGAGAAATCGGTAAGGATTCGATCGAAAAGAAAGCACCTGCTAAAAAGACTAGGAGAAGTGGGTCCACAACACCCACGCCAGCACCACGATATGTTGATGGTGTTAAGCTTCGGTCTCTGCCAATAGAGCAGGAATACACGATCAAAGATCAAGCTGCTTACGACGAAGCATTGGCATGGATCAAAAAAGCTAGTGAGCTTCCGAAGTTCGATAATTATGAGATCATGATGATGAAAGCGAGAATGCGCCTCGTTTCATCTGGGAATACGTTTGCCGGCTTTATGCATGCTATTGCAGTCCAATATGGAGCCTCGTCGGTTGGGGTCATGTCGATGACATATGTTTCGAAATTGATGGAAGCTCGGGCTGAAGAGCTTTCAAAAAATGGCAGAAAAGAAGATTTTATTTCATTGGCGGCTCAGCGCGATGCTTTCCTTTCAGGATGGGCTCACAGTGAAAATCGCTATTTGGTAAGTGAGTTAGTCTACGCCGTCATAGCTTCCGGCACAGCAGTCAATTTGCATGCAGGAGCTGATCGTTTGGGGCTTACGGAAATGAAAGCAAACTATGGAAAACAAAGTGATGCATTTACTGCCGAACGTGATTTTCGTGATCTTCGAGAGAAAAAAGATTACTCGGACAAGTTCATAGTAGAACGCGCATCAGCCGTTAGCCGCCTCACGCTTCCCATGCTGGATCGACAAGTTCAGTCCCCGCCGCCACTACTGGATTCCGATTTAAAACCTATGCGAATGGCTGAGCATGAGTTGATGGGTAGATGCGGACTCTTGTCCATCGCGCTGCTACTTATACCCATGACGCTGGTTGTGTTTCTTTTCCGATTCTTCGCCACACGCAGCATTCGCCTAACAGCCAAACGCCTTCCATCTTTGCTCAGGTTCTCTGACTGGATCTGGATTTTCATTTTAGGCATAGCAATTCCAATCCTTGCGTTTCTCTATATCAGTCGCATTTCTCCTGTGAGCGGCAGGGACTATGGCTCAAGCTTTTTCCTTTGGGTTTTTCCGGGTTTGCATCTCAGCGTTTTACTTTTGAACTTGTTACTCATCCCCGCAGTCGTCACGCGCTGGCGGCTTTCACGTCGCGCTGCTGCTTTCAAATTCGGATCGCGTTTCGATCTGCTTTCACTGCCTGTCATTGGCATCATGCTGATTTACTCGCTCGTCGCTTATCCACTGCTGGTGAAATACAATCTCACCACTCCAGTTCAGATCGGCCTAGCTGCACCGCTAGTGGGTTGGCTCGGTTTTGTTTTCTTCAACGACCTGCGCATCATTCTAGGTAGCGCTCGCTCACGCATCATTCAAACCGCCACCGCGATCGCGGTGATTCCCGCTTATCCGCTGGCCATTATCGCGCTCTGCCTCGTCTTGCCTCTCTATCACGCTGGAGAAAAATATTGGATCCCCAAAGACAAAGTCCACCTCATCGATCCCGATGCCCCGGACCTTGGTGCCTACGAGTTCAAAGTTGCCGCGCAGAAGCGTAAAGAAATCAATGCCATCATGGGGATTGAGTGAAGGTTTTTTGTTCCGCGAAAAAAAGCAGCAACCAAAGCCCTCTCAAGGGCAAGGTAGTAACAAAATGACGCAGGTTGCCTTTTAGAAACTCCTTGACGCATATAGGCCGAATTCTAGTCTCGCAAAACCATGCTTGGATTTTCATCGCCTAACATTTTTTAAAAAGAAGTGAAACGGTGAAATAAAATCAGATTCCAATGCATATCTAGACATCCTTCGTTTTTCTAACTCTTCGCATTATGGCCAAATCCAACCGTTTCCTCCCTTTCCATATCCTCGGCGCATGGTTGCTCGCCTCAGCTTGTGTTTCCGCACAAAATCAAGCGGGCCAGGAAATCCTCTATCCCAGCGCGGCGTTCTCCAAGCTGGACACCTTCGAAGGGGTGAACTTGGAAGACGCGGATAAACTTTTCAAAGCCGCCGATTTCAACGGCGCATACGCCGCTTACAAAGCCTACTCCTTTGAGTTCCCGAAAAGCCAGGCGATGCCCTACGTCCTGCTTCGCCTCGGCCGTTGCCTTCACAAACTCGACAAGCGCAACGCCGCCATCAAAGCCTATCAGGACGTCGTCGATTACTATCCGGACGATGTCGCCTACGCGGCCGCCGCGCTCTATCATATCGGCGAGTGCTACGGTCAGAACGGGGAAGGGGACAAGCAAACCGCTGTCTGGGCACGCATGGTGAAAGACGACGGCTACGTTACCCAGCCAAATTCCGGCACCGCCCTCATCCATCTTGGTGGTGCGATGCAAAAGCTCGGCAAGCACGAGGAAGCTGCCGAATACCAATGGCGCACCGCCGTCGCTTTCCTCAAAACCAACCCCACCGCCGCTACCGCCGCGCGAGCAGCCGTCCTTGCCCATTACGTCGGTCGCAATCCCAACCACGAAAAACTCAAGGAATTCTTCGTCGCCGCCAGCGGCTTCGATGGCACCGGCCGCAACATCGAAAATCCGGATGAAAATCCCGGCTACTGGAGCACCGTTTTGAAAACCGCTCTCGAAATGACCGGTGACGTCCCCGCTCGCGAAAAAGCCTGCGCTTACTGGACCGCAAAAGTGGGCGAGCGTTTCACCGATAACGACGAACTCCGCCGCCTCTGGTGCGATGCCAGCCTCGTTCACGAGAAAAAACAGGACTCGTGGCAGGCGCGCATGGAAAAACAATTTTCCCTGAAACCCGCCACCATGGATCGCGTCCTGCAATGGTGTGGCTACTACAAAGCAAACCCGAAACTCCGCTCCGAGTTTTTTGCCAAGCAAACCAAATCCATGCTCGCTTCCATGAAGCCCACAGAACTCATGGATCTCATTGGCAAACTCCAAAACAAAGCCTTGGAAATGCACGAGGAAGCCCAAACCGTCATCCGCTCGCTGCGCACCGATACTCTAACAGATCCGGAAATCCAACGCTTCGTGATGCTTGCCGCCAACTACCAAACCGAAGAGGAAATTTTGCGCCACACCACTCGCATCAAAGACCCGATGTTCGCCGCCAAAACCCGCTTCGATTACTATCTTTCCAAGAGCCATCGCAATGCTCCCTACATGGAAAAAGCCCTCGTCGAAATCCCCGAGCTCGCGAAATCCCCACAATATGCCGACGGCCTAACATGGACCAAAGCAACCTTGCTTCAAAACCTCGGCCGCCACGAAGAAGCCATCGAGGCCTTCCGCACTGCGAACAAACAACCCGATTCCACATGGGAAATTTCCAAATGTCTCGTCGCCCTCAAGCAATACGATCAAGCGATCAAAACTGTTAGTGAGCTTGAATCCATCGGCGGCGCCGTTGCTTCCAGAGCCAGCCTCGAAGTGGCGAACATCTATAAAATTTCCGGCGACAAAGCCAACGAAGTCTCTCAACTCCGCACCGTCCTACGTCGCTATCCGAAAACTGGCGAATCTGCCGCTGCGCACGACCGCTTGGAAAGCTACGGCGTCGCCCTCGTCGGTGGTGAGGCTGAAGCCAAAAAATAATTTCACCTCCCGGAAAGATCTCACCGCATGTCCTCAGTATTTGACCCGCTACAAACTCCGCCTCGTTCCACCGGCATGAAGTACCCAAACCCTTATCTCACCCGCGCCTCCGCAGCTTTTGCACTGGCCGCCATGTTTTTCCATACCCCCGCATCCGCTCAGGAAGCCGCGGCTGAAGAACCACCTTCAGAACGCCCCCGCGTCTCCGCCGCTGAAGTCGATCCACAGGCAAAACACCTTTTCGACAAAGCCATGGAACTCATGGATTACAAGCAACACGAGCGCGGTCTCGCCATGCTCAACTCCATCGTCCGCGACAACCAAGGCACCATCCTCGCCCACCGCGCCCACATGGCCATGGGCAAACATTTCCTCGAACAACGCGCCACCGCAGACGCCCTCAACCATTTCATGCTGCTCACCCGCGTGCTCGCTCCCGTTCCCGGCGAGAAACAAACCGATGACGAGCTATCCCTCTACAACGAATCCCTTTTCCAATCCGGCTTCACCCAATACACCGCCGGCCAATACGCCGCCGCGTTCCCCATGTTCCGCCGTCTAACAGAAGTCGCAGGAAAAACCACATGGGCCAACCAAGCCTACTTCTACATCGGCATGAGCCACTACCACATGGGTAACTGGAACAAAGCCATCGACTCCCTCTCACTCGTCGGAACCGAAGTCGCGGATACCGCCGCCGATGACCTCGGCCGCATCGAAATCGGCCAGCGCTTCTACGCCAAAATCGTCGATGCCGATGTCCCCGTCATGCGCAAACTTGAGCAACCCGTTCAAGCCATGGTCAAAGTAAGCAGCGGCGACTCCGAAGTCATCACCGGCGTTCCCGTTCCCGGAAAAACCGATGAAATGTTGGCCTCCGCCCCCACCGTCCTCGGAACGGCCAAACCTAACGACGGCGTTCTCCAAATGATCGGTGGCGACACTCTTGAGGTCACCTACCTCGACGACAGCACTCTCGACGGGCAAAAAGGCGTTCCCCGCACCGGAAAAGTCCGTGCCGTAAGCACCGGAACCGTTGGGTTCTACCTCGGAGACAACTCAACTCCCGCCTACATCGCATACCCCGGCCAACCCCAAGTCGTCATGCTCCGGGATGCCGACCTTGATACCTCTCCATCGGCCGAGTTGATTACTCTAACCATCAAATCCCTCTTCAAAGCCGAGGCCAAAGACGCCGCGGAAGGCGATGAGCTGCTAGACATCTTCGCACTCAAGGACGACGAGAAAGACAAATGGATCGAGCGCGACAGCATCACCGTTACTCTAACGGAAACCGGTGATGGCGCGGACATCCGCACCGGTATCTTTTTGGGAAAAATCCCGCTCTCGCCCCTAACAGAAGGCATCGAGCCAACCAACAAAGACCAGGTCCTCCACACCGCAGAGCTCGATGAGCTTTCCATTTCCTACACCGATAAAGTCCACCTCTACGGTGATGAAACCCGGGATTCGGAATCCCGTATCAAGGTTTCCGGCTCCGTGAACTCCGGCGTCACCGCCGATCAATACGTCGTTTTCGAAGAACTGCTCAAAGCCCGTAAAGGCTCGGTCGAAGCCGAAGCGCTCGTCGGCCTCGGTTCCATCTACAAGGACATGGGCCTCGACCAGCGCGCCGCGGAACGCGCGAATGAATCGTTGAATAAAATCGATCCCATCATCATGAACCGCCAGAAGTTGCCCGGCGATCTCGTCGAGCAAGCCTTCAAACTCAAATGGGAAAGCGAACTTCTCAAAAACGATTTCACCTCCGCCATGGCAACCTGCCTCGCGTTCAACCGCCTCTATCCCGAGTCCGTCCTCGCCGACCAAGCACTCATGACCCTCGGCCGCAGCCTCGGGGATCGCGGAGAATACAAACAGGCAGTCGATGTTTATGGACGCGTGTTGGATCTTGAAAACCCCATCTCCGCCGCAGAAGCGCAGTTCCGCATCGGCGAAGTTCTCTCCAAGGAAGCCGAAGAAATCACCGCCGCTGCCGATGAACACAACAGCAAATGGGGCAAAGCCGGCCTCAACCCGGCCACCGCCCTGCAAACCCGCATGGGACCGGCCATCTTGGCTTACCAGAAAACCTATCAGACCTATCCTGAAAGCTCGTTCGCGGCGGAAGCCCTCGGCCGCGTCGTCCGCCACTACGTGGAAACCGACAGCTTCGCCCAAGCCGCCGGATTGTTAGAAAGCGTGTTCGACGAATATCCGGATGCGGCTTTCCTCGATGAAATGCTCCTGCTCTGGGCAAACGTCGCTTTCCGCATGAACGACCCCGCCACCGCCAAGGCAAAACTCCAGCAACTGCTTTTCGATTACCCAACCAGCCAATACGTCGCCGAGGCCCGCAAACGTCTCGGCGGCCTCGAGGGCGAGCCTGAAACCAAAGAAGAGTAAAAAATATCAGTCGTATGGGTCCTATAAGTCCCATTCGCGCTTCTCCTGGAAAAATGTCCCATTCACCCAAACATCTCAGCGCTCTAACAGCCATCTTGCTGCTGGCACCGTGTCAAATCCACGCCGCCACCTTCGAGGAGCAACGTGCCACCATCGCAGCTTCCCCGGAATCCCAGTCCGAGGACGCCATCCTTGGCTTGCTCACAGCCGGCATCGCGGAAAACCGCCCCGCCCCCGCCGTTGCCCTCGCCAGCGAATGGCTGCGCCGCAACATGCCGAAAAGCCCCAAACTTCTTTTCCAAGCCGCCCGCGCTGCGGAACTCAGCGGTGAACCCAAGAACGCCGTCGCCTTTCATCAACAAGCCCTCAAGCTTGCGGATCCCAAATCCGCCGAGGCCGGAGAATCCATCACCTCCCTCTACACCCTGCTGATCTACCGCCTTCAGGATACCACAGGAGCTTACGTCTTTTCCCAAAACGAGGCCCCACGCCTCGCCGTCAACCCTCGCTTCCGTCAGTTCGATCGCTGGTTCCTCGAACAAGCGAAAACCCGCAGTGACCGACAAGCTCTCGCCGCACGTCTGAATGCCTCCATCAAGGCAGGCATCCCCCAAGATCAACTCACCGCCCTCTACGAAGCGGATATCCGTTGGCTGCTCAACTCCATCCGCGGCGTCCGATACGACCTCAAACCCGACCGCTTCACCCCTGATCTAACAACTGACGTCAAAGCCCTCGCCGCTTCCATCAAGTTTGATCCGGAACTCAGCCTCCTCCTCGATTGGGCGGTCTCCGTCAAAACCTACAACATGGCGAAAATCGACGGCAAGGAATCCGCCCCGCCGCTCGCAGAAGCTAAAGCCTTGTTGGAAAAATTTCCCCGCCACGCCACACTCGTCCAGACCGACTGGGCCGGAGGCAGCAACAGCCAATACTATCGGGATGATCCGAAAAAATACTGGCCTCACGAAACCGAAGCCAAGCTCACTCCCGTTCGCGCCGCTCTAACAAAAATCTCCCCGCTCGAACAGGCCGACCTCCTCCGCTCGTGGAGCGCCAACCATTACGCAAGCGGCCCGCAAGTCATCCCACCCGCCGAAGCCCGCGCCTTCGTTATCTCCAGCGCGGACCTCGCCAACCGCCGCACCGGCCCCGTGCTCACCTTTGATGTTGATAAAATGACTCCCGCCGATGCCGCGAAACTCGCATCCGGCCTCGCACTCAATCCCTCACCTGAAGCCGCGCTCATCCGCGCCCTAGCAGTCGCGGGCGATTCCAAAAATTTCGATCTCGCCCTCATTGCCCTCCTCGGCTCTGAAGCCTGGCGCCTCGAACGCCCTGACCTTGATGGAAAGCTCGCCGATCGCCTCTGGACTCTCTGCGGACGCCCCGGCGGCAACGCCAAACGCGACGAGGCTGTCGCGAAAATGAAAGCCCTTGCCAACGCCATCCCAGCTCAGGAACTCGCCGCCAACACTCCAGCCGATCAACGTACCGCCCTCTTCAAACAACTCTTCGAAGACTACCTCTCAACTCAACCCAAAACCGTCGGCGTTCGCTCGCGTCTAACAAAAATTCTCCGCGTCACCCCGGAAGCACTTCCAGCACTCCTCACCGACGCCCGCGCCGAAGTGCAAGTCCTCGTACGGGACGCCCTCCAACCGGAAGCCGCCCCAGCCAAAGGCGGGCCTGACAAAAACGCCGTCGCCAGTCCCTTCGAGCCCGCTCTTCGCACAGCCATTGCGGATTCGCTCAAACAAAACAAAGCCGAAAGCTGGCTTGTCCTCGCCTGGATCCAATCTCTGCCAGCAGAGAAATCCCCGGAAGCCACCCAGCTCGCCGAGTCCATCCTCAGCTCACCGGTCTTTTCCTCAATCAATCTGGAAACCCGCAGTGCCTTGCGTGCATGGCTTCCCGCAAAAGCCCTGACTCCCGCCCAATTCGCATTCGTCCAAGCCGCGAATCCAGCGCTCATCTCTGCGGATCTAACAAGTCTTCCGGCGACTGCCGATGCCGCCGCCGCCATCGCCGCCCTCACCAAAACCATCGATGGATTGAGAAAATCCCCAACGTTTTTCGAGATCCAAGGCCTCGATCAACTCGCCGCCATTCCCGAGGCAGCCTTCGCCGATGAAAAACTCCGCGCGCTCTGCGTGGATATCGTCGATCAACGCATGGTCATCGAGCCGACCCGTCTTTTCGCCGACCGCTTCCTCGCCGCAATCACCAAAGCCAACATCCCCGGTGATTTCCTTCGCACCTCCGGCTACCTGTGGAAACACGTCGCAACCCACCATCGCTCCTACCCGGCGATGCTGACCATGGCCGACGCCATGTTAGAAACCCAACCCTCCATCTCTTACTCCTTCGCCAACGACGGACTCGCCGCCATCGCCAATCACACCGCAGGCCACACCTGGTTTAAAGCCGATACCGACATCCCCCGCCTCAAATCCATCCGCAGCAAAGCCGCGGGCAAACTCGGCCTCATCTCCATTCCCGTTCCGCCAACCCATCCTTCCTATCCTGTCTATCAAGCCCAAGCCGAATGGATGTCCGGTAACGAAGACAGCGCATGGAAACTTCTCGATGCGAACTGGGAAGTCTTCTCCACCGCTCATCGCGAACTCTCCGTTCCGTTCCTGATGTGGACGCTCCAGCGCACCATCTTCAGCCGCGATGACGTCCGCCAGGAGTTCCTCGTGAAATCCCTCATCGCTTGGGCTGGTGAAGCGAGCTCACCTCTAACAGCTACAGAAAAAGCCTCCATCGAGCTTGCTTACGGCGACATCGCCCTGCAACGCGGCCAAGTCCGCCAAGCTCACGAAATCTACACCCGCACCAGCCAGAACCCCGCCTACGCGGAACTCGTCATCCGCCACGAAGCCTCACTCCGCCGCGTCCGTGCCGAGCGCATCTCCAAAAATTACGATGCCGCTCTCCAAACCCTCACCGACCTCGAAATGGAACGCGTCCCTGAATTGTGGACCGAAGTCCGCTTCGCCCGCTCGGAAGTTTATTTCGACCGCGAAGACTTCGACGACGCCAAAGACGATGTCGATTCCATCCTCGCCCGCGATCCCAACCATGCCGACTCGCGCATCCTGTTAGGAAAAATCCAGCTCAAGCGCCAAAAACTCATGGAAGCCACCGAGGTCGAACTCGGCTCCACCTCCACCCAGAAAAACATCGTCCCCGGCGAACGCTTGAAAGTCACCCTCAGCGATCCAACCCTTGCCGTCTCCGGCGCCGGCACCGAAATCGAAGTCGTCGTCTGGGCGGTTTCCGGTGATAAGGAACACTTTTTCCTCCGCCAGTTCGGTGATGAGAAAACCAAATTCCGCGGCGAAGTCGCCACCGGCCTCGGCGCACCTGCCCTTGGTGACGGCGTCCTCCAAGTCATCGGCGATGACGAGGTTTTTTACGCTTACTCCGAGCGCTTCCGCGAGAAGATGAACAACCTCGATGAAAAACGCGGCGGCCCCATCACCATCGCCTCAGATGCCATGCTCATGGCCTCCTCCCGCAAACTCCTCACCGAAGCCGAACAACGCAGCGCCGACATGCAACTTGTCATGGACGAGATCGGTGGCGGCGCAAATAGCGAAGCCGCAGCGAAAGCGAAAATCGCTGCTGGGGAAGCAAAAATCGATCACGAAAAACAGATCGCCATCATCGTTAAACCCGGCAACCCCATCCATGTCCGGGTAAGCGATCCCGATCGCAGCCGCACCCCAAATGTTGATGAACTGAACGTCAGCGTCAGCGCTTCCAGCGGGGATTCGATCTCACGCATCACCCTCAAGGAAACCTCCTCGCACACCGGAGTGTTCGAAGGCCGCATCCCGACCACCGGCGCGCAAGCCAGCGCCTTCGCCCAAAACTCCGAGCCCGGTCGAGCGCCTAACATGGTCATCAGTCCTTCCACCGAATATCCCGCATGGCGCCCTATTCCAATCAAAGGCACCACTCCGGATTTCACCGTCGATCTCAACGATAACCTCCCGCTCGGCGAACTCACCATCACCGCCCGCGAACCCGGAGCGAAACTCTCGAAATTCATCGTCCAAACCGCGATGAACCCCACCGACTGGACCAGCGTCGGCACTTTCCCCGCCACCGCCGTTTCTCTAACAGATCCATGGAAGCCCTCCGTGATGGTTGTCAACGAAGACGGCCGCAACCACCACTACGGAGCTCGCTCGGTGTATGAAATCGAGGCCCTGCGCAACCACCTCGCCACAGGTTGGCTCGCTCACCAGCCCGACCAGGCCATCGCAAAAAACGTTTCCGGCCCGTCCACCGCATTCCCCGCTTCCATTCCCACGGACATCAAATGGCAACGCAACGGAGCCTATCCCAACCCCGCCGTCGTCGTTCGCTTCCAAGCCTACTTCCACGAAAACGAAAACGTCACCCGCCGCTTCGCCCTCGATCTCGGAAAAGCCATCGACCAGAAAATCCCGGCCGATGCGAAACAAAAGGCCGAGCCCGCGCAATATCTCATCGCCGTGAACGGTAAGGTCATCACGGCCAAAGACCAACGCCAGCTCCAAGGTGAGATCGACCTCAAACCCGGCATCCACAAAATCGAGATATGGGCCACAGGCTGGCTTTCCAACATCGGCTTCGGCCGTGAAATGAAACTCCGCGCCAACCTCACCGGCGCGGATGTTCTAACAGATTGTCCGGACTCGCTGTTCGATCCCGCCACATTCCCCGCAGCCCTGGTAGATCACCGCAACGGTCCGGCAACCATCACCGGCAAACCCGATTCCACGGAGTTCGGCGTCAAGTTCGATAAAAACTCCCGCGCCCGCCTCATCCGCCTCCTCATGGTCGCGCACGAAGGCCCCGTTCCCGCCCTCAACAAGCTCGCCCTCACCAAAGAGGACGGCTCCAAAATCCTTCCCGTCAGCAGCGACTTCGCCGAGCTGGGCAAAAACGACACTCTGGAAATTCTAACAGGCGATAAGATTTCCGTCCGCTACATCGATGACCGTTTCGTCACCAAGAGCCGCGAGCGCCATGAACGTTTCCTCGATGTCTCCTTCACGGATGCCCGCGTCGAGTTTGCCGATATGGAGCCGCGCTTCAGCTCGCGCCACAACGAGGACCGGCCATACTACGAGAAACTCCTGCGCTTCCTTCACAACAAACCGCTCTCCCTCGCCATCCACGATGCCGATATGGATTCCACCGTCGAGCCGGACAAAATCAAAGTCTCGCTCGAAACCGCTAACGGGAAAAAGGATTTCGAAGCCATCGAAACCGGCGACTCCACCGGCATTTTCAAACTCACCGTCAAACCCGTTTCAAGCGCAGCCAAAAAGGCCGATGAAATCCAAGTCCCCGACGGCGGCACCATCACCGCCCGTTACATGGATCAGGAAAACAACCGCCCCGGCGTTCCGACACCACGCATCGCCACCCTCCACCACGCCGCTTACACCGAACCTCAAATCCGCCTCTCGCACAGCACCGCCACACCCATCGCAGGGCAGGGGACCGCAGCCACACTCTATCATGGTTTCGAACCGGTCGACTTAGTCCGCCCAGACGCATCAGCTGAAATCATTCGCGCCTCTTGGCAACTCAATCACACCTTGCTTCCAACTACCGCCGCCCCCGATGGCGGGTTCAACGTCGTGCTCGGCCAGAACATGTACATGGAAATCATTGCGCCTCAAATGGCGCTCGGCGAAGCATCAAAAATCGAAGTTTTCGTTCAAACGGAGCAAGGTCGCCGCGCCGCCGGAAATACGGGTGAGGGCTACAACAAAGATGCTCCGGGAACGCTTCTGTTAGAGGCTTGCATGGATATCAAATTAGGCATGGGCAAGCTATGGAATAGCTTTCCTTACCTTCCCATTTATCAAGGAGGTGAGTTCAATTCATTCGGGGAAAATCCGGACCTCGACCGCTTTTTTGTCTCGGTTCCTCTCATCCTCGACGTGCTCCCCAATTATGGAGGACTCAACACTCAGGAACGTTACGAACTCTCAAAAACCACCAGCGATTCCCTCGATCCATCCCAACAGGTCGATTACTTCCACAAAGGTCTGGTCGCACGCCCCGGCGAGAATGTTTACATTGGTTTCCGCTACACCGCTCCGGATGGCAGTGAGAAATGGGCCACCGCTTCCGCCAAAGTCATCACCCATCCCTCCTTCGATCTCATGACGGAAGATCACCGCGCCTCCATGACCGCGGCCTGCGTGACGCCTAGCGCGCGCATGCGGTCGGGGT
>JAZKIL010000007.1:48466-143960 GCA_040384845.1 Verrucomicrobiota bacterium | reverse complement strand
TTCATGCCCTCGGGGAAACGGATGGAGAAATACCATTCGTCTTTGATTTTGAACGGACTTACACCGCGGGAAATCGGGTGTTGGGGAAATTTTTTGTAATCGGCCTCCCACATTGGGTTGGCGGAAAAATTGGTTTCGTAAGCGCCGCCGATCCACTCGCGGAACTGATCTCCCGTTTCCGGCTCGCTATGGGAGCACTCGACCGCGTAATGCATCATCATGATTCCACCGCCGCGCTTGGCGACTTTTTGTAAAAGCTCACGGTGGTTTCCTTGAAGCGCGGGATGGCCTTTTCCTCCGTCCGAGTAGATGACCACGGCATCCGCCGTTTCTAACACCGCATCATCTTTCACCCAATGATTGTTATGCACCTCCACCTCAAGACCCGGAATGTCTTTGAGGCACTTTTGAAAAAGCATGCAGCCCGCATTGAACTCATGGTCTCCCGGACCATGGCTTTGCTTTCCAGCAATCAAGATCAGTTTTTTAGGCGCGGCCTTTTCCGCAAATGCAGCCGTCGGAAAAAACAACGCACTTGCTAAAACACCCATAAAAAAACGAGGGAGATAAGATATTTTCATATGGCTGAAATTCATCACGTCCTTGCGTTCCGGGCAACTTCCAAATTACAATTGAGATGGGTCGGAGAGTTTTACCACAGAGGAACGGAGGAAGAAGGAGGACACAGAGCTTAAAACTCTAAATTTAAATCTTAAATTCCAATAAAAAGATAATCACTTAATAGTTAAATAGAAATAATCCACACCTCTGTGTTCTCCTTCTTCCTCTGTTCCTCTGTGATTTAAAAATGCCTAACCAACGTTCCCCCTTGAATTTTGAAACTTGACGCTTAGAACCCCTGCATGTCCGTAGCTTCTTCAGTCCTGATCGGCGGTTCCATCGCCATTGACCACATCAAAACCCCTGTCGCCGAAGGGAAAAACCTGCTTGGTGGTTCCGCCTCCTTTACGGCAATCGCTGCTTCCTATTTCGCCTCACCGGTGCATCTCATCGGGATTATTGGCAAAGATTTCCCGCAGGAGCATCTGGATTTGTTCGCTTCTAAAAACATTTCCACCAGCGGCCTCGAGCGCTCACAGGGCGATACCTTTTCATGGACCGGCGAATACCACGAAAACATGAACGATCGCGATACGCTCTCCGTCGCCATCAATGTTTTGGAAAACTGGACCCCGCACGTCCCGTCGGAAATGGCCTGCGCCCCAATCGTCGTGCTCGCCAACATGCACCCGATCAATCAGCTCCAAATGATCGAGCAACTCACCGCCGCGAAACCTTTCATCGCTGCCGATACCATGGATCTCTGGATCACCATCGCCAACGACGACCTCCATAAAGTCCTCAAAAAAATCAACCTACTCGTCATCAACGAGTCCGAGGCCCGGGATTTCTGCAAAACCTCCAACCTTATCGTCGCGGGACAAACCCTGCTGGATAAAGGCCCTGCCAATGTCATCATCAAGCTCGGCGAATTCGGGGCCATTCTGTTTTCCAAACACCTCGATGGCACTCCAGCCACAAAATTCACCCTCCCCGGCGCGAAATTCGACCTCTTCCGCTGCGCCGCATTCCCCCTCGCAGAAGTCGCCGATCCCACCGGCGCGGGCGATTCCTTCCTCGGAGCCCTTGCGGGACACCTCGCATCCACCGGGAAAAGCGAGTTTTCCTTCGACGATATCCGCCAAGCCGTCGTCTACGGCTCCGTCGTCGCCTCCTTCACCTGCGAGGCCTTCTCCGCCAACCGCCTCGCCCACATCACCAGGGAAGACATCGAAAATCGCCTGAATCTCCTGAAAAACCTCACCCATTGGCCGTGATTTCGTTATGGGTTAAACGTTAGGAGTTATGAGGAGAAAAGGCGCGGAGCACCCTTTTATCTCCCAACCTATAACGAATAACGTAATTTCCCTCAATTTCCTGATTGCCACCACCCAAAATATCAGTAGGGTTTTCCATTATCAGTGAATTTTACCCCCCACTGATCCCAACCCAAAAAAAAACCACCAAAACCCCCATGAAACCCATCACTCTGTTCGCGCTCGTATGTCTAACAGTTCCTCAAGCCCTTTTCGCCCAGACTCCGGTTTATACGACGCCCACTGGATACACGACTAAAGATCTTACCGTCGGTATTAACTTGGTGGGCATGACAGTTTTAAACTCTCCGGTTGCTTCTGGGCAGTTTGAGACAATTAACCAAACTACACTTGTTGATACTCAATTATCTTATACGCCGGTTGCTGGGCGCACTTACGTATTAGAGTTCGCCACTGGTTCAATGACAGGCGCGATTTTCGAAGTGTCTGCGGCGAACATTACCGGAACAACTATTACTATTTCCACAGTTCCTGCTACAAATCTCACATCATTGGGGCTGACTACTTCCGATCGCTACAATCTGCGATTAGCTCCCACTCTAGAAGAAATCTTTACAACTACATCACTTGCCTCAGGGGGAGTTTTGCAGGCAGGATTTTCTTCGTTATCTGCTGATGTCGTCTGGGTTCCAACTGGTCCGGGTACTTATTCTCAATATTATTTAAACAACAGTGGAGCATTTACTGCTGCCGGAGGAACAACGCCTGCCCCAAATGTCCCCGTGATTTATGCCGATGGTCTCTTCGTCCAAAAGAAAGGCGCAACGGCAGCTAAACTTACTCTCACTGGGGAAGTTAAAACTGTGGGGACTACAACAGCAATTGGACAGGGCTTCAATCTCATTACTGTAGTCGTCGCGGCTGGGGCAACCTTAGCGAACGCTGGATTTGAAGATGATATCCAAGGAGGTTTTAGCTCACTTAGTGCTGATGTCGTTTGGATTCAACAAGCGAATTTGTCGTATAAGCAATATTTTCGCAATAACACCAATACTGCTTGGAGAGATGCTGCAAACGGTACTACAGACCTTACCACTTTACAGGCGCAAGCGGTGGTAATTTCCGGAGCGGTGCTTATTCAACGGAAAGGTGCAACCCCCATCTCTCTGGATTTGAATGTTCCTTATTAATTTCAGCCATTTTAACAATCTTCCCACCGATCCAACAATTGATCTAATTCGATATGAGCACTAAATTTATCACTATGTTGTTAACAGCAACAGCGCTTTCTTGGTCGAGCGGTTACGGAGCTAATTTTTTCGTAAGTAACCTTACAAGTGGAACCGGCGCTTCAGACACTCTTTTTCAAAATGCGGGAAACACAAGTGCGTCCTTATTGGATGGAGGAATTGTCGCCCTCGGTTATTTTGGCAGCAATGTCTATACGCCGTCCGGCAATGTTTCATCAATCGGTACTACAATCAGCGATTTCACCGTCATAACGTCAGGCTTAACTGGATCAACTCTTTATCAATTAAATCCGTCGAGTCCGCCTCCAGGAGGCGCTGGTTACGTAGATATTGGGCCACCATTTGACGGAGCAGTCATTCCTACTGGCAGTGGACTGATTGGTAGAACGGTCTACGCATTTGTGGGCAATGGAGCCACTCTGTCGGGTTCAACTGCATGGGCTCTTTACTCTGTGGGAATACTTGCCGATGAAACAGCAGCGGAAAATATTTATACAGCTAGCGCTACAGGAACGACCCCAGTTATAGGCCAAATCAATATAGCTGCTTTCACGGGCCAAGCATCACCCTCTCTTGGATCGAGTACTTATAACACCATCCAACTCGAAGCCATCCCCGAGCCCTCGTCCATGATGTTGGCAGCGTTAGGAGTGTTCGCGCTTCTGCGTCGTCGGCGTTAAGAGTGTTAGATTTAAAAAGAGAAAAGGCGAGCCGTTGAGGTTCGCCTTTTTGTTTAGTAGCGATCTTCCTCCTTCGTCCCTTAGCAGGACTACGGGCGGACAAGTTGGTCGCCAGGGAATGTGCATCACCGCTGCCCGCTATGTTTGCGCGAAGAGCTGAGTCAGGGAGTATCCAGAGTAATGCACAGTCTGCAGAGGGGAGATGTTCAAAGGATGGTTAGTTTGATAAAAATCGGCAGCAGATAGCAGAATGCAGCCACTCCTTGGGTGTCTCATGAACCCACCATCACCTTCTTACACCAAGCCAGAGCCATCAGCGAGTAGCCGGTGCCGTAGGGTTGGTGGTAATCGTAGAGCGGGTAGTCCCACCATGAGCCGTCTTTTTCCTGTTTGGAAAGGATGAGGGCGGCGAGTTTTTCGGCGTAGGGCTTTTGCTTGTCGGCGGGCAGAAGTCTAACAGATTCGGTGAAATAGTAGATGCCGTAGTAGTAGAAGTAGCCGGAGATTTTGAAATGGATGTCGTGGGGTTTGGGGCGTTTGCGAGCGATGGACAGCCAGCCTTCGCGGGCGAGAAAGCGGTCTGCCCATTCGATGATGACTTCGTCGGTAATGCCATCGCGACCCATGACGCGGAGCGCGGCGTTGCAAGCTTGTGAGCGTGCAAGTGAACCAGCGGGGCGGTTGATATCGGCACGGGGACGCATGATGTGATAGTGAGAATAGGCGTAGGATTTATCGGGAAATTGCTGGCGTTTGATCGAATCGAGCGATGTGCCGACGAGCTTGTCATTGAGCTTTAGTCCGAGCTTTTCGCGACCTTCATGCATGGCGAGCAGGACTGTGGCAGAACTAAACGAAGTGGTGATGCCGGTGGGCCTCTGCGATGTGAAATCGTCAAACACATCAAGGTAACCGAAACCGCCGTTGATATCTTCGTATCGGCCGACGAGATCGATTTGTTGTTGGGCGAGGGTTTTGTAGAGAGCTTGTTTTTCTGGGTCGGTTTCTCGTTGGTGAAGACGAACGAGCGAGCGCAGGCCGTAAGCGTGACCCCAGATGTTGTAGGTAGTGGTTTGATCAGCGCGCCTCAGCAAAGGGAGGTTTTTCGCCGACCACGCTGCGCACTTGTCGATGGTGGCCACGGTATTGGGTCGGGCATCTGCGGAATCGATGATTCCAGATAAAGCGAGGCCCGTTGCGCCGCAGCGGAAGGCGAGGTGCGCGTCGGGAAGCGGCGCGTAAATATTGATGTCCTTCGTGCGGGTCGCGCTGCCCCATGAGCCATCGGCGTTTTGATCGGTGACTAAGAAATCGACTCCACGGATGATGGAAGCATCGATTTCAGCGAGGGTGACAGAGGGGGGAGCTTCTTCTTGTGCAGAGGCGATGGTGAGCAACGCTAGACTCAAAACCGAGAGGCTTAGCGTTTTCAGTAAGGAAGAAAAGTTGCGCACAGCGAGATGGTAAACGTGAAATTTTTAAATCAAAGCAGAGAAATAAGAACTCGCGCAAAGCCGCCAAGACGCAAAGTTTTTATATTAGGGAAGCTAAGGCTCGTGAATGAATTTGGTAGGGTGCCATCGTCGAGGGCACCGCATGGAATGAGGAAGAATAAGATGTTTCAAAAGAGAATCGAATACCTTTCGCTTCGCGCGGTGCCCTCGGCGATGGCACCCTACCTTTCACGCACTGACTTTTAGCTAGAAGTTAAAGTGCGTGAATGCAGATTTTGTGTTGTGCGCAAAGCTGAGTGACCTTTTCTTTTTCTAACAGAAGTGTTTTGCTGGCCTCGATGCCGATGGCGATGATGCCTGCCTCGGCGCAGTTTTCGATAGTTTGCGGGCCGATGACGGGAACATCGAAGCGGAAGTCTTGATTGGGTTTTGAAACTTTCACGAGCACGGCGTCTTTGTTGCGACCGAGCTCGCCGCCCCTACGGATGCAGGCATTGGTGCCTTCGAACGCCTCGACGGCGAGAACCGTACCGTGTCTGACGACGACGGATTGGCCGATGTCGAGGGCGGAGGTTTTCTTCGCGATATCGAAACCGTATACGAGGTCTTCGAGCGTGCGGGGTTTGATGACGGGGCCAGTCACATGGCCGGCGGAGGGAAGGTGGTCTTCAAGAAAGGTCGTCGCGGGCAGAAGGCTGATGCCGTCTTTTTCAAGCTCGCCGGCGATGGCGCCGAACAAAGTTTCGGCATTCCGTTTTTTGACTTTTGCGAGCATCATCAGGATGCGGATGTCAGGGCGGAGATCGAAAAGATTTTTTGGGGAGATCTGCCCCATCATCACGGCCTCGGTAACGCCTTCACTGACGAGAAATTTGATGAGCTTGGAAAGTTGCCCGACGCGAACCCAGCGGAAAGCTTCGACTTGGGCTTCGAGGTCGGGTCGGGTTTCGTTTTCAAAACCAACAACGACGAGGCGGGTGTTGGGTTCGGCTTTACGAGCTGCCCGGACGAAGGTTTCCGGATAGATTCCGCTGCCTGCGATGATGCCGATGCTGCGCGGAGTGGACATGCTGCGATGGTTTGACTCAGGGAAAGAAAGTAGCGGCTGTGGGAATCGAACCCACACTCACAAGGAACTCGATTTTGAGTCGAGCGCGTCTACCAATTCCGCCAAACCGCCGTTGCTGCAGAAGCATTGTTTGGGCTGCCGCGATGGGCAAGATCTAAACTTTAAAAAATTTACTGTGGTTTGAAGAGTTTCACCGCGGAGGCACAGAGGTCGCGGAGGGTCGCAGAGAATGGAAAGTGTTGTTTTTCCTAGCTTCGCTTTGCTGCGGATATGCTAGCCCGCGAACTTGTAGTTTTTGCTTAGATGGCTCCGCGTTCCCTCGGCGACCTCTGCGCCTCTGCGGTGAAGAATTGGATTTACTCCTTAGCAGGAACAAATTTCAAACCCACTCCGTTGATGCAGTAACGTTTGTCGGTGGGGGTGTCGAAGCCTTCGCCATTGAAGACGTGCCCGAGGTGGCCATCGCATTTGGCGCAAACGACTTCGGTGCGAACCATGCCGCCTGTGGTGTCTACTTTTGAGATGACGTTTTGGGCTTTTGCTGGATCGTAAAAGGATGGCCAACCGCAGCCGGAGTCGAATTTTTCTTTTGAGCTGAAAAGCAAGGCGTCGCAGCCCGCGCAGTGATAGGCGCCTTCGCCTTGTTTCTTGAACTCCGTGTAAACTTGGCCATGGGCGGCTTCGGTTCCGGCTTGGCGTAAGATGCGGTATTGCTCGGGAGTGAGGATTTTTTTCCACTCATCATCGGTTTTCACGACTTTTTCGGTGGGTTCTTGGGGAGCTTCGTTGGCAGTTTCCATGACTTTTTCTTTGTTCTTTTCTTCGGCGCAAGCGGCACCGAAACCAAGAGTGATCGCGGAGATGAGGAGAATGAACTTGGTTTTCATGTCACGTGGGATGGGAAAACGCTGTGATTTATTCCAATCGCCTAAAACGTTTACGCAAATTGTTCTGCGATGACGCCTTTGCCGTAGTCACGGTTCATGCGTGCGATGTGATCCACGGAAATTTCTTTCGGGCAAGCGGCCTCACACTCATAGTGGTTGGTGCAGTTTCCGAAACCTTCGTTGTCCATTTGGCGAACCATGGAGAGCGCCCGTTTCTGACGCTCTGGCTGACCTTGCGGAAGGTGGCCGAGGTGGGAAACTTTTGCGGAGGTGAAAAGCATGGCCGATCCGTTTGGGCAGGCGGCAACGCAGGCTCCGCAGCCAATGCACGCAGCGGCGTCGAAGGCATTTTCCGCATCGCTTTTTGGAACGGGGATAGAGTTCGCATCGACGGCTGAACCGGTGCGGATGTCGATGTAACCGCCAGCGGCGATGATGCGATCGAGCGCGGTGCGATCAACGATGAGGTCTTTAACGATGGGAAAGGAATTGGCGCGGAAGGGCTCGACCCAAAGCGTGTCGCCATCGCGGAATTTGCGCATATGGACTTGGCAGGTAGTGATGCCTTTTTCCTTTGAGTGAGGAACGCCGTTGATGGTGAGTGAGCAAGAACCGCAAATTCCTTCACGGCAGTCGTGGTCGAAATGGATGGGATCGTCACCTTTTTCAATGATCCGCTCGTTGACGATGTCCAGCATTTCAAGGAACGAAGCCTCTGGCGGGATATTTTCCGCAGCGTAGGTGTGGATGCTGCCTTTGGATTTCGGTCCAGTTTGGCGCCAAACTTTTAGGGTGAGGTTCATGGGAAAATGGGCTTTGGTTTGCTGACGTGTTTAAAGAAGATCAAGAACGCGGATAGAGCAAGTAGAAGATCAGCAGAAGATCGGTTCTTGTCATTTTCATGCATTTCACAAATCTCGGACTGTGAAACGAGTTTTGAATCATGCCCTGACCGCGATCTTGCTGCCGGCAATCCTGGGATGGGGCGGTGCGGCTTTATCCATATCCGTTTCTGAGCAGTATGGTTGGACGTTGTTTCTGCTGCTTCCCGTGATTGTCAGCTTCCTTTCGGCTTTTTGTTGGAACTACAAGCGGGAGAAATCCTTTTCCAATACGTATGGGATTGCCTGTGTGAGTATCTTGGTGCTGGGAGTGTTCATCATCATTTCTGCCATGGATGGATTGGTTTGCTTGCTGATGGCGTATCCGCTTACGTTGGCTCTGGCTTTAATCGGAGCTCCCATCGGGCGCTTGGTCGGATCTTCGCTCGGTGGTGCAACAGGCTCAACAATCGCTTCGTTGTTATGCCTGAGTTTCCCTTTCCTCGTAGGATTTGAGAACTCGACAAAGCAGGAACCTGTAACACGAAAAGTGACGACCTCAGTACTGATCGATGCCTCGATCCAAGATGTATGGGGAACCGTCATCGCGTTTCCTAAGATCACTGATCCACCGACCGGGATGTTCCGATATGGGATTGCCTACCCGATTGAAGCACACATCGACGGCACAGGCGTGGGTGCGATCCGATACTGCCGATTTTCCACAGGGGATTTTGTAGAGCCGATCACTGTTTGGGATGCGCCTAACAAGCTTGCGTTTGATGTCTCTGAAAATCCCGAACCGATGCGAGAATTATCCATTTACGAGGATGTTCATGCGCCGCATCTCCATGGGTTTATGGAATCTGAAAAGGGTCAGTTCAAGTTGACTCAGGTCGGCGATCAAGTCCGGCTTGAGGGGTCGACATGGTATAAACACAGCATCGCGCCAGAGTTTTACTGGGGAATCATTTCAGATGAAATCATTCACAAAATCCATTACCGCGTTCTTGATCACATCAAGGCTCATGCGGAGGGAATGGGGAGTCGTTAAATCTCTTCCGGCGTAGTCCAGGCCTCCGGCGCTGACACAAGCCGCGCGTCTCAGCGAGTCGGGAAATTGAATTTGGGTCCTGTCGTGATCGGGCGCTGGGTTTCGCGGAGATGATCGACCTCGGCCCAGAGATCAGCGATTTGCTGAAAGCGGTTGGCGGGGTTGCGCTGAAGACAACGAATGACGAGATCGTCGACGCGGGGGTCTAGGCTGGGAACAAGTTTGGATGGAACGACGAAGGTGCCGCGTGGTAGGGTTCTGGTGAGAAGTTTGTAGAGCATCATGCCGAGCGAGTAGATGTCGGCACGGTGATCGACCGGATGTCCCGGCTCGAGTTGCTCAGGAGCCACGTAATCCATCGTGCCCATTTCTAAATTGTTCGCCGTCATTCTCCTCCGGAAAAGCTCCTCACCCATGAGTCGGGCTAGACCGAAGTCGCCGACTTTGACGATTCCGTTTTGATCGAGCAAGGTGTTGCCCGGGCGGAGGTCGCGATGAATGACGCCGTTCTCATGCGCGTATTTCAGAGCAGCGCAGACTTGAGTGATGATTGAGAGAATCTCGCTGAGATCAAAACTCCGTGTATTGATGAGTCGCTCGAAAATATCTCCCTCCACGAACTCCATTACGAGATAGAGCGTGGATTGCGTTTCCATGAACTCATATATTCCAATGATATTAGTATGGTTGAGGCGCGCCATCGCCTTTGCCTCTTTTTTAAAACTCTCGATGAGTTCGGCATCGATGTCGGGATTCACAGGCAGGATCTTTACGGCCGCGAGTCGGTCAAGTTTCGGGTGGCGTGCGCGATAGTAAGTGCCCATTCCGCCGTGTCCGACGAAGGAAAGAATTTCCCAATTCGTAAATCGTTTCTGCAATTCCTCTACAGTGGGCGGTATGAACTCGGATCCGAAGTAAGGTGATGGGGAATCTTGAGGACTGGTCACGGATGAGGGGTATTTGGTGGAGAGGTGCGACGGGATGGAATTCTTACGAAGGCCTTATGGATTATCGGACACGGCGTTTTCCGACAAGCCTAAAGCCGAGGGCAGAGGAATAAAGAGGACTTACTTCATTTCTTTTAAAATGTACGGAAACAGAATGATTATTCCGATCATCGTTGATCCCGTCGCCGCGATCAACACGGCAAAAGCAGAGATGTCCTTCGCGTGTTTGATTCGTTCGCGCCAATCCAGAGAAACTTCATCTGCTAGAAATTCTATGGCGGTATTGATGGCCTCCGCAATCCAGACGGCCATGATGCAAAGTATCAGCAGTGCCCATTCTGTAGCTGTAACCCGACATAAACACGCAACCCCAAAAACGGCTAAACCTGCCACAACATGAAATCGGCCGTGCGGCTGGGTTGCGAGTAAAGTTCGGCAACCGCGTAATGCATGCCTAAATGATTCGATACGGGATTTCATCTTAATGCTCAAATGTGTTGTATGGATGAAAACAAAAGGAACCGCGATTTTTAATCGCGGCCTCGTGAGCGAAATATCTCGGATTCGGTGCTCAGTTGCAGACGCGATTGAAAATCGCGGTTCCTTTCCGAGACGACTTTACTTCTGCCTCGCAACGGCTTTCAAGCGGAGCGCATTGAGTGCGATGAAGCCGGTGGCGTCGTCTTGGTTGTAGGCTTGTTCTTGGCCGCCTTCCATGGTGGCGATGGCTTCGGAGTACATGCTGTGTGGGCTACGGCGGCCGGCTTGCATGACGTTGCCTTTGTAGAGTTTCATTTTTACTTCACCGGAAACTTTTTTCTGGGTTTCGGTCACGAGGGCTTGGATGGCTTCGCGTTCTGGGGCGAACCAGAAACCGTTGTATACGAGCTGGGCGTATTTCGGGATGAGGGAATCGCGGATGTGCATGGCTTCGCGATCAACGACGAGGGTTTCGAGGTCGCGGTGAGCGGCGAGGAGGATGGTGCCGCCCGGGGTTTCGTAAATGCCGCGGGATTTCATGCCGACGAAGCGGTTCTCGACGATATCGACGCGCCCGATGCCGTTGCGACCGCCGAGGAGATTGAGCACGCGCATGACGCCGTATGCGTTGAGGATGGTGTAGCCGTCTTGTTGACCGGTGGCTTTGACATCGCCGAGTTCGGTGAGGAGGGCATCGAGGTTGGTGTGTTTCAAGCCGACTGCGTTGCCTTTTTCAAAAAGGATTTCGATGTATTCGGCTTGGTCTGGAGCTTCTTCTGGGGAAACGGAAAGGACGTACATGTCGCGGTCTTCGGGAGTGGTGGCGTCGTACCATGGGTCTTCCATGGCGCCGGCTTCGAAGGAGATATGAAGGAGGTTGCGATCCATGGAGTAAGGCTTTTTCATGGAAGCTTTAATCGGGATGTTGTTGGCCTCGGCGTAAGCGATCATTTCGGCGCGGCCGGGGAATTGTTTGCGGAATTCTGCGTCGCGCCATGGGGCAATGCATTTGATGTTCGGCGCGAGGGCTGCGGCGGAGAGCTCGAAGCGGACTTGGTCGTTGCCTTTTCCGGTGGCGCCGTGGGCGATGGCATCGGCTCCCTCGGCGATGGCGATTTTGATCATGTCTGCGGTGATGCAGGGACGGGCGATAGAAGTTCCGAGCAAGTAGCGGCCTTCATAAATCGCCCCAGCTTGGATCATGGGGAAGATGTAGTTTTCCGCGAAGTCTTGTTTGAGATCGCCGATGTAGCATTTGGAAGCACCGGTGGAGAGGGCTTTGGCTTCGAGGCCATCGAGTTCGTCGCCTTGGCCGACATCTGCGCAGTAGGCGATGATTTCCGCGTTGTATTTCTCTTTGAGCCAGAGGAGGAGAACTGAGGTATCGAGACCTCCGGAGTATGCGACGACGATTTTCATAAGTTTCAAATTCTAAAATTCAAATTTCAAGGAAGACTTGAAATACGGGCGGAGAGTAGGGGAGGCGGCGTTGGAGGGAAGCGGAAATTGTCGCGGGGCATGAAAAAAGCCGGCTTCCTTGTGGGAGAGCCGGCTTGGTAGATGGGATGCTGAAAGTTTGGATTAACCTTCGCTGGAGTCGGTTTTCTTGGCGACTTTTTTAGCGGCCTTTTTGGCAGGTGCTTTTTTCGCGGCAGGTGCTTTTTTGGCGGCGGCCTTTTTGGCAGGAGCTGCTTTTGGCTCGTCAGATTTCACCGCCGGTTTCGGGGTGGCTTTTTTGACGGTAACTTTTGGAAGGATGCCGCCAAGCTTGGCTGCTTCCTGTTTACGCTTAAGATAATCCGCGCGACGACGGCGTTTGATGATTTTGTTTGATTGCTGACCCATAATTGCTGGAACTTGGCTAAGGCACTAAATGAGCCGTATCAAGCCGAATCTGCAATTCCTTTTAATCCTGTGTTTTCCACCGAAGCGATCCTGATGCGAACGACGCGCCTGACTGAGACGAGTTTGATCGTGCATTGGTTGAGTGAAGACGAGGGTTTGATCAAGACTGTGGCGAAGGGTGCGCTGCGTCCGAAGAGTGTGTTTGCAGGGAAATTGGATTTGTTTTTCTCCGGGGAAATCATGTTCGCGAAGTCCCGTCAGGGGGAATTGCATGCCTTGCGGGAGGTATCGATCTCTAACTGGCGGCAGGGTTTGCGGCGAAGTTATGCGACGACGTTGATGGCGGGATATTTCTGTCAGCTGATTGAGGCGGGGCTGGAGCCGAACCATCCGGAGCCGGAAATTTTCGATTTGTTGCGGCGTGGGCTAGATCATTTGGATGTGGAAACTGCGAGTTTGCGGGCATTGCAGCATTTTGAGCGGCAGTTCGCGCTGATGCTGGGGGTTTCCCGAGAAAATCGGGCGGCGGAGCAGTCACTGCATGATCATTTGGGCGGACTGCCGAGTAGCCGGAAAAAGTTGGTAGAAGATTTGACGGCTGGCTAAAGATTTCCGCTAGTCATTTTCAGATAAAGAAGTTTAGCATCATGCAAATACCTCAATTATGGATAAGCCCACTGCCAATTTGATTCAGATCATGCGTGATCGAGTGAAGAGTCTGCGAGAGCAAGGAGACCTCAAAGAGGCGTTGCACGCAGCGAATGCGGCGGTGGATAAGTGCCAGCAATTGTTGAGTCCGGATCACGACACGATTGATGCATTCGTGGCGAGTTTGGAGGATAGGGCGGGAATTCACATGGATATGAGGGAATTCGGCGACGCGACGGAGGATGCGAAGCATGCGATTGATCAGTTAGATGGCCGCAAGGATAAGTTTGATCAGATGGGCCGGATGTATGCGTTGTTGGGCGGGGCATATGATGGATTGGATCGGTATGACCGGGTGATTTCCTCGTGGGAAAAAGCGGTTGATTATTTTGAAATGACAGATCCGCCGATGATGATGGATGTGGCTGCGATCACGAACAACCTGGGTTTCACGGCGAAGTCTGCGGGAAATCTCGATGCCGCGGAGGATTACTTTTTGAAAGCGCTTGAGATCATGCATTCCGTAATTGGAGCAAAGCATCCTGAGACGGCCTCCGTTTCTAACAACCTCGGTGCGGTTTATTTGGCTGCGGGTTACCTGGAACAAGCGCGCGAGATGCACATGATGGCATTGGAAACGCGCATGGAGTTGTTTGGAGATCACCATCCGGATACCGCGCAGTCACATAACAATTTGGCGTTGGCTTTGTTAGCAACGGGTGACCGCGATTGGGCGAGAAAGCATTTCGAAAAAGCGCTCGAAGGTTTTGAAACTCTCGGAAGAGAGTATGATGAAGATCTCGAAGCCGTGGCCTCGAATTTTTGCGATTTCCTGCGCGCTCAAAAGGACGACAAACTCGCGGATATCATCGATGCACGCGTGAAAGCGCGCGTCTCTAAGCACTGATATTTACTCGGCGTCCTTGACTTTTTTGATGCGCTCAAGAGTGGACGCTTGGTTTGGAAATTTGGTGATGGCTTCTTGATAAGCCTCCAGAGCTTTTTCGGGTTGTTGGAGCGAGAGAAAATAATCGCCGAGATCATTGGCCATGGGCGAGAGAATGAGTGGCGGATGCATCAGGGTTGAGGTGCGTTGACGATCGGCAGCGGCGCGGAACCAGTTAAAAGCGGAGCCTTGGCTTTCCTTCGGGCCGGCGAGAGCGAGGTGACCGCGTAGATTTGCAGTGAGCATTTCCAAGATCAGCATGGCGCGACGCCATTCCGCAAATTCCCCTTTTGCGGAAGCGACGGCTTGCTGCTTGGCCATGGATTCCCCGTGAAAGCTGAGGGCTGCGGCGGTTTCAGTAGCGGCTTTCATATCTCCGGCATTGATCATTCGATGCGCTTGGAGCGCGATTCTCAACCCATCCGTCCACCAATGTGAGAGAGAATGTTTACGAAATGCCTCGCCCGCTTTGGGTACGGGCAATGCGACGATTGCTTCGGTGGGATCGGTTTTTCCACCTCGTGAAAAAATGATCCGAGCAGGGAGAGTTTGCGCATCCCACAGGATCTGGCGGGTTCCCGGTGCGATTGGGCGCTTGGGATCGAGAGGAATTTTTGAAACTTCTGTGGCTAGGTTGATGGCATCTTTGAAGCTTCCAGCAGAGGCAGTTGCGACGGCAAGGTAGCTTTTGGAGAGAATCCATTGCGGGCAATCCGCAGGGCTGATTTTGTTAGATTCCATCCACTCCGCAAAATATTTTTCTGCGAGTGTAAAACTTGCTACCGCGTCCGCGAACTCGCCGCTGCGCCATTGATAGTGCCCAAGCAGATGGTGATAAGGCGGGTATTTTGGCGCGAACTCACAGAGTTTTTTCGCAAGTTGGATCGATCCTTTGAGATCCGGACCTTCGGCTTTGATCAGCAAGTAAGCGTGAAGAGGAAGTGTATTGCTCGGCAGGCGCTCGATGAGTTTGAGCATGCGATTTTCTGCTTCGGCTTGGGCGGCGGTGATTTCACCCATAAGATCGTATCCACCACGGCTGAATAATGTGGCGAAAATTTCTGATTGGACGTCTTTGGGGAATTTTTCAGAAACCTTGCGGAAGGCGAGTTCTGCGCCCTTTGGGCCTTCATCGACATATTTGATCAGACAGTAAGCAAAGCCGCGTTCGAGTTCAGTGCCTTCGCCATCCTCCACAAGTTCGAGTAAGCGTCGGGTGGTTAGAAGCCGATACGAATCGGTTTCCGGCGAGGTGGCGAGCATGCTCATGATCATGCCCCAATGCGCCATGAGGCAACGAGGATCCGCCTCCATGGCGACGGCAAAGTGGCGGCTCGCTTCGAAATCCCAGCTTCCGTGAAGATGATTCAAGCCTTGTAGAGTATGGGTTTGAGCCGTCTCGTTCTCCGCGATGATGGCAATGATCAAACCGTTGTGAAACGAAAAATTGCTGGGTTTCCCTGCGGCGGTAATCCATGGCGGAATGCAGGCGGCGACGCTGGGAATTTCCATCGCAGCAGGTTTTTCCTCTACGGGTTCTTGTGAGAATGCAGGTAGGTGGAAAGCGAGCAATCCCAATAGCGTGATCCATTTCGGCATGCGCGTAAGGTGGGCTGAGATTTGAGATTTCCCAAGTAAAATGACGCTCGCCTCGGGTGGGGTTTTCTCCTATTTGTCCCGTCATGAAGTTAGGAGTGATCGGATGTGGAAAAATGGCCACGGCGCTAGTCAAAGGCGCGGTGTCTCAAGGTGTGGTAAAAGCGGCAGATGTAATCGGCGTTGCGCGCACCGAGGCGTCGCGGGTGCGTTTCTCGGAACAGACAGGTGCGAGAAATACCGCTTCGATCGCGGAGGTGGTCAGGGAATCTCAGGTGGTGATCCTTGCAACCAAGCCACATGATTTACCCGGAATCATCCAATCGGCCGATTTGGAAAAATTTTCAGACAAGCTTTATATATCCATCGCTGCGGGCGTGACATTGGAGACGATGGAAAAACTGACAGGCGGGGTTTGTCGGTTTGTGAGGACAATGCCGAACACACCATCGCTGGTTGGAAAAGGCGCGGCGGGATTTTCACTGGGATCGAAATGTGGGGAGGCGGATCGTGAAGTCGTGCAGTCGATTTTAAGCGCAGTGGGTTTATCGGTGGAGGTTCCTGAAAGATTGATCGATGCGGTAACTGGCCTTTCCGGAAGCGGGCCGGCTTATATTTACCTGGTGATTGAAGCGATGGCAGACGGCGGTGTGCAGGCGGGTCTGCCCCGGGCCGATGCTTTAAAACTGGCGGCTCAAACTGTGGCAGGTGCCGCAGCGATGGTTTTGGAAACAGGACAGCATCCCGCAGTGCTAAAAGACATGGTGACCTCGCCCGGAGGCACGACGATTGCTGGGCTTGCGGCGTTAGAGGATGGTGCGATCCGCTCGTCTTTCATTGCGGCCGTTAGTGCGGCGGTAGCTCGGGCCAAAGAATTGGGGAAAGGTTAAGTTCTTTCAACTCGTGCAATTTCCGCTTTCCCGACTCGCCAAAGTTTCTATGGTTGGGGCATGACAAAACGTTTTTCGATAGTCGCACTACTTTCTCTTGCTTCCCTGTTCGTGGTTTCCTGCGGAAATGACGAGGGCACCATTGGGCTGGCTGGCACCTCGCCCGGAGGATCCGGAGATGGAGAAGCTCTCTATCAAAAAGCAAAATCTTTGGACGATGCAGGCAAGCCCGATAAGGCGGTAAAACTTTATGCGGAAGTTGCCGATGACTACGCAATGTCCCCATCCTCAGGCAAAGCGAGATACCGCCAAGCAGAGATTTTAGATCAACAAGGAGAAACCCTGAAATCCTTCAAAGCCTATCAGCAGTTTTTACAACGCTACCAGAGCAGCAATTTGTATTCGCAAGCTCTCAACAGCCAAGTGCGCATGGTGCAATCTGCCGCTGATGGAAAAGTGAAGTCGTCATTCCTGGGGTTGAGATCAAAAATGTCCACCAAGCAGATTGTTGAGATGTTGGGTCAGCTCCGGGACAACGCGCCACGTTCGGAAATCTCAGCGAATGCACAATTCAAGATTGGTGAGCTTTATCAAAGTGAGAAAGCTTACAAAGAATCCATCGATGCGTATCGCAAGTTAGTCCGTGATCAGCCGGAGACTCGCCAAGCAGCCGAAGCGCTTTTCCGTGTGGGAATTGTGTTACTGGCACAAGCGGACGGCGGCAACCACAACCAAGCCACCCTCGACCTTGCTGCTGAGGCGTTTAATGACTATTTGCTTCAATATCCAAGCCATTCCAAAAATGGAGAAGCCAGACGTCTGTTAGGCAGCCTGCAAGGTCGGGATCTGGATAGTTCGCTTGAGGTCGCCAAGTTTTACGATCGCACCGGAGAAATTGAATCTGCCAAAGTTTATTATCGGGACATTATTAAAAACTCAAAGTCGGGTAGCGCACATGATTACGCCAAGTCTCGCTTGAAAGAGCTCGGTGAATAACCCCCGATGATCAAATCTATGAAATTTCAATTATTGGTTTTACTGAGTGTCGCCCTGAGCTCCTGCGCGGGTTATCAACTTGGGGGCTCGAAGCCACCTTCACTCGCTTCGGTGGAACGGATTTCCGTTTCCATGCTGGAAAATGGAACGCTGCATCCGCGCGCCGAAGCAATCGCGACATCCGCGGTCACTGCAGCCGTAGTGCAAAACGGAACCTATCGTCTATCCGAATTAAATCGTGCGGACGCCGTCCTTGAAGGAGAAGTAGCCTCCATTGATTACAGCACTTTGAGGGGGTCAAGGCTTGATGCTCTAACATCGGAGGAACTCACCAATACCGTCCGCATCAATTGGCGTTTGAAAGATGCACGTGATCCTACGCGGCTCTTGGCAAGCGGAACCAGCACAGGCCAGAGCACATTTTTCGTAGACTCAAATCTACAAACGGCACGCCATAATGCTTTGCCAGATGCGTTTGAACGCGCGGCGCAGAATTTAATTTTAAGGCTAGCCTCCGGTTATTAAAAAATTTCGATTCAAGCGTCTCATCACTTGCGCGAGTGATAGTCTGAGTTGAGGTTCTGTCATTAAAGCGAGACTGCATGAACCCTGATAAAGAAGATCCCAACAATCATGCTCCGGCTGTGACGCCAGATGATGATTGGAATGGTCTCGATGTGGATCAGGTATTTGATTCCCAGTTGCCTCCCCGCCGCTCGGATGCGCCAAAAACTCCCAAGATGGATGTAAATCTGTCTCGCTTCAAAGCGATCAAGCCAGGATCTCATTCAGGAATATCGACCTCCAGCCACGACGAGGCTCATTCCAAATCTCAGGTTTCAATGAAGGTAAATGGAGAGCGTTTGGTTTCTGAGAAAGAGGAATTTCAAGCCACTCTGGTCATGGAAAGCGTGCAGCAGGGTGATGAACCCTCGCACAGTAATCAGATGTCAGCGAAGCCGGGTCGGTTCATTCCGGGAGAGCGAGATGATTGGGGCGTGAGCCGTCATAAAGGCTCCTCGCGATGGATGTTATACACAGCAGCGGGTGTGATCGGACTGATCGCGTTAACGGTTTTCTTAAGTCGCTTTATGGGTGAAGAAACTGTTAGGAAATCAGATAAGCGGAGCTTGAGTCAGCTTGAGCCGATCGATGTGAAGACAGAATCGATCCGAGATCTCGGCGTGGCGGGTCAACTCGCGAATAATCACCAAGAAGCGGTTCAAATTTACGGTCAATACGCTCAGGCGAAAAGTCCTGATGATTTTTCAAAATTCATTTATTTGAGCGATCGGAACACTCCACTGCTGAAGGAGGCATGGAAGGCGACAGGCGCTGAAAGCGGATGGATGCCTTCTGGGTCATCTTCGTGGAAAACTTATCGCGATGGCGAGCTCATCTATGCGGAGCTGCGAGGCGTGAATCACGACTTCTCAAAATTTATCGCATGTTTCCGTTATGAAAATTCGGATCTCAAAATGGATTGGAAAGCGACAACCGGATATGGAACGGCAGCTTTTGATGATCTTAAAATCGGGAAAGGAGAGGGCAGTGAAATCCGAGGCTGGATTGCAACTTCGGATTTTTTCACCCAACAATTGTCCGATGACAAGTATCATTCATTCATTGTGAGATCTCCTAAGAAGGATGCATCGATCTGGGTATACACGGAAATCGGAAGCGAAGTAGATAAGGATATCTTGGCGCTTTTTTCCACTAGCCCCATCACCGGTGAGTTTCAAACGGAAGCGAAAGTGATTCTGAATTTGGATCGTGGTGCTGAGGAAATTCTCCCACGTCAATGGATGATCAAGGGCCTCATAGCCGCGAATTGGCTGGATCAAGCAACGCCATGAATACAAACGATAAAGATGCCTGGTATCACTGCGGTCATTGCGGCTCGTTGTTTCAGTCGGACTATGGATTTGATGAAGATCGATTATGCGAGGTCTGCCAACGTAAGCCTGGCGTGAGCTTGTGGCCGGTTGTGAATTCGATCAGCCCAGTGGCATCCGCAAAAGTCGCTGGCTTTCATAAGACAGGAGATAGAGTTAAAAAATTAACGAGGTCTCCATCGACCACGAATCGCCGATTCAGAATGATTTTTCGGGTCACACTTATCTGGATGCTGGTTTTGTTGGGTGTGCTTGGATTGAGGTATTATCTAGCAGAATCGTCAAATAAACCTCGAACGTTGCAAGTTTCAGATCTTGATAGAACTCTCACACCGGGTGATCGGGCTAAAATTTTGAATCAGGTTTTGCCGGAATGTGACCGGGCGATGCGTGGATTTCTTTCGGCATCAACAACCGAGGATCGAAGTGATTTTGTTATTAGATATCATGAAGTAAAAGCTTCAATGGAGCTGCATGCAAAAGAACATCCGGTTCCTCAAATGGATGTGAAATCGCTGCAAAGAACCGGGCAAGAATGGATTCGCCTGGGTAATGAATGGATGGTTCTCACTCACTGGAAAGACGCGATTGGAGAGAATGAGTTTGATGCGGTTTTCCGCAAGGAATCCAAAGGATGGGAATTAGATTGGCGCCATTTCAGCAGATACAGCGAGACTTCTTGGAGCTTGTTCCTGGCGGGTGAGGGGAAATTGGATCAAGCCGAGTTTCGGTTACTCGCTAAGCAGCAAAAGGATTCCCAAACCCCCAGCCTAAACGCTCAACGCATGCTGATCGTTTTGGCTGCGCCTGAATGGGGAAAGCCCAAGCAACTCATTTCTGAATCGCCCATGATCTCCATCGATTTAATGAGTCATGAAGGCGAGTTATTAACGGCCGCCTTTGAACTCAGAGAGAAAAACCTAGCTGTTGGTGAAGGCGAACTAGCTCCGCTTGATCCCGAGGGTTTTGTGAGAGTGCGTGTCCAAGTCACACGCGATGAAATTGGCGGAGAGTCTCGCCTCATCATCAATGAGCTGAAAGCTTGTCATTGGGTGGATTCGAACTTATCGGGTTTCTAAATCTAACAGAATAATCGACTGCCTGAGGAAACCTCGGTAGGGAATCAACCCATAGACCCAATGCTACAAGTGGGTAGGTTGGTGTGTAACACGGGGGGCAGGTTTATTTCTGCATCGCGTGGACTAGAACCCTAAACCTAAACAAAAGAAATTTTATGAACAATCTACAAATCAAAGGCAATTGGAACATCATGAAGGGCAAGCTCAAACAAAAGTGGGCAGACCTTACCGACGACGATCTCCAATACGCAGAGGGCAAAGAAGAAGAATTGATCGGGCGCATTCAGAAACGCACGGGTGAAACTCGCGAAACTGTTGAAAAAGCTTTGAAGGATAACAATTCTTCAAGCTGCTGCGATTAGTTTTTTTACGGACAGCATTTTAAAAACCCAAATCTTATCAACTTTATGAAAAACAAATACGCATACCTCTTCGTGATCGCATCGATTCAATCGGCCGTCGCACAAATCGTCGTCGAAGAAGCCGTCATTCCTAAACCACCCGTAGAAGTGGTAACGGAGACTGTTATTGAGGTCACTCCACCAGTCGTGCAAGATCCCAGGCGTCATCTGTTAGTGGTGCCTCGTGATGTAACTCCAGTCCCCCCCGCACCAGGCAGTGTGGTGGAAACCACGGAAACAAAAAGCTTCGTGGACGTCCCAGGGCAACCCCGCCGGGTTTATAACGTGGAGCGCAACGTGGTTATCGTAGAGGGTCGTGAGCTTCCTTACATCACCATTCCCGTTCTTTTTGAGAAAGAAACCGCAAAATTGTTAGATGTGGAGTCCCGTGTAGCGCTTGAGGAAACGGCTGCTGCCATCCTTGAGGTTCTCAAAACCCATCCCACCGCCATATTCGACATCGAAGGTCACACCAGCACCGACGGTACCGATGAGTTCAACCTCACGCTGTCTGCCGAGCGCGCTCGTAGAACTCATCAGGAGCTTACCCAGCGGTATGCTGTTCCAGCTTCCGCATTGAGTGCACATGGCTATGGCGAGATGTATCCGACGTTTCCTACGGGAACAGAAGAGCAAATGGCGTTAGATCGCCGCGTGCTTGTGGTTCGTAAGCTATAATCTCACGATTCATTTCAAAAAACTTGGATTTAAAGGGGTCGCATTGGCGGCCCCTTTATGCGTGGTGATCTTACTTTTTCACATCCTCTGCGGCTGCCCATACCACAGCGTCTGCCAGTAATTTGATGAAGACCGGATCGCTAAACGTTTCGTTGGTATGGCCGTAGGTTGTGCCGAAAACTCGAGTGCCATGGAAATCGTTGACCCAAATGACTGGATTTTCTTCTCGGCTTTTCTCGCTCTTCGAAGTGGCTAACACGGTGGTTTTTGGCCAGACCTTGGTGATGATGTAGAGCTCATCCATGGGAGTGATCCAATCAACCGGAAAGTCCTTCATCACCGGATGATCCGCCTTAACCACTTTTACCGGATATTTGCTTTGATGTTCGTGATGCTTGCTGGTGACTCCTAGAAACTCGCGCCAGTCATCGATTTCTGCGGATCGATAGGTATGCATCGCGCAATGCACCACCACTGCCGGAGTTCCTGCTTTATGGGCTTCGGTAATTTTACGGATGTAAGCCTCGTCATTGGTGTTAGCAAAACATTCGTTGTGGATGACCACGTCGTAAGGCTTCGCCCAATTCGGATCGTCATAAAGAGGAATCTGTGCGTCGGTGCCTTTGCCTTCGTTCACTAAGTTGATCTCGACCTTCGCGTGTTTCGGAATTCCCGCAATCATTGCCGCGGACTGGAATTCGTAATCGTGACAGCAGCCACCCGTCACGATAAGAACTTTGAGAGGCTTTTCTTTTTTGACCGTTTCTTTTTTCTCTTCCTGCTCAGAGCAACCGCTGGTGATAAGCGCCACGACTCCGGCGAGAGTGAGTAAGATGCCGAATATGGTTTTATTCGTGATTTTCATTAAAGCGACCCTAAGGAGAGTCATAGGCACTGCAAGGAAAATGGTTAGCCGTCGTGATGCGCGCTGCGGGGTTCACCGCTGCGGATTTACCAATCCAGTTTTACGAATGAAAAAGTCTGGATTGAGATCGGCGAGAGGGGCGCGGAGTTTTTCGATTTCCTCGGCGGGCCCGTGGACTTCGAGTCTGGCGAGATCTGAGAGTTCGAGAAATTTCCCGAGCAGTTCGCCGACGTTTCCGAGGTGAGCAAGAATTCCGTCTGCGCCGATGTAAGCCTCGCGGCAGAAGGCGATGTCACCGTTGAGGGTGAAATCGTAATACAAGCAAGCTGGCTCGGTGGCCGTTTTTTCAATGAAGGCCGGCATGAGCGCGGTAAAGGCTTCGAGATTTCCCTCACGGATTTTGAAATACGGATGGAGGCTGACGGCGTGGGATAGTGCTTCGGACATGGGTAGGAAGTTAGATCGTTATGGTGAAAGTCAAAGGGAGAAATGTTGGGGGGGATGAGGGGTCTGACGGGAAGGATGGATTATTTTGGAAGGATTTTTTAGGAAGAAGCCGGCCGGAGGCGCGGCTCTCCAGTAGGCTTCATGCTTCCTGCCGATCTGCGCGCAATGCGGCGGACCGCGCGAATTTCACGAGAAGTTTTTTGATAATGGGGAGGGAGATGAAGTAGAGGAGCGGAATGAGAAAGATCGCGCTTATCGCCCATGCCTCGATACCGTAGAGGGCGGCCATGCCGAAGTCGCGGACGAATTGGGCGGGGTCGTCTTTGAACTGGCCCAGCATTTGTGGAATGGAAAATTTGTTGAGGGGGACGCCGTTGAATTGTTGTCCAAGGCGGATGTAAACGAGAATGAGGATGAGTTGTAGCGGATAGGTGAAGGTTTTGAAAAGATGGAGGATGGGTTGGTTGAGTCGGAATATGTGACCGACGATGAGACACACGAGAGAGGTGCTTCCCAAGATAGGAAAAATGCCGAGAGTGATGCCGAGGGAGACGCTCCAGGAAAGTTTTTCCGGAGAGATGCCTTGCTTGAGCTGGTTCACGATGGGGCGAATGACCCAGCGGTAGAAGCGGCTATCTGGGTTGAGGCTCATGGAGAATTAAGATTAGAGATGCCAGAAACCAGATTTTAGAGTTTTGCGCCCCAGTTCGTCCTCTTATTTGGAGTTTAAAACTTATAGTTTAAAGTTTCAAATTATTCGGTCGGGTGTAGACGGCTTGGACGACGGAAATGTTTCGGGTGGCGAAGCCTGCTTCGCAGTATTTGAGGTAGTAGTTCCAAGTGCGGATGAACGGGGTGTCGAAACCGAGTGGGCGGATTTGATCGAGTTTGGCGTTAAAGGTTTCGTGCCAGGTGTTGAGGGTGCGGGCGTAGTCGAGTCCTAGATCTTCCAAATGGTGGAGGAAGAGGTTGCTGGTTTTGTTGATGACTTCGTTGACGCGTCCTACGGAAAGCAGAAGCGATCCCGGGAAGATGACTTTTTGTATCCAATCGACGCCTTTGGTTAGGGATTCGTAACGGCAATCAGGAACCGTGATGTATTGCACGGCGAGTAAGCCGTGAGGCGCGAGGACTTCGTGGCATTTGGCGAAGAAGGATTCGTGGAATTTATGACCGACAGCTTCTAACATTTCGATGGAGGCGATCTTGTCGAACCTGCCGGTAATGAGCCGGTAGTCCTGGATGCGGATTTCCACGAGGTGAGAGAGCCCGGCTTTTTCGATGCGGGCGCGGGCGTAGGCAGCTTGGGCTTCGGAGATGGTGACGGCGGTGACTTTGCAGCCATATTTTTCCGCAGCGTGATGGGAAAAGCCGCCCCAACCGCAGCCGATTTCGAGAACGTGGTCGCTGGGTTTGAGTTGGAGCTTACGGCAAAGTGCGTCGTATTTTTCGGTTTGCGCTTGGGCGAGGGTTTGAGCTTCCGATGTGAACTTCGCTGAAGAATAGGTCATGGTTTCATCGAGCCAGAGGGAGTAAAATTCGTTTCCGAGATCGTAATGCTCGGCGATGTTGCGTCGCGAGGTTTCGATGGTGTTAGAGCGTTTGAGATGGCGGAACCAGTTGACGATTTTGAGGAAGTTGACGCCGGGGAGAGTTGAGGAATCGGTGTCGTCGCCTTGCAGGGTGTTCATGTTGAGCGCAAACCATGAAATGACAGCGGCAATGTCGGGAGTGTCCCAGATGCCATCGGTGTAGGCTTCGCCCATGCCGATGTTGCCGTAGAACATGCAGCGTTTGAAGAATTCCGCGGGATCGTTGAGGGTGATGCGGGCGGTGATGGCTGCGCCTTTTTCGCCGAAATGAAGGCAGAGGCCATCAGGGTAGGTGAGGGAAATGCCGCCTTGAGTAAATTTGCGGAACAGTGAGAGGACGATGCGTTCCGGGATGGTGATGGAAGAGTTTTTTTCACCGCAGAGGCGCAGAGTCCGCAGAGGGTCGCAAAGTTGTTGTTCTGAGGTCTTTTCCATAAAGATGGCGTTTAGTGATTTCGATGTTGGGTGAGGGTGGTGAAAGTGACGAGTGATCGTGGTCTTGTGTTTGTTTTGACCACAGAGGCACGGAGAGCACAGAAGTTTGAGATTTAGAGTTTAGAATTTGAAGTTTTTATCGGTGTGGATTTCGGAAAATGAGGAATTTTTTTCAGAAAGAGCAGGAGGGCGTGAAGGTGAATGCGGAAGATAATGGAAAGGGAAATGAGCGGATATTTAACGGCAAACCATGCGAGGCGGGAAGCGGTGAGTTTGCGTTGCTCACCACGGATGGCGGAGAGGAGGGTGGGTTTGGCAGCGGTGAGGTTATCGACGTGAATGGTCCAGTTATCCGAGGGTTGGCCGATGCGGAAGTGGAAGGTGTCGTTGGGATCTGAGAAGGGAGAGACGTAGAAGTTTTTTGCGACCGTATGATTGAAAATGCCTTCGGTGCCCGGTTCACCGAGGGGGAAGAGTTTCATTTCGCGGTAGGTGTTGGTGACCTCAGCAACGGCGGTGATGGGCTCGCCGTTGTTATGATAGATGTAGTAAAAAGAAACGGGATTGAACGAGTAACCCAGCACGCGGGGGAAAGTGATCAGGAGGATTTTCGCATCGGCTGGGATTTCCGTGCCTTTCTCTGAAAGCCAGGCGATGAGGTTTTGCCGGATGGATTTCGTTTCGTTCGTGTTAATGTGATCGCGGTTGTCGATGGAGAAGAGGTTGAAACGATTTTGGGAAAGTAGGGGGACTTTCGGGAAAGAATCGAGATCGATGGCGAACATGAACACGCGGTATTGGAACGCGTGTTTTTTGGGAGATATGCGGGTGTGGGTCACGCTGCATTCGTAGATGGAAGAGAGTGCCATTACAAAATTGGGTTTAATGTTTGGCTTGGCGGATGCAATCCGCCGCCACGCCACGGGTCTTGGCTTAGAATTTGTTCGCAGAGGCGGTGGGCGGACCAGATTCCGTCTTCGTGGAAGCCGTAGCGTTGCCATGCGCCGCAGTAGAAGCGGTTGGATTGCTTGCCGGAGAGGTTGAGCTCGGGGATGCGGTCTTGAGCCTGAATGGCTGCGCTGGTGAAAATGGGATGTTCGTATTCGAGTTCGTGATGGATTTTTTCCGGAGTGATCTCGCCCGGTGGGTTGATGGAAACGAAATAGTTTTCGTTTTCAGACACACCTTGAAGTCTGTTCATCCAGTAATGCGTGGAGTGCTTTCCTGAGGGCTCTACGCGGTAGTTCCATGATGCCCACGCGAGTTTGGTGCGGGGCATGAAGCTTGGGTCGGAGTGGACGACGGCACGGTTGGGTTGGTAGTTGAAATGGCGGAGGATATCGGCTTCGAGGGAAGTGGGAGATTCTAACAGGTCGAGCGATTGATCGCCGTGTGAGGAGAAAATGATGTGATCAAAGGTGTGAACACTGCCATCCCCAAGAATGACTTTGTTATCGGCCGTCACGCTGCGAACGGGATTTCCGGTGACGATCTGGTTTTTAAATGGCGCAATGATTTTTTCGACATATTGGCGTGAGCCCTCGACGACCGTGCGCCAAGGGTGTTGGGTATCGAGTCCGAGAAAACCGTGGTTGTGCCAGAAGCGCATGAGAGTTCTGGCGGGGAAATCATTAATCCGTTCTGGCGGGGAGGACCACACAGCCGCGGCCATGGGCGAGAGATACCAATCTAGGAAATCGGCACCATAAGCCCGAGCTTTCACGTAATCCGCGAGTGAGAGGTCTCCGTACTTTGGATTCGCAAGTTCTTCGACCGTTTCTTTATTGAAGCGATTGATCTGGAGCAGCATTTTCCAGTAACGAGGGCTGAATAAGTTTTTACGTTGAGCGAAAAGTAGGTTTAGCGATCCACCATTGAACTCCACATTATCGGGAATGTGTTGCACGGAAAACGACATCTCGGTGGGTTTGGTTTCGACCTCGAGTTCTTTGAAAAGTCGGGTGAGATGAGGATAAGTGACCTCGTTGTAAACCATGAAGCCGGTATCGAGCGGGAGTTGCTTGCCATTTTCCTTAACGGTTACCGTGTTAGAATGACCTCCAATCCTGCGGTCTTTTTCAAAAAGGGTGATGTTGAAATGGCGTTGCAAGAAATGCGCGCAGGCTAGCCCGGAGATGCCTGTTCCGATAATGGCGATTTTGTTATTCAAATAGGGTTGTTGTTGTTGGGAAGAATTTCACCGCAGAGACGCAGAGGTCGCTGAGGGACGCAGAGCTTGATGAAAATTATGAGGAAGGGTTGTTTTTGGCTTCTTCCAGGACGGCTTGGGGAACGGGACGGAGGTCCCAGACCAAGCCGAATTTTGAGAGAAGTTTCAGGATGTAGTAGGTTGGGTCGATTTCGTGAGGGAGGAAACCTTGGCGTGTGGAGTGTGGGAAGCGGTGATGGTTGTTGTGCCAGCCTTCTCCGAGGGTGATGAGGGCGAGGAAGAAATTGTTGCGTGAATCGTCCTCGGTATTGAATCGGCGTTTTCCCCAGACATGAGCGAGGGAGTTGATGAACAACGTGCCGTGAAGCAGGACGGTGGTGGAGATGAAAAAGGTCCAGACGAAGAACTGCCACATCGTGGTGCCGAGTGATGGCGCGAATGTCTCCAGCGCCCAACCCATAGCGAGCATGAGAATGCCGAAGGCGATGGGCACGACTTGGTCGAAGCGGTTAAGCCAAACCAGCTCGGAAAATTTCACGAGATCGGGAATGGCTTTGTAGTTGGTGGGGAAATTTCGTTTGGAGGTGAGCCAACCGATGTGAGACCATATAAATCCGCTGATGCGTGGTGAGTGGATGTCTTCTTCTTCGTCCGAATGTTTGTGGTGATGGCGATGTGTGGCAGCCCACCACAGTGAGCCGCGTTGCATGGAGGTGTTTCCAATGATCGCGAGAATGAACTGGAAAGTTCGCGAGGTTTTATAAGAGCGATGCGCGAAGTAGCGGTGATAGAAACCAGTGATCGCAAACATGCGGATGAAATAGAGCGCGATGGCTGCGATGACCGCGATGGGACTTACCCCGACCCAAATCACCGCTAGGCAGCCGAGGTGTAAAAAGATGAACGGTATGGTGCGTTGCCAATCGATCTTATCGGGAAGTGTCGATGGATCGGGATCGCCTGGAGCTCGGTAGTCAGAATCCCACCAATGCCCTATCATGGTTGTGAATGCTTTGATGCGTGGAGTCATAGTTTAAATGATTTATTTTTCAAAGCGGCGGCGGATAGATTCGATCATTCCGCCTAACACAGGAAGCTGGCCGTAGATGTTGGTGCCGGAATCCCAGAAATCTTGATGCATGATGACTTGCCCGGCGGAGTTGAAACGGATGTGGCTCATGCCGATAGATTCAACAGGCTTACCGCCATTCAATTTCGGTGCGGTGAAAACCATGGTCCAGCGGACGTAGTGATCGTTTCCAGATGAAACGGTGTCATCCACCGTGACTTGATATTGGGTCATCGTATCGGCGGTGTTGAGGAAATAGGCTTTGATTTCCTCGGGACCGTGATGCGTGACGAGCGTGTCGTTCAGATAAGCATCTGCGGAGTAAACTTTCGCGGTGTTGGCTTCGACGTAGGCTTTGTCGTCGATTTTTTGAAGAAACGTGGTGAATGCGTTGAGCGATTCCGGGCTTCCTAGGGCGGAGTTTTGGGTTTTCGTTAGGACGGTTTTGTATTCTTTGACCCGACCGGCGCTGTTGAAATTGGGTGCGCAGGCGGGGATTAGGATGGCGATCACTAGCAGCGCGAGCAGCAGAAGAGGGATGGTTTGGATCAGCATTTTAAAAGACATTCCGGAGCATAGCACCGTTTGTTTGTAGCGCTACTGGTTGTCTTCAAGTTTTTTTCAACTCTCAAAATACGTATATCCACCAAGGCCGTCGCGATACAAATCCATGATTTCTTTGCGCTCTTTCGGCGAGATCCGGCCATCGGTGACGGCTTTTTCTGCAAAATTGCGGAATTTGGAAACGAGTTCTTTCGGGTCGAACTCCACGTATGAGAGCACGTCCGCCACGGTGTCGCCTTCGACTTCATGAGTGTAGACGGGTTTGCCTTTTTCGAGATGAACGCCGACGACGTTGGTGTCGCCGAGGAGGTTGTGGAGATCTCCGAGGGTTTCCTGATAGGCTCCGACGAGGAAAATTCCGATATAGTAAGGTTCATCGGGTTTGAGCTCATGGAGCGGGAGAATTTTCGCGACGTCTTCTTTATCGATGAAGCGGTCGATTTTGCCATCGCAGTCGCAAGTGATGTCAGCGAGAACCGCGCGGTGCTTGGGTTTTTCGTTGAGGCGGTGGATGGGCAGGATGGGGAAAAGTTGGTCAATCGCCCATGAGTCGGGGAGCGATTGGAACAGAGAAAAGTTTCCGTAATAGAAATCGGCGAGGCCGTTTGATAGTTCGACGAGATCTTCCGGAACATCGTCCATGTCGGAGATCATGTTAGAAATACGGGTGAGAATGTGCCAATACCATGCTTCGGCCAGGCCGCGTTCGCGGAGGGTTGCTGCGCCGTAAAGGAACATGGCGCGTACTTGATCGCGGTAGTATACCGCATCATTCATCGCCTCTTGGAGGTTCTTTTTGCTGAGGGTTTTATTAACGTGAAAAAGGTTCGCGAGGTTCTGCGGAGCTTTTTCCGGCATCTCGGGTTCCTTGTCAGTGGTCTGCGCGGAGGTCACATCGAGGATGTTGAATACGAGCACTGAGTAGTAGGAAACGACAGCGCGGCCGGATTCTGAAATGAGGTTGGGATGCGCCACACCGACGCGGTCGCATTGTTGCGCGACGACTTCGACGATGTCGGTGCAGTATTCTTGAATGGAGTAATTGCACGATGAAGCGAAGTTGGTGTGCGAGCCGTCGTAGTCAACGGCCATGCCACCACCCATATCGAGCACGCCCATCGGTGCGCCTTCTTTGACGAGATCGCAATAAATACGAACGGCTTCGGTGGCACCTTCCCGGATGGCGGCGATGTTAGGAATCTGGCTGCCTTGGTGATAGTGCAGCATTTTCAAACACGGCAGGTGGCCGCTGGCTTTTAAAGAATCGACCACGTCGATGACTTGCGCGGCGTTGAGGCCGAAAACGGATTTGTCGCCTGCGGATTCTTGCCAGTGGCCGGAGCCTTTGGTGGAAAGTCGGATACGGATGCCGAGGTTAGGGAGGACGCCGATCTTGCGTGAGCGCTCCAGAATGAGATTGAGTTCGCTGGGCATTTCCAACACCAACATGATTTTCATTCCCATTTTCTGAGAATGCAGCGCGAGGTCGATGAATTCTTCGTCCTTGTAGCCATTGCATATGATGTACGCTTCAGGATCGTGCATGTGCGCGAGTGCGGCGATGAGTTCCGGCTTCGATCCAGCCTCAAGGCCATAGTGATATTTTTTCCCGAACTCAGCGATTTCCTCAATGACCTGGCGTTGCTGGTTCACCTTGATCGGATAAACACCGCGGTAGTTTCCTTGGTATTTCGTGACTTTAATGGCCTCCCGGAATGCTTCGTTGATCTCCGTGATGCGGGAATGCAACAGGTCGCGGAAACGCAGGAGAACCGGAAGATGTGTGCCGCGATCGCGTAGACCATCGATGACATTATAAAGCGAAACTTTGGCGCTGTGTTCACCGTCTTCGAGTTTCACCGTGACGTGGCCGTCTTTGTTTACCCCGAAAAATTTATGTCCCCATGCCTCAACGCCATAGAGCTCGGCAGACTGCTCAGCTGACCAACCTTTGGCGGGTTTGGATTTGGAAGGCTTGGTTGAAGGGGCGGTGGTAGGCGGAATCACGGGGGAAACCTGCATGAACACGCTAAAAGTTCAAACTTCAAATTCCAAAGATCGAGAAGGGCGGTGACGAAATCGTCACTGTTCCGGCTTCCATGGAATGTGAACTTTCACTCATTCGGGAGGTAAGCGGCACCGCGATCGATTTGAAACGTCCACTCAAGGGGTTTGCTGGCGGGTTTTCCTTCAAGGTCTTTCCATGTCACGACGACGGTGCAGGTCTTGTTGCGTAAGCGGCGATTGACCTGCCAGGAGAAGAGTTTTCCCGCGCTAGCGTAGTTGGCGGGAACTTCGCCGAACCCGCCGACCTGCATTTTCAGGGTTTTGGGATCAATGTTAGTCGCGTTGGTTAAGTCCACTTCGATGTTTGGGAGACGCGAGTTGACGATGGCGCCGGGCTGGGGATTGACGGGAAACTCCAGGGTTTTAGCCAAGCCTTCAACCACGGTGCCGGCAGCGTCTGCCGCGGAGTCGCGGAAGTTGGTCGCGAATTCAAAAATCTTATCGTAGTTCCCCAAGATGATGTAGCGGGGGAGGATGTTGTTAGGCAAGTTGCGGTTCACTTTTCCCGGCTGTACGGTGAAAAGGTGTGAGTAGCCAACCTGTTCTGCTTTGATCAACATTTCATCGGTGAAAAATCCGCCGGGATAAGCGTAGGTTGTGACGTTCTTTTTGAACTGTTGTTCGAGATAGCGTTTCGAATCACGCATTTCGATATCGAGAAACTGATCGTATTCTTTCGCACCCCGTTTGATGTGCTTTTTCACCGTTTGGGGATACGGGTGGGATGTCGAGTGGGAGCCGATGGTCGCTCCGTTTTTGATCAATTCCTTCACCATCGCTGTGGTCAGGGCTTTGCCTCCGCCATCGATGTAGTCTTTGTAAAGGTAGATGGTGTAAGGATAACCGAACTCTTTGAGGATGGGATAGGCATCGGTGTAAACCGATTTCCAACCATCATCGATCGTGATCACGACGGATTTCGCGGGGATGGTCTTCTCGCCATTTTTCCATGCGATGAAGTCGGACATGGGAATAACGGCGAGACCGAGCTCACGGATGGTTTCGAGTTGTTCGCGGAATTTCGAGGTGCGGATCCGCATCGCCGTTTCCGGTTCGGTTTCGGAAAAATCATGGTAGCCCAGCACCGCCACGCGGATGCCATCATCTGGGAGTTCTTGCACTTGGGTGACAGCGGGATTCGGAGTCGCGGGTTGAGGTTCCACCACTTGGCAGAACGCGGCAGTCGAGAGCGCGAGCCATAGGTAAAGAGAGTGGCGGAAGAATTTCATGACATGAAAATTACCCTGTGACGCGCCTCTTGTAAACCCAGCTCTTCGGCTGAGAGAGGGAAGGAAAAAAGATAGCTGATGCTTGCCATAGCCGAGGGACGCGCCATAGTTTCACCCATCGATGGCGAACTTCTTTGCACAATTGGAATTCAAATTTCCCAAATGGATGCGCGGAGCAAAGATGCCGAAGAAAAAAAGCGTTCTAACAGATTCTTCGGATAAATCAGATTCAGGGATGACGGTTTGGTGTCGCGAGCAAGCGATGTCATTTGGTCTTCCTGAGTTAGCGAGAAAAGTTCGCGTCGTGTGGAATCCAAGAATGCGCACGACGGCGGGACGCGCGTGGTGGCCATCGCGTTTGATTGAGATCAATCCCAAACTCAAAGATCTATCAGAAGCCCAAGTCTGGAGAACACTCAAACATGAATTCGCACACTTGTTAGCTTTTGAGCGTTGCGGTCGCCGTCAGATCGATCCGCATGGAATCGAATGGCAGACGGCTTGTTGCGAACTTGGAATCCCGGGTGAAAGCGCCCGTCATTCACTGCCACTCAAAAGCCGGAGGATGAAACGAAAATACGTTTATGTTTGCCCGTCTTGTTTTTCCGAAGTGAAACGAGTGCGCCCGATGCAGCGCGCGGTGGCCTGTTATTCCTGCTGTAAAAAATTCAATGCAGGAAATTACCACGAGCGTTTTCGTTTGATTAAAAACGCGCTCTGAAAAAATCTGCTAGTTTCGGGGGACGATTTTTAAAATTTCACTGAAAAATTTGCAATTTGGTGCCGCTATTCGTTGCGACAACCAAAATTAGCATTAGTTTCCTTCCATGAACTTCGATTTCCCCACCCTTTCCCCTTTAGGTTTCATCATGGGTCTCTCGCCGACCCTTGTGATCATTTTTGCCGCCACGGCTATTGTCAGTTGGCTGGTTAGTCACACCTTGAAGCGTCGTTTCAATGCGTATTCGCAAATTCCGGTTCGTTACACAGGAGCGCAGATCGCGCAGATCATGTTGAAAGAAAACGGAATTACCGATGTGCAAGTCATCAGCACGCCGGGTAAACTGACGGATCATTACGATCCCAGAACGCGCACGGTGAATTTGAGCGAATCGGTTTACGCGATGAACAATCTCGCGGCTGCTGCCGTGGCTGCTCACGAATGCGGTCACGCGATTCAGCATCAGAAAGCCTATGTTTGGCTGACGATGCGTTCGAAAATGGTACCCGCCGTTCAGTTCGCAGGCACGGCTTTGAATTTCATCATGATCGCAGGTATGCTCGGCGCGGTGTTTTTTCATACACCCTTATTTCTCTACATCTGGGTCGGTTTATTTGCCATTACGACTCTATTTTCCGTTGTGACTCTGCCAGTGGAATTTGATGCCAGCAAGCGCGCACTAGCATGGCTTGGAAACTCGGGTGTTTCCTCATCCATGGAACACGATAAAGCGAAGAACGCGCTTTTCTGGGCAGCTATGACCTACGTTGTCGCAGCTCTCGGATCACTTGCGATGCTGCTCTATTACGTCTCCATGCTGTTAGGCCGTAGGGATTAATCCTTCTTTAAAGAAATTGTCTTCGGCCAGCCGGGGAATTGTTTAGCATCTGGCTTGCTCACGTCTTCATAGCGTGGCCAACATTCAAAGGTGACTTGCTTGGTGGATTTCATGAAACGGATGACTGCCCAGCCATCGGCCCAGCCTTCGTGGAGTTTCAGGTTGCTGGTTGCATTTTTGTCTTCAGGGCGGTTCTGCAGGCGTTTTGGATTTGGGTTAGCGTAGGCGTGCATGGTGATTTTATTTCCGAAGCCGTCTACGTAATCGCCCGTCCATGGCAGGAGTGAAGCAGGGTCTGCATTTGCACCCGACTTTTCATCCTCTGGCCACCACCAGCGCCCGTAGTAGGTGTTCGCGATGGCGGGTGTGACGAAGGCCCATGGGCCTTCGCCATGTTCCCTGATGCCGTGCTGAATGAGAGTGGCGAGGTGTTGATCGCCAGCGATATGGACAGCGTTGGCTTTTTGGATAAGTTCAAGGGCGCGGTTCCGTCCAGCTTGCGGCCAACCATTGGAATCCAGATCGGCGTGCAAGCGATTCTCGCGCGATCCATGGAGATGAGCGCCCCCGCAGAAACCCGTTTGTGAAAGGACAGCTTTCATGGCGATGCCTTCGTTTTGAGCGCCCCACTCAGCAAGGAATTTTTCCTGACGACCGCCTAACAATTCGAGCCCTGGAGTATCGATCATTTTCGGATCATATTTTGGATCGAGAATGTGATCGGGGCGCGGGCCTTTCAGGGGGTGGCGGCCTTTGGGTCCGGTTTTAAATTTCCGGTCTTCGATGATGGCAAAATCCACGCCGCCGATGATGAGATTGGTGTAATAGACACCGATCCCCTGTTCGATGGGTGTGGGATCGTAGGGATCAGGCAGGTGCGCGCATTGCTGACGCTCGACCATTTTGACGTATTCCGGGTGGAAGAAATATCCGCCATCGTGACCGGCTCCGGTTATGGATTCCTTGCCGCCTTCGCCCCAAAGATTGGCCTGGCCGATATCGTGGTCGTCGGGGATCGTGATGCACGGGCGGGTGCGGAAAATTTCACGAAAGGCGAGGCCGAACTTGAGCCATGCGGCGGTGTGTTCTTTGTGATCGTAGGATTGGTCTCCAGCGAAAAAGACGAGATCTGGATTCTGATGATTGATGTTACGGGTGTATTCCTCACGCAGGCCGCGGTCTTTGTTAGAGTTGCACGAAAGCGCGGCGACCACGATTTGGTCTTTGTTTTTTGGGTCGGCACGGACAAGCCCTTCGAAGCTTGCTTTGTCACCATGGAGTAAGCGGTATTTTACATTTTTTGTATCGTCCCATTTTTCAATGCGGAAGGTGGTGGACCAACCGAGATCATTGACCTTCTCTCGGGCGATTTCTTTCCATGCTCCATCGGATTCGATTTCAAGACGCACCTCACGAGTTTCTTCGGGGTAGAGAGGATAGAGTTGAGCACTGAGTTTCAGGTTTTTGTTAGAAATCGTATAGATGCCAAAACATACAACCTGATTGCGCGGGACTTTGAGGTCGATGATGGGACCGATCGGTTGATTCCACCAATCATTAACGCAGAGAGAGTCCTCACCCTTTTTGAATGGAGCTTTAACAGGCGGTTCGCCGTGGGTTTTATCAGCAGCTTGAGCAAACGGGGTGAAGGCGACTAGCAATGAAAAAGTTATGGTAAGGGCTGGTTTCATCTGGGTTTGGGCTATTCGTAAACCAAAGTCGCGGTGGCGGTACAGTCCTTGTCACTCTTGAAACGGATCCAGTAGGCGGAAAATGACTCGTGGAAAGTGTGGGTGGCTTTGCCGTCGACCTTGAAACTCATGTAGGGAGCCCAGTTGCCGTTTCCGGTGATGTCGATTTCAGCGGTGATGGTGGCTGGGGTATAAGTTGTTAGAGTGAGCGATTTTTTATCGTAGCCGGTCATCAGGTAGGGATCGGATGGCGTGCCGGTTTTGACTTTGCTATCTTTCCAAGGGCCGCCGAGGCCGCGGGGTTTTCCGAATTTCCACAGATCATCGATGCCACCTGCCCAGACGGCGGTTTTTTCATCGGTGGAGCGGAGGATGTGTTTGTTAGATTCTGGTGCGTCTTTCGCAATTCCGCTCATGACCAGTAGGCCGCGATATCCACAGAGATCGTGGATGAGTCGGTTGTGGGTGGCGATGGGCCGAACTTTGATGAAGCCACCCGCATTGCGTGCGGGGACTTCGTAAAGGGTGCCGTCTGCGTTAAAAATATCACGCTCGGTGACGATCTCGCGAGCAACGCGGTAGTTGCCAAGCAGATGTTTGCCGATTTCTCCTTTGGGAAGTCTCCAGCGTTTGCCGTCCTGATCAAGGAAAAGCACGGAGGCTTCGTCGATGACGAGGAAATCATTTTTCGGAATTGCGGCGTGTTCGTTGGTCCATGCGGGTTCGCCGTCTTTGGCGATGGGTTTGAGTTCGAGTTTCTCGTTGAGCTCGTAGTATCCAATGGATGCGCCTGTCGCATCGGTGGCAGCGAAGGCCATGGTGCGGGCGTTGCCATCGAGTGAGCGGACGATGCCGCCGGTGAGTTCCTGGCCGGGTTTGGCTAAGCCGTCGAACATGGGGTCGGCTGAGTTGGAACGTTTGTCATCGTTGCGATAACTGAAAGCGGCGGTGATGCCTTTCACGTTTTCTTTGGCGCGGATGCGGATCCACGCGCCGCGATATCCTTTATCGAAGACAAAAGATTGGGAAGGCTTTGCGGATATTTCACGTGTGGTATGCCACTGACCGTTGCCAAACATATCAATTTCTAAGACAAGTTTCACATCTGAATTGTTAGAATGAGTGATGTGCAAGCAGCGGTGATCGTAGCCAGTGAAGAGGAAGGGATCGGATGAGGTGTCGGCGGCAACGTCTTCATTCTCCCAAACCATGCCGCGGCCGATTTCTGGGCCGAAGTTGTCGATTTGATCGGGTTTTACGAACCAAAGATTGGATTGTGATTGGGCGGCAGCGATTTCGCCTTTGGCTTCGCGTTTGTTGAGAAACTCGGCTTTGGCAGTGTCGTCGCAACCGAACACGATGTGATCGCCCCAGCGCGCGAAGTCGCCGATGACTTTCAAATAGTTCGAGCGAGGAGAAATGCCGCGGGAGTCCGCACTGCTAAAAGTTTTTGGGAAACTCCACATCGTGCCGTGCATGGTCATGAGGAGGAAATCTCTTTCACGGATTTCGTCACCGATTTCGCGGATGCGCGGCCATTCGGTGTTCCAGCCGTGTGCGCCGTCGTAGGAATGCGAGGCTTTGGGCATACGGTAAAATGTCCAACCGGTGTCTGGCTCGCGCAGGGCGAGGATGGCGGATTTGTTATCCCAACCGGTGACCCAGATCGGATCGGTGGCCGGGTTGGCGCTACCTTCGATGCCGCCGGGTCCGGTGACTTCAGTGAACTGGTTGCGGCGAATGACTTTCCATGTATCCGATTTTCCATCCCACTCAGCGAGCACGCCTGATGGAATACGGGGATCGGACAACGCTTCTTTGGATTTTTCACCGTTGTTAGAGTAAATCAAGACCCCTTGGCCGGAATACAGTCCCTTGCCGTGATAGCCGGGGAGATCTGCATAACGACGACCCTCGGGCGGCTTGCCGGTTTGTTTTTGTGAGTCGGCAAACAACTCTTTTACGGCGAGGGTTTTCACATCCACTTCGTAGACGCCCTCTTCCATCGTGGCGTAATACACTTTTCCTGCGGGGTCGGTTAGATGGCGGGCGTTTCCCGTGTGTCGCCCGGGCATTTTTTCGTAGGGAATGGAACGGATTTCGCCTGCTTTTCCGATGATATATGGTCCGATGAAAAGTTGTTCGGATTCTTTGTGAATTATTCGGTTGGCGGGAGTGCCACCGATGGACTCGGAGTGGATCGTTTGTGTTAGATCGCGCGAGATTGAGTAAAGTTTGTCATCGGAGCCGGCGGGTTGATGAGGAGCGTAGGTGATGACCCAAATTTTGTCCGCCCATGGAACGATTGCGCCGGTGCCGCATTCCTTCTCGGAGTTGAACATCGCGAGATGCGGGTAGATCCCCGAAAGCTCTGGTGATGCGGCTTGGCAGGTGAGGCCGAACAGGGCAAATGCCAGAGTGAAGTGTTTCATGGGTTTGAGAGAAAGAATTATTCCATTTGATACTTGATCAGTGGCAAATTCTTTCCAGATACCTCAACCCTTCGGAAACCAGCGTGGTTCTTTGCCCGGTTTCCATTTGATCGCGCAACCGCTGCTTGGGAGGCCTTTGGCTGGAGGTTTTCCTGCCAGGAGTGAATTGACGGCTGCTACGAGATCTGCGCCGGTGGGTTGTTGGCCGGAGCCCGGGCGGGATTCATCAAATTGTCCGGTGTAAACCACCTTTCCCTCGCCATCAATTAAGAAGAAATCCGGGGTGCACGCGGCACCGTAGGATTTCGCGATCATTTGAGTTTCATCAATGAGGTAAGGAAAATTCCAGCCGTGCTCGGCGGCAAATTCCTTCATCGGTTGTGGGCCGTCTTGAGGATATTTTTCGAGATCGTTGGAATTAATAGCAATCGTGCTGACTCTTTGAGTTGCGGCAGCTGTGGCAAATAATCCGAGCACCTTGGCGAGATGGATGACGAAAGGACAATGGTTGCACGCGAAGACGATGACCGTCCCGTTTTTCCCCGCGTAATTCCGCAAAGAATGCATTTTCCCCCATGCGTCGGGCAATTCAAACCCAGGTGCCATATTGTTAAACTTCAACTCGAAAGTCGATAATACTTCTGCCATATGGCAGTTCTAAACACGGATTTCCAAACCCGCAACCGCTGACTTCCTGTGAATTTGAGTTTCATATTTGAAACTTAGAGGTTACCCGTGGATGTGCTTACGTCGGCAGAACAAGCTAGATACTCCCGCCATCTCCTTATTCCGGAGATCGGCGAAAGCGGTCAGTTGCGTTTAAAAAACGCTTCGGTACTGCTAATTGGCACCGGCGGACTCGGTTCTCCGGCTGCGCTTTACCTCGCTGCTGCTGGAGTAGGGAAACTCGGATTAGTAGATCCTGATACGGTTGATCTCTCCAATCTCCACCGCCAGCTCCTGCACAGCGATGCCACGATTGGAACATCCAAACTCGATTCCGCAGCTTCGCGCCTGCGTCAAACGAATCCACACCTTGAACTCGAGCTCTATCCTGTCCGCTTCACGCCCGACAACGCGCTCGCGATTGCAGAACCTTACGACATCATTATCGATGGCTCGGACAATTTCCCGACGCGTTTTCTTTCTAACGACACTGCGTTTTTTCTGAAAAAACCACTCGTCTACGGGGCGATCCATCGCTTCGACGGACAGATGACCGTATTTGCGCCACATCTCGGCGGACCTTGTTATCGCTGCTTGTTGCCAGAAATTCCACCACCCGGCGCGGTTCCTAACTGCGCGGAAGCCGGCGTCCTCGGCGTGCTGCCAGGGATTATTGGATCGCTCCAAGCGATGGAGGCGATCAAACTCATTCTCGGCGTAGGCGAAGTTCCCATCGGAAAACTTTTGATCTACGATGCGCTTCGTACTTCATTCCGCTCTCTAAAACTTCGTCACGATCCTTCGTGCCGACTTTGCGGAAAAAATCCCAGCATCCATTCCATTCAGAACTCCGAAACCACCGCAAATCCCTCCTGTCAAATCACCGATCCTACCATGCAATCCATCACCGCCGCCGAACTCAAAGACCGCCTCGACTCAGGAAACCTTAACGCACTGCTCATTGATGTCCGAGAAGAAGGCGAATGGCAGGTGGTAAATATTCCGCAGGCCAAACTCGTTCCCCTGCAAACCATTCCGAACTACGCGCCCAATCTTCCAAAAGACACCGAGATCATCATCCACTGCAAAGCCGGCATGCGCTCCGCCAGAGCCTGTGAGTACCTCATGTCCATAGGCTTTGATAACGTCACCAACGTGACGGGCGGAATGGATGCGTTTCAGAAACTTTGAGGGAGCGTGGGCGTCTCGCCCGCATCATTAGTGGTTAAGACTTTCATAAATTCACCTTCTCGGTGAATACAATCTAATCGTCGAGGGGGATCTCGAAGCCATTAATAGCTTCCTCTCTCGCAATCTTCCCATTTCGTGGACTTCAGCGCAGATCATCTTCAACTGATCCGCTGTCATGAGGATTTCTTCACCAAGGTAAAGCTGCCTCCGAAACCAACGATGTAGGGTGCAGTTATAAGCATGGTCCCTGTCGTATTCCACCGCCTCGAAGGCATCTTGGACTGTCTCGTGCTGCGCCGTTTCAAGAAGGGCCGGGCTATTCTTGTTGATCACGATCGGATTCGGCCGATGGGATCTAATGCCGGTCATAAGACGGTATTGATTAAAAGTTAAGTTCATAGGGGGGATATATAAATATCAGTGGTTAATTTTTCTATTATTAGATAGTGAAAATTCCGACACTTCGCGGAGAAGCTGGAACAGTTTCAGCAATATGTATACCAAATTCCATAAGAAGTTGGAGCCGATCTGAAAAATCATTCCATTTTCGTTCTGAAAAATTCTTCGTTTGCTGTTTTTAGCAGACCGCTTTTAATCATCTTCAAGCCATGCCCGTTCTTGTAAAAATAACATTTTTCCTCCTTCTCTCCACCTTTGTCATGGCCGCGCCCAAGAAGGAAATGATTGAGGGTGTGACATATCAAATACTACGGGTTTCACCCCATAAAATTCTTTTCATATGGAAGGGCGACGATGGGCAACCATTGAGAACATTTCCTGCTGCTTCGACATTTCTTAAAGCGAAGGGTATAGCTGTGGAAACTTTGATGAATGGAGGAATTTTCGAACCCGGTGGCATTCCGAGTGGCTTGCTGGTGCAGGATGGAAAAGAAATGAACCCGGTGAATCGGAACAAAGGTGAAGGAAATTTTTTCCTTCAACCGAATGGAATTTTTCTCATCTCCGAGACGGGTGCTGCGGTTATCAGCACAGACGAATATCCGCAGAAAAATGTCATCGTCAGACAAGCCGTGCAGTCAGGTCCTTTGTTATTGCGAGGTGGGAAAATTCACCCGGCTTTCAATGCAAACTCCGAATCAAAATTGCATCGAAACGGCGTGGGAGTGGCCAAAACTGGCGAGGTAATTTTCGTGATGACGGATTTCCACTCCGAAAAATTTGTGAATCTTCATCAATTCGCGCAGCTATTCAAAACACTGGGTTGTGATGATGCGTTGTTTCTCGATGGTGATATAAGTCAAATGCGATCCGGTGCAGATATGGAAAAACAAAGTAATAGCTTTGGATCGATCTTGGCAGTGGTGAAAGACGAGAAATGATCTAGTGAATTTTTATGATAGCTTGGGTTGTTGTGCTATCAGAGCCTCACCGCTTTCAGCCCCAGAAACAGCGGAAACTCCTCTGCCGCCTTGTGCTCAGCTTTGCTGAATGGGCCCGATTGCGATCTTCGGTGCGAGAATAATTCCGTGCATTTCGTGATGCCGAATCCCGCTGCGCCGATCACGGATAGCAGATCTGCTAAAGGCCGATGATAAAACACCGTGCCTTCACCGGTGTTGAGTCCGGGGCGGGTTTGGATCGCGATCTCAAGTGGGGAACCATATTTGTCTAAACGTCGAAATTGAACTTTTTGATCACCGTCCCAACCCCAATGACTTTCTTTGGGAATTCTAAAACACGGATGCATCATCACGATCACAAAACTTCCACCCGGTTTGAGCGAGGATGAGGCATTTTGCATTAATGCCGCTGCATTTTGCACGTCATGCACTGCCATCACGCAGGCGGCTTTATCAAAACTCCCATCCGCCCATGGCGCTTTCCCGCACGCGTCGGCAACCTCGAAACTGACTCGTGGTTCATTGCCGTTTCGTTGCCGCGCGGCGAAAATAAGCTTCTCACTCGCATCGACCCCATGAATTTTCCCCGCCCCGGCGATGAGTAAATGTTTCACCAACACTCCCTGCCCGCAGCAAACATCAACCACGGCATCCCCTTTTTGGATATCCAGCAAGGCCATGACTCCCGGTAAAATCACGTTTTGGTGATAATCCGAGCCATCCGCGCCCACTAGCTTGTCATACCAGCCCGCAACTCCATCCCAGCCTCGGTCATTTCCAGGCTTAATCGCTCCCGCAACGCTCGATTTGATGGTGAATTTCTTAGCTGGGATCGGACCCTTGTTGGTTCCTTTGTGGGGAAAGGGTTTCCCTCTGCGCTTACCTTCGTTCCATTCCATTTCCGCTAATAAGCCCTCATCTGCCGCCTCTGGCGATGAAAAATCCACGTCGCGGAAAGGGAATTCTTCTGTCAATAAAGGGACTTTGTAAAAATCACAGTTTCTACAAAAAATTCGTTGACCTGATCCCCATCCCGTGCTTTTTTCCCCACGTCGCAAGACAAGGCGGCTCGACTGAACGTCCCTTTGGGTTTTTGGGTTTTTCCCGGGGATAATCGGTCGAGCCGCTCTTTTTTTTGCCCAGATTAAATCTCTCGCTCCGTTCTTGATATGTGACGCGCAGGTTCTCTAATGGCTGCATGGCAATCGTTTGGTTCGACGGGAAATTTATAGATGAAACCGAATTTCGGATTTCTCCCTCAGATCGCGGGCTGTGCCACGGACTGAGTTTGTTTGAAACCATTCTCGCGGTCGATGGACAACCTCGTCTTCTCACCGAACATTTAAGGCGTTTGAAAAGTGGTTTGGTGCGGCTGAATATCCAAGGAGTCGAGATCGAAGAATCCGGCTTGCAGCAAGTGATGATCGGACTTTTGAAACGTAATCAACTCGATAGCGGCATGGTGAAAATTCGTTTTGCGATCAGCATGGGGGTTGGTCCGATGAATCTAACAGACAGTGGCCAGGCATGGGAATGGATGACCGTGAGTCATGTCGAGCCATCGGAAGCAAGCCTGCGTCTAACACTTGCACCATGGCGGAAGGATAATGAAAGCATGTTGCGTGGTCTGAAAGTGGGGAACTACGCCGAGCATCTCATCGCGCTCGATATGGCACGCCACGAGGGCTTTGATGAAATGTTGTTTTTCAATACCTCGGATGAACTTTGCGAAGCGGCGATGGCCAACGTGTTTCTTATTCGTGGCAAGGACCTCTACACCCCGGGCCTCGACAGCGGCTGTCTTCCCGGCGTGACCCGAGAGCTCATCATTCAAATAGCAGCTTCGCAAAAAATCCCATGTCATGTGAGAACCCTCAGCAAAAAAGATCTGAGTAAGGCAGACGGCATTTTCCTTACCTCTTCGATCAAAGGCCCGGTTTGGATCTCTTCATTCCAAGGCACCGCCTACCCCGTCCATCCGCTATTCAGTGCGATCCGGACCCTGTGGTTGGAAAACATGCAAGGCCGTTAATCGACTACCCCAAGGCTTTTTCCTTCCCGAATGCGGGGTAGATCGTTCATTATCCTCATTGTAACCCCAATCCTAACCAAACTTATGTCACGTCCAGTCACACTTTTTACCGGCCAGTGGGCCGATCTTCCACTTGAAAAACTCGCGCCGCTTGCTGCAGAAATGGGCTACGACGGCCTTGAACTCGCCTGTTGGGGAGATCACTTCGATGTCGAAAAAGCCAACTCGAAAAAGAATTACCTCAAAGAAAAATGGGAGCTTCTCGCCGATCACGGCCTAACCTCTTATGCGATTTCCAGCCACCTCGTCGGACAAGCGATATGCGACAACATCGACGAGCGCCACCAAGCCATTCTCCCTCCACACGTTTGGGGTAAAGGCGATCCAGAAGGGGTTCGCAAGCGCGCCGCAAAAGAAATGATCGATACCGGAAAAGCCGCTCGCAAATTTTTCAACGCCCAGCCCGGCCGCAAGAGCAAAGACAAAGATGAATTCCCAGCGGTCGTCAACGGCTTCACGGGATCGTCCATCTGGCACGGCCTCTACGCTTTCCCACCGACGAACCAAGCTTTTTACGACAAAGGCTTCCAAGATTTCGCCAAACGTTTCACTCCTATCCTCGATGCGTTTGACAAAGAAAACGTCAACTTCGCTCTCGAAGTTCACCCGACTGAAATTGCCTTCGACATCGCCACCGCGCAGCGCGCACTCAAAGCCGTAAAAAACCACAAACGTTTTGGTTTCAACTACGATCCATCCCACCTCGGTTACCAAGGTGTCGACTACATCAAATTCATCCGCGATCTCGGTCACCGCATTTTCCACGTCCACATGAAAGACGTATGGTGGGGCCACGGTGACGGTTCCGTCGGAGTGTTCGGTGGCAGCACCGATTTCGGCGATTCACGCCGCTTCTGGGATTTCCGTTCGCTCGGTCACGGCGACATCGAGTTCGAAGACATCATCGTCGCGCTCAACGATCTCAAATATGCCGGTCCGCTCTCCGTCGAGTGGGAAGACATCCGCATGGATCGCGTTCATGGCGCAACCGAAGCAGCCGCATTTGTTAGAAATGTAGACTTCCCGGGTTCCAATGTCGCATTCGACGCCGCATTCGATAAATCTAACCAATAAAAATTATGTCACTTAAAGTAGGAGTTATCGGTGCCGGATGGATGGTGAAATACCATGCCGAAGGCTTTCGCGCAGCGGGTGCGGAAATCGTAGCAGTCGCGGATCCATTGCCGGGAGCTGCGGAAAATGCAGCCAAACAATGGAATATCGCCAAAACCTTCGATTCCGTGGATCGCATGTTGGCGGAAGTTCCGGAGCTTGATGCCGTCAGCATCATTGTGCCGAACAAGTTTCATGCCCCACTTGCCATGCAATGCCTCAAAGCAGGCAAACACGTGTTCTGCGAAAAACCACCCGGCTTGAACGCAGGTGAAGTCGCAGAGATGATCAAGGTCGCGAACAAGTCTGGCAAAAAGCTGATGTTCAATTTCAACAACCGCGCTCGCCCGGAATCGCAAGCGATGAAGAAATACGTCGATGACGGAACGGTCGGAGTGATCAATTCCGCTCAAGCGAAATGGATCCGCCGCACCGGCATTCCAGGCTTCGGCGGCTGGTTCACCACCAAGGCGATGTCCGGCGGTGGCGCGACGATCGATCTGTTGCATATGATCGATCTGGCGCTCTACCTCATGGGCTACCCGGAACCCGCGCATGTTTTGGCTAACACCTTTGACGACCACATCACCGATCCCGGCTTCAAAGGCCCGTGGGGAATCCCCGACCGCGAAGGCGGCACTACGGATGTCGAGTGCGCGGCACACGGATTTGTTAGGTTCAAAACCGGCCAGGTTCTCAGCCTCCAGGTTTCATGGGCGGAAATGATCAAACGCGAGGAAGTCTCCGTCGTTTTCCAAGGCACCAAAGCCGGCGGAAAAGTCGAGCGCTTGTTCGGCCGCGATGGCATCGACAGCACAGCGATCGATACTTGCGAACTCTACGTTCAGGAAAATGGCAACAGCGTCAACCGTTCGATTATCGTCGAGGAATGCGAAGACATGGGACGGATCGGTTCCGCTTCCAACTTCATCCACGCGATCAACGGCACCGCCGAGCCCTTCAATACTCCGGAACAAGCACACAAACTGATGTGGATCATCGATGCGCTCTACGAATCCGCTAAAACCGGCCAGCCAGTGAGCTACTAACAACCGATTTCCATGCAGGAAAATCTCCAATCAACGGGCGGGCAGGTTCATTTCAGCCCGCCCGTTGCTGCAGATATGCTCATCGTGCTTTGCACCTTTCCGGATGCAGAAACCGCGAGACGCATTTCCAAAGAGATCATCTCCGAAAACCTCGCCGCCTGCGTGAATCTTATTCCGGGAGTGGAATCGATTTATCGTTGGGAGGGAATGATTGAGCAGGCATCCGAAATACTCGCTATCTTCAAAGTCCCAATCGCTGGATTTAAGAATCTTGAGAATTATTTGTTAGAAAAACATCCTTACGAAACACCGGAGGTCATCGGAATCGCTCCAGACCGGGTTTCCGCAGAGTATTTGAAATGGGTTACGAAAACTGAATTCATCCAATAATTGCTTTATGAAAGAGCTGAAGTTTTATAGTCGCACCTTTTTGTTGGTCTTAAATGTTGCGATTATAATTCTTTTTATTTTGAGAGGGATAGTTGCATTAAATCCATTTGTTGGTGAGCCAAATAACGAATTCAACAGCGGGGAAATTTCAACGGATACTTATCAAAAAATCACTCAGGTTTTGAGGCAAGACGATCCTAATGGTTTAGATCCATGTCAGTTTTCCATAGGTGCATTTTTAAATCAATTTATCGGATACAGAGAATATGAAATCGATGTTTATCTTAAATACGAAAACGATTATTATACCGTGATTTTAGATAGATCTCGAGACTCAAGTAACCGCCAGATTATCGAATACCGAATCGATCAAAATTTTAAAATGATATCCAAAACACCTATGAAAATGATGATGCATTGAAAATCTTAGCGATTAAGCGCATTGCCAGCTGGCAGAGGATAATAATGACGGCAACTCGATATCCAGTAGCGCCCTTCTGTGAGGACTATTTTTCGACTTCATCAGATCAGCGGCGCTCGTAGACACCGCATTTCGCAAACGTGTCATGCCAAGCATTGGAAGACTTCGAGAAAAACGCCCATATAAAGCCAAGATAAAGCGGCAGCGCTGACACGATTTTCCCCAGATTTCTCCCTAAAGCTCGACCGAAGCTGATCGCTCCACGATGGGGTCCCCGAACCTCAATACCCATAGCTCGCTTGCCAAGTGTTCCGCGTAATGGCGTGCATTCAGCAATCGAACAATAAATAATCCAGATAAGTAGCCAGCCATCTCTTACGAATATTCGTCCCGGCGTGAGCGCCATCCATGATTCTTTTGGAAATGGGCTCTCACCTGTAATCCATTTATAGGCTATAAGGCTCAATAACCATATCGGTATAATGTCGATCAGGAAGGCGAAGAGCCGCTTGAGTCCGTTGGCTTTTCGTCGCATGAGTTATTACATGGTTAGATTTTTTAGGAGTCTAGACTAAAAAAATCTAATCTGTTTGAGAGTCGCTCAGAAATCGGCGTCAGGATGCCGCACCGCCTTGGTGGATTCTAAAATCTCCGCCATTCGCGTGAGATTGGAGTCATCGAAGCCGACTTCGTTTTTCAAGAAGACATCGCGTTCCAGCACGTTGGGATTGCGGTCTGCGGTGCGCCAGGTTTTGAAGTTGATCAAGCCCATTCGCCATGGACCGAAGCCGCTGACGGCGATGGGAAAATCGCTACCGTGGATAATGCGATCCCGCACGGCAGCAGGGAGAACTTTTGGTAAAGTTTGGCTCCGGATCGGGCTGCATAAGGCGGAGTTATCACCATACAGGCGCGGCCATTTTTCGAACATTTCGATGAGGTCATCGGTGTAGTCAGCATCCCACAATCCCGAGCGCCCGGCGCAGTGGGCGGCGATGACGGTGACTCCGCAGGCAAGCGGATATTCTAACAAACGAGGATCGGCAAGAAGTGGATTGATGACGGGCAGTGAAAGTTCTCCTCCGGTGTGGGAGAGTAAGATCATCCCTGCGGCTGCCATTTTTTCAAAAAAAGGTCTGTGTCTCGGATTGGAGTAATCGACGTTGAGACAATTCGGCAGCAATTTTAGAACCCGTGCACCTGCGGCTAGGCAGCGATCGAGTTCATCCATGGCGTCAGGGCGAGATGGGTGAATGGAAACGGCGGGAAGAAATAAATCCGGATACTCTGCGCAAACTTTGAGAAGATATTCATTTGGAACGTAGAACGCGCCTTTTTCCGGCATGGAGCTGCCGTCATCGCGGTAGGGCAGATCTTGAGCTAACAACACCACGGAATCCAGAGATGAAGTGCGAACCATGTCGACCAGTCGATCTAACAACGCCTTGTCGAGTCCGGTTTTCAGGCAATCCGCCGGTAAACCAGCGGCTTTCACAATGATACGCGCCATCAATTGGTGAAGCGGTGTTCTCATTTGGAGCCAGCATCCGCTGCCTGAGCTTCCATCTCCAAGCAAGTGGACATGACAATCGATACGCTTCAGCGCGGTTGTTCCCATGCCTTATCGATAGCGACGAAGGTGGATGGAGTCGATGAAATCATGAGCGAATTACAGAAGCACTCTCTTATAAACGACAAAGCCCTTCGCTCCAGGGTCGGAGCGAAGGGCTTTCGGTTTTTCCGCTCAACGACTAGCGCTGGGCAAGGGTTTCCGGTTTCATCCGGAATACCACTACCCGGCGGTCTTGGCTGCGGAGGCTTTCAGCGGCATTCTCAGCGCGACGTGCTTCGCTTTCGCCGTAGCCTACTGGAAGCAAGCGGTAAGGTGAAACGCCCTGGCGGACGATTTCTCTAACAATGTGTTCCGCTCTCAGTTGGGAAAGCGCCATGTTGCTTTCATAACTGCCTTCGGCCGATGCGTGACCTTCGATCACGAAGCGCTCTTCTTCTGGTACCGCTTTCATCGCATCTGCCATGACTTTGACGACCTCATAGGAATATGGATCGGCGAACTGGGTGGTACCTTGAAGAAACAAGATGTCTTCGCTGGAGATCATCGATTTTTCATCGACTGGATAGGAAACAACCACTGAGTCCTGACTGCGATAGTTTTCCGGTGGCAGGGGGATGGCGTGCGTCGATGAAACTTCACGACGCTCGTGGAAGATGGGAGCTACCTCACGAGCGGGTTGGAACTGGACATAGTTCATTGCTTGAGCAGCCATGAGAATCGCAGGGATAGACGAACGTGAATCGTAATGCACGTAACGGCGTCCTTCATTCAGATAATATGGATTAGCATACTGGATCTGTTCAACAATGCGTCCGTCATTCCTGTCTTCATAATAAGCAGACTGACGGAAAAACTCCGGTTGTGGACCATCAAATTCACGACCTAACAAGCGCTCTTGGTAATAGGTCGTGGCTAGACGGCGTTGGTCGGGTGTGATCCGGACGTAGCGATCGTCCTCTTGGCGTAGACGCTCGAAGCGTTGTCTAAAGCGCTCTTCACGAGCGATTTCAGCCAGTGAAATCCGGCTCTCAGCTGCGAGAATTTCGTCATACATAGCCCGTGCTTGCTCACGCCCTTCAATGCGGGCTTTGCGTTTGTCGATGTCGCGCTGTATCTCGCGTGTCACTTCTGTAACTTTCGTTTCCGCGATGCGCTCAGGCTCGCTTGCTTCGATTGCGATGACTTCGCGTCTGGCTCGCTCTCTCGCACTCTCAGCTTTTTCCTTTCCGCGCTCGGCTGCTTCTTCAGCGCGTTCTTTAGCGTTTTCGGCTTTCTCTTGTCCACGCTCACGAGCTTCTTCGGCGCGTTGTTTAGCGTCTTCGGCTTTTTCCTGTCCGCGCTCACGTGCTTCTTCAGCGCGTTCTTTGGCTTTCTCTGCTATTTCCTCACCACGTTCACGTGCTTCTTTCGCAGTGCCGGCGGTGTCTTTTTTCAGCTCAGCAGCGTCTTTCTTCGCTTCTTTTGTGGTTTCTTTGGCGGCTTTTTCAGTGTCTCTTGCAGTTTCTCTAGCGAGTTTTGCTGCTTCTCTTTCGCGCTCGGCAGTATCTTTAGCTACTTCTTTGGTGGCTTTATCTGTAGCTTTCTCAGTATTTCTTGCGGTCTCCCGAGCGAGCTTTTCGGCCGCCCTCGTGCGCTCAGCAGTTTCTTTATCGAGTAAGCCCTTCGCTTTTTCGGCTTCGGTTTTTTCAGTCCTGGCGGCTCCGGTGGCAGACTTTTCAATATCTTGATCCTGTGCGTTCGCAGCAGGACTTAAAAGGAGGAAAGGAATGTTAAGAAGTACGAGTGGGATGTGGTTTTTTGGTTTCATAGGATCGATGTCGGTTAACGTATTTAACACATAACCTTTCGATCACATAAAACCATGGGGCGTACCCCTACTTTGAATGGAGGGGGCTAAAAAAGTTTCGCCACGAAATCACTCCACAATCACAGGCGTTCCGACAGTCACATTTTCGAAGAACTTTTCGGCCATGTGGTGTGGCATTCTAACGCAACCGTGAGATGCGGCGTAACCTGGGAGGTAGCCGGTGTGCATGCCGATTGCATCATTGAAGCGCATGAAGTATGGCATCGGAGCATTGTAAAACACCTGGCCGGGTCCGACTTTATCGACGCGGATATCAGCGTTGTCATTGATGACTTGGCCGGTGGCTTTGTCTTTGATGACTCCGTAAAGAGACGATTTGTGATCTTTGTTTTTTTGGATGACTTTGTATTTTCCCGGAGGTGTGCCGGAATCTTCTTTTCCGGAAGAAATTCTGGAGACGCCGACCAGTTTGTTGCCTTTATAAAAATAGGCTTTTTGATGGGTGCGATTGATTTTGATGACTGATGGACCTTGTGCGTCATCGCCCTCCCAGTAGGAGACGTCATCGGGAATGGCAGGAGCTGGAGTGCCTGGACCACCGGAGGTGGGTCGATGGATCGGACCGCCGATACCGGCGAGGTAATCGGATCCAGGAGGCTTGGTATCGACGCAGGAAACTAGGAGCATCGCGCAGGCGAGTAAGAGAAAGTATTTCATGAATGCGAAGTAATTAGGCTGAATCCGGCCAACTTGCAAGTTCAAGCAGCGGGACTTGCAAGAGTTGCGGAAATGGAAAAAATTCCATAAACCACATGTCCATGCAGGAAGAATCACTAATATTACCTACCCCTTATGAAATCGAACGCACGTTGCGTGAGCAGCTCAGCGGTCGGCCCGGCCACCAACGCTGCGTGGTAGGAGAGGAAGAATTGCTGCTCGTGATGCACGAAGTTCCTGAGGCAGGTATTCCAGAACGTAAGGCGACTTTTTTCTGGCGTCGACGTGATGGAAGCTGGCTCCAACCTAGCGGACCCGGTTTGAGTGAGCTTAGTGCGTTGCTGGATCGCTATGCCAAAGCGATCGATGTGAATGAAGAGTTGTTAGAAAAAACTGAATCCACGGAGTTGGTTTTCAAAATTCTCAGGCATGCGGGACCGCTTACCCGAAGCACCCGGAACTTGGTTCACGCGCTCGAGGAAACCCTCGCTGAAGAACCCGAAGATCGCCAAATTCTATCCTTCCGTGACCGCGCTCGAGAACTCGAAAGGGCGGCTGAGCTTCTTCAAAACGATGCCCGTGAAACTCTGATTTTCTGGCAAGCTGAGGCTTCTGAAGCACATGCGAAATCTTCGGATCGCTTGGGGAAAATTCTTTTCAAACTGAACCTCGTCACCGGCTTCTTCCTGCCAGTGGTTGCCTTAGGCAGCTTGTTCGGGATGAATGTTAATTTGCCGGATTTTGTACATGAGCTATTCTGGCTGATCTTTTTCGGCGGGTTAGGGGTTGGCGGATTGCTGCTGTGGTTCGTCGCTAGGAAAAATGATTGATCTGTTAGAAATGAAAAAACTTTTGGTGATAGGTGCCGGATATCTGGGCGAAGAAATCATGAGGCAATTCACAGCCGCAGGATGGTGCGTGATAGGCGCCTCATTGAGCGGGGGAGAAAATTTGATCGCCTGTGATGTGAGCGATCCGGAATCGGTCGCGGCGCTTCCGGATGTGGATGCAGTCATTCATTGTGCGGCATCGGGTCGCGGGGGCGAGGAGGCCTACCGTAAAGTTTATCTCAACGGCTGTGAAAATCTGATCCGGCGTTTTCCTCATTCCAACATCGCGTTCACATCCAGTAGTTCGGTCTACGCGCAGCAGAATGGCGAATTAGTGACTGAGAAATCCGAAACCATTCCCGATCGTGAAACGGGCAGGCTGCTGCTCGCGGCGGAAACATGTGTAACTGATGCCGGTGGTGTGGTCGCAAGACTCGCAGGAATTTACGGCCCGAATCGCAGTGTGTTGCTGAATAAATTTAAAAACGGCGAGGCGGTCATTGAGGAGGACGGTCGGCGTTTCATCAATCAAATCCACCGCGATGATGCGGCAAGCGCGTTGCTGCATTTATTTTCCCTAACAGAATTTCCAGCCGGTCAGGTTTTCAATGTTTGTGATTCGGAGAGTTTGACTCAGCGGGAAGTTTACGAAGGACTTGCCGAAAAGTTTGGAAAAGGTCTCCCGCCCAGTGGTCCCCGCGATATAAATCGGAAGCGCGGCTGGACTCACAAACAAGTTTCCAACGCGAAGCTCAGAGCGACTGGCTGGCAGCCGAAATATCCGTCGTTTCTGGATGCGGTAGAGACGTTATAAAGTCCCGCTCCAAGTCCAGAGATTGGAATCGAAATATTTGTGCGCGGTATGGATCAAGCTTTCCGCGCTACCTTTCGGGCGCAGGATGGCGAACAAGGTCGAACCTGAACCGGACATCAACACGGCTTTGGTGTCGCGTCGATTTTGCAGCCAGTCTTTGAGTTCGGCGAGGTAGCGATGTTTGGCAAAAACGGGTTTCTCCAAATCGTTCACTAAGTCTAATCCCGCGTAGCGATAGGTGTCGTAGCGAATGCCCGGAAGCGGTTGGGCATTTAAGCAATCTTGATAAGCATCTGCGGTCGAGACGCTGAAGCCGGGTTTAAAAAGAACAATGGGCAAATCCGGCGGGGCGGGGGCGGCCTCGATGATTTCGCCGCGTCCTCTGCACCACGCCGCGCCGGCGTAGAGAAAAAATGGAACGTCCGATCCTATCCCTGCGGCCAACTGATGCAATTCATCCGCGGGAAGGGGATTTTCAAGCTGGCCGTTGAGAGCTAACAGAACCGTCGCCGCATTGCTGGATCCGCCGCCGAGTCCCGCTCCGTGCGGAATACGCTTATCCAAATGAATGTGGAAAAGCTGAGGCTGGCCTGATTTTTCTGCCAGCGCCTCCACCGATTTCACCACGAGGTTTTGGGAATCGGTCGGCAAACTCGGATCTGAGCACGTGAATGAAAAGGCATCTGCCGGAATGATGGTGATTTCATCTGCCAAGCCGGGTAGCTTGACCATCAGGGTTTCGATCTCATGAAAACCATCGGGACGTTTCGAAAGGACGCGGAGTGAAAGATTGAGTTTGGCAGGTGAAAGCATGTTTAGGTGAAAACTGAAATTTATTGAAGCGCCAGCAGCGCTAGCATCCGGCCCGTCTGACCTTTTTCGATACGGTAGGAGTAATGCACTTCCAGATCCGCAGCGGTGTTCTGGCAGCTATCGTGAAATTTGACGATCCCTAACTCACTCGCCTGCTGGCGGATCGTCTCGGCGAAATCGACATCGTAATCCGGCGGGCGAATGCATGGCGAAACCACGCACACAAGATCGCCAGGCTTCGTGCCGTAACGATTTTGCATTTCCAATACCGCCTCGCGCAGGATGTTGCCTTCGGTGCCTTTTTTTCCTGAATGCAGAAGACCGATCGAACGTGTGACGGGATCGGCCAGATAGATCGCGGCGCAGTCTGCGACATAAATCGCCAGCAACTGCCCGGGTAAATTCGTGATCAAGCCATCCACTCCGGCGTGTTGGAGGATCGCTTGATCTGAGATTTTAGTGATCGCTGCGATTTGATTGCCATGAATCTGCTCGGCGTGATGGCGGGTTGAAATTTTCGGGAAACTCTCGGCAATCAAGCGATCATGATGCGGCGCGAGATTGCGTAACGCGAACTCGCGATCGCCCAAAACGTCCACACTTGCTTGCCTTGGAATCCATGATGCGTGGAATCCCTGAAGCTCAAGCAGCGGTTCTATAAATGAAAACACCTCCGTCACGACCGAGATCGTAACGGAGGCACATCGAATTCGCCAAGCGGGTTTCGCTTGGCGCGCATAAAATTAAACTAGCGAGCGGTTTTTCAGGGCGCGGTTCGTGTGTTCCACGGTTTCTGCCTCATCTTCATCCATCCCGGCAAGGATACCTGCGAGATCAATCGCGATTTCCTTACGCATTCTGGATACGAGCTCGACTCCTTTGGTGGTGATGCGAACCATGATTTTACGACGATCTTCCGCCGCATTCACGCGCTCCACATAACCGAGTTTCTCCAAACGATCGACCAAACCGGTGGCAGCTGCAGTCGAGTGACCCATCTTTTTCGCGATGTCTGACATCGTCAGATATTCTTCGCTGGATAAATAGGTGAGTAAGAAGAACTGAGAAAACGAGACGTTTCCTTTGTTCAGTTCTCCAGATAGGTTGAGGATACAGCTGCGCTGGGTGAAGAGCACGAAGTCTGCAAGACGATCAGCGTCAGCTTTCGCCACGGTGCCTCCGGCACCGGATGTGGTATTTTTCATATTGGCTGGTTGTAAGGTTCACGTTGGGACATGGCAGAACCTCCTCGCGTTTTAAAAATCCAAACTCATCCGACTTTCGTCAGCGAAGTTTGGTGGGACTTTTTTAAAAAACTCAGAAATCCTCGGAACTTTTTTAAATTATTTAAAATTTCTGGATTGGGAAGCCTGAAATTCGACAAAAGTTAATAAGTTACCCATCCGAAAGGTTAGATCCTTTGAAATCAAGGGCTGTGGCTGAGTGGGTATGTAAAAATCTACGGATCGAGCCGTGATTTCGCCACGCTCAGGTATTCCTCATCCAGCTCAATTCCCGTGAAATGCGTAATTTTTTGAGATTTCGCGGCCACTGCCGATGATCCGATCCCTAAAAATGGATCGAGTAGGCTTGTGGCTTCGGCTTTGCCGTGGATTTTGATGCATTGCTCAACAAGGGCGACGGGAAATGTGGCGGGGTGCGGGCGCTCGCCTTTGCGGGATTGGATGGTTTCGTAGGGGATGAACCACGTGTTTCCCCGGCAGCGCAGATCCTGACCCTCGGTGTGGCCCCAGCGCGCGATGTTGGATTTATAAACATAAGGCACCCCAGCAGCGCGGCGATCGAGCGGGACGCCGCCGGTTTTCGTCAGGTGAAATAGATATTCGTGGCAGTCGTTGACGTAACGCTTGGAATTGATCGGTTTGAAATGACCCGCAGAAACTGCCTCGCCCGCGGTGGGGGTGACGGTGATCGATTTGATCCAGTGGAACGTGTTCTGCAAAACGAACAACGGCTCCGGCCCATCGGTGAGAGCGAGGATAAGTTGATGAGGGAGCAGTGGATTCGATGGCGCGGCGCCGATGTTGAGAAAAAACGATGCTTCATCTTTCATCACGCGTTTCAATTCTGCCGCCCATGCTTTGCACCAGGCGAGAAATTCATCGCGCGGTGCTGTGTCTTGAAAAGTCGAGTAGTTGATTCCCAAATTGTAAGGCGGCGATGTTACCACGAGATCGAAGAATTTCTCCTCCAAGGTAGGGAGGACTTTCAGGCAGTCTCCGTTTAAAAGTTCAATTTTCAAAATTCAAATTTCAAGGAAGATACGTAATCAAATTTCAGCTCCGCAGAAATTCTATCGCCGACTCTAGGTCCCTGCTCGTAACCGTCTCAATGACTTGCGCTTTACCGATTTCTGAAAGGGTCACGAAACGGATTTTGCCCGATTTGAATTTCTTATCGCGGGTCAGCTTCTCCATCACGGTTTCGGTGGCGATGTTCGCTGATAGTTTAATGGGCAGGCGAAAATGGCCGAGTAGAGTGAGGATTTTTTGAGAATCTGTGGAACTCAGCCCGGAATGTTGTTCGGAAATCACCAACGCAGCACGAATGCCGAGCGCGATGGCTTCACCGTGCAGCATTTCGCCATAAGGCAACGATGCCTCGATGCCGTGTCCGATCGTGTGGCCGAAATTCAATAAGGCGCGGAGGTCCTTGGTTTCGTATTCATCCGCTTCCACGACGCGGGCTTTGATCGCGATGTTTCGCGCCAACAACGCCGCCGGAACTTCACGTTTCTCGGGATCAATCGCCAGCAAATCATTCAACATCGCTGCGTCACGGATCGCCGCGTGCTTGATGGCCTCCGCAAATCCCTCATGAAACTCACGCGCTGGCAAAGTTCTTAAAGTCTCGGGATCGACGATCACCAATTTCGGTTGATGAAACGCACCCAACAGATTTTTACCCTCCGCCACATTCACACCGGTTTTTCCACCGACCGAGGAATCCACTTGAGAAACAATCGTGGTCGGAATCTGGATAAAAGGAATGCCACGGTAAAAAATGGATGCCACAAATCCCGCGAGATCGCCGACCACACCGCCGCCGAGGGCGATGATGAGCGAGCGTCGGTCATGGCCAGCGCGAATCATTTCACGGCAGATCGCTTCGGCATGGGAAAGCGATTTCGAAGCCTCTCCCGCCGGAACCGTGTGCAAGGTGGGAGGGTTTTCGCTGAAACTTGAGATCACCGTTTGCGCATGGTGGGCAGCAACCGTTTCGTCAGAAAGGATCGCTGGCCGCAGATGCGAAAGTCCCTGCTGCTTCAGGATTTCAGCAACGGAAGACAACAAGCCGTTTTCAACAATGACTGGATAAGAACGATCGCCGAGTGCGACTTGGACGGTGGGCATGGGGGTGGTTTAAGGCTAAATGATCAATTAGGAAACTCCGAATTGGGTGGTTTCATCAAATGGACTCTTGGGCACGTTTTTTTCGCGATGCTTTCAGGCTCGGAAAATCCTCATTCCAATCGCATTTCAAGCACATGACATGACGGGTGATTGGACCTAATGAGGAGAGTGCCCAAAGTATGGGCGGAGGGAGAAACATCATCGCAAAAACAAGCTTCCAAGTGCTTTTGCCACTGAGCCCTTCAAAAATGTTCGGGAAAAAATATTCGAGAACAAAAGGACTAATCAGGCTAGGTACAAAGGAAAGGAATGCCGCTTTTCTCAGAAAACGACACAAGCGATTTCTGCCTATTTGCAGATTCATCCCAACATAAAATTTGTTACCACAAATCTGACATTCGGAGGGAAGGTCTTTCGGCCACTTGTGGATGTAGAACGGACGCAAATAGGGCTTCGGACTCTCTCCGAACTTGAATTTGAAATGAGGGGAATTGTTTTCCATGTAGGAAACGTGTGATATTTCTAGAACTTCTAAAAGGCTAACTGGACGGTCAGAAACCGATTTTGCGTAAGGTCACTCACCTGATCCGGATGTTTCTGAGTCGTTTAATCGGATAATCCCTGCTCCAGCCGCATTGCGTGCACTCCAACTGACGCACTTCCGGCAAAAATATGGAGCTGAAAAACAGTATAGGTGAGATTAAGAATAGCAAAAAAGCGAGGATTGCAACACACGCGATCCACGCTTTTGCGAGTGAATTTCCAGAGCCAAAAACCGCAACCACAAGATAGATCAGCGCATAACCCGACAAAGAACTGATCAGCGAAATTTTAGAGATTTTTCTCAGGACCCTTGCGGCACGGGGTGGCCCGAACTTGAGATTGCTGCTGACCTTGAACTCGTTGGTGCACATCTCGCATTGCGATGGCAGGTCTTGCGGCCAATTGTATTCGTAATTCGGACGAAAAGAGCCTTCGATGGTTCCCGGATCGGGAATGTGTTGAAGAGTGGTTTTCATGGTCCGGTGGCGTTTGAATCTGGATGATGGATGAGAATGAAACGTTTCGGAGAATCAGATCGACTTCTTTTTCATTCCAAGACGGACTTTCAAGCTGGGGAATTCGCGTTTCCAATCGCATTTGAGGCAGGTGACGTGTCGTGTGGCGGGGCTGAGGAGACTGAGGAAACAGAGCATGCCCGGCATGAAAAACAGGAAGAGACTTATGAGATCGGGCAGACCAGGACTGATCTCATCCATTCTTTTTGTGGTTTCCGGAAAGAGATCACGCGCCAAGAAACCTGTGAAAGCGCAGGGTATGATGGTAAAAATCCACGCTTTTCTCAACATGCGGCCATAGAGGTTGGTGTCCGTTCGTAAATTCAACCCCGTATGGAATTTGGTGCCACAGATCGGACACTCAGCCGGAAGATCACTCGGCCACTTGAAGCGATAAAAAGGCCGTAATGTCGGCTTTATCATCGCCAGGCCTTCGAATTTTTTATGTGGGGAGAGATTCTCCATGCCCGAAATTGCATCGATTTTCCGACCGAAGAAAGGGGAATTGGATTTTTATGACCGATTTTGTGATTCCTCAAAGGACCAGCTGATAGCGTGTGCTCCTTCCGCCGCCAATCGGGACAATCGCACCGAGTTGAGCAAGTTGTTGTAAATCACGAGTGGCGGTCGCTTTTGAAATGCCAGTGATCGCAGAATATTTGCGGGCGTTCATGCCTCCAACAAAACCATCTGCTCCCGCATCAAACATGCGTCGAACAACTTTGAGTTGGCGTTCGCTACACACTATTTCGTATCGCTGAAAATAATGAAATTTTTGTAACACAAAGCGGATTTGATTTTCCGCGTCTTGATGAGCGGCTTCGGTCATTCTAACAAACCAGACTATCCATGACGTGACTTCATTACTATGCTGAGCGGATTGCAGTGCGGTATAGTAATCGTTGCGACGCTTTTCGATGGCTTTGGAAAGCGTCACAAGCACGGGTCGCTTCTGCCCTTGCGACAAAGCTTTTTCAGCGATGGCACGACCGATACGTCCATTCCCATCTTCAAAGGGGTGGATGCTTTCAAAATAGAGATGAGCCAGTGCGGCGCGAACGGGAGCTTGTGGGATAGCGAGTTTAGATCCCGGCGCGGTGTCGTTGAACCACTGAATGAATCGCGCCATTTCCTCTGCCACACGATCTGCCGGTGGCGCTTCGAAATGCACGGTGGGTCGGTCTATTCTACCGGAAACCACTTGCATGGGATCGCCGCCACTACGCCAGCAGCCAACTTGCAAGCGTGTGCTGCCTCCGAGCAACATTTGATGCCATGAAAATAGCGTTTCAGTTGTTAACGGCGCTTGAAAATCTCGACGCACGCTCACCATCAGTTCGCCTGCGCCATCGGCCAAGCGACTATCGACTGATTCAATTTCTAGGTTGAGACCGAGGTGGTTTCGGATCGATGACATCACGTCTTTCGGATTCAGCGATTCTCCCTCGATCGCCGAGGTTTTCACTGCCTCAGTGATCATGAGTTCCAGCAAAGTTTCCGTCTCAAGTTCCTCAGGCAGTCCTTCAAGAATCCCGTCGAGCCGTCCCGTGTGCTCGGCGATGGTAAGCAAAATGCCCTCCAAGTTTCGTAGGTCGTAACGAAAATCTGGCCAGTCCGGAAGTTGCCAATTGTATAGCATGAGCCGATTATATGCCTTAATCGGCTCATGAAAAGGCTAATCATGAGCCGATTAGCTAAAATAATCGGCTCACGACAAAGATAGGTATTTTACAATTCTTGTCTCGGCCGCGACAAGAATTGTGAGCTCTGGACGTTATGGATCGAATTTTGGATGAGGTGGGAATAGATTTCCCCCGATTTCCCCGAAATAATGTTTGCTTATTCGCCCTCAAGAATGCAGGTTTTCGTCGAAACCTGACAAAGAAAGGTAAATTACTAAGGATTATGCTTCCCGAGAGTTCCCCGTTTTCCCCAGACCAGCGCAAGTCGTTGGATTCGCTACTTGCTGGCTTTGACTCGCTTCAACGCGGTTGGCTCAGTGGATTCCTTGCGGCAAGTTCGTCTGCCGCCGTGCCCGCCGCTGCTCCGGTGGCTGCTGGAAAATTGACCGTGCTTTACGGCACCGAAAGTGGCAACGCCGAGCAACTCGCCGATCGTGCCGTCAAAGAAGCGAAGAAAAAAGGTTTCAAAGCGGTCATGAAAAACATGTCGGAGATTTCTCCTAGCGACCTCGTGAAAGTGGAAAACCTGCTCGTGATCGTTTCTACCTGGGGCGATGGCGAAGCACCCGAAACGGCCGTAAGTTTCCACAAAGCCTTCATGTCCGAGGATGTGAAACTTGCCGGCGTGAAATTCTCCGTCTGCGGACTCGGCGATACCTCTTACGAAAAATTCTGCGAGATCGGAAAACAGTTCGATGCTCGTTTGGAAGCGTTAGGCGCCACCCGAGTCGCTCCGCGCGCGGATTGCGATGTCGATTACGAAGACACTTACACCGAGTGGTTCGCGCTCGCGCTCAAAGCGATCACTCCCGCAGCCGCCGCTGCTGCGCCCGCCGTTTACACATTTGCTGCTCCGGTCAGCACAGAGTTCGGAAAGAAAAATCCGTTCCCTTCCGAGGTGATCGAAAACCTTCTTCTTAATGGCGAAGGCTCTGCCAAAGAAACCATCCATGTCGAGCTCTCTCTAACAGGCAGCGGCTTGCAATATGAGCCCGGCGATGCACTCGCCGTGCAGCCGACGAATTGCCCGAGCATGGTGAAAGACATCATCAACGCCGCTCAACTCACCGGCACCGAAGAAGTCGAAGTCAAAGGCGTCGGCAAAAAACTTCTGGCGGATGCGTTACGCGAAGATTTCGATATCACCGCGCTTTCCAAAGCCGTGCTCAAAAAACTCGCCGAGGCAACTAACTCTGCGATGCTCATCGGTCTACTCGATGAAGAAGCCAAAGACCAACTCCGCGAATACATCGACGGACGTGAAATCATCGATGCGATCATCGACTTCGCACCCAACGGTTTATCCGCAGAAGTGCTTTGCGGAATTCTTCGCAAGCTGCCGATCCGTCTCTACTCCATCGCTTCCAGCCCGCTCGCGCATCCCGATGAAGTCCACCTCACGGTCGCGGCTGTGAGATACGAAACCCACGGCAGAACCCGCAAAGGCGTTTGCTCCACCTACCTCACCGACATCGCGAAGATCGGTGAAAACGTTCCGGTTTTCGTTCAGCCTAACAAAAACTTCCGCCTTCCAGCGGATGACAACACGCCCATCATCATGGTTGGCCCTGGCACAGGTGTTGCTCCATTCCGTTCCTTCGTTGAGCACCGCGCGGCAACCGGAGCTGCTGGAAAAAATTGGTTATTCTTCGGCGACCAGCGCTACACCTACGATTTCCTCTACCAACTAGAATGGCAGGAGTTCCTTAAAAACGGACAACTCACCAAACTCGACCTAGCCTTCTCGCGCGATCAACCCGAGAAAGTTTACGTCCAGGACAAGATGGTCGAGCAAGGTGCGGAACTTTACGGATGGCTCGAACAAGGTGCGCATTTCTATGTCTGCGGTGACGCGAGCCGCATGGCTGCTGATGTCAACGAGGCACTCATTTCCATCGTCGTCAACCACGGCGCGAAATCCCGCGAACAAGCGGAGGAATACATCGAAAATTTAAAGAAAGCGAAGCGTTACCAGCGCGACGTTTATTAAAGAACCCAGATTTCAGAATCCAGAAACCAAAAAGACTTTTATCATGGCTGAAGAAAAATTAGCAGCGAACGAATACATCAAGATCCGCAGCAACTACTTGCGTGGCACGATCCAGGAAGGTCTTGCTGATACATCCACCGGCTCGATGAGCGAGGATGATCAGCAATTGCTGAAATTCCACGGCACTTATCAGCAAGACGATCGCGACCTGCGCGCGAACCGTCGCAAGCATAAGTTGGAAAAAGCGTACTCGTTCATGATCCGCATCCGGGTTCCCGGTGGCGTCGCGACTCCGCATCAATGGCTGGAAACCGACCGCATGGCCACTCAGTTTGCGAACGGCACAATCAAGCTCACCACGCGCCAAGCCTTCCAATTTCACGGCATCATCAAATCGAACCTGAAAAGAACGATCGCGGAAATCAATCAAACCGCCATGGATACGATCGCGGCTTGCGGTGATGTGAACCGCAACGTGATGTGCAACCCGAACCCTTATCTCTCATCGGTTCACGCTGAAGTGCTGAAAGTTTCCCAACAGATTTCCGATCACCTCACGCCACAAACGCGTGCCTATCACGAGATTTGGTTAGACGGTGAAAAAATCGAATCCAGCGAAGAGGAGATCGAGCCGATCTATGGCAAAACTTACCTGCCACGGAAATTCAAGATCACCATCGCGGTGCCCCCTTCTAACGATGTCGATATTTTTGCGAACTGCTTGTCTTTCATCGCCATCGTCGAGAACGACAAACTGGTCGGCTTCAACGTCGCGGTCGGCGGCGGCATGGGTATGACCCACGGTTCCGAGGAAACCTACCCGCGCCTCGCGGATGTCATCGGTTTCTGCACGGTCGAGCAAGTCAACGACGTCGCTGAAAAAGTCGTTCTCGTGCAGCGCGATTTCGGTTGCCGCACGGAGCGCAAACATGCGCGTTTGAAATACACCGTGGACGATCACGGCCCTCAGTGGTTCCTTGAAAAGCTCAACGAATATCTCGGTTACAAGCTGGGTCCGGTCCGCGAATTCAAATTCGAAGACAACGGTGATCGCTACGGTTGGGTCGAAGGCGTGAATGGAAAATCCAATCTCACCCTTTTCATCCAAGGCGGCCGCGTGCTCGATACCCCGAGCTACCCAATGCGCACCGGCCTGCGTGAAATTGCAAAAATTCACGATGGCGACTTCCGCCTCACCGCAAACCAAAACCTGATGATCGCCAACGTTTCCCCAGAGAAACGTCCGGAGATCGAAAAGCTTCTCGAGCAATACGGCATCAAAGACAGCCACTTGAAAAGCGGTTTGCGTTTGAACTCGCTCGCTTGCGTTGCGTTGCCGACCTGTGCGCTCTCCCTCGCCGAGGCAGAACGTTACTTGCCTGAGCTTCTAACAGAACTTGAAGAAGTCATCGAAGAAGCCGGCCTCCGCCACGATGCGATCACCATCCGCATGACTGGCTGCCCGAACGGTTGCGCTCGTCCTTACATTTCAGAGATCGGCTTCGTCGGTCGTTCACCAGGTTGCTACAACGTCTATCTTGGCGGTGGTTTTGCGGGTCAACGTTTGTCGAAACTCTACCGCGAGAATTTCCCGGGAGATCAAGTCAAAGAACTGCTCAGTCCTATCATCAAACATTACGCAAAAGAGCGCAATGAAGGTGAACGTTTTGGCGATTTCTGCATCCGCGCCGGCTATGTCACCGCAACTGAACAAGGCAAAGATTTCCACAAGAACATCAAAGCGGAAGCCCGCGTCTGATCCTGCATCATGCAAGCTCTAAAGTTCCATGCCGATCCGGATTTCGATCCCGCAAGCCTCTCCTCCGAGATCGCTTCGATGCGCGCCGGTGAGCGGATCCGGTTGCTGCACGCCCGGCTCGGAGATCATCTCGTGGCCACCACGAGTTTCGGCCTGCAATCTGCGGTGATGCTGCATCTCATCCACGAAAACGCTCCTGAAATCCCGATTGTTTTTATCGATACGGGCTTCCTTTTTCCCGAGACATACCAATACGCCGAGGAGCTTTGTGCCATGCTGCCAAAGCTCGATCTCCGCGTCTATCAGCCAACGGTTTCCGCCGCACGCATGCACGCGCTTTGGGGAAATCTATGGGAAGGCTCTGCCGTTGATCAGGAGCGCTACGCCACACTCACCAAGATCGAGCCGATGAACCGCGCCTTGCGTGAGATTGGTGCGGATGTCTGGCTCAGTGGCCTGCGTCGCTCCCAGTCGGGTAGCCGCAGCGACCGTCCGTTTGTCGAACAGCAGAAGAAGACCCTCAAAGCATACCCCATCCTCGATTGGGCGGATGCTCAGGTGGATATCTACCTTCACCAAAACAATCTGCCGCGCCATCCGCTTTCCGAGAAAGGTTATCTCACCATGGGCGATTGGCACAGCACCAAACCCTCCGAAGACGGCACTGCCAACGGCACGCGTTTCAATGGGGAGAAATTTGAATGCGGACTGCATCTGGAATCCACGACATCGGATTTCCAGATTTAGGGAAGCTGGGACCGCGAGTCTGTGACTCGCCTGACCGTTGTGGGTGAAAAGGGAATTTAATGGATGTTCTCTTGTGCTATTCATGGAAATGCGAGTTACAAACTCGCGGTCCCAGTGATCCACGAATCAATAAACCGGAAGCTCATCTTCGACAGAACCCGGATTCGAGCTTCCGTATCCCGATGAGGAACCTGACCAACCGCGGTTGCTAGCTGCGCGTGAGAGTCCGGATTGAAATTCTGTTAGGGCTTCGTCAAAAGATTTTCTGGCGACGTTTTCGCGGCCGATGAGAGGCACTCCGCCTGAGCGGCCCTTAGCAGAGTGGAGGACTGCCTCGTCCTCCAGCAGAGCGATGTAGGTCTCAATGTTGATGGGGCCGGAGGACATGGTGAAATCGAGTTGGAGATCGCCTTTTCCGTGTCTGACGGGAACGAAGCCTTCGCTGCGGAGGGCGGCGTCGATTTCTGGAACGAAGCTGCGTTCGCGATCCGAGAGTTTTTCAGGCATACCGACGGTTGTCGGGCCGTCGGGTGAGAACGGAGTGCGGCTAGGCGCGCAGGATGCGAGGATAACTAGGGTGAACGTTGCAAGGATGAGAAGTGGTGATTTCATGGAAGAGATTTTGACGAAGAAATAAGGCACGGCAAGTCGGATCATTCAATTCACAAAAAACTATTAAACCTTTATAAAATGAGTATGAACTATCGCGTTACTCGTCAGTAAAGCCCCTGCCATTTTAAGAGATTACCATGAAACCAAGCTCTATCATCTATTTATTATCTGCATTATTCGTCCTAGATATTTGCCATGTTCGTGCGGCAGAGAAGCCACAAGAAAAAACCTGGACCGATCCTGAAGTAGCGCTTCGCGAAGATCCGGATTTTGCGATCCAAGGAGAATATGGAAGTGCAAAACCGAAAGTTGCCAACGCAGGAGTCCAGGTCGTGGCGCTCGGAGGCGGGACGTTTGATGCTTACTTGTTAGAAGAGGGATTGCCGGGCTTGGGATGGACTCCTGATAAAGCGCGCACTCTGCTCAAAGGCGCGAGAAAGGAAGACAAAATCATTTTCGAAAGTTCTGACAAATCGATCACAGCCACCATTCAAGACGGCAAGTGGGTGATGACAGAGAAGGATGGAAAGCAGTCGGAACTTCCTCGAATCGAACGCCAAAGCCCGTCTGTGGGAATGTCTGCTCCAACGGGCGCGGTGGTTCTTTTTGACGGCAGTTCGGCAGAGCAATGGGAAAAAGGAAAAGTCGAAAACGGATTTCTGGCTGCAGGTTGCACCAGCAAGCAACGTTTTGGAAGTTATCGTCTTCACCTCGAATTTCGGACTCCCTACAAGCCCGCCGCTCGTGGCCAACGCCGCGGCAACAGCGGCATCTATCATAGCGGTCGCTGGGAAACCCAAGTTCTCGATTCCTTCGGGCTCGATGGAAAGGACAACGAGTGCGGCGGTATTTATTCGATTTCAAAACCGCGCCTCAACATGTGCCTGCCCCCACTTGTTTGGCAGACTTATGATGTCGATTTCACGGCCGCCAAATTTGACGCCGAAGGCAAACGGACGGCATGGCCACGGATCACGGTAAAGCTCAATGGTGAACCGGTGCATGAAGATCTGGAACTCAACAAGGATTTCACCACCTCAGCGCCGTTGTCGATTCCGCTAACAAATAACGAGGGTCCGGTTCATATCCAGGATCATGGCAACCCGGTCTTGTTCCGCAACATCTGGATTTTACCTGTGAAGGATTGAAAAATCTGGAAGCGTGAGTATGTGACTCGCATTCGTTCTACCGGCTTCATGTTCATCTTCCTAACATTCGCATCCAAAATTCAAAAGGCACTTCGGGCGTGTGTGGATAAGTGTGGCAAAGTTTCACTGCTCGTAACGCTTGGTGTTTTGCTGCCAGCTTGCTCTATCAGATCGCCTGAGTTGGCAGTGAATAAGCCTTCAGGAAATCAGCATTCGGTTCGAGTCAGCACTTATAACGTGTTTACAGGTGCGCATGATCCGCTCCTAACAGCAAAGGCGATACGCCAGATGCATGCGGATGTGGTGATGCTGCAGGAGTTGTCGCCACAGGGTGCTAAGTTGTTGGATCAGGCACTGAAGGTTGATTTTCCGCACCGCCATTTTTCTGAAGGTGTGGCTATTTTATCGCGGTTTCCATTGCGGAATCCGCGATATGAACATTCGCAACACGGAATCAACGGCTATCTTTTTGCTGAAGTGCAATCTCCAGGCGGACGGTTCCAAGTTGCCAGTTTGCATCTTGATCCGCTTCATCTCTGGACAACCCGTGACAAGTGGTTGCTCCCGATGCAGCTCTTGTGGAGTCAGGACTGTGTGCATCGCGAAGAAGTAAGGCAAATTGTGAGTAGGCTCCGACCGGGTATACCCACTATTTTAGCCGGCGATTTCAACAGCGTGAGCGGCGTGCCGATCCGGCGACTGCAAGAGCTTGGTTATACAGATAGTTTTGCCATGGTTAATAAACATCCGGAACAAACACCCACGCTTCATTTCAAGCTATTCGGATTCCGAACGGGGCGTCGCATTGATTATATTTTCCATGATGCATCATTCCAAACACTCCAAAGCCAAGTCTTACACGGTGCTCCCTCCGATCACGATTCGGTCGTGAGTGTGTTGGAGTGGAAGTGAAATCATCACGCTGGGAGCGCGAGTCTGTGACTCGCATGAGCATGGTGGGTGAAAAGGGAATTCAATAGATGTCCTTTTGGCTATTCATTGGAATGCGAGTCACAGATTGCCGACATATCTGGAGTTGCGTCGGCTATCTCCGCTTACGCTCCGATTCGCGTTCCCAGCGGTGGTTACGTCACTGGCGCCTTATCCACCGTAAAGCTAAGCTTGGCGAGTTCGGCGTAGTATTCGCTGCTTTCTATCAACTCATCATGCGTTCCGTGGGCGATGACTTCTCCTAGGCGCATGACGTAAATGCAATGCGCGTTTTTGATCGTGCTGAGACGATGCGCAATAACGAGGCAGGTTCGGTTTTGGCGGAGCTCATCGACGGCCTGCTGGATCAGCTTTTCGCTCTTCGTGTCAACGGCACTGGTGGCTTCATCCAGGAGGAGGACGGGTGCGTTTTTCAGAAAGGCACGGGCGATGGAAATGCGTTGTTTCTCGCCGCCGCTGAGCCGGCCACCGCGCTCGCCGACGGTCGCATCGAGCTGACCATCTAGACGTTCGACAAAGTCCGCGGCACATGCGCGGCGCAGGCTTTCCCAGAGTTCTTCTTCCGTCGCGTCGGGTTTCCCGATGAGGAGGTTCTCTCTGATTGTTTGATTGAAAAGATAACTTTCTTGGGTGACGTAGCCGATGGCATCGCGAAGGCTCGCCTTGTTCAAGAGGTCGATCGGAACTCCATCCAGATAAATTTCTCCATCGCTAGGATCATAGAGTCTTGTTAGCAGTTGGAACAGGGTGCTCTTGCCCGCGCCGGTCGCGCCGACGATGGCGACAGTCTGATAAGGAGGTACAATAAGGTCGATGCTGTTAAGAATAGGGCGGCTTTCGTCGTAGCAAAAACTCACGTTCTCGAAGCGGATTTCGCCTTTGACTGACTCCGGGTGATCGCCGCTAACGAGGTCTTCCGCTCCTGACATGTTGAGGATCTCGAAGACCCGCCTGCCGGAGATGAGTCCACCTAGAAACGAGGTGCTCAAACCGTGGAGCCGGCTGATCGGCTCATACAACATACCGATTAGCATGAGAAATTGAGTGAGCTGACCAATGGTGATTTCCTTCATGATGCACCAGTAAGCGCCGCATCCAACCAGGAGAATGAGACCGATGTCACCCAGGAAGCCCATGCTCGGTCCATAGAGAGCCCACGCGCGCTGAAGGCGTGTTTGGTGGCGGCGATATTCAGTGCTGGATCGGTCAAAGTCCCGCTGTTTCTCAGGTTCGAGCGTGTAGGTTTTGATCTGGCGGATACCGGCAATGTTATCGTGGAGCAATGAGTTGAGTCCACCAGCTGACTCACGGGCATTTTCCGCGCGCGGACTGACCCATCGGGCGTTGATCCAACCTCCCGCTGCAATGAAAGGCACGGGCAATAGGGTGACGAGTGCAAGTTTCGGATGCACCCAAAACATAAAGCCTGCCGTGAGGATGATCTGGAGAATAGCGGGTAGGGTTTGATCGATACCATCTAGAACGATGCGCTGGGTCGCAGGTACATCCGTCGACATGCGCAGGAGGATGTCGCCCGTCGATTGGCGGTCGAACCATTTCAGTGGAAGGTGCTGAATCTTATCATGCAATTGGCTCCGAAGATCATGAGTCATGCGTAGCTCGAAGGCATTGTTGGTGAGTGTGCGCAGACTGAAAAAAATCTGCCGCAGCAGCATTGCGCCGAGAGCCATTGCTGCGGCCGAGAGGATACGCGAGGTGTCTCCGTTGGGAATGATGTCATCGAGAAACCACTGAGTGAGACCGGGAAAAACGAAGCCTAACAGTGTTCCGGCAATAGATAAACTCAAGCCTGCCGCAACGCGCCAAGGATAGCGCGCCATGAAGTGAAGGATGAGTAAAAAGGGAGAAGTGGTTTTCATGTAGGGAGAGAAAGTTGATTGGCGCGGATCTCCCAGCTTCCCGAGCGGTTGAGTTCCAGAAGTCGCTCGTGATGTTCTATCAAGGTAGTGCGATGACCCACGCTAATATAACCCACGCCCGTTTTTTTCAGCAAGGCATATAGGCGGGCTTGGTTGTCTTCGTCGAGAGCGCTGGTGGCTTCGTCGAGAAATGCAAACTTGGGCGGGTGCAGGAAAAGGCGGGCAAACGCCACCCGTTGCTGTTCGCCGAGAGAAAGAATATTTGTCCAGTCAACTACGCGGTTGAGATCTCCATCGACGCGCGCGAAGACATCGGCAAGGTTCACCTCTTCCACGATTCGTTGGATTTCCTCATCGGTTACCGCGCGACCGGAGTATGGATAGAGCAATTGCTCACGCAGGCTCCCCTGAACCATGTAAGGCCGCTGAGGAAGAAACATGAGATCGTTCAATGCGGGTCGTTCGAGCAAGCCGGAGCCACTTGACCAGAGTCCGGCGATGGTTCTTAGAACCGAACTTTTTCCCGTTCCGCTCGCACCCATGATGAGCAGGCTTTGACGCTTCCGGAGCTCAAAAGATAAATCCGTCACCAGCGTCTTCGTGCCGTCTGGCGTCCGCACCGTCATTTTCTCTAATCTGATGAAGCGACTTTCGTCGTCTAACTCCAGGTTCGCTTCGCTGTTGATGCGCTCTTCTTCGGCATCGTGTTCGTCGAGATTCTCCCACAGATTCCCCAATCGCTGAACACCTGCTAGATAGGCGCTGATGACGCCGAACTGGGTGATGATGAGCGATACGGCGGCGAGGACTTGGGCAAACGCTCCGGCCGATTGAGTGATAACTCCGAATTTAACTTCCCCACGCATGAACATCGGCGCCACGATCATGACCGGCAAGACGAGCGCGACATAATTGTAGCTGTTGGTAAAAAAGCCTAGATTCCGGTTCCATGTGATGATCTTGCGCATGTTGGCCACTGCCAGCGTGAGGCGGTTAAAGAGATCGAGATGCTCGCGTTTCTCGCCGCGATAAAATGCGATGGACTCTGCATTGTCCCGCACGCGGACGAGGCCATAACGGAAGTCGGCCTCTTTCTCATATTGATCATAATGAAGTCCGACGAGACGACGACCTATGAAAATGCTCACTGCTGTTCCCGCTATGGCGTAGACTAACAGAAGTGCTACGAGCGTGCCGGAGATTGCCCAAAGCACGCCGACGAAAGCGACCAAGGTATTGAGGGAGTTCAGGCAGATGAGGAGAAATGCGAGCGATCTCTCTGTGAAGTTCCGCACATCCTCACTGATCCGTTGATCGGGGTTGTCGATGTTTTCCGAACCACGAAGCAGATAATAAGCACGGTTGTTGAAGTAGCGCTTCACGAGGTGCTGAGCCATCCACTCGCGCCAGAGTAAGGCGAGGCGTTCCTCAACCCACCGATAGTAAACACCTATGACCACCGCGAGGGCGAAGGTGCCGAGATAGAGCCAAAGCATCCGCCAGTAAGCTGTCGGGTCCTTTTTCTCGATGGCGTTTATAAAATCCCGTCCCGCATAGCTCATAAGTACCTGCACGGATACGAGTGCCAGCGACATGCCCAATAACATGAGGAGAAATCCCCGCGCTTTTTTACGGCGTTCCGAGGCGAAGAACGCCTTCGAAATGAGCCAGAACTGGCGTAAGGTTTTGTTTAAAACCGCACGACGGGAGGGTTGATCATCTCCAGAAGGTAATTCGTCGTTAGGGTTTGACATGGTCGGTGAGGGTGGGTTTGTCCTCGGCCACTGTCAATGGGTGAAATACCCTATTGCACGGGTTTGTGATTCAGCTGAAACCAATTAGATTTGGTCTTGACCAGCCGAGTTTCTATCAAGCATCCGAGTTAGGAAAATAAGGCTGCGTCTAATTTAGGTAAGGCTAGGATGTCCGAACGGCACACTAGAAGGCCTATTCACGTTTTTTCCGTTGGCACGGGCGTGTATCCCGCCCTAAGCTGCGTCAACTTTTAACGACCCCTGACCTATGAATATCGCAGAAAACATGGTGGCCACCATTGGTAACACCCCACTCATCCGTCTCAATCACATCACTAAAGGACTTGAAGCAGAAATCTGTGTGAAAGCAGAGTTTTTCAATCCTCTCTTCAGCGTCAAAGACCGCATCGGTAAATCCATGATCGAGGCCGGTGAGCGCGAAGGTAAACTCAAGCCCGGTGGTCTGATCATCGAACCAACCTCCGGCAACACCGGAATCGCACTCGCATTTGTTGCTCGCTCGAAAGGTTATCGCTGCATTCTCACCATGCCAGAAAGCATGTCGGTTGAGCGTCGCGTGTTGCTACGTTTGTTAGGTGCGGAAATCGTTCTCACTCCGCGTGCCAAAGGCATGGGCGGCGCGATCGCCATGGCGAAAAAACTCATCGAAGAAAATCCCGGATCATACGGCCCAAGCCAATTTGATAATCCGGCCAACCCACAAGCTCATCGCGAAACGACCGCCGAAGAAATCTGGCGCGACACCGATGGAAAAATCGATGCGTTCGTGGCAGGTGTGGGCACCGGCGGCACGATCACCGGAGTTTCCGAAGTTTTGAAATCGCGTTGCGACATGAAAACGTTTGCCGTTGAGCCGGTAAATAGCCCGGTCATCACCCAGAAGAAAGCCGGCGAGGCACTTCAGCCAGGCCCTCACATGATCCAAGGAATTGGTGCGGGCTTTATCCCGGGTAATCTCAATCTCGACGTCATTGACGAAGTGATCCAAGTCAGCAACGAAGATGCCTTCGCGACCGCGCAAGCACTTGCTCAAGAAGAAGGACTTCCCGCAGGTATTTCAACGGGCGCCAATGTATGGGCCGCGATGCAACTCGCCAAACGTCCGGAATACAAAGGCAAGCGCATCGTCACCGTCGGTTGCTCTTCCAGCGAGCGCTATCTCTCAACTCCTCTTGCAGAAAAACTCCGCGAGGAAGTTTCCAATCTCCCTGTGCAAGAAGCGTAACCGTTTCGGTTACCGCGCGTTTGCATCTAACACATTTCTGTTCCTCCCATGACACTCCAAGAAATCACACAGCACCCATTTACATGGGGGTTACTTCTCGGTTTGTTGATCGTAGGTTTCATCCTGAAAAACGCGATCAGCACCAAGTTCCGGATGCGCAGGGAAATCAAAAAATTGGAAACGGAGCTGCGTGAGCTGCAATCGCACCTCAACACCCAAATGAAAATCACGGCTTCGGGGAGCGATTCTCTAACAAAGGAAATCGATTCGCTGAAATTGCAAAATGAAAATCTGCGGGTCAACATCGCAACTCTCCAAACCAAGCCGGAAAAAAGCGAGCAACGCCAATTTCGCATTCAGGAAATGGCAATTCGTAGCATGCGCGAGCAAGCTCCGGGTTTTGCCGGGGCATGGGAAAAAGCCGTGAGAGAAGCGGAGGCCGAGATCGAATCTGCTGAGAGCGGTTTCACCAAACTCATGCGCAAAGTGATGCCGGGGCTCGGCAATTCCCCGAAACCCGCCACCGAAGAACCCCCGACCGAATCTCCTTAGGTGACGAAAAGTTGACAAACTTTTGAAAGATTTTGGAAAAAATCGCCCGTATAAAAAGCCGTCCAACAAATTTTAGGGCGGCCACCGCTCAGCATCCAGCCTAACGGCGGATTCGGAGCGACGGCGGCTCACCATTTTACCAACCTCGCGATGGCATTCTCTCCATCGCGAGGTTTTTTGTTCGTAGCTGCCGCGTCATGCGACTTGGATTTAATTAACCGCAGAGAACTCAAAGATCACAGAGATAGAGTGATTTATCCAAAAGCGAATTTGAGTTTTGAAATTTGAGTTTTGAAATTTACAGTAAGCGGCATGTCGAAGGTGATGGTTGGTTTATCGGGTGGGGTAGATAGTGCGGTTGCGGCTGCGTTGTTGGTAGAGCAGGGGCATGAGGTGGTGGGTGGATACATGAAAAACTGGATGAACGATGAGGGGATTCCGGGGGATTGCCCTTGGGAGCAGGATATTGAGGATGCGCATGCGGTGGCGAAGACCTTGGGGATCGAGTTTCGGGTGATTGATTTGGTGGATCAGTATAAGCACCGGATCGTTGAGTATTTAGTAAATGGCTATGAGGAAGGCCTGACGCCAAACCCGGATGTTTGGTGCAACCGCGAGATGAAGTTCGGGGTGTTTTTGGATTATGCGTTGGATCAGGGATTCGAGGCGGTTGGTACGGGGCACTATGCGCGCAGGCGCGTGCTTTCCAATGGTCAGGCCGCGATTTTGCGTGGGGCGGATCCTAACAAAGATCAGAGTTATTTTTTATCTCTGATGACCGCAAGGCAGGTGGAGCACGCGCGTTTCCCGACGGGAGAAATGCTTAAGCCGGAGGTGCGTGATGTGGCCCGTCGGTTCAATTTGCCGGTGGCGGAGAAGAAAGATTCGCAAGGAATTTGTTTTCTCGGGCAAGTGAAGATGAGCGATTTCCTTGCACATTATTTGCCAGATAAGCCGGGCGATATCGTCGATACCGAGGGCCGGATGTTGGGTCAGCATCGAGGGCTGCATTTTTACACGATAGGTCAGCGCAAAGGGCACGGTGTGGCTTCGCCGAGAGAAGGTATGGCCTATGTGGTGGTTGGGAAAAAAGCGGTGGAGAATCAGTTAGTGATCGGCTGGGACAAGGAAGACACCGAGGGGCTTTATCTAACAGAATGCGTGGTGGGGACGATTACATCGATCAATGAATCGATTCCCTCGCTGAAACGGGTGGAAGCGCAACCGCGTTACCGGGCCAAAGCCGAAACAGCGAAGCTGGAAGCGATGGATGGCGGGCGCGTGAAACTGATTTTCGAGAAACCCCAGCGTGCGCTGGTCGCAGGACAGATCATGGCGTTTTATGATGGCGGGAGATTGTTAGGCGGGGGTGTGGTGGAGGGGGTTGCGTAGGTGGATTGAATTAACCGCAGAGATCGCAGAGAGCACAGAGAAATATCAAAAATGAATCGCATACAAAAAGCTATTATCTTGAGTTGGCTGATCCTTATCGGAGCAGTCATTTGCCTTAGTTTGGAATGGCGTTTCGTAGATGCTATGATGCTATGGGTTTGGCTCTTTTTTCGTGGTTCCTATCTCAATGAGAAGGAAAATAACCGTAAGTATTTCTCGAAGAGGAAAGGTCAGATGATTTTTTGTATGATAGCCACGATGGTTCCTTTTTTATGGTTTTTATTTAAAATGATTACTGAGCCAGATATTTCTAAAGAAGCATGGATCGTAATCGGGTTATCATTCATTCCCTTTCTCATTATAATGATTATTTATGATCGTTGGCTTTATATGAATAACGATTGTAAAGTAAGTCCGCGATACAATCAGGATTCCCAGCATAGGTAGATAAGAAATATTTCAGGATGAGTTTTGTTATCTAATCTCCGTGTCCTCCATTACCTCCTCTCCGTTTAGAAAAAAAGCCCGAACAACTTCTCCCTGCATTTTTAACCAATCCACCAAAAATCGGAATTGAGAACCCATCATTTTGCGGCATAGTGGGAGCATGAGATACGGGTTTATCGTTTGTTATGTGCTGGGGATGATGGGCTTGTCTGCTTTTGAGCTACCGGAGAAATCGAGCCAATGCGTGGTGGGGATTTCCGAGGGTTGGGATAGTTCGCATGTGACTTTGTCCTATTATGAGAAGAGCGCAGGGAAATGGCAGCAGGTGGGGGCGTCATGGAAAGGCCGGCTTGGTAGCAAGGGTTTGGTGTGGGGACGCGGGTTGCATCCGAATCCAGCGGGAGCGGTTTTAAAAAAGGAAGGCGATGATCGCTCGCCGGCGGGCGTTTTTGATCTCGGTGGCGTTTGGGGTACGCACAAGAGCGTGAAAAAGCAGCCGAAAACCTTCTACCATCAAGTGACCACGCGCGATCTTTGGGTCGAGGACCCGAAGTCGAAACTTTACAATCAGTTCGTTACCTTGGATCGGGAGCCCAATACAGAATGGGAAAAAAAAGCTCAGATGGTGCAGGATGATTATCCTCATTCTCTGAAAATGTTCATCGGGCACAATGCCTTCCCAAAAATTGTGGCTAACGGAGGATCATCGATTTTCTTCCATATTTGGCGTCGTGAGGGCGCGGCGGCGACGGCTGGCTGCACGACCATGCAGGAAAACAAACTGCGGGAATTGATCGCAGCAGTTGACCCGGGGCGTCGTCCGATTTACGTCCTATTGCCGCGCGCGGAATACGAGAAATTCAAACCTACCTGGAAATTGCCATGAGTTCGACTGCTACTTTATTACCTGATTCAAAAGGCCACTTCGGCCAGTTCGGCGGGATGTTTGTCCCTGAAACCTTGATGACTCCGCTGCAGGATCTCGCAAAGGCGTATGAAGACGCGAGAGCCGATCCAGCATTCCAGGCCGAATTAGATGATTTATTGAAAAACTATGTGGGTCGGCCGACTCCCTTGTATTTCGCAGAACGTTGGACTGAAAAGCTTGGCGGCGCGAAAATTTATCTCAAGCGTGAGGATTTGCTGCACACCGGCGCGCACAAAATCAACAACGCGCTCGGGCAGATTCTGTTAGCGAAACGTTTGGGAAAAACCCGCATCATTGCGGAAACGGGAGCGGGTCAGCACGGTGTAGCGACCGCTACGGTGTGTGCGCGTTTCGGGATGGAATGCGTGGTTTACATGGGGAAAGTCGATATGGAACGCCAAGCACTTAATGTTGCGCGGATGCGCCTGATGGGTGCGGAAGTGCGTGCGGTGACTGCGGGACAAGCGACTTTGAAAGAAGCAGTCAACGAGGCGATGCGCGACTGGGTGGCTTCGGTAGAAAACACCCATTACATCATCGGCTCTGCATTGGGTTCTCATCCATTCCCGATGATTGTCCGCGATTTTCATCGGGTGATCGGCGTCGAGGCTCGTGAGCAAATTTTAGAACGCGAAGGTCGTTTGCCGGATCTGTTAGTGGCATGCGTGGGCGGCGGATCGAATGCGATCGGCTTGTTCCATCCGTTTCTCGGTGACGAACATGTGCGTATGGTTGGTGTCGAGGCAGGTGGCGATGGGATCATTCCTGAGCGACACGCCGCGCGTTTCCAGGGCGGTAAACTCGGTGTGCTGCAAGGCACGAAAACCTGGTTGCTCGCCAACGACGACGGCCAGATCGAGCTGACGCATTCGGTTTCCGCAGGACTCGATTACGCAGCGATTGGACCGGAGCATGCGTTTTTGCAGTCCGAAGGTCGGGTTGAATACACTTACGCAACCGACGAAGAAGCGCTGGCCGCGTTTAAAGAACTCGCGCATTGCGAAGGAATCATTCCGGCATTGGAGAGCTCGCATGCGGTGGCTTACGTTTCCAAAGTTGCAGGCTCGTTGCCGAAAACGGACATCGTCATCGTGAACCTTTCGGGCCGCGGTGATAAAGACGTCGAGCAGGCTGCGAAGTATCTGCTCGGAGATTCGCCGGAATAAGAATTCCTTCGTGGACTCTAAACCTGAACTCGCTATGAAAAAAATATTCCTTTTCACCTCCATCTTCTCCGCGTTGTTGATCGCCACTGGCTGTAGCCAGGAAAAAATAGATCGCACGAATCAGACAAAGGCCCAGCAAAACAAGCCGGTTGAAGTTCCGTTAGAAAACGGGATGGCGCGTGCGCATTTCGCGAGTGGTTGCTTCTGGTGCGTGGAAGCGAGTTACGAAAGCGTCAAAGGCGTGAAAGAAGCGATCTCTGGATATTCCGGCGGCCACACCGAGAACCCGACTTATGAATCGACCAATAGCGGAACAACCGGACACGCTGAGTCGATTGAAGTGGTCTACGATCCGAAAGTTGTGAGCTTCGCGACTCTCGTGGATGTCTATTTCGCCTCGCAGGACGTGACTCAAGTCAACGGCCAAGGCGTGGACAAAGGCCCGCAATACCGCTCGATCATTTTCTATCAAAACGAAGAACAGAAAAAGATCATCGAAGAGAAGATCGCGGCGATGAATAAGAAGATCGCACCAAAAGAGGTCGCCGCAGAAGTTTATCCGTTTCAGAAATTCTGGGTTGCTGAGGCGTATCACCAAGATTTTGAGAAAAACAATCCAGAGAACGGATACATCCAAAACGTTTCGATCCCGCGGTTGAAGAAATTCCAAGAAAAGCTGCCTGAGGTTTTGAAGGAAAAATAAAGATACCAGATGCCCGATCCGACTTATGTAAAAACCGCCTTTGCGCGCATTGCCGACCGTTATGTGATGACCAATCACGTGCTTTCCATGGGTATGGATGTTTGGTGGCGACGTGTGGTGACGAAGCGGATCAAGTCGCTCAATCCCGCCAAGCTACTCGATGTGGCCAGTGGAACGGGCGATCTCGCTTTGAGCATTCAGGATAAATTGCCACAAACTAAAGTGATCGCTACGGATTTCTGTGCGGAAATGCTAGCGCACGCTTCAAGTCGCGGGGTACATGAAACTTTGGTAGCGGATGCTCTCGAATTGCCATTTCCCGATGGCGAATTCGATGTGGTTACGGTCGCCTTCGGGCTGCGTAATATGGCGGATTACGAGCGTGCGTTAAAAGAAATGGGTCGCGTGCTGAAACCCGGTGGCAGTTTATTCATCCTCGATTTCTCATTGCCCACAGGAATGATGCGCGCGCCTTATCGATGGTATTTGCATCATGTTTTGCCGAAGCTAGCTGGTTTCCTGACCAAACAAAAAGACGCCTACGAGTATCTCGGAGGCTCGATCGAACAATTTCCCTCAGGCGAAGCAATGATCGCGTTGTTGGAGAAAACTTGCTTTGGTGAATCGACCGCAAAACCCATGACTTTCGGGGTAGTGACCGTGTATGAAGCCGTCAAACAGGGGTGATTTGCCTAATGGGTAATTAATTTCGCCCACGGATAATTTTTGGGTTGTCAAAAGACAGCGGGGAATCCTTACTCGCGCCCCGCCCGCAAGGCAATTGTGTGGCCCGATAGCTCAGTTGGTAGAGCAGCGGATTGAAAATCCGCGTGTCCCTGGTTCGAATCCGGGTCGGGCCACCATTCTTCGCTTCCGTGCCGGAAGCTTCGAATGCCCTTCGTAGCTTTAGCGAAGTAGGGCTGGCCTAAATGAGGATAAAGCAAGAAGACCGAACGTTCGCTATATCTGCCTTATCTGTCCCTTTTGTGAGAAGTAAGTCGCTATCTCTCAGCAGCGTGATACTTTTTGTATATGGTTAAATATAAATTTGGCCTAACAAGATTATACCCCTATGAAAAAATTACTATTCCTGTCTCTGTGTGCCATCTCCATCATGGCTATTTCCACTTCATGTAAGAAAAAAGGCCCCGCCGAAAAAGCAGGTGAAAAAATGGACGAGGCCATTGAGGATGTGCAGGATTCGGTCAATCCCAAAGGTCCTGTTGAAAAGGTAGGCGAAAAAATCGATGACGCGGTGGGTGAGTAATCAGCCTAACTCCGATTGTAAAAAGTCGATCAATGAAATCATGCATTTCGTCTGATCGAGCTTTTTACAACAGGGAGGGAGGAGAAGTGGGAGGAAAGGAGAACTATTCCTTTCTCAACGCTTCGTCGATTTCTGCGCCTAGTAGGACGAGGAAGGCTGTTAGATAAAGCCAGAGCATGAGGATGGCGATGGCACCGAGTGAACTGTAGGTGCTGAGGTAGAACTTAAAGTTTTCGACGTAGTGGGAAAAGAGGGCCGAGGCGGTGAGCCAAATGAAGGTGACTGAGACCGCACCGGGGCTGATCCATTTCCATGTGGGCTTGTTGCGTGAAGGGCCGAAGCGGTAAAGTAAGGCGAGCAGGCAAATGACGATGGCGAGGAGAAATGGCCAGCGCAGCAGAGCGAAAATTTCGAGTGTGTATTTATCACCCGGTAGCATCGCGATGTATACAGGTATGATGGCGATCAGAAATAAGGCAGAAGACACGACTGCGATGAGCGCAAAGGTAAGCACAAGAGAAGCGATATGAAGACTGATAAATTCCCGTTTCTCCGACTGCCTGAAAACGATATTGAGTCCTTGGATCAAACCTTTCATCGCACGGGACCCAGCCCATAGGGCGAAGACGAGTCCGAGTATGGTGCCCCAACTGGCGGTGCTTCCATCTCCGGAAATGAGTCGCATTTGATTAAGAAGAATCTGGTGCACTTCATATGGAAGAATACCGGATTCTGTCTGTAACTGCCGTTCGATTTCCATGGGATCGGCTAGCCAACTGTAAATGGAAATAAGAGCGGCGAGCCCGGGAAAAATCCCAAGCATCAGGAAAAATGCCACACCTGCAGAAGCGATCGGCAAGTGATCGCGTTCGACGGCCTTGTAAATTTTGATGAGGAATGCCAGCCATCCCCGCCATCTGGGCGGCTCAAGTCCTGGTAATAAAGGCTGATTCATGACGGGTATGTTTTATCACGCCAGAAATGAAGCACCTATTCTTTTATTTTGCGATGGGGGGGAATGGGTAGGCTATCAACGATAAACCAATCCTTGGATACTGCTGAGAAGTTTCAAAATGTTCTGATGCGCGGCGTCCACTTCATTGGCTTTTAAGGTGCGATCGGATGCGCGGTAGTTGAAGCGATAGGCAATGGATTTGCGATCCGCTGCGATTTTCTGGCCGGATGGATCGGTGAAGAGATCGAAGCATTCGTAGGAAATGAGGAGTGGCTCTTTCGCTTTTTCGAGAACGGCTTCGATGTCGGCGTTCGGGGTGCTGATGGAAAGTTCCATCGCAGCGTCGCGGGTGGAGCCGGGGAATTGCGGGAGTTCATCGACCTGCGTTTTCGCGGAGGTGAGTTTACGGAGTTTTCCGAGATCGAGTTCTGCGACGAACACTGGCGAGATGAAATCCAAGGCGCGTTCGCGTGAGGGAAGCAGTCTCGCGAAGACTCCGATGGTTTGATCACCGGCTTTGATTTCCGCACCGAGTGCGAAATTTTCGCGGTCTTTAGGTTTCAGCGAAATCGTCTGATTTGGAAGCAAGGCAGAGAGGATGGCTTTGACATCGTAGAGATCGGCAGCTCGATCTTTGTTAGACCATGAAGCAGGCTGGGCGCTTCCTGAGACGAGGATGGCGAGACTATCGCTTTCTTGATCGAGGGCTTTTCCGCCGCCGGCGTTGCGGAAGACGCGACCCATTTCAAAGAGTCGCAGAGATTTCGCTTGTTGGCGGGCGTTGCGTTCCGCGCTGGCAACGAGGCCGGGGATAATGGATGGGCGCATGATCGCGTGGTCTTCGCTGAGCGGTGATTTGACGCGGATGAGATCGCCTTCTTGGAGCGGGCGCAGCGGAAGGATATCGGCAAGTTGGCTTTCGGAAATGAGCTTGATCGTCTGCGACTCGTAAAGGCCGAGTGAAGCGAGACGGCGACGCAAGATCATGTCGGCATCGTATGCGGCATCGATATCACTGGTAGGAACGAGCGTGGCGCGGAAACGCGATGGCACATTCGCAAGGCCATGCACGCGGGTGATTTCCTCTGCGAGGTCGATGTGGCGGGTGAGGTCTTGGCGGAAGGATGGGATGATCCATTTGCCATCCGCTTGTTTGGCAAGACCGAGACGGGTGAGGATTTCCTCTGAGGCTTCGGTGGAAATGGAATTTCCGAGAAGGTGATGCAGTTTTGTTAGATCGAGGGCGACGGGTGATGGTGCGGGAGGAAGGGTGCCTGCGGTTTGGGTGATGCAGCCGTTCGGAGAACGGCTCTCCAGGAGGCTGATGGCAAGTGCCGCAGCCGGGAGGACGCCTTGTGGATCGACTCCGCGTTCGTAGCGATAAGAAGAATCCGATGAAAGGGCGGTGCGACGTGAGGTGCGGCGGATGCCGGATGGTGAGAAGTAGGCGGATTCGAGAATAATGGAAGTGGTGGATTCGGTGACGCCACTATCGAGTCCGCCCATGACTCCAGCAAGGGCGAGGGCTGCACCGGATTCGTCGGAGATGAGCAGGTCGTCGCTTGTTAGAATGTGTTCGGATTCATCGAGAGCTTTGAAAGACTCGCCGTCTTTCGCGTAACGGATGACGATGGCTCCGGTGACTTTCGCGGCATCGAAGGCATGCAGGGGTTGTCCGGTTTCGTGGAGAACGTAGTTGGTAATATCGACGATGTTATTGATCGGGCGAAGTCCGATGGAGGCGAGGCGTTGTTTGAGCCATTCAGGGCTTTCGGAAACCGTGATGTTGTCGATGCGTGTTGCGGCATAGAACGGGCAGGCGTCGGTGGCTTCGAGTTTGATGAAATCCGGAGGGGCGGGTGCTGTGGATGCGGGCGAGACGCCCGCGCTCTCTTTGATGAGAGGAGTTTTCAACAAAGTCGCGAGCTCACGCGCCATCCCGGCGTGGGAGAGGAGATCGGGACGGTTGGGTGTGACTTCGAGTTCTAACAGAACATCGGAATCGAAAAGGGTTTTGACTGGCACACCGATCGGAGAATCGTCCGGAAGGATGAGCAGTCCGTCTTCACCTTTCGGGAGGCCGATTTCTTCAGCGGCGGCGAGCATGCCTTTGGACTCGACTCCGCGCATTTTGGTTTCACCGATGGTGAAGCCTGCGGGAAGTTGTGTGCCGGGAAGGCAACAAGGAACCTTGTCGCCGACTTTGTAATTTTTCGCTCCGCAAACGATTTGGCGGAGTTGGCCTTCGCCTGCATCGACTTGGGTGACTTTGAGTTTATCCGCGTCAGGGTGCTGAATCGCCTCCATGATTTGCGCGACGACGATTTTATCCGAGGCGATGCCTTTGGTGACAATGCCCTCGACCTCAACGCCAGCGAACGTGAAAAGGTCAGAGATTTCTGGGATGGATTTTCCGGAAAGGTCTAGGTGAGTGGATAACCAGTTAAGAGATATGTTCATGAGAAGAGTTAAGAAATTTTCACCGCGGAGGCGCAGAGGTCGGAGAGGGGCGCAGAGGTGTGGTTAGTTAATTTGAATAATGATAAAACCTTTTCATCGTGATGGCTCAGCGATCCTTTGCGACCTCTGCGCCTCCGCGGTGAAAACTGTTAGTAATTTTATTACGCGAATTGTTTTAGGAAGCGGGTGTCGTTTTCGATGAGCAGGCGGATGTCTTTGATGCCCCAGCGGATCATGGCGAGGCGGTCCAGTCCCATGCCGAAGGCGAAGCCGGTGATTTTTTCGGGATCGAGGGCGTTGTCTTTACGGGTGGCGTTGATGGATTCAAAAACGGCGGGATCTACCATGCCGCAGCCGGCGACTTCGATCCAACGTGGTTCCTGGCCTTTGACTTGGAGTTTCACATCGATCTCAAAAGACGGCTCGGTGAAGGGAAAGAAGTGCGGTCGGAAACGGACTTCGGTCGTGGTGCCGAACATTTCACGGAAGAAATATTCGAGAGTGCCTTTGAGGTCGGGGAGGGTGACATCGGTATCGACGAAAAGGCCTTCGAGTTGGTTGAAGACGGAGAGGTGAGTGGCGTCGATTTCGTCACGACGGTAAGCTGAGCCGGGAGCGATGATACGGATCGGCGGGGTGGCGGATTCCATCGTGCGTATCTGAACGCTGGAGGTATGGGTGCGGAGAAGTTTGCCGGAGTTGAAATAGAACGTGTCTTTTTCGTTGCGGGCGGGATGATCTGCTGGGGTGTTAAGTGCGTCGAAGCAATGGTATTCGTCTTCGATTTCCGGGCCATCGGCCAAGGCGAATCCCATACGGCGGAGGATTTGGATGGCTTCATCGCGGATCAAGGTGAGTGGGTGGAGAGCGCCGGTTGGGAGCGAACGAGCGGGAAGGGTAAGGTCGATACCGGAAAGCGCAGCGCGGTCGGCGATTTCTTGGATGGCTGCTTGTTTGGTTTCGAGCGCGGAAGTGATCGCGGCGCGGGCAGCGTTGAGAGATTGGCCGAAGGCGGATTTTTCCTCGTTGGGGACATCTTTGATGAGTGCTCCGGCGAGTGTGAGGGAGCCTTTTTTACCGAGAACGGAAACACGGGCATCATCGAGCGAGCGCGCATCGTTGGCGGCGGCGATCAGTTCGAGGGCGGAAGATTGGATATTGGCGATTTGCTCGTTCATGGGCGGGGACGAGATAGCGGAGACGCGAGCGCGGGGCAAGAGTTTGCTGGGGGGGATAATATTTCACCGCAGAGGCGCAGAGGTCGCGGAGGAGCGCGGAGCTGAGGTTGCTGGGAGGAGTAATTTATTATCAATAAATAGGTCTTATAGGTCCTATAGGACTTATTTTCCTAGAGAGTCACCTCAGTGCCGATGCCACCATCGGTGAAAATTTCCAAAAGGAGGGCATGAGGGAGCCTGCCGTCAACAAAGTGAACTTTGCGGACGCCGGCATTGAGAGCATCGATGGCGGAACGGATTTTTGGGATCATGCCGCCGGAGATTGTGCCATCGGCGATGAGGGCGTTGGCCTGTTCGACGTTGATGGACTGGATCAGTGAGGAAGGATCTTTGGGATCGGCAAGTAAGCCGGGGACGTCGGAGAGGTAGACGAGCTTCGAAACGCGCAGTTCTTTGGCGAGGGCGGCGGCGGCGAGGTCGGCATTGATGTTGAGAGGTTTTCCGGTGGGAAGTTCGGAGGCGAGAGGAGAAATAACTGGGATGATGCCCGCTTGGTTCGCGGCATCCATGTTAGAAAGATTGCAGCCGACAACTTCGCCAACGCGGCCGAGATCGACGGGATTTCCGTCTTTATCGAAGGATTTGATTTTTTCCGCGATGAAGATGTCGGTTCCGGGGATGCCAATGGCTTTGCCGCCGAAGTCGCGGATCATGCGGGCGAGGCCGGGATTGATTTCGTTAGAAAGAACACGAGCGACGATATCGATGGCTTCGTCACTGGTGTAGCGGAGGCCGTTGATGAATTTTGCTTCGATGCCGGATTGTTCCATCGCGGCGGATATGGCTTTTCCTCCCCCGTGAACCACAACGGGATTGATGCCGGCTACTTCGAGGAAGGTGATGTCGCGCATGACGCTGGCGACGAGTTCAGGATCTTCCATCGCGGAGCCGCCCATTTTGATGAGAATGGTTTTCGAGCGAAAGTCCTGGAGGTAGGGTAGGGCTTCGATCAGGGCGTGGGCTTTTTCGGCAGGATTCATGGACGGGGGGAGCTAAGCAGCGAAACGGGAAAAACGGAAGCGGTTTCGTGGCGGGAGATGGAAAGGGCAGTCGGGGTTTCTTTCGCTCAAATGTTATGATGTGTTATTTCGATCCAGTGACGATTAAATGAAAACGCCCCCGTTATTTCCAACGGAGGCGTTTTATAAATTAGATCAGGTTACTCAGAACTCCACCATGATACCGATGGTCGCGTTATTGTATTTGAGATCCGAGCTTCCTAGTTGGCCATCGTAGTGGGCGTAGATATTAACAGCAGGTGTGAGCTGAACGTTGAGTCCGGCGCTGATCACGGCGCGATCTCGTCCAATTGAAGGACCATTCACGGTGAATGGAGAACCTGGAGCGGAAACGAAGCTGGAGTCGATGGATTGGGTGCTATCGAGGTATTCATGTTGCCATGCCAAGCGTATCTGGGGTGTGAAAACGACTCCATTATCCATGGCCATGGAATAGGCAACTTTCACACCGAGATCTGACCGAAGCGAATCCTGACTCTGGGTTGGGAAAATCAAAGGCGACGTAGAACCCGTCTCTGTGAACCCGTCCAAAGTCACCCGAGTAAAGGCAAGCGAGGCAAAGGGAGTGAATGTCCAATTTCCGTTGTGGATGTCATAGCCGGTGTTGAGCATGGCATCGATTTCCCAGCCGTCCGTGCTGCCTTCAGCAATTCCCAGAATACCAAGCGACCTAGAGGTGTCGTATGAGTTGACTCCGCCACCAATCAGTGCATCCACGAAGTAACCACCGTTGAAGTAAGTGGCATAAAGGGCGCCCTTATAGCTTTCACCTTCGATGCTGCTAGAATTGGAGAAATTCGCGTCCAGCGAGTCGTAAGAACCCAAGATACCGAATACGAAGTTGTTACCGAAGCGCCGGTCGAGACCGAGGGTTGCGCCCCTGGTGTCGAATTGATAAGCACTCGCACCTTCGCCCACCTCTGCCCAAGCGCCGTTGGCTTCAAGGTAGGCACTCCATAACCTCTCCTTTCCTTCGCTATCGACCTGCTGCTCCACGAGCCCGCTCTTGCTATCATTCATTCCGCTTTTGCTGTCGTGCATTCCGCTTTTGCTGTCGTTTTGATATGGAGGGTTTTGGGGGCTAGTGGGGGCTAGTGGGGGGGCTTCCACCGCCGCGGCGAACCGACTCAAGATGGCGCTGGATGCTCAGGTTCTGCGCTGCTGCCCCTGAAAATCCCATTTGGAAAATCGCCGTCAATTCCTCCGCAGTCAGCATGCTAGCGGTCACCATTGGCAAGGCACTGGTGTCAGGGGGGCAGAATGGACCTGGAGCCAAGGAAGCTACGTTGTTGGTGTCTAATGTCACAGCAGCTGTTAGACCGATTGCCCTGCCGTTCAAGAGCGTTGCACCGGTTGTTAAGGTGACGCTCTCATTGGCGATGATCGTGCCGAGGAAATTCGTGTCTGTGCCTATCGTTGCGGAGCTTCCGATCTGCCAATAGATTCTGGCACAACCTGCATTTGCACCTGAAATAATAACATTGGCATTTGAGGCGGTCGTCAGTGCGCTGTTGACTTGAAATATGAAAATCGAGTTCGCAACATTGGCATTCAACTCCAGAGTTCCCGTCAGTTGGGCTGAGCTATCGAAAGTATAAACACCAGGCGTCAGAGCAGGTAAGGTTCCTAAGTCGATGCCGGTCAAGTTGCTGGTAGAGATCGCGTTCTGGAGGTCTGAGTAAGCCGAGAAGGCATCTGTCCGAGCGATGCGAGCGATTTCCTGGGAGATGGGGTTCGGTGCGGAATAGACCGAGCCGTTTACAACAAGTCCGGGTGGAAATCCAACGAACGAGGCATTGGGAAAGAGAGCGATATTGCCTTCAACAACTGTAAAACCGGTATTGGTGAGTCCTTCAGCACTGATGATAGTGAAATTTTGCCATGTGCCTGCAGTGGTGAACTGCCCATGAGCACTGGCGGAGAACATAAGGATCGCAAACCCCGCTATGGCGGGGCCCGTGAGCATGCCCGATTTATTTGAACGGCTCTTGCGCAGTGAAGAGATCCACGCGATTGCGTGGAACAGGTTTTTAATTTTCATAAGGTGCTTTTTCCTTGGATGCAGTCAATGACCGCAGTGGATTTGTCTGCGGACGGACGCCAAGGTCGTTGCCGAAACTGCGAGCGTGGTCAGAGCATTCAGCATATCGCATCAACTTAGATATAAGGTGTAACCCCACCCTATATTTTTCCCGTGCAAAGCCGGAAAAGCAGCAAGGAACTAGTTTGAATCACCAAGGCAACTGGAAGCGCCCGCGGCGGTATTGGTTGGTTTTGCGTCGGGTGAAAAAGATGGCGACGAAGAGTGTGATGAGTGCGGGGAGGGTTGGTATCCATGTGGCAGTGAGATGGACGACTAGGAAATGGATGATGAAGAGGGCTGCGGTCAGTGCAATGAGTGGGCCGCGTGCATTGCGCCCGTGGCAGAAGTTTTGGATGCCGAAAATCAGGCAGAGCAGTGCGGCGATGAAGAGGAGTTCGATTTCTTTGGTAAAGTTCCTGTAATATTTGATCGAAAAGCCATTCGATGGATTGGAGAGGAGGGTGATGGTTGGGATGAGGGAGTTAGAAAATTCAATGAAGGGAAGTTCCTGCGCGGAATGGGTGTTGCGAATGATGATGGGCCGGAAGGTGTTTTTGGGAAAGGTTTGCTCTGTCGCATCGAGCAATTCTTCCGCAGGGAGCGGCTTGGTTTGGATGGTTTTAAATGCTTTCGGAAAAAGGCTGAGTCGGCCGTAGTTATCGATGGGGATGTAGTAAGATTTTTTTCCAAGATAGATATGCCGACCGAGGTGGATTTTGATGGATGATGGGGGAATTTGCAGGTGATTGAGAGCGGCGAGGAGGTGGAAAGAAAGAACCACACGGTCATCCCAGATGGCGATGAGAGGAAGGGCGTTTTGATCGGGCTCGGATTCCAACGTGGTGAATCCGGCGAATGATTTTTCATTTCCTAACAGAACACCGGGTATGGGAATCCGATTGACGACGGGGACGAGCGCCGTGTTGCCGTGGACTTGGGAGATCTTGATTGATGCACGGCGAAATGCGGGAGGAAGGGGCGATGGGACGGAACCTCTGGATAATGGAGCGGAGGTGATTAGGTTTGGAATGGCATCGAGCTGCTGATCCAAGGCGGTGAGAGGAATGGCCTCGGGATCCGCCCAGGTCAGGGGAATGCCAATGGCGATGGAGTCTTGTTTGAGTCTCGTTAGATTTTTGAGAATGATCGCAAAATCGACGGGTGAGGGGGGAGAGGTTTGGAAAATTTGATTCGGATCATCGGTGATCGTGATGTCGATGGGCTGGCTGATTTTTTTAAAATCGAGCGCTTTGGTTGTTTTGTGGGCGTAGGGTTTTTCCGCTGAGCCATTGCCATCGATGACGGATTGGGGTCCGGTGAAGGGGATGGTTGTAACGAGGAAGGCGTATCGCTCGACGCTGGTTCCCGGGATCAACCAACATGCCAAACCTCCCACAATCGAGGAACAAACGATGCTGGCGTAACGACGGGGGATCATGCTAGTTGTTAGGAAACCGCTTGGAGAACGCTTTGGGTGACTTCATCGGTGCTGCCGTTGGCATCGATGAGTTTGGCGAACGGTTCGTCTTTCAGGGAGAGGAAAATTTCCCGGCATCGGCTGAGGTTAGTGCGTTGTTCAAATTCGTTTGCGGTATCACCACGGGAGCCGATGCGAGTGAGCGCGGTATCGACATCGAGGTCGAGGATGAGCAAGAGATCGGGGACTGGAGCGAAGGTTTCGTTGTCTTTGCGGATTTGGATGGGATCAAAACCGCGCGCGCCTTGGTAGGCCATGGTTGAGAAATAGTAGCGATCCAGGATCACAACGTGTCCAGCGGCGAGGGAGGGTTGGATGAGTTCTTCGACGTGTTGTTTGCGATCGTTAAGAAAAGCTTGGAGCTCATCATCGGGAGAGAGTCTGCCGGTTTCTGCGGAGTTGCGTAGCAAGGTTCCCCATGGTCCATCGGTGGGTTCGCGCGACAGGGTGACGGTTTTACCATGGGTCTTGAAATGTTCGGCAAGGCGTTTGGCTTGGGTGGATTTCCCTGTGCCGTCGATGCCTTCGATAACGATGAACATGATTTGTAAAAGATGTTAGAGGTAACGGGTGGAAAGGTGCTTGAGATAATCGCTTGTGTCCGGTGCGCGACCCGTGGCGATTTTCATGAGATCTGCGGGATCGTGAGTTGCGCCGTGACGGTGGACATTTTCGCGCAGCCATTTTAGCAACGGAGCGTAGTCGGCTTGTTCGGTTGCGGCTTTGATGGCGGGATCTGAAATAGCGGCTTGGAAAAGTTGGGCGGCATTGATGTTGCCTAGGGTGTAAGTGGGGAAGTAACCGATTCCACCCATCGACCAATGGATGTCCTGTAAACAACCATGGGCGTCGTCTTTTGGAAGGAAGCCGAAGGATTTTTTGAACAAGGAGTTCCATGTGGCAGGGACCTCTGCGACGGAAATTTCCTTATTGAGGAGCATGCGTTCGATTTGGAAACGCAGGATGATGTGTAAATCGTAGGTTGCTTCATCGGCCTCGACGCGGATTTCGGAGAGTTCTGCGCGATTGATGTAGTGGAGAAATTTTTCTAACGGGAAGTCTTCGAGTTGCGGGAAGTATTGTATGGCGAAGGGATAGAATTTTTTCCAAAACGCAGCTGACCGGCCCACCTGATTTTCCCAGAGGCGGGATTGGGATTCGTGGATGCCTAGGGAAACGGCGGAGCCGGAAGGCAGACCGAAGTCCTCGTGCGGCAATCCTTGTTCGTAGAGGCCGTGGCCGACTTCGTGCATGATGCCGAAGAGGGACGAGGTGAAATCGTTGAGGTCGTAACGGGTGGTGATGCGGACGTCTTGCGAGCCAAGTGTGGTGCAGAACGGATGAGTGGTGGTGTCGATGCGACCTGCGTGAAAATCAAAACCAATTTCAGCGGCGACGAGCGCGTTGAAATCTTGTTGGGCGCGGTGTGGATAGATGCCGGGAGGTAAGGATGGTTTGAGAGATTTGGATTTCTCAACGGCAGCCGCTGAGATCGGTGCGAGATGATCGCGTAGGTTATCGAACAGATCCGCGATTTGTTTGGCGGAAGCATGGCGCTCGTAACCTTCTAACAGAGCGCTATATGGCTCGTCGGAGTAACCCCAGAGCTCGGCTTTTTGCAGAGCTATATCGACGAGGTTTTGGAGGTGGGGGGCGAAGATTGAAAAGTCGGATTGGTTGCGTGCCTCGATCCATGCGTGATGTGCGGCGGACTCGATGGAAGACTCGCGGGCGACGAGTTCGGTAGGGATTTTTGTGGCACGATCGGATTTGCGGCGAAGCTCGCGGAGATTGGCACAGTAGGTTGGATCGGTTCCAAGTTTCTCGGCTTCGGCTTGGGCGAGGGATAGCGCGGTGAGGTAGGATGTTGAAGTGGAAAGTTCGTGGGCGTGGGCGGCAATATAGGAAAGTTGCTCGGCACGGTACTCGGCAGATTTTGAGGGAAGATACGTTTCCTGATCCCAAGATAGGACCGAGCCGATTTGCTCAATGAGAGTGATCTGGCGAACTTGATCTAGGAGGTTCATGGGGGGAGCTTGAACGTTGCAGAGGAAAGGTCGAATTTTTTTGATAAAGAAAAAGCCGGGCAGGATGGACCTGCCCGGCTAATGATAGGAGATCGGCGACCGATGATCGCCGCTACGGTTACATCATGCCGCCCATCCCGCCGTGGTCATGGCCGTGGCCGCCGGCACCAGCTTCTTCTTTTGCAGGAAGGTCGGTGATGAGAGCCTCGGTGGTGAGAAGCAGTCCCGCGATGGAAGCTGCGTTTTGCAAGGCGGAGCGGGTGACTTTGGTCGGATCGACAACACCGGATTGGATGAGGTCTTCGAATTTATCAGTTGCGACGTTGTAGCCTTCGCCACCTTTGCCGTTTTTGACTTTTTCGACCACCAATGCGCCTTCGCGTCCGGCGTTAGCAACGAGCTGGCGAAGTGGAGCTTCGACGGCGCGGGCAACGATGCCTGCACCAGTGGCTTCGTCGCCAGTGAGACCGAGATCGCCGAGAGCGGCTTGAGCGCGGATAAGCGCAGTGCCACCGCCAGGAACGATGCCTTCTTCGACCGCTGCGCGAGTGGCGTGGAGGGCGTCTTCGACGCGCATTTTCTTCTCTTTCATCTCGGTTTCGGTAGCTGCACCGACGTTGATGACGGCAACACCGCCTGCGAGTTTGGCAAGACGCTCTTGGAGTTTCTCGCTGTCGTAATCGCTGGTGGTTTCCTCGATCTGACGACGGATTTGGTTAACGCGTCCGCTGATTGCATCGGAGGAACCGCCACCTTCAACGATGACGGTGGATTCCTTGCTGATGGTGAGGCGCTTGGCTTGGCCGAGATCGCTGATTTCAACGGACTCGAGTTTGATGCCGAGGTCTTCGGTAATCACGCGGCCACCGGTGAGGACGGCGATGTCTTCGAGCATGGCTTTGCGGCGATCGCCGAAACCAGGAGCTTTGACAGCTGCGATGTTGAGGATACCGCGGAGTTTGTTGACCACGAGGGTAGCGAGGGCTTCACCTTCAACGTCTTCTGCAATGATGAGAAGGGGTTTGCCGGATTTAGCGACTTTCTCAAGGAGAGGAAGCATGTCTTTAAGCGAGCTGATTTTTTTCTCGTGGATGAGGATCAGGGCGTTATCGAAAGAAGCTTCCATCGTTTCTGGATCAGTAACGAAGTAAGGGCTGAGGTAGCCTTTGTCGAACTGCATACCTTCGACAACGTCGAGAGTGGTTTCGATGCCTTTGGCTTCTTCAACAGTGATGGTTCCGTCTTTGCCGACTTTGTCCATGGCTTCCGCAATGATGCCGCCGATCTCGCTGTCCCAGTTAGCGGAGACAGTTGCGACTTGGGCGATTTCTTTGGTGTCGGAAACCTTCTTGGAGATTTTCTTAAGTTCGGCAACGAGAGCCTCGGTGGCTTTCATGATACCGCGCTGAAGGGAGATCGGGTTTGCACCAGCGGTGACGTTGCGGAGGCCTTCTTTGTAGATGGCTTCTGCGAGGACCGTGGCGGTGGTGGTTCCGTCACCTGCGATATCGGAAGTTTTTGAGGAAACTTCGCGGATGAGCTGGGCACCCATGTTTTCGTAAGGGCAATCGAGTTCGATTTCTTTAGCAACCGACACACCGTCTTTGGTGATGGTAGGTGAGCCGAATTTTTTATCGAGGATGACGTTACGACCGGATGGTCCGAGGGTTGCCTTAACGGCGCGTGCGAGTTTTTCAACACCGCGTAGGAGGGCTTGGCGTGCTGCTTCGTCGAATAGGAGTTGTTTGGCCATAATATTATTTTGAGAGTTGAGAATTGAAATTTGAGAATTAGCTCAAGATACCGAGGATGTCGGATTCCGAGATGATGAGGACTTCCTGGCCGTCGACTTTGACTTCTGTTCCACCGTATTTGGAGATCAGGACCTTGTCGCCGACTTTGACGGAGAACTCGATGGATTTACCATCATCGTCTTTACCGCCGGTTCCGAGGCTGAGGACTTCAGCTTCTTGTGGTTTTTCTTTTGCGGTATCAGGAAGGACGATTCCGCCCGCGCTGATCGCGTCTGCTTCGAGGCGTTTGACGAGGACACGTTGTCCGAGTGGTTTGATGTTAGCCATATGCTTGTGTGTTTAGTTATTGTTTGGTTTGAGAAGCCACTGCTACCCGAGGCAGCAGTGGAAATTTTTTGTTAGTTTGGCTGGGCGGATGCAATCCACCGCCACGTTTTTTGTTAGTCAACGACTTCGGCGTCGACGACTTTGCCTTTGGCTTTTTTTGGTTCCGAGGATTCGGAAGCTTCGGCGGGCTCGACTTCCGGGTCTCCGCCCATGGATGCGCCGGCTTGTTGTGCGGCAGCGGCAAGGGCTTGGAGTTGGCCTTCAAGGTCGGAAGCGGCGGCGTTGATTTTATCGACGTCGTCGCGGGTGATGGCGTCGCGGACGGCTTTGACTTTTTCTTCAAGTGAAGTTTTCAGTTCAGCAGGAGCTTTGTCGCCAAGGTCGCCGAGTTGTTTCTCGACGGAAAAGGCGAGGTTTTCGGCCTTGTTGACGGCATCGACTTTTTCGACACGTTTGCGGTCTTCCTCGGCGTGTGCTTCGGCGTCCTGTTTGGCTTTTTCGATTTCATCTTTCGAGAGTCCTGAGGAACCTTGGATGGAAATTTTTTGCTCTTTACCGGATTGTTTGTCCTTGGCGGAAACGTGGAGGATACCGTTCGCATCGATGTCGAAGGTGACTTCGATTTGAGGTTCGCCACGGCGGGCGGCGGCGATGCCATCGAGTTTGAAGTTTCCTAACAATTTGTTGTCGATGAACATGGGGCGCTCACCTTGGCAGATGCGGATATCGACTGCGGGCTGGTTATCGGACGCGGTGGAGAAGACTTGGGATTTCTTTGCCGGGATGGTGGTGTTGCGCTCGATCATCGGGGTGGCGCGTGAGCCTTCGGTTTCGATGGAGAGAGTGAGCGGGGTGACGTCTAACAAAAGGACGTCTTTGACATCGCCGCGGAGAACACCGCCTTGGATGGCTGCGCCGATGGCGACGACTTCGTCCGGGTTGACGCCTTGGTGAGGAGTTTGGCCTGCGAGTTCACGGGCGATCTCGACGACTTTCGGCATACGGGTCATGCCGCCGACGAGAACGAGCTCGTTGATTTCGGATGCGGAGACGCCTGCTTCCTTGAGGCAGTCGATGACGGGTTTCTTGGTGCGCTCGAAAAGTTTGTCGGTGAGTTGTTCGAGTTTGGAGCGCGAGAGTGTGAGCTGGATGTGTTTCGGTCCGGTTGCGTCCGCGGTGATGAAGGGAAGGTTGATGTCGTAGGACTGGCTGGAAGAGAGGGCGATTTTTGCTTTCTCAGCTTCTTCCTTGATGCGTTGAAGGGCATCGGGTTGTCCGGAGAGATCGATGCTTTGGTCTTTCTTGAATTCGCCGACGATGTATTCGATGAGGGCGTTGTCCCAGTCGTCACCACCGAGTTGGGTGTCGCCATCGGTTGCCAGAACTTCGAAGACACCATCGCCAATTTCGAGAACGGAGATATCGAATGTTCCACCACCGAGGTCATAGACGGCGATTTTTTCATCGGATTTTTTATCGAGGCCGTATGCAAGTGCAGCAGCGGTGGGCTCGTTGATGATGCGGAGGACTTCGAGTCCGGCGATTTCGCCAGCGGCCTTGGTGGCGTTACGCTGGGAGTCGTTGAAATAGGCAGGAACGGTGATGACCGCTTGGGTGATTTTTTCGCCAATTTTCGCTTCGGCATCGGCTTTGAGTTTGCCGAGAACCATGCCTGCGATTTCTTGTGGAGAGTAGGTTTTGGTTTCGCCAGCGACTTCGACTTGGATGTGAGCGTCGCCATTGGATGCGGCAACGATTTTGTAAGGCATGCGTTTGTCGGCATCGGTGAGTTCGGTGAACTTGCGGCCGATGAGGCGCTTGGCGGAGAAAATGGTGTTTTTCGGGTTGGTGACGGCCTGGCGTTTTGCGGCTTGGCCGACGAGGCGCTCGCCGTTTTTGGCGAAGGCTACCACGGATGGCGTGGTGCGGGCACCCTCGGAGTTTTCAAGAACGGTGGGTTCGCCGCCGTCCATGATGGACATACAGGAGTTGGTGGTGCCGAGGTCGATTCCTAGAATTTTTGACATAAGTAGATAGGGTGGTTGCTTGCAAGTGCTTCGCAGGCGGTGTGCCTATCGTGGGGGTGACTAGTTTTTCTAGGTTTGGTAAGGGATTTTCGTGATGAGAGGGGTTTTAGTGCTTTGTGGGGTGGACAAGATGTCACAGTTAAATGGTGCGGTTTTGGCGCAGTGTGACAGGGTGGGAGCGGGAAGGGGAGAGTGGGAGACAGGGGGGAAATAAAATAGGTCCTATGGAACTTATAGGACCTATTGGAGAAATCTTGCTGCTGAAACCGTCTCAGAGCAATCTGAGGCGGTTTCTATTTTAAGCTAATGCTATCTTGTGAATCAATGTAGTGCTAGATCGACGATTGACGTCAAATGATCTGAATTTTAAAGTAGTGACAATATGAAAATCACACTTAACAGACACAACATCCCCCTTGCTGCCATTCCTGAGATAGAAAAGATGCTTTACGAAACTGCACCTTTTTTGCAGATCAAAACAAATTTAGATGAATCAAAGCCTGAAATGTTTTCCATAACCCATAGCTTCCCACACAATGACAAAGTAGATCGTCCTGATTTAACTGAATCATTAAGGTTAGTTTCAACCGCTATGATCGGCAAAATTAGAAAGATCATTTGCCAGCATAGATTTGCCCTCAAAATGCAGTCCGCCACCTGAATGAAAGCCAGAGGGCGATGATTACGGCGAGGGTGGCGACCATCAGGCATGGCGGGGATAGGGAAGTCTGGCGAAATCAAGTCGTCAATTGATGGTTTGAAATTTCCAATAAAGACCGCAGGGGAATTGGTTCATAATCATCTGTTCGCAAGGTATAGATAAAATAGAAAAGCTATAAGCAATAATAGGGGGATACTGAATACAATTCTGTCTAAGTTATTGGATATGATATTGGATATGATTTTTTTGATATTCATATTTTTAGTCTGGGCTAAAAAATATTTAACGACTAAAAGTTGTTAGCGCGAAATTTTAAAGGCAGAGGTGGGACCGCGCCTTATTTTTTTGTTAGGCTCAAAAAACCAGCAATCCCTTGTTATATAAGAAATGCACCCGACTGGATTCGAACCAGTGACCGTCCGCTTAGAAGGCGGATGCTCTATCCATCTGAGCTACGGGTGCGTCGGTGGATGACAGTTTGGGTAGCAGGGGAAATGGGGAGGTGCAAGTCATGGTTTTCGCACCTCCTTGGAAAGAGATTAGTCCTTGGTGGTGAGGACGATGTCTTTGAACTGCACTTGCATAGGAGGTCCGGCGTGCATTTGGAGGGCGATGACGCCGCTTTTCGGGGCTTCGGCGGTTTCGTCGGTGACGTCTGCGGTGAGTTTGCCGTTGATGTATTGTTGGACGCGATTTCCTTGAGCGACGATTTTGTATTCGTTCCAATCATCTTTCATGATGGCTGCTTGGATTTCTTTGGAGTCGCCGGTTTTGCCGGTGACTTCGAGTTTTGGTTTCTCAGGTTTTTCGCCTTGTTTGATGACAACTTGTTCGCCGCGTTGGGCGAGGATGCCGCGGCCTTTTTCTTCGTAGAGGATGCCGCTGTATTTTTCGCCGTATTCGAAATCCGCTTGGTATCCGCCGACGATGAATTTTGCGGCGTCGAGGACTTTGCTGCGATATTGGACACCGCTGTTGGTGTATTTTTTGTCGTCACCCGGGGTCATTTTGTATTTGAGGGTGAGAGTGAAATCGGAAGGTTCGCCGCCTTTCCAGATGATGAAGGTGTTGTGTGGGACGGGGTTTTCCGGGGTGGATTTTGCGGTGAGCGCGCCGTCGACGACGGACCAGAATTTGGCATCGCCTTCCCAACCGGTGAGGTCTTTGCCGTTGAAGAGCTGGGTTTCGCCGCCGAGGGCGGGGAGTGAAAGTGCTGCGAGGAGAAGAATGTGTTTCATGGTTTTTGTTTTTTTGTTAGATAAAGCGAACGGCGTGTTTTTTGGATAGTTTCAAAGTATCGCCGGATGTGAGTGAGATGAGAGATGTGGGATCGGTGAGTTTCTCTCCGTTGAGTTGAACGGATCCGGAGAGGATGAATTGTTTACGCAGCTCACCGTTGGATTTTTCCACATCGAATGCAGATTTAAATGCATGGGCGGTAAGGGAGAGGACGCTGAGGTCTGCGGGGAGTTCGCAAATGTTGAGCTCGGGGAGTTCGGCTGCGTTGAGATCCTTTTTGGAGAAGCGGGTGTCCCAATCGGTGCGCGCGGCCGTGGCCTCGGTTTGACCGTGGTAGCGGGCGGTGAGTTGTTCCGCTAGGGATTTTTTGGCTTCCATGGGGTGGATGGAAGGGTCGAGCGATTGGCCGAGGAGGAGGGTGTAGTAACGTGCCATGAGTTCGTCGGAAACGCTCATGAGTTTCCCGAACATTTCCTGTGGAGGCTCGGAAACGCCAATGTAGTTGCCGTAGGATTTCGACATTTTTTTCACGCCATCGAGTCCTTCGAGAAGTGGCATGACCATGACGACTTGTTGTGGCTGGCCTTCGTCTTTCTGCATGTCGCGGCCGACGAGGATGTTGAAAAGTTGGTCGGTTCCGCCGAGTTCGACATCGGCACGGATTTCGACGGAGTCCCAGCCTTGCATGACGGGGTATTGAAGTTCGTGAAGGCGGACTTCTTGCCCGGAGTCGAGGCGGTTGCGGAAATCCTCGCGTTGGAGCATTTGCTGGAGGGTGACGCGGGCGTTGAGCTTGAGGATTTCCTCGTAGCTCATTTTGCGGAACCAATCGCCGTTGTAAACGACTTCGGTTTTTTCGCGGTCGAGAATTTTGAAAGCCTGCTCGGTGTAAGTGGCGGCGTTTACGAGAACTTCGTCGCGAGTGAGAGGAGGGCGGGTGGCGGAGCGGCCGGAGGGATCTCCGATGGTAGCGGTGAAATCGCCGATGAGGAGGACGGCTTGGTGACCGAGGAGCTGGAACTGGCGGAGTTTTTCCAAGGCAACGGTGTGCCCGAAGTGGATGTCTGGGGCGGTGGGGTCGACTCCGAGTTTGACGCGCAGAGGGCGGCTGAGCTTGAGTTTTTCCAGGAGTTCTTTTTCTGAGAGGACTTTAGCGGCTC
>JAZKIL010000007.1:47173-48456 GCA_040384845.1 Verrucomicrobiota bacterium | reverse complement strand
TCCGGCGGTGAGGTGTGTAAGTTGTTGTTCTGGGGACAAGGGAAAGGGCGGTTATTTGTCTTTTTCTGGATTCTCGCTTTGATCCTTTTTCATTTTTTCCAGATAAGTGATGGCTTTCTTGGCACGATCGACGCTAGCCGGATTTTTGGATGTTGTGGCGATTTTGTTCATGATCTCGAACACCCATGGATCAGCAGAGTAGCTAGCAAGAGCGTTGATGAGATCAATTTCGTCATTCGGAGTTTTTGTTTGTTCTGCGATTTTTTTCCATGCATCTTCGGGCTTATCTTCGGTAGCGGCTGCGTATTTGATCGCGGCATTGTAAGCTAGATTGCGGTTGCCGACATTGGTTTCGGTGGCGATGTATTCGATAAGGATCTTGAATCCATCGCTATCCACCCAGTTGCCGAGTGCTCCGAGGGCTGCTACTTTGGTTTTGTGGTCACCGCTTTTGAGACTTTCTCTAACAAAATCGAGTGCTTGATCGCCACCGACGCGTCCTAACAGGCGCAGAGTTGCGTGTTTGACGGAATCATTGGTGGAGGAATTATAGGCAGTCACTAGGGAAGTGCGAAACAGTGAGGAAGAACTGCTTTTGTTGATGATGGCTGTGATGTTATTCTCAGCGGCTTTGCGCATAGAGTCGTCTTTGGAGTTTTTCATCAGATCCAAGAAGATTTGGAAATGTGAATCGGAGGCGACCTCGCGACAGGCTTCGACAGCGGCGATAGCGGTTTGGGGTTCGGTTGCGGACTTTGCAAAGTCCACTAATGTTGAAACAACTTTGGGATTCTTCCGTTTTGCCATCACTTCCCGGAATAGAACAACCCGGATGTCCCGGTGCATCTCTTTAGTCGTGATGTATTCTGCGATTTCCGCATCGACATCGGTATTGTCGCTAGCAATGGCAAGGGCCAGTGCGGTGTAAATGGCTGAGCGGTCTTTTTTCCCGGTAGGGTCTGAAGCGTTGGTGAGGAGTAGGTCGAGTTTGGCTTTGTTAACGGGAACGGCAGTGGTGCCTTCTTTGGCTGCCAAGAGAATCATTTCGTTGAAAAGTGCGATTTGAGCGTTTTCTCGGGTTCTGCCAACAATGAAGAGGGAAAGCACGATGACGATGATCACGAGTACGATGGCTGCTACGACCTTGACGCTATTCGGGATGCTTTTTTTCGGTGCAACCGGCAGATTAGAATAAGCGAGTTCTTCTTCTGTTGGTTCGGGAGCTATGTAGGGCTGGGTGCCCAAAGTGGGTTTGTTAAGATGAGAAGTAAGGGGGGTGGCGG
>JAZKIL010000007.1:13970-47163 GCA_040384845.1 Verrucomicrobiota bacterium | reverse complement strand
GATGGCTATGCCCGTGGGGATGGGTTTAGCTAAAACGGATGGGGCAGGTGCGGTCGGAGTGGGTCTGGCCAGGGATGGGGGCTGGATTTGAGGTGGCGCGGGGATCTGCAACGCTGGTGGAGCTGGTGCCTGTAACACCGGTGGTTCAGGTGCAGGAGGTTGTGGCTCCGGCTGAACTTGTGGTTCCGGTTCGGGAGCTGGTGGCTCTGGGCTTTGATAGACTTGGGCTGAGCCGTGGACGCTTGGTTTTGAGCCTTGGGGAGGGGTGAGAGGTTTTGAGACTGAAGCGGTTTTTTTCGGTGAACGGCCGGGTTTGGGTTCGGGAACTAGCTCGGGGGTAGGAGCGGCACCGGGGATGAAAAGTTTTGGACGTTTAGGTTGTTCGGTCGGAGCGACTGGGGTGGGTTCGCCTGTGCTCATTTCTGGCGCAATGTATGCGCTGTCATTCTGCATGAAGACATGAAGTGCATCGCGGGCGGATTCAGGTCTGTCGGAGGGCTGGCGATTGATGAGCCACATGATCCAGTTACAAGCCCAGAGAGGAATTCCACCACGGACTTCTTCAATCGGTGTAACGTGGTGTTGAAGGTGTGAAGCCATGACTTCGACGGCGTTTTCGCCATCGAACGCGTAGGTGCCGGTGAGGGCGTAGTAGAAAACGCAACCGAGAGCGTAGAGATCGACGCGTTGGTCGATGGGGATACGCTCAAATTGTTCTGGTCCCATGAAATAGATGGAACCGAAAACGCCATCGGACTGGTCGATGGTTTGGAGGGAGGGCTTGGTGGAAAGTTTGGCGAGGCCGAAGTCGACAACTTTTACTTGGAACTTACCTGAGGGAAGCCAGGTGAGCATGATGTTGCCGGGTTTGATATCGCGGTGAACGATGTGAAGTTCTTGGGCGGCGATGAGTGCCTCCAAGGATTGCATGGCGAGTTGGCGAAAATCTTCCCAAGTGAAAGAGTTGTGGGTAATGATTTCCTCAAGGGTTTGGCCGGTGAGCAATTCCATGACCACGAATGGGCCTTCTTCGTCTTTGCCGACATCGTAGATGGTTACGATGTTAGGGTGTTGGAGGGATGCTAAAGCGCTGGCTTCTTTGATGAGCTGGCGAGTCGCCTCATCGGTGATGGAGGTATCACCCAAATTAGTGATGATACGTTTGATCGCTACATCGCGGCTCATTCGTACGTCATGAGCCTTGTAAACAGAGCCTAGGCCGCCCTGTGCAATTTTACCTATGATTTCGTAGCGATCTTCCATGGATGAGGACTTTGTCTGAAAGGCTTAGAGCTTGATTTCGATCATCGCGCGTTTACGGCGTGATTCAATCCAACGCTCATATTGGGCAGAGGTTTTGTTGCGGGTGACGCGTTCTTCAATCATGGGGCGGACTTTGGAGAGTGGGGGTGCAGGGCCTAAGTTTTTGCTGATGATCTTGATAATGGTGAAGCCGCGAGGGTCAAGCAGAGGACCGACGGCTTTATCGGTCGGAGCCTCGAAAATGATGGCTGCGAATTCTGGAGCGAGGTCGGTTCTAGGGACGTTTTCTTGTAGGCCACCTTTGTCTGCGAAGGCGTCTTTGGAATAGGTTTTTGCCGTTTCAGAAAAGTCTGCGCCTTTATTGATTTTCTCGGCGATTTCTTCAGCGAGGGCGAGTTGGGCATCTGGTGTGGCTGCTGGGTTTTCAGCATCAGCGGCAGGAATGAAAATTTTCTGGAACGTGATTTTGTCCTTAGTGACATCACGAAGGGAGTCTTTGACTTTGTTATATTCTTGTTGGACTTCGTTCGGGAGTGCAGGTGGTGCATCGGAAAATTGTTGGGCGCGCATGGCTTGCACGACCATTTTTTCACGAGTCATTTCACGGTAGCCTTCCATGGTGAGGCGGGATTTTTTGAGCTCTTCGCGGAATCTTCTTTCGTCACCATTATAGAGTTGGTGAATTTGATTTTTGATTTCTCCATCGATGATGGAATTGTTCATGACGGCGCCGAGTTTCTTGAATTCATCAAGGATGATTTGACGATCGATGAGTTCTTGAAGGACTTTCTGCTGAGCTTCGTTGAACTGTTTTACAAATTCCGGACCGCGTCTTGGGTACTGGGTGGAGAGTTGTGCGAAGATCGGAGCGAGCAGGAAAGAAACTTCATTCTTGGTGATGACCTGTCCATTTACTTTGGCGGCGATTCCGTTGACTTCCACAGGCGCTGCAAGAGCGAGGCTGCTGAAAATGCACAGAGCGAAAAATGGAGTGAGAAGGCTTTTTGACATAAGAAAACGAAAATTAACGAGATTCAACCGATAGGCGATGCGCTGAGTTTTCAGTGCATTGCCCAAGATTGCAAGCTGGGAAACTTGCGGGACTAGAGAGAATTACGCAATTGCCTCAAGTTTCTCATGCATCAAGCCTGAGGGCGGCCTTTTGGGCGGCGGACTTGGCGTCGGCTTTGGTGTCCGAAGAAGCCGTAAGGCGCATGCCGACGGGCTTGGAGACTCCGAATTCCTCCATGGTTACGCCATACATCACATCTGCGCGGGCCATGGTGCGTTTGGAGTGGGTGACAATGATGAACTGGGAACGATCGATAAAGCGGTCGAGGACTTTGACGAAACGGTTGATGTTGGACTCGTCGAGTGGGGCGTCGAGCTCGTCGAGGACGCAGAATGGGGAGGGTTTGATCATGTAGATCGAGAACAGCAGGGCGACGGCGGTCATAGAGCGCTCACCACCGGAAAGGAGGGTGATCGACTGGAGTTTTTTGCCTGGTGGCTTGGCGATGACTTCGATTCCGGACTCGAGCGGGTCGTTTTCATCGAGCAGGGTGAGGTCAGCTTGGCCTTTTTCACCGAAGAGCTCTTTGAACATGTCGCGGAAGTTGATGCGAACTTGGGCAAATGTTTCCGAGAAGCGGCGTTGGGTTTCTTCGTTGATGCGTTCGATGACGGCGAGAAGTTCGGTTTTGGAGGAAACCAGATCGTCGTGTTGGTTGCGAAGGAAGGTGTGGCGTTCTTCAAGTTCGTCATATTCCTCGATGGCGTCGACGTTGACCGGGCCCATGGACTCGATCTTGCGTTTGAGATCTTGAACGAGAGATTCGATGTGGTTCCAGTTGGGCTCGCCGGGCATGTCGGGAACTTCGTCCTGGTCGTCCGAAGAAGTGTTAGAAACTTCTGCTTCGGGATCGGTTTCATCCGCGCCGGAAGCGTTGCGAGCGTTTCTGGATTGAAGGGTGCTGAGCAGCAAGTGTGCGTCTGGCTCAAAGGATTCCAGAGTGATCTGATGACGATCTTCGGTGGTGGAAAGTAGGTTTTCGAGGCGTAGATCGAGTTTGGTAGCGGCGATTTCTTCGCGGCCTTTTTGTTCGTTGATGGTCGCGAGTTCTTTGCGGATTGCCGACAAGCCGGCCTCGGCGAGTTCGATGTTTTTGATCAACTCGTTGCGGCCTTGTGAGCGGGACGAGAGTTCTTGTTGGAGGTCCTCGGCCTCGATTTTGTGGTCCTCGACTTGGGAGGTGAGTGAAGCATTTTCATCGATGGATGATTGGATGCGTTGTTGGAAATTCTCGATTTCGGTTTCGCGGCGGATGGCGATTTCGCGGAGCTCGGAGAGGCGCGCTTCCATCGGACGTTGTTGTTCCTCAGCGGCTTGTTTGGCGCGTTTCTCGACGGCGAGATTGGTGCGGAGTTCGTTGAGAGCGACGAGGAGTTCCTGTTCCGAGGAGAGGGCGGAATCCGATTGTGATTGAAGCGAGCGGGTTTGGTCTTCGATGGCTTCAAGGCGCTCGCGGGTGGCGGCGAGTTCGGACTCGAGGGATTGGCGAGAATCTGCAGCAGAGCTTTCGCGTTTCTCAAGTTCGGAGCGTTCCCAACGCACGTTTTCGATACGGGTGTTGAAGTTTTCAACTTCGCGAGTGGCGAGGGAAAGCTGACCTTGGAGAGTTGAGAGTTCGACTTTTTGACGTTGCAGGCGTTCGCGTGCGGTTTCGACGGCTTCGCGGTTGGTTTCGAGAGCAGCTTCGAGCGAGGCAACGCGCTTGCGTGCTTCTTCATCGGTTCTGCGGAGTTCCGCGACTTCCAATTCGAGCGAACGAACTTCGTTTTGGCGTTCTAACAGGGAAGTGGAATTTCCGGAAGTCGCACCGCCTTGGATGGTTCCTTCCGGGGAGAGCATTTCACCAGCAAGGGTGACGAAGGTGAGGGTTGAGTAATCGGAGCGGAGTTTGAGCGCGGTTGTTAGATCCGGAACGATCAGGGTTTTTTCTAACAACTGCTCGATGATCGCGGCGACCTGAGGCTCGGATTTCACTTTGTCGAGAGCCCATGCGGTTGCGCCGGATGGGAGGGTTTCGATTTGGGTGCCGGCGGCGACGGGGATGAGATCTTTTGGAAGGATCGCGGCTTGGCCGAGTTTTTTCTCGGTGAGGCGTTGGATCAGGGTCTCCGCGATTTGTGAATTGGAGACGAGAACGGTTTGAAGTTTTGCACCTAGGGCTGCTTCGATGGCGCGGGCGGCGGATTCATCAGCGCGGATGAAATTTGCGAGTACGCCTTCGATGGAAGGTGTGAAATATTCCGGGGTGTCGAGGCCTTTGAGGAGGTTCTGGGTGCCTTTGGCGAAACCTTCGCCGGAGGCGACGAGTTGTTTCACGGCATCGAGACGAGCGGCGCGTTGGGCGAGGATTTCGTTAGATTCGGTAGCTGCTTTGCGTGAGGCATCGAGATCGCCACGGGTGTGTTGGTAGGTGCGCTCTGCGGCTTGGAAGGTTTCTTCGAGCTCGGTGAGTTTGTTGCCGGTTTCGGAAACGGAAGCAGCGATCTGAGTTTGTTGTGCGATGAATTCTTCGACGCCGATGTTGAGGCGTTGTTCTTCCTCGGCAAGTTGGCGTGAGCGATCGCGGTTGCCTTCGAGTTGGGCGAGGGAGGATTCGATTTTCGCCTGCATGGAGGCGATGAGGGTTTGCGTTTGGTTGGCCTCGATGCGTGAAGCGCGCAGAGAAGCTTCGAGGTTGGCTCGGGATTCGCGAGCGGCGAGGGTTTGGTCCTCTTGTTTGGAAAGTTGCAGTTCTTGCTCGGCGATGTGGCGATTGAGTTGATCGAGTTGATCGTTCGCTGCGGTGAAATCGAATTCCTGTTGCGCAAGTTTTTCGCGGGTGGAGGAGATGTCCGAGTGGTTTTGGGAGATGCGGCCTTCAAGTTCGGATTTGCGCTCGTTGTTGAAAGCGATGCGCGCTTGGGCGGAGGCGAGGGCGTTTTGGTGCTCGTTGAGCTTTTGGCGAAGCTCGGCGAGTTCGGCTTCGAACTGGCGGGCGGCGGTACGGGCTTCGGCGACGATTTCTTCTTTCTCCGGAAGCTGGCGCTCGAGGTGGGAATCCTGTGCGTCAAGCGAGCGGATGGAGTTGGTGAGTTCAGCGCGAGCGGCGGTGATTTCGACGTAGCGTTTGTGTGCGAGATGGGTGTCTAGCACGCGGTAATCGGTTGCCAAGGCTTGGAAGCGACGGGCTTTGGCGACCTGGCGTTTGAGGGAATTCATGCGGCGCTCTTGTTCTGCTAGAACGTCGGAAACGCGAAGGAGGTTGGCCTCGGTGTATTCGAGTTTGCGAAGGGCGTCTTTTTTCTCGCGTTTGAATTTCGTGATGCCGGCGGCTTCTTCGAAAACGGCGCGGCGTTCTTCGGGTTTTGAGGAAAGGATCTGATCGATCTGGCCCTGAGCCATGATGGAGTAGGCGGTGCGACCGATGCCTGTGTCCATCAGCATGTCGTGGATATCTTTGAGGCGGCAGAGGGTTCCGTTGAGGCGGTATTCCGAGCGGCCATCGCGGAAAACGCGGCGGGTGATAGAGACTTCGTTGTAGTCGACTTTGAGGGATTCTTCGCAGTCCGCCATGGTGAGTGTGACCTCTGCCATACCGAGCGGCTTGCGCTTTTCGGTGCCGTTGAAAATAACATCTGCCATCTCTCCACCACGGAGGGCTTTCGCGGAAGTTTCACCGAGGACCCAGCGAATGGCATCAACTACGTTAGATTTTCCGCAACCGTTAGGGCCGACGATGCCGGTGACACCTTCAGCAAATTCGAAGACGGTTTTATCGGCGAAAGATTTGAAGCCGTGGATTTCGAGAGTTTTAAGATACATAAAGGTGGGCGGGAAGCTGGAGTTTAGAAATGGGTGAGGAAGTGATTTCCTGAATGATTGGAGCTTAGGGAGAAATTTTTGAGAGGCAAGGTGGGAGTAGGTTCTTGCACAAGATGTAGTATGTAAATTGTTGTAAATAACCAATATATAGTATTTTGGGCTATTTAGCAGAAGTTAACTAAAATGCGCTTCTGGGGTTGAGTGAGGATGCGCGAACGGAAGTGGGAAGGGGGGCTTTCGGGGTATTTTGGCCCGGAGTTTGCGCTTGCGAAAGCACCCACGAATGATAGTCATTTGCGCCATGTTGAATGGGGAAACGCGATCCCAAGCGTGTTTTAGATGGGTGATGATTTTTAGCGTGATGTGTTTCATGCAAGGTGGAGTCGTGGCTCAGGCGCCGAGTGTTCCGAATTTTGATCCATCGGATGTTTATTTTCAGGGCTATCTTGCGGTTCGTGCGGGGGAGCAACTGGAGAAGGATGAAGATTTTGTTGGGGCGTTGAACAAATATCAACAAGCCACCGAGTTATTTGGCTCGGTTGAAAAATTCTATCCGGATTGGAAAGCGGATATGGTGAAGAACCGGAAGGAGCTTACCGTTAAGGCGCTCACTGGAGTGCAGGAAAAAGCGGGTGAGCGATTACAAAAAGATCGCGGGGTCATCGCGGAGTTAGAAGGTGGAGAAAAGGTGGGCGGTGAGTTGGTCGATCCTCCTAAGGAAGCGAAGCTTCCAAAACCTTTGAAATCGAAGCCGGATGTTCTGGAAGTGGATCCGGTGCAAGCGCGTCGGTTAAAAGATGCGGAAGCGGAGTTAGAGCGTTTGCGGGGAGAGATGAAAAAAGCAGAAGAGGAGGCTAAGCAATCGACGCGTATCGCAGTGGCGGAAGATTTACGTAAGCAAAACCAAGTGCTCGCAGGACAGTTGAAAGCGGTGCAGCAAGAGGTGGGCTCATTGCGTGCGCAGATGGCGGCTGCGCCAATGGAGGGAGTGATGAAATCGTTGAATGAGCGGATTGATCAATTGAATCAGGAAAAAGAGGTGATGGGCATGGCGTTGAAAACGAGCCGCGGAGATCACCACGAAGCGCTATCGAAAATTGAGATTTTGACGGCTGATATGGATATCATGAAAAAGCAGGCGGCTGAGTTGCGGCAGAAGCAGGCGGATATTCAACGGGATCTTGATACTGAGCGCAAGATTGCCAACGAAGTGGTAGCCGGTCAGTTGCGGCAGATGAAGGAGATGGAGCGTGTGCTCGTAGAAAAGAGCAAACAGTTGGAAACAGCCAACAAGCAGATTGCTGGTTTAAAAAGCGAGCTTGAGGAGAGTCGCGCGGCGTACAGTGAGCTTCAGGTAGAGCGCGATGGGTTATTGCGTGAGCGTGATCACATGGCGGCGTTGTTAAAGCTTAACGAGTCCGGGCAGATCGAGGAACTGATTGCGCAGAATGTCGGTTTAGCGAAATCTTTGCGGGAGGCGAAAGAGCAGGTTGAGCGCTTGAATTTGGATAACAACGCAGTGAAGGATGATGTGGTCGAAGCAGAGAGAAATCTCGCAATCGCAAAGTCGCAGATCAACAGGTTGCATCGTGAGAAGCGCGAGCAGGACAATCGGATTTCAGAACTCACAGAAAAACTGCGGAACGAGGAGCTGTTGTTGACGAGTGGTGAGGTGAAGGCCGATCCGCAAGAGGTGGAAATGTTGCGGGAAGTGATCCGTCGGCAACTTCGGGTTCAGGAAAGAAGGCGTCAGGCGAAAGAGTTGTTAGTGGAGGCCGTGAAAAGCCTTGGGCAAGAAGATGAGCGCTTGAAAGAAGCGATAGAGATGTTTGATGGAACGGAATTGGAACTCAGTCCGGATGAGCAGAAACTGGTTGCCGATCAGAATGTGGACGGAGAAATTTTTTCGCCTACCTTTGCAAGGGATCGTGTGACGGTGGGCCGTGAAATGGCGAAGCTGAATGTTGAGCTAGAAAGTTACAACCGTGCAGCGAACAAGGCGTATTTATCGGGTCGGCTGCATTCCACGCGTGAGTTATTTGAAATGATGATCGAGCAGCATCCCGGGCATATTCCGGCGATTTGCAGGCTTGGAGTGGTGCAGTTGAGACTTGAGGAGCCCGTGGAGGCATTGACGAGTTTCCAGAAGGCGATCGAGCTGGATAGCAATAATCCTTATGCGAACCGGATGTTAGGGTTCACTTACATGAAGCTTAATGAGCTGGAGAAGGCGGAAAAACATTTGCAACGCGCGATTGATTTGGCACCTGAAGACGCAAAGAGTTATGTGTTGTTAGGGACGCTTTGCTACAGCCTGGGAAATGAAGAGCAGGCTGAGTCGCAATTCAAAGGAGCGATCGCGGCGGATCCGATGCCGAATGAGCCATATTTCAACATTGCGATGATTTGTGCGAATCAAGGCCGGATGAAAGATGCGAGAGAGTATTACACCCAAGCGTTAACTCGCGGTGCTATTCCTGATCAAGCTCTTGAGTCCAAGATCATGAAAAAGAATTGATGATTTCCAAGCTGTCATATGTCTCTGCTTTTTTATCACTCATGCTGATAGGCTGCGCGGGTGATTCCAAAGATGACGAAAGTGCGGCTAGTGTGCCGACCTCGCTTTCCGCGCGTCTTTCTGAGAGCGGTGGCTTCAAGCAGGATAAGGAAGGGAATTGGGTTCCGAAATCTAACAAACGAAGCTCATTTGAGCTTGAGCGAGAAACCGCTTATTTCAAAGGCAATATCGAGAAGAAGGCTTATCAAACCGGCGATTACGAAAAGAAAAGCTGGTGGGGGAAAAAGACATACAATGTGGGCGAATACAAAGGTGATACGGATGGATCTAGGTTCAAGACGGAGGCGGAGCCACATGGCAAGAGAGAGCTTTACGCGGATAAGAATGTGGATATCGGAGATCCTTACAAAACCAACACACTCAAGTATGAAAGCGCGATAGAATCGCGTGAGGACGGCATCGATAAGCCCAGAAATGATTACGCGGAGTCCCGGAGACGTAGTTATGTGCAGCCTTCGGTGATCGATTGGAAAGAGCAGCGTAAGTTGAGCATGGAGGAATCGCGAAGCATTCTTGGGCGGAAGCAGTGAGATTTATTTTCCTCGATTAGGAAAGTCGTCATTGGACAACTTGTGAGATTTAGGCATCTTTGAAGCCTTGAAAGGATTTTTCACTATCCTCTGCATTTTTGCGATCCTGCCTGCTTTAGCAAAAGAGCCGGAGCAGGTGGCGGTAGATTTTTTGGAAAAAGTGCGTGAGGGGAAAGTGGATTTGAAGGTTGGGGCGGACACGGCACTCTCACCCCATATCACGGAGAGCAAGCGCAAGCTGATTGAGGAATCGATAGAGAATTTATCTACCCAGATCGGAAAAGGAAAGCTGAGTGCGGGGAATGTGCGTCTGGATGGGGAATTTGCGGCTGTGATGGTAACGCAGGGTGGGGAGGCGGATCAGGGTAAGTTGCAAGTATATCCTGTGGCTTTGGTGAAAGGAGATGATGGCTGGCGTGCTGCGCCGATGTTAGCGTCGTTTGAAAATGCGGTATCTGCATACACCGTATCGTCGCGCGAGAGACTTTCCGGGCTTGAGGCATGGATGATGCAGCAGCGGGTGTTAGAAATTGAAAGCCTGATATTGCGCTCGACCGAGCAGATGAGGCGGCAAATCAAGGAATCTTTTAAAACAGGAGATCTAACAACGCATCCGCTGAAGCTTTTGGATCGTTTCCAGAAAGCATATGCCGAAGACAGGCAGATGGAAGTTTTGGGCTATGTGGGAGGATATTCTGAGAGTTGGCCGAACGATTGGGAGTTGCGGAAAGAAGCCATACGCACGGCGTTTTCCCCGAAAGTCCGAGCACGTTATCCATGGAGGTTGCTCTCTTCTCCGGATGTGATCCGTGTGGTGGTGGATGAGTCTGTCGATGATAAGGAGGCTTTAATTTCGCTTGCTTGCCTTGATCCGGCATGGGTTGGCGAGAACCGTGAGATGGATGCCATTCAACTGATTCATTTTACTTTCAACAAAGACGAGCAAGGCAACTGGAGATTGGATCTTCCGGAAAGTTTGATGCAGGACAATAGAGAAGCGTTTCTCGCAAATCAGGGGATGGATGAGGATTTACTTGAGGTTTTTACAGAGCGATTGAGAAAAACATCACCACCACAATTTGCGGACAGTTTTGAGAAGGTAGAGCAGGAAGTCATCGGGCTGCTAGAGCATGGAAGTGTTACGGATCTTCTGAGGTGGGTGGATTTTGATCTTAAGTCAAAAGCATCGAGAGAGGCGTGTGTGTTGGCGCTGCGGGATTGGTGGTCCATTCATTCACCGGGAGCGTTTCGTTCACCGGTGAAAATGGCATCGCGAGTCGAGGGGGACTGGGCGGTTACGGTTTTCCATTGGTTGTCGTTGAGTCAGTTTGAGCATGTGGAGATGAAACCCATGTTTTTCCGCAAGGTTGATAAGGGCTGGGTATGGGTTCCAGGTTCCGCTCGAAATGTGGATCCAGAGGTTGGTGAAATTTTTTCAGGATGGATGAAAAAAGAACAGGCACAGTGGCAGACGAATGCCATGAAGAATTCTTTGGAAACGATCTCATCGCTGAAGCGCGTGGACTTGGACAAAAACGCAGAAGACGCTGAAATTCAGGAGTTAGCGCAAAAATGGAGCGCGGCGCTGGACAAAAACAACATCCGTGAGTTGTTCGGTATGAGCGCCAGGTTGGGTGAAGATGAGGAGTCTTCGCACAAATTATTTAGAAATCTTGCCTATGAATTATCCATGGCTCAGCGCGTGGAGAGCCAGATTACAGGTATTTACCGTAGGGGGAAATGGGTAGCCGCTGGCTTCTCCCATAGTGAGGGAGCTGAGAAGGTTTTTTCGCTCATGTTGGCGGTTTTTACCGATCAGGGGCTGAAAGTATTGCCAGAAATCGATCTCATTTCAGATAGCAGCCGGACCCGTAAATTTCTCAACAAGGTTTCGTTGGATCGGCTTGAAAACTATGTTTCAGATCCGGAATTAGAGGAAATCAAAGGATTGTTTGAAGAATTTGAGAAGAAGGTTCGTTGAGGGAATGATGTTTTCTGAATCGACAAGTGAAGGAAGCGTGGCAGATTGTCGGAAAGAATTTCAGAATACTGACGCTATTATATTATGATTAAATTTTGGTTACGTAACGCGGCGCTTGTCTTGGGTTTTGTTGCTTCTTCTCAAGCGATCAAGGCACAGCAGGCTGATTTCAACGAGGTGGGGAAGCAGATGGCGATCATGCTGCAGAATAGCCACTTTGCGAGGTTGCCTTATGATGCGGAGTTGAGCCGCCGGTTTTTCGTGGATTATTTAGAAGGTTTGGATTTCCAGAAACTCTATTTCACTCAAGAGGATGTGGATGGTTTTCAAGCGAAGTATGCTGACCGTTTGCACACTTTGTTGTTGCAGGGGAAAAGCATGCAGCCCGCTATCGAAATTTACGATGTGTTCCGCCAGAGGGTTGCAGAACGGACTAAGCAAACGGATGAATTGCTGGCAGGCGAGTTTGATTTCACGAGTGATGAAACCGTCGAAATGTCCCGCAAAGAGGCCGTATGGCCAAAGAATCAAGAGGAAGCCCGAAAGGTATGGGCACAGCAAATCAAAGAAGCGGTGTTGGCAGAAACCCTGAGACGGGAGACTTTGACCAAGCTCGCTAAAGAGCAGGGCAAAGACGATCCCGGTGCGGACAATCTCGATCCGAAGAAAAAAATCGCGCTGCGTTATAAGCGCCTACTCGCCAGCATCCAAGATGTGGATGATGAAGACATCGCGAATTATTTTCTCAGTGCGGTCGCAGCTGCGTATGATCCGCACACCGATTACATGAGCTTCCGGGAGATGAATCGTTTCAAAGACGGAATGAAGAATGAATTGGTGGGGATTGGTGCGTTGCTGCAAGCTGAAGAAGATGGCGCGACGATCATCAAAGGAATTGTTGTCGGTGGCCCAGCGGACAAAGAAGGCACCCTCAAGCTCAACGATCGAGTTGTGGGCGTCGATTCTATCAACTCTGGAAAACCTGCCGATATGACTGACATCATGTTCATGTCGATCGATAAAGTCGTCGATTTGATCCGTGGAAAAGAAGGCACAACCGTGGCGATGAAAGTTGAGCCAGCTGGCGGCCCTCCTGGCGAAACAAAAATCATTAAGATTCTGCGCGGCAAAGTTGAGCTCAAAGATGAGCAGGCGAGCGGTGAGTTGATTGAGCTCAAAAACGCTGCCGGCGAAGTGAAGAGAATTGGAATCCTTACCTTGCCATCGTTTTATGCCGACTTTGATGAAGGCCTCACTCGCTCTTCTGTGGACGTCGAGCGGATTTTGATTCGTTTGATCGAAGAAAAAATGGACGGATTGATTTTTGATCTCCGTAACAACGGTGGGGGCTCGCTTGAAGAAGTCCGCCGCATGACAGGATTTTTTGTCGAGCCCGGTCCCGTGGTTCAAGTGAAGAATACGTTGGGACAAGTCCAAGTGAAAGACTCGGATAACGCCAAACCACTCTACACCGGGCCGATGATTGTCATGACAGATAAGAGCAGTGCTTCAGCCAGTGAAATTTTGGCGGGCGCACTGCAAGATTTCAATCGGGCTGTCATCGTCGGTGAATCCTCGACCTTCGGAAAAGGCACCGTACAACAGCCAATGGACATCGGGCGCATGCTTCCGTTGTTTGCGGTGAAAGATAAAGCGGGTTATTTGAAAGTCACGATCCAGAAATTTTACAGACCATCGGGTTCATCGACTCAGATGGAGGGGGTTGTGCCACACATCGTTATGCCAAGCATCATGGATGCCTTGGAAGTGGGTGAGGCGCATTTGGAAAACGCATTGGCACATGATAGAATTCGTCCAGCAGCGGATTTCCGTGCGGAAGACAAACGCGCGCTTTTCCTTCCACGTTTGAAAGAACTTAGTCAGGAGCGCATCGGAAAATCACAAGATTTCAGCTACGTGATCCAAGACATTTTGAAAGCGAAGGACAGGCTGAAGAAAAATCAGATTTCCCTGAACATCGCCGAGCGTAAGCGCGAACTTGCTGAGTCTGAAGAACAACGCAAAGCGCGTAACGTTGAGCGACGTGAGCGGTTTGAAAAAATCGCAAAGGAAGATGCGAAGAACTTCAAATTCTTCAAAGTTACTTTGGATGATATCGATGCAGGCGCGGCGATCAAAGCTTACGATCCAGCCAAGGAAAACGGCGACTACATGCGTCGCGCTGTGGATGCGACAGAGGGCTTGGATGACACACCAGAATGGCCTACCGGCTTGAATCCGGAAAAACGCGAAGCGATTCACGTGCTAACCGATCTCATTAGTCTCACTGACAATGCGAAGATGGCTGGCATTTTGAAAAATGACGGTGAAATCCGCTAATGTTAGAAATTTCCGAGAATCTCCGGGAAATTCGGGAAAGAATGAATTTCGCCTGCTTGCGGGTGGGTCGGGATTCGGCAGCGGTCAAGTTGATCGCGGTATCGAAAACTTTTTCGGCGAACGATATTCAAGAAGCAGTCGATGCCGGAGAAAAGATTTTCGGAGAGAGTCGACAACAAGAAGCCGCGCCAAAAATCGAAGTTTTATCGAGCGAGCTCGAATGGCATTTCATTGGCCGAGTTCAGAGCAATAAAGTGCGGAAAATTCTTCCGTTGTTTGATTACGTGCATGCGGTGGATTCGCTCAAGCTTGCGGGCTACATCGATGGGGTCGCTGCGGATCTGGCGCTCCGACCGAAAATTTTTCTACAAGTCAATCAGTCGGGAGAGGAGAGCAAAGGAGGTTTCAGTGTATCTGAATTGCAAAAGGAGATTCACGAGATCGCGGCTTTGAAGCATCTCGAAGTGGTGGGCTTGATGACGATCCCGCCAGCCGTGGAAGACCCGGAAAGTGTGCGGCATTGGTTTGCGGAAATGAGAATGCTACGGGATGAAATCATTCGGGAAAGTGGGATCAACATTCCGTTTTTGAGCATGGGGATGAGTGGAGACTTTGAGGTGGCGATTGAAGAAGGGGCGACTCATGTCCGGGTCGGGTCGGCAATCTTTGGCCGGCGGGCGTATAAAATTTCAGGTGAACTAGGTTAAGATGAAGATCGAGATAGAACATGTGTGCCAAATCGGCCAGGAGCTTGCGGTTCGGATGAGCGACGGCCGGGAGATGTATTTTCCACTGGCGATGTTGAGGCGAGCTTGCCCGTGCGCGACTTGCCAAGGCGAACCAGATGCGATGGGGCGTGTCCAGAAACCCACAGTGGAGTATGGGCCGCACGCATTTGAACTGAAGCGTTTCGAAAAAGTCGGGGGATATGGGCTCCAGCTTTTCTGGGCAGATTCACACGGCACCGGAATCTACAGCATCGCCTATTTTGAAAAGCTGGAACGTTTGGCTTAAATGAAAGCCTTGGCGAATCCAAAGGATCGGCCAAGGCCTGGAATGCTTGTGGCTTAAAGCCTCAGTGACTACTCAGCAGGTGGAGTCGTTGGTGCGGGTGCTGGTGTTACTTCTTCAACTGCAGCTTCGACAGCTGCACCTGCGTCCGCTGCGGCATTACCTGCGGCTTCGGCACTGGCCTCAACGATTTGGCTGACGCCTTCTGCTACTTTATCGGCTCCAGCTTTCACCTCTTCTTTCGTCGTGTCTGGTTTCGGTTTGCAGGCTACGAGGGCAAATGCGCCCGCGGCGAGGGCGATGGTAAGGATTCTAGCTTTCATGGTTTGTATAGTGGGTTGGTTAGTGACGGGAAAAATGAGATTTCCCATCAAGTGAAGAATTAAATTTTTAGCGCGTTGAGTCAAAGAAAAGTGTCATTTTGACTATTTGCGAGGATATGGGACAGTCTGCCCTTGCGGAGAAGGGGAAGCCGCATTTGAATCTGCCCGCATCGAATGTATTTGCTGAAAAAAGTTTTTGAGCTGAGAGAAAAAGCTCATTCGGACCACGAGAAGCCGTTTTTGGAGCATCTTGAGGATTTGCGCGTCATGGTCACGCGGGTGGTGATTACGTTGCTCATTTCGATGATCATCTGCTTCGCGTACCAGGGTGAGCTGATGAAGTTGTTACGTGCACCCGCAGAGAAAGTGCTTTTTATCAAACAACAGGAAAGCATGCCGGATGCTGAGAAGCACAAGGGCATCCAAGTGCCGACGGTTGCGACCTGGAGTGAAGCAAAGAAAGTTGAGCAGATCGCACGGGGTTTGGATGAAGCTCAGCAAAAAACGTTTTACCAAAAATTAGATAAACCCAACTTGGAGTTTCATGCGAGAAGCGTGACCTTGCTCAGAGCGGCGAAGGCCTTGCCTAAAGAGAAGCGAGTGAGCTTTGTTAAAGATCTTGGAGTCGATGAACAGATGGTCAGGCAACTCATCGCCTTGATTGAATCGGATCCAGATGTCGAGGCCGACTCCGGTGCCAACATCCGTATGATGTCTGCGTTGAAACCGACGGAGACGTTCATGTTGTCCATGAAGTTGGCGTTTTTCGCCGGTATCGTATTGGCGTTTCCTTTGTTGCTCATGTTTGTTCTGCAGTTCGTGTTGCCCGGCTTGCACTCGAATGAAAAACGCATGATGTGGCCAGCGATGGTGATCGGTTTTGGTTTGTTCGTGGGCGGCGTGTGTTTTGCTTACTTTCTCGTGCTTCCTAAGGCACTGCTGTTTTTCTATGAATGGAGTGCGGAACTGGGAGTTTCTAACGATTGGCGGATTGGTGAATACATCACGTTCGCCACCCGCTTCACCCTGCTGTTCGGGCTTTCGTTTGAGCTGCCGGTGGTCGTTATGGTTTTAGTCAAGCTAGGCATGCTGACATACGATAGCATGACGAGAACTCGCACATACGCGATCGTTGCGATTTATGTGGCAGCGGCCGTCATCACTCCCACACCTGACGTCATGACGCTCAACCTTATGGCGTTGCCGATGTTGATTCTATACGAGATCTGTATTTGGTTGGCGTGGTTTGATCGCAAGAAAAACCGTGATGCAGAGCGTCGTGAAGAAGAGGAGCTCAAAGAGCGGCGCAAGCAATGGTTGATCCGTGATGAAGAGCATGCTGCGGATGATCACCACGAGGATGTGGAAGAGCCCGGCGATCATGGTTGGCATGATGATTACCAGCATAACCCCGAGCTTTATCATGATCCGTATCAGCATGGAATGCCTGAAGATGAAGATTGGTCACAGCCCAAAGATGCGGTTGTGGGCGATGAATCTCCGGAAAAACCAAAGGATGATTTGGATGAAGATAAGAAATCCTAGATGTTATGAATACAGAAGCTGTTGAGCCCAAGGGAGTCAGTGATAAATCCCCATTCGCTGGTTGCGCGATTTTCTTGACGGTGCTTTTGGTCGTGGTGTTTCTAATCGTTTTTTCGGTGGTAGTCATGTTACGCCAATCTGAGGAGATTGAAAAATTTACTGAGACGAAACCCGCGAAGGTCCAAGTTGAGTCCATCGTGGATCGCGAGCCTGAGCTCAATGGGCTTGCAGAAAAAATCGAGCGCTTCCGCGTTGCTGTATTGGATGGTAAGTCCGCCACTTTGGAACTGAATGCCAATGAGATGAATCTCGCAATCGCGTCGTATGATGCGTTTAAAGATTTAAGAGGCAACGTCAGGATTCGCGAGATTACAGGCGAGCAAATGAAGTTGGATATTTCATTCAAGTTAAACGGTAAGCCGAGAATAGGGAAGAAAGGCGAGGGCGGATGGGTGGCTTCTGATCCTAGATATTTGAATGGGGTGATGACGGCTAAGCCCGCTTTGCTGAGCAAAGAAGTGGTATTAAAGGTGCAAGATATGGATGTTAGTTTTGCGAAAGTGCCGCGCGAATTCATCGAAAGATTGTCCCCATACCAAATCGCTTCAACCTATGCGGGTGAATCTGAAATCGGGAAAGTCATGTCAGCGCTGACAAACGTCGAACTCGGAGCTGGCGTGGTTCGCTTTGTGAAAGAGGAAGGTGAAATTCCAAAGGATACAGTGACAAAAGAAGAGGTAGATAAATCGAGTCAACGGCTGTTCACCTTTCTTGGAATTGCGGCTTCCATCTTTTTGTTCTTTGTTGCCCTGATTCTTTTCTTGGGTGTGCGGGCCAAGAAACGTCAGGAAACTTTAAAAGGTCCAGATGAACCAGCTTGAAGATGAAATCTCGGATGTCCTGAGCAAGGCGATCCGTGGCTTGGGAAAAAGTTTTCCCGACGTCGCCGAAACGGCGGGATTGGATGAAGCGACCTTGCAGCAAGCGCTTGCTGGCGCGGGTGATGAAGTTGCTCTCAGAAAATTAGCTGCTGCGTTGAATCTTGATGCGGAAGCTTTGTTGGCTTTGCCAACTTATCAGCCACAAGTTATCGAAGTAGCAGGAGTGAAACGATTAATCATGCCGTATCGCGCGTGGTCGGTGAATGCTTGGTTGTTAGAAATAGATGGAATTTCCCTGCTGTTCGATACCGGTTGGAATCGGGCAGATATTTTATCGGAGCTCGCTGGAATCCGACCCGATGCTGTTTTTCTCACGCACGGGCATGAGGACCATGTCGGCGGGGTGGAGTCGATTCATGCGGCGGGGATAAAAATCATTTCTGAGTCGGAAGCTCTGCAAACTGGCGAATATCAATTTGGAAACATCAAGATTCAGGTGATCGATCTTTCGGGTCACTGCGTGCCGACCGCGAGTTATTGGATCACGGGTTTTGCGAAACCGTTATGGGTGGTGGGTGATGCGATTTTTGCGGGTTCGATGGGTGGATGCAAATCGCCCGAAAATTTTACGATGGCCGCGGCAACCTTGCGTAAGGGCTTTGAACGTGTGGATGCAGAATGTTTGATTCTCCCTGGCCATGGCCCGATGACTTCGGTGAAGTTGGAAAAAATCTCGAATCCCTTCCGGCAGATTTTCGCTTAGTGCAAAACACTTGCGTTAAAAAGGATGTGTGGCAAGTTGGCTGCGATGAAATTTCGATGGATCCTGGCATGGTGCGTGGCGTTTTGCGCTTCGGTATCGGCGGCTGAACTCAAAGTCGTGTCGATGCACCCATTGATTGGGGATTTATTAAAGCAGGTGGGCGGAGATAAAATTGAGGTGGTTGATTTGATTGGCACAAAGGGCGATCCGCATAGTTTTGAACCACGAACCGAGGACGTTGCGGCGGTAGCCGGTGCTAAAGTTTATTTTGTTTCGGGTATGGGGCTTGAAGGCTATTTGCCGAAGTTGCGTTCGATTTTGCCGACCGGTGTTCACATCGTGGAAGTCGGCGCGACTTTGCCTGCGCTGCATGGAGTTTGCGAACATGAGGAACATGACCATGATCACAATCATGAGTTGGATCCGCATTGGTGGCACTCCGTGGATTTATTCAGGCGCGCGACATCATTGGTCGCGGAAGAGTTGTCCAAAGAGTTGCCTGCCGAGCGTCAGGCGTTTGAGGCAAATGCAACAGTTTACCGGAAGCAGCTCGATGAGTTAGAAAAGTGGTTGAAGCGGGAGATCGTGAAAATTCCGAAAGACCACAGAAAGTTAGCAACCACGCATTCTGCATTTCAATATTTCTGCAAAGCATACGGCTTCGAATCGTTTGCGGTTCAGGGAGTGAATCGGGAGCAAATGCCCGGCGCGAAGGAACTCGCGGAATTGATGAAGTTGTTAAAGGACGAAAAAGTCGCCGCGATTTTTCCCGAGAGAGAATCCAATCCCAAAATTCTAACAAGTCTGACACGGGATACCGGTATCAAGCTCGGGGGAGAGTTGATTGCAGACGGGCGTGGCGTGGTGAGCTACGAGGAAATGATGCGATCCAATGTGACTGCAATCGTTTCAGCACTCAGCGCAGAGTGATAGAAACCGGGCAATGATCCGAACCCATCACGTGCGGGAGAATCGTGGCATCATGGAGTCGGCCTACGAGAGCAGGCGATAAACCGAAGTAATCGATTCTCCATCCAACGTTTCGCTCGCGAGCACCGCCACGATAAGACCACCAGGAATAGGCTTCGGTTTTATCGGGATACAAATGACGGAAAGTATCGACAAAGCCGCTTTCTAACAGAGTGGTGAAACTTGCCCGTTCCTCATCCGAGAATCCCGGGCTGCAGCGATTGGCAGCGGGACGTGCGAGGTCGATTTCCTGGTGGGCAACATTGAGGTCACCGCAGAAAATCACCGGCTTCGAGAGGCTGAGCAGGTTGAGGTGTTTTCGAAAGGCGGCGTCCCATTGGAGGCGATAGGGGAGTCTACGCAGGCCGTCCTGAGCGTTGACCGTGTAGACATTGACGAGAAAGAAATTTTCATACTCCAAAGTGATGACGCGGCCTTCGGTGTCGTGTTCGGAAATACCCAAACCCAGTGAGCAATTGAGAGGAGTTTCCTTGGTGAAAATCGCGGTGCCGGAATAACCGGGCTTATCGGCAGAGTTCCAAAAGCCTTTGTAAGCGCCGAATTCCAGCGGGAGCTCCACTTGCTCGGGGCGGGCTTTGGTTTCCTGAAGGCATAAAATATCCGGCATTTCCGTGTTGAGGAAATCGGTTAGGCCTTTGTTGAGTGCGGCACGGATGCCATTGACGTTCCAGGAGATGAGTTTCATATATCGAGCTTGGGGAATGTGACCTCAATACATGGGACATTCTGATTGTGTTCAAGAAAAGTATTTCTCCGGAGAAGTTTCTCCATCGGAGCAATTCATCGAATCGCGACCCAGAGGACTTCGACCCACTTTTATTCCGAGAGAGACTTCTCTTGGATTATCCGAACGTATCTGGAAACATCTACCTGAATGAGCGCCGCAGATTTCAAAATCCAAATCCTGATCCAGCGTGGAAATTTTAAAGAGGCGCAGTCCTTGATCCGCGCCCGCCTCACGGAAGAGCCGGACGATCCGGATCTTCATCTCATGCTCGCGCAGTCCTTGTTCCATCTCGACCGACCGAAGGAGGCGGAAGTTTCTGCTAGAAAAGCTATCGGTCTGGATCCGGAATCCGGTCTTTCGCATGAAGTTCTGGCTCAGATTCTGATCGGCTCCTCAAATCCCAAAGGTGCGGAAGAGGCTGTAAGAGAAGCGATGTCACTCGACGGCGACAGCGCCAGCCTACGTGCCATCCTCGCGCGCATCGCCTCGGCTCAGGGAAAGTATCAGAAATGCCTTGAACATGCGGAAATACGGATTGGAAATCGATCCCGACAACGATGCTTGTCGGTTTTATCATGGTATCGCGTTAAGTAGGCTCGGCCATCACGAGGAGGCCGATCAAGTGGCGCTCGGTCTTCTGGGTGACGATCCAGATGAATCGACCAATCACTCCGCCCGGGGATGGATCCTGTTAGAAAAGAATGCGATCGAACCTGCCAGAATTCATTTTCAGGAAGCTTTGCGGCTCGCTCCGGATAACGAGGATGCGCGTTGCGGACTTGCGAGGTGTCTACAACAGGGGAATCCCTTTCTGGGTTGGTTTTTGAGGGCGATCATCGCGGTGGATAAGGTATCTTTTACCAAAATGCTAATTGCCGTGGTGCTTGTGGGTATTGTGCTTCCCCGTTTTTTGCGTGGTGATGGTATGCCGGTGGCGGTCATCATCGCAGGTCAGGCTCTAAGAATCAGTGTGCTCTCGTTCTTTTTTCTGGTGGTGGTCGCTGCACCGCTTTTCAGTTCACTGCTGTTTCTGAGCCACGAGGGGCGGCATGCGCTTGGCTCCCGCGAATTGAAAGCGGTGAAATGGAGTATCGCTCCCCTGTTAGGTGGAATGATTCTCCTCGTTCTGTGGATAGCAGGCGGAGGAAAATCGATACCGCTAGAAGCTTTGGGCTTTTTGTGCACCTCCACCCTTCTTTATGAGGCAACGGCGCAGCGTCATCCATGGGTAAGGAGGCGGATGCTGATGGTGGCCGGCGCAGCTGCTTTGTGCGCCGTTTGGTTTCTGCTGGGGCCAGCATGGTTGATCCTGCCGATGGCCGAAGATCTGGTGAGCAATCTGAAGGCGAATCGCCAAAATCCAGATTCTGCCAAGTTGGCAGAAGACATGAAGCTTCAAGTCGGAGAAATGATACGGATGCGAAACTACTTTTTCACCTATCCAGCCCTGGCCTTATATATCTCCACCTCATATACGGAGGACTTGATCGGGTGGTTGACGCGCAAGGCTCCGGACGATGCAGACTGAATTGTTGGAAAAGTCGCAAGACGGATATGGCATAAATTGCCCAGCATACAATTTGCATTTCTTCGACTTGTTTCGTCTCCTTTTTCCCTTCCCAGACTGAAGCTTCAGTGTATTCTCCGCGCTGGTGATAAAGCATTCCTAGATAAATCAGAGGGATCGTGACGGAATGCGCCGAGACCATGCAGACGATAGTCGATGCCGGCGGGCTTTTCCCAAGCGACACCACCTATAAATTCCAAATATTAAAAAACCTACAAACAAGAGATGAAAATAAAAAACAACAGAGCATTCAAAGTAACCCACCTGCTGGCAGCTGCCTGCATGGGAATGACGGGCATGGCAATCGCCCAAACCAGTCTTCCAGATCCCGACGGCAAACCCGCCGACGTAACGAAACCCGTCAAGGTCTTCATCGTGATGGGCCAGTCCAACACCCTTGAAATGGGCGAGGTCAAAGGCGATAAGCCCGGTGCCCTTGAAAAGGCCATCAAGGAGGAAAGCCTCTACCCCTTTCTCGTGGATGACGCTGGTGCTTGGACCACCCGTAAGGATGTCCGCAACGTTGGCGTCATGCACAATAACGACGTCCCAAATATCTATCGCAACGATTGGCTGACCATCAGCGGCAACAAGATCGGCATGGAAATCGGCATCGGACATCAGCTTGGAAACGCCATTGAGGAACCGGTCATGTTGCTCAAGAGCTCCATCGGCAACCGCAGCCTTGGCTGGGACCTGCTGCCTCCGGGCACTGCCCGCTACTCTCACGATGGGCAAGAACAGGCCGGTTACCGCGAGTATATAAATGACGAAAAAAAAATCCTGCCGCTTGAACCGGGCGTATCGAAGGTCACTGGCACAAGAGGGGCAAACAAAGGCAAGCAGGTTGACCCGTGGTATGCTGGCAAGCAGTACGATGATGACGTTGCGAATGCGAAAAAAATCCTGGCCGAACTGAATACGTATTATCCGGATGCCACGAAATACGAGGTAGCCGGGTTTTTCTGGTGGCAGGGTGAAAAAGACGCCGGAAGCCCAGCCCACGCTGCGCATTACGAAAAAAATCTCGTGACCCTCATCACGGCGCTGCGCAAGGATTTCAACGCACCTAACGCAAAATTCGTCATGGGCACGATTGGAGAAGTCACCAAAGGCGCCACTGGCAACAGCGGCAAGATCCTCGAAGCCATGCTCGCCGTTGACGGCGAAAGCGGCAAGTATCCTGATTTCAAAGGCAACGTGGCCACCGTTTACACAAACCCTATGGCGCAAGGCGGCAGCGGCAACGGCCACTACAGTGGCAACGCCAAAGTCTATATGGACGTCGGACTCGCCATGGGCGAGGCGATGAAAAAGATGCTCAAATAGTATCTAACAAAAATAATCATTCCGCTGCGAGGCGGATGCCCCATGGGCCGGTGCATCTCCGCACCGGCCCATGATACTTTCCGGGGTAGGCTTCGGATTCCCTCCACACTAGCATTGCCGAAGCTTACAAAAAGACCTCGACCTTTAAGCGAAGTAAGCCTCAACTAATCGGCAGATGACAGTCGGTTTTGCTGCCTTAGGTTAGTCGGTCAGAGGCTCGGCAAAGTGAAACCATCAATAAAGCCCAACATGATAAAACATACATACATACTCATCGGAACTCTCGTCCTGCTCGGAGCAGAAGCAGTTGTTGCAGCTCCCCAAGTCACCCCCGTTCCGTTGTCCGAGCGCGGTCAGATCTTGCAAGCCCAGTACGCTGCGGAACTAACAGATTTGCAGGCGAAATTCGCCAAAGTCATACCTGCTTTTGACCCAGTGAAGAAAACGGCATTCGAGGAGGCCCAAACGGCGGTTCGGAAAGCTGTGGCAGAAGCCGAAGCCGCACAAAAGCCACTCCTGGCAATCCAGAGCGGCAAGGGTTTGGTGGATCATGCCAAGGGGAAGTGGATCGGCGGGGCCGACAAGGGCATTGCTGCGGCGGAAGCCAAGCTCAAGGCGGCAACCACACCAGAAGACCGTGCGGCGGCCCAGATGGATTTGGAAAAATGGCAAAAGAACAAGGTCGATGGTCTTGCCGCGTTGGCCCAGCGCGAAGCCGCGCTTGCCGTAGCCATCGAAAACGAGGCCCAGAAAATCCAAGCCGACGCCGCAGCGAAAGCCGCCCTGGCGGCGGCGCGAGCCAACGAGTTGCAGGCAGCGAAAGCCATGTCGGCAAGTGTACTGTCGTTTCTATCTAGCGAGAAGTACGATCCGAATCTGGTCAAGTGCGCCGTGCTGGCCAACGCCACGCCCAAAGGCTTGGCAGAGTTTGCCGGGCAAGGTGTGGAGCAGGAAACTCTGGTCAACAAGCTTCTGGCCAATCCCGCGCTGATGAAGGCGATGCTCGAAGCTGGCGGCGCGAAAGCCGGCCGCTATGGACAGGCCATGCAGATCTACAGCGGCATTCAAAAGGCAAGCCCGAAAGCCCGCGAGGGCATCCTCCATCGGCTGGCTCTGGGCACGAGTCTCGAACACGCTTTGCCGGTGGGGCAGCAAAACGCGGTTTCCGAGAAGAATGCCCCCACGATCGTCGATCCGATCCAGCGTTACCTGCATTACGAGAAGGCGTATCTGGCGGGTGAACTGGACCCGGCCTTCAAGAACATGAGTGCTTGGGAATGCCGTATGATCGTCAACAGCTACGCCCCGGATCACATCCTCGCGTGGGGACGCGAGATGTTGCGGAATTATCGGCCGGACCATATTTACAATGCCGACCAAGGCTGGCGTTATTCCGGCATCGTGGGCTCTGATGCCACATACCGGCACTCAAATGAATACACCGATACCGACTCGCTTCACCTCTTCCAGAACATCGTCAAAAACGGCGGCATCTGCGGCCGACGCGCGTTTCTCGGCCGCTACATCTGCAGAAGTTTCGGCATCCCCGCGTGGGGAGTCGCACAACACGCCCATGGAGCGGTCGGGCGCTGGACGCCATCCGGTTGGGTCGTCAACTACGGTGCCGGCTGGGATGTGAGTTGGGGGCCACCGGAGGAAACTGAATCAGGTCGCCGTGGCTGGCATTTCCTGTTAGAAACCCAGGCGCGGCGCTTTCCTGCCGATTACCTCCAGGTTCTGCGGGCCCAGTGGACGGGTGATGCATTGGGTGAAGCAAAGTACAACAGCTCACATGATCGCAGCGGCGGTCCGTGGAACGTCCTGGCTCTTTTCCAGCAGCGGCTGATCGTTGCCGAGGCGAAGCCCGCAGAGTTGGCCGCCTTGGGCACCGAGCTTGGCGAAGCCAACGAGTCCGCTGAAGCGAAAGCACGCGCTGTGGCAAAGGCCACCGTAACGGAAGCCGACCGGAAAATCCTCATCGCTTCCAACGGCGTGATCACGGTGCCGGCTGCAGCCTGTAAAGGCACGCAACTCACGAACAGCTACCTCGGCGGTCAACAGATGACCTGTGGAGGCAGCCCCTTCAGCTTCGAAATCGATGTGGCGCGTGCCGGGAAGTATCGGATCGACGCCCGCGTGGTCACGCTGCGCGACGTGACGCTCCAGTTCAATGTGAACAACGCTCCGGAGCCAATCGCCTTCCCGCTGCCCTACACCATCGGACGGTGGCAACAGACGATCCCAGTCGAAGTCACGCTAGTTCAGGGGAAAAATACCTTTAAATTCTCCAAGCCGCCCACTAGCGCTACCATTAAGGATTTCACCCTCACCCCAGTCAACTGACCGGGTAAGGTTTCACTTAAAAAACCTGCATGCTTGCATTTATTTAGAGAATCAACATGCAGTCGCCGTAAGAATAGAAACGGTATTTTTGGAAATTGGTTAGAAGCGCATCGACCGCTTTGAATTTGTAGAGCGGATGGATGAAAATATTCGTCTCACCAGAAAGCGGCGGTCCCGTTTTGAAAATGCGGATGTCTCATATTACATTTGAGTAATAATTCGCTCCGTTTGCTCCTGATAAAATATTTTTTGAAGAAGAGGAAACGGAGGGGCTTCGCACTTAGCTTACGATTTTAGCATCTGTCTGAAGTGTATGGAGGCCACGGATAAAGATCATAAGCAAGCCGTATATTCTCATCATCCCATCAGGTAGATCAAGCTAGAGGTAACGAACAGAAAAAATTTCAAAAGCAAATACTAAATGAGCATTAGCGAAGTTCGGTATTTTAACATTACCAATTAAAGGAATAGGTAGCTGGCACAGAAACTACGCAAAGAAATTGCTAGTTTAGGATTCAATAAATGCAGTCGCCCCCCCTTTTCCCCTTCAACAGGGCTATTCAGTGCGCCCCCTCGTGAGGACTGAAATGAAAATTCCAATCATTCCATCAAACCAATACATATATGAAATTGTTCAGCCATTATGCTTCATAGGCTTGCTTTATACCGCTGGAGGTTTTGTCACAAAAGCAACGGCTCAAGCCAGAAAAGTTCTGGCATTCAGTGAATGAATGTTTCCTCGAGTTATGTAATAAACAGCAATCCGAAAACCTTGCCATAATAAGGACAGGTAGCTAATAGACTTTTGTTTGGCTATAATAATTGTGGGAGCAATAGTAGCGGCTCGTTACTTACATAATACCATCCCAATGAAAATTAGTTGTTTGATATCCGCGTTTTTATGTTCCATCATCGTATGGGCTCATGCAACAACCATCAATGCCGTTTATTTTGCTCAGACACACGTGCAAAAAGCGAGTGATGCCTATCCGACCCTAGTTGGTGACCGCGATGCCTTGATTAAGGTACACGTTACAGCCCCAGGTGCGCCAGCTTCTCCGGCGGTGAAGGCACAACTCAGCCTTGCTGGCAACACCACCGTGCTCAATCTCTCCGGTCCTCCCACCCTTCCTCCCTCCATTCCGGACGGTCCGGGTGTGGTGCAGCACAGTTTCAACAACACCTTCACCGCCACCATCCCGAAGACATGGATGAAACCCGGCCTCACGGTCTCGGTCACTGCGGGTACTGCAAGCACCAATATTACGAATTTGAATATCGGTGCACCGACGAAGTTGATCATGACTTCGGCCAATATCCACTTTTTTCAACAAAACATAAGAGATTTCGGCACGGGTTGGGAAACGGAAACCTGGGCCAAGCTGCCGATTTCCAGCTTCGAGATTCATGAGACACCCGATGTGGTTTTCTCCTCACTGGTGGTCCCTCCGTTCGAATTTGGAGGGGTCAAAAAACCCGCAGTGAGGGTGGTTTCTAAAGAGGATTTCAAAGCACAGACAGGAGTAGACTTTGATCATGACAATAGCGTATCCCAACGATGGAATTCGGCTTTAAGAAGTGCCTCAGGCAGTCAGTTCTACTACAGCCACAGCTTGTATATGCTCTTCAAATACAATGTAACGGACAAGGGTGTAGGTGGCGGCTTCCGCGGTGTGACGACCCGCGGTACCAACGCAAGAGGGGTTTACTTACACGAACTTGGCCACGCGCTTTCGCTCCCTCACTGGGGGGAGGTTGTCAGCAATTATCCTTACAAAGGTGCGATGTTCGGCGTCAATCCTCCCGCTGGGATTACCAATGGCATACACGTAGGGCCTACTTGGGGGTTTGATCAGGCTAAAAGGATCTTCCTTCCATGCACCGTTCAGGCTGGCAACGTCGGAAACAAACCCACGGGTACCTATAAAGTAGATCCCATGCAGGGCGGCGGAAGCGGCTACCAAGAGCCGGGGTTCCTCTTCAACCACTTCTCAGACTACTCGGCCAATCAGATGCGCACCTATATGGAAAATACGGTTGTCGTTTGGAATGCAGCTCTCAATTCTTACGCCAAGTGGAACAATACGACCAAGGGCTACACGACTACGGTTCCTAATAACGGCAGGCAGTACCCTACCATTCGAAATCAGAGTGTAATCAGCGTAATGGCCGCCGTTTCCGCAGCTAGCCCAAACGTCAACATGGTCTATCCTCCTATCGGGCCTTACAACGCCGGGCTGATCCGACCTATAGACCCCGCCAATCCCACTGACCGCAACGCCGCAAACACGACCTACGCGCGGATTGGCGGCTATGATGTGACCTTGCGCGTCACGCAGGGTGGCGTGGCCCGCAATTACATGCTTCCTGTCACCTATGATCCTACGGCGAATCGATTGGATGCTGCCAGCCTGTTCACGGAAGCGGTCAATGTGCCGGCAGCCAATGGCGCGGTGACGCGCGTCGACCTGCTCCTCACTCCGGACGCCCAAATCAACGGCCTGCCCGCCAATCCCCAAGTTCTCAGTACTTGGAGGCTCTAATCCCGATACCTTCCTCTTCTTTCGCCATGATGATGGTCAGGTGCATCAATGGTTAATGAAAAATGGAATACAGCAGAGTGCTGCAAATGTGTATTCATCTGCTACCCCCTTGGATTGAAAAATCGTGGATGTGGAAGATTTAAATGGAGATGGTCATGCCGATATTATTTTGCGCGATGATAATGGTGAGGTGAATTACTGGCTCATGAGGAATGGAATACAGCATAGTGGTGGAAATGCGTTCAGGTGCATCACTATACTCTACAGAATGGAATCTGGCAGAGTGATGCAAATGTCTGGGATCAAGCCATCGGCTTGGATTGGAAAACTTTCCGCGCGAAATAAGGTTCTGCGAAAAAGAAGTTAAAGTGCAAAGCACCAGCAAGCTCAAGACGGGTTTGCTGGTGCTCGGCCACAGATGAATAACGTAAGTATCAAAATCTAACCAGACACCCATGACCAAACAATCCAACGATGGCCTTAGGATAGCAACGATCAACACCCTTCTTTAAAACAGCATTTTTGAAGGCATCTCACTCATCTTTTTAATCTGAGCAGATCATTAGACAATCTAGGCGGGTCTATGCTTAGAATTCTAACATTACCAATTAAAGGATAGGTTGCTTGTGCATAAATGTTGCGAATAAATTGACAAGTCTAACTATTTATTAGTGATTTGATATAACTCCAATCCAATCTCCACCATGAGTCCACACGCCGAACTTATTATAGAAGTGAGAACACATATTTGGAGACATCTCAGCAATAGTTCAGAAGGATTTCGCCTACCGCCAAGGCATCAATTATGCTTTCCCCTGTGCCACTTTCATCTGACACCTAACCCATTACCATTCATTCTCAAAGACATGCATTCCAGCTTCAGTGGCAGTCAGTAAAATCTTCACGAGGTCTGGAAAAACGTCAGACCTCTCGAAAAAAAACAAAATAACAAAAAATATGAAAAACATGATAATAAAAATCTACATTGCGGCCATTGCCGCAATGTTCACGATAGGATCTGCTAGCGCATCACACGATGCGCCGAGCGCTAGTCCGAGCCAAAATGTATCGGTCAAATTCTCTGATCTAAACACTAAAGCGGACTTGTTTACAAAAGTCATCTATACTGCAACCAATCTTACTGTTGCTCCTTCAAGTGCATCTTTTACCATTCAGGTAAATATAATATATCATTACGATGTCTATAGAGCAGGAATCAAACATAGGTTAATGAGAGAAACTCGCGCTCGTAGGAATGTCGAGGTGAGGCCTCATCCTACAAAACCTGTCACGGAATCGGTTACTACGGTTGGAGACTTATTGCGGCCTAGAACGCTGACCGTTAAGACCAAACTCGCAAATCCAGTAGGCTGCTTTTTTCAAGACCCACAAGCGTATCACGTTGATAGTATTGAGGATATGGACGAGCCTTTGGAGGGAGAACTGGGCATGGGCCCGGTCATATTCGCCACCCAAGGCGACCTGAGCGGAGATTGTCAAGCCGACATCCTCTGGCGCCATAAGAATGGTGGGATGGCTCGCTGGATTCTGAACAATGGAAAATATCAGAGTGGTGCAGATGTGTCGGGACCTGTCGGCGGAGATTGGAAAATCGTTGATGTGGAAGATTTGAACGGGGATTTCAATGCCGACATCATCTGGCGGAATGATAATGGTCAGGTGGCTTGCTGGATCATGGAGAATGGAACACTCCACGGTGGTCATAATGTGTATCCATCTCCTGTCGGCTCGGATTGGAACCTTAGGGATGTGGAAGATTTGGATGGAGATGCTGATGGTGACATCATCTGGCGCAATGCTAATGGTCAGGTGGTTTACTGGATGCTGGAGGGTGGAGTATATCAGTCTGGTGGAAATGTGTATCCATCTCCTGTCGGTGGGGAATGGACCATCGTCGATGTGGCAGATTTGAATGGAGATAGTCATGCCGATATCATCTGGCGCCGTGCCAATGGTCAGATGCATTGCTGGATCATGAGGGATGGAATTAGGCAGAGTGGTTATGATGTATTTGGATCTCCTGTCGGTGAGGAATGGAAAGTCGTGGATGTGGCAGATTTAAATGCAGATGGTCATGCCGATATAATCTGGCGCCATGATAATGGTCAGGTAGTTTACTGGCTCCTGAGGCATGGAGTCTATCAGACAGGCGGAAATGTGTATGGATCTGCTATCAGCTATGATTGGAGAATCGTGGGTGTGGTAGATTTGAATGAAGATAATCATTCCGATCTTATTTGGCGCCATAAGGATGGGATGGTGGTTCACTGGATCCTTAAGAATGGAATATATCAGACTGGTGGAGATGTGGGTTATGCCGATTTGAATTGGGACACTGTGCGCTCGAAATAAGGTTCTGCGGAGAAGCAGCGAGTGCAACATTGTATCTGTAAAAGTGCAAAGCACCAGCAAGCCATAGACAGGGTTTGCTGGTGCTAAGCCGGATCTGAATCATGGAGGAGTCAGAATCTAACCATTCACCAACCATGACGGCACACGCAAACAATAGCCTTAGCAGCGAAACGACCCACACTCTCTTCAAACGGCCCCCATCTAGGATCAACGCACTCCAGTGCCATTACACTAGGTGCATCTCTAAGATGCATGGAGGGCATGAATAAAGATCCATAAGCAAGCCGCATTTTTTGCTCAGATGATTTTCAATCTAAGCGGGTCTAAGGTTGTTATTCTAACATTACCTATTAAAGGATAGGTAGATTGTGCATAAATGTTGCGAATAAATTGACAATGCCAGATATCTAATTGCAATTTTACTTCAAACTAAACCTTCCCCTTCATGAGTCTACATGGTCCAACTTAGCATAAGTAAACCATCTTGGAAAAAAAGAAAAACCAACTCATGATGATTATTCTGATTTTCTAATATATCTAAATTCTAACAATCATTATTATGACTAAAACTAACTTTATCCCCGCCTCTATCCTTATCATCGGAAGTGGCTCGCTCTATTCGATTCATCAAAAATTATTCAAAAAAAGAACGAACCATATTCTGTTTGCTCACTTACCACACATGGTTTTTGCCGCCGTGCTCGCACTTGGAAAGATATTTCGCCCGTGTCGCTGTCTGCTCGCTTTCGCCATATTTACCAGCCTCTCCGCGCCCACTGCACTGGCGCAAGAAGCATTGATGACGGACTACGCCGCCGCCAAAGCCGAAGCCGCTAAAACAGGCAAAGATATCTTTCTAGCGTTCACGGGTTCCGATTGGAGCGAATCTTGTGGCAAACTTATCAAGGAATCTCTATCCCAGAAAGACTTTCGTGCCGCCGTGGGAGAGCACTTTGTGCTGCTCCAACTCGATTTTCCGGAAAAAGAGAACCCACTTATCAACCCGAAAGTAAAAGCGCAGAACAAGGAAATTTCCGAGGAATACGCAGTAAATGGATACCCCACCATTTACTTGTGCGACGCTAAAGGGCTTCCATATGCCCAAACCGGCTACATTGTGGATTCCGATGAGCCTTATCAAACGCATGTTAATGACCTCCGCACTATAAGAGACGTTCGCGATAAGGCATTCAAAACTTTGATTGAGACCGATAGCCCGGCCAAAGCTAAGTCATTGATCTCAGCTCTCGAGGCTATGGAATTAGATAGTGAGCTTATAAGCAGATTTTATGGCGACGTTTTAGATCAAATTAAAAAATCCGACCCCACAGACACTCATGGATATTTAAGAAAAATAAGCGGCCAGTACGAAATGTCCCAGTTCAATAAGAAAATAAACTCTTATACGGATGTGGGTGGCGAAAACGCAGAGAAAATTTTAGCCATTGTGGATAAAGCGCTGGCAAACAAAGATCTCACTGCCGAACAAAAGCAAGATATCCTGATCACACGTATTTTAGTATTTTACCACCAGGGGCATTTTAATGAAGCGATCAAAGTCTTGGAGGAAACCTTAGTTCTCAGTCCAGAAAGCGAACCCGCCCGCTACCTCCAGAAAATTAAAACTGAAATCCTCAAAGAGCGGGATGCGCATGATAAAAAAAAATCTGAGAAATCAGGGGGAAATTGATATTTAACTAAATCTCCCCCATGAATCTACACGCCAAACTTAGTATAGAAGTCCGCACACATATGCGGAGGCATCTCAGCAATAGTCATGACTTACCTATTAGCTGCTATGGATTTACCAATCTTGCCCAGAAAATGGGAGCACTCAAATCAGGCTCACTATCCTGATTTTCTAATCTATCAAAAACTTAATAACTATCCTTATGACCAAAAATACCTCTATCACCGCCTCCATCCTTATCGTCGGGGGATGCTCGCTCTATTTGATTCATCAAAAAAACGAACAAGTTGCCGCACGCGTCGAGCAGATTGTCTCCCAGCGGAATTCTTTGCCTGATACCTCTGCCGGAAGACATAGCTCGCGTCCCTTCGCAACTACCCGCCTCACTACAACAAACAAAATTAGACGTAACAGTGCCACCCATGCGCAGCTTCTCAAAGAGCTTAATGAGTATTTGAAAGGCCGAGGCCACAGTGAATACATCTCTCAGGCAGGAAGTGAGGAGTTTGGTGAAGAAATCCTATCTATGGATGTGAAGAGTCTAACGGAATTGATGCTCCAAGCGAAACAGGTGCAAGACCCTCATGAAAACTTGATAAGTTTTATCATTGAAAGCTTTTCAGAAAAAGATCCCGCCGAGGCCACGCTGTTAGCGGCCAATCATGTAACCACTACCTCACCTTTTAATGAAAATCTATCAAGAGCCCTTGGCGTAGCCTTCGAGGCATGGATGAAGTCTGATCCAGCCGCTGCGGAGAAGTGGTATACCGACGCCCTATCTTCTGGAGAACTCATCCCCAAGAGCATTCCAAAGCGCCGAGCTGAGCAATCATTGCCCGCTCACGTCCTCGCGCAAAGCCGACGCTCTGCCTTTCTGAATGCCGATCCCGAACAAGCAGAGATCATATTTAATAACCTGGAGCGTTCCGAAGCGGTAAGTTTACTAAGCTCGAGTAGCCCCGAACATATTGCCCGCTTCGTTACCCAACTCGATCCCGAGCAACAATTCCTAGTCTTAAGTCCTAGACTTTCAGTAATGGTAAGAGCTGATTTTAAGCAGGCCGCTGAGTGGCTGAATTCACTCGCCATTGCCGAGTCTACGCGCGGCGACCTTATGGCCCATGCTGCGCAGAAGGCCTACCAAGCAGGGCAATTAACTCGCGCCGATACGTTAAAAATGTTCGATGGTCTCCCCGAGAGTTCACAGACAATGGCGGCCAAGCAGAAAGTCGAAAGCGACGCAAATATAATGGCCTTAATGGCCTCAACGGGCTCAAGATCGAATGTCCCGATACCGGGTGGCCCAATAACGGATGACCCGATAACGGATGACCCGATAACGGATGGCCGTATTACGGTTGGTTCGATGCCGGTTAGTCCGATGCCGGTTAGTCCGATGCCGGTTGGTCCGATGCCGGTTGGTCCGACACCCGATGGCCCGACACCCGATGGCCCGACACCCGATGGCCCGACACCCGATGGCCCGATACCCGATGGCCCGATACCCGATGGCCCGATACCCGATGGCCCGATACCCGATGGC
>JAZKIL010000007.1:1037-13870 GCA_040384845.1 Verrucomicrobiota bacterium | reverse complement strand
CCGACACCCGATGGCCTGACACCTGAAGGCAAGTAACGTAGATCACAAACATATATCCACCTCATATGAAAAAAATGAATCTCATCCTAATCTTTGCCTTCGCGGCAATCGCCTGCCTGCTCCTTTGGCGCGGTCAACAAATTCGTGACAAAGAAGTCACCCTGAGCCGGGAGTTTCCCCAACTCTCAAAGCATCATATACGGCAGAACGCCCCCGCAGGAATAGCAGACAGAGGCTCAAGGCGAGCAAAAAGCTCCAGCCCTCAGAACCCAAACAACGATCCGGATCATTTCATCAGCGGGATGAAGGAGTTTCTATCCGCTGACATCATGGAAAGCGACAAGAACCACAAAGCCATGATAAACTATTTGAAGTCGAATTCTGAGTTTCTCAAGAACACCTCACGGGAAACCGATGAGGAGGTTTGTAAACTCATCGAGACATATCCCGTTAATGGAAACCATGGTCAACTCATGGCACTGTACCTCAGACACGTCTTGGTATCAGATCCTGAATGGGCGATCAACCGCATCGGTGAGTCCGTAAATCCCGAAGGCGTGTTACTTCCTATGGAAGTATTTCACTCCCTCCTCGGAAAGCATAGTTCGGAAAAGGAAGGTAGATGGACTCCAGAATACGCCTCCGCATTGGGTGAGTGGCTCGATGCCGCCCAAGCCGCTGGTCGCTTCGAGGGAGAGGATGCCCATGTGGCGCAGATGCGCTTCGACATCGCCATGACGACGGGAAATCCTGACGTAGCCATTCAGCATTTTTCCAAAATGCCGCCTGAAATCCAAACTGGGGTAATTCCTGAAATTGCACAAGCTGCCCACACCCCGCAAGAACGCCTCCGCTTGCTTGAACAGGCCAGTAAGACCGCTGCGCCAGACGCATTTCGGGATATCCTCCAATGCGTAGTCAAAGAATCGGGTTTCGAGTCCGCGCGTGACATCCTTACTCGCACCGAGCTCAATCCGGAAGATCGCGACCTAGCAGCGGCCGCCATCGCTGGGGCAAACATCGGCCCCGAGACACCGGCCCGCGCCGCATGGTTGCTGGAATCCCTGCAATCAGAAAATAAAGAAGCGCTCACTCAATTCGCCGCCATGTGGGCGCAAGACGATTACCAGAGTGTGCCCGGATGGCTAAAATCTCTCCCTGAAGGGGCATCCCGCGATGCCGCCATCAAGGGTTTCGCACCCGTCGTAGCAATCATCGACAGTGCCTCTGCCATGGAATGGACCCGCACTCTCACGGATCCCGCTCAGCGAGAAGCCCTTCTCCGGGAAGTATCCCATAAATGGAGGCGACAAAATCCGGATGCGGCCGACACCTATTTCCAGGACAAGTAAAACATATTAAAAAATAAATATGCCCTACTAAAACAATAGAACAAAACACTATGAAAACCATCGAATCAAAACCATGTGCCGCTTTACGGGCGGACCCCATTTCGTTGCTGGCTTCGCCCATGCCACCCCACGTCCACATGAAGAGGCTGATACGCCACGCACTTCCCCTCCTACTTCTCCTCTTGGGGCTTTTAAGTACAGCACATGCAATCTCATTGTGGCCATACCCACCAACAAAGCCGCCTGGGACCACGGTGAGAAAGGACAGGGCAATAGTTTCGATTAGCCCAGGCTATGATAATACCAACGTATATATTGCGGTGGGAGCGACTGGCGGGAGAAGCCTGCCCGAGACCGTGACTGTAAATTATAGAGTCCGGAGTAGGTATGCCGGAAAAGGTCCGGTTCAATATTTTAGCCAAGATTTTACTTTAATTGCGAGACCTAATTTTTTATTACCTAACGGTTACTGGCAACACTTTCCACCTTTAGATGCCACTGCAGCTAGATATGTATCGGCAAACAATATGCTCCTTACGGGCAGAGTCGTGACCCTGCTACCTGGCAACTACAATATGATGGGGAACGAGTATTTTACCATAGGCACCAACCCTGGTCCTATTGCAGGGACTAATACTACTCATGATGGTCTAGGAACTCAATCAAATTTGGCAACGAAATCCAAGGACGATCTCAACGCCGATGGTGACGCCGATATCATCTGGCGCAATGATAATGGTCAGGTGGTTTACTGGATGCTGGAGGGTGGAGTATATCAGTCTGGTGGAAATGTGAATCCATCTCCTACCGGCTGGGATTGGAAAATCGTGGATGTGGCAGATTTGAATGGAGATGGTCATGCCGATATCATCTGGCGCAATGATAGTGGTCTGGTGCATTGCTGGATCATGAGGGATGGAATACGGCAGAGTGGTTATGATGTATATGGAGCTCCTATCGGCTGGGATTGGAATATCGTGGACGTGGAAGATTTGAATGGAGATAATCATGCCGATATCATCTGGCGCCAAAATAGTGGTCAGGTGGTTTACTGGCTCCTGAGAGATGGAATATATCAGACAGGCGGAAATGTGAGTCCATCTCCTGTCGGCTGGGATTGGAAAATCGTGGACGTGGAAGATTTGAATGGAGATTGTGATGCCGATATCCTCTGGCGCAATGATAGTGGTCTGGTGCATCGCTGGATCCTGAAGGGTGGAATACAGCAGGATGGTTTGAATGTCTGGGATTATCCTGTCGGTTCGGATTGGAAACTCGTGGATGTAGCAGATTTCAATGGAGATGGTCATGCCGATATCCTCTGGCGCCATGATAGTGGTCAGGTGCATTGCTGGGGCCTTTACCATGGAATACGGCAGGGTGGTTTTAATGTGCTAGGTCCTGTCGGCTGGGATTGGCACATCGTGGGTGTGAAAAGTTTGAATGGAGATAGTCATGCCGATATCCTCTGGCGCCATGATAGTGGTCTGCTGGTTAACTGGATCCTGAGTGATGGAATCTATCAGAGTGGTGCGAAAGTGTTTGACTCTCCTATCGGCTGGGATTGGAAAACTGTGCGCGCGAAATAAAGTTCTCCGCAAAAGGAGCGCCTACAATATTGTGTATGCAAAAGTGCAAAGCACCAGCAAGCTCAAGACGGGTTTGCTGGTGCTCGGCCACAGCTGGATCATGGAGGTGTCAAAATCTAACCAGACACCAACCATGACCGAGCACTCAAACGATAGCCTTACCATTTTTTGAGTTAATTTCCTTGAGGATGTCGATTTGGCCTTGAACTAAATCTCCTCCATGAGTCTAAACTTTTTCAATTGTCGCATCTTCGTTAGTGATTGCACCTCTGGGCGTTTCAAGTGAGAGAGTGATCATCTCCGAGCATCAGCCACTCACTCTCTTGTGTCACGCAACCCACCCCAGTCTAGAAGAGGGGAATTTCAACCATGGGGCTGCGCAATGTGGAAAGGAGTGGTGGTTACTGCGGAGATAACCATCACCATTAGCGCGCAGGTAAAAATAATTACTGATTAGGGAAAACCTAAAGCCTATTTTTTACCTTACCATTTTATGGTAAGGTCTGCGAGTCACTATTTTCACGCTCGGCTCGACACCTACCCATTTCATAGTGAGGTTATCGGGGTGCAGAGGCGAATCTATTTATCAATTGCAGAGCAGGTGACGGAACACTTGCGAGACGAGTTGCTGCGAGGATGTTGGAAAGAATTCATGCCGGGCGTACCAAGTTTATCACACGATCTGGGGATTGATCCAAAGACGGTCGCTTTGGCGTTAGAGCAATTAGAGCAGCAAGGTTTGTTAGAGAGTCAGGGTGCTGGTCGGAGGCGTAAAATTCTTTTGGATAAGTCCACTGCCAAAAAAGGCACCTCCATCCGGATAGCGCTTCTCTCGGATACATCGTTCGCACAGAGCAATAAATACATGATTGAGTTACAACACCGTCTTCAGGAGGCGGGACATCACACATTCTTTGCGCCCAAGTGCCTAGAACAGCTCATCACCATCAAGAGCCTTGCTCGAATTGTGAAGGAAAACCCCGCCGATGCATGGGTGGTTTGCGCGGCTAATCGCAAGGTTTTGGAGTGGTTTCTCGAACAAAACATTCCGACCATGGCACTGTTCGGGCGGCGGCGAGAGTTACAGATAGCTGGTGTGGGTCCGGATAAAGTGCAGGCATTTCGCGACGTTGTAAGGAAACTAGTCTCACTCGGCCACAGGCGTATTGTATTGTTGGTTACCAAGATGAGACGTCTGCCGTATCCGGGAATGCCTGAGCGGGCGTTTCTAGATGAACTACGAGCCCATGGAATCCAGAGTAGCAACTACAACTTGCCGGATTGGGAAGAGAGTATTGAAGGGATACGTGACTTGTTAGATTCCATTTTCCGTCTCACACCACCCACCGCCATGCTTGTCGACGAAGCACACATTTTCCACGCGGTGAAACACCACCTCTCTGAACGAGCAATCAAAGTGCCAAGTGATGTTTCATTGGTCTGCACAGACCCCGATAAGACATTCATCTGGTGCACACCGACGATTGCTCACATCGCATGGGATACCAGTCTCGTAGTGCGGCATGTTGTCAAATGGGCGTCGAATATAAGCCGTGGCAAGCAGGACATTCGGCAAGCCAGCACGCCGGCAGTTTTAGTGGTAGGTGGAACCATGGGGCCAGTGAAGAAAGGAGGTTGAGTGGATGGAGAGGTGTCAGATCACGATGGACAATAACGTAATCATTTTCCCTTCCCCCCTCCGATTGCTCTTCAGTAAATTCTCTGCTCAAGTTCAAAAAGCAAATTCCTAGCATTTAGTTAGAGAATCAACATGCAGTCGCCGTAAGAATAGAAACGGTATTTTTCGGCGACAGCCTGGCGGTAGGCTTCAAGCGTGAGTTCGCGCCCCGCGATGGCGGAGACGAGCATGATCAAGGTGGATTTCGGAAGGTGGAAATTGGTTAGAAGCGCATCGACCGCTTTGAATTTGTAGGGCGGATGGATGAAAATGTTGGTCGCTCCAGAGAGTGGGCCGGTTTCGGAAATGCGTATGTCAGGTGATGGATCCGCAATAGATTCCAACACACGCGTGCATGTGGTGCCGACGGCGATGGTTCGTTTGGCTCGATTGATGTTAGCGATGGTTTCCCCGGTGACGTGATATTTTTCGGAGTGCATCACGTGCTCTCCGATGTGATCCACGCTCACCGGCCTGAATGTGCCGACGCCAACATGCAGAGTGATGAAATCATGAGAAACGCGTTCCAAAATTTCCGGAGTGAAATGCAGCCCAGCGGTCGGCGCAGCGATGGCGCCTTCTTCTTTGGCAAAGACGGTTTGATAACGTTCCTGATCCATCGCTTCATCATCGCGCCCCATGTAATGCGGCAAGGCGAGGTGGCCGTGTTGATGGATGTCGATGGGTTTTTCCCATTCAATCAATCGGTCGCCGTTTTCAAAAACTTCGGTGACAGTTCCTTGGATGCTTCCGACGGCTAAAGTTTTTCCCAACTTCATGCGCTTGCCGGGTTTGGTTAGACAGCGCCATAAAGTTTGGGAAAGTTGATCGAGGCAGAGCAGTTCGATTTTGCCGTCGTCGGAAAACACACGTGCGGGAATCACGCGGGTGTTGTTGAGGATGAGTAAGTCGTCAGGTTTCAGATGAGATTCGAAATCGGAAAACATGCGATGCTCGATGCGTCCGCTTTCCCGGTGAATCACCAACATCCGCGAGGCGGATCGATTCGGCAGCGGGCGAGAAGCGATCAGCTTCTCGGGCAGATGGTAGTCGTAATCTTTGGTGAGTAGAGACACGGAAGGATTCAGGACTGATTGAGAAAACGAATCAAATCATTCATGACGGGTTGAGGATTTCCCCAAATGCGAATGAGATGGTTGAGGTGTTGGTGATCGAGTCGCTCGGTCGCGAGTAGCAAGCGTGTGCCTTGCTTTTCAAGATCCCATGCATCGCAATCGCCAGCGGCTTTCCAGCCATCGGCGAGGAGATGATCGAGGATGTGATTGCGATCTTTATGCGTTGATGCGGGTAGGGTGAAATCGTTCGGTTCTTCTAAAGGCGTTGATGTTTCGGGTGAAATTTTCGGGAGTCGGATTCTGCGATTGCGTGTCCAACTGCGAATCTGTGGCTGCAAGAACGAGACGATTTTCAGAAGCAAAGAGGTGGAGGCATTTCGAAAACGATCATCCAAAGGCCGCATCGGAAGCATGCGGTTCGTGATCGATTGATAACCGGCTTGTCCCATCGGGCCGTGATAGATCAGCGAATCATGGCCGACGCGTATGACTCCGCCGACGTAGACAAATCCATCCCAGCGCGTTTCGCCGTTTTTTGAGAAGCGATTTGGATGGATTGTTAGAAGAATGCGTTCCGCGTGCCCGTAGCCGATTTGTTGTTTGAGGAAACCCATGATCGAAGGACGTCTATGATGCCAAACAAAAGCTCCGGAAGCGAAGCCGAGTTCGTAGCCCGCATCGCGCAAACGCCAGCAGAAATCGACATCGTCACCCGCGGTGCGGAAGGCGGGATTGAAGCCACCGATGGTTTCAAAAGCCTCACGCCGCACCGCGATGTTGCAGCCGGGCAGATGTTCGGCACGGGTGTCGTCTAACAAAACATGGCTCGGTGCGCCGGGTGCGGCGCTGATGATCGCTTCTTCGGCGGAACGCGCTTTCGGAGGAAGGTTGGGTCCGCCTGCTGCTGCGATTTCCGGATTCTGAAAGGCGCGATCCAATCGCGAAATCCATTCGAAATCCGGCACGCAATCATCATCGGTATAAACGAAAATTTGTCCTGAAGCTGCTTCGGCACCGAGATTCCGAGCCGCACTGAGTCCTGATGGCGGGATGCTCAGCAGGCGCATATGTGGAAATGTTTTGGAAACGATTTCCGCGGTTTGATCGGTGGATCCATCATCCACCACGATGGTTTCGTAAGGACCGCCTGCTAGTGCATCGATAGCATGCAAGCATGAGCTGATCCGGGGGGCTCCGTTTCTGGTGCAGACGATGATCGTATAAGTTTGTTGAGTTGTGGATGGAGTGACTGGTTGGAAATCTCGGCAGATCTCGAAGGCCGGTTTCTGATTTCCTTGTCGGTCTGTGATGCCAAAGCTCCAGTCGGTAACTTCCATTCCGGCGTTGAACCAGAGGTCACTCCATGCATAAACGGTGAAGCCTGCGGTTTCTTCCGCGTAGGCATGTTTGAGCCCCCACGAAAAGGTTTCTGCCTGCGCTTCGGGCGGGTTTCTAACGGAATCCAATCCGAACTCCGAGATCACCAACGGCCTGTCTCCGGCGATGTTGTGCAAGCGTCTAACATAACTCACGAATGCATCGGCATTTTCCAGATAGATATTGAAGGCTGTGAAATCCGCGTTTTCCAGTTCGAGATATTCCGTGGAAGGATAGTTGGCATAAGCAAACAACACATGCGGTGCAATGCCCCGGCCGATATGGATCAGGTTTTCTAACGATTGCCTGATATGATCCGGTCCCATCCATCGCACAAGATCGGAAGGGATTTCATTACCGACATAAACGCCAGCCAGTGCGGGATGATGTGCGTGAGCGTTCAGCCATTCGCTGAGGCGGATGATGGCGGAGGAAAAGAGATGGGGTCGTGAAATGAAATCCTCGTACTGCCGCCAGTCGAGCCCGGCGAAAACAAGCAGCCCGGCTTCTGCTGCGGCATCGAGCATGGGTTGGTCAGGAAGAGAGAAGACCCGGATCGCATTGAAATTCGCGGATCGGATTTTCTCCAATTCCTTGCGGTGGGAAATTTTCCCATCGGGTGGAAACGGCCCGTAAGTGACACACCGCAGCCAGAACCTTTCAGAACCGAGACGGAAAAACTTTCCGTCGGTTTTGAGAGTGGGACTGGGGTTCATTTGAGTCACGGGGGTAGCCTAGGATACGAATCATCCGTTTGCCCACAGGAAATCCATGGTTTTACACGGATCATTTGCCGAGAACTACGGTTGAAATGCCTGCGCTAGATCGCTTATGTTCCCGGTATGGGAAATGAAAATGCCAATAGCACGAAACGTCAGCGGGGGTTTCCTTGGTTCGGCGTCGGTTTTCTGGTCTTAGTCTGCGGCTTCATCGGGATTCTTTTCACCGATATCCCAGCGAAGGTGAATCGGAACCTCAAAGCCCTGATGCAAAGTCCGCCGCCGACAGAAGAGCTGGATCGAAAAACGATCGAGCTACAAATTGAACAGCGCTTGCGCGCCGAGATGGAGCTCAAGCTTGAGCGGGAGTTGGCGGAGATTCGCCAACAGAATCCAGAACAAGAACCAGAGAAGGAGCCTGAGGTTACTCCTGAACCCGCGACTCCGCAGCCGCTTCCTTTGGGCCCGGTCAGCGATGTTAGAAAATTGCGCAGTGGGATTCCGTTCAAGACAGAAGTGGTTTTCGAGCAAGGCGGGATTGCTTCTGCGGAGCGGGTAAATGATGAAAGCTACGTCGCCCAATACACTCTGAAATTAAAACTCCCGGCTGCGGCCAAGACGATTGCCGATCTGGAAAAAACCAATCCCAAGCTTTCCAAGATTTTACCATCCTTGCCCGGCTTGCTGGAAAAAGCCGAGGTTTCCAAATGGTATAACAAACTCTACACCAATAAGAGCGAACGGGTCCGCCGCGATGCGAATGCGCTCAATGAGCTGCTCACCAAGCACAACATTTACGACTGCGAAACCATCCTGAATTTGAAGGCGGCGAATGGCCGGAAAGTGTTTTTCATGCAGGCAGAAATGGACGTGGTTTCCGATGGATCCGATGGCGATCGCCTTCCGGTTATGCCTGATGAAATCGTGAACTCCACGCATTATCAACCGTTCACGAGCTACGGTTGGCCGAAGAAAACCACCACGCCAAACCCGATGATCGCGGGCTTGGAGCGCAGGATCGCAAGCGCCAACACGGAGCTAGCCGCAGTCGCAACCACAGCGGCGCGTAAAACATGGTTGAAAGACCGGATCGCCGAGTTGAATCGTTACATTACCGATCTCAAATCCCGTAGCTACCTCATCGCCGAATACGATCCGTTCATTGTGATTTCGGTAAATTTGCTAACCGATCGGAATGATCCCTATGCCCCGAAAGTCGGCGACTACGCAGTCGTGATCCATGGTGAAACACTCTATCCATGTATTGTTGGTGACGGCGGCCCGACCTTTAAAGTTGGCGAAGCATCCCTGCGCATGGCGAAGGAAATCAACCCAACCGCTTCGTCATACAGCCGACCCGTCTCCGATTTAAAAATCACCTATGTGGTTTTCCCAGGAAGCGCAGATGAGAAAAAAGGCCCGCCGGATTTGAAGGCCTGGAGAGAAAAGTGTAACGCCCTGCTAACAGAAATCGGCGGGCTAGGGGAGAACTACGCGTTGTATGAATGGAAGGATTTACTGGCAAAACCTGAGCCGGTGATTCCGCCAGTGCCTTCTGAGGTGGAGAAGTCGGTTGCGCCAGTAACTCCTGCGGTGGAGACGCCAGTTGCGCCACAAGGGGAGGCAGATAAGCCTGAGAAGGCGACGATAGAGAAGAATTAAAGGGCTGGATCGAAATTTGAGATCATCTGCAACCGACTAAATTTAGATAGAAGCCAATGAAAAAATCTGGGATTAAATTTTTTGTGTTCTTATTTTTCATTTCAAATTTCTGCACGGCAGTCCTTGTCTTCTCAGTTCAAATGAAAGCCAAGGCTTCCTATGAAAGGCTAGGTGCAAAGTATGCCGACGCTAAAATTGAAGTTCAAAGTATAAGCGATGCCGCTGTGCTGAAGGGAAATTTTATTTCTGTTTTAGATGCATCCGGCGAAGCGGATAAATTATCCGAGCAATCCATAAATGATTTAAGTAATGCTTTTATTATTATTTCTCTGAGTAACATGGTTTTAATGGCGGGAGTATTATTTGGTTTTCGCAAAAACTCCGTCTAACTTTTTTATGATTCATATCACCAGATACTCAATCATCTGTTCACTCTGCCTGCTATTTATGGTTGGCTGCAATAAGCCTTCAGATGAACAAGGCAAAGCAGATGAATCTATAGTTTCAGTCTCGAAAATCGAAGTGGATCCGACAGTTCTCCAGCTAAGTCTGATTAATGACTCCAATCATTGCTTTAAATTTTACCCAGAGATTCTCTATCTCACACAACGGGATTATCCGGGTGCAGCGCATGCCGCTTTCAAGGCGGCGTATCAATTGGCAAAGACCGATGGTAATTTCGATTTCGAGGTTGAAAATCTACTCCGCCATGCTTTTTACATCTCAAATGAGGAGCGGAAAGCGTGGACCGATTTAACACGTGAGGAGAGAGTATTTTTGTTTCCTAAACTTGACGAAATAACTCTGATGGATTGGCCATCTGTGAAAGAGGAATATCGTCCTTAGTGAGAGTGCAATTACTTCGAAAAAGTAGTCAAAATGCACGGAATACACGGAATGGTTGCTCCCGCGCTTTGCTGTCCGATTCCATTCTAATTCTTCACTCTGTGTAATCCGTGCTCTCCGTGGTTAAATCATATCAACCCCAGCTATTATTTTATTTTCCGCCCCAAATTTCTGTCTGCGATCTTCAGTCAACAATCAGAAATGCAGAGTGAGTTAATTTGGATTTTCCTCCAGCATCCTACGTCTCCGCTCCTTGTTCCATGCGGCGAGGACGCGGGTGAGTAGCAAGGCGGAGAGGACCGTAACGGCCAATTCAAAAAGGGGTTCGTTGCCGCGTGGTCTTTCTCCAATGATAAATTTCGCGGCATCGGGTAAGTTGAAGAGGCCTCTTCCAAAGCTGATGAGGGCAAGGACTCCCGCTCCCATCACTCCGTGCCAGAGCATTTTGATAGAGAATAAACCGCAGATGATAAAACCACCGCCTAAAGTGAGACAGCCGACGAATAACGCCATCGCCGCATCTTTTTCGATCCGCGACAAGCCGAGGATGCCGATGGCGATGATCGCCACTCCGATGAAGAAAATGTAGGCGCGGATCATGGACGAAGTAACCAGGAAATATGCGGAGTGTAAAGATCCGGTTCTAACAGAAATGAATCATGTCCCTTATCAGAGTGAACCGTGATGTGCATTGCGTCCACCCGTGAGGCTTCCAAATGATGAACCAGCTCGGATTGTTCTTCCGGGTAAAAACAGAAATCCGAATCGATGGAGAAGATTAACCATCTCTGGCCGCTGCGTGCGCAGCGTTCAAAGAGCTCGTGCGGGCTCTCGGCATCGCCTTCGAAAAGGGCATCGAAGCGCGACCATAGATCGATGATGCGCAGATAGGTGTTCGCGTCGAAGCGCTTCACGAACTTTTTTCCCTGATGCAGCATGTAGCTCTGGAATTGGTCGCGAACCCGATACCAAGCCAATATGTCGTCCGCTTGTATGACATCCTGGCGCGCGCGTTTTTCGATGGAGTCGAGATGGACAAAGGTTTTGTGAGAAATCATCCGAGCCAGCGCGAGTCCGTACAGGGGTGGGCTTTCATCGTAGAAATCGCCACCGTTGAAATTGGGATCGTTTTCAATCGCGAGAATTTGTTCGAACAGGATGAGACGGTTCAAAACCGTGGTTTTAAATCCGGCCGCGATGCTGACGACATTGCGAACCCGATCCGGCAAACGCGTCGCGAAAGTCAGCGCGACCAAACCACCCACCGATGGGCCGACCACGGCATGCAATATTTCGATGCCGAATGAATTGATGAGCAACGCGACGGCATTGACCTGATCAGCTGCGGAAATTGATGGGAATTTGGAACCCCATGGTTTCCGGGTTTTCGGATTCAGCGAAGCCGGACCGGTGGAGCCGTAGCAACCGCCGAGGTAGTTAGGGCAGATCACAAAAAACCGATCCGTATCAATCGCTTTTCCGGGGCCAATCATGTCTTCCCACCAGCCTTGATGAAGTTCGGGTTGCCAGAGATCACCCACTTCCGGGATATCCGGATTGATTCCAGCCGCATGATGCGAGCCGGACAGCGCATGAAAAATCACAATTGCGTTCGAGCGCTCCGCATTCAGCGTCCCCCACGTTTCGTAAGCGATCCTGATCGTAGGCAGCGAAGAACCATCGCGAAGCGCGAAAGTTTCCTCATGGTCAAAAAAGTGGGTGCTGTTCTCAGCGGGCATACGGAGCATAGTGAACACGAGACGCCAGCCGTCAAACCCATACGGAGAAGGCGTGTCTCACGCCTTGAGGCTGGAGGGTGTCTCACCCGTCATATTTCCCGCACCCCTTCAGGGTGCATTTTATCATGTGGTGTGGTCCCGGGGTGGTCGTCGCGGCGCTCCTCGACCCCGGGCTAAGCCTTTCAGGATGGGGAGGTAAATCTAACGGCGACCGATGATCGCCGCTACTTTAGCCGGTGGTGCGGAGGCCGGAGGCGATGGCGTTGATGGAGAGGAGGAGTTTTGGAAGAAGGGCGTCGGCGGCGGTAATTTGGTCACTATTGATGTGGCCGCGCCATTCTTGAAGGAGGGCGATTTGCTGATGGTGCAGGACTTTGAGGGGGGCTTCGCGGATTTCCAAGGTTTTCGCCATGCGGGGTCTGCGGTCGTCCATGGAACCATCGAACAGTTCGGTTAGAAGGTTGCTGGTGAGGTCGAACTCGGCGGTGATTTTTTCGGTAAACGTCGCACGGATTTTTTTATCGGTGACCAGCTCGGCATAGGCATGCATGAGTTCGAGATTGGCGGAGGCGAGGTTGGTTTCGACGTTGGTCAGAACGTAAGCCAGGAAGGTGGAATGTTTGAGGGCTTCCTTGAGCTCGAGGAAATCCTGTTCGGAAGATTGTTTGAGTTCGGCGAGTGCGGAACCAACACCGAACCAGCCGGGAAGATAGTAACGTGCTTGGGTCCATGAGAAGACCCATGGGATGGCGCGGAGGTCGGAAATGGAATGGGATTTTTTCCCGGTGCGGCGCG
>JAZKIL010000007.1:0-1027 GCA_040384845.1 Verrucomicrobiota bacterium | reverse complement strand
GCGGGGCGCGAACCGATACGCGCATTTTCTAAGGCATCGATGGGAGTGGCCTGGCGGTAGAAATCGATGAAGCCCTCTGAGCGGAGCAAAGTTTGGTAGGCTTTCTGCGATGAAGCGGAGAGAGTTACGAGGAAACGATCCGCAGGATCCGGTGTTTCGGGGAGGTGTTTGTGACGTGCGGTGTTGATGGCAGCGCCGGCGAGCAGAAGTTCCAGGTTATACGTCGCGTTTGCGAGGTTGGCGTATTTTTGGGCGATGGTTTCGCCTTGTTCGGTCATGCGGAAACCACCTGACATCGCGCCGTGTGGAAGGGCTGCCATGAACCAGTGAGTGGGACCTGCACCACGGGAAATCGTGCCGCCACGACCGTGGAAGAAACAAAGTTTCACGCCTTTTGACTGGCCGACTTTGGTGAGCGAGGACTGTGCGTGGTGCAAGGCGACTTGTGCCGCGAGGATGCCGCAGTCTTTGTTAGAATCCGAGTAGCCGAGCATGACCTGCTGTTGCGGCTGCGCCATCGCATGGATGGAACGGGAGGTGAGGGGGTGTTCGAGAAAGGCTTCCAGGATGCCAGCGGAGTTCGCCAAGTCATCCATCGTTTCAAAAAGCGGGACGACTTCGAGCGGGCAGATCATGCCTTGGTCGCTGTGCTGCATCAGGCCGGCTTCGCGGGCGAGGAGGTAAACGGATAATAGGTCGGAGAGTTTCCGGGTCATCGAAATGATCAGCGACCCCAGGCCGTCTTTATCCCATGCCGCCATGTGGCGAACCAAGGCCCGATAGGTGTCGAGAACGTTGTCGGCAGATTCGCCTATCTTTGAACCATCGTGCAGGAACGGGCGGGTGGAGTCGAGTTCTTGGTTGAGAAACGCTATACGTTGGGCTTCCGGCCATGTGGCGAAGTGGGCTTCCGGGTAGGGTTGGGTGGGAATGTCCCACACCGACCGGCGGTTACGGCCCGCAGGATTAAGGTAGGCGGTGCTGTAGCTGTGTCCGCCTTCTAGCTTCCCGGCCTCTTGGCGTAGCT
>JAZKIL010000006.1:179173-187865 GCA_040384845.1 Verrucomicrobiota bacterium | reverse complement strand
TCTACGACCCGGAAACAGGCAGATGGCCATCTAGAGATCCGATCGAGGAAGAGGGAGGATTGAATCTGTATGGGTTTGTGGAGAATAAGACTCCAAACGAAGTTGATTATTTGGGCAACCAAAAGCTGAATGAAGATGATATAGGAAAAGTGATAGCTGGAGGGCTTAAGTTTGAATCGATAGTGGGTGATGTGAGAATATATAAATCCGTATTTATCTGCGTCTGTTATTTATTCTGCTTTGAAACTTCCGAACATAAAATAGATTCCGTGGAGATACATACGGGCAAGAAATCTCGAGCTACTTTAATCCATCCGGATGGATCAGCGACCCGTATGGGTGCAAATTCGATTTTTAAGTTTGCACCTCCTGACTGCTCGCAATTTGGAGCGGATTGCGAACTTAAGGATAAACCAGAACGTGTAAGCACAGCGACCGTTGTTGCGGGAGGTTCAGACTACCCTTACCGGGGCGGGCGGTGAGTCCCCACCGGACAAGTTAGCACTTCCGGGAGCTTATTATATATGGCCGAATGGTATGTAATGTTTCACAAATAGGTAGTGAGCGTCTTACTAACTAACGTCATTTAGTCATTAACCTAGTAAGTTATTAGCCTCCACCGGACTCAATTCTTGGCGAATCTAGGCAGGGTAAACCCTCCTATCAGACCCAATTATTTTTATTAAGAACCATTGCGGTGCGCGGCATCTATAGTGTAGCGTCGTTTTCAAGCAAGGCAGCTTTAGGTAGGCATTTGTTTTCAGCTTAGTCGTTGAAAACAAAATCTTCTTACAGCTAATGGCCTTGCTAAACCCTAACAATTCGCATGAATCACTTAAATCCCCCCTATTTATTGAACTAATTTCATATGTTACAATTATCTTTATTTGTATTCTTTTTGTGTGCGATTTCAGCTTACGGCGATGTCCTGGTAGCGAAATCAGTCGATCTCATTAATGGTGAAGAGGTCGTTTGGAAGATTTCTGAAGAAAAGTTCAAATCTTTAGGGCCCGTAGATTGGCTCAAAGAGCAAGAATTCAGTATATCCGATGCGGTTTTGAAAGCCAAAGATACACTAAGTAAAAAGTATCCCGGCAAAATATTGGTTGTGATCAGGGCATCCTTTTTCAAGCCTATTGGCAAATCGGATCGGGACGATGTATTTTTTTATAAGGTAGACGTGGAAATTTTCGATGGAGAAAATTTCCTTACCACAGAAGAAGTAGTCATGCTTATGAACGGAGATTTATTAGAAGAAAATCGTTCTCCGCTCAAAAATTGAATTCAATCGTTGTTGTTACAACTTGCTAGGCAATAAGCTACGATGAAAGGGCGGCCTCGGAGTAAGAGTTTGGGAAAGTTTTGGAGAAAAAATAAAAGACCCAGCGCGGCCCATGCGTGGCAGTGGAACGGAGGCAGCGGGACTTAATGGAACGTTAGGATTTGCTGGGGACAGTGAGAGAATTTTTTTGAATGGCAAAAAGGGGATAAAATATCCCCCCACATACTGGGACTACAAGTTCCAGCCACTGCTCCAGAGTTTAGTTTGAAGGTTTCGTGTCTCGTCACATGTGCCTGAATTGAAAACTGATGCATCTTGTCACTTGCAAGATTTGTCTCCGCCCGTGATTCTCCGTCATGCGCCTTTTCGATCGCTATATCGCCAAACAAATTATTGTGGGGACGATCTATGCCGTTTTTATCCTTAGTTTGGTGCTGGTGATGGGGAATCTTTTCAAGCAGGCGCGCCCGTTGCTGGTAGATCAGTCGGCGCCATTGGGGCTCGTGGTTCGGTTTGTGATCAACGTTCTGCCGTTTTCGCTGATGTTCACGATTCCATGGGGTTTCCTTTCGGCAGTGCTGCTGGTGTTTGGTAGGATGTCGAGTGATAACGAGATCACCAGCTTACGGGTGGCGGGGCTCAGCCTGTTCCGGTTGGCTCTGCCGGTATTCATCATTGGCGCATTACTCTCGGTAGCCTGTTTGTGGATCAATGTGAATGTTGTCCCACTCGCGAAAGCCTCGCTTACAGATTTGATTTACGAGCAAGTCAAACGCGATCCCCGCTCCCTGTTGGACCCCGGCATCGTGCAATCGAATTTTACAAATCAAAAAGTATTTGTCGAAGCGCGGGATGGTGACACGCTAAAAGGATTTCACCTCTACCAAGTTTCAAACGGCAATAAGGGGGCTCCGTCCCGCACCGAGGCCTATGTGCATGCAGGTAGCGTGTCGTTGATCGTCGATGAGGAGAAAAAGCAGCTTCGCTTGAAATTGATCGATACATTCATCGAATCCAAAAAGAAGGACGGCACGTCAGAACTGGTGTTTGCTGGCGAAGCGGAGCCGTGGTTATTTGATTTCGGGAATGATCGCAAAAAGAAGGTTCGCTCCAGTGCGATGACGAATGCTGAGGTCCGGCAATACCTTAAGGATAATCCGCACATCAAGGACTCACAGAAAATCAGTTTCCGCGCGGAGATCACCAAGCGTTTTTCGTTTTCCATGGCTTGCTTATCGTTCGCATTCATCGCAGTTCCACTGGGTCTAAAAAGCCGTCGTAAGGACACTTCTAGCGGTTTGGTAATCAGTCTTCTTATCGGCACAGCGTATTTCCTTTTCACGGTGCTATCGGATAAATTCGATAGCGATGCTGGGGCGACATTTGCTCTCTGGGCACCAAATGTTTTCTGTGTGTTGTTGGGCTTGTGGCTTTTCCGGCGCGCGCGTTTCCACTAAATTTACGAAGCTGTATGGGTTTCGGAAACGTCATTAAAAAAACTTATCGCGCGCTGCGTGACTATTTTGCGGAAGAGCAAATTGATTTTTTGCCGCGTGTTGGGCGGGTTGGGAATTACTCGAAATTAAAGTTGGGCAGTGATTTGCGTGCGGCGGGGAACGTGACTTTGCTGGCATTGCCGCAGGCGATTGCGTATGCGGCGATCGCAGGCCTCGATGTGATTTACGGAGTGGTGAGTGCGGCGGTGGCGGCAATCATCGCGCCGTTTTTTGCGAGTTCACGCTACAACGTGCTAGGGCCGACGAATGCGACGGCTTTCATGTTGTTCAGCTTTTTCGCGGTGAATCCCGCGATGCAATCTCGAATTCCTGAATTGCTTCCGCTGTTAGTTTTTATCGTCGCGATTGCGTCAATGCTAGGAGCGGTATTGAAAGTCGCGGATCTGTTGCAATACGTATCGCGCAGCGTGCTGGTCGGCTACATGGCAGGTGCGGCGGTGTTGATTATTGGAAACCAACTCAAGCCTTTTTTGGGCTTAGATAAATTCGTGGATCCCGAGGAAACCGCGTCATTTTTCGGATTGGTCGGCGAGTTGGTGAGGTCGATCACTCATACGCAATGGGTGCCGGTTCTGATTGGCGGAGTCACGTTGGCGATATACTACTTCTTCAGGCGTTGGAAAAAAACTTGGCCGGCATTTTCCATCGCGCTGCTGTTGGGGTCGGCGATTTTTGGTCCCTTGATTCATTTTGGTATGGGTCCATTTGAGGGTCAGGAAACATTCAGAACGTTTGGCTTCAGAGAGCTGGTGCCAACTTTGCCCGATTTTTTCCGACCGGGAATCTTCAATGATATTTCCGCATTGTTAGGTTTGGGCTTGGCGATCGCATTTCTCGCTTCTTTGGAAAACACCCTGATGGCGAAATCGATCGCTTCGCAAACCGGCGATCGTATGGACGTGAACCAAGACATGCTTTCCGTGGGTTTCTCGAACTTGGGTTCAGCACTTGCCGGTGGCATGCCGGCTTCGGGTTCGCTGACCCGATCCATGTTGAATTTCCAATCAGGAGCAGCGACCAAGGCTTCGGCAGTTTACACCGGATTGTTTACTCTGGCACTGGTGGTCCTGATCGCGTGGTCGAGCGAAATAGGTTTAGACATCATCGATTACATACCGAAAGCTGCACTCGCGGTGCTGGTGATCGCGATCTCTTTCACCCTGTTTAATCTCAAACAAATTCGCATCTGCCTGCGCTCCACGTTTGATGACGCAGCAGTGATCGTCGTGACGTTTATCGCAACTCTTCTCGCGCCGTTGCACGTCGCCATTTTCATCGGGGTTGCGATTTCCATCACTTTGTTCCTACGCAAAGCGAGCAAGCCTTACTTGAAAGAGTACGAGTTCAACGATGTCGGTGAATTGCGGGAAAAAGAAGGCAACAATGCGAGGCCGATCCCGGCGATTTCCATCGTGCATGTCGAAGGGGATTTATTCTTCGGTGCATCGGAATTGTTCCGCACACAAATCCAAAGAACCGCTGCTGATCCTGCGATCAAAGTTATCATCCTGCGTTTGAAAAACGCTCGCCATCTGGACGCGACAAGCGTGATGGCGCTGGAAGATCTGGTTTGCTTCATGCGCCGCCAAGGTTTGTTCCTGTTGATTTCTGGCGCCTCCAAAGATGTTTACAAAGTGCTGAAACGCTCAGGCATTTTGGAAATGCTGCAAGAAGGAGCGGATCGGGCTCAGGGTGAAAGTAATATCTTCCTCGCAATGCCATCGAACCCTAACATCTCGACGCGAGACGCCTTGCGTCGCGCACAACAATTGCTTGGCACCAAGGAGGCAGATGTGCGAATTTTCTACGACCCAAATCAATCCTCATGAAAAAAATCATCCTGTTAGCTGGCGCATCATTAGTGATTTTCATCCCGCTGGGAATGTGGTGGTTTTCTGAAGAGCGAGTGGTAAAGCGTCGCTCGGATCATCTCATGGATGTGTTGACGATCAGTGCCGAAACCGGCGGGGTGATGCGGTATGCAAAAGCACTTTCGATCAACGGAGTGCTTGCGCCTGAGTTCGAGATCGAGAGCACGACGGTCAAAGCAGCCAACGGCACTTTTCCCAGCCATCAAATCGAGTCGGCTTACTCCTGGATTTGCAGCAATACCAGTGAATCGGAATTCGAGATCACGGAGTTTCGTGATGTGAAAATTGAAGGGAATCGGGCCACGGTGATCGCCACGGTCGAGGGTTTTATCGATATCAAAGGTGACCGGCCCGTGGATGGCACATCGGATGTGACACTTTATTTTCAGAAAACCGATGGCAGTTGGTTGCTAACAAAAGTGATCTGGAATTAGATGTTCGGAAGCATATGAGCGAAACAAAAAACAAAATCCGCCACGCAGCTTGCCGCTGGTGTTACGAGGATATTCCGCTGGAGCAGTTTTGCGCAGCGGGGAAAGAAATCGGCCTCGTGGCGATTGATCTACTAGAAACATCGGACTTCGAGACGATCCGCAAATACGATCTCGATTGTCCCGTGGTCACGTTTCCGACAACGACTACGAGTTCGGGAATCAAAGTCGGTATGATTGAAAAAGCCTTCAATCGCATGGAGCATCACGATGCTTTGGTGGAAGTTTACGAACAGAAACTCAAAGATTGCGCGAACGTTGGCGCGAAACAACTCATCTGCTTTTCCGGAAATCGCGAGGGCATGGACGACGAGCAAGGTCTTGAAAATTGTGCGATCGGCTTGGAGCGTCTTTTGCCGACGGCTGAGAAACTCGGCATCACCCTGACGATGGAATTGCTCAACTCCCGCGTGGATCATCCGGACTACATGTGTGACCGTAGCTCGTGGGGAACGGCGTTGGCGGATCGCTTAGCTAGTCCGAATTTCAAACTGCTCTACGACATTTATCACATGCAGATCATGGAGGGCGACATCATCGCGACGATCCGTGCGAAACATGCCTATTTTTCCCACTACCACACAGGAGGTTGCCCGGGCCGAAACGAGATCGATGAAACCCAAGAGTTAAACTACCCCGCCATCATGCGGGCTATTTTGGAAACGGGTTACACGGGATTCGTCGCGCAGGAATTCATCCCGAGACGTGACAAGCTCGCGAGTTTGAAGCAGGCCATCGACATTTGCACGGTTTGATAGGGCTGCATTTTATTTACCACTCGAAGCTTTTTCATGACATCCGCTCCCAATGAAACCTTAAACTCCGCCCCTTCTGAGCAGCCTGCTGCAATGGATCCGACGCCGAAACCGGCTCGCATTCTGTTCATTGATATGATGCGTTTCATTGCGCTCGTGATGATGCTGCAGGGGCACACCGTGTTTCAGGTGTTAGAACGCGATATTCGTGATGGAGACTCGATGGGGATTTCGATCTGGCTGTATTTGCGTGGCTATACCGCACCGGTTTTCATGACGGTTTCAGGAATGGTATTCACTTATCTGTTAGTGCTGGCGGTCACGAGTTCCGGAAATCTTGCCCTAAGATTGCGCAACGGCCTGCGCAGAGTGGTGACACTGTTAGTATGGGGCTACGCGTTGCGCATGCCCTTCGAGTTGTTGTTGGGTCGTGTACCTCAACTCAAGCTGGATGTCGGTCTTGCGGTGGACGTGCTGCATCTGATTGCCTTCGGGCTACTTGGAATCATCGTTGTATTTTTATTGTGCCGTCCATTGCTCCAGCGCGGAGTCGAATATGTCGCGATTGTGTTTTTCCTGCTGTTTCTCGGCAGCGTTCAGTTTTCACCTTACATTGCCGAATATTCGTTTCATCGCGGAGTCGAGCCGATGATTTCCCCGAGTGTTCTCGGAGTGGTGGTGGATACAGTTTCAAATGGTGAGGGCATTGAAGTGAAAGAAGTCTTTCAAGAAAGCCGAGCGGATAAAATCGGTCTGGTGGAGGGCGATGTCATCACGCGAATCGGGCTCGAGCCCATCGTCGGTCTTGAGTCTCTTGCGCGTGCGGAGGCATTGCAGGTTCACGGGAAACCTAGCCCGCTCCGAGTGTTGCGTAACGACAAGGAAATAGAAATAGACTGGGTCTATGAGAGACCGTTGAAAGTGTTGCCTAACGCGCTGACGTTCTGGTTAAACCGGCAGCCAGCGCCATCCGGGGTTGCCTCGCAATTTCCAATTTTTCCATGGACTGGTTACCTCATGTTTGGGGCTGGCCTGGGCACCTTGCTTGCGGGAATGAACCGTAGAAATGCCATACCGCGCAGACTCGATCTGATATTTTTTGTTATGGGCGTGAGCTGTATGATTTGGACGGAGGTTGCGCCGCACGTAGCCCGAGTGTGGCTGGGTGGGGGCGATTCCGCGATCGTGTTTCAACGCATTGGTGGCGTGATGCTGCTGGCCTCAGCGATGGTTTTTCTCTCGCATTGGGTAAAGAAACTGCCGCTGTTGGTGATTCAAATGAGCCGAAACTCGCTGTGGCTATATATCGGTCACCTGATTTTGCTCTACACGATATTACCTAAAATTTACGGTGAAAAATTCGCACTTCCGGGCACGCTTGTCTGTGTCGTTTTGATGTTCGCTTTGATGATTGGGCAGACATTGCTGATCGAGAAAAAGCATCAACTCGGCTCTTGGAAGAGTATGTTTGGATTCCTTTTCACTGCGAAGAGGCGTCATCCATCCCACTAGGCCGGTGAACAACGCTTGTAGCTCCGAGAGAACGTAGAATTTTCTCACCATCGCTTGCCACCGAGTCGCTCCCCGAGGTAAAACTGCCGACCGCGAAAATCATGCCTGAACCCACACCCGCCTCATCTTCTCAAGCCCATCTCGAACTCATTGCTCGCGAGACCGGCATCAACCTTTCCTCGGTTGTCACCACCGCGAAACTCCTCGCCGAGGGCGCGACGATCCCTTTCATTTCCCGCTATCGGAAAGAAGCCACCGGCTCGCTTGATGAAGTTCAAATCCAAACGATCCGGGATCGCATGCTCCAACTCGCCGAGCTCGATAGCCGCCGCGCGACGATTTTGAAATCGCTGGAAGAACGCAGCCTGCTCACCGATGAGCTGAAGAAAAAAATCCTCGCCGCGCTCACCCTGACCACGCTCGAAGACGTGTTCGCGCCTTTCCGCCCAAAACGGCAGACCCGCGCCACCAAAGCGATCGAACGCGGGCTCACGCCCCTCGCGGATTTCTTGTTAGAAAATCAAAACACCGATCCCGCAGCAGAAGCCGCGAAATACATCGATGCTGAAAAGGAAGTCGCCACCGCGGAAGACGCCCTCGCCGGAGCTCGCGACATCATCGCCGAGCGCGTTTCCGACGACGCCTCATTGCGCGGCCCAGTCCGCAAAATTTACGAAGCGGAGGCCACGGTTTCCTCTAAAATCATGTATGGCAAAGAAGAGGAGGCGGGCGCAGAAAAATACCGCGATTACTTCGAGTGGTCCGAGCCTTTCAAAACCATTCCTTCGCACCGCATGCTCGCCATCCGTCGTGGTGAAAAAGAAGCGTTTCTATTCATGCGCATCGATGTGCCATTGGAGCGAGTTACTACGGTTGCCGTAGGTGAATGGGTGAAAGGAAAAGGCTCCGCCGCAGAGCAGGTCCGGCTCGCTGTTGAGGATGGCTGCAAGCGCCTGCTCATGCCTTCCATGGAAACCGAAATGCGGTTGCTTGGGAAAAAACGCGCCGATGAAACCGCCATCCAAGTCTTCGCCGAAAACCTCCGTGAACTCATGCTCGCTTCGCCGCTGGGTCGCCGCCGCACCGTTGCGATCGATCCCGGTTTCCGCACCGGTTGTAAAACCGTCGTGCTAGATGCCCAAGGAAATCTCCTTCATCATACCGTGCTTCACTGCACCGCCGGATCTAACAGTCAAGCCTATGAAGCCGCGGTCGAGCTCGCCGGAGGAATCCCGTTTGTCTCCAATGCTCAGCTCGAGACGGC
>JAZKIL010000006.1:3546-179163 GCA_040384845.1 Verrucomicrobiota bacterium | reverse complement strand
AAGAAACACGACATCCAAGCCATCGCCATCGGTAACGGCACCGCTTCCCGGGAGACCGAGGCGTTTGTCAAAAAGCTCAAACTCCCATCTTCGATTCCGGTCATCATGGTCAACGAAAGCGGTGCCTCAATCTACTCCGCATCTGATGCCGCACGTGAAGAATTTCCCAACGAAGACGTCACCGTGCGTGGCGCGGTTTCGATCGGACGTCGTTTGATGGATCCATTGGCAGAGTTGGTGAAAATCGATCCGAAAGCCATCGGCGTTGGCCAATACCAACATGATGTGGATCAACGCGCGTTGAAAACTTCACTCGATGACACCGTCGTGAGCTGCGTGAACGGCGTCGGCGTAGAGCTGAACACCGCATCGAAACATCTGCTTGCTTACATTTCCGGGCTGAACAACACGCTCGCGGAAAACATCATCGCTTATCGCACCGAAAAAGGTGGCTTCACTTCACGAGCCGAGCTGAAACAAGTTCCGCGCCTCGGTGATAAAGCTTTCGAGCAAGCCGCCGGATTCCTGCGCATTCGCGATGCCGCGCACCCACTCGATGCTTCTGCGGTCCATCCTGAGCGCTACGCGTTGGTCGAAAAAATGGCGGCCGATATCGGCTGCGGTGTCGCCGATCTCATGCGCGATGACTCGCTGCGCAAAAAGATCAACCTCCAGAAGTACCTTTCGGATGAAGTCGGTTTACCAACTCTCCAGGATATTCTCGCAGAACTTTCCAAGCCAGGTCGCGATCCGCGTAAAGCTTTTGAAATGTTCAGCTTCGCCGATGGCGTCGAGAAACCAGCCGATCTAACAGTTGGCATGAAACTTCCCGGAATCGTCACCAACGTCACCGCGTTTGGTGCCTTCGTCGATGTCGGCGTCCATCAGGACGGCCTTGTCCACGTCAGCCAACTTTCCGATCAATTCGTCCGCGATGCGAGCGAGGTCGTCAAAGTCGGCCAGAAAGTCCAAGTCACCGTGATGGAGGTGGATTTGAAAAGAAGCCGCATCGCCCTCTCGATGAAATCGAACCCCGATTTCGAGCCTCGCCAGCGCAGCAACTCGCCCGGCGGCAACGATCGCCAGGCCCCACGGCGCGACAACCGCCCGCCATCATCCGCTCCTGCCGGAAACGATTGGTTCAGCCAAGCGATGAATAAGGCGAAGAAGTAACTAAGCGAATGTGGCGGCGGATTGTATCCGCCATGCCTGTGTTTGAGTAAGTTGGCTGGGCGGATACAATCCGCCGCCACGATCAACACCACTTATCGCTAGAGCCGGGAATGATCCCAGCAGTCCAAAGTCTGCGGCTTAAAAAGTGTTCACATGAACAATTATCAAGTTGACCATTTCGTTTGGCTCACGAAAGTTTAGGCGTGTCTCGTCCTCTTACTGCGCTGTTCATCGATTGCGATTCCTATTTCGCAAGCGTCGAGCAGCACCTCGATCCGAAGTTACGGGGACGGCCGGTCGGGGTGGCTCCGGTGATGGCGGAGTCGACTTGTTGCATCGCGGCTTCATATGAGGCCAAGGCTTACGGCGTGAAAACCGGCACACGGATCAGCGACGCGCGGATCATGTGTCCGGGCATAGTGATCGTTGAAAGCAAGCCCTCGGAATACATCCGGTTTCACCATCAGATCATTGCTGCGGTGGAAAAATGCATCCATGTGGAAAAGGTTCTCAGCATTGATGAAATGTGGGCGTGGCTGCCGCTCAATCTTCGCGAAGTTTCAGTGGTGCGCGGCATCGCGGAAAATATCAAATTCACCATTGCGCGAGAAGTTTCACCGGTGATCAAAGTTTCCATCGGGATCGGCCCGAATCGTTACCTTGCGAAAACCGCGAGCAAGATGCGCAAACCCGACGGTTTGTTTTTCATCGAGGAAAAAGATTTACCCGAAATTTTGCACGGCTTGCCGTTACGCGAACTCAACGGGATAGGCCGCAACATGGAGGTGCGCATGCATGCCGCAGGCATCCACACCGTCGCGGAACTTTGCGCAGCACCCAAAGAGCGCTTGCACCATGCTTGGGGCGGAGTAATGGGGGATAGGTTCTGGCATTTGATTCGTGGCGAGGAAATTCCGGATATCGTCTCGGCGAAAAAATCCATCGGTCACAGCCATGTCTTGCCTCCCGAGTTGCGGGATCCACCGAAAGCCTGGCCGGTTCTCTGTAAACTGCTCCACAAAGCCTGCGAGCGCTTGCGTTCTTACGGCTTATTTTCCAGCGCGCTCACCCTGCACCTCTCATTCATGCGCGGTGCGGCATGGAGCTTGGAAATCCGTTTTCCGGAAACCCATTCCACCATTCCGCTTATTCGTTTGTTAGGTAAACTTTGGCGAGATCGACCTGATCCCCGTGCGCGTCTCATCAAAGTCGCCGTAACACTCACCCGCTTGGTCGAGCGCAATAATTTCACCCCGGAACTCTTCGCTCCGATGATCGCCGAAGACGATGCGGAAACCGAAATCCAACAGACCGAAGAAAAGCACCAACGTCTCGACGCTACTTTGGATAAACTCCGCGCCCGCTATGGCCGGAACGCTATCTATCTCGGCTCCGTCCAAGATGTTAGAAAACACGCGCCGATGAGAATCCGCTTCAATTACATCCCGAAGCCGGATTTAGAGAAGGATGATTAAAACTAATCCAGTCTGTGGCGTTTCGTAAGCTGACCCCAGTCAAAAACATGGAATTTCTTCTGCTCTATCTTGTATCTTCACAAAAACGGCGTTATATCCCTCTACAATTTTCTCGTTGATCGGTGTGATTTTCCTCAGCTCGTCGCTTCTGACCAAGTGTCTTGCTCAGAATGAATTCTTTGATCGTCATGCCTGAAAACGTCGCCAATGTCTTGATTTGACGATGTTGCTCCGGGTCGATCTCGATAGTGAGTCGGTTCATACTGGCAATATTGGTGTTTTGTCAAAGTTCTCAACTTTGACATTTAGTATATAAATGACCTTGGTCGACGTCGTGATCACAGCACACCCTGCATCTCTGAAAATGTCAGGACGCCGATGAAGATAAGGCAGAGATAGATCAAGACGACGAGATTTAACCGATAGTGCCATTGCTCCCGCCAGAGTTGGATGAAAAACGTGAGGGCAGCGAAGATGCCGGTAGCGTAAAGTGCTATCATAAGGGAAAGGAGCAACAGGATGGCCTCGCCTAGTCCGGCGCAGCCATCAGCCATGGGAAAAATCGTGAACCCTATCCATAAACACGCTGCCGTTATCGGAAAAATCAGCAGGGCTGACCACAAGAAGAACCGCGTGGCTTTCATCCATTTTCCATTTTCCGAAAAACGTTTGTCCCATAAGACTCTGCGAAAAACCACCAGCCACGGTAGTAACCCAATGATGAAAAGAGCCAAGCCGCTCAAAACAAGTATCAAATTGGGATCTATTTCCCGGAGCCCAATGAGCGCGGTGATGATGAGCAGCGAACTGAAAATTAGAAGGACTTTTTGCTCCCGCACAAGCTCAATCAGTCTTTCAATTTTTGTCTTAAGCATAGGTGTCTCTATTTGCTGAATGATTTGGCATGGCGGTTAAAAACCGCCGCCACATTAAACATCCTTCGCCGAGTATTCCCAGCCTTTGCGGTATTGGGCGCGTTTGACGAGTTGGTTGGCTGCGGCGTTGTTGATCGCGGTGGAGGTTTTCTGATCCCAGATGATGGGTTGTCCGGTGCGGATGGCGAGGCAGCCGAGCAGGCAGAGCTCTGTTAGGGGAACGGAGTAATCGAACTGCGACATGAAGGGAAACGGCTTGCCTTGTTTGATCGCAAGCGCCCATTCGCGTTCCGAGTTTCCGGGAGACGGGCTCCGGTCGAGGGTTTTCGCGGGCGGGTTGGCGAGAAATTCCACAGAGCGGGCTTCCGGCAGGATGGTGAGTTTCTGAACCTGGCTGCCTTGGTTGTAAACGATGCCGTCCGAACCAACGACGTAGAAACCGGTATCGCTGAGCGGTTGGGTGAGGCCTTGCGGTGGTGGCGGCAAGCAAGGTGAGCCATCGGTGTTTTTGCCCTCGTACCAGTAGAGCTTGATCTGGCCATGGCCGGGGACGTCGTCCCAGATGTATTCCACTTTGGCTCCGCGTGGCCATGCGGTTTCCGTTAGTCCATCGGCAGTAGCGTTGATTCGGTTAGGAACTCCCAAACCGAGTGACCAAACGAGAGGATCCAGATTATGGCAACCCATGTCGCCAAGTGCGCCGCTCCCGTAATCGAAATGGCCGCGCCATTTGAACGGATGAATGTCCGGGCTGTAAGGGCGATCCGGAATCGCGGCGAGCCAGAGATCCCAGTCGAGAGTTCCCGGAACGGCTTGTGCGGGTTTGAAATCCGCCGCCTTGCCCTGAGGCCAGATCGGGCGATTGGTCCAGACGTAGATTTCTTTTACTTTCCCAACGACTCCCGCATCGAACCATTCTTTGAGCAAACGGTTTTCCTCGTAGGTATGTCCTTGGTTTCCCATTTGAGTGATGATGCCTTTTTTCTGGGCTGCTTGATGAAGTTGGTTTGCTTCCCAGAGGGTGTTGACCAATGGCTTCTGCACGCAGACGTGCTTGCCGAGCGAAATCGCATGCATTGCGGCGGGATAATGCGAGTGATCGGGAGTGGAAATCACCACTCCATCCAAGGACTTTTCTTTTTCTAACAATTCTCGGAAATCCTTATACTGGCGCGCGTTGGGAAATTTTTCGGCGGCTTTGGCGAGATGATTGGCATCGACATCACAGATCGCGACGATTTCGTTGTCTTTCGAGACGTTCATCAAATCAGCGAAGCCTCTCCCACCCACGCCGATGCAGCCCACTGCGACACGTTTGCTAGCCGGTGTGTCTTGAGCGCGGAGCAAAAGGTTAGGCATCACAATACCTGCGGCGGTAGTTGCACTGATGCCTTTGAGGAAATTACGACGACTGCTGAGTTGATAGGGATAGGTCATGGCGGTTTAGGTTCAAAAAACCCCATACCAAAATCCTCCGCATTATCTTTCAAAACATCAGGAGAAATGATTGCTATGCAGGCTCTAAAGGTTACAGTTTGAGATAACTAGGAATTTCATTTTCTAAAATGTTCGGAAACCTTTTACGCAAGCTAACAGGTAAATCTGCACCGGATCCGGTGGAGCGTCCTTTGGTGGAGACACCGACTCAGAAAAAGCTGGGTTTGGCGCTTTCCTCTGGTGGAGCAAGGGGGCTGGCGCATGTGGGCGTGCTGCAAGTGCTTGAGGAAAATTGCATCGAGGTGCACGCGATTGCGGGATCCTCAATGGGCGCATATGTGGGCGCGCTTTGGGCTGCCGGATTTTCAGGAAGCGAACTCGTGAAGCTTGCCGAGGAAATGCATGATCGCCGCCAACTTTGGAAAATCGCCGATGTGGTTTTTCCTCCCACTGCAGGCCTGTTCCGCGGGCTCAAAGCCAAAGCCCATCTTGAGCGCTCGCTTGGCGATTTACGTTTCGAGGATCTCAAACGAAAACTGCTCATCGTCACTGCAGACATCGATACCAAAGAACGCATCGTGCTGCGTTCCGGAAAAATTTCCGATGCGGTTCACGCGTCATGCGCGATGCCGGGTATCGTTGTTCCAGTGGTGATTAACGGCCGTCGTTGTGTCGATGGTGGTGTGGTCGATCCGGTGCCAGTGAGTGCGTTGCGAAAATTCAGCGATGTCGATAAAATCATCGCGGTCTCAGTGATTCCGAGCTTCGAAGAAGTTGATGCCGGCCTTTACCGCAGTGCAGATGCGACTCCCTTGCATCCTTCGCTCACGCGCCGTGTTCTCTCCAGTCTGAATCGAAATACGAATTTTTTAGCGAAGGGAAACATCGTCGATACCTTCCGCCAATCCATCCGTTGCGCGCAAATCCGCATCGCGCACGAATCTTTAAAACGTGCCGATCTCGCCTTACGCCCAGAGCATTTCTCTGCTCCGTGGAACGATTACCAAAACTTTGACCGCTTTATTGAGGCTGGACGGAAAGTCGCTCTCGAACATCTCGATGAAATCCGTATCTTGTTAGATATCAAACCTCATGCAACATCTAAAAACATGGTGGGCGACCGCGTCGCCTGAAGAAATTCACACCCGCCAAGACGCCCTGCTGAAGCGCTTCTTGACCACGCGCGTCGTGCCTTTCACCAAGTTTTATCGCGAGATGTTTTCCAAAAACGGAATCGACGCCCGCGATATCGCATCGACCGATGATCTCACGAAACTTCCCTTCACTTCGAAGTTGGATTTTGAAAACCCGCGCGACTTCGTGATCATTCCGGACGAGGCGGTTTTGAAAAAACAATGGCGTACCCTCCTAAGCGCGTTGACCAAAGGGCCAACGGCCACCAAAGCGGCGCTGGAAAAAGAACTACGCCCTATTCTTCTAACAAGCACTACGGGTCGATCCTCCGCGCCAGTTCCCTTTCTCTACACCGCGCATGATCTCGCACGGCTTGAAGAGGGCGGTAGGCGTCTGATGCAGCTCTGCCAGTCGGACCGCTCGAATCGTCACATCAATGCTTTTCCCTTCGCGCCACACCTTGCCTTTTGGCAGGCGCATTATGCCGGCACGGGCCACAACACTTTTATGCTTTCCACCGGCGGCGGCAAAACCGTTGGCACCGATGGCAACATACGCATCATCGATAAAATCAACCCCGACGCGATCATCGCGATGCCGACCTTTCTCTACCATCTCCTCCAAGAAGGTAAATCGGGTGGCTCCCATTGGACGAACCTCAAGCGGCTCGTGCTTGGCGGTGAAAAAGTTCCTGCGGGGATGCGCCGGAAACTCAAAGAGCTGTGCGCGGAAATGGGCGCGCACGATGTTTCCATCATGTCCACCTACGGCTTCACCGAAGCGAAAATGGCGTTTACTGAATGTCGCCCAATCCATGGGGATCAACCTTCGGGATTCCACATTTATCCGGATATGTGTTTCATCGAAATCATCGATCCAGAAACTGGCGAACGTGTTCCCAACGGCAAGCCAGGTGAGATTGTTCTAACACAACTCGATTCGCGCGGTACGATTGTACTCCGTTATCGCACCGGAGATTTGATTGAAAAAGGCATGACCTACGAGCCTTGCCCGCATTGCGGCCGGACTTGTCCGCGGTTGCTGGGAAGAATTTCACGTGTCTCAGATTTCAAAAATCTCCACATCGAAAAGCTCAAAGGTACGCTCGTCGATTTCAATACTTTAGAAAACATTCTCGACGATACCGAAGGCCTCGGCGCATGGCAGGTCGAGCTGCGCAAACGCAACGACGATCCACTCGAAAGCGATATCGTCATTGTACACGCCGTTACCATGAAAGGTGATGAAGAACACCTCCGCGGAGTCATCCACCAACGCTTCGAAACAGCCACCGAATTCGCCCCCAATGAAATCAAATTTCACACATGGGAAGAAATGCGTAAAATGCAAGGCGTTGGGAAGGAACTCAAAGAACAAAAAGTCAAAGACAGCCGACCTTCGACAGAAATTTTAAACTCTAAACCTTAAATCTCAATGAAGATAAAAATCTCCTTCGTAACTCTTCCTCAGCGTTCCCTCTTCCTTCAATGTCTGTCTTCTCTTCATTGAGATTTAAAATTTAAAATTTAAAGTTTAATTTCCATATGTTCATCATCGCCGCCACCCGCACGCCATTTTGTAAAATGGGCACTGATTTTGCCGAACTCACCGCGGATGATTTGGGCCGTGCCGCGGCCTCTGCGTTGCTAACTGAAACAGGCATTGATCCTGCAGAACTTTCCGAAGTGATTTTTGGCTGCGTTGCCCAACCCGCTGAAGCCGCGAACATTGCTCGCATCATCGCGTTGCGCGCGGGAGTTCCACAACATGTTCCCGCGATGACAGTGCATCGCAATTGCGCTTCGGGAATGGAAGCCATTACCACCGCCCAGCAACGTATCGCCGCGGGGCAGGGAGATTTGTTCCTCGTCGGCGGAGTCGAAAGTATGACTCACATTCCATTGCTATTCCCATACGAGGCAGGGCAGCATTTTGCCGATCTCAATCGCGCGAAATCTTCCGGTCAGAAAATCTCCGCTGCGGCCAGTTTCAACCTCTCTGATTTCAAACCACGCGTCGGCCTCGAGCTTGGTCTGACCGATCCGTTCACCGGAATGATCATGGGCGATACCGCAGAGCTTCTCTCTCGTGAGTTCGGCATTTCTCGCGAGGCTCAGGATTATTTTGCTGCCAAATCCCACGTGAAAGCCCTCGAGTATCGCGAAGAACTCGATGCCGAAATCACTCCGGTTTTCAGTCATGGCAAAGCGATCACTCAGGATAACGGCATTCGCACCGATTCGACTCCCGAAAAACTCGCCACTTTGCGGCCGATTTTCGATCGTCTGACCGGAACCGTCACAGCGGGAAATAGTTCACAGATCACCGATGGCGCGGTCGCGTTATTGGTCGGCACCGAGGCCGCTGCGAAGCGCTTGGGTCTTGAGCCGCTAGGTCGTCTTGCGGCTTACGCGTATTCGGGATGCGACCCAAAACGCATGGGTCTCGGCCCGGTGCATGCGATCGCGAGGGCAAAACAACTCTCCGGCCTGAGCCCAAGTGACGCAGACATCATCGAGATCAACGAAGCCTTCGCCGCACAAGTTCTCGCCTGCCTCGCCTCGCTCAAAGATCCGAAAACTCATCATCTCGATCTGCCCGCATTCGATATTTCGCCCGATCAAATCAACCTCCGCGGCGGCTCTATTGCCTTAGGCCATCCAGTCGGTGCCAGCGGCGCCCGCCTCGTCCTCACCGCCCTCGATCAACTCCGAAACTCTAACAAAAAACGGGCACTCGCCACTCTCTGCGTCGGTGGCGGCCAAGGCGCGGCACTCTACTTGGAAAAGCTATGAGCATTTTCTGAAAACTGAAAACTTCAAACTAGCAAACTTTAATGAATATCACCCTAAATTTTTCCGGAACCACCGCGATCCTCGTATTTGATCGCAAAGATTCCGTGGCGAACATTTTCGATTCCAAGACGCTCGCCGAGTTATCGGAATGTTTGGATGAATTGATCGCGCAAACGGATGTTACGGGTTTGCTGATCCGTTCCGCGAAACCGAGTATTTTCATCGCGGGCGCAGATTTGAAAGAGCTGTCCACCGCACGTGGGGAAAAACTCACGCGTTTGATTGCCACAGGGCAGACCTTGTTTAATCGCATTGCCGATCTTCCTTATCCAACGGTTGCTGCGATTCATGGAGCCTGCGTCGGCGGGGGATATGAGCTTGCTTTGTCTTGCGATTGGCGGATCGCGAGCAACGCGCCGGAAACCAAAATCGGCTTGCCAGAAACCCAGCTCGGCATTCTCCCCGCATGGGGCGGCACCACGCGTTTGCCTGAGCTACTTGGCTTACAAGATGCATTGCCGATTATTCTAACAGGAAAAATTTATCCCGCAGCGGGCGCAAAACGCAAAGGATTGGTGGACGAAGTGGTGCCCAAGGAGCATCTCAAATCCTTTGCGCTTGCTTACCTTCAAAAAGGCAAACGCCACCACACTCACAATCCCATTGTTCACAACCAAGCCGTCGCTGCAGTGATTCGCGTGCAGGCGCAAAAGGAGCTTCAGAAAAAAACTCGCGGTTTGTATCCCGCACCGATTGCGGCGTTGGATGTTGCAGCATCATCCATTGGGCGCACACGCATTCAATCGCAACAAGCCGAACTGGAAGCCATTGAGCGCCTCGCATCTTTGCCGGAAACGGAACAGCTCATCCGTTTGTATTTCCTCCAAGAACGTGCCAAAAAACACCGCCATACCAACGCCGAACCGCGTAAAATAAAGAGCGCTGCCGTCATCGGAGCCGGAGTGATGGGGGCGGGGATCGCTTACTGGCTATCAACCCGTAACACTCAGACCATTCTCAAAGATATTTCCGCAGAAGCTCTCGCGCATGGCATGCAGACCATCGAATCACTCTACTCGGATGCAGAAAAACATTATATCATTTCCAAAACTGAAGCCGCACGTGGTCTAGATCGTATTCATCCTGCTGCGGGAAATATTCCTTTGGAGAAATGTGATCTCATCATCGAAGCAGCAGTTGAGAAACTTTCCATCAAACAAAAAATCTTCGCGGATCTCTCTGCCCGTTGCCGCCCCGATACGATCCTTGCAACCAATACCTCCGCGCTGCCGATTCATGAACTCGCTTCCAGCATTTCTCATCCAGAGCGCCTCATCGGCCTCCACTTTTTCAATCCAGTGGATCGCATGAAACTCGTCGAAGTCGTTCGCACGAAACACACCTCCGATGAAACGCTTGCCACCGCCGTCGCTTATGTTCGTAAGATCGGTAAGTTGCCCGTGGTCGTGAAAGACTCACCCGGATTTCTCGTCAATCGCATCCTTATGCCTTACCTGGTCGAGGCCGCATCGATGTTCGAACAAGGCGGCGATCCCGAAGAAATCGATCACGCGATGCTCGATTTTGGAATGCCCATGGGTCCGCTTCGTCTGTTAGATGAGGTTGGCCTCGATGTCGCCATGCATGTCGCGAAAACCCTAGCGGCAGCATTTCCGGATCGGATGGAGATTCCCAAAGTCATTGTGAAACTTCTCGAAGGTGGCCACGTAGGTCGCAAAGGCGGAAGTGGATTCTATGTGTATGACCATCCAACGCCCGCAGTGAACGCTCAGGTCATTTCATTGCAAACGGGAACCGAAGCGGCTCCGAAAGATGCGCAAGCTATCCTCTCGGGTCTAATGTTTCAAGAAGCCAGGCTTTGCCTCGAAGAAGGTGTCGTAGAAAGCGCAGATGACATCGAACTCGCGATGGTTTTTGGCACAGGATTCCCGCCTTTCAAAATTTTCCCCATTTAAAAATCATGTCCGACTCCATCATCGATACCCGCCACATGTCCGAAGGACAACGTGCCGCGCTTGAGCTTGCTGAGTCGTCTCGCGACACCCGAGAGCTTTCCGGCTTCGCTGCATCGATATTTGATGGCGCACCGGCATTCGCCACGATTTTTCCCTTTCCGGTGCAGTCTCAGAACGACCGCGAAACCGGCGATGTCTTTCTCAAGAAGCTCAGTGCATTTCTGAAAAACGAAACCGATCCCGATGCGATCGACCGCGAAGGCGAGATCCCGGATGCGGTTTTCTCGGGTCTGGCGAAGATGGGCGCGTTTGGAATTAAGATCCCCAAAAAATACGGCGGACTCGGGCTTTCGCAGACGAACTACTCCCGTGCCGCAATGGTGCTTGGCGGGCATTGCGGAAACCTAACTGCATTGCTATCCGCTCATCAATCCATCGGACTTCCACAGCCCTTGTTGGTTTTCGGCACTGAGTCTCAAAAACAAAAATATCTAACAAAATGCGCCGCTGGTGGGGTTTCGGCATTTGCGCTCACGGAAAAGGAAGTGGGTTCCGACCCCGCACGCATGTCGACAGAAGCGGTGCTTTCCGATGATGGCACGCATTACATTCTGAACGGTGAGAAACTCTGGTGCACGAATTCTCTCAAAGCCTTTGCGCTGATCGTCATGGCGCACACGGCTATGCCTGAGAAACCAAACGCAACTACGGCGTTCATCGTAGATATGGATCAGCCCGGCGTTGAGATTGTCACACGCTGCCACTTCATGGGCTTGAAAGCGCTCTACAACGGAGTCGTCCGTTTCACGAACGTCAAGGTTCCCCTCGAAAACATCGTCTCAGATCCCGGGAAAGGGCTGAAAGTCGCGCTCACTACGCTGAATACGGGTCGGCTTACACTTCCCGCGGCTTGCGTTGGTTTGTTAGATCGCTGTTTGGAAATGGCACTCGCATGGTCATCCAAGCGCGTGCAGTGGGGGCGGGAAATTGGCAAACACGCAGCCATCGCTGCGAAGCTTGCTGATCTTGCGGCAGATAAATTCGCGACCGAATCGCTTGTCCTTTACACCTCAGCGTTAGTCGATGTGGACAAGAACGCGGACATTCGCATGGAAGCTGCGATGGCAAAACTCTGGGGCACGGAAGCTGGCTGGAAAGGTGCTGACTCGACCATGCAGATCAAAGGCGGACGTGGTTATGAAACGGCTGATTCGCTGCGCAATCGCGGTGAAACTCCCGATCCGATCGAACGGTTGTTGCGGGATTGCCGGATCAACACGATTTTCGAAGGCTCCACAGAAATCATGCATCTTTTCATCGCCCGCGAAGCGCTCGATCCCCATCTCCGGCGCGGTGCGGGTGCGTTGGATACCCGCAAAGATTTCGCCGAGCGGCTGTCCACCGCGCTCTCCGCTGGATTGTATTACGCCCTTTGGTATCCGAAAAAATGGCTACCTACAGCCTCCGGCTTGCCACATGATCTCGATCCCAAACTCGCTGGCTCCATGCGCAAAGTCGCTTCGCTTTCGCGCAGGCTTGCTCGCAAAATTCTCCACTCCATGGCCCGCTACGGTCCGGGCCTTGAAAAGCAACAGCTTCTCCTCGCCCGCCTCGTCGATATCGCTACCGAGCTTCTGACGATTTCCCTCTCAGCCTCACGCGCTCACGCCCTAGGCGATCCAACCTCGATCGAAACCGCCCGCTACATCGCTGATCGAGGCATCGTACGATGCGAAACCCTGTTCACCCACTCCAGCGACTCTCCGGATACCCAAGCCTACAAGCTCGCGCAGTCGTTAATGAAATGACGGAAAGCCTGCCTCCGGCTGGCTTCTTTTCTTCAAATCCAAATCCTGAAAATGCGCATGAATCTCAGGGGATCTCAAATGAATTTCTGACTTTCATCCTCACGCTCCCAACCGTATATTTGTGCAAGTAACTGAGCAACCTTGAGCTAGATAATCCAATTCCATCATGAGCAAAATTGAAGAAATTGAAGAAGCTGTTGAGCGCCTGTCTTCGCATGAGCTGATCTCGTTTCGCACGTGGTTTGATAAATTCGATGCAGCGCGATGGGATGTATCCATTGACCAAGACATCGCAGATCAAAAGCTGGATTCGTTGGCTGAAGAAGCTCTCTCGGAATATCGCGCAGGTGGCACTCGCCAGTTATGAAGCACCATGCGACAAGCCGTTTCTGGAGCGCCTATGATCGCTTGCCAGTCTCGGTAAGATCTCTTGCGGATGATAACTTCGAATTACTCAAAAAGGATTCATTTCATCCATCCCTTCACTTTAAAAAAGTAGGCCGATTTTGGTCAGTTCGTGTTGGGATCAAGTATCGAGCCTTGGGAATCCAAGCCGATGATGCGATTGTCTGGTTCTGGATCGGTAGCCATGCGGATTACGACAAGTTAATTTCATAGTTCACTCAACGATAAAATTACACCTAAGCCTGGATCAAGTCGTTGTCTTCCTCTTTGGAAAGTTCGAGTGCGCAGTCGATGAGCGCGAGGTGGCTGTAGGCCTGGGGAAAATTTCCCAAATGCCTGCGAGTTTTGAAATCCAGATCTTCGCCATACAATCCGTGACCATTGGCGGCGGCGAGCAATTCCTCAAATAATTTTTGTGCTTCGCCTCTCCGTTTGATTTTTGTTAGAGCTTTCACCAGCCAGAATGAGCAGACGGTGAACGCACTTTGCGGCTTGCCGAAATCGTCCTGATTCCGGTAGCGATACATCAAGCCATCCACGCAAAGTTCTTCCTGTGTCTTCAGCACGGTCAATACGAAACGCGGATCGCGCGGTTCCAAGAAACCATACTCCGCCATCAGAAGGTTGGAAGCATCGAGATCCGGGGAGCCATAGGCTTGAACGAAAGTTTGCTTTTCCTCGCTCCAGCCATTCTCGCAAATGCTAGCATGCATTTGTTCTAACAAATTCGAATGTTCATCCGCCCATGCGGTTTTCTCCAACAGACCGGCAATTTTGATCGCGCGATCTATTGCCACCCAGCACAGCACTTTGGAGAAAACGAAATGACGTTTCTCTCCACGGATCTCCCATATTCCGCGATCCGGGGTTTCCCATGATTGGGATACCGTGCGGGCAATGGACCGCACACTGGTCCATATCCGGTCCAGAGTTTCAGGTGTTCGTTGCCGCATTAACAAATCTTGATAAATCACGTCCATCACCACTCCGAAAATGTCGTGCTGTTCCTGGTTGTAGGCGGCATTGCCGATTCTAACAGGACGCGAGTCCTTGTATCCGGAAAAATGTTCGAGTTTGTGTTCGGTCAATTCCTTTTCTCCTCTCAAGCCATACATGATTTGCAGCGAATCGTCTTTGGTGGGGACGGTCCGCAGCATCCAGTCAATGAAGCGAGTGGCCATAAACGGGTGGCCGATTTTACGCAGAACCGACACGGTCATCGAGCCATCGCGCAACCAGCAAAAACGATAATCCCAATTCCGCTCTTCACCGATTGTTTCGGGTAGAGAGGTTGTCGCAGCCGCTAAAAACGCGCCGGTAGGACCGAACTGTAACATTTTCAGAAGCAAGGCGCTGCGCGTGACTTGTTCACGATACTGCTTTGGCAAATGAGTTCTCGCAGCCCACAACATCCAATAAGCCCGGGTGCGCTGGAGCATGAGCTCGACCAAATCGGCATTGGGCACTTGTACTTTGTCATGATAACTCATGAATAAAAAACTGTCCTTATCGAGAGCGATTTCCTCGTTGTGGCGCACTTTGGGTAAATCCAAATCAGACCAGAGATAAACCGATTCATAGATTTTCCCGTGATCGCTGCGCCATTCAGTTGTCGCCTTGATTCGGCCTACTTCGAGCGTTTGTTTCGTCTCCTCGCGGCCATAATCTAACTGCGGATTATAGTGCACCTTGATTCTGGGCTTTCCGGAAAGGAGGCGCAATTTTCTCACGATGTCGGGACCTACGTCATCGGTTGTTCCCGCGAGTCCGTCTGGGGTATATCGCGGCATAAAATCTAACAACTCAAAGGCTCCTTCTTGTCCCTCGAAACGAGTAACGAGAACATTGGTGTTCTTTTCGTATTCTTGGTTTGTGACTTCACCGTTGATCATTTCCAGCCAGAAGGATCCGCCTTTATCCTCATCCAGAATCGATGCAAACAACGTTCCCGAATCGAATGCCGGTAAACAACAGAACACGATGCGCCCGTGGGCATCAATCAACGCGCAAGTCCTGCCATTGCCAACCATTCCCCAGTGGTAATCATCCCCGAGGTCTTTTTTTGCTACCTTGATTCCCATATGTATCTTTTTAAATTTACGTAACTAACAATTCTTCGCGTAATTTCTCGAGAAATACCCGCATGCCTGTGATATCGGTTCGATAGCCTGCACGGGTGGAGCCTTTGCCGACCTTTACAGCGTAAAAATCAACTCCCTGTGGCTCCAGCGCGATCATCGTTTCATCGGTTTGATCATCGCCCGCCACCATTACGATTTCAGATCCCCACGCTTTCATGAGATAATCCACAGCCTCACCCTTGCTTACTTGTAAGCTGGAGATCTCTACGATTTTCTGACCGTGGTGCACGGTTACCGGTAAATTTGCCGCCATGGCTGTTAGCTCTTGGAGCAGTGCCCGTGCCCGCCACGCGCCAAACTCTGGATCGGCTTTTCGATAATGCCAGACCAATGCCGATTGTTTTTCCTCCACATGCGTGCCTGGAGTCATAAGTGAAGCTTGCTCAAGGATATCACGGATCGAGTTTTTCCAATCCGTGTTCACATGTGGATTAAACAGGTTCCATTCACCTTCGCCGTTGTTTTGCCAACGGTAGCCATGCTCACTGACCAAGGTTACGCCGAGTCCGCTCAAATGAGTTCCCAAGAAATTCGAATTCCGACCGCTTACCACAGCAACGGAAACTCCATTCTGTGCAGCGAGTTCACGCAACAATTTTGGTAACTCGGGATCTGGCACGGCGCTTTCCGGCGCGTCGACGAATTCCCGCAGCGTCCCATCGTAATCCAAAAACAGACCGAGTTTTTTCCCTAAGCGGACCTCACTGGCTAGCTTTTTTGCCAGCGGGAGGGTCTCGGGAACCGCCACACGTTTTTCCTGATCCGGTACTTTTTCCAAGTCTTTGAGAAAACGCCTAGCCCATGCACCACTGTCGTTTTTGCGGAGGCGGATCTGCATTGCATCGATCCGGGCTCTTCTTTCCTCATCCGGCATTTCCAGTGCGCGCCTGATCGCGCCTGCGACATCGTCAGCATCATGTGGGTTCACATGCACTGCGTGCGAGAGCTCCTGAGCAGCACCAGCAAATTCACTCAAAATGAGAACTCCCGGTCGCTCTGAAAACCGGGGTCTCTGGCAATCCAGAAACTCTTTTGCAACCAAGTTCATACCGTCGCGTAGTGGAGTGACCATGCACACTTCCGCCAGTGCGTAGAACGCAGCTATATCGATGAAAGGAAAACCACGGTGCAGGAAATGCACAGGCGAGTGACCAACTTTTCCGTACTCGCCATTGATTGCGCCGACCTCGCGCTGCACATCTTCTGTTAGCTGGTCGTATTCCCGCACACCTTGCCTTGAGGGTACTGCAATCAAGACAAACAGCACGTTGTCGCGCATGTCCGGATTGAGTTTGAGAAAACACCGCATTGCTGCGAGTTTTTCAGGCAAGCCTTTGGTATAGTCCAACCGCTCCACGTTTAAGATCATCCGTTTTCCTAACAGACTATCTGAATGCGTTTTTAACACTGAGGGAAACTCCGGCGAATTCACTGCCGTCTCGAATCCCACATGATTGTGCCCGATCGGATAAACTCCCATGTGCACCTCCCGACCTTTATGCCACATTCCTTCTGCATCTGCTTCCCAACCGAGCACGCGCAATAAAGATGATCGGAAATGTCGCAAGTAATCGTAGGTATGGAAACCAATCACATCCGCTCCGAGCACACCTTTCAGAAGTTCTGCCCGCTGCGGCAGAACGCGGAAAATCTCGCTAGTACAAAACGGTGTGTGAAGGAAAAATCCGACTTTCAGGACTTTCTTCTTCCCGCGCAGCATCGAGGGCAGAAGAAATAAGTGATAATCGTGGATCCACACTTGGTCTCCCTCATGAGCTAACTCCATGATCACATCGGCGAACTTTTGGTTCACATCGCGATAGGCTTGCCACCATTCCCGCGAGAATTTTGCTCTCTCCACCATGTAATGCAGCACCGGCCATAACGTGGAGTTAGAGTAGCCCTCATAAAACCCGTCCAATTCATCACGTGTCAAAAACACCGGTGCCACGCCTTTTTTCAACAGTTCAGTGCGGATTTTTTCGACATCCTCAAAGTCCTCTTCCGCTCCGCCCGGCCAGCCTACCCAGATCTGCTCGATCTCCAATGCCGCGCCTTCAAGCGCGGAGGCCAAGCCTCCCGTCGTCCTATCCGCCGTGCCATCTGCCGATATTTTCACCGGCAACCGGTTTGATACCATAATCAGTTTGCCCATAACCCAAGTCCCTCATGCACCATCTCTTCTGTCCAGAAAGTTTTCCTTCATCGGTTTCAAATCATTTTCGTTTTTACGTATATTCCCCTCTTGCTTCTTATGGGGGGCGAGACGGATTTGAGCCGATGGGTCGTTCCCGGCAAATCTTTCTGGCAATGGGTCCGGATGTTAAAGCCAATGAAACTAAAGCTTGAACTCACCTGATCCATTCAATAAGTGTTAGAGACTATGAAATGTGCGATATCGTCACAGGCTACCCGGCATCATTCGCTGCGATTCCTCTCTTTTTTGATGGTCTCAGCATGTTTCACCACAAACCTTTTTGGGGTGACGATCAATGTTGCTTTAGGGAACCGCGATACCTACTCGATGTCGGGTATTCTCTCCAATGATCCGACCCAGTCACTCGATACCGGCACCGCGGCACCACTGACATATACTGGATCCACATGGAACCAGCCCGGCACCAGCGTGAACAACGTGTTGGGTCTTCTTGATTCGGATGGAACTCTCACTTCGGTGGGATTTTCGCTCAGTGGCTATCAGGACACAGGGATAGGCGACCATGGAGGTGAGGGGATTATGAATTTTTTGGGAGCTGGAGTTCATTCCGACGGACCATCGACGATTGGTGGGTTCAATCCAGAACCCAGCACCTTGCCAACGCTTACCATTACCGGGCTTAACGATAACTACACTTACTCGGTAGCGATCATTAGTGGCGGCAACTATAATCATACGAACCAGTGGAATTTCGGAGGCACAGCTGATTTCAGCGATCCCAATCTTCCCGGGGACTTCACCGGAGGCACGACTCTTACTACTGTTAGCAGTACGGAAACCCTAAATGTTTGGGTGAATGGGGTGAACTACGTGGTTTTTTCCAATATACAATCCACCGGAGGCAACATCGTGATTCAGAATCGTGCCATCAATGACAAGTTTTCGATGAATGGCTTTCAACTTGTGGCGATTCCAGAACCCTCACATGCGGCCCTGTTTGCTTTGGGTGTCTTTGGTTTCCTGTTTCATCGTCGCCGTTTGTAAGCGGAAGATATCCCGACTCATCGGGCTGTAATAGCCATCATTCCGCCTATCAATATGAAAAATACAAGTTTTCGCAAGGGTTGCTTGACCCTGCGGCTTGGAGGGGTCTAGTTTCGCGCGGTTTTTTGCCTGACCAATTTTTATGAATATCCACGAATACCAAGCGAAGGAATTGTTTGATCGTTTTCAAGTCCCCAGTCCGAGAGGAAAAGTGGCGGCAAGTCCTGAAGAGGCGGCGGCCGCAGCCAAAGAATTCGCGGGAGCGAAGCTGGTCATCAAAGCGCAGGTCCATGCGGGCGGTCGTGGGAAAGGTCATTTTAAAAATGGCTTCCAAGGCGGCGTGCATTTGATCGATAGCCCGGAGCAAGCCGCAGAGTTCGCTGGCAAAATGCTCAACGAAACTCTTGTTACCGTCCAAACTGGCGATGCCGGACGCGTGGTTCGCAAGGTCATGATCGCGGAAGCGGTCGATATCACTCATGAATATTACCTCGCCATTCTGATGGATCGCGCCACTTGCGCGCCGATCATCGTGGCTTCTACGGCAGGCGGCATGAGCATCGAGGATGTCGCACACGACACCCCTGAGAAAATTTTCCGTCAGGTGGTGCATCCACTTTTAGGCCTTCAAGCCTACGAGATCCGCAAGATCACCGCAGAACTCGGCTTGAGCGGCGATATCGCCAAGCAGTTCGCCAAGCTTCTCAAAAATCTCTACAAACTTTTCCTCGATTGCGATTGCTCGATGTTGGAAATCAACCCGCTGGTCACCACTCCTGATGGCCGCGTGCTCGCGCTCGACGCGAAGTTCGGCTTCGATGACAACGCGCTTTACCGCCACCCGGATATCGTCGCGATGCGCGATAAGGAAGAAGAAGATCCACGTGAAGTCGCTGCCTCTGAATACGACCTCAACTACATCGGCCTCGATGGAAACATCGCTTGCTTGGTAAACGGTGCAGGCCTCGCGATGGCTACTATGGACATCATCAAACACTACGGTGGTGAGCCAGCAAACTTCCTCGACGTAGGCGGCGGCGCTTCGAAAGAACAAGTCACCGCAGCTTTTAAAATCATCCTCGGCGATCCAAACGTCAAAGGCATCCTGATCAACATTTTCGGTGGTATCATGGACTGTAACGTCATCGCCGAAGGCGTGATCGCTGCTGCGAAAGAAACTGGACTTCCGATCCCGCTCGTGGTTCGCCTTGAAGGCAACAACGTCGAGGCCGGCAAAGCCACGCTCGCCGCCTCCGGACTTGATATCGTCTCTGCCGATAACATGGCAGACGGCGCAGAAAAAATCGTGAAAGCGGTTGGCTGAAATTTTAAACTGAACCCTAGCACTCTAGCACACTTCTCTCATGGCCATTTTAATTGACGAAAACACCAAAGTCCTTGTCCAAGGAATCACCGGCAGCTTCGGCGCGAAACACGCACAGCTTTCGCTCCAATACGGCACCAAGCTTGTAGCGGGCGTGACTCCCGGCAAAGGCGGTCAGAAATTTGAAAACACCGTGCCGATTTTCGATACGGTTTCTCAAGCAGTTAACGAAACCGGTGCCACCGCTTCTGCGATTTTCGTTCCACCTCCATTCGCAGCCGATGCCATTCTCGAAGCCATGGACGCTGGTGTGGAGCTGATCGTTTGTATCACAGAAGGCATTCCTGTCATGGACATGATGCGTGTGAAATCCGCACTTCAAGGTTCGAAGTCCCGCCTCGTCGGTCCGAACTGCCCCGGCCTTGTTACTCCAGGTCACGGAGAGAAAAGCCATGGCGGTTGCCGCATCGGCATCGCTCCGGGTTACATTCACAAACGTGGTAACGTCGGCGTGGTTTCCCGTTCCGGCACGCTCACATACGAAGCCGTTTTCCAACTCACTCAAATGGGCTACGGCCAGAGCACCTGTGTTGGTATCGGTGGCGATCCAATCAACGGCACGAACCATCTCGAAGTGTTGCAAATGTTCAATGAAGATCCAGAGACCGAAGCGATCATCATGATCGGTGAAATCGGTGGCAACGCAGAAGTCGAAGCCGCACGTTGGGCGAAAGATCATTGCAAGAAGCCGATCGCCGGTTTCATCGCCGGTGCGACCGCGCCTCCAGGGCGCCGCATGGGCCACGCCGGTGCCATCGTCGGTGGCGAAGAAGATACCGCTGCAGCGAAGAAAAAAATTCTAGCAGAATGCGGAATCGCCGTCGCCGAGACTCCTAGCGACATGGCCTCAACGCTGATGATGCGCTGGGGTAAGTGATCCGACATCCAATCCCAACGGGATTATGTATCCTAGCCAGGGGTTGGAATAACCCCTGGAATATAGACACAAAAGAATAGGAACGCTGAAAGCGTTCTGCAGATGAAGTCCGTATTTTTGAATTCTTTTGTTAGAAAATGGAATGCGAACCTCCTGCTCCAAAACCCTTTCAGGGTTTTCACCTCCATCTGCATAGAGACCTAGGGTTGTCCCAACCCTAGGCTGGAATACCCAATCCCAAAGGGATTGATATTTCTCTGCGTCCCTCCGAGACCTCTACGTCTTGCGGTGAAAAGTTTCATCTGACGGATAACCGCAGCAGTCCAAAGCCTTCGGCGAGAGACCTACTTGCTCGCGTGATGGATCGCTAACAGCTTCACCAACAGATCCTCAATAAATTCCAGCGGAATCTGGTTCGGGCCATCTGACATCGCGTTCGCAGGATCGGAGTGGACTTCCATGAACAAGCCATCGAGCCCGGTGGCCACCGCTGCGCGGGCGAGGACAGGTGCGAGTTCGCCATCACCGCCGGTGGCACCGCCGAGTCCGCCGGGGCGTTGCACGGAATGGGTGGCGTCAAAAATCACGGGGATGCCTTCTTTGCGCATGATGTAAAGCGAGCGCATGTCGACGACCAAATTGTTGTATCCAAATGTCGTGCCGCGTTCGGTGATGAGGAAACGGTCGCAACCAAACGCACGCATTTTATCGGCGATGTTCACGCAGTCCCAAGGTGCCAGGAACTGGCCTTTTTTCACGTTTACGACGCGGCCGGTTTTTGCCGCGGCTTCGAGGAGATCGGTTTGGCGGCAGAGGAAAGCGGGGATCTGGAGGAGATCGATGTATTCCGCAGCGATCTCTGCTTGCTCGGCGGTGTGGATGTCGGTGGTGACGGGGACTTTGAGTTCTTTGGAAATTTCACTGAGGATGCGGCAACCTTCGACGATCCCGGGACCGCGGAAGGAATTCACGGATGTGCGGTTGGCTTTGTCGAATGACGCTTTGAAAACGAAAGGAATCCCGGTGCGATCGGCGATTTCTTTAAGCGAACGCGCCATTTCCCATGCAAAAGTTTCCGACTCAAGCGCACACGGGCCGAGGATGAAAAAGGGGATGGGTCCGCCGACGGGGACTTGGGCGATTTGGAATGGGGTGAATGATTTCATGAGATTAGGCTTCGGAATCGTTGAGGACGGTTTTGTAAAGAGGGATGAGGTTTTTAAGAGCGGTCTCGAGCAGTTTGGTTTCATGCTCCGTGAGATTTCCAGCGGTTTTGTTTCTCAACATGCCGAGGGAATCGATCACGGATTTGGCGGCACGGAGATTCACAGATTTCTCGCCCGTGACAGGATTCGGTATCTGACCGAGAAACAGGCCGGCGTTTTGCGCTTGGAGCAGGATAAATTCGTTGAAGCGAGGATCGGCTTCGGTAGGACTTGGCATGGGCTCAGAATTGGTTCCGAAGCTGCGGGAAGCAAGTTCGGAAAATCAACAGATCAAAAATGCAATGCTTGACGAGGTTCGGCATGAATTCCTACCCTTCGCAAGTGATGGAGTCGCGGTGACTCCGTCTCAAATCAGATAAATCTTTAGCAAACTGTAACTGTGGACCTCCAAGAAATCCGAAACATTGTGGAATTGATGAACGAGCATGGGCTTACCGATTTCGATCTATCCAAAAAGGATTTTCATCTCAAACTTAAGAAAGGCCCTGACATGGAAGCGTTAAGCGGACTATTGGCAAATATGCCACGGGTTGCTGCTCAAGCCGCCGCACCCGCCGCCGCCGCTGGTGCCCCTGCCGCCGCCGCACCTGCCGCTCCCGAAGGTGCAGATATCACCTCGCCGATGGTGGGAACTTTTTACCGCAAGCCCGCACCGGACGCGCCGAACTTCGTCGAAGTCGGCTCCACGGTTTCCGAAGGCCAGACCCTCTGCATTATTGAAGCGATGAAAGTGATGAACGAGATCAAAGCCGAGCGCTCCGGCACGATCTGCGCGTTGGTTGCCCAAGATGGAAATCCCGTGCAATACGGCGACGTTCTGTTCCGCATTAAATAATTTTCATCCATCATCGAAATGTTCAAACGAGTCCTGGTAGCAAACCGTGGCGAGATAGCCCTTCGCATCATTCGTGCTTGTCGCGAACTGGGAGTGGAATCCGTAGCCGTCTATTCTGAAGCGGATATCGATTCCATGCATGTCCAACTCGCTGATGAAGCGGTGTGCATCGGGCCAGGTCCGAGCAAGGACAGTTATCTGAAACCAGATCGCATCATCGCTGCTGCGGAAATCACCGGTGCAGATGCGATTCATCCGGGTTACGGATTTCTATCAGAAAACGCACGTTTCGCGGACATCTGCGAATCCTCCGGCATCGTTTTCATCGGACCTACCGCAGACGTGATCCGCATGATGGGTGATAAAGCCACCGCTCGTGCCACCGCAGTGGCGAACGGAGTGCCAATCACTCCCGGTTCGGAAATCATCCACGATGCAGATGAAGCTTTGGCGAAGGCAAAAGAAATCGGCCTGCCCGTCATGATCAAAGCCACAGCGGGTGGTGGTGGACGCGGGATGCGCCCGTGTTTCAAAGAAGAAGAATTTAAATCCCTGTTCCAAGCAGCCTCTAACGAAGCGATGTCATGCTTCGGAAATGGCGACTGCTACTTGGAAAAACTCGTGCTCAATCCGCACCACATTGAGTTTCAAATCATCGCAGATTCACATGGAAATTTCATCCATCTCGGCGAGCGCGATTGCTCCATGCAACGCCGCAACCAGAAGATCATCGAGGAATGTCCTTCTCCATTGATCACTCCGGAAATGCGTGAGCGCATGGGCACTGCATCCGTTTCCCTCATCAAAGCGATCAACTATCAGAACGCAGGAACCATCGAATACCTAGTCGACGAAGCGGGTGAGAATTTCTACTTCATGGAAATGAACACTCGGATCCAAGTCGAGCATCCTGTGACCGAAGAAGTCATGGGCTGCGAGCTCATCAAAGAGCAAATTCGTGTGGCTGCCGGTGAACCGCTTTCACGGCATGTGCTGCAAGCCACTCCACGCGGTCACTCGATCGAGTGCCGCATCAACGCAGAAGATCCTTACAACAAGTTCATGCCCAGCCCCGGCACCATTTCGCTCTGGTATGCACCGGGTGGAAAAGGCGTGCGCGTCGATACTCACGTTTACTCCGGCTATTCCGTGCCGCCGTATTACGACTCGATGATCGCCAAGCTGATCGTCACCGGCGCAACTCGTGAAATCGCGATTGCTCGCATGAAGCGCGCGCTCGGTGAGTTCATGATCAAAGGCATCAAAACCACCATTCCTTTCCAACAAGAAATCCTCAATCATCCGGATTTCGAAAGTGGAAAATATGACATCGGTTGGGTGGGTCGCTTCCTTGAGGAAAAAGGCCTGTGAACCAAGATCAGCGAAGAGCAACACTCGCTCATGCCTGCCTCTACGGGATCGTCGATTTCGGCTACGTAGCTCCTGGCGCCGTTGTGGAAATCACTCAGCAACTCCTAACAGGCGGCGCGGATGTGATTCAGTTGCGCGCCAAAGGTGCGGAGATGGCTCAGATCATTCACGCCGCAAAACAAATTCTTCCGCTGTGTAAAACTGCCGGCATTCCTTTCATCTTAAATGATTTTCCCGAACTCGCCGTCGAGCTCGGCGCGGATGGCGTCCACATCGGCCAAGACGATGGATCGATCTACGATGTTCGTCGTAGTATTGGTGAAGATATGTTGATCGGTCGTTCCACGCACAGCTTGGAACAAGCACGCAACGCCATGGATGACGGCGCGGATTACATCGGCTTCGGCCCCTTGTTTCCCACACCCACCAAAGCAGGTCGACCCGCGATCGGTTTGGAAGAAGTTTCAAAAATGGAAACCGAAGTCGGCCAATTCGTCCCCGCGTTCTGCATCGGTGGAATCAAGATGGAAAACCTCCCTCAAGTCCTAGAAGCCGGCGCTAAACGTTGCGTGATCGTCTCGCAGCTGCTCACTGCAGTTGATGTCACGAAAGCAACGGCTGAAGTGAAGCGCGCGCTTTCCTGAATCAAGGTACGGTCAACACGCCGTGTTGACCGTAGATAAAAGGGAATGAAGAGGGAATGTAATTTAGCGTGAAGTTGTAAAATCGCTTGTGCTACTTGATAACCGCCGTGATGGCTGTTAACGGTGACGGATGACGGATGAAACGGATCCAATTAGCGGTGGGCTGCACCGGGCGCTCGCTGCCGGGGAGGATGCGGTGGACCGTGCCCGCCGGGTGATTTCCAACCGGCTGGAGCGGAGCCAGCCCAAGCACATTGCAACCTATGCCGGCTACAGCAATCGCTTTGAAACCCACCTAACTGGAAGAATCCTGTCCCAAACGCCCGGTGGCGGTCCCTTGGACCACGACAACCTGTGGGACAACCTCAGGAACACCCTGCGGCGCTGGGAAAGCGATGAGGTGGCCGGCGTGGAGCTGACCGTTGATTTTGAGGGCCACCAGGTGGTGGTGATCAGCGATGAGGAAGGCTACTATCAGGCGACGCTTCCCGCCGCGGTCGGAGATGGAATGTTGTGGCGTTCTGCCGAAGCGAGGGTGGTGCGGCCCGATGGGGAAATCACCGCCATCCATCCGGTTCTAACACCCAGCGCCGCCGCGCAATTCGGCATCATCAGTGATTTGGACGACACCGTCATTCACACGGGAATCACCAGCATTTTGCTGGCCGCCAAGCTGACATTCCTGGAAAACGCCAAAACCCGCAAGCCGCTGGACGGTGTGGCGGAATTGTACTCGGCACTGCAAAAGGGCATGGCGGGGACGCCGATCAACCCGCTGTTCTATGTCTCTAGCTCGCCCTGGAACCTCTATGATTTGCTATGGGATTTTATCGAGCTCAACGATATCCCGCGCGGCCCGATTCTGTTGCGCGACTTCGGGTTGGATTCTAGCAAGTTCATCAAGGAAAAAGGCCACGGTCACAAGCTGCGGAAGGCCCTGGCGATCCTCGACGGCTACCCGGAACTGCCCTTCGTGCTAGTCGGGGATTCAGGTCAGGACGACGCGCCGATTTACGCGGAGCTTACCCGGCTGCGCCCGGGCCGGGTGCGCGCGATTTACATCCGTGATGTCGATCCGGACCAAGACTCCGACCGCGACAAGACGGTCCATCAGGCGGTGGAAAAGGCGGCCTCACTGGGTGTGCCAATGATCCTGGCTCCAAACAGCAAGGCGATGTCGGAACACGCCAGCCGCATAGGGCTGCTGCCCGCTGCCGCCGTGCCGGAGGTGATCCGGGAGGTTCACCGCGATGAGGAGCGCCCCGAACCAGGCGGGCAGGCGATCCGGGACGCCGCCGATTCGCTGTTGCCAGAAGCCGAACCCTGAGCGTCTAACAGAACGGACAGCGTGCCTTCGGTGACCCCCAACTTTTTGAGTGCCGCGGATGGACAACGTGTTTTTCGCAGGGACGGCCACAGTCCTTGTAAGTGGTTTACCCACTTTTCCCCTTTCCAGACCGGCTCTACAGTGTGTTCTCCGCGCTAGGTGAAAAAGCAAATTTCTAACATTCATTTTATCCCATTCCATGAAAGCATCCAACCGCTCGCAATTGATCCAGCTTGGAGCGACCGCAGTCGCATCATCTCTGGTCACACTTTTCGTCAAGAATTTCATTTCCGGAGAGAAGAAGATCAAACAACGGATACCGCGCAAGTATGACATCGCGGACGGGCAGTTCGAGCGGTCGATGAGCCAGTTGCTCGGGCCGCCGATTCTCAATGGCAACCGGATCACGCGGCTTGAGAACGGAGTGGAAATTTTTCCAGCGATGCTCGCCGGAATCGCACGGGCCAAGGAAACGATCTGTTTCGAAACCTTCATTTACTGGAGCGGAGAGATGACCGAGCGGTTCTCGATCGCCCTTTCCGCCAAGGCGCGGGAGGGAGTCAAGGTTCACGTGCTGATCGACGGCATGGGCTGCGACTGTGTGAAGGGCGAATCCCTGCGGAGGATGCGGGAGGCTGGGGTGGAGCTTGAGGTCTATCACCTGCATACGCACAATTTGACGAACGTGAATCAGCGCACGCACCGCAAGCTGCTGGTGATCGACGGCAAGCAGGGCTTCACGGGAGGCGTGGGTATCGCCGATGAATGGATGGGCGATGCCAACACACCGGACAATTGGCGGGACACCCATTATCAGGTGGACGGCCCGGCGGTGGCGCAGATCCAAGCGGCGTTCCTGGACAACTGGATGAAGACGCATGCCACGGTGCTGCACGGCGACGCATATTTCCCGCTCATCGAAGAACAGGGACCGCACCGCTGCCAGATGTTCAAGAGTTCGCCGATGGAAGGCAGCGAAAGCGCGAGGCTGATGTATCTGCTTTCGATCACCGCTGCAGAGAAAAGCCTGCGGGTGGGAAACGCCTATTTCGTTCCCGATGACTTGGTGACGGAGGCGCTCATTGCAGCCGTGAGGCGGGGAGTTGAGGTGGAGGTGCTTTTGCCGGGGAAATACCAGGATTCCGGCCCGGTTCGCGCCGCATCACGGCACCGTTGGGGGAAACTGCTGGAGAACGGCGTGAGAATTTTCGAATACGAGCCGACGATGTATCACCGCAAGGTGATGATCATCGATGACCTTTGGGTCTCAGTAGGTTCGGCGAATTTCGACAACCGGTCTTTCCGGCTTAATGACGAGGCGAATCTGAACGTGTTCGATAGCGGGTTCGCGCTGGAGGAGAGCGCGGCCTTCGCGAAAGACAAGATGGCGGCGCGCGAGGTCACATGGGAGCAATGGAAAAAACGACCCATGCTTCAAAAAGCCAGCGACGCCACAATGGGGCTGCTGCGATCGCAGATGTGAGCATGAAATGATTTGCCCCGTGTAACGAAGGGCGCGAGGCAACCCCTTTTCCCCTTTCCGGACCGGCTCTTCAGTGTATTCTCCGCCCTAGGTGAAAAAGCAATTTCTATCATTTATTTAAATAAAATTCTATGAATCAATATTTGAATTACATGCTCGGGTTTGATGATACCAATCTCGAGCCACATCAAATGGCAGCACGTGCGGTTGTTGTGTTTTTTATTGCCCTGATCTATGTGCGCACAGGCGGCTTACGTATGCTCAGCAGGCAATCAGCTTTCGACTCGCTGACAGCGCTCATGCTAGGAGCTATATTGGGAAAAGCTGTGATAAGCCAGGACTCGTTCCTGGGCACCCTGCTTGCTGCTTTTGTCATCATGATTTTGCACCGATTGGTAGCATGGATCACATTTAAAAGCAGTTGGGCGGGTAGTGTTCTGAAAGGAAAGTCGATTTTGCTGTTTGAAAATAACAAACCGATTTTTGAAAATTTGTGCCGCGTACACATTACCGAAAACGATTTGCAGGAAGCGGTTAGAAAAAATCTAAACATGGATGACATGAGTCTTGTTAAAGAAATTTACATGGACCGTTCAGGAGAATTGAGCGTAATCCGGCATAGCACATCTTCGAATGGATAGAAGATCAGCCGATAACCTAGCGCCCTAGGGGCAGTATTGTTGTTTGCGGTTAATTTTCTTCAATTACAGAAAGATCCCGGCTACCATCCTTTTGCTTTCCGTCTGTCGTTCGATGCGTTAGTTAAATGAGCATGAAATCCACCGGGAAAGCATCAATCAGAACTTTGGTTGTTAGAGTTTTTGCCACTCTGGCCGTAGTCACCAGCATCCCGCTCGTTTTTATAACGAGCTGCCAATCCAAGTTGATTTATTTTCCTCGTCCGTATGGTGCCGAGGTAACCGCAAAATGGTCTGCGGAAACCCACGGCAAGCCCATCGAGTTCACGACCTCGCAAGGTCGCCAAAAGGCATTTCTTCAAGGAAAACTAAAGTCGCCTCGCAATCTTTGGATAGTCTGTGGTGGCAATGGAACTGTAGCGCTCGATTGGTCTGAATGGCTGAGAAAACACGCGCCACCGGAGGATGCGTATCTGCTAGTGGATTTTCCAGGTTATGGCGATTGCGAGGGCTATCCCAATCCGGCGCGAATTCGGGAGTCACTGCGGGCTGCCGTGCCTCTTGCAACAAAGACCTTGGGATGGTCCGATCCCAACCCGGAGCAGCTCCGGTTTTTCGGTCACAGTCTAGGAGCAGGCGCGTGTTTGATTGGCGCTACAGAATTCAAGATCCAACGCGGAATATTGCTCGCGCCCTTCACCAGCACCATGGACATGGCTGATGTAGTGATCGGACTGCCAGTGGGTTTTCTAGTCACTCATCGCTTCGACAACGAAGCGAGGCTGGCCGAGTTGGCCGCACGCGGTCCTGGAGAAGTCATCATTATTCATGGCAGCGATGACGAGTCGATCCCTGTCACCATGGGTCGCAAGCTCGCCGAACAACGGAAAGATGTGGTGCATTTCATCGAGATTCCCGGTGCACGTCACAACACCATTCAGGACCAAAACGCCGGAAACCTATCTGATGCTTTACGAAAGATCGGCCACTAAATATGCCGAAGAGCTAACTTGTTTTCATTATTTCCGCCATTAAATTACGGCAGGGAAAAATTATGTTAGATATGGGTTGATTAGATCGAACCGATAATCATTTTTTAATGAGAAATTCTCTGATTTTTCCAGAGGGTTTCCCATCCCATATCAGCAAAACAAGGGCCATGAACAGCTTCAGAAAGATTGATTCCATTATGGCCAGCGTTCCATTCTATGACTTGAACTTGATTATTGCTATCAACAGTAATGTCCCAGCCAAGACATCTAACATAGGGAATCTTTTTATGAAGTTCGATGACTGTATCGGCGCATTTATCAAAATGTGGAACTGCTTTTCCTGCAAATGGTATATGCGTATCGGGATGTTTATCAGATGTCGTCCAGTCAGGAAAATAACAGACGTCATCAAGCAATCCATTCTCTGGATTGTAAAATACCGCAAGGTAGTTATCTGCTTTTATATAGTCATCCTGAGCGCGACCTATTTTCAGCCTGCTGCTCCGTAAGCTGCATTTTCCGGAGTCTTCAATGACGGTGGTGAGCCGGAGAGTGACAACGGATGAAGGTGTGAATTCACTAAAAAATGGATGTTGTTTTATAGGACTCTGAAAAACACCGTCTTGTAACCCTTCTATTTTATTGATGTCAAAAGTGTCCTTATGAAACCAGTAGATGCCTAATCCTCGACCTGATCTTTCGATCTTATAAATCGCAGAATCATTTTCACTGAATAGAATATCCTTTACCCGGTCTTTTTCGATGACCTGAAGATTGGAATCAAGAAACAGCCCCGTAACATGAAAAATGAGATCGAGGGGATTTTTTTCCTGAAATAACTGATGATATAGAGCTTTCAATATAGATAGGCTACGATAGTTACCTTGAATAGCGGGAACTACCACTTTGGGATAGTAGTTATCTGGTATCCATCCTTCCTTAAATTTTCCTGCAATAGCGCTGTATAGATATAGCCATGGGGCATAAATTTTATCACCTAAAATTTCATGAGCGTAATCATCACATTGTTTGATGACTTTAGAGCTAAGCTTCCCCCTGGTCGGCTCAAGGCCTATTAGGAGTTTGTGAACCTGATTTCGATGATTCTCGTGGAATTGATCAAGAGGTGAAGCGTGTATTCCAAGTCGTTTTAAGATAAATCTAGAAATCGATGCCATGCGTGTGACCGTACAGTCGAGAAAATCAGTGGAAAGTGGAAAATACATAGTAATATAACTAGATCATCTTTCTACCTTTCGGCTTACGCAAAAAACTCTTCAATTTCAACAAGCGAGCAGATTTCGAGCATATTCTCTTTTCTCAGTCAGGTAGGCGTTCAAGAAAATCGCCGCAAGACACCATAAGTTGTCAACCAAACGTCATTTGGTCACCCGTTGTCGTTAGTGATCGTTTTCCTTTCCGCCTGCGGATTCTTGTTTTAGTTTCCTCGCAGCATGACACCCGAACTCCGAGAACTCTTCACTTTTCTCTCATTCCCCAGCGTATCCACCGATTCCAAGCACCGGCAGGATGTGCGCGATTGTGCGGAATGGATTGTTAGAAAACTCTCCGCGATGCAGCTCACCACGGAGCTCCATGAAACACCCGGGCATCCTATCGTCATTGCCAGAAATAAGCATCTGGCAGACCGAAAAACGGTCCTGATCTATGGTCACTATGATGTTCAGCCAGCCGATCCGTTAGAACTTTGGCAGTCCCCGCCGTTCTCACCGGAAATCCGCGATGGTAGAATCTGGGCGCGTGGAGCGACGGATAATAAAGGTCAAATGCTCGCGCACATTCTTGGCGTTTCAAAAACTCTGGAAGCAAAAGGTGAACTTCCTGTGAACTTGATTTTCCTTTTTGAAGGCGAAGAGGAAATCGGATCGCCTAACCTCGCGCCATTTCTCAAACAACATCGCGAAGAATTGAAATGCGACATCATCGCGATTTCCGATACGGGAATGGTCGCGCCTAACACAGGAACCCTCGGCTACGGCTTGCGCGGAATCACTTGCGCGGAAGTCAAGCTCATCGGTCCCGCCCGCGATCTCCATTCCGGACTTTTCGGCGGTGCTGTTACCAACCCCGCTACAGCCATTGCACGACTCGTAGCCTCCCTGCACGATTCAGAAGGCAAGGTCGCCATCGAAGGTTTCTACGACGAAGTCCGCCCGCTCGAAACATGGGAGCGCGAAATGTGGGCGAAAGTCCCAGGGCTTTCCGATCAAGATTACCTAAAAGTCACGGGCTCACCCTCCACTTTTGGCGAGCTGGGTTACAGCTCCGCCGAACGCGTCTTTGCTCGCCCGACAGCAGAAGTCAACGGCATCGGTGGCGGCTACCAAGGCGAGGGTTCGAAGACGGTGATTCCTTCCGAGGCTTTCGTAAAATTTTCGTTCCGACTCGTCCCCGATCAAGATCCGCAAATTATTTTGCAACGCCTCAGAACCCATCTCGAAAAACACTGCCCACGTGGCGTGAAACTGGTCATCGAAGACGGCCACGATGGTAAACCCTATGCCTGCGATCCTCATTCGGATTTCGGTAAAGCCGCACAACGCGCCCTAAAACGCACTTTCCCTGGCGAACCTATGCTCATCCGCGAAGGCGGTTCCATCCCCATCGTCCAAGCCTTCCGCGAAATCCTCAAGGTTGATACGCTGCTCCTCGGACTTGCACTTTCCGACGCGCAAATCCATTCGCCGAACGAAAATTTCCCCATCGAAAACTTCGAAGCTGGGATTCGGCTCAACCAAGCTTTGCTTGAAGAACTTGCGCGTTAATTCCTACCAAAATAGGGAGGCTTCTTTCCTTTATAGGGATCTTCGTCTCTAAATTTTTGCGTGTATTTGAATTAATCCTATATTCTATAAGATTTTCTGTGAGAGAAAATTCTTCGAAAATTTTTCTTGAAAAGCCCGAATCTAATTCCTACTAGTTTGTCGTCTTTCAAATGAACCTTTCCAAAAAAGCAGAATACGCCCTCCGCGCTACGATCCATCTGGGGATCGCGAGCGAGATCGGATTGCACACGATTTCCGCCATCGATCTCGCGGAGGTGAATCGGCTGCCCGTGAAATTCGTTGAGCGCATTCTCAATGAACTTCGTGAGGCTGGGATCGTGGATGCGAAGCGGGGAAAATCAGGCGGCTATTTTCTCGCTAAACCCGCGGATCAAATCGGGATTGGTGAAATTGTTCGCTTGATGGACGGTCGTCTTGCACCGATCTGCTGCGCCTCGGAAAATGCCTATCAGCGCTGCACCTGTCCGGATGAGGAGCATTGCGGCCTGCGCATGGTGATGATCGATGTGCGCAATGCCATCGCCAACATTCTAGACCGCTACACCATTGCCAACGTCGTTGAAGTCACCCTGCGTAAACTTCGTCGCGACGGGTTACCGCATCCCTTCGCAACTTTGATCGCCGAGAATGCATCTCCCGTGAACCACAAACGTAAAGCAGATCCCGCAGACGGATTTCTTGCCAGCCTCTCACAAATCGCACTCTCCGCTCCGGAGAAATAACCAACCAACACCATGTCCACCTCCACAACGGATTCCAAACAGAACGAAAATTCTGCATCCCACAACGAATGGATGGATGTCGTGCTGAGTAAGATTCAAAATCTCCGCTTCGGCTCAGTGCAGATCACGGTCCACGAAGGCCGAGTCACACTTGTCGAAAGCATCGAAAAAACGAGATTCAATTCGGACTCCGCTTCTCCAGCCAAATCTCGCTGAACATCAGCCCTAACATTTTCACCGACTACCCAACCAGGGAGTCATTCTTAAACATATCTGCGAAAGCGTACCGGAACACCGGTCGCAGACCGCTTAGCAGAAAACAATGAACACACCACCACGGAATGATTTCCGAAAAACAAAGACAGCTCCGCAAATTCGGAGAGCCACTAAATCGATAATCCCACGCATTCTGGCTATTCCCATTTTGGGACTAGCTACGGCTGCTGTGAATGGCGAACAGGTTTCCAACGAGACCTTCGACTCTCTCTGGGGTCGAGCTAGTCTCTACAAAGACGAGACCAATCCTATTCTCCAGGAGTTCAAACTCCGCGGGCGTTACCATGGCCAGTTCCACTCGACGGAAGCTGATCAGGGCGATGATAGCGATTGGGAAGATCGTCGTTCTCGCTTCGGATTCGATGCGAAACTTTTCGAGAAACAAATCGAGATTCGCGCGGATTTTCAAAGTAATGATGGCTTTGAGGATATCTATGATGGATTGGTCGACGCCTATCTGCGCTGGAAACCTAACAAAAAACTTTCGGTCACCGTTGGTAAAACCAAGCCTTTGATTGGCGCATACGATTGGCTTGAATCCACCAACAGCCAGCCCACCTTCGAGCGATCACAGATCTTCAATCAACTTTCCGTGAACCGTGCCACAGGGGTAACGGTGGAGGGGAGTTCAGGATCGTTCATCTGGCAGACAGGTATTTATTCGAATGATACACCATCTAACACAGGTGGCTCGGGTTCCTTCGGCGATGGTGAATTCGGCGATCTAAACGGAGGTGTATCCTATTCGATCGGTGCCGGATACGACTTCAAGAAACAACTCGGCACGGACAAAGCTCTCCTCAGGCTCGACTGGTTGCATAGCGAGCGCGAGGCGGGGGATTCCGTTCTCGGTCGATATGACAACATCGTTTCCACGAGTTTTTTGCTGAAACAGGATGAAGTAGGCTTGGTATTCGAAGCCTTTCACGCAACAGGTGGAGGCGGGGCAGACTCGGATGTTTTCGGCTTCTTCGTGCAGCCAACCTACGACCTGATTCCAGGAAAAGTTCAGCTCGTCGGACGTTACACGTATTCTGTTAGCGATGGGCCCACCGGCATCAGACCGCAAGGTCGCTATGAAACTCTAGCCGGAGCATTAACGGGGGACAGTTATCATGCACTTTATCTTGGCGGCCAGTATTTCATCTACGGCGATAAGCTGAAGCTACTTGCCGGCGCGGAATACTCCCTACTCGGCCAAAGCGACACGGGTGACCGTTACGACGGAATCACCGGCCTTGTCGGTCTGCGCTTCTCCTTCTGAAACACCTTACTATCTAACATTTTAATCATAACCAAATGAAAACCAAAATTTCACTGATCACATCCGGCATCGTCGCTGCCGCTCTCACGTCCATCACACTGACTTCCTGCGACAAGAAAAGCAGCGCTGCGGGTGGGAAATCAATCGAACTGCTCAACGTTTCCTACGATCCTACGCGTGAGTTCTACGTCGACGTCAACCGGGTCTTCGCTGCGGACTGGAAAAAACAAACGGGACAGGAGTTGAAAATCCAGCAATCACATGGGGGCTCGGGGAAACAAGCGCGCTCTGTGATCGACGGTTTGGAAGCTGATGTCGTTACGCTCGCGCTCGCGGGAGATATCGATGTGTTAGAGAAGGAAGCGAAATTGCTACCAAAAGACTGGCAAACGAAACTAACGGATAACAGCTCGCCTTACACCTCCACGATTGTGTTTGTGGTTCGCAAAGGAAACCCCAAAGGGGTGAAAGATTGGGGTGATCTGGTTCAGCCGGGAATTGGTGTGATCACACCCAATCCAAAAACTTCCGGCGGTGCGCGGTGGAACTACCTCGCGGCGTGGGCATGGGCGGATAAGGAATTTGCGAAAGACGAGAGCAAGGTGCTCGATTACATGAAGCGTCTTTTCAAAAATGTTCCTGTGCTCGACACCGGTGCGCGCGGCTCCACCACAACCTTCGCGCAACGCGGGATCGGCGATGTGTTTCTCTCATGGGAAAACGAAGCGTATCTGATCGAAAAAGAATTTCCGGGTAAAACGGAAATCATTTATCCATCGATCAGCATTCTCGCGGAGCCTCCGGTAGCAGTGGTAGAAAAGAACGCCAAAAAGCACGGCACCTATGAGGTTTCCGAAGCCTATCTGAAATTTCTCTACACTGATGAAGCGCAACTTCTCGCAGGCAAGCACTTCTACCGCCCGCGTAATCCGAAGATCGCCAAGCAGTTCGTCGATAAACTCCCGGCGTTGCCGTTGGCAACCATTGATGCCGATTTCGGTGGATGGGCGAACGCTCAGAAAACTCATTTCGCCGACGGCGGAACGTTCGACCGGATTTATCAGCGCTAAATTCTAACATTCCATTTTATTTATGTCCAAACGACGCGTCATTCCCGGCTTCGGTATGAGCCTTGGCTTTTCCATCACATGGCTGAGTCTCATCATTCTCATCCCGCTGGCGGCTTTGTTCATCAAGGCTGCGGGCTTGGGATGGGATGAATGGCGCGATCTGTTGGCTTCGCCTCAAGTGATTGCGGCGGCGAAGCTCACCTTCGGAGCAAGCGCGGCAGCCGCCACAGTCAGCGCCGTGCTTGGTCTGTTAGTCACTTGGGTGCTCGTGCGTTATGAGTTTCCGGGCCGGCGTTTTTTGGATGCGATGATTGATCTGCCATTCGCGCTGCCCACGGCCGTGGCAGGAATTACGCTCTGTGCGATTTACGCGCCCAACGGTTGGCTTGGCGAAACTCTCGCGAGCTGGGGAATTCAAGCAGCGTATAACTGGTTAGGTGTATTCATCGCGCTCACCTTCATTGGCTTTCCGTTTGTGGTGCGCACCTTGCAACCGGTGATGGAGGATATGGGCAAGGAAATCGAAGAAGCCGCCGCCACTCTCGGAGCGGGGCGGTGGACGGTGTTTCGGCGTGTGGTGTTTCCGTTGTTGGTTCCCGCGCTCATCACCGGATTCACCTTGGCGTTCGCCCGTGCCATCGGGGAATACGGCTCGGTGATTTTCATTTCAGGAAACCTGCCATTGAAAACCGAAATCCTGCCACACCTCATCATCATTCAGCTTGAACAATTCAAATACGAAGCTGCCGCTGCGCTCGCCACCAGCATGCTGGTCGTTTCGTTCTTGCTGCTCTTTCTCATCAACCTCCTTCAACGCCGGCTCGACTGGCAAAAGCGCTGATCCAATATGTCTGTTAGAAACGTCACCACCGAATCCGCTCTCGTCCGCTGGCTGCTCATATCCGCTGCCGTCGGTGTGCTTAGTCTATTCTTACTGCTGCCGCTTGCCGCCGTTTTTGTTGAGGCGTTGCGGAAAGGCTGGGAAGTGTTTCTCGCTTCTCTGCATGACGAAGCCGCACTTTCCGCGGTGAAGCTGACCTTGCTTGCAGCGCTCATTTCCGTTCCGCTGAACACCCTATTCGGCATTTCTGCCGCCTGGGCGATCACGAAGTTTCGTTTCAAAGGCCGCTCGCTATTGCTCGCCCTGATCGACTTGCCGTTTGCGGTTTCCCCCGTCATCGCTGGTTTGGTTTTCGTGTTGTTGTTCGGCGCGAAAGGTTGGTTCGGCCCGTGGCTAACAGAACACGATGTCAAAATCATCTTCGCTTTCCCCGGGATCATCATCGCAACGATTTTCATCACGTTTCCCTTCGTTGCCCGTGAGCTGATTCCTCTCATGGAAAGCCAAGGCAGTGATCAGGAAGAAGCCGCCGTCACACTGGGCGCAGGTGGTTGGCAGATTTTCTGGCGCGTGACTCTGCCCAATATCAAATGGGGTTTGCTTTATGGCGTGCTGCTTTGCAATGCCCGAGCAATGGGCGAATTCGGTGCGGTGTCTGTCGTTTCCGGCCACATTCGCGGCAAGACCAACACGCTGCCACTACACATCGAAGTGCTCTACAACGAATACCAATTCAGCGCTGCGTTTGCTTGTGCGACTTTGCTGGCTCTACTGGCGCTATTTACTCTCGGCATCAAAAGCGTGGTCGAGCAACTCTCCGGCCACTCGGCTTCTACCAAACACTAATTTCAGTTTCTACCTCCATGTCCATATCCATCCAATCCATCCGTAAGACTTTCGGTTCCTACACCGCACTGGAAGATATTTCCCTCGAGATTCCAAATGGTTCGCTCACCGCGCTGTTAGGTCCGTCAGGATCAGGAAAGACCACGCTGCTCCGTATTGTTGCAGGTTTAGAGTTCGCTGATCCCGGTTCGGGAAAAATTCTTTTTCATGGCGAAGACGTCAGCGAAGTCACCGCGGGAAAACGCGGGGTGGGTTTCGTGTTCCAGCATTACGCGTTGTTTCGTCACATGACGGTCGCAGAAAATATCGCCTTCGGACTCAGTGTGCTCCCGAGTGGGAAACGGCCTTCCAAAACAGAGATTCGTGATCGCGTTACGGAACTGCTTGGCCTCGTCAAACTGGAAGGCTTGGACAAGCGCCGTCCCCATGAACTCTCCGGTGGCCAACGCCAACGCGTCGCGCTCGCCCGCGCGCTTGCGATCCGGCCCAAGGTGCTTCTGTTAGACGAGCCATTCGGCGCTCTCGACGCTCAAGTCCGCAAGGACCTGCGCCGTTGGCTGCGGCAATTTCACGATGAAATCGGTCTCACCACTATCTTCGTGACGCACGACCAGGAGGAAGCTCTCGAACTCGCCGATGAAGTCGTCGTGATGAGAAATGCGCGGATCGAACAAATCGGTGCACCGCAGGTAGTTTATGACACACCGCGCAGCCCGTTCGTTTATGAGTTTTTGGGTAACGTGAATAAGCTCAGCGACGCCAACGGAACCCATCAATACATCCGACCACACGAAGTCGAAATCCGCTTCGCTGCGGAGTGTGATCCGATAACCGATGAGCTCGGCACGATCCAACATCTGTTTTCCGCTGGCCCCGTCGCCAGCCTCAGTATCCGGTTGGATAACGGCACATTTTTAGACGTCGAGATCTCAAGGAAAACCCTCGATGAAATGTGCTTGGATCAGAAAGACAGGATCGCGGTGAAAGTAAGATCGTAGCGCAGCTTTTACTTTTTCTCAGCCGCTGGTTCACCGACAATTTCTTTCACCTTGCCTTTGATAGATTCTGCCCAGATGTCATAGCCAGCGGGTGCAAGATGCAGGAAGTCGTGCATGACTTCTTTGCTGATGTTGCCATCGGCATCCAGGTATTTTGCGCTGATATCCATGTATTCGACTTTTCCGCCCGCGAATTTGGAAATCAGTTTATTGACTTCCATTCTCTTCTCACGACCCGGATTGGGTTTTTCACCTGTGGGCAAAATGCTCAACAAGAGGATCTTGGCATCGGGTTGTTTGGATTGGATCAAATCAATCACGGCTTTCACACCGGCCGCAGCGTTTGCGGGCTCGGCGTCTCTCGCCCACATGTTGTTAGTGCCGATCATCACGACAAACAGCTTCGCTTTGTAACCGTCCAAATCACCGTTCTGCAAACGCCAGAGCGCGTGTTGTGTCTGGTCGCCGCCGATTCCCATGTTCACCGCATTGTAGCCACCCCAATGGCCTTTCCAGTTTTCACTGTCTCTCCAGCGTGCGGTGATCGAGTCGCCAACGAAGACCAAGTCGAGCTTGCCTTCCATTTTTGCGATATCTTTATCGATCCTTGAACATTGTCCATTCCACCATGCCTCGCCGTTGGTTTTGGCTGCGACAGGAGTGGTGCTTTCCAATTCGGCGCCATGAGCAGAGAATCCGATGAGGGTTGTTAGCGCGATGACGGTGAGAAGATTGTGGAAGGGTTTCATGAGTTTTTTCGGAATGATTGATTTAAGGCGACTAGTTCTGAGCTAAATGGGTGGACGGTGGGAAGAGAAAAAGCATACTACGGTTAGGTGATCCCATGAAATATCTCATCCAAGACGGTTTTGAAATACATCGCGGTGTGTTCTCTATGGATGAAATCGAAGCGTTGAGGGAAGAGGCGGATCGAGTTGCGACTGAAGCGGGATCCGCATGTGTTCGAAATCTCAATGTACGCTCGGAACTTTTTCGTGAGTTATGCCATTCACCCGAGCTTCGAGAAATTTTTCCCAGTGCACCGCTTTCAACGGTTCGCTCCTTGTTGTTTGATAAAACGCCACAGGAGAACTGGCCAGTGGCTTGGCATCAGGATCTCACCATCGCCGTGGCATCCGAAATTTCCTGCGAAGGCTACGGTCCTTGGACTGTAAAAGATGGGGTTCCGCATGCCCATGCACCGATTGAACTTTTGCAGCAAATGGTAACCGCACGCATCCATCTCGATCCCACTCATGCGGAAAACGGCGCGTTGATGGTCGCCCAAGCTTCGCACTTACTCGGGAAAATCCCCGCAGCGTCTATTCCAAATCTCATTTCGGAATCCGCATTCACCTGCATTTGCGAGCCGGGAGATGTTCTTCTGATGTCGCCGTTACTGCTTCATTCCTCTCACCGGAGCACCAAACCCAACCGGCGGCGCATCCTCCATTTCGAATACGCCCCACCCAACGCCCTCGATCCACGTCTCACATGGCATGAAACGCAAATTTAGCGCATTTTCATTTTCCCCTTCATTCGTGTCTTGGCGGTTCAAATTTCACCCCCTATCTTCGCCCCGCACTAGCCACTCTTCCACTGATCACTGCTAACTGATCACTTTCCACTTCTTCCCATGTCAGACACAGCCAAATCCGATTTCATCCGAGACATCATCGCCGAAGACCTTGCCTCGGGGAAACACCAGACGACGATCACTCGTTTCCCTCCAGAGCCGAACGGCTATCTCCACCTTGGTCACGCGAAATCGATTTGCTTGAACTTCGGGATCGCCCAAGAGCATCCCGGCGCGAAATGCCATCTGCGTTTTGACGATACGAATCCGGAGAAAGAGGAAACCGAATACGTCGAGTCGATCAAAGCCGATGTGAAATGGCTCGGGTTCGATTGGGGAAGCGATCTCTATTTCGCGAGCGATTACTTTGAGTTCTTTTACGACTGCGCCGTTCACCTCATCAAAAATGGACTCGCTTACGTCGATGAAGAAAGCCCAGAGGAAATCAAGCTTCACCGCGGTAACGTCCAAACACCTGGAACTCCATCCAAATATCGTGAGCGCTCCATTGAGGAAAACCTGGATATGTTTGCTGCGATGCGTGCGGGAAAATTCAAAGAAGGCGAAGCGGTGTTGCGCGCGAAAATCGGCCTGACTTCTTCTAACATGAACATGCGCGATCCCGTGCTCTACCGCATCATGCACGCGCATCACCACAACACCGGCGATGCATGGTGCATCTACCCAATGTATGATTTCGCGCATCCGTTGGAAGACGCGCTTGAACACATCACCCACTCGCTCTGCACCTTGGAGTTCGAAAACCATCGTCCGCTTTACAATTGGTTCATCGAAAACTGCCCGGTTCCATCGAAACCACGCCAGATCGAGTTTGCGCGTCTCAGCCTCACTTACACAATCATGAGCAAGCGCAAGCTGCTGCAACTCGTTAACGAAGGTCACGTCAGCGGCTGGGACGATCCGCGTTTGCCAACCATTTCCGGCATCCGCCGCCGTGGCTATCCAGCGGCAGCGGTTCGCCATTTCTGCAAGCGCGTCGGCATCACGAAATACAACGGCACCACCGACGTCGCTTTGCTCGAATACGACATCCGCGATCATCTCAACGCCTCCGCACCGCGCCGCATGGCGGTGCTAGATCCGTTAAAAGTCATCATCGAAAATTTCGATGATGAACCTACGTCAAGCCTAGTAGTTTCCAATCATCCGCAAGACGAAACCTTTGGCGAACGCGAAGTCTCAATCTCTCCGGAAATTTTCATCGAGCGCGAAGACTTCCAGGAAGTTCCCGAGAAAAAATTCTTCCGTCTCGGCCCAGATCGTTACGTCCGCCTGCGCGGTGGCCCGATTATCCAATGCAATGGCTTCGATAAAAACGCAGCAGGGGAGATCACCCAAGTTCGCGTGAAGCTTCTGCCTGATACCACCGGAAAAGATTCTCCAGAAGGAGTTGTCTGCAAAGCAGCGATCCATTGGGTCGATGCCGCAACTGCTGTCGATGCCGAAGTCCGCCTCTACGATCGCCTCTTCACCGTCGAAGATCCCGATGCTGCGGAGGGCGGTTTCCTTTCCGTCCTCAATCCAGAATCTGTGAACACCGTGACCGCGAAAATTGAGGCATCATTGCTGAACGAAGCCCCCGATTATTCCTGCCAGTTCGAGCGCAACGGCTATTTCATCACTGACAGTAAAGACCACATCCCAGGCCAAAAAGCCGTCTTCAATCGCACCGTCGCGCTGAAAGATTCATGGGGCAAAGGGCGCTAGTCCCTTTTTATCTAGCTTGATCGGATATGAATATTCAACAACTCTGGGCCGATCTTGAAGCTTGGATATCTATTCGCTGCAAAGAACTCGGTGGTGTACTTCGTCCCGGAGCTTCACCGAATAAGATTGAGGCAGTCGAAAGAATGCTGGGCATCAATTTTCCCGATGAAGTAAAGCAATTCTATCTCTGCCATGATGGCCAGACTTCTGAGTCGCTAAGTTTTTTTGATGATTTTCAATTTCTGCCGTTGGATCAAGTCACTGCTGAGTGGAAGGTTTGGCAAGAGATTAAGGCCACAGATTTTAAATTGGATGAAATTCCAAAAGCAGAGATCAAGCCGGTGTATTGGAATAGTCGTTGGGTGCCCTTTGCCGCTGATGGATGTGGAAACTGTTTATGCATTGATTTGGATCCTAATCAAAGTGGTAAGTCGGGTCAGATTATCTGTATGTGGCTTGACCCATCTCGAGTTCTGTTGGCTTCATCCTTAACAGAATGGTTTTCTAATTTCATCTCACGGGTGAAAAATAATGATATTCACTGACGCGAAGAGATCTAATAACAGGAGTAAATCCAATCCTTCCTTCTAGTGCTAATGGCGTTATCTGTGTTCTATATCTTGTGACACTGAAGATGACGCGACATGTTTCGCCTTGAATCACTTTCGAATTGGCCGATGATTCAAATGTGAGCCATCGCAATTTTATTTTCATCACAGTTTGTCTGGCACTTGTAGTTTTATCTCCGCTTCAAGCTAAAGAATCTCATTCCTACGCGCTTCAGGATGGCGACATCGTTTTCAGTGGATCCGCGTCTGGTCAGGGGGCGGCCATAAGCGCAGCCACCGGTTCGCCCATCACTCATTGCGGGGTTGTGTTTAAAAAGGATAACAGTTGGATGGTATTGGAGGCGGTGCAACCGGTGAAGATTACGACTCTGGAAAATTTCATGGCACGCGCGGACAAAGAGACCTTTAAAGCTTTTCGTTTAAAGAACGCTATTACGGCTGAGGCATACCAAAAAGCCAGTAAGTGGGGGAAGGAGCAGATCGGTCTCGATTACGATATCCGCTTCGGCTGGGATGATAAAAAACTTTATTGTTCCGAACTCGTCTGGAAATTTTATCAGCAAGCGGGCGTTGAACTGTGTGAGCTCCGAAAGTTTCGTGATTACGATCTCCAGCAGCCAACGGTAAAGAAGATCATCGAACAGCGTTACGGCGGTATGGATAAGCTTCCGATGGATGAGAAAATTGTAGCGCCATCGGATCTATTGGCGTCGGACTTGCTTGTGGAGGTTCCTCAAAACAAGAAGTAAGCTATTCGCTATCTGCAAATAACTTGGCGAAGCGGTTTCTAACGTTATTCTCACGCCTATGAAACATGCTGGGAAATCGATGGTGCTATGTTTGGTCTGGCTAATGGCCGTTTTTAACGTGGCCGTAGCAGAGGAAAATAAACCTGTCTTGCCCCAGCCATCGAAGATGGTGGAATACAAAAAAGTGGAACGTAAAGGTCAGGAGTATTCTCTGAAATTACACATCTTCAATCCGCCTAAGCATGATGTGAAAAGCAAGACTCCCTGCATCCTCATGTTTCATGGTGGAGGATGGTCGGGCGGTGAGCCCTCTTTGTTTTATAAGGCATGTAATGATTACGCATCGCGCGGAATGGTGGCTATTTCAGCTGAATACAGCATTCGCAACGTTCACCAAGGAACTCCGTTTGATAGCGTGACGGATGGCAGATCCGCGGTGCGTTGGGTGAGAAAACATGCGCAAGAATTGGGAGTGAATCCCGATATGATCGCAGCGGGCGGTAGCTCCGCTGGCGGACAAGTCGCAGCGGCAGCTGCTTTCCTAACAACTTTCGATGATAAAGGAGATGATTTGAGCATCAGTCCAAAGCCGAATGCTTTGGTGCTAACTTCGCCGGTCTTTGATAACGGTCCAGATGGCTATGGCCATTCCAAGGTGAAAGACCGTTGGAAGGAATTCTCTCCATCGCACAATGTCGCCAAAGGAGCTCCACCGACCCTGATCTGCATGGGGGACAGCGAGCCTACCTATCTTAAAGTTAAAGTGGCTGAGGAGTTTCAGGCTAAAATGAAAGAGCTTGGAAGTCGGTGTGAACTTTTAGTTTTGGAAGGAATGCAGCACGGCAAACGCTCATCGAAGCACACCAAACAGATCAAAGCTGAAACGGATCGTTTTTTGATCTCATTGGGATACATGAAAGCAGCAGGAAAATAAATCTCTCTTATTCTTTAATTGATGCATCCCAAGTTGAATCTATCTGAAATTCTTGCCGATAAAGATTTCGGTCTGCGCATGCGTTTTGAGAAAGAAGATATAGCGTCTTTCTTTAAGCCTACAGTCTCTCATACCGAGGTTATCACAGAGCGCCAAAAATGGCTTAAAAATGAACCCGAAACCTATTCCGCCCTGTTGCCAGATGGTATTGATTTGTTAGATGAAGCCATCCAACTTGCGATTTCGCTCGGAACTATACCCGAAGCGCAAAATTTCGCCGATTTCCAGCCACTCGAGCGATGCAAACGTCTAGGCGAACTTTGGGAGGCTGATTTCCTACTCATGAAACCCGATGCAGAAGGTGTATTCCGACTTTATGGTGGCTGCCTGTGTTTTCCTTCGCACTGGGATCTCCATGATAAACTTGGCCAGCCCATGTCCGCGATCCATGCTCCCGTTCCCGGCTTGAATGAAACATTGGGCCGTCAAATCGATGGGTTTCTTCAACGTATCAAGCCCGGCACCTCATGGGAACGCGCCAACTGGGGACTGAGTCGCTCACCAGAGCTAAACCTCCATCCTTCACGTAAACTGCCGCGTCTCGATCCTACCATCACGCTTGACGACGTCTGGTTTCGCTTGGAGCAACAATCTCTGGTCGCGCTCCCCGGATCCGGCGGCATCCTTTTCGGTATCAAGCTGGTCATCATTTCCATGCATGAAATCAAAGCGGATCCCACATCTCGCCAAGGCCTGATGCGTGCCCTGCAAACCATGCCGGAGTCCATGGCGCAGTATAAAGGAATCTCGACTGCACGTGAGCGCTTGATTGATCTCATCCAGCGGGATTGAGGCTAATCTAATAATTTTCCGTGCCAATTTGCGGCACTTCACTTATGCAATGATCCATCAATCATTCTATAGGAATTTATTATGGATCTACCAGAAGCTAACTCCGCTACATCGACCACATTTACTAACCAAGAAATCAAACCAAGAATAGGTTCGTTTCTCATGTTTAGGTTTGTCGTCACGTTTTTCGTGGCGCTATTGATCGGCGCAGTTGCAACCGCCATATTTTATAGCTTTGAGCTTTCCCCTTGGTTGGGACTGCTAGGTTTTTTACTGGTTGCGGGTGTTGGCGTGATATCGGGGCTCGCGACTTTTCGTAAAGAGCGATATCAAATCCAAGCCACTCGTCTGGTTTGTCATCGCGGCGGGCTGATTAGTGATGAAGAAACGGAATTCGAAATTCGCAACATCACCCATGTGAAGATCAAGCTACCCTGGTTGCGGTATAAATTTCGGAAAGTTGGAAACGTCATCGTCGAAACTGCCGGAACTTCGGTGCCTCTCGTGTTTCGATGTGTTCATGACCCGGAATCCATCTACTCAGAAATCCGCGAGCGGATGAAAGCCAACGGCTACGATCTGACCCAGCGAGAATTGCTTCACGAAGAAAAACCTGCGCTGATCACGGTGGTATTGGAATCCTTGGCGATGTTTGTCATTACTTCATTGGGATGTGTTTTTGCGATCAGCGGAATGCTAAGTGATGCGGAAATCGCTCCTGAAAAGCCGATGCTCATCGCCATTTTCGGTACGGTCATACTTGGATCACTGGTGTTCATCATTCTGCGGTTTCTAGATATCATCCGCCGGACTTACCGCGTGTATAACGATGTCGTTGTTTACGAAGAAGGTTTCCTGACTCGTCAAAATGCATTCATTCCCTACGAAAACATTAGCGACTCGGATACGAAGCGCACCCTGCTCGATCAAATTCTCGGGCTCTATGACGTGCAGATCAGTTGCCAGGGAAGCAGCTCGGAGATTAAATTCCGCAGACTGAAAAACGGAGTCAAACTTTCCCAATCCATTGATCAGATTGTTTCCTTTGCGAGTAATAAGGTAAGACCACCGAAGCTTCCAGGCCAAGAAGGTCAAACTCAACTTGCCGCGAAACGTCCGCGCCGTATCGAACCGAAAACCATTTCCAACCTTGGATTGTTAGAAAGGGAATATCGGATCAGTCCATCGCGTATGCTTGTGCCACTGATCCTTTTGCTTCCACTCATTCCAATTTGGATTGATGCTCTTATAAAACTCACTTCGACCCGCTTTTTTATTCGTCAAAATTCCATCCGATATTCTTACAGTTTCCTCAGAGTCGATGAACGTGAGTTTACGTGTGACAAGATCACTGGAGTGGAGATCAAACGAAATCTGTGGGATAAGTGGTTCGGTACGATGACGGTGAAATTTCAGTCAATAGGTGCCTCTAAGCCGATCGAGTTCATGCATGTGCCTTATGATCCACTTGAAGTTGAAATGCTACTGTGCCAGGTCGGCATTCCAAAAGCGTCAGCGAATCCCTATGCTGTTTGCCCGAAGTTCGAACTCATGACATGGCTAAGTTCCAAATTATGGGCGGTCATTGCATTTCTGATGGTAACTGCGGGAGTGGCATCAGCAGCAGTTTTCACTCAAGAGCCGTATGTTTGGTTTCTCATGGTGCCTGTCGCTTTTGTGGCAATCTATGCCTTGATATACGCTATGCTTTATTATCCGCGCCAGCGACTAAGCTTTCATGATCATCATGTCCAAGCAGAGCAGGGGATCATATCCAAACGGTTTTTCCATGTGCGTTACAAAAACATCAAGCGCGTGACAGCAACACGTTATCCCGGTGGAGAAAAGGGCGCATTACAGATTTTCATCGCTGGCGAAGAAGAGCTCATGCCTCAAGCTAAGCAGCAGGCATCTTCGCTCAGTAGAATGAAGAAACAATCCTCGTTCACTACGCATATGCTCAGCGATGCATATGAATCTGGCCGACTGCTCGATGATATTCTTTGTGGAAAAGTTGACGCTACATCTGAAGCAAAGCCCGCCGAACCTGCCGGGATTATCCTCGAATCCAGCCGCTCTGTCGGGCATGCAGTGCTTAAATTAATCATCGTGAGTGTGTTGCTATTTCCGCTCATCCTTCTGCTTCCTTTCACAATACTCGCTACCATCATCACCGTGAAATGTTGGAGTTACCGCGTGGATGATTTCCGCGTGGTTTGGAAGCATGGAGTCTTCTTCAAAAAGATCACCAGCGTATTGTTCGATCGGGTCGATAGCCTTCAAAAAAGCCAAGGTCCGCTGAATAAAATCTTCAAGAATGGCACAGTGAGCATCATGTCTGCAGGCAGCAGCAAGGCAGATTTGGTAATCATAGGCTCGCCGGATTATCTGAAAATCTATGATGCGATTCGCACCAATACTGAATCCGATGAGTGAGGAGAGAGTTTCTTGATCTAGATCAGCACCAATGCCAGCGCGATCACCATTAGGATCGCGCCGCTGAGTTGCCTTCCACCGAGTGGTTCTTCGCAACGCTTAACTATCATCCAAACAAAAATCACCGCCATCACACCGCGCGTGCTGTAGGCGATGTTGCTGAGCGCCGGCGCTTTAAAAATACTGAAGGCGAGGTTCACAAGCAACGCTTGCACGCCGAGCGTGATTCCTGCTCCGATCACCGGCAGCGCCGTTTCGGCTTTTCCTAAAGTCTCGCGCACATCCCGCCAACGGAGCACCAGCATTCCAATCGATAGCAGACCTGATGTCGCCATCATGATGATCAGCCATCTCGGACCTCCAATTTGAGAGCTTTGCCATCCCGTTAGAAAATCATTGATTGCAAAAAACACGCATGCCAGCAGCGTCAACCAGAGAGTCATGCGGTTGGACTTGAGTCGCTCAAGCGTCGCGCCCGCAACCAGATACACGGCAAGCGTCGCCAATACCGCTCCGCCTATCAAACCGATGCCTGCTTTTTCCAAGCCCACGAACGCAGAGAACGTGGCGACTAACAGCACTTTGAAACCCAACGCGGAGGAATGCACCACGAGGTCACCGTGCCGCACGGATTGGATGGAAAACCATTGCCCCCAGAAAAACAGTAAACCGTTAAAAATCGCCAACGCATCATAGAGCTGAAATGGCGCGCTAAAATCTGGTTTAAGATACAAAGCGAAAATGAGAAATGTCAGCAAGTTTGCGCAGCCCAACAGTACCGGAAGCCGCGCTCCTAGACGTGAGGCTCGTTGCACCATCACTCCCAAGAGCGGATGCAATGCGGCCCCAATCAAAGGCAAACCTATCGCTCCAGACCATGCATCCACAACCGCTGGCTAAACCCTCATCGTCCCGCGGTCAATCTTTGCCTGAGACTGCCGTTAATTAGCTTCTAGGCGCTGGCCTACCTCCAGGAGTTTCAATTTGAATTTCTCATAATCCACATCTTGGACGGAGATTTTGTTCTCGATGGCCATGCTGGCCGCGATGCCTGCGCTTTGCCCAAGGATCATGAACACAGGTTCCATGCGGATGGAGCCATAGGCGACGTGTGTGGAGGAAAGGCAAACGGGAACGAGAAGATTCATGCACTCCGATTTTTTCGGAACGATGGAGCGGTAGGAGATTGGGTATGGCTTATTGCATTTGTGGCCAAAAGCCCCCTCATTTCTAACAACATTTTTACCGTCAATATTGACGACGGTGCGCTGGCAGGGATGGGAGTCCATATTATAGGATCCAAGACCGACCGAATCAGGCGCGCTGGTTTTGGCTTCGCAGTCATTTTGAGTCATGACGTAATCGGAGACCATACGCCGGCCCTCGCGAATGTAGAGATGGTGCGGCCAGTGTGCGGTTTCCTTAAATTCATCGGGGCATAAGCCGAATGCGTTCACGCGTTTGCGGAGGCCTTCGGGCACTTGTGGATCATTCGCGAGAAAATACATGTAGCCTTGTTGGTAGGTGAGGTGTTCTTGAAAAAGCGTTTCGCGGAGTTGATAGAGTTCGCCAAATGGCATGATCAGCCCACGGCGCGGGGGCGGAAGCTTTTCAAACGACATCGGCTCGAACGTTCCATCAGGCCAGCGGTAGCTGCCGTTGACCAGATTGGATGACATGCTACCGGCGTTGTTGCTATCGCCGTTGCGCATCTGCACGGGGCCATCGGTCATCGGTAACACCGTGTAGTTCAAAGTCCATTTGATGTCTGGACTTGCATTCATGAAGCGCGCTAACAAGGCGTAGCGTCCCGCGTCGTAATCTTTCGGTTTTGGAAACGGAATATTTCCTTCTTTGTTAGAAAGACGCATTCGGAAATTGTAAGCCTGCACCCGATAATCCCCCTCACCGGGTTTGCCGTACGGATCTGCCGAAATTTCCGGAAGCAGTCCGGATTTCGGATCGTCTGGAGTGACGTATGGACTCACTGGCAAACCACAAAACTGATATACGGTATGCCATGAAACATCCTGCCATTGGCCGTTGAGCGTTTCACCATAAGCGGCAACGGGCTCGCGGCCGACTCGATAAGAAACATTTGCCGCGGCGAGCAGATCGCCTTCGTAGGTGGAATCGATGAATACGGTTGCCTTGCAGGTTTTGCCCGTTTCGAGGGTGATGGAGCCGATACGGTTATCTAACATTTCGACCGATTTTAAAAAACTGCCGAAGATGACTTGGACGCCCGCTTCATCGAGCATTTTACGGTAAAGCGCCTCGGCTTCCGATGGGCTGTAGTCGACCATTTTTCCCAGCCGCTCGTAAAACTCCAAAGCGAGTCCTCCGATGGAGCCTTCTTTACCGACGTCTGTGGCGGTCAATCCACCGGAAGTCATACCGCCTACGTGTTGATTATGAGTTATCAGAACGACCTTTTTTCCTAACTTCGCAGCTTGGATCCCGGCTGTAACTCCAGCAGGGGTGCCGCCGTAGATAGCGACATCGCACTCTATCGTCTCAGTCTTTCCGGCTTGGGTTGGGCGATAGTAAAAAAGTTTCTTCTCCGGTGTGGTATCTGCCGGAGAAGAATTTACAGATGCGGTGAAAGCCAACGACATCATGGCGAGAATGGAAAAGTAGGGTTGGGTCATGATGTTCTAACGAATTTTTTGTTAGGATAAGATTGAGACGACCGTTGTTATACTGGAAAGCTTATGGAATTTATCATGCCAAAGGCGATAGGAAGGATGAAATGGCCTAAGCGTTTTCAACCGTGCTAATGGCTCAATATTACCTATGATCTTTTCGGTTATAGCGATCATGAAACATACTCTAGACGAAAACGCTAAATTGGGTGATCTTAATCACGTCGCTGCAAGGTGACCGAGTTGCTTCAGTTTACTGAACGCTCAAGACAGATTTCCGATTGCGCCCCGTTTCCCGGGGGGGATAAAATGGCCAATGCAAATTGGCCGGGACGGGGCGCAATTCGGCATTCTGATCTGTCTACCCTTTCACTCATCTAACAAAGATGTTGCTTACCTCAGTTTAGGCTTGCTATCTTTTGGGTAACAGAAATTAAATACCTGTCTCTCGACGTAGGGATCATTTTTAGCGATAACTCATTCGCTTAGATAGCGTGCTGCGAGTTTTTTAGATTTCGTCTAAATTAAAGCCCAAAAAATTTCGAATTGCGCCCTGTTTCCCGGGGGGGATATAAGCCACGCAAGTGGTGGAGCGGGGCGCAATTCGACTCTCTTTGATACCTTTTATCGGAGAAGCTTCCTTTACAAAATTTCCCTAAGGGTGAATCCATGGGTGACAGCCTGCGAGTGATGTGGGATGAGTCTTTCCGAGGACGATCTGGAGCGTCCGGTTCTTCATTTACGGATTTATATGTTCACAGGCCTCGTCGAATCATTGGGAAAAGTTGTTTCACTGGAGAATCGTGGTGAGCAGGCGTGGCTGAATTTATCGATTCCGTTTGCTGCGGAGTTGCGGCTTGGGGACTCGGTAGCGGTAAATGGCTGCTGCTTGACGGTGGCTGAAATTGACGGGAGTTGGGTTAGATTCGATGTGTTGGCACAGACGTTACGAGTCACTTCTTTAGGGGAACTCCAAGCTGGATCGGTGGTTAATCTGGAGCGTGCGCTGCGGGTGGGAGATCGTTTGGGTGGGCATTTTGTGCAGGGGCATGTCGATGCGGTGGGAAAAATTCTTTCGCTCTCAGCGAATGGGCAAGATCATGTTTTGGAAGTTTCGTTGCCGTCGGAGATTGAGCGGCTGTGCGTGTCGAAAGGATCGATTTCGATCGATGGGATTTCACTGACGATTGCTGATTTGAAAAAAGAGTCCGCCCTTTTTTGGATCACCCCGCATACGTTTTCCCATACGAATCTGATCGCAAGCCAGGTTGGTGATACCGTGAACTTGGAAGCCGATATGTTAGCCAAGCACGTCGCCGCACTGATGGCTAAATCATAGCTCAAAGATCTTTCACGCAACGGAAACCCGTGTGATTCGCAGGCGAGTCTTCTTCTATAGAGTGCCGAGCAGCCGGGCGGTAACGCATGCAATAAGAGATGTGGCACAGAAACGATCCGCCTTTGGTAACGTGGTGAGCGGTGCCCTCGCCCTTACCTCCTCCCATGCGATTGTACCATGTTTCTGGGCCTTTGGGATCGCACGATTCGCATTTGCTTGGGTATTTAGGATCGTAAAAATCCGAGCAAATTTCCCATGAATTTCCCGCCATGTCGTAAAGGCCGTAGCCGTTCGGTGCATAGGATTTGACTGGTGCCGAACCGATAAATCCATCCTCTCCGGTATCTTTAGTTGGAAATTCGCCATGAAACGTATTCGCCATCCAGGTATCGCCGGGTTTGAGCTCATCACCCCAAACATAGGTTTTTCCACTCAAGCCACCGCGAGCAGCGAACTCCCACTCAGCTTCTGTGGGTAAACGTTTTCCAGCCCATTTTGCATAAGCCGATGCATCTTCGAAATTCACGCAGACGACTGGGTGACTGCCTTTTTTAGAAATGTCCGAACCTTCACCGAGCGGCTGACGCCAGTTCGCGGTTGGATCCCAACGCCACCAAGACATCGCGGAACTCGGATCCTCCAAGCTGCCTTTGAATTCTTGCGGTGGAGTAAAAACGATTGAGCCTTGGTTGAAAGGAGGTTTAGGCAAAAACTCGCGTGCCTCAGCGGGAAAATCTTCGATCTTCGCTTCACGTTCGGCGTAGGTGATGTAGCCGGTGGCTTTGACGAAAGCTGCAAACTGGTCATTGGTCACTTCGGTTTCATCCATCCAGAAGCCCGTGACTTGGATTTTCCTGACAGGAGATTCTTCGGGAAAATATTTTGTGCCATAGGGAGTATCGAAGTCTCCGGCCGACCCCATCGTCGTTTCCCCGCCAGAGATTTTCTGCATTCCGTCTTTTTTCTCGGAGGCGGAAACCGTGGAAGTTTCTGTTTTTCCGCAGGAAGAAAAAATAGCGGCGGATGCGAGAATGAGAAGGGTGCGGGGTAGGTTCACGGCAAAAACCTACTCTTTAAGTGGATTCATTTCATCATAAAAATTTGCGCAAAGCTTTGGCTTCCTCTTGTTTGCGGAAAGTGGCTAATCTCTCGTTAAGCGATGAAAGCAAGACTCACCAAAGATTTCCGATTCGAGGCCGCACACACACTTCCGAGTTTGCCTGATGGCCATAAGTGCCGCCAGATGCACGGCCATAGTTTCAAAATCGAAATTTCGATTGAGGGTCAAGTGGATCCCACCATCGGTTGGATCTACGATCACAAACTCATTTCCAACGCAATGAATCCGCTACTTGAACAGCTCGATCATGCTTATCTGAATGACATCGAAGGCTTGGAAAGCCCGACCATTGAAATCATGGCCGGCTGGTTTTGGAAAAAACTCGCTCCACAACTTCCCGGGCTAGCAGAAATCGTCATTTTCGAAACCCCGACCGCACGTTGTTCGTTTAAAGGTGAGTTTTAAGAGCGGAGAGCCTAGAGCACAGACGGGATAGAAAGAGCCAATTGCTCAGTGTTCTGAAGAAAAATTCTTCGTGCGAGAAATAGTCTTGCGCTGTGGCGCGGCTTACATCAATTTCCCCGCCCCGTAACGGGACGTAGCTCAGCCTGGTAGAGCGCCTGCTTTGGGAGCAGGATGTCGTCAGTTCGAATCTGGCCGTCCCGACCATTTTAAAAAAAAGCCTCCCTGCAAAGGGAGGCTTTTTTATTGTCCGGTCCGGTCCGTGAAACTCTTCCGCTCTGCGGAACGTTCGACATCCTTTTCGCCTTAGATCGTTATCCCCAGAACTTCCACCAAGGCTTCGATTCGGACCTTGGCGCTTCAGATGAGCCTTCGAGATCCCAAAGCTTTGTTAGGTCGCTCATGTCCCTGAAGATCTCGTCATACTGCTTCGGATATGAGGTTCGATAGAATTCCCACCACGCCTTCGATCTAATCAAGAAACCATGCGTATCGGATCCATCTGTACAGCGAAAAATCTTCATATCAAAATCAGGCTGGACCAATTCTGATAAACGGAGGAGGACACGAAAATTGTTCTGAGGCTTGGCGGGAAGTATGATGAAATCTTCGCGCCCCATAAATCGAACTCGCAGAGTGACAGAGCCTGAATCCGCCTCGATGTTCTCATAGTGCAGGCTGTTAGGTGGGAGAAACTGCCGCACATCATCAAGGACTTCCTCTTCGCTGCACTTCCAATCAACAATTAGGCATCTGTCGCAATCGACGAACTCTTCAACTTCGTCAGGACTTCCACTAATCAAAGGCTGCTCTTGTGTGGTAAACATGGGTGGTGGGATTTTGTTGGTGAACCGTTTTGGAATGAGCGCGGAATCAAATGGCCTCCATTCAGAAATTGATAGAAAATTCCTTTCGGGATTTTTTGTTAGAGCAGTCCCTGTGTAATCCACAATCCCATCAATCGCTCTTTTGGTTTCTGGTGCCCAATTTTTCCTGATTCGTCCGGAATACAGTGGGGGATTCGCCCATCATTTTCTTGAAGTGGCGGGAAAAATCACTGTGGTCGTAGAAGCCAACCTCAAATGCGATTTCAGTCACCGTCTTTGATGTCCGTTTGAGAAGCTCGCTCGCGATGAGGATGCGGATTCTACACAGATAAGCGCGGGGACTGCTCCGGAAGGTTTCCCTGAATTTTCTCTCCAATTGCCTTTCCGACATGCCTACGAGCGATGCCAAAAAAGCGATGTCCAGCTTCTTGCGGAAATTTTTCTTCAGGTATTCGGCGGCGGGTTGGACCTCCAGATAGCCGCCGAGGGATTCCCGCACACCCTCGTAACTGCGAACCGTTCCGCAAATCCCACACACACTCCCGTCCCTGCCGAAAAGGGGCATCTTCTCTGTCACAGACCAGTCAGGATCTCCCTTGGCGCTGGGAAACAACTCTATAATGCCGTGGATTGCCTGGCCGGTCTCCAGAACCTTGAGGTCGTCACTGCGGAATTTGGTGGCAAGCTTTTCAGGAAAAAGGTCGAAGTCATCGATCCCCACGATTTCCGCCTCCGTGGTCTTTCCACAGCGTTCGATGAACGCGGCATTGCCCATCATCAGTTTTAAATCTCGGTTCTTCGCGAAAAAAAGGGTTCCCGGCAGATTCTCGAAAAGTTTGCGGAACTGCCCCGATGGCACCTCCTCCATCCACCGCTTCTGTGCTTCATGCTCCGTTCCCATTTGTCGGAATCATACACGGATTTGTCGGAAAGTCTATAGCCGATTGGAACGCCGATGACTAATCTACCGTTAGTAAATATGAGAAACCCATTACCCATCGCCGCCGCCGCATTGCTGGGGTTGACCAGTTGCCTACACGCAGACGACGCCCCCAGACGCATTTCCATATTGTTTTTGGGAGCTCCGAAAGAGAACGGTCCGGGTCACGACCCTATCACCCGTTACCGCTCGCTTAAGAAACAACTTGGAACCGCCGGCATCGATCTCACCTACCTGGAAGATCCAGCGAAAGCCTTCTCTCCTGCCACTCTCGCACAGCATGACGGGCTTCTGATGTATGGGAACTGGGAGCAGAAGGGAAAAATGCCGCCGGAGCAGGAGACCGCGTTGTTTGACTTTGTGAATGGCGGCGGTGCGTTTCTGCCTATCCATTGCGCCTCGGCTTGTTACGGAGCTTCCGAAAATTTCGTGAAACTGGTGGGAGCAAAGTTCAAATCCCATGATGGCTGCGAATTCGAGCCGAAAACCGTCCTCCCGAACCACCCAGTCATGAAAGGATACCAAGGGTTCACCGCATGGGATGAGACCTATGTCCACAGCGATCATGGCGACGACCGTACCATTCTGCAGGTTCGTGAAGAGGAACCCTGGACATGGGTCAGAAATCAGGGAAAAGGCCGTGTTTTCTATACCGCTTCCGGCCATGACCACCGCGTTTGGGATCTGCCGGAATTCGGGGATCTTCTCAGGCGTGCGATCCTTTGGTCCGTCGGCGATGAGGTCAGATCGAAGCTAAACAGACTGGAACTTCCCCAACCGAAACTGATCGACGTGCAACTCCCTGGCTACCGCGACAAGCGGCTCGTCACAAAACTTCCCGAACCATTGAGCCCTTCCGAATCGATGAAGCTCGCCCAGGTCCCTCCCGGCTTCGAACTCTCTCTGTTCGCCTCCGATCCCGATATCGTGAACCCTATCTTCATTTCATGGGATGACAAAGGTCGCGCATGGGTCATCGAAACCATCGATTATCCGAACAACCTCCAAGAAAACAACCTCGGTCACGACCGGATCACCATTTGCGAGGATACGGACAATGACGGAAAGGCGGACAAATTCACCCGCTTCGCCGAAAAGCTCTCCATCCCCTCCACCCTCGCTTTCGCGCACGGTGGGATCCTTTGCACGAATGGCACGGAAGTCCTTTTCCTGAAAGACACCAATGGCGATGACAAGGCGGACATTCGCGTCCCTCTCTTCAAGGGTCTCAAGATGCACGACACCCACGCCGGCGTCTCCAATTTCCGCAGGGGTGCGGACAACTGGATCTATGCAACCATCGGATATTCTGGGATCGATGGCACAATCGGAAACAAACCATTCGATTTCTCCCAAGCCCTCTTTCGTTTCAAAATCGACTTCCCCGAGGAAATCTCCGCCGGCGCTGATGGCACGATGCAGGAACACGTCACCCTCGAAGTGCTCCAGAACACCTCTAACAACACATGGGGGCTGGGGTTCACCAATGACTTCGATATCATGGGTTCCACCGCCAATGCCAATCCGAGCTGGTACTACACCTTCGCCAAAGACATTTATGAAAAGGCCGGCCTCGACCAGCCGCGCACTCCGAGAGCCGATGACAATCCGTTCTTCAATCCCTCCTCAATGGACATCCGCCAGGTAGACCAGTTCGACCGTTTCACCTCCGCGACAGGCCATGCCTTCTACACGGGCAGCCGTTTTCCGGAAGAATACCGGGACAAGGTCGCCTTCGTTTGCGGGCCGACCGGAAAGCTGGTCGCGAATTTCCATATCGTGAAAAACGGCACCGGTTTCAAGGCCATCCAATCCCCGAACAATCTCTACAATTCCGCCGACGCGTGGTCGGCCCCGGTCTGCGCCGAAGTCGGCCCCGATGGCGCGGTTTGGATCTGTGATTGGTACAACATGGTCATCCAGCACAACCCCACCCCGAACAAGGGGAACTCCGGCCTCGATGCAAAGAAAGGACCCGGCAACGCATACGTAACCCCACACCGCGATGTGGAACACGGGCGAATTTACCGGGTCTATCCGAAAGGCTCGCCGAATGTCTCGAAACCAGACTCCCTCACCGCCGCCCTTTCCAGTCCGGATCTATTCTGGCGCACTACCGCCCAGAACAAGATCATCGATTCCGGTGATATATCCCAGTCAGCCGCCCTCAGGGGTCTTGTCACGAAAGGAGACTCGCCGTCAGCCATCAATGCCTTTGGCACCCTCCAGGGTCTCGGGCTTCTTGATGATGAAACGATCAAATCGGCTTTGAAGTCCGGATCCCCAGCCCTTCGGAGAATGGCTCTCGCCTTCGCACCCTTGGATAACACCGTGGTCGATCTCTTCATCAAAGACGGGAAAATCACCGAAGCCGATCCGCGCACACGCATGGAACTTTACCTTGCCCTCGCACGCCTCGCTCCATCGGAGGAAATCGCTTCAGTCCTGGCTGCAAATCTGGGAAATGAGACTGACCAAGGCCTACTTGATGCATGGCAGGTAGCCGCCCGCAGGAATCAGGCCGCAGTTCTCGCAAAGGTTTTAGGAAACACCGAGGATAAAATCACCGACGCACCCAACCTCCTGCCCAATCCGGATTTCTCGGAGACCATCGATGGAAAACCAGCCGCTTGGGCCGATCTGCGCTTCTATGCCGGAGCGGATGCGAAAAACATCACCCTTTCCTCCGATCCTACCGGCGGGCGCAACGGCTCCGCCGCCTTGAAGATCACGGCTACCGCGAGCTCCGATTGCGGCGCGGCCGCGGTGATTCCTGTCGAGCCACGTACCTCCTACCATCTGTCAGGCTGGATAAAAACCAAGGACGTGGACGCAGGTAACCGCCTTGGCTGCATGATGAATATCCATGGTGGCGGCCATACCAAATCCGTCAAAGGCACCAGCGACTGGACTCTCGTGGAAATGGATTTCACCACCGGTGCCGAGCGTGAAGTTGTCATTCATTGCCTCTTCGGTGGCTACGGCGGGGCGTCCGGCACGGCATGGTGGGATGATGTTTCTCTCACCAAAACCTCATCTTCCAATCCTGGCAACGCGGCCATCGCGCGACTGAAATCCTACAACCCCAGCGCGGCTACCGGCAAAATCGCCCGCAGGTTCACCATCGATGCGGAAGCCCATGCCCGGGGCAAGACCGTGTACGATCTCACCTGCATCGCCTGCCATGGCCCAGATGGTAACGGAGTCGAAGGTGCTTTTCCACCTCTCAACGGCTCGGACTGGCTCACCGGCGATCCCGCCATCCCGATCAAGATCCTCCTCCACGGTCTCCAAGGGCCGATCAAGGTGAACGGCAAGGATTTCATGGGCGTCATGCCTCCTCTGGTCGGTTTGACGGACCAGCAGGTGGCCGACGTGCTCACCTACGCTCGCCAGTCTTGGAAAAATGACGCGGCACCCGTCACCGCCCAGCAAGCCAAACAAACCCGCTCCGAATCAACGGGCCAACAGGGCATGCTCACAGCCGAAGATCTGAAACACTAATTCCAATCTGAATACTTTATGAAACACAACATCGCCATTATCGGTCTCGGCTTCGGTGCCGAATTCCTCCCTATCTACCAGCGTCATCCCCTCTGCGGCGAGATCTCGATCTGCCAGCGCAATGAGAAATCCCTCAAGGAGATCGGCAAAAAATTCGGCATTCCTCAGGAACGCCGTTTCACCAGCTACGAGGAACTGCTCGCGGATGATTCCATCGACGCCGTCCACATCAATACCCCCATCCCGAACCACGCCGAGCAGACCATCGCCGCACTCAGGGCCGGGAAACATGTCGCCTGCACCGTGCCCATGGCCACCAGCGTCGAGGACTGCAAGACCATCGTCGATATCTGCAGGGTGACAGGTCTGAAGTACATGATGATGGAAACCGTCGTGTACGCCCGGGAGTTCCTCTACATGAAAGAACTCTACGACAATGGGGAACTCGGAAAACTCCAGTTCATCAAAGCCTCCCATCAGCAAGACATGGAAGGATGGCCCGGCTATTGGCCCGGCCTCCCGCCGATGCACTACGCCACCCATTGCGTTGGCCCCGCCCTCGCCCTTGCCCGCAACGAGGCGGAATACGTTTCCTGTTTCGCTTCCGGCACCATCCGCAAGGAAATGCACGCGGCTTACAATTCCCCCTTCGCCGTCGAGTCCACCCACGTGAAGTTTAAGGACAGCGACCTCTCCGCCCACATCTACCGCTCGCTCTTCGATGTCGCCCGCCAATATCGCGAGACCATCGAAGTCTATGGCTCGGAAAAATCCGTCGAGTGGCCGCTCATCGAACACCAGCCTCTCGTTCTTCACACCGCTGGAAAGCCCGAGCCGGAAATTCCCTCGGAAGTCACCGCTCCCGACTACGCCCACCGCCTCCCTGAGGAAATCCGTGCCTTCACCACCGGCGGCGTCTATGGTGGGGAGGATGGCGAGGAACACCTTTCCTTCACCCAGGGCGCAGGCCACGGCGGCTCCCATCCCCACCTGGTCCACCAATTCCTCAACATGCTCCAAACCGGCCAAGACTCATACCCTAACGCCGTCGAATCCGCCAACATCACCCTTACCGGCATCCTCGCCCACGAATCCGCTCTCAAAGGTGGCGAGCGCATCGACCTGCCGAAATGGTCCCACCGGAAAACCCAAAAACCGTCGGAAATATACACGGTTTTGTCGCCCTGATACATGACGGCCCACTCGATTCCAGTCAGACTCACCATGGATTGCTATTAATTTTGACAGGTCCCAATCATATGAAACCAAAAAACAATAACCTCCAATACCTCGGTTTCATCGCGTTCGCCGTGGCAGGACTTTCCTCTACTCAATCCGTACATGCAGCTGCAGCTACGTGGGACGGATCCGTGAGCGGCAACTGGGCGGACACCAGTGGCGCTGACACGAACTTCACCGGGGGTGCTGGCACAAACGGCATTCTCGCTTTTAACGACTCACTGACGTTCACTTCCGCGACCGGCTTGGGTGGAACGACGCTGAACAACAACCTGACCTCCGCTGCGTTCAACATCGCCAGCATTTCGTTCAACGCCGCCTCGCCCGCTTACACCATCGGCGGGAACGCCTTCACGCTGAGTGGCGGCATCACCAACAACAGCAACAGCCTCCAAACGATCAACAATGCGATCACCTTGACCAGCGTGGATCGCACGTTCACTACTACGAACGCGAGCGGGGGCCTCACTCTGGGTGGGGCGATCAGCGGGACCACTAGTGGGGCCGTCATTTTCGCTGGTCCCGGTACGACTACCTTGAGTGGCACGAACACGTTCAACACCAAGGGCGCCAATTTCGATGCGTTCATCGTAGGGGGAGCAACAACGACGCCGGGCAATGTTGTCATCACTGGCGCGACGACTGTGGACGGCACAGGATTTGCGGATGCTCGCGGTTATCTCGACATCCATGGAAATTCCACACTCACGATCGAAACGGGAGGCTCGTTTGCGCTCAATACCTCGACGGGCACGCCGAGTAGCATCATCGGTCAGGACCGCACGGGCACTTCGACGGTGTCGGTGAATGGTGGCTCATTCACGATCGGTGGGAATTCGGGCTTCGCCCTCGGCAACAATCGCAACGACGCGACTGGCGTGCTGACGATTTCCTCGGGCACGGCGACAATCACCGCGGGCAGTGCGACTTTACAGGATGCGCGGAACTTTGTTGCCATGGGCCGAGACTCGGGCCACGGTATCATCAACCTCGACGGCGGCACTTTGGCGACCGGTCGCCAGTTCGTGTTGGATGGTAGCAGTGGCACTGGCGCAGGCGGGTTTGTTGGCCCAGGAACGGCGAACTTCAAATTCAACGGCGGCACACTCCAAGCGCAGGCCAATCAGACCTCCGGTAATGGCTGGTTCGAGACGGCCACCACGGGCAACTTCAAGGCCGTCACCACGACCGTGAAGGTCGGTGGCGCGAAGATCGACACAAACGGCTTCAACACCAACATTAACACGGTGCTAGCGCACGACAGCGGTCTCGGGGGCACCGCCGACGGCGGCCTCACCAAGAGCGGTGCGGGAACGTTGACCCTCGGTGCGGCGAACACCTACACCGGCAAAACCACGGTCACCGCCGGCACCCTGGCGCTCGGCTCGGGCGGCTCCATCGCGAACTCCACGGAAATAGCGCTCAACGGAGGGAATTTCAACGTCACGGCGGTTCCGGGATTCACCATCGGTGCCAACCAGTCCCTCACCGGCAATGGCTCCATCACCGGTGACATCACTGTCTCAGGCAATCTCGCCATCGGCGCCTCACCCGGCACAATGACTTTTAACAACAACCTTACATTGGGTGGAGGCTCCACCTCGGACTTCGAGTTCACCCTGTCGAGCTTCACGCTTGGCAGCTTCGATCTTGCCGTCGGCGGTGATGGCTCCCAGGAAGTTGTCTTTGGCGGACTCCTGAACCTGCTGTTCGATTCCGGTGAAACCTACGCCAACAACAGTTCTGTTCAGATATTCGATTTCGAGACCTACGGTGGTGATTTCACTGTTAACTTCAGCGGACTCGGAGCAGGCCAATCCGCCACCTTCGATTCCGGCACCGGCTTTGTTACAATCATCCCTGAGCCCGGGTCAGTTCTGATGAGCTGCGTCGGCTTGGCGCTGGTCTTGTTGCGCCGCCGCAGGATCTGATTGTGATTTCGGTTGTTAGAAACATGCTGGGCCGTCGCGGAGTTGGCGGCGATCGCATCGACCTGCCGAAAAATGGTCCCCTAGGAAAACCCAAAAGTCTGTCGGCAAAATACACGAATTTGTCGGCTGAATACAAGTCTTGCAGCAGCTTTTCAGATAGGTTTTGTATAGAGCAGAGCATTGTATTTCATGCCCACAACAAATGAACCCATGAAAACAAATGACCCATACTGCGCTACAAACCAAAATCCGTGAAAAACCCGATCATCCCAGCATTTTCAAAGCATAATCATCGTCGAAATCGACGAGGGACTCAAAGGGGTTTTGCCCTGATTGTAACGTTATCTCTGATGATGCTGATTTACCTCATTGCGCTCGGGATGCTGAGCCTGTCCGCAATTACGATTCGGAGTGATTTCCAGTCTAACGCAATGAGTGAAGCCAAGGCGAATGCTCGACTTGCCTTAATGATAGCTATCGGGCAGTTGCAAGAGCACGCCGGCCCGGATCAACGGATCACAGGAACCGCCGATCTGGCGGGCGATGGCAGCGGCATGCGCTTGGCTAGCGGAGCCTCGCCGGACAACGTGTTATCCATCGATAACGTCAACAATGGACTGAGTGCGGTTCAGCCGGGCACGCGCTATTGGACCGGTGTCTGGGGCAATGGCGATCCCAGCGCCCCGATTGCAGGCAACCGCAATATCTACGAGAAGACCCCCAGTCCCAAGCTGCTCGGCTGGCTGGTCAGCGGCAACGAAGGCGGCTCTTTCGAGACGTCCACCGATCCAGCAAGTTTCGGGCAAGTGCTGAAGGCAGGCACGAACATCCACTTCACCCCGGCTGGTGCTACAACAGGCATAGGCAGCAGCGGCAAGGTGACAATCACCGACGCCAGCGGAAAGGCGCACGACGCCGTGGTTCTCCTCGGTTCCGGCAGCGCGGGAAACGTCACGCGCACCTTCGCAGATGGAAGCGTCGAGAACCCCGAAGACCGTTACGTCGCCGCCCCCTTGGTTTCCGTCGGTAAAGCCAACCACGTAACTGGCAACTACGCTTTCTGGGTTAGCGATGAAGGGGCAAAGGCACGCCTGGACTTGGTTGATTCGTATGCCGAACACACCGACACAAGCGCCGACCCTAAAGCCCGCTACCGATTAATGACAGCTCCCCGTACGGGACTCGAGATATTGCCCCCATTTGCTTTGGGGCCTTACCTCAACTGGAGCCAGCATGCGGATGAAGACAATTCACCCATGTCCAAGGTTATCACTTACAAGCAAGTTCCCTTGATGGATCAGGCGAACCTAATGGGATCTGGCGGAGACCCGGCGGCAATCACTGGGCCATTGTTCCATGCGTTGACCACCTACAGCACGGGCATATTGGCTGATTCCCTCAATGGCGGCCTTCGGCGTGACCTGACCGCGGCATTCAAGGTTCCCAGTTCCGGCAACTGGAACAACTGGTCCGGTAGCGGTGCCAACTGGACCGGCACAAACGGGCAGTCGGCCGGTGCGGGTCAATCGATCATCCCACCAGCCTACAGCCCGACCCTGAAAGGACTGATTTATAGCGGCGGCATCCCACACAGCAACTACTCTCATCCGACCGGTGCCAAGGTTCCCCGTTGGGACGTGCTTTATGATTTCCACAATCTTTTCAACCAGACCCAGGCTAACGGTGCCGTCCCGGCCAGAGCTGCCAAGTTGGGCGATCTGGGGCTTTCTCCCCAGATCCTTCAGGTGCGCATGCTCTTGGGTGCGGACGCAACGGCGGGCAGGAATGTTAGGTTTCTGTTCACCCCGATGATCGTGCTTGGAAATCCATATGTGGTGCCACTCAAGTTGGAAAACCTGAAGCTACGCTTCTGGCTCGCAAACGCACCGGGACCTTATGGCAAGAGATGGGCGAACGGCGTCCAGGACTGCATCACTAACTTCAATTTCAGTACATCGGCCGGTGCCGGAGGCTACGGCTGGGGGCGCACGGCCATTTTTTCCTATGAGACAATGAGACCCACTGATGTCGCCTGGCCGCCTTCAGTCACCGGAGATGCCGATTTTGCCATCCCGACGACGACGATTGAACCGGGCCAGACCAAGGTGTTCTCACTCAGCGCGGTCCAACAGTATTCTAACAGCAATCCCATCCAACTGACCGAGGGGCAGATCGCAGCTTTCGCATCGGCCTACCATTATTTGTGGAAGGACAGCGGAATCGCCTCGCCCGCCTATACCCCCTCCGGCGGGCCGTTGTATTTTGGGACGATCTCGGAAGCGGACGGCTACACGCCGATGAAAGCCCAGATTGTCGATTTAAGTGATGCAGTGATCCAGGAAATTGAATCCCTCAACTTGGATGTGGTGACTAACAGTTTTGGCATTCTCAGATCGCCGACCGGAGCAACCGCACCGGCCGGTTCGAGTGACGGTGCCAAGTTGATCGCGGCATTTTATTTCGATCAAATCACCCCTGGGAACTTCTTTGACCTTGGGAATCATTCCGACAATAGCGTGCGGCCTTACGCCGATTTCAACTCGAGGGCCGCCTTCATCCGGCATACGAATCGGATGAATCTATCCGGAGGAGCTTGGCGCAATGCCTATGCCGGGTTGAACTATCGGGACTCTTCCACCAGCTCGGAAATCAATATAGCGAATGGAACCAGTCCCGCTTACCCCCCGCCAACTTTCACATCCAATCTAGACCCCGTCCTCTGGGGAAGGGTCGATCATCGCCCACCGGTTAATACTCCGCTTCTGGAGCCGGTGTTTTTCGACTTGCCTGGCGGTGAGATCCCCGTTTTGTCCCTCGGCGACCTGCAGCAGGCCAATGTTACCGCCGACGATATCCGGGTAAACGTCGGCCACCAGCCAGCCAACGCCATCGGAAACTCCTACGCGACTCCTTTCGTGAGGCGGGAACTGGTGAAGCAGGAGCGAACCGACGAATATTTCAGTAGGCACGCAGGGCTAGCAATTGGAGCCCATCATGTGCAAACCAACTACTATGATCTGTCTTACCTGCTCAACGCCGCGCTATGGGATGGCTACTATTTTTCGGGAACACCTTCCAATGGCGGGTTTATCCCTAACAATCCCCGTCTTGAGCTGCTTCCCGAGGCCTCCGCGACAACCGCCCGCGATGTTGTGCAAGCCGCAGGGCAAACGGTGATCAATGGGGCTTTCAATATCAACTCCACCTCCGTCGAGGCTTGGACGGTTCTCCTTGCCGGAATGCGCAACCTGCCCAAGCTCCCGAGCGGTGCTTCGACCTCCGCCGGTACCTCAATGTTTCCCCGAACACTCAGCCAAACTGAAGATGCCTTGGAAACCCCTACGGGGAATGGGAGCGACAGCTATTCAGGTTTCCGCAGCTTGACCGATGATCAAGTGAAAGCACTTGCGGAAGCGATCGTCAAACAGGTGCGGCTCCGTGGCCCATTTGTATCTCTGGGGCATTTTGTAAACCGGGCGCTCGTACCAGTGACCGGGGACACCAAGAAACTCGGTTTTGCTGGAGCTCTGCAGACTGCGATAGACATGACTACGGTCAATGACTTCAGCAGGGTGTCAAAAGAGCAACTGGATCCGCCGTTGAGTGACAACCTATCAGTGAAGCCCAGCAATAACGAAGCATACAACTTCTACGCCTACTCCGAGCCCCCTGACTCGAACGCGTCGCTTTTCACCAGCAACTCGGTGCGTGCCCAGCGCTCCGCGGGAATCCCAGGCTGGCTTACCCAAGCTGACGTGCTGAAGGCGATCGGGCCGGTGATCTCATCACGGAGCGACACTTTCGTGATCCGTTCCTACGGCAACGCCGTCAACCCTGTGACCGGAGCGGTGGTCGCCCAGGCTTGGTGCGAAGCAGTGGTGCAGCGGCAGCCTGAATACATGGACTCCAAGAGTGACCCGGCTACTGCCGCGCCGGCCGACACGATAGCCATCAACCAATTATTGGGACGACGTTTCGAGATCATCAGTTTCCGGTGGCTCTCCCCGGATGAAGTTTAAACAGAAGCCACCATGCGCATATTCACCATTATTTTTTTCGCTACCTGCTCCGCAACTCTCGCCCAACAACCCGTGAAGAAGGATATTTCGGTCACGTTTTCCCTCATCGGTTGGGGCCAAGCCATCGAGTCAATTGAATACCGCACTGGCGGGAAGATGGAAAAAATCACTGACGTTCCACTTTTCGATAAGTCGAAGCCGCAGAAATATAACGGATCCCCAGACATCGGATTTTTCCTTCCCAAGCCAGAGATTGATGCCGAGGGAAATCCCATCCCCGCCGCTGTGGCGAGTATCCCAACGAATGCCGAGCGCGTCTTGATTCTCTTGGTGTCGGATGGCAATACCCGTTACAGGGCGATCGTCATACCTGATGACATCGCTGCCGTGCCAGGCGGCAAAGCGCTGTTGATCAATCTTTGCGAAACATCCGTGGCTGTGCGAACCAACAAAACCGATTCCTTTCTGCTGGAGGAAAATAAGACCCAATTGGTCAGCCCTTCGAAGAATAGCCTTACGCTCCAAATGGAACTGGGTGTCAAAAACCTGGATGAGTGGTATAAAGTCGAGAGTAATTTTATCCCGTTGCCAGACAAGTATCAGACGCTCGTTTTCTTTCTCCAGAGCCAATCGGAGCATTTTACCAATATCGACGGGAATATCACAAAACCCATCCAAATCGTTGTCTTGCGCGAGCTCGTGGAAAAGACAGCCGAAAAAGATGATTAGGTGTCCCGGTTTCGATCCTAGAGCACGAATCCGCCGTCGGAATTATACACTGTATTGTCGCCCTGATACATGACGGACGACGCGATTTCAGTCATATTCATCACTGGTTGCTCTAAATTTTGAACCTCTCTAACAACCGAAACCCATGAAACCAAACCCATTCGTAAATAACCTGTTTCTTCGATGTAGCCTCACAGCGTCCATGATCTTGCCCATGGTCATCTCAGCTTACGGCGACACCCTCTTGCCTGCTGGTCAAACCCTCATTGATACCGCCGGAAATCCGGCGCTCGGTGTTATCAGTCGGTCCACTGGCGCTACCGCGCTCTTCAATACCGCGGGCACCGCAACCGCTACAGGAACCCCGCTCTCCAATGGCATCCTCGGTCACTGGGCTTTCATCGGCACTGGCACGGCGACTCGCTACGCCACCCTCGATGGCTCTAACAACGTCGTAAGCTACACAGCAGGTACTGCGACGACTTGGGGTGGCACCCTCAACAGTACCACGGCCAATTACGAGATCAGTGCTGTGGGCACCGCTACCTACGGCGGCTCGGAACGGTTAGCGAATACCATCCGCTATACCGGCGGCGCGGGGTCGGCCATTTCACTCGGCAACACGTCTGCATCCGGTCTAACTGTCAACGGATTGATCAACGCGGGAACTGGCACCCTTACTTTCCAACACGGAGGAGGCGCGTTCGCCGGCGCGGGCATTCACATTGGCGCAACCCAGGAACTCGTGCTCAACGCCGCGAACGCAGATATCAATGTCAACGCCCGGGTTCACAACAGTAGTGGCGGAGCCTCCGGTGTTACCGTGGTTGGCTCGAATACCGTTACTTTATCCCAAGTTCACACCTACACCGGTGCCACGACCGTTAACGCGGGCACGCTCGCCCTAGGTGCGGGCGGCTCTATCGCAAGTTCTTCGGGAATCGCTGTCAACGGCGGTAACTTCAACGTTTCGTCAGTCGTTGGTTACTCCACCGGAGCAAGCCAGTTCCTCACGGGCAATGGCACTGTCATCGGTAACATCACTGTCGGAGGCAATCTCGCCATCGGTGCCTCATCCGGAATCGGAACCATGACTTTCAACAACAACCTCGCACTCGCAAATACCTCCACTTCGGACTTCGAGTTCACTTTGTCAACCTTCACGCTTGGCAGTTGTGATCTCGCGCTCGGAGGTGCCGGCGCACAGGGAGTAACCTTCGATGGAATCCTAGACCTGATGTTCGATTCCGGGGAAACCTATGCCAACAGCAGTTCCGTTCAGATTTTCGACTTCGAGACTTACGCCGGTAATTTTGACACGGTGAACTTCAGCGGCCTCGGAGCAGGGCAATCCGCCATCTTCGATTCCACTACGGGCTTTGTTACAGTCATCCCAGAACCCGGGTCAGCTCTGTTGAGCTGCATCGGCTTGCCGCTGGTCTTCCTGCGCCGCCGCAGGATCTGATTGTGATTTCGGCTGCACCAGCAGCCTTCGCCCCCATTCTCAAATTCGCACAAATATGATATCCCATCGACTCCGTATCCTCCTCTTTTCCGTTCTGTTTTCCAGCCTCGCTTCGGCCCAGCAACCATTCACCCATCCCGGTTGCCTTTCCACCCAGGCGGATCTCAACCGCATGAAAGAAAAGGTGGTCGCCGGCCAACAGCCGTGGAAGGGAAGTTGGGACAAGTTGGTGAAAAACACGGACAATTTTGTGGACGACGGTTCCAGCGTGCAATCGCAGATCAAGGCGGGGGGAGGCGGTGGCGAGAATTACATCCGCCTGGCTCGTGACTGCGCAAAGACCTATCAACTCGCCCTACGCTATCACGGATCCGGAGAGAAAAAGTTCGCTGACAAGGCGGTGGAAATCCTTAACTCCTGGGCCGATCAGCATAAGGGCTGGGCGGGCGATTCTAACATCGGCCTGAGAGCGGGGATTTACGGCTATGAGTTTGCCTGCGCGGCCGAGCTGCTGCGCGATTATCCGGGCTGGCAAAGACCCGACTTCCAAGACTTCCAGCGCTACATGTTAGAGCAGTTTTACCCCATCAACAAAGATTTCCTCATCCGACGCAACGGCACGGTTCCCTCCCACTATTGGGCAAACTGGGTGCATGCCGCGCAGGCATCCATGATGGCGATCGGGGTGTTGTGCGATGACCGGAAAATTTTCGACGAGGCCGTAAACTACTTTTACAACGGCCCGGGCAACGAGAATATCCGGAACGCCGTCCCTTTCGTTCACCCAAACGGCTTGGGCCAGTGGCAGGAAAGCGGCAGGGACCAAGGCCACTCGCTCATGGGGCCAATACTTCTCGGTACCATTTGTGAAATCGCCTGGAACCAGGAGCTGGACCTTTATGGAGCGATGGACAACCGCTTCCTCGCCGGAGTCGAATATATCTCGAAATACAATCTCGCACACGAGGTTCCCTGGACCACCTACGTTTACGTTTTCGGCCATCCCGGAAAAGAGAAGTATTGGGTTCAGAAAACGATTTCGTCCCACGCGCGAGGAATCAATCGACCCGGTTGGGATCTGATTTACAACCATTACGTCAACCGCCGTGGCATGTCGGCACCTTGGACCGCCCTCTATGCGGAAAAGAACCGGCCTGAGGGCGGTGGGTTTGACTACGGTAGCAGCAGCGGCGGTTTCGATGGCCTTGGATACACCACTTTGACCCATAGCCGCGATCCGATCGGAAAAGGCGCCGTGCCGAGCGCGCTGCGCCCCTTTGTTGAAGGGCGTCAGATCACGCTTTCCTGGGCCGGATCCGCCGGGGCGGAAAGTTATCATGTAAAGCGAGCGACAACCAAGGGCGGCCCCTACACCACCATCGCTAACTTACTCCCGCCGACCCAACACTACGTCGATCCGAATCTTGGGTCCGAAACTACCTACTATTACGTTGTCTCGGCCAAACATGCCGACGGCGAGACCGCAGACAGTAAGGAGGCGGCAGCTACTACCGACACCCGGCTCCTCGGAACTGTCATCGGTACCGATGGATCTTATCGGGATTCCGGAGCCGAGAAGTTCACGGTCTTCGACGGGTCCCTCAAGAATTATTTCGATCCTCCGCATAAGAACGCATGGGTCGGTCTGGATTTCGGAAACGGCGTGAAAGCCAGGATCACAGCCATCAAATACGGTCCCCGTCCCGGCCTCGGCTTCCGTATGGTTGGCGGGAAATTCCAAGGCTCTAACACACCAGATTTCACCGAGGGGGTAATTGATCTGTACACCGTCACCAAAGCCCCGGAAGACGGAATCCTGACCATGCAAAGCGTCACGGAAAGTTCGGCTTTCCGGTACGTCCGCTACCTTGCCCCTCCGGATGGATTGTGTGACGTGGCGGAAATCGAGTTCCATGGCAAAGCGGACAATGAGACCGCCCCCTGAACGTCCGTAATTTTACCCATATCGCCATTTATGAAAAACATAGGAATATTATCCGTTCTCATGACGACTGTAGCGTCTGCTTGGAATCCTTCTCCGGAGCCGCCGAAAATGCCGCTAAATTCGTTCGTCCTGCCCGAAGGACTGGAAGTAACCCCGTGGGCCGTCTCGCCCATGCTCCATAACCCGACAAACATGGATACCGACCTTCTCGGCCGGATCTGGGTCACAGAGGGTGTGAACTACCGCTCTAAGAACAACCGACGCCCGGAAGGGGACCGTATCGTGATGCTCGAGGATACCGACATGGACGGGAAAGCCGACAAGAGCACGGTTTTTTGGCAGGATCCGGAACTGGTCGCTCCGTTAGGGATCGCAGTCTTCGACAATGTGGTAATGGTCTCCCAACCGCCCAATCTCCTGAAACTCACCGATAAAAACCGCGATGGGAAATTCAGCGAAGCCGATGGCGATACCAAGGAAGTTTTCCTCACCGGATTCAACGGCCGCAATCACGACCACTCCCTCCATTCCGTCACCTCCGGCCCGGACGGTAAATGGGTGTTCAACCAAGGCAACACCGGCGGCATGTTCACCGACAAGTCTGATAAAACCTTCAAGTTGGGCGGGGCATACGTGCACGAACCTTTTTCCAAATACATCGTCAATGTGAAAGCCATTGCCGGTCAAAAGTCCGACGACGGATTCTCCTATAACTCCGGTGCTGCTTTCCGAATTAACCCCGACGGCACTCATGCCGAAATCATCGGCGAAGGATTCCGAAACTCCTACGAGCAGATCACCGACTCCTTCGGTTTCGTTTTCCAAAATGACAACGACGATCCGCCGGCCTGCCGCGTGACCCATATGATTGAGTACGGAAACGCAGGATATTTTTCCCGTAATGGCAAGCGCACCTGGCAAGCCGACCGACGCCCCGGCCAGGATGTGCCTACCGCCCATTGGCGCCAGGAGGATCCCGGCACCATGCCCTCCGGCGATGTTTACGGGGGTGGTTCGCCCACCGGTATCGCTTTTTATGAAAACGGCGTCCTAGGTGATAAGTTTGCAGGCACCCTGCTTTCCTGCGAGCCGGGCCGCAACGTGATTTACGGTTATCAGCCGGAAATGGATGGCGCGGGATTTGATCTCAATCGCAAGGATTTCGTCACGACCAACCCCGAAAAGGATTTCGATGGATCCGATTTCGTCGGCGGCACGAAGAAGAGGCACGATCCGAAATCCGGGAAGGAAGATATCCATCAGTTCCGTCCCTCCGATGTGACTGTGGGTGCGGATGGAGCCCTCTATATCGCCGACTGGACCGATTCCCGTGTGGGCGGCCATGATACCCGCGACGAATCTGCATCTGGGGTCATCTATCGCATCGCCCCGAAAGGATTCAAACCGGAGGTTCCGAAAACGGATCTCTCCACTACGAATGGTGCGGTCACCGCTCTCACCTCTCCGGCTAACAACGTCCGTTGGTCAGGCTTCGACAAGCTGAAGAACGACGGGGCAGCCAGTTACGATGCGGTCGCCAAGGTGCTCGAAAACAAAAACCCTTTCGTCGCGGTCCGCGCCGTCTGGCTTCTGCCTTACCTCGGTGAAAAAGGAGCGGCGAAACTCGATGAGCTGATTGCCGGGGACGACGCCAAACTCAGGCTTGCCGCCTTTCGTTCCATTCGCCGTGCGGATGGGGAGATCGACGCCCTTCCGTATGCAAAGAAGCTCTCCACCGACGAATCCGCTGCGATCCGTGCGGAGGCAGCCATGGAAATGAGATACCGTGGTTTCGAAGAATCGAAAGAAGTCCTCGTCAATGTCGCCCAGCGCTTCGACGGCAAGGACAGGTCTTACCTTGAATCCCTGGGCATTGGTGCCGGTCACCATACCGAAGATCTCTGGAAAGCGCTCAATAAGGACATGAAACCAAGCGAGCCGAAAGCATGGCCCGATTCCTTTGCATGGCTTACATGGAGGCTCATGCCCGAGGCTGCTATCCCGGCGCTCGCAGAGCGCGCCAAGGATGCCGGACTCTCCGGGGAAGCCCGCAAGCTGGCGGTCGATTCACTGGCATTCATCAAAGTCCGCGCCGCAGCTGATGCCATGATCGAACTTGCCGCCGAAGGTTCTCCCGTCCGCGACCAAGCCGTCTGGTGGTTGAAAAACCGCAACGAAGGCGAATGGTCTTCCATGGGTCTCCAGCCTCTACTTGCAGAAAAAGGCATCATCGGGAAAGAGATCAAACTCGTCCCGATAACCGTTCCCTTGAAGCCGAAGGAGCTGAAATTTTCCGTCGAGGATGTGATGAAACTCAAAGGCGACGCAGTGAAAGGCAAAGAACTCGCCGGCCGCTGCGTGATGTGCCACCAGATCGATGGGCAGGGATCCGAATACGGACCGGCTCTCAAAGGCTTCGGTCAGCGCCAGCCTGCTGAAATCGTCGCCAGATCCATCGTCGATCCTTCCTTTGATATATCCCACGGGTTCGAAGGCACGGCCATTCAACTGAAGAACAACGAATGGATTGACGGCTTAGTTCTCTCCGAAGGCGAAACCATCAAGATCCGCTCCACCGGCGGTGTCACTCAAGACGTCCCGAAGGGCATGATCAAGAGCCGGAATCCGATGGACCGGTCGCTCATGCTCGGAGCTGACCAACTCGGCCTCAGCGCACAGGACGTCGCAGACATCGTTGAGTGGATGAAGGCTTACTAGGTTTTCAATGTGATCAATAACCCCCGCCAAGCACGACTCTCTCTCCCAATAACATCCACCATGCCCCCAACACTGACCCTCAAACCTGACATCGCCCTTGGAATCGTCCCTACTCACATCAAGTTCGTAGGTGGACTTGTGCCGGATGAAAATGGCAACCTGCCCCGAGAAGAGGACGGCCGTCTTTCCACGGTTGCGGAAATGGACCGCATTTGCCGGCAATCACCGTTCCGACCGACCTGCACACAGATTCCCTTCTTCTCCGGAACCAACGAATCCGATGCCGAGGAAATGGTCTCCGGTATGAAGGAGCTGGATCTGGAAGTCCATTTTGTCTTGTTCGTTGGTGGAGCGAATCCGATGGATCCTGCTGACGAGGATGATGTGGTTGGCAAGCTTGTCGGGTCCCTTGAAGCCGCTCAGCGACACGGAATCGTCTCGGTTTCCTCGACCTCCATCGAGGAATGGATGAATGGTCCGGAAAACATGGATCTCGATACTGCCGTTGCGCAAAACGTGGTTGTTCATGCCCGAGCCGTCCGCGAATCCGGCCTTCTCGAATCCGGGGTTACGGCATGGCACATCGAGTTCCTCCGGCCTGGGGAATTCAAGACCTTCACCGACCTCAAGCGCGCATGGGCATTTGTGAAAGCGGTCAACCGTGAGATCGGCCGGGACTTTTTCAAACTCCTCGTGGATGCCGCACACATGGGCGATTCCGGACTTTCCATCTTGGAAAGCCAGGAACTTATCGCCGAAATCGCCGCGGCTGGGCACTTGGGCATCTATCATGCTTCCTCACCGACCACCCGTGGCTGCCTCAGCACGGATGATGGATGGATCGGCGCGACCTTGTCAGCTGCCGCTAAAACCGGAAAACTGGAAATGGTTTTCGTGGAAGTTTTTCACCATGAGGATCCGGCGCTCGAAGCTCTACGCAACCTCGATTCCGGACATGGAATCGATACCTGCGACGGTCGCTCATACACCGAGGTTACCATCGATGGCCTTGTGTCAATCGCTCGCCGTCTCAACACCCTCAGCGCGCGGGGCTTCCTATGAAGCGGACTGAAAAAACCGTTTTTTCAAACGCCGACGAGCTCAAATATCAAACTCCACACCCGGCTCCGGAATAATCACCTCGGTACCAGGTAAGCGGCTTTCCAATTCCTGCTTGAACCAAGCCATCGCACCTTCGTCGCCGTGCACCAGGAAAATTTTCTTTGGCTTCACGCGGACGGCGAAGTCGGCGATCGCGTTGCGGGTGGAGTGTCCGGAGAAATCGAAAATGCGTACTTCGCAGTTGAGTTTGACGGGCGGGTAAGCGGGATCGAGCTCGACCATATCGCCGGGTTTCGCGGCGCGGATTTTTCCGCCGGGTGTTTCCGAATCCGCGTAGCCAACGAAAAACAATCCGTGCTTTTTGTTTTCCAGGACGCCTTGACGGGCAAAATTGTTAGAAACGGTTTTTTCGCTCATCATTCCGCTGGAGAGCGCGTAGATGCAGCCGTTGTTGAAAGGAATGGGGCCGACCCGCTTCTTGTTGCCGCCGGCCAGTTCCATGTCGTTGAGGAATTTGAAGCCGCGGCGATGGCGACGCGATACGTCGGAAAATTTATCGTAAATCGTGGTCATCTTGGTGCTGAGCCCGCCGATGTAGACGGGCACTTTCTCATCGATGAGTCCGTCTTCTTTAAAGCGCTGGAGCATCGCTAAAACCTCCTGGGTTTTTCCCATCGCAAACACGGGAATCAATGCCGATCCGCCGCGTTTCAGCACCCGCTTGATCGCCTCAGCGAATTCGTTTTCCTCTTCGCGGCGCGAGTAGTCTGGGCGACGCGCCTGCTCGCCACGTGTCGTTTCCACAATCAACACATCCACTGGTTCGTCTGGAAACACCGCACCTTTTTGCAGGGTGCTGTCTTCGAAATTCACGTCTCCGGTGTAGAAAACTTTTTTCCCTTCTGCCTCAAACATCACACCCACTGACCCCATGATGTGTCCCGCATCGTAAAATTCCGCTGTGAGTTTGCCCTTTTCATCAACATCGAATTTTCGACCGACATTGCGTCGCTCGAAAATGCCTTTCATGCGATCCAACTGACCGTGCACGAAAAAAGGATATTCGGTGATCCCCAGCTCGGTGCGTTTGCTTTCCATCACGTTGACGGAATTGTGGAGCATCGCGCAGGCGAGGTCGGCAGTTTCAGGTGTGAGAAACACTTTGGCACGTTTCTGGCGATCCACGCAAACCGGCAGGGTGCCGACGTGATCCAAGTGGGAATGGGTAACGAAAATCGCGTCTGCGGTGTCATCTTCGACAAGGTCGTAGCGCGGTTGCGCGGTCATGCCTTCCTCTTTCGGATGCATTCCCGCATCCAGAATCACTCTTACCCCGTCCGCATCCAGCAAATAGGAATTTGCCCCGATCCCGACGTCTCTACAGATACTTTTGAAAATCATTACTGCGCGCACCCTCCGAAATCCACCGAGCCCTGTCAATCCAGTCTCACGAGCGTTTGGGTTTCAATTTTTCACCGCGGAGGCGCAGAGGTCGCCGAGGGACGCAGAGTCTTGGATGATATGTTAAAAATTAAGATATTTAGAAAGATGTTCCGCCTCTCCCTTTGCGTCTTAGCGCCTTTGCGCGAGTTCTATTCGCGATGCAGCCGGTCGCAGACCGGCTCTCCAGGATCAGACGATCCCCTCAGCGGTTTCTTGTTTGAGTCTGAGTTGTCCACAAGCTGCATCGATGTCGTGGCCTTTTTCGATGCGCAGGGTGGCGGTGACTCCCGCTTGTTTCAGGACGTCTTGGAAGGCGCGGCAATGTGAGAGAGCGGGGCGTTCCCATTCGAGTCCTTCGACCGTGTTGTAGGGAATCAAATTTACTTTCGCGGAAATGTTACGCGCGTGGCGGGCGAGAATGGCGGCTTGTTCGAGATCGTCGTTGACGCCTTTGATCAAAATATACTCGAGGGTGAGCTTTTGTTTTTTGGTGGAGTTCCAATGGGCGAGCGCAGCTAACAATTCCGCCACCGGATATTTTTTGTTCACCGGCATGATCCTGTTGCGGACTTCATCGGTGGCGCCGTGGAAGGAGATGGCTAGCCGGATTTGCTGGGGATGATCGGCGAGCTTGCGGATTTGCGGAGCAAGGCCGGAAGTGGAAATCGTTAGATGGCGCGCGCCGAGGTGCAGGGTTTCGGGTCCGGTGATCAAGGCGATCGCGGCCATGAGATTGTTGAAATTCGCCATGGGTTCGCCCATGCCCATGAACACGAGGTTGTCGACGCGCTCGCCGGAAATTTGTTCTGCGGCAAGGACCTGGCCGGCGATTTCTGCGGCGTCCAAGTTGCGGGTGTATCCGGCGAGGCCCGATGCACAGAACTTGCAACCGTAGGCGCAACCGACCTGTGATGAAACGCACAGGGTGCGACGATCCGATTTTTCGCCGTAGAGGGCGGGGTTTGCAGGGATGAGGACCGATTCGATGTAACGACCATCGTGGAGTTTGAAAAGGAACTTGTGGGTGGTATCTTCGCTGCCCTGGGTTTTCGAGTGGGTGAGGGCGGTGAGCCGAAAAGCGGCGGCGAGTTTTTCACGCAACGCGGCTGAGAGGTTGGTCATTTGCTCGAACGAGGTGACCTTTTTTTTCCAGACCCAATCGAGGATTTGTTTGGCGCGGAACGCAGGCTCATGGTTAGCCGCAAGCCACTCGGAGAGTTCTTGCGGAGAGAGCCCCGGCAAGGCAGGTAGCGCGGGTTGTTTGGTGATTGGCGGAACTTCGGACATCTGGGTCTATTCCGTGAAAGTAAAATCCACGCCTTTTTTGGAATAGGCTTTCGCGATGTCTTTTTCCAGTTCCAACCAGGTCTGCCCGTCTAACAAAACTTCCAGAGCCGCATCGCCCTGTTTGCCTTCACGGAGAGCCGCGAGGAATTTTTTGATCCGAGCTCCGTCCTCTTCCCGATCCATGTGGAAGAAGTAGTTGGTGATCAGCATTCCGCAGCCGTAGTTGACTTGAGCGTTGGCGACAAAACTGGAATATGACTGCAGCATGAAATTCTTGAGCGGGCCGATTTTGAGATCTTTCCCCAGAGCGCGACCGCCGGCGCCGCCTTTTCCGTAAGCTGTGGCGTATTCGATGATGGGCTTGGAGTTGCCTTTCACGTTGAATGTTCCGCCTGCGTAATACGGCGTGACCGCCACGTATTCCGCGAGGCCTTCGGTGAACCAACCCATGGAGCCTTGCGCGTAATACGGATCTGGAGTCAATTGATGGACGAGTTCGTGGGGAAGGGTTTTTGAGGATTTATCCCTGTCCAAGGTGTAACCGCTGCCGGATTTTTTCACACCCAAACTGGTCAGCGGAACCATGACGATGTTTTTCCCGCCAATGTAAACACCCGCGCTACCCGGAGGTCCACCGGCGGAGGTGTAATCTTTTTCGAATTCAAAGAGAAAGATCTCATACTTTCCGTCCTTCTTCGCTCCGCCATCGACCGCTAGGGGTAATTCTCTAACAAATTGATGGGTGGCTTCAAACAGCACGGCGAAACCTTTGACGACCGAGTTGCCGAGCCGCACATCGCTGTTGTAGCGGTAGTTTGCGGATTCATAGACAAACTCCTTCTTGTCCTTGTCTTCCTTGACCGTGACGATTTGCGGATCGTCATTGAACTTGATCAGATCCGGCCATGGGTTCTCGAAATTCAGCTTCGTTGCAGCTGCAGTTTCTGGCGTGCCCTTTTCTTTCTCCTGGCTGAAATTTTGAATCCATAGCTGATCGTCTTTCGATAACTTCGTGATCGGGAACGGGGATTCTTTGCCACTTGGGAGCTGCAAGATGGCATTTCCATTTTCCACTCGCAACAAAAGCGCTTTGGTATTGCGGCCCTGATCGTCCGTCCAGATACGCTCGATCTGACGACCCATGCTGAGCATGGAACTTGCGACGAATAAGATGAGGATGGAAAATTTCACGGCTTGGTCACGAAATCTGTCATCAAAGATTTCATAAGTCGAACCCTGAATCGCTGCTGTTTTTAATCGCTGAAAATCTATCTTTCCAAGCGGAGGTTAATGCCGCCGCCCTTTTTGATATTGATTTTATCGATGCGCAGGCGGATGTCATCCGGTGCGGCAGCTTTGTCTTGTTCTGTATCCCACGGACCTGACCAAACGATCTCGTTGGCTGGGTTCCGGACAATGACCTCGGTGTTTTCGCCGATGGTTTTGATTTCGACAGAGCCTTGGTTATCCATCATGCGAACGGTGGATTGCTGTTGGAGTTGAATTTTTGGCATTTCACCGGGCGCAACTTGAGGTGCGTCTTCAAGAGCACGGTTCATGCGCTCTCGAAGCATGCGGAGCCTTTCATCAGCGAGTGCTTCCGGCGCGAGCATTTCCTCAAATCCATTTTGGCCGAGCGCATCGAGATTGCGTTCGATCAAATCGCGTAAGCGCATGGCTTCGGCATCCGGCACTCCATCGAAGAGCGGTTTCCGATCTGGAATTTCAGCGATCTGGCCAGCAGGACGTTCTGCGAGTGTAACTTCGATATCCTTGGGTTTGCCTTTTTGAATGGTTTTTAATTTGAGCTTATCACCAATTTTCTGGCTGCGGATTTTCGTGCTGAAAGTTTCAGGATCTTTAAGGACGGTCTCATTGATGTTGAGGATGATGTCGTTAGTTTTGATACCCGATTGATCAGCAGGGCTGTCTGGCATGACGGTGCGGACGATGACGCCGGTGCCTGGTTCAAGATTGAGATGATCTGCCAGCATGTCTGGAAGCGATGCAGTGACGACTCCGATGAATGGCAGCTTTGCCGGAACTTCATCGATTTTCTCAGCGCCATCCAGCAAAGCTGCGGGTGGTTTCGCGTTGTCTGGCGGCGGTTCGATGGCGAATGCGGGATAGCTGGCGAACAACGAAAACACACCGATAACGCCAGCGGTAAGGATGGGTGATAAGGTTTGTGTTTGTGAGTTCATGACAAATGATTGTTTTGTTAGAGGCATGAAAAGTTCAGTCAATTTTTTCTGGGATGATCACATACTCCACGCGAGGCTGCTCCACTTCGATTAACTCGCCCTTTTCGTTTTTCAGTGTGACGCGATCCATGTAGGTAAAGCGTATAACCCGATGTGGGCGATTGGATTGATTCCACATCACGCCTTCATCTTGGGTGTCACTGAGATTCCGGTTGATTGATGCGGGGGCAAAAGAACTCGGAGCCGCAGGCGGGATGGCTGAAGGTTGTTGCACCACGCGCTCAGGAGTGTTTGCGACCGTCTCATTGGGTTGGTTTGGAGTGATCCACGCAGCGAGTGACCCGAGCAGAGCCACGGCGGCCGCGGCGGCGAGGTTGAAGCGGCGGAACTTCGAGATGGTTCCGCTGGCCCGCGATGTGGACTTGTGGAAGAGAACGATTTTTTCGTCAACGTGGAAGGGAGTGTTGGTCAGAATGTCGATCAGTGTGGTGTCGAAAGAAGAGGAAAGCTTGGGTGGCGAAAATTTGCGCAGACTGTTTTCAAATTGCAGTTCTGCGTCGGAGAGTTCGGTGAGAGAGCCATCGGCGGATGCGAGCAGCCGGGACATGAAATCTTCATCGAGTTTGTTCGGCTGGAGATCCGCTAGTTTTTGTTCGGCGATGGTAGGAATTTTCGACATATTGGGAAATTAGATTTCAGATAGAGAGATCGCCACGTTTGCGGGCGGAGGCGAGTTCACGTTTCAAAGCTTCAAGTCCATAGCGATACCGAGAGGCCGCTGTGTTTTGGGAAATTTCAAGGGCATCACCAATTTCTGCGAAGGTGCGGTCACCCCAGATTTTCATGATGATCACGGAAGAAAATTTTTCGGGCAGGGTTTTCAGAGCGGCCTCGAGCTGCGCGCGGGTTTCGTCATCGCTGTCTTCCGAGTCGAACCATGGGTGAAAGACCTCGAATTGATCCGTTTTGATGTCCTCGGAAACGTAATCTTCGCGGCGTTTTCTGCGGTCGTCTTTTCGGGATAGATCGATCGCGAGTCGGCGAATCGTCGCGTAAAGGTAGGGCTGCCAAGCGTCTTGGCCGCCGACAAATTCCCCTGCGCGGATTTTATCCACGAGTTTAACGATGGCGTCTTGAAGGACGTCTTGCGCGTCTTCGTGGGAGCGTGTTTGGTTTCTCGCGAAGAGAAAAAGTCTAGGCCCGTGCTCGTCCAGCCACGCGCGCCAAGCGGCGGTTGCAGGTGAGGATTGTTGTGGAGCTTCGCTGGCTGACATGATGAAACGACAAATTCACAGCGCTGCTCTTGGGGAAATTTGTCTAAATTTCCCGCCCATGGGAGACTAATGAGGCGACAGAGTGAAGCGTTGCGAGTGATAATGGTCTTTGGGACTGAACAACCAACCCGGCTGACGGCTTACGACTTGGTAATCGGAGAGTGCGAAAACCGGCAAAACCTGGTTGCTGTTGGGATCGTAAGCTTTCTCGCCGGTATAGTTGCCGTAGATGCGGTATTCGTAGTTGTTATCGAAGCCGTAGCGCGCTCCCGGAGGGCCGTCTTCATGGAGGCGATCCGGATTTTTCCTGCGGTTTTCTTTGAAAATAACCAGTTTGGCTTTGTTCGCGGATTGGCGGGGCTCGCGTAAATATCCCCAGAAACGGGTTTTTTCCACGTAGTAACGTCGGCCGTAATAGAAATTTCCGGTCGGTTCGCTAGCTATTGCGGCTTGGCGTTCTTCTGGAGTCGGGCCGCCCATGTTGGGAGCTCCGGAACCGTTGCCGGAGCCAGCGCATTGACAGAGAACTAAGCAAGCGACTGCGATGGATGCCAATTTCAGATGTAACATGAGATGAGGATAGTTGGAAAAACTGCCGGATGAAAGATTGGATTACGACATTTGTGCTTTAAGGCGGCGGCAGACTTCCTCGACATTTTCGCGGGTGTTGAAGGCAGAAATGCGGAAATAGCCTTCGCCGGCGGAGCCGAAACCTGAGCCCGGGGTGATGACGACTTGAGCTTCTTGGAGCATTTTGTCAAACATCTGCCATGAGCTTACGCCTTGTGGGCAACTGACCCAAACGTAGGGGGCATTAACGCCGCCGAAGACTTTCAGGCCCAGAGCTTGGCTCGCTTCGCGCAGGAGTTTCGCATTTCCCATGTAATGCTCGATTAGCGCGGAGACTTGTTTTTTCCCCTCTTCGGAAAAGACCGCTGCCGCACCTTTTTGCACGGGGTAGGATGCGCCGTTGAATTTGGTTGAGTGGCGGCGAGACCAGAGCTGGTGAATGGGAACCGGAGTGCCGTCTTCGGTGCGACCGGAAACGGATTTCGGAATCACCACGTAGGCGCAACGCACGCCGGTGAAGCCGCCGTTTTTCGAGAACGAGCGGAACTCGATCGCGCAGTCTTTCGCACCTTCGATTTCGTAGATGGAATGCGGGATTTCCGGATCCTGAATGAACGCCTCGTAAGCGGCATCGAACAAGATGATCGCATCGTTTTTCTTGGCGTAGTTGACCCACTCGGTGAGCTGGGCGCGGGTTGCGACGGCACCGGTCGGGTTGTTAGGAAAGCAGAGATAAATAAGGTCGGCTTTTTGATTCGGAACGCTGGCGACGAATTCGTTTTCCGCGTTGCACGGCAGGTAGAGCAATCCGTCGTAAGCGCCGTTTTCATCGGCTTCTCCGGTGTTGCCTGCCATGACGTTGGTATCGACGTAGACCGGGTAAACCGGATCGGTGATGGCGATGACGTTGCCTTTTCCAAAAATGTCCAAAATGTTTCCCGTGTCGCATTTCGAGCCATCTGAAATGAAAACTTCATCGGCAGAGATTCCGAGATCGGCGAATTGATTGTCCACGATGGCTTGGCGGAGAAACTCATAACCTTGCTCCGGGCCGTAGCCTTTGAAGGTCGCGCGATCGCCTTGTTCGTCGACTGCGGAATGCATGGCTTCGCGTACGGCGGCGGGGAGAGGTTCGGTCACATCGCCGATCCCGCAACGGATGATGCGAGCGGCTTTGTCGGGATTTGCTTCCGTGTAGGCTTTGACGCGACGGGCGATTTCAGGAAAGAGATAACCCGCTTTGAGTTTGAGGAAATTGGAATTGATCGTTGCCATGCGGGGAGGATGTAGGCGCGAGAGGGGATTTGGGCAAGTGTAGGATTAAAGAAAAGAGCGGCGAGATGGGTAATTTTCACCGCAGAGTCACAGAGGCCGCAAAGGGTCGCAGAGGGAAGAAAATGAGTTGATCATGAAATTGGTAGGGCACCATCGCCCGAGGGTGCCGCGCGAAGCGATATGTAATCGAGTCTCTTTCGAGGTATCATTTATTTGCTCATTCCATGCGGCGCCCTCGGCGATGGTCCTTTACCTTTCACACACGGCTTACACCACTGGCGCGAGGTGGGGCTTGCGCTTCCATTGCATTAAAAGATTTGCCAGTAAGATCAATCCACCACCCACACCCATTGCTAGCGTGAATGATTCGTTTGGATAAACCGCTCCGACAAATGCGCCGAGCATCGCTGGCATAAAGAGCACATAAGCTGCGGTGAAAACGGGTTCCGAAGTATAAATTAAACCAGCTTCAGTGGCTGATACCTTGCGTTGCCAAATGTTCATCAGTAGATAGGCGCCGGCAGAGCATGGCAGTGCGAGCGCCAGAACGATCGTCATGCTTTGCAAGGATGCACCCGCTTCGATACACGCGTCAAAACTTGGTGCCACCAACCAAGTGATAGGGATAAACAGAAGCGCTATTCCCGCAAACATCATCACCGTAACAGGCATTCCGCGGTTGTTCTGATATTTAGGATTTTCCAAAGTGAGAATTTGGAAAGTGAACAAGAAAGCGGCTAGTAACGTTTCAATCTCTCCACGTCCCATCTGCATCTTGCCCCATCGGAAACCCGATAAAATAGCGCAGCCAAAGATTACAAAACTCGTTGCAACAACCACACGCCAGCCCGGCGCTTTACGGTGACGCATGCACGCCCATAAGGGAAGAATCACGCAATAAGCCTGGGTTAAAAATGCCGATGTCGATGCGTCCGTATAAGCCAAAGCATCTGCCTGAAGCCACATCGCGAATCCGCCCCAAAAAGCTAATTGCAAGCCTTGGGACAATTCTCTTTTGGAAATCGCATTGCGACGTAGCACGAATGGGAGCAGCAAGATTGATGCGCAAAGAAACCGCGCACACTGTAACCATGACGAGAAAAAGACGCTCGAAGCTTCAGGCATGCGAGTTGCCTGTTCGAGATTGAGAACCTTCATCAAAGGGAAACTCAGACCCCACAGGGCGCAGGCTAGGATGAGAAATAGTAATGCCATTGAATGATGAGTATCTGGGGTGCTTTGATGGGATGTTCAGCTATGCGTTCCAAACTACTCAACCAAATTCTAAATATGTTATAGGAGCAATTAGAAAGCATCACTATCTCCAAACGCCTTGCACCGAGGGTTTGTTGGGTTAGCCTGCGGGCGTGAGAACTCTGGATGCCTGCGCGAAACCTGATTTGTTGTTGTCGTTCGATTTCGATGGGACGCTTCATTACCCCGCAGACGCTGAGCCCGTGCCCGTGGCGTTTTTTGAAACGATCCGGAATCTTCGTGAAACCCGCGGCGCGGTTTGGGGAATCAACACCGGTCGTTCGATGCAGCATGTGGTTGAAGGTTTGTTAGAAAGCGAATTTCCGTTTCTCCCCGATTGGGTCATCGCACGGGAGCGCGAGATTTTTTTTCCGAATGCCTTCGGTCGGTTTCAATCGCATCAGGAATGGAATGCTCGTTGTGAAAAAGACATTCACCAGCTTTTCAAAAAAGCAGGTAAGACGCTGAAACGCATCCGCCAACTCGTCGAGGAACACACCGGCGCACAATATATCGAGTTGGATGGCGATCCCGCCGGGCTTATCTCCCGCACCGAAGAGGAAATGGAATGGATCGTGGAGCGCATCGCGCCGATGGTGAACGAAGTGCCGGAACTGGGTTGGCAGCGGAATTCAATCTATCTCCGCTTCGGTCACAAGAATTATCAGAAAGGCACCACCCTATCCGAGATCACGCGGCTATATGAGTTAGATGTCGCCCAAACCTTCGCCATGGGCGACAGCCACAACGATGTCGAAATGCTTTCCAAAGAACATTCCGGCCAAGCCGCCTGTCCGGCAAACGCCGTCGGTGAAATCCGAAAAATCATCGAAGCTAGAAATGGCTACGTCGCAAAAGCCGCGCATGGGAATGGCGTGGTGGAGGCGTTGAAGGCGATTTATGGTTGAGTAAAATATCGCTATAAATGACGAATCATTGTAGGGTAACGGGTGATTTTCACGATTTTATAAAAAATGCTATTTTCTTCTAAGGAAAAGCTAACAGCAGGGTCTCAATCATATAGCTACCTTTTAAATACCTCTATGAACCGACTCACTGATAAACACTTTTCTTTCAAATGCCCGATGAACTGGGATTCCATGCAGCCGTCTGACAACGGTCGTTTCTGCGGTAAATGCCGGAAAGACGTCTTCGATCCCGATTCCTCCACCAGCAGTTATGCCAGTTCCGAATAAGGAGTGATGCAGTCACTGCCTCAGGTCAAACGACCCTTAAACAGGCTTTGCAAGGCTGAGACGAGAAGGATCTCGACAGATTTTTTCATTGGGAAGAGAGTGAGTATCTAATGAAATACGCGTCTTTCCTGATTCTGCTGATTTCTCTGGCTTTTAGTGCCTTCGCCACACCCGTCCATGAGGTTAAAGTGCAGAGGGAACAGCAAGTCCCGGCTGAAAATACCCACTGGCTAACAACCAGTTCAGGTGTTCGCCACAACAGCACTTGAAGGTGGTTCAAAAACAGCAAAGGCAGAATGTGCACTGCCGAAGAAGGTCGTGCCTGCAAGGTTTGTGGAGGATGAATGATGGGCAAGTGAAACGTAATCATTCAATTGGATTTGCTTTGAGCAAGACATCACGAACTAAGCCTTCGCATATCAAACGCAGGGTTGCGCCCCTTCAGGGCTCAGGATTTTTTACGAAACACCACCTAGGGCGTTGCCCTAGGCTATCGAATAGCGCCCCGTTGGGGCTTGAGAGATTTTTCATCTCACATCCTTAGGGCGTTGCCTCCGTTGAGGCTGGAGAGATGGGGATGTCTAATCCTTCTTCTTCAACAGCGGGAAAAGCACGACATCACGAATCGTCGGCGCACCCGTTAGCATCATGACCAAGCGATCGATGCCAATCCCGATACCGCCTGCTGGCGGCATGCCGTGTTCGAGGGTTTCGATGAAATCGTAATCGACCTTTTGTTCTTCTTCGCCGCCGGCTTGGTGTTCGAGGCGTTGTTTCTGGACGTCGGGATCGTTGAGTTCCGAGTAGCCTGGAGAAATTTCTTGGCCGTTGATGATGAGTTCGTAAACTTCCACGGTTTTGCCGCCGGGAGTGACTTTAGCGAGAGGAACCAGCTCGCTTGCGACGCGGGTGACGAAGCATGGATCAAAGGTGTGCTCCTCGACTTTTTTCTCGAAGACCTGTTGGATGACTTCGTAGTCCTCCATGTTTTCGGAAAGCTGCACGCCGATGGCTTCGCATTTCGCGCGGCGTTCGGCGGGGGTGATGTCGAAGAAATCCGCGCCTGCGGCTTCCTTGATGAGGTCGTGATAATTCGCGCGTTTCCACGGACGTGTTAGATCGATGGTGCGGATCACGTTGTCGTCTTCATCTTTGTGCTCGATCTTCAATCCACCGCAGAATTTCTCGGCGAGGTGGCAGGTCATTTCCTCGACCATGTTGGCCATTTCTTCGAAGTCGGAAAACGCCCAATAGGCTTCCAACATGGTGAATTCCGGGTTGTGTCTCCGTGAGATGCCTTCGTTGCGGAAGTTGCGATTCAGTTCGAACACTTTCGTGAAACCACCGACGAGGAGGCGTTTGAGGAAAAGCTCCGGCGCGATGCGCAGGGTGAGCGGCATGCCGAGCGCGTTGTGATGCGTCTCGAACGGACGGGCAGCAGCGCCACCGGCGACGGATTGCAGCATGGGAGTTTCCACTTCGAGGAAATCGCGTGCGTGGAGGAAATTGCGGATCTCCGCGATCATCTTCGAACGGGTGATGAACAACGCGGCGCTGGCCGGGTTGCCGATGAGATCGAGATGGCGCTTACGGTATTTCGTTTCGCGATCCGTCAGGCCGTGGAATTTATCCGGCATCGGGCGCAGGGATTTGGAAAGCACGGTGAAGGAGGAAACTTTAATCGTCGGCTCGCCGGTGCGGGTCAGGAAAGTTTCGCCGGAGACCCCGATCCAATCGCCGCGATCGAGGCATTTCCAAATCGCGGCCTGGGTTTCATCGAGCTCCTTGATGCTGAGGTAACCTTGGATGGCACCATGCGCGTCGCCGATGCTGAAGAAAACCGATTTTCCCATGTCGCGCAGGGCAACGATGCGGCCGGCGCAGATAACTTGTTTGCCCTCGGAGAAATCCGCTTTGAGGTCGGCAGGAGAGATCGTGGTCTCGAATCGGGCACCGTAGGGATCGACTCCCAGTTCACGGAGCTTGGCGAGTTTTTCGCGGCGGACCGCGATCAATTCTGCTTCGGTGGACTGGGGTGCTTGGGAAACTTCGCTCATGTGAGGGCTTGGAGTAGCGGGAAGACGCGGGTGGGGCAAGCAAAGAGAAGTGGACAAAATTTCACCGCGCCCCACTTCGCCAAGGCTACGAGGGGCAAGGAGGCGCAGAGAAGAGGTGGAATCAATTTAAAGATATATCATTCAACCTCTGTGTCCTCCGTCATCTCTCTTCCCTCGGTGGTAAATCTGCCCGTAACACCTCAAGACTAGTTAACGGGTATCAGCCCAGCTTTCGGGTTCTTGACAAGTGGGGTGGGGTGATCGACGCTGCCCAGACGACAGGGGAGCTTTCCGAACGGGAGGCTGAGACTTTCCGACGCGCGGAAAAAACCCTTCGAACCTGAAGCGGATCATACCGCCGTAGGGAGTCGGGGATGCCGGTCGGTGTTCTTGTTTTCCGATGGCTTTCTGATTCGCGATTTTTTAACCACGAACTCAGAACCGATCATGATCAGCCCAGAAGAAACCACTGCGACATCGACACACGATGAATCCCGCGCGCCCTTGCCGGCATCCACCCGGATTTATGTGCAGGGTGAAATTCATCCTGAAGTGCAAGTGCCGATGCGTGAGATCACGTTGAGCGACACTAAGGCATTCAATGGTCGGATCGAGAAAAACGAAGCGGTGCGCGTGTATGACTGCTCGGGTCCGTGGGGCGATCCGGATTTCCAAGGGACCTCGGAAGAAGGTTTGCCTGCCTTGCGCCGTGAGTGGATTTTGAAACGCGGTGATGTGGAGGCCTATGATGGCCGCGAGGTGCAACCGCAGGACAACGGTTACCTAACCGAAAAGCATGCGGAGTTTGCATCGAAGTCAGAGCGCGCCAATCGCTTCGTCGAGTTTCCTGGCCTGACCGCCGAGCGCCGCCAACCGCTGCGTGCGAAGGATAAACCTGTTACCCAGAAATGGTATGCCGACAACGGCATCATCACCCCGGAAATGGAATTCATCGCGATCCGTGAAAACATGCGTCATGCGAAGATCGCCGATATGAAAACCGACATCGTCCGCAACGATCTCAACAAACAGCACACCGGCTCCCACCAATCTCCGGACAGCCCGTACACACCGAACATTTTCAAACGTTTCCCACAGCGCATCCCGGAACAGATCACAGCGGAATTCGTGCGCAGCGAAGTCGCCGCAGGCCGCGCGATCATCCCGCTCAACATCAACCATCCGGAATGCGAACCGATGATCATCGGCCGGAATTTCCTGGTGAAAATCAACGCGAACATCGGCAACTCCGCAGTCGCGTCATCCATTGAAGAAGAGGTCGAGAAAATGCGTTGGGCGACCAAGTGGGGAGCGGACACCGTGATGGATCTTTCCACCGGAAAAAACATCCACGCGACCCGCGAATGGATTTTGCGCAACAGCCCCGTGCCCATCGGCACCGTGCCGATTTATCAGGCCCTCGAAAAAGTCAACGGCAAGGCCGAGGATCTAACATGGGAGCTTTACCGCGACACGCTCATTGAGCAAGCCGAGCAGGGGGTTGATTATTTCACCATCCACGCCGGCGTGTTGTTGCGCTTCGTGCCAATGACCGCCAGCCGCATGACCGGCATCGTTTCACGCGGCGGTTCGATCATGGCAAAATGGTGCCTCTCGCATCACAAGGAAAATTTCCTCTACACCCATTGGGATGAAATTTGCGACATCTGCGCAGCTTACGACGTCAGCTTCTCCATCGGCGATGGCCTGCGTCCGGGATCGATCGCAGATGCCAACGACATGGCGCAGTTCGGCGAGCTCGAAGTGCAAGGCGAGCTGACCACACGCGCATGGGCGAAAGGTTGCCAAGTCATGAACGAAGGCCCCGGCCACGTGCCGATGCACATGATCGAGGAAAACATGGCGAAACAGTTGGAATGGTGCCACGAAGCGCCGTTCTACACGCTCGGACCTTTGACCACCGATATCGCACCGGGTTATGATCACATCACCTCCGGCATCGGTGCCGCGATGATCGGTTGGTTTGGTTGCGCGATGCTTTGTTACGTCACGCCAAAAGAGCACCTCGGACTTCCTAACAAAAAAGACGTCAAAGACGGAGTCATCACCTACAAGCTCGCCGCTCACGCAGCCGATCTCGCCAAAGGCCACCCCGGCGCCCAATACCGCGACAACGCCCTCTCCAAAGCCCGCTTCGAATTCCGCTGGGAAGACCAATTCAACCTCGGCCTCGATCCATCAACGGCTCGTGAATTCCATGACGAAACTCTTCCCCAAGACGGCGCAAAAACCGCCCACTTCTGCTCCATGTGCGGCCCCCATTTCTGCTCGATGAAAATTTCAGAAGACGTCCGGCAATACGCGGCCGCTCAGGGAATTTCTGAAGAGGAAGCGCTGGAGAAGGGGATGGAGGAGAAGAGCAAAGAGTTCGCTGAAGCGGGAGCGGAGGTTTATGTGAAGGCTTGAAGACATAGGTCCTATGGGACATATACGACCTATGTCATCTTCCTCCCCCGATGAATCCTCGGGCTTCCTTCCAAAAGGCGGCAACTATCAAGAACTACTATCTTACCGAAAATCCGAAATCATCTACGATTTCACCTGTCGGTTTTGCGACCGTGTTTTGAAGCGCGGCGACCGTACCATGGATCAGATGGTGCAAGCTGCCCGTTCCGGAAAGCAGAACATCGCTGAAGGAAGCAAGGCTTCTGCCACATCTACCGAGATGGAGCTAAAGCTCACGAATGTTGCAAGAGCGAGTTTGGAAGAATTACTTCTGGATTATAAAGACTTCCTCCGTGTTAGAGATTTGGAAACGTGGGATAAAGATTCCAAAGAAGCCCTGTTTGTCCGAAGGTTCACTAAAAAGACAAATGAGTCCTATGAGTCCTATAGGACGTATATGGAAACGCGCCCTCCAGAAACTCTGGCGAACATCGCGATCTGTCTCATTCATCAAGCGAACTACCTGTTAGATCAGCAGATCCGCCGTTTAGAGAATGATTTCCTCAAAAAAGGAGGTCTCCGTGAAAATATGACCCGCGCAAGATTGAATTATCGGAAAAACCATAAAGAATAGGTCCTATAAGTCCTATACGACCTATTTCCCGATGAGCCCCAAAACCCAAACTCCACGCAAAATCACCATCATCGGTGGCGGTGCAGCTGGATTTTTCGCGGCGATCACTGCTGCCGAAGCCGATCCTTCGGCGGAGGTTACGGTTTATGAAAAGGGGAATGCGTTTCTCACCAAGGTGAAAATTTCGGGGGGTGGGCGCTGCAATGTCACGCATGCTTGCTTCGAACCCACGATGCTTTCGAAAAACTATCCTCGCGGTTCGCGCGAGCTTCGCGGGGCGTTTCATGAATGGCAGCCGCAGGATACGGTCGAGTGGTTCGAAGCTCGTGGGGTGGAGTTGAAAGCGGAAGCCGATGGTCGGATGTTTCCGGTTACCGATAGCTCGCAGACGATCATCGATTGTTTCATGAAATCCGCCCGCGATGCCGGGGTGATTTTGAAAACCGGCATCGCGCTCCATGAGCTGCAAGCCGATCCCGACGGAACGTTTTCCCTACATTTCAGCAATGGTGAAACGGTTAGATCGGACAAAGTATGCATCACCTCCGGATCGCTCAAAGCATCTCCGCTCACCCGCGCAATCGAATTGCTGGGGCACAGCATCGAGCCGCTGGTTCCCTCGTTGTTTGCTTTCAACATTCCGGATCACCGCCTCGAAGAGCTCGCCGGACTTTCGGTGCAGGATGCGAGTGTGAAAACCATTCCGAAAAGTCCGGTACAGAGTGGTCCGGTGCTGATCACGCATCGCGGTCTCAGTGGCCCGGCGATCCTGCGCTTGTCCGCATGGGAGGCGCGGCGTTTTGCCGAACAGGATTACAATGTGGAAATTTCTATCAACTGGCTCGGAAAAACTTCGCCCGAAGATCTGCGCGAAACGTTTTCTAACAATCGCTCGGATTCAGGAAAATCCTTGGTCAAAAACAAAGTGCCCGCGGGCCTGCCGCGTCGGCTCTGGGAGCGCTTGCTCGAAAGCACCGCCATCGCGCCGGAAACCCAATGGTCGCAGCTCACCAAAGATCGGGAAAACGCTTTGGTGCAACAGCTCACGGATTGCCGGTTTCACGTTAAAGGCAAAACGACGAATAAAGACGAGTTCGTCACCTGCGGCGGGGTGAGGCTCAAAGAAATCGATTTCCGCAGAATGGAAAGTCGCGTCGTTCCCGGTTTGCACTTCGCGGGCGAATGCCTAGATATCGATGGCATCACCGGCGGTTTTAATTTCCAAGCCGCATGGACCGGCGGCCGCATTGCGGGGTTGTCGATGGTGAGTTGATCTAATCTCATTCTTATCCCTTGTGCCCGAGTGTGGGTTGGACGCAGGATGAGTTCACATGAATTCCTATTTTGAAAAGCTTGGCCAGACGGTTTTGGAGCGTTGGCGGGAGCAGAATTTCTCGCTCGAAGTTTTTCCCGAGCTGACCCGTATCGCGATCGATGAAAATCCGCCTTCGGAGAATGTCGATATCGACGAAATGATTCATGAGTTTCTTTTCAAGGACGAACAACCTTTTCAAGGCGAATCCGGCTTCGGTCAGCCTGAGTTGATCGCCTTCAACGATCCGCGGTTTTACATTCAGATCCTGTTCTGGTTGGAGGGGACAACGGAAATCCATCAGCACGAATTTTCCGGGGCATTTCATGTGATGCAAGGTTCCAGCGTGCATTCGGAATTCGACTTCGTGGGCGCCCGTTCCGTCACTCCGCACATCCGCATCGGCGATCTCCGGGTGAAGCGGATCGAGTTGTTAGAAACCGGACGCACGGTCCCCATCACTTCGGGACGGGAATGCATACACTCGCTTTTCCACCTCGATACTCCGTCCATCACCGTGGTTGTTCGCACCCATCACGATTCCGGAACGGGACCGCAATACAATTACCTCCCACCCCACATCGCGATCAATCCGATGAACGCGGATGCTCTAACAGCACGTCGCAAACAACTGCTGGACGTCTTGGAAACCATCGACGATCCGAATTACGCACCTTTTGTAAATGAAATGATGGCGAGTTTGGATTTCGAGCGCGGCTTCAACATGCTTCGTCACGCGATGCCGCGCCTGAAAGAACTCGATGAGTGGGATGATGCTCTGGCAACGTTTCAAAACAAACACGGCGAACTCGCCTCGGGTGTGCCCGACACACTGGCGGAATGTCTCCGTCGTGAGACGATTTCCCAGATGCGTCATTTCATCGTTAATCCGGAGCATCGCTTTTTTCTCGCGCTACTGATGAACGTGCAGAACCGCACCGCTATTTTGGCACTCGTCGCCCAGCGATTTCCTGGCTCATCACCCATCGAAACCATTCTTGGCTGGGCGGAAGAGCTTTTGGAGCCCAACGATTTTGGGGTCACCCTTCTGGATGCCGCTTTTCCTGAAGCTCTCGATATCGACATTGAGGAGCAGTACGAGTTGTTTATTGTCGCGCTGAAAAACGCTCTGGAAGAGAATACGGATGAAGAAGAGCTCTTGGGGATCCAAGCCGCACTGAAGGCTTCCTGTTTACGGCCTTTGTTTTCGTAAAATCGAGAAATGAGTCACATGCTGGAAGTCGTCTGCGGAATCATTAAAAACAGCTTAGGGGAAATCCTCGCCTGCCGCCGAGGCTTGGAGCGGCATCTGGGTGGTTTATGGGAATTTCCCGGAGGTAAAGTCGATGCTGGGGAATTACCCGAAGCGGCTCTTGCTAGAGAACTTCATGAGGAGTTAGGCATCGGGGTGAGGGTAGGTAAACCACTTAGTGCCATCGTCGAATGGACCGATGGCGCGGTCTCCATCCGCCTCCGCGGCTTTTTCTGCGAAATCATGCAAGGCGAGCCCCACGCCCATGAACACGAGGAAATCCGCTGGTGTGAACCCTCCGAGCTCCTCGATTTAGATTGGGCAGAGGCGGATGTTCCGCTGGTTGAAGAATTGCTTCACAGTTAAATATATCACCAACTAACTTTATTGCTTGCGAAGCAAGGCTGAGGATGGCGTCATAGTAAGTGAATTTAACCTATTTGATACCGTGAGTAATGAACGCCTGCCTTTCGACGAAACATATCTGAGAGAAAAACTGACTCACAACCCTACGGACTGGGATACTCGCCTATTGTTCGCAGATGGGCTTTATGACAAAGAAGCATACGCCGAGGCAGCTGAGGTTATCTGGAATGCGAAGTACATCCCGAGCAACGATCTCGACCTCGCCTTATCCATTCGCATTTTAGCAAAAGCCCAGCCGCGCAAAGCGATCCGGCTTCTAACAGCTGTGCTCGAACTCAATCAAGCCAAGCCTGCTCATAACTTGGCGATGGCTGCCGCCATGCTTCACTACGGCATGGTTCTGCAAGCCACCCGCTTCTATGGAGCGGCTGTTGAGGCAGATTCCAATGCCGTAAATCCAGACCTCGAGTATTTCATTTTAAATTTCGACGAGAAAAGCACCATGCCCGGCCTGCTTGGAAAGAAACTCCCTAAAGTCGGACAAATCCATCGCTTGGTTCGCGATCCAAGAGAGGCGCTCATGCTCTCTTCCCGGCTCAGTCTTTCCGATCATCCGATTTGTCTGCCAGATCTAGCCATCGCTGCGGGCGAAGAATTCAAGCGCGAATTCGCTGAGCAAAAGCCAACCCTGGCAGATTTGACACCCCAAGCTCCTATCAGCAGATCTTCTGTTCCTACCGCCGTTCTGCACGTCAAATGGAGCACCGCTCCCCCGAAAACAGAAGAATCAGCTATCCCTGTCACTCCTCCTCCGGTCGCCCCCTTCGCGCCTGCCGATTCTCCTGCGCCCGGCCCACGTAAACTCAACATTCCTGGCATACAGTAATGCGCAGTGATGCCCATTCTGAGCTTTGGCAAATAGTTCTTTCTGAAAAATGGGGAACACATAAATTGAATCCTCATCCATTTTCTTGCTTGCCCAAAAACAACAAGAATGGCGTTTTAGTAGTCCAACCCAATTTACCCATAAACCTGTGAGTGCCGAACGCCTACCCTTCGACGAACTATTTCTCAAAGAGAAACTTAAAAGCGACCCTACCACTTGGGAGACACGTCGCCAGCTCGCACATGGGCTTTACGACAAGCAAGCCTATGCAGAGGCAGCGGAAATTATTTGGACCACAGACCAGATCCCGAGCACCGATCTCGATCTCGCTTTCGCCATTCGCATCCTGGCCAAAGCCCAGCCACGCCGCGCGATCCGACTTCTAACAGCTGTCCTCGAACTCAACCAAGGCAAAGCCGTGCAAAACATGGCGATGGCAAACGCACTGCTTCACCACGGCATGGTCTTGCAAGCCGCCCGTTTCTATGGCGCTGCCTTGGAGGCCGATCCCACCCTCGTCAATCCAGACCTCGAGCACTTCGTATTGTGGTCTGATGATGAATGCACCATGTGGGACCTGTTTGAAAAAAACCGTCCGAAGCTCGGCGAGCTTCCATGGATGCTCCGCGATCCAAAAGAGGCACTCAGACTCACCTCACGCATCAGCCTTCACACCACGCCGATCTACGTTCCAGAGCTTCCAAAGGTTCATGGCGAGGATCTCAGGCACGACCTCTATGAGCAAGAGGCGAAGCATCAGGCGAAAATCACCCCGCCGCCAGCCGTCACCATTCCGATCGATCGCGTTGATCCAAAAGACCGCCTGTATGATGAAACCTACGGCGCAACTGTCGTTAACAGCTCGTTAGCTGATGACGTATCGGTTGTCTCTGAAGAAACTGCCGATGAGCCGATTGCGCCTCTCGCGCCCGTTGCTGCCGTGGAAGTCTCTGCTCCCATTGCGCCTGCGCCTGTAATGACTCCTGTATTACCAGCTCTTGAAGTCAAACCCGTTCCATCGATACCTGAAGCAATCCCAGCAACTCCCGGATTATCCACTCGCGTGCAACTTTCCGCACGACCGACTCCACTGACTTCTCTGCAGACAGTTGAATCCGCTGAGCCTCCTGAAACTTTCCCCGCAAGAGTGGTGTTCCCCGATAGCTCCAGACCCGCAGCATCGGTTGCGCCAGTTGTGCCCGTCATACCGGCGTTTATTCCCGCGCCTATTGCTGCGCCTATTGCCGCCCAAGCTCCTGCGCCTTCTCCCTTCTTCGCAGATCCAACTCCACCCCCGCAAACTCCACCGCCCTCGGTGATGCCGTTCTTTGCCGATTCGCTTCCACCTATCGGCGGTTCAGCTCCAAAAGCCGTTTCTTTCCTCGGAGACGAGCGACTGACCGGCCCGGTTCAGCTTCCACCTCGTTCCCCCGCAACTCCATCTCCCCAACTGCGCACGGAAAACCATGATCCAAAACCACCGGAGCAACAGAAAGAAGAAACCCGCATCCCCGACGCCTTACCGATTAGTCAATCCGCGGTTCCTACACAGCTTCTCCATGTCAAATGGAGCACCGCTCCCGCCCGTCCCGGCGGAGCCCCAGCGACACCACCAGTCGCAGCACCGGTTCCAGTCTTAGCCCCAGTTCCACCCGGGGCGCCTGCTCCATTTGCAGCTGCGCCACCGATGCCAACTTCAATCCCCGCCGCCACCTTGATGCCGACAGCGTTGCCGCCATACTCACAAGAACAAGCAGGCGAGTTGGGCGATGCGGCAGCCGGTATCCCAACAGGACCAGCAACCCGCCCGCTCATTCCTATGGGCCCGCCAGCACTTGGTATTGCAGTTCCCACCGGCGCACCTACTCGTGCCCTTCTCCCCAGCGGCACCCCACCTCCAAACCCAACCGGAGCCCCAACTCGCGTCTTACTTCCCAGCGGCACCCCACCTCCAACCGCAGGCGGCCTCCCAACTCGCCGCCTCCTCTTCACCCCACCCCCACCAGCCCAGCCCCCAGCTGAGAGCGACGGGCAGTGATGGTTTCTAACAAACATTTCTTCGGTATAATTCTAGCTACATAATCGGGTCGGCACCCCAATAAATCCTTAATATTATGATGTTCGATGCTATTTGTGCTTCTTGTGGCGCTGTGAATAAGACCCCTTCCCATTACGAGGGAATGTCCGTCAAATGTGTGAAATGCAGTTCAAATTTTGTAGCGATTCATTCCAAAGACCGTTTATTTAAATTCCATTGTTCAGCTTGCAGCGGCCGGATCGAGGCTAAGGAGAAATTGAGGGGGAAGACAGCGCCGTGCCCGCATTGTAAGCAGATCGTGCCAGTCGGAGATTACACACCGCGCACAAAACCTCTTAAACACGAGGGTGTTGAGACTGAGGTCCAGGCTCCTCACGGCGGATCGATCACTTCAAAAATCAAGCGTGCTATTACTAAGATGTTTGGTGGCTGATTGAGCTTCATGCCACTTGGCATGAATGCTGTGATAAGTCGCTGGCGGGTGGTAAGGAAGGGGTATAGAAAACACGCATGACGATACGATGGTGGTTACGTTGCATGGGCTTCCTGATTGGGCTCGCGGGGGTCGTAGGTACTGCTCAGGGACATTCGATGAGACAAGTGCGGGCGGAAATTTCCGTTGAGGAGGGGGAGTGGCGTGGATCGGTTTGGTTAGAAGCGTGGGTGTTGTATCCGGAGGACGGGATTAAAATTCCGACCGGTACGCCAGGTGAACCAAATACGGCGGGCAGCGATTGGGTGGATACGCTGGATGACTACGATCACCAACTGATGCGTGAAGTCGCTGCCGGATTTTTAAATCATACGTTTTTGCTGACACTCGGAGGACAGAAGTTGCAGCCGGAATATGCATTCCCCGATTACAACCAACGTCCATTGCCCGACCTTCAAGAAGATGCGAGCGGGAACGCGCTGTTGAGAATCGATATGAGAGGGACATTTCCAAAGGGTGTTTCAGGACCGTTAGCGTTGGTCTGGAAAGCTGACGAGAATGAGCCATTGGTGTTGGAGGTGAAAATTCCTTCAGCGAAAAACACCGAACTGAGAATGATCGAACCCGAGCAAGAGGCGGAGGAGTTGATGAGGATTCGTAAAAATGGCCAGATAGAAGTGACTTCCCAGGGCACGTCGTTGGTAACTTGGATTCTTGCCGGGTTTCGTCATATTTTGCCATTGGGGCTGGACCACATTTGTTTCATCCTCGGTTTATTCTTGCTGCAACCTAAAATGCGTCCGTTGCTATGGCAGACGAGCGCCTTCACGCTGGGTCATTCGATCACGCTCTCGTTTGTCGTGCTGGGTTTGATAACGGCACCGGCAAATATTGTGGAGCCGATGATCGCGATCAGCATTGTTTATGTCGGGTTCGAAAATCTATGGGTGCGGGAACTGAAACCGTGGCGCGTGATTTTGGTGTTTGGCCTCGGCTTGCTTCACGGCATGGGATTTGCCTCGGTGATGAAAGAACTGGATCGGCCGGAGGGCCAAGTGATCAAGCCTTTGGTTGGATTCAATCTTGGCGTTGAACTGGGCCAGGTTACGGTGCTCGCACTAGCGTTTGGTCTTACTTTCTGGGCTATCAAACACGCGAAGTTCCAGGTTTTCAGCAAAGTGGCCTCTGGCATGATCGCATTGGTCGGCTTGTATTGGACTTATGAGCGTATCTTCATGTGATGGAGGATTCCATTCCAGTGAAAGCAGATTAAGCAGCTGTTTTTTTTGACAACTGGGGGGAGTAACGGCTATGTCGCTGCCGAATCAAATTTATTTATGAGCACAGCAACGACAGAAAAGCATGTATTCCAAGCAGAGATCCAACAACTGCTGGATTTGGTGGTGCACTCGCTTTACACCGATAAGGATATTTTCTTGCGGGAGTTGATCTCCAACGCATCGGATTCGATGGAGAAAGTTCGGCATCTTGAGGGCACGGAAAAGCATTTCAAAGATGCGGGCGAGGAACTTCAAATCACTTTGGAGGCGGATAAAGATGCCGGCACGGTGACTTTGGTCGACCGCGGAATAGGGATGACGCGTGAGGAGTTGATCGAAAACCTCGGCACGATCGCGCATTCGGGAACCAAAGCATTTCTTGAGCAGCTCAAAGCCAACGGCGGTGGCCCGTCGGGTTTGATCGGGCAGTTCGGCGTGGGTTTTTATTCGGCGTTTATGGTGGCGGACAAGGTGGAGGTTTTCAGCCGCTCATGGAAAGAAGATGCGGAGAGCTTGCGCTGGGAAAGCGATGGCAAGACGGGTTACGAGATTGAGAATGTGGACGAACTTCCGCGCGGTGTGAAAATCGTGCTGCATCTCAACGAAGCGAGCAAAGAATTCGCAGATGATTTCCGCATCAAAGGTTTGATCCAGCGTTACAGCAATTTCGTGGGCTTCCCGATTCTGATCGATGGCAAACGCGTGAACGAAGTCGAGGCGCTGTGGTTGAAAAGCAAATCCGAGATCACGGATGAGGAATACAAGGCGTTCTATCAGTTTGCGTGCAAGGGCTTCGATGAGCCGACGTATCGCCTGCATTTCAGCGCGGATGCGCCGATCACAATCAACGCGCTGATTTTCACTCCGGGCGAAAATCCGGAGAAGATGGGCTTTGGAAAAGTCGATGGCGGCGTGGCGCTTTATTGCAAAAAAGTGCTGATCGATCCCGAGCCGAAAGGCTTGTTGCCAGAGTGGTTGCGCTTCGTGAAAGGCGTGGTCGATAGCGCGGATCTGCCGCTGAACATTTCCCGTGAAACCATGCAGGACAGCGCGTTGGTGCGGAAATTGAACGGCGTGATCACCAAGCGCATCATCAAGATGTTCGAAAAAGAAGCTGCTGCGGATCCGGCGAAATACCGCGAGTTTTACAAGAAATTCGAGCGCTTCTTTAAAGAGGGTATCGCTACTGATTATTCTAACAAAGACGCCTTGGCGAAGCTGCTGCGGTTCGAAACCTCGATGACCGATGCCGGCGAGGTCTGCAGCCTGACGGATTACGTCGGTCGCATGAAAGACGGTCAGGAAAAAATTTATTATTTGGTCGGTCAGAACCGCGATCAGATCGAAAGCGGTCCTTACATCGAGGCATTCAAAGCGCGCGGTTTGGAAGTGATCTATTTCACGGATGCTGTCGACGAATACGTGGTCGATTCCCTCGGAGAATTTGATGGCAAGAAATTGGCATCCGTGCGTCATGCCGGAGTGGATCTGGAAGACGTCGATTCAGATGCGGATAGCCTCAGCGAAGAGCAGATCAACGGCTTGTGTGAGTTTTTGAAAACTGAGTTGGGCGATAAAGTCACCCAAGTTTCCAGCGGCAAGCGCTTGGTCGAAAGCCCGGTGATCGCCTTGGTGCCGGAGGATGGAATGAGCCCGCAGGTTCGCCAGATGATGAAGGCGATGGATGAGAATTTCAAAGACGAGGTGAAAGTCGAACTTGAGATCAACCCGCGTCACGCTTTGATCAAGAAACTCTCGGAAACCCGTGAATCGCATCCAGAGATCGCGAAATTGGTAGCCGCGCAGATGCTCGACAACGCCCTCATTTCCGCAGGGCTTCTCGATGACGCGCGCGAGATGATTCGCCGCATGAACGCCCTCATGGAAAAGGCGATGCAATAATCGAATCCGAGTTGTGAATAACTTGTGAAGAGGCTGAGGGGTCGCCTCACATTGTAGGCTTTTGTTTACATTTAAACAGTTGCTTGGGAATTTATGGGTGCGAATTCTTCACAGTTATTCACAATGAACGTCCGTACTTGTTTGCGATTCGCAGGATTGACTCAAAATGAGAAGGAGGTACTTTGGGAGAATCCTAAAACCCATGTTTAAAAATTCCATTCGCGTCGTATGGCTCGCTCTCACTTTGGGGCTGACGGCGCAAGCGTTCGACGAGGTGAAGCCCAAGGACGATCCGGAATACCTCAAAAAGTCGGCTTTAAAAATTGATACGCTGATTGCGAATTTTTACCGCCTCAAGAAACTACCGGTTCCGGAGGTTACAGATGATGCGACGTTTCTGCGGCGGTCGTTTTTGGTGACGATAGGTCGGATTCCAACGGCAGAGGAGTCTTGGACGTTTATCGAGATCGAGGATCCGAACAAGCGGGTGGAGCTTGTGGCTTATTTGATGAAGTCCTCGGGCTATTCGAGTCACATGACGAACTGGGCGTTCGATTTGCTGAGACTACGAGACAACCAGCAAGGGGGAGGAGATAACGAGCCGTATCGCAACTGGATCCGCCAGGCGATGAACCAGAATATGCCGTGGAATCACTTTGTGGATCAGTTGATTAGCAGTAGCGGTAATGCTTGGGATCCAAAGACGGCAGCCGTGGGTTATTACACGAGCGATCGTGGGATGCCGTTAGATAATTTATCGAACACCATGCGTGTGTTTCTTGGGACTCGCATGGAATGCGCGCAATGCCATGACGATCCCTTTGGCGAGACGGAGCGAAGAGATTTTTATCACCTCGCGGCGTTCACGCATGGACAGGGTCAACTGAACCAGCACTTGATGAGCAATCTTTGGACGGAGCTCCGGGAAGAGAGTGAATCGAGAGGGATTGAATATCAGGTGGGGCAGTTGTTTTGGGATCGGATTTATGGGATGTCGTTGGCAGGAGGCGGGAATGGCCGGATTCAATTGCCTTCCGACTATCAGTATCGCGACGGCAAGCCGGGTGAAATGCTGGGTGGCAAGACGCCTTTTGGAAAATATGTTAGAACATCGGATCGCGATGATGACGACGATGGTCGGAAAAAATTATCCGATTGGATGACGGGGAAAACCGGACCGCAGTTTTCATCCGTGATCGCGAACCGGATGTGGAAACGCGTGATGGGAAAAGGAATCCACGAACCGGTTGACGATTACGTTGAAGCTTCCAAAACGGTTTATCCTGAATTGATGACGTATCTCGCCACGCTGATGCATGAGCTCGATTATGATCTCAGGGCTTTTCAAAATGTGTTGTTGCTGACCAAGACGTTTCAGTTTGCGACCAATCCCAATCCCTCGACGGTGGATGGCGGAGATGATTTTCACGGAAGGAAAATCGAGCGGCTGTCGGCTGAGCAGATTTGGGATTCATTGATCACTCTATCGAATGGCGATCCGGATAAGCTACCGAAACGCGGCGTGGACAATCGGATTTTTGTCGGAGGTCGGCCAGTGTTGGTTGGTGAAATGGATATGGTGCAGCTTTCGAATGAAGTCCTCGAACTGAAGACCGAGGCGAGTGTTAGAAAGTATTTCAAAGAGTTCTTGGAACGCGTGGAAAAAGAGGGTGGTGCGAAGAAAGGCAGTGCCTCAATGATGATGGAGAACGGGCAGAAGTATGGAGCGGATTCCGCGGTGAGGGCATCCGAGCTGCCATCGCCCGCACCGAGAGAACATTTTCTCTATTTGTTCGGCGCATCGGACCGCGAGGTTGTGGAAGCTGCGAGCAAGGATCCGAATGTGGGTCAGATGCTTTCGTTGATGAATGGTTATGTGCAACGAAATCTGGTGAATAAACCGGAAGCACATCTTTACAAAAGCCTTCAGAATGTTGCTTCGACCCAAGAAAAAATCCGCCGTCTGTATCTCGCGATCCTGAGCCGTCCTCCAACCGCCCAGGAAATGCAATGGATGGTTGCAGAAGTTGAATCGGCGGGAGATCAAGCGTATCGAAATATTGTGGCCGCGCTGGTGATGTCTTCCGAGTTTGTTTTCCTCCAATAATTTTCAATCCATAACTCCATCAAGAAATGAACATCCATGATTTGAATCGCCCCGATGAGTTGACGCGCCGGCAGTTCATGTTGAACGCGGCACGGACGTATCTCGGCGTGCATCTTTTTCCTATGCTAGGTGCTTCAGTGGCAAGCGCTGCCCCGGATGCCGTGGCTGCCGGAGGAAAGGCGAAGTATGTGATCTATCTTTATATGTCTGGCGGGATGAGTCATTTGGATACGTTTGATCCGAAGCCTAAGAAAAAGGCAGTGATGGGTCCGACGGAAACCATCATGGGCAAGGCTGATGTACCGATCAGTGGGTATTTGCCCAAGACGGCGCAGGTCACCGATAAAATGTGTATCATCAATTCGCTGAGTTCGACGCAAGGTGCGCATGAGCAAGGGACTTATATGATGCATCACAGCTATTCGCAGCGAGGAACGATACGTCATCCGGCGTTTGGTTCGTGGGTGTTGAAACTCGCCGGGCCACTGCATCCGAATTTGCCGGGATTTATAGCGATCAACACGCCTCCAGCAGTAACTTCAGGTGGATTTTTTGGGGCGAAATTTTCCGCTGCGCCGATTGGTAGGCCGGAAGATGGGTTGTTAGATTCGAAGCGACCTGAGGAGGTTTCAGAGGGTAACTTTGATCGACGTTTGTCCTTGGCCGATAAGTTGAATCAGCAATTTCATTCACGGTATCCGAATCCGGATGTGAAAGCTTACGAAGAACTTTATCGCGATGCGATTGCATTGATGAAATCATCGGATCTCGCGGCGTTTGATCTAGCAAAAGAAACTCAAGCGACGCGTGATTTGTATGGATCGGGAAATTTCGCGCAGGGATGTTTGTTGGCGAGACGATTGATCGAACACGATGTGCGTTTTGTGGAAGTTCAGTTAGGGGGTTGGGACACTCATTACGATAATTTCGCGGGAGTGGAAGGCCGGTGCAAAGAGTTTGACCAAGCATACGCCGCGTTGCTCACGGATCTGGAAGCGCGAGGCAAACTCAAAGATACCTTGGTGGTTGTAGCGACGGAGTTTGGCAGAACACCTGAAATCAAGAGCGAGCACAAAGACGGCCGCGATCATCATCCGAGTGCATTCAGTTGTGTGCTTGCAGGTGGCGGAATCAAGGGCGGCGTGAAATATGGCCTGACCGATGCGTCTGGAGAAAAAGTGAAGAGCGACGTGGTAACGGTTCAAGATTTCAATGCGACGATCGCTTACGGCTTAGGTCTGCCGCATGATCTGGTATTGATGTCCCCCACGAAGCGGCCGTTCAAGATCGCGGATCAGGGGAAACCCATCACAACGCTTTTCGGTTAGAAATTTCGATTTTCCGGCTGCCGTCAGGCTGATGGGTGAATTCTAACCACTGGGTGTTCTCGGGAAAAAGCTCGGGAAATAAATCCGCCCACTCGCAGATGACGATGGCTTCGTCATCGAGGTATTCGTCCCAGCCGAGATCAAGAAGTTCGTTGGGGGATTTCAGGCGATAAAAATCGAAGTGATGAATGGGACATGCACCCTCCACGTATGGATTGACGATGCTGAACGTGGGACTTGTGACGTGGGTTTCAGGCTGGAGATGTTTTAGAAAACCTTTGGTCCAATGCGTTTTTCCGGTGCCAAGATTTCCCACCAACGCGAACACATCCCCAGGTTTTGCTTTAGCGGCAAACTCGCCGCCTAGATCCATCATTGCCTCTGGTGTAGATGCAGTGAAATCCGACTTCATGGGGTTTTCGTATGTTTCGACAAAACGGCCCGCACATCGCCGATATAGACTGAAGCGCGCACTTCCAGAGGAATGCGATCGGCATCATCCGAAAGCCAGAGAGTCACCGGTTTTTTGAGCTTCTTGTAATTAGCCAGCTCATTGGTTTTGAGATTGATTTTACGCATTGCGAAGCTGAGACGAATGGCGTCTTTACCTTCATGCTTTTCTTTGGCCTCGACTTGGACTTTCAACAAGTAGGCGCTCCTGAAAGGAAGAATAAGCATCGTGTGAGTTTCGCCAACGTCGAGTTTCTGGCTTCTAACAAAAAGGAGGGCTGAGAGCAAATCTCGGACATGTGGCTGAGCGAAGGTATGTGTATAATTGGTCTTCTTGGAAGTTTGCAGATCCGTGGTGACTTCGTTGAGTTCGACTTTGGAAGCGCTATAATGATTGGTGGTGACAATTTTTTCTTTGGAATCCGTTTCAGTGGATTGGAAGTATCGAGATTCCAACGAGGCAGGTTTGATTTCTGACCAATAGCTGTGGGTGTAGGGGAAAAGTTTTTTCGCCATTCCCCTGCTCTCTCCCGAGGATGTCACGACGAGCAGTCCAGGTTTGCTCACTTTCTTCGGGGCGAACTCGAAATCGAGATAGGCAGCTTCTACGATTCCTTTCCAGCTCAGTGAAAATTCTAACTTGCAGCTTTCAATGGGTGGGTGCGTTCCTGCGGTGGAGGAAGTTAGCTCTTTGGTCCATGTTGGCTGAGCGTGCAGCGTGGCTGAGGCAAGGAAGAGCAAGAAGAGGATGCGAATAGAAGACGGGTGGTTCATTGAAATAGTCTCACTCTCCGAATCTTTCGACTGGTGTGGCGCGAGGAGGAAGGACGCCGGGTAGTTGATCTTCAGCAAAATGGAAGGTGGTGTCTTCCCGTTGCTCGGATGATGGAAGCGGTCTGAATGATTCCGAGTGGGTATCAACGCGGAAGGCGAGTTTCATAACATCGCGATTGGTCTCGCCCATCAGATCGCGAAGATCGCGATTTTCATTTTTGAGATGTTTGAGCTCGGTGAGCAATTCGTTGAAGAATTCTTCTTGGGAGTGAGCTTTTGCCAGCGCTGCGGGAGTTTTGACCGTGTTGGCGATAGGCTCAGAAATTTTACGCTGCGGTTTTTGAATCGAAGGTCCCTCTAAATCAATGGGGGCCGCCTGTTGGGTTAGAGGAGCCATGGCCACGAGTGTCTGAACTGACCAATAGTGACTGAACCCCGCACCAACCATAGCGGTCAGCAGGGTTCCACAAATAATGGGTAAAGTGGAGTTCATGGGTTTTTTGATGGAGGTGTATTAGAAACAGGAGTTTCAGGTTTTGGCAAGGACGCAAGAAGCCTATGTAATTCGGAAAGTGCATTTCCCATTTTCAGGGCGTCTTGATCAAGCTGGGTGATGGAGGATTCCAAGATGTTCGCGACGGTATGATCTTGCTGGTAGCCTTTGAGTGGATCGTATCCGGGTTCGGTAACCGCGAAGGTCTTTTCGCCATCGGCGACGGGTGATAAAATGTGTGGATTGATTTCAAGAGCGATAAAAATGCCCGGTTTGATTTCGACCTGACGGGAGAATGGAGACGCTTTATCGGTAGTTTCGAGCTTCCAGCCATTGGGTGGTTCGGCAAGGGCTTTGGTTGGGAAACTAGATTTGATCTGGATATTTTTCGGGTCAATTTTGCCGGTCCCGGCACGAATGGATTCGACTCTAACTGCCGGTGCAGCAGGAGTTTTCTCGATGACAATTTCCTCAGGCGTGGGCTCTTCAGGCCGCGGCTCTTCGGGTTTAAGTTCCTCAGGCTCAGGAGTTTCGTCTTCTGTTGTTTCGGGAGGTTTGCCGCTGACTAAAACGGGTTTCTTGGTTTCAGAATCTTCCGGTTTCGCCTCTTCCTCAACTGCTATGGCGCGAGGAGCAACGGGTTCGTCCGGTGGTGGTAGGACGACGGTAACCTCATTCGGTTTTTCTTTTCGGGAGCGGTTAAACTCTTCGATGGCTTTTTGAATTTTCTCAGCATCCGGAATCGATTCCGGATTTGCATCTTGAGCGTGAGCCGAAGAAATCAGTCCGAATGCTAGGCTAAGGATGTAGAATGATTTCATGGGGATTCTTGTTCGCGTTGGATTTTTACGGCTTCTGACTCAGTCGTCTGATTGAGGCGGGAAGTTTTCAAAAGATTGGTGGAAATGGATGGGCTGTCGGCACGCAGAATGTGATTAGGGATGGATGCGTCCATGAGCTTGTTCCAATCTTCGAGGATGAGTTGGCCTTCGTCTCGAAGTGCACGGGATTTTTCCTGATATGCTTCTAGGCGATGGAGCAACACGCGTGCTTGGGCGGCATCTTCTTGGGACCAGCGAAGATTGCGGCTTTTGTAGAGGACTGGGACATCGACGACGATGCGGTGAATATCTCCGCTAGTGCTTTCCGCATCGAGGATGTGCTGCATGCGGATGTTAGTTTCTTCAAAGCCTGATGTGAGAGGGGCTGGTGGAAGTTGTCGCTTGGTCGCAGGTGTTTGATTTTTAGGTCCTGTTCCGAGAAGGTCGTTAGGCTGAGCGACGGGCTTGGTGGCTGGAACTGTGGAAACAGGAATTGAAGCGCCTGCAGTTTCAATTCCGTTGGAGTAAACGGGGAGGACGGGTTTGGTGATGTAGGCAAAACAAAATACACCTGCGACCGCTGTGCTCGCTAAAAGCAGCAGTGGGTAAAGCCGTTGAGTTTTCGTGTTGGCGGAGCGCCGATTCGAATAGGAGTAAGATTCCTGTCTTGGGCTTAGATCTAGGGTGATGTCGAGCGGCCGAGTCTCCTTGCGGGACTCTGAGCCTGAGCTAGGTTTCATGGTTTCTTGTCGGATTCTGAATCTTTGGAGGTGGCGGCAACAGCGTGACTGATGATGGTTTGATCGGACACGCCCGGAAAAGTAGTTAAAGTGAAGGATTCTTGTGTAAGGCGCAAGTGGCGGAGAATTCCTCCCGAGTTGCTAGAAGCTTGGATGCCTGGGATGACCTCGATGGCTCCGGATTCGGAGCGCTGACGACTGATTCCGTCCGAACGATAAATTTCGAACGACGTGAAAGCTTCTTTTTCATCCTCCATCAAGTTGATGCGAACGGTTATCCCATCAGTAAAAACTTTAAAGGCGACCGGTTTCATTGGAATGGGGGTGACGCCTGACTCAGTGACTTTGAAATGAGACTGCAATAAGAAATCGCCGATATGACGAAACTCAGTAGCGTGAGCAGCGACTGAGACAAAACACAGAAGAGTGATGATCAGAGCTTTCATTCGCCAACATCCCATAAGGAATCCAGTGGTTGTCCTGAAGGATCATAAATTCCTGTTCCGCCATCGCTAAGGACGGGTGGGGAAACATCTACTTTGATTGTTAGCGTAGTTCCCGTAAGTGATTTAACAGTTGGAAGGGCCGATGCACGGGTTGTCAGATAGGGAATGAGATCTGCGGCGGTGATACTTGCGACAGCAACGGTTGGATTATCTGCCAGATACATGCGCTGCGCGGAGTAAACGTTTCTGAGTTCTTCAGAAGCTTTACGACCTAACTGCCATTTGGAGTATTGATTCGATACGAATAGACCGGTGCCCATCAGTGTCAGGAGCACTAAAATCACTACCGTCATTTCGAGAAGAGTGAAGCCAGACTTGGGTTTCCCGTTCATGATGTTTTATTTAACGCGTATTGATCTTATTGAAAAGCGTAAAATTTTAAAATTTTACAACCTTAACCCTATAAATTTTTATGAAAAATGACTTTTCCAAGGCGATTAGGCTGATTCAAGCGGGCTAGAGCTTGTGAAAAATCGGCGAGATCGAAGGTGCTGTCGACGGTTTGGGTGAGTTTGCCGCAGAGGACGAGTTCGGCGAGTTCGGCGTAGGTTTGGTTTAAAATGGTGGGATCTGAGTTACGGATCCATTGGGTCACCCACAGACCGCGCAGGCGGATATCGTTAAAAATCAGGGGCCCGTTCGGGACGGTTAAAGGTTTTTTTGCCATCGCGCCGTAGGTGATGTGCGTGCCGCTGGTGCCCAGCAATTTCATGATGCGCAGGGCGCTTTCGCCGCCGACTGCGTTAAAAGCGAGTTTCGCTTGGTCATGGCCCAGTGCTTCGACAGCTGACGCATATCCAGCGGGCGAGTCTTCAAAAACCTCCGTGGCACCGAGGTTTTTCAGCTCAGAGATGAGTGATGTATTTCTCAAAAAGCAAAGCGTCCGGATGCCGAAATGCTTGGCGAGCTGGATCGTGCATTGGCCGACTCCGGAGTTCGCGGCGTTGAGGGCAACCCAATCGCCAGATTGCAGGGTTTCGAAATGGGTCAGTAAAAGGAAGGCCGTGGCTGGATTGACTTTCAGCATGGCGGCTTGAAGGAGATCGATTCCACTTGGGAGCCGAATCAGGTTTTGCTCCTGGGTGATGGCGTGATCCGCCCAACCGCCGATTCGGGAGAGGGGCATTACGATGTCGCCGGGGGAAAATAGTTCTGAGTGGCTTTCGAGAACGCTTGCAACGCATTCGATGCCAGCAGTGGCGGGCAGTTCGGGTTTCACGCCGTAGGTTCCCTCGATGAAATTGAGATCGGCTGGATTGATGGGGCTGGCTTGGATTTCAAGCAGGACTTCACCCTTTTTCAGAGGCGATAAGGTGAATGCCTCAAGATTTACCACGGAGCTCGGGGTGCCGAATTGGCTGAAGACTAGATGCCGACTTTTCATGATTCGTTTATGGATTGTTCTTGGCTGGTCGGGAAAGAACCGTTACTTCGGCGGCGTCATGACACGTTCTTCCATTGAGCTTTCGATCAAAATTTTTCTATTCTGCTTGGTTGCGGTGTTCATCTACACCGTTGTGAAAGTGGTGAATATGATTGTCTAAAATCGCTTCTCTTTATCAGAGCAAATTTTGAGGGAGAAGATCGGATAATTTCTTAATCGCGTCTGCCTGATGACGATTTGCGATTAAAAGCGCGTCGTTGGTTTTTACTACGATCAAATCATCGACTCCGAGCAGGGCGATGTGGGTGCTATCGGTCGCATTGAAGATGATGTTGTTTTCCGAATCGATCTGAGAAACTGACTGATTCGTGCGATTATTGTTTCCTCCGTCGGAAAGGTATTTTGCAATGGACACCCATGAGCCGACATCGTCCCAATCGAAAGTCGCCTCGATGTTGAGCACGCGATCGGCGGTTTCCATCAAAGCGTAGTCGATCGATACCGCCGTGAGTTTTGGGAACTGGACTTCGATGGTTGCGAGGACGTCTTTGGATTTTCTAAGTTCGGAAATGAATTCCGCCAGTTCTGGAGCGTGAGAAGCGAGTTGCGTGATGACAGTTGGTAGAGACCAAACAAACATTCCGGCATTCCATGAAAAGCCGCCGGCGTTGAGAAATTCCTCGGCGAGTTCTGGTTTGGGTTTTTCTCGGAATCGTTTCACCTCGACTGGCGGATGTTGAAGCTGCACAGCTGATATCGTTGCGAGTTCGCCACGTTCGATGTAGCCGTAAGATGGGCAGGGCCAGGTAGGACGGATGCCGATCGTGACCAATCCATCTGAATGTTCCGCGCAACTGAGTGCGTCTTTCATGACCGCTTGGTAAGCATGATGATCTTTAATGAGTTGGTCAGATGGCAAAACCATCATGACGGCATCGGGATTGCGAGCGGCGATCAAACCAATACCTAGAGCGACGGCGGGTGCGGTGTCGCGCTTCGCTGGCTCGGCGTAAATGTTTTCTGCCGGCAGCATGGAAGCGATTTCTCTCACGGCATCGACCTGCAGCGAGTTGGTTAGGATCAAAATATTTTCAACGGGAACCAAACCAGCGAGGCGGTTGATGGTTTGCTCAAGGAGCGTTCCGGTTCCGAAAAGATCGAGAAGTTGTTTGGGTTTGTCGTTGCGGCTGAGAGGCCAGAACCGAGTTCCAGAGCCGCCGGCAAGGATGAGAGCATAAGTATTTTCAGGAGTTGGCATGCGGCTGGGATGGTAACGGATGTTGGGTTTACGGGAAGTCGCAATATCTTTTCTGGTAGAATGATTTTCTTGAGTTGTCGGAACGGAATTCAATAGGTAGTTTCACCGCATGTCAGATGAGCATGTAGACGCGACGCCGGTATGGATTGAAGGTAGCACCTTGGCTGCTCCTGTAATTCTTGGAGCAGCAGCAGGGCTGTTAGTAGGCGATATTATGCACAGCAGTGCGAGACGCGGTGTTGGCATCGGCCTCGGAGTCCTTGGAATTTTAGCTCTCGTACCGTTTGCGATCGATGGCGTGGCAGGTCTTATTACCGGTCCACGCAGCAAATTCGGAGTGAGACGCAAGATCCAGAAAATCCGCGATATCGGGATTGGATCGCCTTCACACGACGATGTAGATGACGTTTTGCGCGAGCAGGGAGTGATCTAGGTAGGGTTTCCCAGTAGGGATTTTTGACAACTATCCCGGAATATTCGGAATAAAAGAGTCAGTTATGACGCTTAAAGGATAGAACAACAAAAACTATTCCTATGGCCTACGAATCAGACTCCAGTTTAAAACTTTATCTTCGCGAGATTTCAAAAACTCCGCTGCTCACAGTTGAAGAAGAAATCCAACTCGCGGACCGCATCAGCAAAGGCGATCCAGAAGCTCGTGCGCACATGATTCGTGCGAATTTGCGCTTGGTGGTGAAAATCGCGCAGGATTATTCCAATTACGGTCTTCCTGTGACCGACCTTATTTCCGAAGGAAACATCGGTCTGATGAAGGCTGTTGAGCGTTTCGATCCTGAAAAAGGCGGTAAGCTTTCCACTTACGCCGCATGGTGGATCAAACAATCGATCAAACGCGCCTTGGCCAACCAGTCGAAAACCATTCGCCTTCCCGTTCACATGGTGGACAAAATTGCCAAAATGCGCCGCATCTCATCCCTTCTTGCAGAAGCATTGGGCCGCGAACCGACCGATGAAGAGTTGGCCGATGAAGTCGGTCTTCCACGCCGCAAGCTTGCCATGCTGAAACAAGCGTCTCAGCGCCCGACCTCACTGGATGCTCCAATCAACGAAGGTGAAGCCACCGAGTATGGTGAAGTCATCAGCGATGATCGCGCGGAAAATCCACTCGATATGCTTTCCGACAAAAACATGCATGGTGAAATCGACGGGCTTCTCTCGCTCCTCGACGAACGGGAACGCCGCATCATTGATGAGCGTTTCGGTTTGAATGGTAAAAAACCACTCACCTTGGAAGAAGTTGGACGCGAGTTCGGTGTGACTCGTGAACGTATTCGCCAGCTCCAAAACTCGGCCCTAACAAAAATGCGCCGTGCGTTGAGCAAGAAAGAAAAACCACTGCCTAAGCCGCTAAGCGGCCTCGCCTAAAAGCTTTTTCATCTAACAATATCTAAAGCCGCTGAGTTAATCACTCAACGGCTTTTTGTTTTTCAGAGCCCTGACTTTTCAATCAAGGCACGTAACTGCTGTTGAAACTCCATGATGTCCTCGCGTGAGGGTTGGTATCCAACCGTATCAAAATCCAAGGTTGGACGACCTGCCTGATCAAGCGTCCATACACCCAACTCGCCATCGCTAAATTTAACTTTTCCGCTGACCAAACTTCCCGGCAAAGGAACCGCATCCATCGTCGCATGCGTGATCCCGTCAGCGGGAAATGGGGATTCCGTCGCTTCCGGAGCGGGCTCGGGTTCTTTCTCCACATGCAGCTCAATGCCGAGATCGAGAATCAGAAAACGCGTGTCCATGTAAGTCACCGCATGATTCATCTCTTCGCGGATCCGTCCTTGGATTTCAGGAAGTTGCGCGCCCTCTGAGGCCCATCCTGTGATCGCTGAGATTTGCTCTGGCGTGAGCTGTTTGGAACTGAACATGTTGAGACTCTGATGATTCCCTGAAACTTTCCCAGTACAATAGCGCGAAGGTTCATGTGAGATTCCACTTGGCAAATCTGTGGGCAACGCAAAGCATTCACCCATGTCAACGACTGCTTATCTCAAGGAAATGTTCGATCTCACTGGAAAAACCGCCGTTGTGATTGGTGGCACTGGTGAACTCTGCGGAACGATGGCCCTCGGCCTCGCTCGTGCAGGCGCAACCGTCGTTCTGGGTGGACGCATTAAAGAAAAAGCCGACAAGCGTTTGGCTGAAATCGAGTCCCATGGTGGTAAAGGTTACTTCGTTCCTGTCGATGTCACATCGCGCCAATCACTTCACGACATGTTAGATACTGTGTTGGAAAAATCTGGCGGAGTGGACATCTTGGTCAACGGTGCCGGAACCAATTCACCGACCCCGTTTTTAGAAATTTCCGAGGAAGAATATTCCCGCATCATCGACACCAACCTCACCGCCATTTTCCGCGCCTGCCAAGTGTTCGGACAGTATTTCGTCGATGAAATGAGACCTGCTTCCATCATCAACCTCGGCTCGATCTCCGGACTCAATCCGCTTTCACGCGTGTTCACTTATTCAGCCTCGAAGGCCGCGGTTCACAACCTCACCCGCAACCTCGCTCGCGAGTGGGCCGACAAAGACATCCGCGTCAACACCCTCGTCCCCGGCTTCTTCCCAGCCGAGCAAAACCGCAAGGTTCTCGACGAATCCCGAGTGTTAGACATTCTCCGCCACACCCCGTCATCCCGCTTCGGCAACGCCGAAGAACTCATCGGCGCAACACTCCTCTTAGCCTCACCCAAAGCCTCCTCCTTCATCACCGGCATGGAAATGATCGTCGATGGCGGGTTCCAGGCGATGAGCATTTAACTTGTCGGAGAGCCTACCGGAGAGCCGCTTTCCAACCGGCTGCAACGAACGAGGAATCCGTTACCATAATCATCTTCCTCATCCTCCTTGTGATGAGTTAAAAATCATCCAATGGATAGACAATCGAGAGAACGCCATTCCATGTAGTATTTGTAGGTATTTTTTCTGCGTGTTGTATATGCAGGACAAATAAAACCTGTGGTTTAATAAGACTGTTCTGAATGAAGACATGAAGAGAATTAGATCATTACTTTTTTACTGCATCCTGCTCTCCGGCTGCGGATCTAACCACGGTGACGGGCGTGAGCAACTTATGGTCAGCCTAGGGTTGAAGACACTCCCAGCGTCTGTAAGGAATATCCAGTTTGGGGAGGATGCATGGACCGATTACATAGTCCACGTATATTGCGAGATTGATCCGATAGACTTTCCGGCATTGCTCGCAGGACGCTCTCTGAAACCTAGATCTTCGGACGATCCTTTTTCTGCAAGTTCAGTTGCCGCCAAGCCATTTAAGATCGATCCACCTGATTATGCAAAGTCCATCCCTATCTTTGTTGCAGAGGAGTTCTACACCTGGAACGGAGCGGGTATGACGTCATGCGAGTTGGTGACGACTAAAGCTCACGATAAGGTGTACATTGTTTATGGGACAGACTAAGAAATGCACTGCAGTCGTTAAGGTATCATCACGGCACCCGCGGAAACTTCGAGAAATCCGGCTGGCGCTTTTCAAGGAACGCTTCTTTACCTTCTCTTCCTTCTTCAGACATGTAGTAGAGTAGGGTCGCGTTACCCGCTAAATCTAACAGACCCATCTGACCATCGCAGTCGGCATTGAGCGCGGATTTCAAACAACGCAGCGCGAGAGGTGAATGCGCAAGCATTTCGCGGCACCATTTCACCGTCTCGGTTTCGAGTTCGGCGAGCGGAACGACGGTGTTGACCAAACCCATGTCGAGGGCTTGTTGGGCGTCGTATTGGCGGCAGAGATACCAGATCTCTCTCGCTTTTTTCTGGCCGACGATACGGGCAAGGTAACTTGAGCCGAGGCCTCCATCAAAACTTCCAACTTTAGGGCCGGTTTGGCCGAAGCGGGCGTTGTCTGCGGCGATGGTGAGATCGCAAACGATGTGCAGGACATGTCCGCCACCGATCGCGTAACCAGCGACCATCGCGACCACTGGCTTGGGTAATGAGCGGATTTTTTTCTGAAGATCTAACACATTCAGACGGGGGATGCCGTCGTTGCCGACGTAACCTGCGTGACCGCGCACGCGTTGATCACCGCCGGAGCAGAACGCGAGATCGCCTTCACCGGTAAGAATGATTACGCCGACCTGTGGGTCTTCGTGCGCCATATCGAAGGCGCGGAGCATTTCGGTGACGGTTTTGGGTCGGAATGCATTACGCACTTCCGGGCGGTTGATGGTGATCTTCGCGATCGCACCGTCTTCGGTGGTCTCGTAACGGATGTCTTCGAAATCAAATTTGGAAATCCACATGGCGGTGGAAAATGAAGCAGCAAACGGTTTGCCGCAATCAAAACAAGCTCTCCGCGAAAATCTCTACCTCGGCGAAGGGAAGGCCGGAGAGGAGGCCGTAGGCATCGTTTCGGTAAAGCCGCGCGCGCATGCTGGCGGGGCTGGACATTCCGCAAAGGAAACGAGCGAGCTGGCGTGGCGTGCCCAGTGCCGCATGCTTTTCTTGGAGCAACGCTTGAATTTGCGTGTGTTCGGCTAAAGTGATCTTCCGTGGCTTGGCGCGTTTAAGTTTCACAGGCGCAACTCCGCGGCAGCGATCGCAGTGACCGCAAGGGCTGTCCATTTTTTCACCAAAATGAGCTAACAAGGTTTGGGTGAGACAGCGCTTTCCCTGCGCGAGCGCGAGCACCTGATCGAGCCGCGCTAGCTCGCGGGTCTCACGCTCTTGAAGCTTTTCGGCCATCGTTGCGGAAATCGATTTCGGATCGTCGTCTGGCTTTTTGAGCCGGTATGACTGCCTCCAACCGGATTTTTTCAGGGCGATATCACCGCCGGTTTCCAGTTCCGAAATGAGTTCGCGCAGGGCTTCCGAGGAAATGCCAAGCTCGGGGGCTACATCTGGAATTTTCACAGAAAGCCACTTCCACTCGGCATCCAGTGGAAAGAAGAGGTGTTCGAGCTGCTTGCGTTCTTTCGGTTTCCGACCCGCCAGCAACGCCTTCAAGGGACGCAGTAATTTAACGCGATAGGTATCAAAACTTTTTCCGCCGACCTCTAAAATGCCGTCCATTTCCAGATAGGTGAAAACCGTTTCGATGACGGTTTGGCGGATGTCACAGGTCGATGCGAGTTCGTAGATGGAGACATCGAAAGTCTCGCCCAAGCGCAGCACGCGTTCTAGCAGATTACGAATCGCTCGTTCGCTGGGAATGTCCGAGAAGATAAAATTTTCGAGAACCGTTTGATCTTCAGCGCAGGCGAGGAGATCGCAGATAGCGGTTTGTCCATCGCGGCCAGCGCGGCCGATTTCCTGAGTGTAGCCTTCCAGGCTTTTCGGGAGATTGTAATGAAACACCGAGCGGATATCGGATTTGTCCACACCCATTCCGAAGGCGATCGTCGCAACCACGATCTCGATTTCTCCACCCATGAACTCTTCTTGGATCTCCCTGCGCAGCTCGGATCGGAGTCCTGCATGATAGGCGCGGGCGTTGAGTTGGTTTTTGGTGAGGAATGTCGCGATTTCTTCTGCGGTTTCCTGGCGTGTGACGTAGATGATCGCGGGGCGGGCGCAGTTCGAAACTTTTTCTAACAAAATCGATTTTCGATTTTCCACAGAACACGGCGTGATGCGGAGATCGAGGTTGTTACGGTGAAAGCTGAGCTTCACCACATCTTTTTTGGCGATCCGAAATTGGCGGCGGATATCAGTCTCAACTTTCGGGGTTGCCGTGGCGGTAAGTGCGAGGATTCTGCTAACGCGGAGTTTGCGAAAAATGGTCGCGAGCTTGAGGTAGTCGGGTCGGAAATTGTGGCCCCATTCGGAAATGCAATGTGCTTCGTCGACGGCGATCAGGGAAATTTTCAGACCTTTGAGGGATTTTTGAAATTCGGCGTTCGCGAGTTTTTCGGGCGAAACATACAGCAGCTTCAACTGGCCTTGTTTGAGTTGAGAGACGGTTTCGGCGTAATGATCGGCGCTGAGGGTTGAGTCCAAACGCGCGGCAGCCACGCCTTTTGCGATCAAGCCATCGACCTGATCTTTCATCAACGCAAGCAGGGGTGAAACGATCAGTGCGGTTCCATCTAACAATACAGCTGGCAGTTGGTAGCAGAGCGATTTCCCCCCGCCGGTCGGGAAAATGGCCAAGGCAGAACGCCCTTCCATCAAAGATGCTACGACCTCGGCCTGACCTGCCCGCAGCTCTCCAAAACCGAAAATATCTCGCAACGCATCGTTCACTCCCGCCTTGATACTCGGATTTATCAGCCCCGTCCACGGTCAACCTTAGCTAGAAAATTTCTTCCCGTCACGCCGTTGCAAGTCCAAGATCCCACCCAACGTATCCCACACTCTATGAAATATTTTATCCTCCTAGGACTCTTTGCCTGTTCATCGCTGCATGCGCAAATACCGCTGAAACCCGCGCCGACCGAACTTGAAAAAATCACCACGGAAATGGCGAGCGCAGCCAAAGCCCTGCTGGCAGCGCTCAATCAAGAGCAAGCGGAGAAAGCCCGTTTTCCCTTCGATTCTGAGCAACGCGAGGCTTGGGGTTTCGTGCCGCGCGAGCGCAAAGGCATTCCTCTGGAAGCGCTCGATGAAAAGCAGGTCGGCCTTGTGCGTGATTTGTTGAAAACCGCACTGAGCGATCCCGGTTTGAAAAAGGTCGATACGATCATGGCACTTGAGGCGTTTCTTGCCGAGATCGAAAAACGTCCGGACTTCCGTAATCCGAAAGCATACTTCACGTCGATCTTCGGTGAACCTTCGCCTCGCGGAACATGGGCATGGCGATTTGAAGGGCACCACCTCTCGCTCAACTACACGATTGTCGATGGCAAAGCCGTTGCCGTGACTCCTTCGTTTTTCGCCGCCAATCCGGGCGAGGTTACGATCGAGCACAAAATGAAAGGCACGCGTCCGTTTCATGCTGAGGAAGATCTCGCACGTGCCCTTGCAGCGATTTTGAAAGAGAGCGGAAAAGCCGTGGTGTTCTCGGAAAAAGCACCGGCGGAAATATTAACAGCAGAAGATCGCACGGTGAAACAGCTCGAGCCGGTCGGTATTTTAGCATCCGAAATGACGGCCACCCAGCAGCAAGCGCTGATGGAACTCATCGCTGAATTTGCGAACCGCCACCGCAAAGAACTCGCGGAAAGTGATCTCAAAACCATTCAAGCTGATTTGAATAATCTACGCTTCGGCTGGGCCGGCGGACTCAAGAGAGGTGAGCCTTACTACTACCGCATCCAAGGAACTACGTTTCTAGTAGAAGTCGCCAATATCCAAAACAAAGGCAATCACTTCCACGGCGTCTGGCGCGATGCGAAGAACGATTTTGGAAGAGATCTGCTGGGTGGGCATGTGAAGCATGAGCATTGATTATTAGTACCTACTGGAGAGCCGCGCCTCCGGCCGGCTTCTTCGGTTAATGAATAAAGCCGGTTGGAAACCGGCTCTCCAATATCCCCCCTATGCCTGAATTCTTTCATCCCGATCTACCCACAAATGTGAAAGTCCATAACCTGCCTCATTGGCAACAAGGTGAAGCATGGATTTTTCTAACATGGCGCTTAGCTGACTCTTTGCCGCTGACAAAAATTAGAGAATGGCAAACCCAAAGGGAGATTTTCTTCAAACAATATCCCGAGCCATGGACGGATTATGTTTTTAAAGAATATCGGAAACAGTTCACAGATGAGATTGAAGAGTGGTTGGATCGAGGTATCGGCGAGTGTTACTTGAAAAATCCTCAGGTTAGAGAAATCGTCTCTTCGGCTTTGCTGCATTTCGATGAAGAGCGCTATGAATTGGACTGTTTTGTGGTCATGCCAAATCACGTGCATTTGCTGATTCGTCCTCTGGAGCCACACAAGCTTTCTGATATTGTCAAAACGATGAAGAGTTTTAGCGCCCGCGAAGTTAACAAGATTTTAGGGCGCGAAGGCTCGTTGTGGCAGCGTGATTATTATGATCGCTTGATTCGATCAGCTAAACAGTTCTCTTGGGTGAGGAATTATATTGAGAGAAATCCCATAAATTTACCTGCGAATACATTCACCCTTTATACGAAGCAATGATGAGGCTATTCGTTGGCTTCTCAAATGCAAAGCCGGCCAGCGGCTCGGCTCTCCGGCACGGCTATCCAACATGAAACCTGAAGATCAAGAAGACGAATGGATCGACGTCGGGACTTATCCTACTTTGGATGAGGCCCATGAACGTGCGTTGGTTGCTTTGGCGATGGGAGAGTCGGTGCGGGTTGAGAATGGGGATCAGCCGGGAGAGTTTGATCTTCAGGCGGAGCCGGATGCGGTGATTAAAATTTCTGAAGAGATCCGCCAATACGAGGCGGAGTCGAAAATTATCGGAAAGTCAAAAATCGTTCCGTCGAATTGGGCGAGGTATCCTGCCGGTTGGGGTTATTACATGATTTGGGCGGCGGTGCTGCTGGTGGTTTTTCACCTTCAACAAACCGATCTCTCTCTGGTTGAACGCGGAAAATCTTCGAGCATCGATTTGATAGAAAAAGGAGAGTGGTGGCGACCCTTCACGGCTCTCTTTTTGCACGCTGATCTCGGGCATCTTCTCGGTAATCTCGCGAGTGGAGCACTGTTTGCCATGCTGGTTTCAAAATCCATCGGTTCGTTGAAAGCCTGGGCGATGATCCTCTTATCTGGAACAGTGGGTAATCTCATCACCTCGTTGCTAACCTATCCGGAGTCGTTTACGTCGATCGGGGCTTCAACGGCCGTGTTTGGCGCGCTGGGGATTTTGTCTGGTGTTGGCTTGGTGGAGAATTTGCGCGAAAAAGTTAGCATGCCATGGGTGCGGGTGCTGGCGCCACTTTTGGCGGGCTTCGTTTTACTTGGATGGCTTGGAGGGGCGGCGCCAGGCTCACAGACGGATGTTTTCGGGCACGTTTTCGGGTTCTCTGCTGGTGTGGTTGGGGGGATGATCTGTAGATATTTTGTTACAAGCGAGACGTTGCAAGAATCCCAGAAAAAGTCTAGCTAGGGCTGTGACTTCCACGGGAACACGACAGAATGGAGATGAAGCTCGCCTATGGATGGCGGCGCTTTTGATATCTATTTTGCTCAACGCCGTGCTACTTGGGTGGGTGAGTTACGAGGCCATTCTCTCAAAAATCGATAGCGAAAAGATCCTTCCGATACTCAAAACCGAATCGGTCGTTACGGTATTTCCCGATATGTTTGTGCAAGCGTCGCCGGATGAGGTGAAGTCGGCTCTGGTCGAGTCTGAGGCGGTGCGTACATCGGATGACCAGATAAGCCCGGAAGCACCCAAAAGCCGCCGTTACATCGGCGAGCGCAACACCCAAGCAACCAGTGATCGTGCCGCAACGAGCGATGACACGACCATGCCATCACAGGCGGGACGTGAAGCTTTACCCATCGAAGAACCTGAAACTACCGAGAGCGTTTATCAAGATGGCAGGCTCGATACTCCCCTCCAACCTGTCGTTCCCAATCCGCCTATTCCATTGGCTGGCGATCTGCCCATTCCACCGACGCCTTCGGCAGAAAAAATGAAAGGAGAGACGCAGCCAGATCCGGGCGAAGCTGAGATTGCTGAAACGGCGATCCGAGAAAAACTGTTAGATGGGCCGAATGTCGTTGAGAAAGAAGTTCCGAAATCCGAAGTGAAAGAAAACATCAAACCTCGCGAGGAAAAGAAAACCCGAGATGGGGATCCACAAGGATTGGCGGTCAAAAAGCCGGAGGATCAAATCAAACCAGCGACCAAGCCGGCCGCTGCAGCAGTGAACGATCCCGCGTTCAGTGGAAATCAATCGAAGACGGCAATTCGTGGCAGCATCTCTCGCACCGGCCGCAGTGCACTGGATGTGGTTGATACGCCGATGGGTCGGTATCACGCGCAGATCAGCCGTGCCGTCGAATTGGAATTTCAGCGAAACTGCGTGAGACGTCGCGATTTCATCGTTCCTGGATACATCTCGGTGCGATTTTTCATCGATGCCGAGGGACGAGTTTCAACTCTCAGTTTGATAGGCGATATCGAAGGTGGTGAGGTCCAAAAAGGATTCACCATTGATTCGATCCGCGATGCTGAGATTCCCGCCATGCCGTCTGCCGTCAAACAAGAAATGGGCGACCATTCTCTCGAACTCATTTACAACTTTATCTTTTAACTGTTAGAAACCTATGGATTACCTCGCGATCTCTGTTACCGAAGCCACTTTAAAATTTATAAATGATGGCGGAATATTTATTTATCCATTGATAGCTTGTTCGATCGCCGGGTTGACTGCGATCGGTTTCAAATTTCTCGCTCTCTCCCGCCATCGCGTCATTCCGGATCAGCTTGCTTACGCTCTGGAGAACGCCAGTGATGCGAAGCAAGTGACTAGCGAAATTTCCAAGCATGAAAGCGCGCTTTCGCGGTTGGCGAATGTTGCACTGAAAAATCAGGGTAAAGGCCCCACACAAACCAGCCAAGCCGTGGAAGCGATGGCCCGTGAAGAAGTGGTGAGAATGCATTCAGGAATCGGCGTGCTGGATGTCGTGATCACCATATCGCCACTTTTGGGCTTGCTGGGAACAGCATCAGGGCTGGTTACGATTTTCCAAGGTCTGGGTGAAACTACCGATTACCTGGCCATCGCACGTGGCATTGCAGAAGCACTCAGCACCACCATTTTCGGTCTCGCGATCACGGTTCCCTGTGTGGTGGCACATAGTTATTTCATGCGTCGGATCGAGCGACTCACCGCACGCATGGAATCCATCCTGACAAGTTTCACAGCGACCTGTTCAAATTTGAAATGAAGCAGAATCCATGAAGTTTTACCGAATCCAACGCCAAGCGGCTCAAGTTCCTATCGTTTCATTAATCGATATTCTCTTCATTTTGTTGGTGTTTTTCATTGTCACGATGACGTTCAAAAAGCCACGTGAGGTTTTACAAATCGAGTTACCCACGGTGAAAGAAATCACTTCTAACAAAATTACCGACACGCGTTCGGTGATTGCGGTTGATGCTCTAGGAAACGTCACGCTCGATAGCTTGCCCGTTGCTGAGGGATTGCTAGGAACGTATCTGACCGCATTTCAGAAACAGAATCCCGGACGTAAGCTGGAACTAGAAGCAGATCGGCGTCTGCCACTGGAGCGCTTGTTGCAGGTGTGGGATGCGTTGAGCAAAGCTGGAATTCGCATCAACGAAGTGCCGGCGCGGATTAAAGCTGGAGGGGAGTAGGGTTTTATTTTCTCAAAGTCCGAGCGACAGCTCAGCGATTTTTTTGCAGAGTTCTGGGAAAGGCAATCCATCGGCGGCGGCGGATTTGGGTAGGAGGGAGGTTTCGGTCATGCCGGGGATGGTGTTGGCTTCCAAAACGTAAGGGTTATTGTTAGAATCCAACATGACATCGACACGGGAGTATACTTCGAGTCCCAAGGCTTTGTGTGCGGCAACTGCGGCGGCTTGCACGGCAATCGTGGTTTCGAGATCGAGATCTGCGGGACAGATGTATTGTGATCCTTTGCTCAGGCCGGTGAGCCATGGATATTTCGCAGCCATGTCATAAACGCCTGCGGGCGGGATGATGTGGATGACGGGATAGGGAATGCCATCAATGACCGGAACGGTTAGCTCGTAGCCGGAAATGTATTCCTCAATCAATAAGTCTTTGGAATGTTGAGAGGCTTTGGCGATGGCTTCTTCTGCGTCCTCTTGGTTTTTGACGATTTCAATGCCGACCGATGAGCCTTCGCGTGGGGGCTTGACGACGAAAGGTGCGGGAAACGAGGGAAGGACCGGACCGTTGGTGCAATCGATGATTTCCGATTTCGGGGTCGGCACGCCTGCTGCGAGGAAGGCTTGTTTCGCGAGGCTTTTATCGAAGGCAATGCGGGAAGAGTTGGCGCGGGCTCCGGTGTAGGGAATGCCCTTTTGATCGAGGATGGCTTGGAGTTGTCCGTCTTCGCCAAAGGTTCCGTGGATCAGGTTGAAGCACAGGCCGGTGCCTTCGGGTAAATCGATTTCGGTGGAGGTGACATCGACCGGAACGGCATCGAGCCCGAGAGAGACCAGGGCTTTGAGCACGGCATTTCCGGAAGCAAGCGAGACTTGTCGCTCAGAACCAGGCCCGCCCATGAGGACAGCGATTTTTATGTTAGAGAGGTCCATAAGGTTTGAAGAGGTTCACCGCAGAGACGCAGAGGTCGGAGAGGGACGCAGAGAGAATTATATGATGAGGATTATGTCGTACTTGAAATTTAAAACAACGTCTCATCGTCGCCGATGATTTTGACTTCGGTTTCCAGATCGATTTGGTGGGTTTCTTTTGCGGTTTTGCGGATAGAGTCGATGAGGGTGAGGATGTCTTTGGCGGTGGCTTTGCCGTTGTTGACGATGAAGTTGCCGTGGACTTCGGAGACGGCGGCGTTGCCGATGCTTTGTCCTTTCAGTCCGAGGGTGTCGATCAATTTGCCTGCGGGAATCTCCTCGGGGTTTTTGAAGGTGCAGCCGGCGGAAGCGGCGATGGGTTGCGAGTCCTTGCGTTTGTCGCGTGATTCCTGCCAGCGTTGTTTGATGTTATCGTGACTGTCGTTTTTGCCTTTGAAAACGGCTTGGAGCGCGAAGTTGCGGCGGAGCTCCTGGACGTTGCGGTAGTTGGCAACGATCTCGTCGCGCTCGCGGGTGCGGATGACTCCGTCTTCATCAAGGAAGGTGACGCGAACGACCTGATCAAACGTTTCGATACCCATCGCTCCGGCGTTCATGCGCAGCGAACCGCCGACATTTCCTGGGATTCCCTCCATCCACTCGAATCCGCCGATGCCGTGAGCTCCAGCGAAGGAGGCGAGTTTTTTCAAACGCACACCAACGCCAGCGGTGACGTGGCCTTTGGCATCGATACTGAGTTCGGAAAACGCTCCGCCGTTAGGATGGATGACTGCGCCGCGAATACCGCCGTCTTTGACGAGTAAGTTAGAACCGCGACCGACGACGCGGATCGGCAGTCCGCGCTCGCGGCAGGAGTCGACCAGGAAGGCGAAGGCGAAAAAGGATTGTGGCTCGAACCAGAATTGCGCCGGACCACCTACTAGAAGCGTCGTATGTTTCCGCATCGGCTCGTAGAGCTTGCCATCGATTTCACCGGGAGGCGCGACGGAGCGGAGTTCCTCGAAAATTTTCAGGTCGCGGCAGATGCGGGTTCCGACTTCGTGGACGTTTCCTGCGCCAAGTGTGATGAGTAGATCGCCGGGTTCGAGCGCGTTGCCGACGATGTGGTGGGCGGTGTTGATATCGGTTAGAAATTTCGCGGGGATATCGCCGTGGACTTTCATCGCATCGACGATGGTTTGTCCGCTCACGCCGGGGATCGGTGCTTCGGAAGCGGGGTAGACATCGGTGATGAACACGCGATCAGCGGCTTGCAGGACTTTTCCGAAATCGTCAGCTAACAACTGGGTGCGGGTGAAGCGATGCGGTTGGAAAAGGACGACGAGGCGCGAGGGCTTGAGAGAGCGTGCGGTTTGAATGGTCGCGGCCAGCTCGGTGGGATGGTGACCGTAGTCGTCGATAATGCGGTATTCTTTGGAGAGATATTTGGTTTCGAAGCGGCGTTTCGCACCGGCGAAGGAAGACAGGGCGCGGGCGATGAGGGAAAAATCCGCACCGCAGGTATCGGCGATGGCGATGGCGGCAAGGGCGTTGAGGATGTTGTGTTCGCCGGGGATGGCGAGTTCGATGTCGCCGAGTGGTTTGCCATTTTTCTTTACAGTAAAAGCAGAAGAACCTTTGAGATCGCGGATGGCGGAGGCGGTGTAGTTGGTTTGGTCATCGGTTGTTTCCCAGCCGTACGAAATCGCATTGGCTCGTCCCGCGCAAATTTCATGAGCGACGGGGCTCTCGGCGCAATAGACGATGTTTCCAGTCGTTTGATCGGCGAGTTTTGAAAAGACCTGTTTGATCTGGTCGAGGTCTTTGTAGAAATCGAGATGCTCGGCCTCGATGTTGAGGATGACTGAGTGGCGAGGATGATAGAGCGCGAGCGTGCCATCGGATTCATCGCCCTCTGCGACCATGAGTTCGCCTTCGGGTTCCCATTTCGCATTTGCACCGAGGATGGGAATTTCCGCACCGACGTAATACGAAGGCTGCTGTCCGCACTCGCGCAACAAGTGGGCGGTCATCGATGAGGTGGTGGTTTTCCCGTGAGTTCCGGAAATGACGATGCCAGCCTTCGTGTGTAAAATGGCTGCCAAACATTCTGCACGGCGCATGAGGGGAATGTTGGCTTTTTTCGCAGCAGCGAGTGCCGGGTTGGAATCGTTGATCGCGGATGAATAAACCACCAGCTCAGCAGCTTTCACGGGTTCTGCTGTTTGCGGGCAGAAGAATTTCAGCCCGAGCTTCTGCATCCGATCCGTCTCCGATGTCGTCACGCGATCGCATCCCGAAACGTGGTGGCCCATTCCCAGCAATAAAAGGGCGAGGCCGCTCATCCCGGAGCCAGCGACGCCGATAAGGTGGATGTTCAGAGGTTGTGAGAGATCGGTGAGGTCCCGTGAGGTATCGTTTGCAGCCATTTCAGAGGCGCGAAGTTGGCGGGTTTCGGGGATCTCGGCAATGGGAAAGCGGGGGAATATAGAAAGGGGGGAATTTTTCACCGCAGAGACGCAGAGGCCGCCGAGGGACGCAAAGCTAGAGCTATGAAATTTGAGTTTATCTAGGTTAGCTTGATCTAAATCTCTGCCAGAATCATAGACGCGACCCTGTCTGCTGCATCGGGGATGGCGAGGGATTTGGAGGCGGTGGCCATGTTTTTTAGGGCGCCGGGGTTGGTGAGGAGTTGGGAGAGGAGTTCGGCCAGGGAAGTGGGGGAGAGTTCTTTTTCCTGGATGAGTTTGGCGGCGTTGGCGTTGGCGAAGACCTGGGCGTTGGCGGTTTGGTGGTCGTCCGCGGCGTAGGGGAAGGGAACGAGGACGGAGGGCAGGGCGGCCAAGGAAATTTCTGTTAGGGTGGATGCGCCGGAGCGGGCGACGACGAGATCGGCACAGGCATAGGCGGATGACATTTGATCGCAGAAACCGATGAGTTGGTAGCCAGGGCGTTGTTGGGGATGTTCGGCTTGAATGCGTGGGAGGTCTCCGGGGCCGGCAATGTGGAGGATTTGGATTTCCGGGGGAAGGGAGTTCGCGGCTTCGGCGATGAGTTGGTTGAGGCGGAACGCGCCTTGGGAACCGCCGGTGACGAGGAGGGTGGTTTTGTTAGGATCGAGTCCGAAATGTTTCGCTGCATCGGCGCGCGAGGGGAGGTTGAGAATTTCGGGTCGGGCGGGAGTCCCTGTTAGATGGGTGGCTTTTTTGAAAAAGGCAGCAGCGGGTTCGAGGCCAATGAAGACTTTGGTGCAGAAGCGTGAAGTGAGGATGTTGGCGCGGCCGGGGCGGGCGTTGGAATCGTGAACGAAGGTTTTTTTGCCGAGTGCATGACCCGCGTAAACGGGAGGTAGCGATGTGAAGCCACCCATGCCGAGGACGGCATCGGCACCGAATTCGCGGATGATTTTTTTCGAGGTCTGGATGGATTGATAGAGAGCCAAGAGGAAAGGGATCATTTTCGGCGAAAGCGTTTTTGGCTTCGCGATGGCGGGGACGACTTTGAAATTGAGGTGCGGATATTTCGCGGATGCTTGGGAATCGATTTTCTTTTGGGAAATCAAAAGCAAGGGCTCGTGGCCTTGTGCGAGGAAAGCTTCGGCAACAGCGATGCCGGGAAACAAGTGGCCACCGGTGCCACCGCAGGCGATGAGGATTTTCATAAATTGGTTAATAAAAGATTTTTACCGCGGAGGCGCAGAGGTCGCGGAGGGACGCGGAGCGGATTCTCAGCAATTGTTAAAAGCTGTTCTGCTTGATGACTATTCAAGTTGTTCTGTTTCTTTAAGATATTATTTAAAAATCTCTGCGTCCCTCTGCGACCTCTGTGCCTCGGCGGTGAAAATTCACACCAAGCCAGCCCGAACCAGAAGCGCTTCCGGATCGGCGGGGCGGGACATGAAGTTTTCGTAGAGGACTTCGGGTGGGGCGGAGTTGCCTTTTGAAAGGATGTTTTCGCGGAAGGACATTCCGGTTTCGGGGTTGAGGACGCCTTCTTTTTGGAAGCGGGTGAAGGCGTCAGCGTCTAGAACTTCTGCCCATTTGTAAGAGTAGTAGCCTGCAGCGTAGCCAGTGGGAGATGAGAAGAGGTGGTTGAAACGCACAGCCATGGACGGGGCTTGGGTTTTGAACGATGCGCGGTAGTCGGCGAGGATTTCGCGATCGACTTCAGCGAGATCGCGGCCGAGGTATTTTTGGGGATGGAGGTGGAGTTCGAGGTCGAGTTTTCCGAGGGCGAGTTGGCGCATGAAAACGGTGGCTGACATGTAATTTTTTGCGGCCAGCATTTTTTGGAAAAGGGCCTCGGGAATGGGTGCGCCGGTTTGGTAGTGGCGGGCGAAGAGATCAAGCGTTTCGCGTTCCCAACAGAAATTTTCCATGATCTGAGATGGAAGTTCGACGAAGTCCCACGCAACGTTTGTGCCTGAAAGGGATTTCACGGGGACGTGAGAAAGGAGTCCGTGGAGGAGGTGGCCGAACTCGTGGAAGATGGTTTCAACTTCGCGGTGGGTGAGTAAGGCGGGGGTGTCGTCAACGGGAGGTGACATGTTGCCGATGATGAGGCCGAGGTGAGGCTCACCGAGTTCGCCGGTGTGGATGGAGTTCATCCATGCTCCGCCGCGTTTGGTTTCGCGCGGGTGCCAATCGGCGTAGAATGAGCCCAGGTGTTTTTTGGTTTTAGAATCGTGGATTTCGTAAAACGTCACTTCCGGATGCCAGGTGTCCGGTGCATCGGCTTTGTTAGGTGCGAGATCGATCGTTTCTTTTTGGACGATGGTGATGCCAAAAATTTTCGAGGCGATACCGAACATGCCTTCCATGACTCCGGTGACGGGGAAATAGGGACGGAGGTCTTCATCGTCGATGTCGTAAAATTCTTTCCGCTGGCGCTCGGCCCAGTAGGAAATTTCCCATGGCTCTAGTGGTTCGGGAGCGGTGGATGTTTTTGCGGCTTTGTATTCGGAGAGGCGTTTGGCATCATCGAGAAACGCATGGCGGATTTTTGCGTGGATGCTTTCGACGAAGGCGAGAGCGGTTGCGCCATTGCGAGCCATGCGGCGTTGGAGGGTGAGATCGGCGAAGTTTTGGTGGCCGAGGATTTCGGCTTTTTCTTTGCGCAGTTCTAGGATTTTCCAGACGAGATCGGAGTTGTCGTAAGGAGTTTCTGAGCCGACGGTTACCGAGGCTTCCCAGACGGTTTTGCGAAGTTGTTCGTCATGCGCGTGTTGCAAGATGGGAGCCATTGATGGCGCTTGGAGAGTGATGCGCCATGAGGGGGGCTCGATGTTTTTGGAGCGGGCATTTGCCGCGGCGGCGGCTTTCGCGGAATCGGGAAGGCCATCGAGTTTCGATTCGTCTGTGATGATCAGTTCCCAGGCGTTGGTCGCGTCCAGGACGTTTTCGGAATATTTTTTGGTGAGTTTGGAAAGCTCTGCATCGACGGCCGCGATGCGGGTTTTTTGGTCTTCGGGAAGAGCTGCGCCGGATTCGATGAAGTCCGCAATGCTCTCATTCATGTGGCGCTGCTGGATTTCTGTTAGGAATTTTGAAGCTTCACTTTGTGCAACTGTGTTGAGCACATTGAAGAGGCGCGGGTTTAGAGAGAGAGAGGAGTAGAAATCCGTGACGTCGGGGAGGAGTTTGTTGATGGCCTCGCGTTGGGTAGGGTTGTCTGAAACGGAATCGAGATGTTGGAGGCGTCCCCAGCCGCGCGCGAGAGATTCGGTCGCGTTTTCGAGGGCAAGAAAACTGGAATGGTAGGTGGCTTTGGCGGGATCTTGAGCGGCGATTTTTTCGATGTTTTCTTCAGCCTCTGCCAGGGCATGACGGATGGAGGGCTCGATGGCTTCTGCGGTGAAGGTGGACCATTTGGGAAGAAATTCTGAGGATAGAAAGGGATGCATGTTTTTTAAATTCTAAATTTTAAACTTTAAATCTCAACTAAGAGAATGTTCCTACAGAGTTTCTGTTAGAACTAGGATGCCGACTGTGACGCCGATAAAGATTCGATAATAACCGAAGCCCTGGAGTCCGTGGGATTGGAGAAAAGTGACCAGCCATTTTACCGCGAAGGCAGCGGAGATTGTGGCGGCGATGATGCCTGCCGCGAGGGGAGTTGGGCCGTAGGTTTCCCACATGAGTTTGGTGCCACCGAACCAGGTTTCGTATTGCGGGCCAGCGCCTTCGATGTGCCAGATGGCTTTTTTAAAGGTGGCGGCGGAAAGCGTTAGAACCCCGAGCAGGAATGAGTATTCGACAGCGGCTTTTACGGAGAGGCCGACGATGAGGCCCCCGCAAATGGTCATGAGGGAGCGTGAAGTTCCGGGCCACATGGCGATGCATTGGAGTAAGCCAATGAAGAGAGCGGACTGCCATGCTAGCTTGAGGATGTCGCGGCCGTTTCCGCGAGGTGGATTTTTCCTTCGGTAGTTCACCGTCCAGATAATGCCGATGCCACCGATGATCCATGCGGCGATGACTGGCCACATTCCAAAAAGTTTTTCCTCAATGATGTCGTTCAGAAGTATTCCGAGAACGGCGGCGGGAAGAAAGCCTACAAGGACAGCGATGGCCAGTTTGAGGCCTTCAGGATCTTGGCCAAAAACGCCTTTGATCATTCGAATGACGTATTTGTAGTAAAGCCCAAGCACGGCGAGAATAGCACCGCCTTGGATACAGATGGCAAACGCATCGGCTGCGAGTTTATCATTTCCCGGTTCGATGCCGATATGCATCAGGCGTTGGGCGACGATCAGGTGTCCGGTTGAAGATACAGGAAGATATTCGGTAATGCCTTCGATGAGGCCGAGGATGATGGCTTGCCAGATTTCCATGAGTGGTTGGGCGGATGGTGGTAGCAGATCGGCTTCAGGGCAAGGCTTGGATGAAATTTGAGAACATGAATATCCGTATTGGACATTGAACCGCGCAGAAGTCATGCGAAGTTGGGTTCGAGCAAAGGCATGAAAGAAAGATATTTAAGTTTGGTTCGAAAGAGCTACCGCATGCTGAAGCACAGGCGGTTGCGAGATAGGCCTTGGTGGCGTGCGATGACCAAGCCGTTGTTTGATCGGTCTCTTTGGATTCCGTGTCGTGATACGGTTGCGGCGGGCTTGGCGATTGGTGGTTTCTTTTCGATGATTCTAGTGCTGCCGTTACAGTCGCTTTTCGCGGCTGTGGTTGCGATGAGGTTTCGGGTAAACATACCGTTTGCGATTTTGGCGTGTTTTATTTCCAACATGTTTACCAATCTTCCGATTGGTTTGGTTCAAGTCGCGATGGGGGATTGGATGCGAGAAACCTTGGGAATTAAGGTGCCGGGTTTTGAGGGGGTGCAAATCAGTCCTTTGGGTGTGGATGTAAATGCGGCAAGCTTCTTACTCGGTATGATTGTTTCCGGAGTCTTGTTGTCTTTGGTGGCGTTTCCCATTGTGCATCTTTTTTCTGTGATCATGCCGCATCATTTGCCGGTACTGAAACGCCGGCCAAAGCCGGTTGAAAAGACGAGTTGAGGTTTTTTAGTTGGACAGGAGGGGAGAAGTCGGCGCCTCATTTCGCCAGATATGATTCCGAACGTTCTGGCAGAAAGATATTCCTCCGCAGGTATGAATGACATTTGGTCCGCAGAAGGGCGGATCGTATTGGAAAGGGAATATTGGATCGCGGTGATGAAGGCGCAGCGGGATCTTGGCTTGGGGATTTCAGCGGAGGCGATAGCAGCCTATGAAAAAGTCAAAGGGCAGGTAGATGTGGGATCGATCATGGCGCGCGAGCGAGTGACGCGACACGATGTGAAGGCGCGGATCGAAGAATTCAACGGTCTGGCTGGGCATGAGGAGATTCACAAAGGTCTGACATCGCGGGATTTGACAGAAAACGTCGAGCAACTTCAGGTTTTCAGGAGTTTATTGGTGATTCGCGACAAAGCGATCGCGGCGCTGCGCCGGATGCGTGAGCGCGCCGAGCAGTGGGACGATGTGGTTTTGACGGCGCGGACGCACAACGTTGCCGCGCAACCGACGACTCTCGGCAAACGCATCGCGATGTTTGGCGAGGAGCTGCAATCGGGTTTGGGTGTTTTGGAAAACGTGATTTCAGGCTACGCGGTGCGGGGCTTGAAAGGAGCTGTTGGCACGCAGATGGATCAGCTTTCATTGTTTGAAGGCGATGCGGGAAAAGTGGCGGAGCTCGAAGGGCGGATCGTCAAACATCTCGGCATCCCGCATCAGTGGGACAATGTGGGTCAGGTGTATCCGCGGTCGTTGGACATGCGTGTGGTATCGGTTCTAACAGAGCTTGCTAGCGGGCCTTCTTCGTTTTGCAAAACCCTGCGTTTGATGGCGGGAAATGAGACTGCGAGCGAAGGATTTGCGCCGGGCCAGACCGGATCGAGCGCGATGCCGCACAAGATGAACTCGCGTTCCTGTGAGCGGGTGAACGGTTTCCATGTGATCCTCAAAGGCTACCTCGCGATGGCGGCCGGGCTTGCTGGAGATCAGTGGAACGAAGGCGATGTTTCATGCTCGGTGGTGCGCCGAGTGATGTTGCCGGATGCGTTTTTCGCGTTGGATGGAATGTTTGAAACTTATCTCACTATTCTCGATCAGATGGATGCGTATGAAGCGGTGATCGCTGCGGAAACCGCGCGTTACTTGCCTTTCCTGATGACCACCACCGTGATGATGGAAGCGGTGAAACGCGGGGTGGGTCGCGAAACGGCGCACAAAGCGATCAAGGAACACGCCGTCGCGACCGTCGCCGATATGCGCACGGGTGTGGTTGAGAAAAATAATTTGGTAGAGCGGCTTGCTGGCGATCCAAGGCTGGGCCTCAGCCGCGCTGAGCTCGATGAAATTTTACGCAAAGGCGATCAAGAAGTCGGCGCTGCGAAAGCCCAAGTCGCGAAGTTTGCGAAGAATATACGATTGTTAGAAAAGCAGTGGCCGGAAGCTGCCGCGTACGTGCCGGGCGGGATTTTGTGACTTAACTCAACTGCGTCTCCACAAGGAATCGATACGTCCCATTCGCAGCATTAAGCGCATCGTGGGTGCCTTGTTCGACGAGCTTGCCTTTGGAGATCACGAGGATCTGATCGGCGTGACGGACGGTGGAGAGGCGGTGGGCGATGACCAATGAGGTGCGGTTTTCCATCAAGCGCTCCAGGGCTTCGTTGACTAAGCGTTCGGATTCGGAATCGAGGGCGGAGGTGGCTTCGTCTAACAGAAGGATTTTCGGATCGGCGAGAATCGCGCGAGCGATGGCGATGCGTTGGCGTTGTCCGCCGGAGAGTTTTGTTCCGCGCGGGCCGACCATGGTTTCGTAAGCACTCGGGAGTTCGGCGATGAAATCGTGGGCGTTTGCAAGTTTGGCGGCGTTTTCGATTTCGGTAGCGGATGCGCCGGGTTTGCCGTAGGCGATGTTTTCAGAAATCGTGCCGCCGAAGAGCATGACTTCTTGCGGGACGATGGCGATTTGTGAGCGCAGGCAATCGAGGGAAATTTCTTGGGCATCGGTTCCGTCGAAACGGATGTTGCCGGAAGTTGGATCATTGAAGCCGAGGATGAGGGAGAACAAGGTGGACTTTCCCGCGCCCGATGGGCCGACGATGGCGGTGCGCTGACCTGCGGGGATTTGAAGGGAAATTTCGCTCAAAGTCGTGATCTCTGGGCGTGATTGGTAATTGAAGGAAACGTTCTCAAGTGAAATCTGACCTTTGAGCGCGATGCCGGTGCTGCCGTTTTTACGCTCGCCCTGCATGTCGAGAATTTCACGGAGTCGCTCGGTAGCGCCGGCGGTTTGTTGGAATTGAGAAATGATTTCCGGAAATGATCCAAGCGAGGCGCCGACAAAGATGGAGAAGATGATGAAGGCGAAAAAATTCCCCCATGTGATATCGCCGGTGGAATACATGCGCGCGCCATACCAAACGACGAAGGCGATAGTTCCAAACAGCACGAAAATGATGAATGAGAGGAATGCGCCGCGTGCTTTTGCTCCACGTAATGTGACGGCGAGGAAGGATTGGAGCGATGACTCGTAACGCTTACTTTCGAAGCGCTGATTGTTGAACGCTTTGACGTCTGCGATGTTTTGCACGGATTCCTCGATAACCGTTGAAGCATCCGCCAGAGATTGCTGAGCAGCTTTGGAATGATTGCGAACTTTGCGTCCGAAAAAGGCGACCAGTAAAACGACGACGGGAATGCATCCAAGCATCACCAGTGAAAGCTTCCATGAAAAGATGAAGATGAAGATCAAGCCGCCAATCAGAATGACGGTTTGGCGAACCGCTTGGGGAACGGTGGTGAGTAGAGTTTCACGGACTAAGGCGAGATCCGCTGACACCCGGTTACTCAGGGAACCGGCGCGCTGGTCTTGAAAGTAGGGAACCGGCAAGTGCAGAAGATGTTTGAAAAGATCTTTGCGAAGGCGATTGAGAGCCGATTCGCCGGAACGGATGAATCCCTGAACTCGGAAATACCCAATCGTTGCTTGCAGAAACAGCGCGGCGATCAGTTTCAGGATAATCTCGTTTGTCTTCGCGAGGATTTCAGCGGGTGGCACCTCATTGCTTTGAGCGTCGACCGGATTTCCGATGAGTTCTTTCAGGAAATAAGGAAATGCAAGCGCCAGTCCTGCGGTGAGGAACAACGCAATGAGGGATGGGATGAAAATTTTCTTCTCAGTGAGTAAGTAAGAAAAAATCCAGCGATTTGAAGAGATCGGAGATTTTTTTTCCGCAACGGGCATGCGGGATGGGAAACGATGAATGGCACGGAGTCAATGTTGGTGATCATTCTTTAGCAAAGCTAATTGAGGTTTTCATTGATTCCGAGGCGCTGAAATGGCGGAATCAGGGCAACAAATGAAGAATTTCAAAATGCATGTGAGTATCATCGCAACGATAGGTGCCTTCCTCTTCGCAGCTGGATGTGTCACGGGAGTTGGGGGCGGGCAGATGGGCGATATTGCGACAGGCGACGACGGCGCGGTAGGAGGAATTTCCGAGGTGCCTAATCCAGATGACAAGATGGCAAAGACGAGCGGAACTCCGCTGGCGCGTCTTCAGCGCGGGCATGAGGTTTACATGTTGAAATGCGGAGAGTGTCACCATTACCAACTTCCGGAAAATGTGGACATCATGGATTGGGAAGATGCGATGCCGAAAATGATCCGTCATGCGGGACTCGCCACTACAGACGAGAAGGCGGTGTTGGACTACGTGATCGCTGTGAAAAAACAGAAAGGTCAGAAGAATTAATCCAACACTTGGAGATGTGAAAAAGCTGAAATGAGCGCACTGTAACAAACCCCGTGAAAAGTTATTTTCTAAGACGTTTCCTGCTGATCCCCCCGACCTTGTTGGGGATCACGTTTTTCGTCTTTGCGATCACGCGGTTCGTGCCTGGCGGCCCGATGGATCGGATGCTGCAGCAGGCGGCGGGCAGTGCTGACAGGGGGGGAGGCAAGCAATCTTCCACGCAATCATCCGGAGGACTGAGCGAGGAGCAGATTGAAGAATTGGAAGAGCAGTTTGGTTTGGATAAATCAATGCCCGTGGCTTATTTGCAATGGCTGGGTTTTTGGCCCCGGGAAGTTTCCATTTCCAAAGGCGAGTTCGGAGAGCGTGGTGATGAATCGATAGGCGGAACCGAGAAGGATCCTGATAACACAGCAAGTATGGTTTTGCGTGGCGATGGCAGACTTGTTAGAATTCTTAAGAAAAATGGCAGGATCATTTCCGCCAATTACAAGGAGAGCGGCAGAAGTATTTTTGATGACGGCTGGGAAATTCGTTACGAGAACGAAAAGGCAAGGCAGGAACGATTCAGGCAGCGGAGTTTGAAAGCGGATAAGGTGCCGTCATACGCTCCGCGTGCGGTGGCTTATAAGAAGAGTTTCAGCGGATTGCTTCAGGGCGATCTCGGGCGCTCCACCATGTATAACGATCCCGTGGGCGAAATGATTTTGTCCCGTGTTCCCGTGGCGTTGTATTTCGGTTTGTTGACGGCTGTGCTTACATACACCGTGTGTTTGCCGCTCGGGGTTTTGAAGGCGCTGAAGCACCGGACGTTTATCGATAGCGCGAGTTCGGTGCTGATTTTCATCGGCTATTCGATCCCGGGCTTCGCGTTGGGCGCTATTCTGTTAGTTCACCTCGGGGCCCGCATGAGCTTGTTTCCGCTGTTTGGCCTGACGAGTCCGGACTTTGCGGAAATGGGGACATGGGATCAGGTTAAGGATCTGGCGCATCACACCGTGCTGCCTTTGTTAAGCTATGTTGTGGGTTCATTCGCGATGCTGACGATGTTGACCAAAAACAATTTGATGGATCAGTTGGCTGCGGATTATGTGCGAACCGCCGTAGCCAAGGGTGTGAGTTTCAATAAAGCGGTTTTCGGGCATGCATTTCGAAACTCAATGATCCCGATAGCGACCAGTGCGGGCGGGTTGATTTCAATTTTCATCAGTGGCTCCATCCTTGTGGAATCGGTTTTTGATATCCAGGGATTTGGAATGTTGCAGTATCAGGCGGTTTTGGCGAGGGATGTTCCGGTGATCATGGGAACATTGACGATTTCGGCTTTTTTGATGCTGTTAGGAAATGTGATTTCAGATTTCATCGTGGCGATGGTTGACCCAAGAATTAAATTCAAATGATCAGGTTAACGATAGCGCTATTGTTGATATTGCTCGGGCTACTCGCAGTGGTCGGAGAGCTCAATGGGTTGAATTTTCCAACAGCGAGTTGGTTTTTCGAAGCAAGCCGTGGTGTTCCGCTTTTGAATTACGGAAAAGAGGATGACGCGTTTTTATGGTTTGGTTGGTTAAGTAGCGCGCTTTTGCTGGTCAGTGGCGGGTGGATGCTGGTTTGCGTTTTCAAAGGTGCTGCGCCCAATCCGGTGACAGTCAGACGTTGGAAACGATTCAAGGAAATCAAACGCGGTTATTATTCGCTAATCATCGTATTATTTCTCGCAGCCTTGGCAGCGTTGGATCAAGTGATCGTTGGGGATGAGGCTCTTGCCGTTCGATATAAAGGTGAGTGGAGTTTTCCAGCCTTCACCTCCAAACCTTTCAAGGGATCCAAATATGGGATCGAAGGTGAAATGGCGGATGCTCCGGTTGACTATCGCATGCTGAAAGTTTCTCTAAAAAAAGAAACGCACAAGAGTAAGAACCGGGTCATCATGCCACTCATCCCTTACGGTGCAACAGGCGATACATTGAACGCAAGATACCGAGACCTGGTGTTGAGGGAAGGTCGGTATTTTGAATCGGGAAAAAGAACTCCCTATGAAGGTTTGGCAGTGGTTTACCATGACATCGAGAAAGGGAATATCCATCTGCGCTATACGCTGCGTAAAGGCAAGTTAAGCGGATCAGTCGATGGCAGGAACGTGAATGGCGACAGGGTTTACACGGCAGAGTATCAAGATGGTAGCAAGATTTCCGAGAAATATACGGGGGAAGGCAATCTTGAGGCTTTCCTGAAATCACAAACGTCAGAACTCAAATCCCTCAAATATCATTCCGCACCGCCGATTTGGGAAAAGCAAAACTGGTTAGGAACCACCTCTCAAGGCTATGATGTGCTGGCTTACCTGTATGGCGGATTGCAGGTGAATTTCAAAGCGTCACTCATCTACCTTCCCATTGTCTACCTGATCGGGATCGTGGTGGGAATGTTGATGGGGTATCTGGGTGGATGGTTCGATTTGGTGGTTGATCGTTTGATTGAGGTGTTTTCCAACATGCCGTTCTTATTTGTGGTGATCATTTTCTCAAGCATGGTGCCGGAACAGTTCAAAGGGCTTCCGGTGATTTTAAGCATCCTGATTTTATTCGGCTGGATGGGAATTACAGCGTTGATGCGAACGGCTGCATACCGGGATAAGGAACGCGATTACATCGCCGCCGCGAGGGTACTGGGCGCCAGTACGCCGCGAATCATTTTCCATCATCTTTTGCCTAACACCGTGGCGATTATCGTTACTCTGGTGCCCTTCACGGTTTCATCGCTGATTTTCTCGCTGACAGCACTCGATTATCTGGGCTTCGGACTGCCACCAAGATATGCGACTTGGGGGCGTCTCTTGGGCGATGGGCTTTCCAATATATCCGCGCCATGGCTGATCTCTTCGACTTTCTTCGCGATTGCGGGATTGCTGGTGCTCATCACTTTCATTGGTGAAGCTGTTCGTGAAGCGTTTGATCCTAAAAAATACACTTACTACCGTTAATGCGAAAAACTCTTCAGATATTGGGATGCGTGGTTGCGTTGGCAGGACTCTTCGGCTGCCGCAAGGAAGAGGTTGCAATGGGCAGGACGTCTGATTTCGAAAATTTCATTCCCAGCTATAATGCTCACATCGTCAAATGGTTGAATGAGCAGAAAGAAGCGACTCTGAAAGCGATTTCCGAAGCAGAGGGAAAGCTGCAAGGGCTAGAGGGTGATGAGCGAGAGTTGGTTGAGCGGAGCCTCGTCAATCTCAAGCGTGAACAGGAAAAATGGGACTTCCGCTTGGGGTTGGGAGATTATTTCCGCTATGGGGAACTATCTGAAATTCCCGGTAATCTGGTATGGGAAGACGGTATGGAGCATGAGGAAATCGGCGATCCAAGGGTCTTAAAAGGAGGTACATTCAATCGGGATATCCCCGCGTTTCCTCCAACCATCAGGCCATTCGGTGATAATTCTAACAACGGATTTCGCGGCACTTTGTATGATGAAATTGATATGCCATTGGTCGGGTACCATCCGAAGTCGATGAAGTTAATCCCGGGTCTCGCGAAACAATGGGCGGTTTCAGAAGATGGCCGAACGGTTTATTTCAAGATTAATGAAAACGCGCGTTATTCGGACGGAGTCGCGGTGAAAGCCAAGGATTTCCTGTTCGGTTCTTACATCAGGATTTCAGATGATATCGTCAACCCTTACGCCAAGCAGTTCTGGCGGGAAAACATCGCAGCCATCGTCGCTTATGATGATCTTACGCTTTCGATCTCTTTGCCCGAAGCGCGGGTTTATGCCCCGGCCGTTGCGGGTGTCGCACCTCCCTCGCCTCCGCATTTTTATAAAGATTACGGCCCGGATTATTCAGAGCGGTACCAATGGAAATTTCCTCCGACCACGGGTGCCTATGAGGTTTTGGAAAAAGATATTGTTAAGGGGGTATCTGTCACCCAGACGCGGGTTAAAAACTGGTGGGCAAAGGATAACAAGTATTACAAATACCGATTCAATGTTGATCGTATCCGGCATGTGGTGGTGCGTGATGAGCCCAAAGCATTTGAATTGTTCCGGGCAGGAGAGCTTGATTCGTTTCCGATCACCCGCCCCGAATTTTGGTATGAAAAATCTGAAGTGGAACCGGTATTCAATGGCTACATTGAGCGCTACACTTTTTATAACCAATATCCGGCGCTCCCTAGGGGATTTTATCTGAATGTCAGCAAACCACTGCTGGGAGAGAAAGAGATTCGCATCGGTATCCAGCACGCGATGAATTGGCAGAAGGTGATCGAGGTGATCTTCCGTGGCGATTACCAGCGGCTAGATTCGTTCAACCAAGGTTACCTGCTTTTCAGCGATCCCACGATCAAGGCCCGTCCGTATTCGATTGCGGCAGCACGACAGGCTTTTGCAAGGGCGGGATTCACCCAAACGGATCGAAATGGGATTTTACAACGCGAGGATGGAACCAAGCTAACGTTTGCCCTGAGCTACCCTGCAAATCCAACGTTAGAGCGCATGTTCTCAATTATTCGAGAGGAGGCGAAGGCATGTGGATTTGATCTGAGGCTCGACCCGAATGATCCGATGGTGGATTACAAAAAAACCATGCAGAAGCAGCATGAGATGACTTTTTCCGCTTGGGTGATCACACCGCCTACTCCGGATTACTATCAATTTCTTCATTCAAGCAATGCTCGGGACGAGCGTGGAAATCTTAAATTGCAGACGAACAATGTGTTTGCATGGGCTCGTGATGACACAGATCTGCTTTGTGAAAAGGCGCGAAACGCACGCACCGAGGAAGAGCTGAGAGAGGCGGCATTCAAGCTTCAACGCATTATCCACGATGAAGCCATATTCGTTCCTTCATACACCGTTGATTTCGTGAGGATAGGCTCATGGCGTTGGTTGAGATGGCCGGACTCGGAGCAGACGAGGTTTTGTGTGCCTGTCGTCTACGATCCACTTGAAGCGCATGTGCATTGGATTGATGACGACATAAAAAAGGAGACCATTGAAGCAAAGCGGAAGGGAAAGAAATTTCCGGAGGTGAACCGGGTTTTTGACCATTATCGTACGGTTCCGCAAACCACGAATCAGGATTCCGCAACTCAAGAGGAGGTGCCAGAATGAGTGCAAAAAACTTGTTAGAAGTCGACAAGCTCATTACCTCATTTGAGACGGATCGTGGTTTGCTGCGGGCGGTGGATCAGGTCTCATTTAAGATTCCTCATGGTAAGACTGTGGGGCTCGTAGGGGAGTCCGGTTGTGGAAAGAGCGTGACTGCGATGTCGATTGTACGCTTGTTGCCGCAGCCCTCGGGCAAGGTTTTGGGTGGTGAGATCCTTTTTAAAGGTGAGGATTTATTGCATTGCGGCGAGAAGCGGATGCGTGAGGTGCGTGGTGGTGAAATCGGTGTGATTTTCCAAGAGCCTATGGCGGCGCTGAATCCGGTGCATCGGATCGGGAAGCAAGTCGCTGAGGTTTTTCGGCTTCATAAAAACATGCATAAGAAGGACGCATGGGATGCAGCGACCGAGATGCTCGCGCTGCTGCGGATTCCTGCTCCTGAAAAACGGATGATGGATTATCCGCATCATCTTTCCGGTGGCATGAGGCAACGGGTGGTGATCGCTCTTGCGCTGGCGTGCCGACCCGATTTGGTGATTGCCGATGAACCAACGACGGCGTTGGATGTGACCGTTCAAGCGCAGATCCTTGATTTGCTTGGTGGGTTGCAGAGTGAGATGGGCATGTCGGTTTTACTGATCACACATGATCTCGGTGTGATTGCGGAAACCTGCGATGAAGTGATTGTCATGTATGCGGGCCGCGTGGTGGAAAGCGCACCAGTCGACGAGCTTTTTGGAAATCCGCAACATGCGTATACCAAAGCCCTGTTGCGCTCGATCCCGACGCTCGATACTCCACCGAAATCGCTTTTGTATACCATTCCCGGAACCGTAGCTGGCTTGGGTGAGCACACGCATGGTTGTCGTTTTTGTCAGCGGTTGGGAGTCAATGCGCCGATCAGCCGTGAGCGCCCGCCGTTTAAAGAAGTTTCGCCGGGGCATTGGGTAGAAATTTGTAGAAACTGTTTAGAACCGTGAGTGATTCCATCATGTTAAAAACCGAAGACCTGCGGGTGCATTTCCCTGTTAGGAGTGGTCTATTTTTGCGTGAAACAGGGGCTGTGAAAGCAGTCGATGGAGTTTCACTTGAGCTGGAAGTTGGAGAAACTCTCGGCTTGGTTGGTGAATCCGGTTGCGGAAAATCCACGCTGGGAAAAGCGCTGGTGCGGTTGCTTAACCCGACATCGGGTCGAATTGTTTTTGAGGACAGGGAAATCACTCATCTCAGTCAGAGCCAGATCCGCCCACTGCGTAGGGATTTTCAAATGATTTTCCAAGATCCCGCAGAATCGCTCGATGCACGGATGAATGTCCGCTCGATCATTGAAGAACCTTACCAGATTCATGGCATTGGCTCGCGTGAAGAGCGCAAGAAGTGGGTGAATGAATTGTTAGATCGGGTGGGCTTATCTGCTAGTTCGGCGGAGCGTTATCCGTTTGAGTTTTCCGGAGGACAGCGGCAGCGGATTGGAATCGCGAGAGCACTTGCGTTAAAACCTAAATGGATCGTCTGCGATGAGCCTGTATCGGCGTTGGATGTTTCCGTGCAATCTCAGATTCTCAACTTGCTGGTGGATCTTCAGAAAGAATTCGACCTTTCCTATCTTTTCATTGCGCACGATCTTTCAGTGGTTAAACACATCAGTGATCGGGTGGCGGTTATGTATCTTGGGAAAATCGTCGAGCTCGCGAATTCCGAAACGATCTACCGCAATCCCAAACACGCGTACACCAAGGCTTTGCTTTCCGCTGTGCCGATTGCGGATCCGAAAATTAAGCGCAAAAAGATTTTGTTAGAAGGCGATGTACCATCGCCCATCGATCCGCCGGCGGGAAGCGCATTTGGTCATCGCATGAATCATCCTCAGTATGAAGAAACGGTGGGTATGGATCTTTCGCTCAAAGAAATTGAGCCGGGTCATTGGGTTGCGGCAGATCCGACGTGTCTTGACGAGGCTGATTGGAAAAAGATTTCACGTTAGGAGAACATTGCTATTCCACGCCGAGTTCCTTGAGTTTCGCTGAAACGGCCGTTCCCCATGTATCATAGGCGGCTGGCGCGAGATGAAGAAGATCAGGAAAAATGTCTTTGCTGAGATTTCCAGCTTTATCCATAAACTGATCATTGATATCTAACAAGTGAACGCGCTCGCCATCGGCCAGTGCTTTGACCTGCTCGTTGATCAGCGTGTTGATTTTGCGCAAGGGATCATCTTGAGTTGCGCCACGAGGGAAAACTGACATCAGGATGATTTTGGTATTGGGCCATTTCCATGCGAGATCATCGAGGGTGCGTTTGATGCCGCTGACGGTTTCTTCAGCAGGGCATTGATTTTGACCGGTATTGTTGGTGCCGATGAGAATGACGGCTGCTTGGGGATTGATGCGTTGGATGTCTCCATTTTGGATGCGCCAGATGAGGTGTTCGGTCCGGTCGCCTGAGTAGCCCCAGTTGAGTGCTCCGAGTGAAGCGAAGTGTTTTCCCCATGCTGGTTTGCCTTCATCTTCCCATGCTTGGGTGATCGAGTCTCCAAGGAAAACAACTTTGGCTTTCTTGGCTTCGGGTGTGTTCGCTTCGGTATTTTTCTCGTCCCAACGTTGTTTCCACCATTTTTCACTCCAGCGTTGATCGGGGAAAGTAGATGAGGTCACTTGGTATTGTTTGCGGAGTGAATCATAGATCACGCGCATGTCTTTGAGGACGGGCTCGTATTCTTTTTCGGCAGCGACGCTATTCATTTCCTGCGGATCTTTTTCGAGATCGAACAACATCCATTCATCGGTATCGGGAAAGCGCATGAGTTTGTAGCGATCATTCCGGACGCCATCGTGAGCGGCGACCTTGTGAGTGTTTTCCCCGGAGTATTCGTAGTAGATTGCGCTGCGCCAATCGGATGGGGCTTCGCCTCCGTTTTTCAAAACCGGCAGGAGACTTTTGCCCTGAATGTCAGGCGGTATGGGCGCTCCGGCAACTTCTAGAAAAGTGGGTGCGTAATCGATGTTCTGAATCATCGCTTTGCTGCGTGTGTCCGCTTTCACGACTCCGGGCCAGCGAATGATGAAAGGCATCGCCAGGGATTGCTCGAACATCCACCGCTTGTCATACCAGCCGTGTTCACCGAGGTAGAAACCCTGATCGGACGCGTAAATGACGATGGTGTTTTTAGCGAGCCCTGACTCATCGAGATACTCTAACAGACGACCGGTGTTTTCATCCACACCGCGGATGCAGCGGAGGTAATTTTTGATGTAGCGTTGATATTTCCAGCTGGTCAGCTCCTCATCGCTCATGCCTTTTTTGAGGTTTTCAAGGAACGCTGTGTTTTCATCGCCATAAGCATCATCGAAAGCTTTTTTCTGAGTATCGTTCATGCGTGGGTATTCGTTATTTCCCCAATTATCTTTTCCAAAGCGTGGATCAGCGGGCTCTCCGTGTAAAAGCATGTCGTGGCTCCAGGCAAAATCTTTGGCGATGCTCATTTTTTGTTTGGCCACAGCGCCGATGCGATTTTGGTAATCGTCGAAAAGGGTTTCGGGCTCGGGGATTTTGATGTCGTCGAAAAGATTCATGTGACGCTCAGCAGGCACCCAGTTGCGATGCGGGGCTTTTTGCTGGGTCATGAGGACAAAAGGCTTGGACTTGTCTTTGCGGTTTTTCAGCCAGTCGAGTGATTTATCAACGACGATATCGGTCACGTATCCTTGAGTGCGTTTTGTCGATCCATCCATCTGGATGAAATCGGGATTATAGTAACTGCCCTGATCGGGGAGGACTTCCCAGTAATCGAATCCAGTCGGGTGAGAAACGAGGTGCCATTTTCCGATGACTGCCGTTTCGTAGCCTGCTTTTTGTAACATTTTCGGAAACGTTGGCTGGTTGCCATCAAAGCGGCTGAAGTTGTTATCCATGAAGCCGTTGATGTGGGAGTGCTTGCCGGTAAGAATACTTGCGCGGGAAGGGCCGCAGATGGAGTTTCCGCAGTAGGAGCGCTCAAATAACATACCTTCTTTCGCGATGCGATCGATGTTTGGAGTGGGAGATATTTCATCGAAACGATTTCCATAGGCGGAAATGGCTTCCAGCGCGTGGTCGTCAGAGAAGATAAAAACGATGTTTGGCCGTTCGGCTGCGGCGAGAGTTGTGAGGGAGGCGAGGAGAGCGATAATAAGCTGGGAAAGGTATTTCATGACGATTCGTAGGTTCGTGAGAGACGCTGGCTCGACAAGGATAAAAACCACGATAGGCTCGAAGCGTCCTGTCAAAAAACATTTGCTAAACCATGTTTCTCAACGCCTTTCACGATCTCCTAAAGCCACAGTGGCTGAGTGTCTTGATGCAGTTGAAAATATCCGGTGGTATGGCGGTGAGTGAGTTGGCCAAGGAGCTTGGTGGGAGTTACATGAGCGTGAAGCAACATTGTGAAGATCTCACGAAACACGGTTATTTGATGCGGATTCGGGTGCCTCGGAAGGAAATCGGTCGGCCCGAAATTTTTTACCGATTGGCTGAAAAAGCGGATGCGATGTTTCCAGCGATCCCATCGAGTTTTTCGATCCAAATGCTCGAGCATGCGCAGACGCTGTTTGGCGATACCGCTCCGGAAAAGCTTCTGTATCAATACTTTCAGGAACAGGAAACGTATTGGAAAACCCGTATCAGCCAAGGCACAACATTGCTTTATCGCGCGGGTTTGTTCGTGAAATTGCGGAGCAAAGAAGGTCTTTTCATGCGCTGCATCTTTGATGAGAGCTCTGAGAAGATTACTCTGCGGGAGTTTCACCATCCGCTTCAGCCTGTTTTCGAAAAATTTCCCCGCGCGGTGGCCATGGAGCAGCGAGCTATGGAAGAGGCCTTCGGCGTGAAAATCTCCCGCGTACCCGGCGAGCCTGTGGGAGGTGAGCCTCCTTATATCGATTTCGTCCTGGGATGAGTGATTGGATAGGGTTAGAAATAATTCGAATCAATCTTTCCACAGATGAGTCCAAACCCGCGCAACCCAAATTATCGTTCGATGAAAACCGCTATTTTACCCGCCATCGTCGCGCTTGCGCTTGTTTCTTGTGAAAAGCCAAGCAGTGAGGTCGACTCCAATAAACTCAGCCAACTCGAAAAGAAAGCAGCCGAGGCCGTCGAACGACAGGAGCAGCTTGAAGCAGAGCTGGCGGAACAAAAAATCCTCGCCGAGCGTGACGCGATTGAGCGTGAGCGAGCACTCATCGATCAGGAACGGATGGCGATGGAAGATATGCGGGATGCGGAAAATAAAGCCGCTGCAAACGAGCTCGAAAGGCGACAAACCGAGCTGATGGAAAGGGAGCGGAAAATTTCCGAAGTACAAAGCGACCTAGACAGCAGAGAGCAGCAAGTCACTGGTTTGGAATCGCAGCTCAGTGAGCGCGAGTTGGAACTTGCCGGACGCGAGCCACTCGATGCTCTGCCACCGATCGAAAAAACTTACGTCAGTGGCCCGACAGGAGATTACAATAATTTCTATGAACCACTGGGTGCGTATGGTTCATGGTTTCAAACCCGAGATTACGGATATGTTTATCAGCCTTCGGTTGTGCGTGATTCCTCATGGCGTCCCTACACACGTGGACGCTGGGCGTTTACCAATCAAGGCTGGACGTGGGTTTCTAACGAGCCTTTTGGTTGGGCATGTTACCATTACGGACGCTGGGCGCTGTTGAGAAATGTCGGCTGGGTTTGGGTTCCAGGTAGCGAGTGGGCACCGGCTTGGGTTACCTGGCGTGAAAGCCCCGGTCACATCGGTTGGGCTCCCCTGCCACCGGAAACACTCGGATGGAGCGGGCACTCTTGGGACTCATCAGTAGAGTCTAGATTTGTCATCGATAATGGATGGTTTTCTTTTATTTCATATAATCATTTTGGAAATGACATCCACAGACACTGCTTGCCGATCTCACAAAATATCGTGATTTATCACAACACGATCAACATCACTCATTATGTCGTTCGTGATAGGCGGGTCTTTGTTGGTGGTCCGCGTTATCGCAATGTTTGCGATCGCATCGGCAGAAATTTCCCGATTCATCGGCTTCGTTTAGATCAGAGCCCTGATTTTGGACGAGGAGGTCGTCGTTTGAATTCCCAGTTCAGCGGCAATGAATTACAAGTCGTCGCACCGCGGATGGATGCGGATTGGAATCGCGCGCTCCGTCCATCACGGGTGAGTAGGGATCTAGGCGATGTAGTGGTGGACCGATCGAAAGAACTTCCCGAAGATGTACGCAAGCAGTATCGCGACCGTAGAAATGAGGAAGACACCAAAGCACAAGTTCTAGTTAACAATGCGGGAGGACGTGAGTCTTTTGAGAAGGAGCGTAAAAGCCGTCTCGAAAAAGGTCGTGAGGAAGTTGCAAAGAACGAACCTGACCGTCGCTCTGGGCGCGAGCCACGTGAAGAAATTGACAAAGAACCCAAACGTCCTGAACAGCCGCCCGTCACGGAAAATCCGAAGCCATCCAAGGATGATAAAAAAAGGCCAAATGACAGAGATTCTAAGCGGCCGGATACCGAGACGCCAACAGCTCCGAATCCAGAAATACCGATAGTTCCAGTTCAAGGAGAAGGCCCTGCAGTTTCAGTACCGCGTATTCCTAATCTTGATGTGAATGAGGGTCGTGAGGATCGATCAAAATCTAACAGGTTGCAGCCAGGAGAGGTTCCGACACCTCCGGTGATCCAAAATAATCCCCGTGAGAATCGGGAGGGCGAACCTTCAAGTAGACTGCCCCGCACTAATTTAGACGAAACTCCCAATCGTCCTCAGTTACCCCCGAATCGGAATGCTGATCTAGAAAGTGAAGCCGCTAAGAAAGCTGCAAAAGAGCCGCGCCAACAACAAGAGGCCGTACGTGAAGAGCAGCTTCGTTCTGAGCGAGCATTGAAACTTCAACAAGAGGAGAGCACTCGTCAGCAACGCTTGGAAGCGATGAAAACCGAGCAGAAACAAGAGCAGCTTGAGCAAGTTCAACGTCAACTACAAGAGAAGCAGGAAAAGCTGAATGAGCAGCTAAAGCAAAACGAACGAGCTCGTGAGCAGAAAGAGCAAGGAGAGCAGTTGCGCGACCTACAAAATAAGCAGGAACTCGAACGCAAGGAACAGCAAGAGAGTTTGCGCGCACAGCAAGAGCAGAGGGAGCAGGCTCGGGAGCAACAAGACAAGTTACGTGAACAACAAGCGCAGCAAGAGCTAGCACGAAAGCAGCAAGAACAACTCCGAGCTCAACAGGAACAGCAAGAAAAATTGCGCGCACAACAAGAACAGCTCAGAGCCCGGCAAGAGCAGCAGGAGAGCGCGCGTGCCCAGCAAGAGCAGCAGGAGAGAGCGCGTGCCCAGCAAGAGCAACTCCGTGCCCAACAGGAACAACAAGAAAGAATGCGTGCGCAACAAGAACAGCAGGAGCGTGCGCGTCAGCAGCAAGAAGAAGCGCAACGCCGCATGCAAGAGCAGCAAGAACAACAAGCGCGCGCGCGCCAGCAGCAAGAAGAGTCCCAGCGCCGAATGGAGCAACAGCAGGAACAACAACAGCAACAGCTAGAGCGTGCCCGTCAACAAGAGGAGCAAAAAGAGCGTGCGCGCCAGTCTCAGGGGCGGTGATCGCTCAAGCTAACCGTTTTCTTCAAGATCTACGGCGGCGGAGTAGCAGCATCAAGACGCCTAATCCGCCAAGAAGAGCGGCTCTCGGTTCGGGAATGACTTGCACGTAGATATCGCCAGAAGTTCCGCCGTAGCTGCCACCGCCCATATAGAAAATGGCGGTGTAGCCACTGTTTAAATTCGTATAATTCAATCCACTCGTGATTTGTCCGCTGCCATTTACTGTTAGACCTGTCCAAGTGTTGGCATTGTTGGAACTCGTATCAAAAATTTTGTAAGAGCCAAGTTCACCTGTTCCCATGAAATTGATCATGTTGTTGTTGAACGCAACGTCCCCGGCACTGGCTCCGACAATAGACAACATGTCGCCCATTCCCAACGAGCCCAAATGAAACTGAAATCCGGCCCCACTGTTCATGGTTAACCCGCCGGAAGTTGAGGTGAAATTGAAAGTCAAGGTGCCGGGGGTGTTACCGCTTCCGGGGGCGATGACTCCACCGCTATTTACCGTGATGCCGTTGCTGCCTGTTGGGGCAATCGTTCCTGTGCCACCAAAAATCCCACTGACGCTCACAGCACCTGTTCCGGTAGCGGATCCGCTGCTATTATTGGCTAAAAGTGATCCAGCTGTAATGGTTGTTGTGCCTGAAAAAATGTTAGCTCCGGTAAGGAGAAGGCTATTTACACCCGTTTTGTTAATCCCACCTGTACCGCTAACTTGCCCTCCGACTGTCATATCCCCAGTGGTAGTTGCAAATGTAATGGTGGCGTTTAAGCCGAGAGCCATGTTGATGGTTTGAAGGCTAGTGCTGTTATTGGTGACACTGCCGCCAGTAAGTGTGAGTGCATTGCCCCCGAGAACAAATGCCCCCGCACCAGATAAAAATTTCACACTGGCTGTTGAAATACCCGTTAAGTCATTGGTACTCGTAAGACGTGATGTCCCTCCGAATTCAAACTCATCACCAGTTTTAGGAAGTTTTCCATTAGGCCCCCAGTTTGTGAATTTACCGCCGCCGCCGCCGCCATCGTTGTAAGACCATAAATTAGTCGCGCCGCCGCCGTCCCAAGTCACTGTTGCGGCAATGATGGTTTGTGTCATGCTACCCAAAGCAAGCGCGCAAAAAACGATGCGCCTTAACTTTTGAATATCATTTCCTCTCCCAATCACCATGCGGAGATATTCCTACACAGGTAGCTTTCTTACTACTGCCCTTAGGGGCAGGTCACCCGACTGAGAATCCCGCTTCCAGCCACAATTTTGTCAATTCAGCAACTGAAGGCAGACCGAGCTTAGTGGTGATCGCAGTACGGTGGAGTTTAACCGTGCGCTCATGAATGCCTAGATCATCTGCGATTTGTTTGTTGAGCTTGCCCTGTACGACATGATCGAGAACCTCGCGTTCTCGGTCGCTTAAAAGGGCGAGCATCTTTCGCTTCGCAGACTGGCTGTCCCGTGCAGTTCGTTCTTCTTCACCTCTTGCTAGGGCTCGATTGATCGCTGCGATCAGATCTTTCTTTGGGGCGCCCTTGGTAAGAAAATCCTCAGCGCCTTGTCGCATCGCGCTCACGGATGCCGGGATATCGCCAGCTCCGGTAAGAAAGACAATGGGCAGAGGATTGGCACTCTCCTGGATCGCATTCTGCAAGGCCAACCCGTCCATACCAGGCATGTCCAAATCGGCTAAAATACAGCCTTTAGCCTCGGGTTTAAGATCAGCAAGTAACTCCGCTGCGGAGAGATAGGTAATTACCTCAAATCCCGCCTGGCGTAGCAACCGAGAAGCAACACCAAGAAAAAATTTGTCGTCATCGACGAAGTAGACTTTCGATGAAATCACACTTCTTACTAACTAGGGTGATGGATGAGGTAAAGAAAAACTAAGCGCTCATGATCTTAAGCTCTTTCCGCTAGCCTCATTTTGATGCGTTTCAACAAATTTTCCAAAGCTGGCATTCCCACACCGACCTCTTTCGCACGGCGAAGGGGTTCTTCCCAGATCGGCCCGAGCTCGAGTTCGCGGCCTTCGATAAAGTCAATCATGGTCGAGGGCTGGTAAGGTCCCATCGGGCGGGTGCGTTCGATGTTGGATTCGATCAGTTTCGGATCCAGCTGAATGCCTTGCGCGGCTGCGGCTGCGATGACCTCGTGCATGAGGGTGCGAATGTCGTTTTCTAAAATTGGATTCGCCAACAACACATCGGTCGTCACACCGCCTTCGGCGACGGCGAGTCCGTTAAACGGAATGTTCCAGAGTAATTTTTCCCACTGGGCTTTGGCTAAATCATTGACCGCGGTGGCAGGGATTTTGGCAGCCTTGAAACGTTGGGCGATGGTTTCCGATTTAGCGGAAAGTTCTTCAGAAAAACTTCCTATCGTCATCCGTCCTCCAGCCGTATGGCGGATGGTTCCAGGTGCGATTCTGTTGATACAGACAAAGCATAGCCCGCCCAGCACGCGATCCGCGCCGACGATTTCTGCGATGCTTTCGCAGTTCCCCAGGCCGTTCTGCAAGGTCAGCACTTGGGTATGTTCATGCATGAGCTGAGGCAATACGTCAGCGAGCGCTTCATTTGCGGTGGCTTTCCATGCGACGATGACCAGATCCACGGGGCCGATGTCCTCGGTTTTTTTGAAAACTGAAATATCTGTTAGGTGAAAATTTCCAGCCACGCTATCGACCTCTAATCCGAATTTCGAGAGCTGATCATAATCGGACCTTGCGAGAAATTTCACATCCATGCCGGCCTCAACAAGTCTGCCACCATAATACATACCAATCGCGCCGGAGCCGACAATCGCGACGCTGTTAAAATCCCATTCCATTTCAAAGAAATTCTACCAACCGTGATTAGGTTGTGCTCGGAGCTCGGTGCTGAGGAGTTGTAGTTATTACTGGAGTTTTCTTGGGCAAGCAGAGCAGAGCCTCGCTGATTAGGAAAAACAGCACGGCGACAAGGAATGCGCGCCAGATGTGTGTGGAGAGTGATGGGTCGGAGGCTTGACCTGCTTGGTCGAGGAGTCGGTAGTCGGTTCCTTCAAGCATCGCATCGAGATTTTCTTTGCTGGTGATGTCCAGTTCGTCTTCGGCGAGTGGGCGGTTGACGGCTGTTAAGCGATTTCCGAGGCGGAAAATACCTGCGACGTGATCGCTGTTTTCTTTTGAGTAGTCATCTAGGCGGGTGCGAGTTTCGCCAGGGACTGGATTCGCGGAATCGGAACCTACCTCCGCGAGGAACGAAGCATCAAAGCGTTCCGCACCGAGTGCGAGGATCCGTTGCATGGCAGGGAGTAGGACGTCGGCATCACCGAGGTTTGACCAAGTGTAATCGGGAATGCTTCCTATGGTCCAGAGCGTGCCTTGATCGATAATTTTACGAGTGATAAACGGTTCGCCATCTTCCCATTTAGCGAGCACAGCGGCATCGCTTTTTGGGATGGCGCGCTTGATCGCACGGAGTCGCTCTGCGGGGATGGGTGCTCCATCGACGCCGTCACGCAGCGGCCCATCTGCATGATCCCAATCTTTCAGGATGAAAAATTTACCGCCTTCGGCAACTGAGACGGGTTCCCATTGAGTGCCGAGAAAGGGTTCGGTAGTGGTGGGTTCAGAGCTTGGTAAAAGAACGACTTGTCCGCCACTGGAGAGGAAATTCTGAAGAGTCTTGGCACTTTCCCCGGTAGGAAGCGGAGCGGCCCAGAGAATCATCGAGAGCTCAGATGTAGAAGTTGCAGCGAAGGCGGCAGGATCGATGCGAGTGACGGATTGTTTCTCGAAATTCGGCGGAGCGGCGGCGAGCGTGAGGTAATCGGCTGCTTCGTTCGATGAAGAAACGATGAGAGATTTCATCGGGCGCGCTGGGCCGTAGGCGAAGAAGACGGAGTTGTCGCGAGGGTTTCCATCGGCTGGAATGGAGAGCCAGCCGTGGCCGGATTCATCTTCTAATTTGATGGGGATGCGTTTTTGGAAACGCAGGGATTGGCCGGGAAGAGTGACCAATTCGTTTTGGGATGCGCCATTGATTTGAGTGGTGACCGGAAGGCTGATGCTGCCGCGGTTGTCTTTGGATCTGCTGAGTTCTAGATTCAGGATCAAGCCATCAATGGTGCGGCGTGTTCCGAGTAAGCGGAAGGAAATGTTGGTTGCCGCATCTCCGCTGATCGAGAGGACACGGACCGCTGGCTTTTCGGTAAGGCTTTGAAGATTCGCACGCACGGCGGCCCAACGTTCATCGTCGGGGCGCCAGTTAGAACGTTGGAGATCGGAGGCGAGCCAGATTTCTGAGCGACCCGTGGACGATGTTAGAACTTCCGCTGCTGTGGTCAATAGGGCCGGGATGTTTGCACTGGAATCGGTAGCGGACGTGGCGGAAAGTTCCGCGAGTACATCGGGTGAGGGGATTTCCTGGGGTTTTCCTGTCGCGCTATCGATGACGACAAGACGCGGGCTGCCGATATTTGACATCGCATCGCGGATTTTTTGAAGGACGAGTTCGCGTTTGGCTTCCTGGCCATCGCCAGAGCGGAGTTCCATGGATGCGCTGCGATCGAGAACCAGAACTACGGTATCTATCGTACCTGCGCCCCAGCCGAGGAGTCCGGAGACAATGGGACGGGCGGCGGCGAAGGCGAGTGCGGCGATCCCGAGTGCGCGGCATGTGAGAATGAGGATGTGGCGGAGTTTCTTTTTACCCCGTGATTCACGAGTGGCTTTAAGAAGAAACTGCATGGCCGCCCATTGCAGGGTTTTGTGGCGGCGTTTGTTGAGCAAATGGATGATGACCGGGACGCTCGCGGCAGCCAGGAACCAGAGGAGGATTGGAGAGAGAAATGTCATCAGTGTTTTGCCTTGGGCAGGCGGGCGGTGAGAAACTCACGCAGGAGGGGTTCGAGCGGCGTGTCGGTGGTGACGAGTTGGTAATCGGCGTTGGCGTCGTGTGCTTTGTCGCGGACGTTTTTCAAAAACTCATTGAGAGCCGTGTGGTATTCATCGGCGATGAGGTTCGGCTCGACGACGATGGCGGTGTTGTCTTCGAGATCGACGAACCGGTGCGGGCGATCGAAGTTGAAGCCGATTTCCTGCGGATCCATGAGATGGAAAAGCGAGATGTCGTGTTTGCGGTAGCGCAAGTGCTGGAGCGCATCGGCGAGTTCTGCGGTGTCGGTGAAGAAATCGGAGAGGATCACAATGAAAGCCCGTTGGCCGATTTTTTCCGCGATGGTGTGGAGGGCGGGAAGCAGGCCGGTTTCGCCGGAGGGCTCGACTTTTTCGATGGTGGAGAAAAAGCGTTCAAGATGAGCAGCGCGGCGGGACGGAGGGACTTCGAGATGGAGTTTGTCGGTACAAATCGAGAGACCGGCGGCGTCGCCTTGGTTAACTAACAGATAAGCGAGCGAGGCCGCGATGCGGCGGGCGTATTGGATTTTAGAATCTTGTCCGGGGCTGTGGAAATTCATCGAGCCTGAGGCGTCGATCACGAAGTAGGCGCGGAGGTTGGTGTCGGCTTCGAATTCTTTGATGTAGAATCGGTCCGAGCGGGCGAAGGCTTTCCAATCGAGGCGGCGCGTATCATCGCCTGGAACGTATTTCCGATATTCTGCAAACTCGACGGATGAACCGCGGTGAGGGGAGCGATGTTTACCCGCGACGTTGCCCATCATCGGCACACGCGACTCGATAGGCAAAGAGCCGAGGCGTGAGAGGAGGTCGCTGTCGATGAAAGAGTGGGTGGACATGTTTTCGGTCTTTTTTCTACAAGAGGGAGGAGGTAATGTAGGAGAGGAGATTAGATGTTACTGGTGGCATATAAGACGATGCCAAAGCCTCCGAGAAAACCAATCAGGGTTCCAAGAGTGAAAACCCAAAGCGGCTTGGGTTTGTGTAATGGCAAAGTGGCTATCATTGAGGCAAGCGCTATGAGAAGAAAGATGAATCCAAGATTAAACAGGATCTGATAAAAATGTTGAAACCCGCCAATATAGATTGTCATCAGTGTTAGCGCGAGTAGCGCTCCCACAGCGGCTAGACCACAGCGACAGGTTTTGGGGTATTTCAGGTTCAGTTCCATTTAAGTCTCCTCATCCTCCTGTTCCTCCTCTCTCTTGTTAGAAAAAGCAGGACCTTCAGAATCCTTATTTATCCTTCATCTCAGAAATGAGTTTCTGGATGATTTTTTTGGAGGTCATGCCTTGGGATTCGGCGGCGAAGTTGGTGATGACGCGGTGGTTGAGGACGGCGGGAGCGACGGCTTCGAGGTCTTCGAGGGAGGCCATGTAATTTCCGCGGAGAGCGGCGCGGGCTTTTGCTCCGAGAATGAGATATTGAACAGCGCGCGGACCGGCACCCCAACCCACGGTGTCTTTGATCCATTGTGGAGACTCCGGTTGGCCCGGGCGGGTTTTGCGGACGATCTCGACTGCGTAGTCGTAAAGGTGATCTGGAACTGGGACGCGGCGAACGAGTTGTTGGAACGCGATGATTTTTTCCCCGTCGATGAGTTTGGAAAGTGCTTGTTTGGCGGCGCCGGTGGTTTCACGGGCGATGCGTTTTTCTTCATCTGTGGTCGGGTATTCCACTTCGATAAGGAACATGAAGCGGTCCAGCTGTGCCTCGGGGAGTGGGTAGGTGCCTTCTTGTTCAATCGGGTTCTGAGTGGCGAGCACGAAGAACGGGGGTTTGAGGGTGTAGGTTTTGCCCAGCACGGTGACTTTGTTTTCCTGCATCGCCTCAAGCATGGCGGATTGGGTTTTGGCTGGAGCGCGGTTGATTTCGTCTGCGAGAAGGAGATTGGCGAACACTGGACCTTGGACGAACTCAAACTCGCGTTTGCCGCCGGTGGTTTCTTGGATGATGTCGGTTCCAGTGATGTCGGCGGGCATCAGGTCAGGAGTGAACTGGATGCGGTTGAAGGAAAGGTTGAAAGTTTGGGCAACTGAAGAAACCAATAGGGTTTTTGCGAGGCCGGGAACTCCCATGAGAAGGGCGTGACCGCGGGCAAAAAGGGCGATGGCGAGTTTTTCGATGACCTCGTCCTGGCCGACGATGATTTTTGAGAGTTCAGCACGGAAAGCTTGGTAGGTTTTTCCTAATTCATTGATCGCAGCGACATCGTCGGGGGGAAGTTGAGTTAGGGAAGGTTCAGAGATGGTCTCTTTGACTGATTCGACGGGGATTTCTGCGTGGGTATCCATGGATAAATTGTGCTTCGGGGAAGCTAGGTTCGTGTTAGTTTTTGTCGAGGCGCGATACGTCAAAAATAAAAATTTCCTTACAATCTCGGGAAATTCATAAAAATTCCGCATGAATCGAGGAATTTTTCTATTTCCGGCTTGCCAGAGGGTGGAAGTCTGGTAAATCACCCGCCCCGCGGGGCTTCCGGTATGCATCGGTGCTCCACAACAATCACGCGAAAATCTTCACAACATGGCACGCATTCTAGGTATCGAAATCCCCAATGAGAAGCGCATCGAGGCTTCTTTAACTTATATGTTCGGAATCGGACGCCCTTTGGCGAGCCGCATTCTGGACCATGCCGGCATTGATCCGGACATCCGCACTGGTCAACTTAGCGAAGATCAGTTGGTGAAAATTGCGCAAGTGATTCAAGCCGAGCAAATCATGGTTGAAGGCGACCTCCGTCGTGAGCGCCAATCCCAACTTAAGCGCCTGACATCGATCAACTGCTATCGTGGCATTCGCCACAAGCGTGGTCTTCCAGTTCGTGGTCAGCGCACCCGCACCAACGCTCGTACCCGCAAAGGTAAGAAGAAAACCGTTGGTGTTAAGAAGTAATCCGCTGAGATTACGAAATACTCTCCGGAAGTGAAAACTTCCATTTTATATCCAGACATATGTCCGAAGAAACCAACAACCAAGAAGCTGAAGAAGTAGCGGTTCCCGCTGCCGAGGCTAAACCCGAAACCCCGACTGCCGCTGAAGCGAAGTCGGATAAAAGCGTAGAGGCTCCTGCCGCGAAGGCAGAGGCATCTAAAAAGGCTGACGCGTCTGCTGTCCAAGACGGCGCACCGAAAAAAGAGCAGAAGAAAGACATCTTCGCTGAAATCGGTGGTGGCGAAGAAGAAATCAAGATTCACAAGGCAAAAGGTTCGAAGAACGTTTCGCGCGGTATCGTTCACGTGACCGCAACGTTCAACAACACCCTCGTGAGTGTGACCGACCAAAGCGGCAATGCGATCGGATGGTCGAGTGCTGGTAAGATGGGTTTCAAAGGTTCGCGTAAAAGCACCGCCTACGCTGCTCAAGTGGTTTCACAAGATGCTTGCCGCCAAGCAATGGGTCACGGTCTCAAGGAAGTTGATGTTCGCGTCAAAGGTCCTGGTTCAGGTCGCGAGTCCGCAGTTCGTGCAGTTCAAGGTTTGGGTCTCGAAATTCTTTCGATTCGTGACGTTACTCCAATTCCACACAACGGTTGCCGCCCGAAGAAAGCGCGTCGCGTTTAATCCTTAACTTTTAAACACTTAACTTTCTAAGATCATGGCACGTTACACCGGTCCTCGCACCAAAATCTCCCGCCGCTTTGGCGTTTCTCTTTTCGGTCCATCCAAGTCATTGGAGCGCCGCAATTTCCCACCAGGTCAGCACGGAGTTCGTGCAGGCCGTAAGAAGAAATCTGAATACTCGGTCGCACTCGGAGAGAAGCAGAAGCTTCGTTTCCAATACGGCGTTCTTGAGAAACAATTCCGCTCTTACTATCAAGAGGCAGCTCGTCGCCGTGGTATCACAGGTACTGTGATGCTTCAGCTTCTTGAAGGCCGCCTTGATAACATCTGCTACCGTGCAGGTTTCGGCAATTCCCGCCAAGCTGCCCGTCAGATGGTTAACCACGGTCACGTTCTTGTGAACGGCCATTGCGTTGACATTCCAAGCTATCAAGTGAAGCCAGGTGATGTGATCAAAGTTGGCGCTAAGCCATCTTCACAACAACTCGCTCTTCGCATGCTCGATCTGACCCAAGCTGTTCCAGCTGTGGATTGGCTCGAAGTGGACCGCGAAAACATGGTTGCGACTATGTCCCGCGTTCCTGAGCGTTCGGAAATCGATCCGCTCGTTAACGAGCAGCTCATCGTCGAGCTTTACTCCCGCTAATTTCGATCAGCAGGAAATCACTTTAAAACGCCCGGAGGAAACTCCGGGCGTTTATTGTTGTCTGCTGGAGAGCCGTGTCTTTGACCGGCTCTTTCGATTTCTCAGCCGGTCAAAGACACGGCTCTCCGGAAGGCTCTCTAACAGATCAACTCTGTTCCGCCAAAAACGACCGACGACAGAGCTCGGCGTATTTTCCCTGATTCGTGAGGAGCTGATCGTGGGTGCCTTGCTCGATGACTTTGCCTTTTTCTAAGACATAAATACGATCGGCGTTTTGGATGGTTGAAAGTCGATGGGCGATGACGAAAGCGGTTCGATTTTCCATCAAATGATCGAGCGCGGATTGGATTTGACGTTCGGTTTCGGAATCGACCGATGCGGTGGCTTCATCGAGTAACAGGATCGGCGCGTCTTTCAGAAGCGCCCTTGCAATCGAGAGGCGTTGTTTTTCGCCGCCCGAAAGTTTGACCCCGCGTTCGCCCACATTGGTTTCGAGTTGTTTGGGGAGCTCGCGGACGAATTTATCACCGTTAGCGGCGGTTAGAGCCTTCCAGATTTCCTCGTCGCTCGCGCCGCGTTTGGCGAGTTCCAGGTTTTCTCTAACGGTTCCGTTGAAGAGGAATGGTTCTTGGGTGACGTATGCGAGCTGGTTGCGTAGGGAGTTTTTATGGAGGGTGCCGATATCTGTCCCGTCTAACAGAATGTCACCGGAGTCCTTTTCGTAAAAGCGCGCCAACAAAGATAAGACCGTGGTTTTTCCAGCTCCGGTGGTTCCGACGAGAGCGATGGTTTCTCCTGGCTCTGCGGATATCGAGATTCCGTCGAGGGTGGATTGATCCTGGTAGGAAAACGAAACATTTTTGAACTCCACGCTGCCTCGGGAGCGCCCCGGAAAAATTTCACCATCGGTGGCATGGAGTTCTTCTTCAGCATCGAGAATTTCAAAGACTCGGTCGGCAGCGGATCGGCCGGAGAGAATCATTTGATTGAGGGAATTGAGTCGGTCGATTGGCTCGTAGAATAGAGAGAGGAATAGCAGGAAGGTGATAAATTCACCGTCATCGAGATTACCGCTCATCACTTCATGACCGCCAAAAGCGAGGACAAGCACGTATCCGGTCATTTTAACGAAAGACATGCCCGGGGAATAAAATGCCCACCAACGCATCATTCGCAGGGTGGCTTGGCGGAGTTGTTCGGAGGCTTGGTTGAAGCGGGTATGTTCAACGGCCTCGGCAGCGTAACTTTTGATTTGGCGGATGCCGGCGATGTTGTCGTGAAGTAACGAGTTCATGTCGGAGGTAGCTTCGCGTTGGTTGCGATAGCGGTCCCGGCCTTTCGTCGAGTAGATCCATGCGCCGATAGCGAGGAAGGGAATGGGCAGGGTCGCCCAGCCGGCGACAAGGGGATTGAGAATGTAGAGATAAATCCCGATGCCTAGGACTTGTAGGACAGCGATAATTCCTTGTTCGATTCCATCAATCAGGACGCGCTCCATGTTGGTAACGTCTTCGACGACGCGGGTCATGATGTCACCGGTGCGGCGGGTATCAAACCAGTTGAGCGGGAGGAACTGGATTTTCCCATAGAGATCGGAGCGGATGTCGTAGATGACCTTTTGCTCAAAGTGATTATTGATGAAAATTCGGGAGCTGTTCAGGGCCTCGCGGATGCCGAATGCGAGTAAAGTGAGGCCCACCCAATAAGGGAATTCGTGGTGCCGAGTGGCATTTGGGAGGATTTTATCGACCGCATACCCTGTGATGGTCGGGAAGACGAAAAGAGCGGCGGTCATGCCGATGGCGCAGAAAAGCTGTAAGCTGGCCAGCATGGGGTAGCGCCTGAGGTAGGAAAATACTCTGAGAATGGATTTCATCGGTCGCCGCGCACGCTTGGCGTGGGTGGGTAGTTTGTAAAGCCAAGCTTTGAAAATAGACCGAATAAAAATCAAAAAATTCAGCACTTTTGGTATTGCGGTGCCAAGATTAGTTACTAGTCTCCAAACACTTTCAGATTCATAGTTTTTAGAAACAAACTTATGGCCACGACCTTTAGTGTTCTCACCCTCCTTATCCTCCTCGCAACCACGTTCATTTCGTTCAAAAATAATGAGCGGATTGAGCACGAAATTCAGCGGAAAAACACCTCGCTCAAAGACCTGAAAACCATTCAGGACGAGCTGGCAAGAAATGATGCCACCCTAGCAGGGTTGCTTAAAGAGATCCCTGAAATTCAGGAAGAGACGAGATTGGCGCTTGAGGAAGAAGCCAAATTGCAAGCAATCAGCGCCAAGCTGAAGTCCGATCTGGAAACGAAGACTCGGAAAATCACTTCTAACGAACGCGAGTTTGAGGAAACAAAAAGCACTTTACTGCTGGTTGGCGAGCCAACGGAGCTTGTTCCCAAGGCGAAAGGCATGACGATCCAGTCACAAGAGCTGGACGTGCTGATCACTAACAAAGAATCTAAGCTTGCGAATTTGAATGCTGAAAACATCTCAGCAGCAGATTTGGGTGCCCGTTTAAAGGAAAACTTAGATATTATCGGCCGTGGCGACTCGTTGCCCACGCTTAAAACCAGAATTCGCCACATTTATCCCAACTGGGGCTTTGTTACTCTGGCGAACGGTTACCAATCAGGCGTAACGGGCGGTTCGTCACTCGATATCATGCGTGATGGCAAAGTCATTGGTAAGCTTTTAGTCAGCACGGTTGAGAGAAGCAGTGCATCTGCTAGCATTGTGCCAGACTCGATTGCTGAAGACATTACCCTGAGAGTTGGAGATCAAGTGGTTGCGACACCGAAAAACTGAACGACCCGATTTAAAAACCCTAGCACTTCATCTTTCCCCTTAAAAAAATCCCTAATCTATGAAATTTGCTTTTCTATTTCTTGTGATCGCTATCTCAGGCGTTGCAGCATACTTCACAGTCACTCAGACTAAAAAGTTTCAAGATCTTCAGGATCTGAGAATTTCAACCAATGTGACCATTGTTCGCGTCAGTGCGAGCAATGACAAACGTTTGGAAGAGATCAAAGTCGAAGAAGGAAACCGCGAAGTGGCGAAAACGGAGCGTTCAAATGCTCAATCCAGCGTCGCAGTTTTGAAGGATGACAATGGTTCGCTGGAGAGACAAGTCGCTGGTTTGGATACAAAAATTGCGGCTCAAGAGGTTCAGCTGGGAGAATTGAGACAAGTTGTTACGGGCGTGAAGGAGGAATTTGCAAAAGTTAACATCGATGTCACCCTCGGCTCACTCAATGATGATTTCAAAGGTTTAACCACTTCAATCGAGACCAAGCAAGGCACCGACAAAGGACTGGATGAGGCGATCGCAAAAGATGAGAAGAAGCTCGCTGACAAGCGAGCGGAAATCGATCGCTACAATGGTCGCATCCAAGCACGCGATTTGCGTATTGCTCAAAACGAAATTGAAGCTCGCGTGACTGCAGTAAATCACGATTGGGGATTTATCGTCATCGGTGCAGGTTCAAATTCTGGTTTCATGCCTGACAGTATATTGCTCATCAAACGTGATGGTCGCCGAATTGGCACGGTGAAACCCACCGCTATCGAGTTGACCCAGACCATCGCAGACATTGATTTCAACTCCCTCTCTCCGGGAGTGAGATTCCAGCCCGGTGATGAGGTAATTCTCGCCAAACCGGCTTCGAACTAAACGCCTCCGTCTTCTTATGAAACATTTTGCTATCTTACTCATCGCCTCTTCATTTTTTGTGTCATGCGCTGACCAAGAGACGAAGAAACCTGCGGGCCCCGTTTCAAATTCCAGCCAGCTCCCTTGGAATATACCTCAGAAAGGTCAAGGCGGCGGACAGTTCAGTATGTTGCCGCAGAATCAGTATCGCCGCTAATTGCGCAGATATTTAGTCCCGGTGATAAGGGCTGCCGGCGTGGATCGTCTCGATCCTGTAAAGTTGTTCCATCAAGACAACCAGAGCGATTTCGTGCTGCATGGTCATGCTTGATAGAGAGAGCGTCAAATGACACTGGCTTCTAAGTTCTGAGGTGTGGCCATCGGCGGCACCGATGAGAAATGCGATGGTTTTAACCTCTCCTGCCATTTTCATCGCGTCGAAATTTTTTGCGAGTTCACGTGTGGTAGGAGTCGTGCCGCGTTCGTCTAGCGCGATACGATAACAACCGCTCGATGCTTGGAGCAAGCGTTCTGAAACGGCTTCTTTATCGCCAGCTTTGACGATGATGAGTTCGTAGCTGCCGTGGCGGGTGAGTCGCTTGAGATAATCATCCACCGCCATCTTGGCATAAGGTAGAGCTGGCTTTCCCGCGACGATGATTCGAAATTGCATCGCAAGAAGCCTTGCCTGAAAAGCAAGTCGCCTCCAGCTTCTTTTGAATTCAAATACAGGAAAGGTTATAGCTTGGTTTAAAAAGATGAGTGAAATTTACGAAGAACCCCAAATCTTGGATGAATACCTGCTGTTTCATTATGGCCGGGAAAATGAAATTTTGGATACCAAGTTTCAGTGGCCTGAAGGAATGAGGCAGGCATTGGATTTTGCGGTGCGCACTCCGTCACATTTTTCAAATAGCCAGGTGGCGAGAGGATTGGATCTCGGATGTGCGGTTGGGCGGTCGGCTTTTGAGATGTCGCGAACTTGTGAAAAGGTGATAGGGGTGGATTTTTCACATCGGTTTATAGCGGCTGCTAACCGTTTGAAGAACGAGAGGAAAGTCGAATACTCACGGCTTGATGAGGGCGTCATTAAGGCGCGGCTGACGGCTGAGTTGCCAGAAGGGATTGATGCTTCACGCGTGGAGTTCTTTCAGGGAGATGCAATGCATTTGCCTGAGGACTTAGGTCGATTTAATCGGGTACATGCCGCCAATCTGTTGTGCCGATTGACTGATCCAATCTTGTTGCTGGATCGGCTGGGCGATCTGGTCGTGGGCGGCGGCGAGCTGGTTTTGGCAACTCCTTGCACATGGTTGGAAAATTTTACGCCACGTGAAAACTGGCCGAAAGCGGATACCTTGGGATGGCTCAAGGATCATTTGTTAGAAAATTTCGAGCTGCGCTCGGAAAACGATGAGCCATTTTTGATCCGTGAGACCGCACGAAAATTTCAATGGACCCGCTCGATGACCACGATCTGGACTAGACGCTAGGCCGGAGATTATTTCTTCTTACGAAGGAACGGAGGCAGGTCCAGATCTTCGCCGTCGAGGACATTGGGATTTTCACCCTCGAAGCGGCCCCGAGGCGTTTTTTTGAACGATAGTTCATCTTGGTCGCCGGGATGCTTGGGATCCAGTTTGAGTTGTAATGAACTCGCAAGATCCACTTTCGGTTCTCTTGGGGGAACAACGGGAGCTTCATTTCTAATCTCAGGAAGAGGAGGGGCTTCGGGTTGCGGCTGCTCGATTTGAACAGGAGCGGGTGGAAGCACAGCGGGGGGCTCAGGTTTCACTTCGGGTTTTGCAATCTGTACCGGAGGGACAGGAGGGTGCGCTACTGGAGCAGGTGTGGGATGCGATGAAATGAGTTCAGGTTCTGCGAAAGGACGGTCGTAGCTTTCTGTTTTGGATGTGTCTTTGGTAAGCTGATCAGCTTTCACCGTTGTGTAGTTTGAATGCTTTAAATCCGGATGATCTTGCTTGGGAAGGGATGGGGTAACGTCCAAGTCTGCTTTTGAAGTTGGTGGGACTTCAGGAGCTTGCGCTTCTAAATTGTCAAAAATCTCAGCGATCAATTTCGGCTGCCGAGGTTCCAAGACAACTTTTTCGGGTAGTTTGAGGATGGGTCGTTGCGGTTCTGGTGGTTCAACCGGGCTGGGGTTATTTCTAACAGGCTCTGGAGCGGGCATTGCTGGGGCGCTTGGGGTCGAGCTTGCCAGTGCTTCTTCCGGGAGTGAGCTGATCAAGGTGATCGATAAGTAATCGCCCATCGACGCATCGATGGCGGCACCGAAAAGGATTTGGGTGTGATCCGGAACGTGCTTCTGCAGGCTTTGCATGAGCAGTTCGATTTCGAACAGAGTGAGCGATTCTCCACCCGAGAGGTGAACGAGGACGCTTTGGGCATCTTTGAGAAGGGCGCCTTGATCGAGAAGCGGGCTGGAAAGGGCATTGCGCAGGGCTTTGGAGGCGCGGTCTTTGCCATCGGCGATGCCTGAGCCAAACAAGCAGCGCGAACGAGTGGTGCGCAGAGCTGTGATAAGTTCATCCAAACCGACGTGGATCAGTCCGGGTCTAACAACCAAACGGATTACGGCTTTGATCGATTCGGAGATCATTTTGTCAGCCGCGCCAAAGGCCTCGTGTATACCTTGCTTCGCGAGAACAAGTTCGCCCATGCGGTTGTTGTCGAATGTAACGAGAGCATTTGAAAGAACCGCGAGCTGATTGAGTGAAGTTTCCGCTTGTTCACGACGACGTGAGCCTTCGAAGAGAAACGGCATGGTCGCGAACACGATGACAAATGCGCCTTCTTCGCGAGCGATGCGAGCAACGATTGGAGCTGCCCCCGAGCCGGTTCCACCACCGAGGCCAACGCATAGGAAGACGATTTTTTGGTTCTTCAATGCATTACGAACTTCAGTTTCCGCTTCCAAGACGGCCTGTTGGCCGAGCTCTGGATCTCCACCCGTGCCAAGGCCTTTGGTCAAATTGAGGCCGAGTTGGATTTTTTCTTTCGCCAGCGATGCGCCTAGGGTGCGGACATCGGTGTTCAGAGAAACGAGTTGAGCGCCTTCCATGCTGTCGAGGGCGATCCTCTCTAGCATGTTTGCGCCGGCTCCACCCAAGCCGAGAATTTTGACGGCTGAGGCAGGGATCTCTTGTTTAGGATCGCGTGAGTAAGAAATCATAATTCAAGTTTTTGAGGTTGGTTGGAGGGCCGATGTCTAACGACCAAAGGGCCAGAAAAGGCGTAGGATTTTCCCGAAGAAGCCCGGCGGGCGTTGGGTTTCGGTTTCGATGATTTGCGCGTAGCGGATGAGTCCGATCGCGGTGGCGAATTGAGGGTCTTTGAAAGAGGGGTGGGCAAGATCGCTGTTCTCGGGAGTTTCGGGGCGGTAGATATCGCGGCCGAAAACATCGAAGGCGAGTTCGGAAAACCCGCGCATCAACGAGGTTCCGCCGGTGAGATAGACACCGGCACCAATGGACTCGACCGCGCCTTCCGGGAGGCGATCTCTAACAAGTAATAAAGTTTCCTCTAATCTCTGGCGAATAATTTCGTTGAGGATCGCCCGTTTGACTTCGACGTCGGCGAAGCCGTTTTCATCGGTGAGTTTTGCGATGCCGACGGAAAGCGCCGGATCGCTGGATGCGTTGCCTTCAAGAATTTTGAGTTTTTCCGCTTTGGAAAATGGCAGTCCCGTGACGAGGTGGATGTCATTGGTGACATGGTCTCCGCCGACAGGAATGCAACCGGATGCGGCGATTGCACCATCCAGGTAAAGCGCGTAGTCCGTGGTTCCGCCGCCGATGTCGATGAGTAGTGCGCCGCGCAAGCGTTGCTCGCGATCAAGGGCCATTTGAGCCGTGGCGATGGGGGCGAAGACGATGTCGTCCACTTCCAATGGGCATTCCCGGACGAGCTTGATGGAGTTTTGGATGCGGTTGCTGATGCCGTGGACGATGTGGAAATCGACTTCCACGGTTTTGGCAAAAAGGCCGATGGGTGAGGCGGTTTGTTCGAGACCATCCACCAAATATTTGCGGACGATGGTGTGAAGCGAGGCATGATCTGAGGGGTAATGAACATCACGTGCCATTTCCCGGGCTTCTTCGAGATGTTCAAACTCGATAGCCTCGTGATTATTAGGCAGGCGGAAAATGCCGCGGTTGTTCACTCCCTGCATGTGGGCGCCGGTAACCGAGAGGAAAACCGATCCGATTTCGACATCGCTGGAATCCTCAGCGCGAGCGAGCGCATCTTTCAAACAGGCGCGGGCTTGGGGAAAGTCTGAAATTTCACCTTTTCTAACACCTGCGGATTTGGTGACGCCGATACCGAGGATTTTAACTGCCCCATCGGGTTTGACTTCGCCAACCACGATGCAGGTTTTGCTGGTGCCGATTTCCAGTCCGACATGAATTTTGGTGCGGCGTGCCATGAGGGTCAGTTGCGATTTAAAAGGGATTGGAGATCGTTATTGCGTTGGGCGTCTTCGTTGTTGGTGACTGGAACATCTCCGACTGGAATGGCGCGTGGAGGCGTCGCCTCGCCGCGGAGGGTGATGGGGACATTCTGCTTGGGAATCAAGTTGATCGTTTCGATTTCGTAACCTTTTTTCTGAGCATGATGGAGAGCTTGACTGAAATAGTCGAGCTGTCGGCTGTGATCGTCTAGTCCGAAGGTGGCGGTGGTTCCTGAACGGGTCGAGAGGTTGATCGACCAAGGGTTGATTTGATACACGGTTTCAATGATCCGGATGTCATTTGGGAAAATGGTGCGGAAAGAATTTAGTAAATGCACACAGCGGCGGAATTCCGAATGTTTCAAAGTCACGCCCAGTTCGATGGGATGCTTTGGGTCGGCTTTGACCTGAATAATGGGGAGATTCGCGGCAAGTTCGAGCTGCTGTTCGGGGCAAGGATAGATGTAGCCGTTTTGATCCACGAGAAAATGGTCCAGATTGCGGGTGGTTGTGAGGCCTTTTTCTGGGCAGGCAATCCATGCTTGAGGCTGCCGAGTCGCGACATGAAAAATCAAGGTTCCTGGTAACTCACGCTCGATTTTCGCGGTGCGAATCGCGGGGATTTCCAACAATTTCTGCTCCATTGCATCGGTATCGAAATCGAAAATATTTGAACTCAGATCAATCGCAAGATGCTCGACTAAGCCGGACTCATCGATAACGTCGTTGGAGTTAAGCTGGATTGCTTGAAGGCGGAAATCGGGGTTTTGGTGGAAGGTATATTGAATTGCTTCGCGGACGCCGTAGCCGATGGCCAAAAGCACCGCGATCACTGCGGCAATTTTTGTTAGCAGTTTGAGAAAATCGAGAAAATTGAACCACGCGATCCGAGGCGACATGACCTCAGATTTCAGCACCTTTACGTGGTGCCGATGGCGTCTGTTTTTCGAGCTGTGTTTTCGCATGTTTGCTTTGCTGCGGCGGGTTCCGGACGGAAGTGGTGTTGATTCCCGTGTGGGTCGATCAATCGGCAATTCGCGTGGCGTCGCCACTTTCGCGGTAGGTTATTAAACTCATCTTTAATGTCAATGCACTTAAAGGAAGTGCGGCTGCTTGTCACAAAGGTTTTTTTGAAATTTAGATTCTCAGGCGCGCGATTGTAAAAATTCTTGCAATCAGGGCCCTTACCCGCTTCATTCCGCGCACCTAGGACGGCTTGGCGATGAACGCTGAGCCCATCCCTTATATAAAAATGAGCGTTAAAACAGAAAAAGCAGCCATCGACCTTAAGTCGTATAAAGCCCACGAAGGAGACACCGGAAGTTCCACTTACCAAGTCGCCCTTCTTACTCAGAGAATCCTTGATCTCACGGATCACCTCAACCTCCACAAGAAGGATTTTTCCTCACGTCGTGGACTCCTCAAACTCGTTTCTCAGCGCCGCAAGCTGCTTGATTACATCAAGAAAAACAGCGAAGAGAAATACCAGGAACTCATCAACAAACTCGGCCTCCGCCGTTAATTGACCAACCATTTCGCAACAGCAGCCACGGGAGTCTCTCTCGTGGCTGCCTAGCAAAAAGGGTGTGCGTGATTTTCACCGCATCCTCGGGATTATCCCGGAAACCTTGATAGCTAGGGTGGCACAGGGCTGCCCTGCTTTGACGTAAGTAAAAGAAGAAATAAGAAAAATGAATATCCATTCCACAACGATCGAAGTCGGAACCAATCCGATGACCATCGAAACCGGCAAACTTGCCAAACTCGCCGATGGCGCAGTCACCGTCCGTTGCGGCGAAACCATCATCTTGGTTACCGCTGTTTCACAAACCAAAGTTAAACCCGGCCAAACCTGGTTCCCACTCTCCGTAGAATATAAGGAGAAAGCAACCGCCGCAGGCGTGTTCCCAGGTGGCTACTTCAAGCGCGAAGGCCGCCCTACCGAGAAGGAAATCCTCACCTGCCGCATGACCGACCGTCCGCTGCGTCCGCTGTTCCCTAAAGGTTACCTCTACGAAACCCAAATCGTCGCCATCCTCCTCAGTGCGGACGGCATCAACGATTCCGACATCCTCTCGATGAACGGTGCTTCCGCCGCTCTCGCGATTTCCGACATTCCTTTCGACGGCCCAATTGGTGCCGTCCGCGTTGGCCGCATCGATGGCAATTTCGTCATCAACCCGACCCACGACGAGCGCGAAAACAGTGATCTCGACCTTGTCTACGTTGGCAACAAAACCGACGTCATCATGATCGAAGGTCAAGCCGACGAGCTCCCTGAAGATGAGTTCATCAAAGCCCTTCACTTCGCCCAAGCAGCAGTTGCTAAAATCGTTGCCGGCCAAGAAGAACTCGTCGCGAAATGCGGCAAGCCGAAGCGTGAATACGAACTCACCCTCGCTAAGGAAAACCTCCTTGAAATCGCTTACGAAATCGCTGGCGACCGCATCGAAGCTGCCATCTACGCACCTTCGAAAACTGAGCGTTCCAAGAAAGTCGGCGCACTTCGTGACGAAGTTGAAGCCGCTATCAAACAGCGCGCTCCAGAAGCAACCGATTTCGATGTCGAGCAAGCTTTCGAATACCTTCAGAAAAAGGCATTCCGCATTTCGATCATGGAAAAAGGTATCCGTGCAGACGGCCGCGCAATCGGCGATCTCCGCGAGCTTTACGGTGAAACCGGCACCTTGCCGCGCGTTCACGGTTCCGCGATTTTCGCTCGTGGCGAGACCCAAGCACTTGCCATCACCACCCTTGCACCAGCTGACGAAAAACAACATTTCGACAACTACGCAGGCGGCGAGGACGAGAAGCGTTTCATCCTTCATTACAACTTCCCTCCGTTCTCCGTCGGTGAGTGCGGTCGCATGGGCGGCATCAACCGCCGTGAGATCGGCCACGGCTCCCTTGCCGAGCGCTCGATCGAGCCTGTGATCCCTGCCGAAGCAGATTTCCCTTACGCCATCCGCGTTTCCTCCGAGGTCATGGAATCTAACGGTTCCACCTCGATGGCTTCGGTTTGCGCTGGCACCATGGCTCTTCTCGATGCCGGTGTCCCGTTGATCCGTCCAGTGGGTGGTATCTCCGTCGGACTCGTCACCGAGCAGAACGAAGACGGTTCACTCAAAGCACACAAGATGCTCCTCGACATCATTGGTTCCGAGGACTTCTACGGCGACATGGACTTCAAACTCTGCGGCACCGACGAAGGCGTCACCGGTTATCAGCTTGACCTCAAGCTCCCGGGTCTCCCAATCGCCATGCTCGAAGAGGCAATCAAAATTGCCAAAGACGGCCGCACCAAAATCATTGCAAAAATGGCGGAGTACATCGTTGAGCCGAAAGAGCTCAGCGCCCACGCACCACGCATCGTTTCCGTGAAAATCCCTGCAGATCGCATCGGCGAACTCATCGGACCTGGCGGCAAAAACATCAAAGCCATCCAAGCGGAATCCGGCGCTGAGATTAACATCGAAGACGACGGCACCGTTCACATCTACGCTTCCAAACAAGCGGGACTTGAGCGCGCGAAAGAAATGATCGATCGCATGTTCCAAGAAATCGAAGTCGGCCAGACCTACACAGGTCGCATCGTTTCGATCACCGCTTTCGGTGCATTCATGGAAGTGCTTCCCGGAAAAGACGGACTCGTTCACGTCTCGGAGTTGGCCGAAGGCCGCGTCGAGAAAGTCGAAGACGTTGTTAAGAAAGGCGATTTGCTCACCGCAAAATGTCTCGGTGTGGATGAAAAAGGCCGCGTGAAAATGTCACGCCGTGCTTGGCTCCGCGACGAGAAAGCCAAAGAGGCGGAAGCCAACGGCACTGCAGTCGAAGAGGTCACCACTCCTCTCGTCTAATCCATCGCAATGGTGCAAACCATTGCTAAAAAATCATCAGCCGGCGTCCGAAAGGGCGTCGGCTTTTTTGTTGGTGCATGATGTTTAGCCCAAGACGCCGCCGCCTGAGCGGGTGAATTCGATCGCCCTCAACCTCTCCATCTCATCCATTTCCAAATGCTGCTTAACTGCGCACCGTTGATCCTCTGTTAGATCTTTTCCGGCGGCCATTCGCGCGAGAATAGGAATATCATAAAATCGAAGCGCGTTGCAGAGAACGAACATTTCATCCATGAGATCCGCTGTTCCTGCCGGGGAAGTGATGTCGTTGATATTGTCGGATGCGATGCGTATGGATATTCCCTCCGCTAAAAATTCTAACACCCGCGCGATGGAATTGTGCGTTGGAGTCTGCACTTCGCGAAGCTGGCGCATACTGATGGCAGCAGAAGGACAACAGATCACCCCCACATTCGCTGCCTTCATTCGCTGCGCTAATTCCTGAAAGCGCACCTCATCGTAAGCCGAGGGCGAAATGGCATGAATCAACCACACCTGCGGTTCACCCTCCCATGGAGCGCACATCGATTCCATGGCTTCCATTACCACTTCACAAGCATCCTCCGCTGGATCGTTTTTCTGATCGACGTGCATGTGTACGGGTTTTCCCGAGCGGTTTGATAGATCTAGAATTCGTCGCACGCTTTCAGGGAATCCAATGTGTTCGGGATACATTCGTTTGTCGTCCCGTTCCGGTAAGGCACCAATAAAATCCGCTCGCACGGCTGTATCATTCACCAGTTGCCAGCGAGCAGGATCATCATCGCGAAATCCCAGCGGGCAATAGGCCCCGAGCTGGATGTCAATCTCACCGTTAAAACGAGCCTTTAGTTCTAGAAATCGCTCGAAGGTTGTCGTGCCAAGTGTGGTGCTTGCTAAATCCACTAACGTGTCAGCTCTTGTAGTTCCACTTTCAATCATCATCCGGAGAACCGATTCCATTCGTTCATTGAATCGTTTTTCCGAAAATGCTCCGCTGCCATGAATCAGGGGTATCAATCCGTGTTTGGCGGCGATGGAAATGTGGGACTCGGCAGATTTCTCCATCGCTTTCCGGGTTTCGTCCAAAGTCTCCGCCCGGCATAAATGCAGATGCGCGTTATGAAACCCTCCAAGGTTTCTCACCTCTGTGTATAAATTTTGAAAAAACGGACCTTTCATGATTGCGGGATGGTTTGGATGAAACGTTGCACGGCTTGTTGTATAGACTTCACGTTCTCTGGACGGAAGAATTCACGGTGGCTGCCCTGGATCTTTTCAACCCGGACGGTTCCTTTTGATTTCTTCGCAAATTTTATCCACTTCTTTTGCTTTTCTTCGGCAACGATGGAGTTTTCACCAAACAATACGAGGTGCGGAACCTTCTTTACGTTGAGTTCCGCCGGCGGGTACTCCATGAAAACAACCCCCAAAGGTGCGACTCCTGCTTCAAGCAACCTCGCGAGCAAATCCGCAATCACTCGCCCTCCCCGACAGTTTCCGCCTAGGAAAAACGGACGCCCCGCGTGCAGCTTCATTATCACTTCAAAATAATGCTCTGCCACTTCTGCGACCAATTCTTTATTTCTACCCCTCGATCCAGAATACAAGCCGATGATTCGCGTCCGGCTATTCCATCCCTCGAGTAGACGCGTCATCTCTGCATCGGGACTATTGAAACACCAGCAAAGCGGTGGAGTGTCATCCTGATCATGTTGATCCGGATGAACCTTCAGGGTGAGTGCTCCTTCCATTGTGGGCAACCGGCCCGCCGCCATCACCATTTGCATTTCATGAACAAGTGGAGAAACAGTCTCAGACGGCATATTCCGATCCTGCAAACCATGCATTCTTAACTTCTCCACCATGTCCCGCACGGTGCTGATCTCCATCATTAGCTCTGGAGGCAAAGGCACTCCTAACCATTTTTCCACTTCCAACAATAGTCGCACTCCCATCAACGAATCTCCGCCCGCAACAAAAAAGTTTTCATCAATCCCTATCGACTCAAGGCTCATCTCACGTGCCCAAATTTCCGCCAACTCAAGCGCAGTCGCATCGATTTCCGCCGTTGCAGTTGGCGCGATATGCAGTTTGGTGGCGATCCTAGTCAATGCGGGGCGGTCGAGTTTGCCGATGCCTGTGAGAGGAAACGTATCGAGAAATAGAATTTGTTGCGGCACTTTGAAAGCGGCAAGACGTTTCGATGCATGCGCCTTCAAATCCGCTGCCTGGCAGTTGGTACCTTGTTTCAAAATGACGGCAGCAGCCACATCCTCACCAAGAGTACGATGCTCCACCGCAAATGCAGCCGCATCCGCCACTGAAGGATGTGACATCAAAACCGCTTCCACCTCCAAAGGGTTAATTTTTTCTCCTCCCCGGTTGATCAGTTGCTTGGATCTCCCCGCCAGAAATAGATACCCATCTTCATCAAGCCAACCAAGGTCGCCTGTTAGAAACCAGCCGTCGCGGAATCGTGCACGGTTTTCTTCATCTTCTCCTTCATAACCTGAAAAAACATTGTGGCCGCGAATCGCGATTTCTCCGGATTGGCCCCGTGGCAATTCCTCACCAGATCCACCAAAAACACGGATCTCGTTGCCACAGGTAGTTCCCACAGAGCCGTGCTTGCGCGTGGCCGGAGGCAGTCGGGTCGAGGTGATGAGTGGCCCAGCTTCCGTCATCCCGAAAGTCTGGATTATCGGCACTCCAAAAACCTCCTCTAGTTCTAATTGCACATTTTCCGGCAACTTCGCTGCCACGGATCTCAGGAATCTCAATGAATGATTTTTCATATCCAAACGATCCTTTCTCCGCACGGAAATCATGTCATGCAACGCGGTCGGAACGGCCTGAAACCAAGTAGGTCTAAACTCATGAAGACAACGGAAAAACAGGGATGATTCGAACCCAGACGTGGAAATAATTAAACCTCCTGAAATGATCGGAGCTAACAACAAATCCACCAGCCCGCCGATGTGGTGAAGCTCCCACATGGACAAACAAACATCAGATTCAGATAGCCCGACTGATTCCGCTACCTGCTGGGCGGAAACACATAGATTGCGGTGGGTGAGCGGCACAAGCTTGGGTTCACCGGTCGATCCTGAGGTCATTAACACCAAAGCTGTGTCATCTGGATTTGGCTCATGTAATTTAAGACCAAAATCTCCCCGTTCATCTCCAGTAATTTGGATGACAGGAATGGAGAGGCTCAGCGCCGCGGATTCCGCTTCGGGTCGATCACAGTCGATCACCACGCACGAGACATTCAGACGTTGAAAATACCGAACAAACTCATCCCGCTGATAAACCGGATTTAGTGGAACCGCAGTTCCTGCACAGCTCGCTCCGAGTATCGTTAGGGTAAGCAATGGACCGTTTGCCATCACGATACCATAACGCTTTCCGTATGCTCCCGCATGCAATCGAGATGCGATCCCGAATGCAGCTGCCTCTAAATCCGCAAAAGTCCAACACTTGCCCGACAATGAACGCATTGCTACCCGATCCTGCGATAGTTTGGCCCTTTGGCTTAAAATTCTTGGTATGGTGAGAGAGGCAGAATCGGTCATGAATATCGCTAATAGAAAAATTGACACAACAGTGATGAACCAAAATCCACAACCGTGGAAAGACATTTCCGACAATCCATCATTTCAGAATAACCGGCAATTTTTGCGGCTATCTTGAACTTCTTCCCTTAATGCCTACACACGGAATTTTTCTGAGTTTTTCGCAACCTCCGTTTCTCAGGTCTCATTCCTAAAAATCACTATCCGGATAAAGCAGATGGTATTTGATCGCCTCGACGGCCACGGCGGCGGTAGTGCCGAAGATGGTTTCGACGCTGGCGGTGCGGGTGACTTGTGCGGCCGGGCGGGAGAGGCCGAGGATGATCTGGCCGTAGTTTTGTGCGCCGGCGAGGTGCTGTAAAAGTTTTAAAGAAATATGTGCAGCATCCAAGTTCGGGAAAACTAATACATCAGCGCTTTGGCGGGTGACGGCATCGGGAAGTTTGGTTTCGGCTGCGACCGGGCACATGGCGACATCGGCTTGCAGTTCGCCATCGATGTTGAGATCTAACAGCTCTTCTTTAGCCCGGCTTTGCGCGAGTGCGGTTGCGGCGGCGATTTTTTGAGCTTCTGGAGTGCTCGAGGTACCTTTGGTGGAATGACTGAGCAGGGCGATCTGAGGCGTCCTACCTAAAAAGTGGAGCGCGAGTTTTCCCGTTTCAATGGCGATGGTGGAAAGTTGAGTGACGTCGGGCTGAGGGATCAGGCCAGTGTCGGCGAGGAACAGAGGACGGTCGCCGAGAAGAGGAAAGTGTGGGGCGACCAACATGGTTACGCCAAAGATACGAGAGACTTTAGCATCCGGTTTGATGTTTTGCATCAGTGCTCGGAAATAGTAGGCCGGAATCGCTTGATTGCCGCCGACGATGGCATCCGCGTGGCCGTATTGTACCATCATGGCGCCGAAGTGATGGGGGCGCGTGATGGTTTCTTCATTCACGAGCTGCGGATTATCACGATAACGAGCCATGTTTTCTGCCCGTTTCATGAAAAGCGGAAGGTCAGAAGAGGTTTTCGGATCAATCACCCGGATGAAGTTCATCGGAATATTGTGTTCCGCCGCAAGTGCTTTGATGCGCTGTGAATTACCAAGTAGAATGGGAGAAACGGCTTCAAGGGCGACAAAGCGAGCTGCGGCCTCAATCACTCGAATGTCTTCTCCCTCGGTGAAAACAACGCGTTTTGGGTGATTGCGGAGCTGTTCGATTAAGCGCCGGGTGACGTCGTTTAGATGATCAGGGGAGAAATGAGGCATGAGATTTAGGTAAGATACAAAGACCTACTCTGAACATTGCGGCAAGGGAATCAACCCCTGAGATGCTGGAAATTAAATTTCAGCGTTGGTTGAAACGTGACATCTCGCGTTGGGCTTCCCGAAGCTCGACCTTTTTCTTCAGATCCTGACGTTGATCGGAATGGGTTTTACCCTTGCCGACGCCGATCTCTACTTTGACGCGGCGATTTTTCCAATAGATCCTTAAGAGTGGCAGGGAACAGCCTTTGATGGCGGTTTCGGCTGCCAGCTTGAGGATTTCGCGTTTGTTGAGCAATAAGCGCCGAGGGCGTTTTGCCTGGTGGTTAAACCATTCGCCGGCGGTTTGCCAGGGCTGAATATCGCAGCCATAAAGAAAAACCTGATGACCTTCCACGCGCGCGAAGGCATCGGAAATATTGATTTTCCCGGCACGGATCGATTTGACCTCGGTGCCTTTCAGTTCCAGTCCGGCTTCGTATTTATCGAGGATGTTGAAATCTCGACCGGCCTTGCGGTTGGTGGCGATTTCGGCACTCATCTGCTGGAAGAATCAACCCAAGCGGGAGACTCCAATTAGATCGCCATCGGCTTGTGCACGAGTTTGATCTTACCTTCGATGATTTCGGTAAGAGCAATATCGGCAGCGCCCATGCTAGGAACGGTTGGAATCAGAGGTGAGCGCCCGCTGTTAAGCTGGCGAACCCTTTGGGACACGAGGTTAATAAGGACCAATGGGTCAGTAACAATTTCTGCAGCTTGATCGACAAGTTCGCTTTTCATAGTGGAGCCGGGTAGTTGCGAGGTTTGCCGTGTGTGTTCGAAAGAGACGAGGTTCTTTGGATCGGTTGACATGGCTTTTCGCTCAAAACAGGTTGGTTAAGTCGGAGACGGGCTGGGTGTCAAACCAGAGACCGGGGTTCTTTGCAAGAGTAAACTCTCTTGTGAGCAAGAATTTCCCCTTATTTGTTCCTAAAATACACAGCAGGTAGGGTTTAACCTAATAGCATCGGATGATTATTGTAGATATTCTGTGAGCATGAAATCCACCTTAATCGACGTTGCTTTATATGCACTCACGGCTGCAGTGATCGCCTTTATGACTTCAGGATGCGGAACCGTGAATGGTTTCGGATCGGATGTTCGCTCAGCTGGAAGAAGCATACAACACGCGTCTCACTAATTGAGACGGATTTTATTATCATCAACCCTAAAAAAATAATCATATGTTAATGACCATCGCTATCGTTCTCTTAATCCTCTGGGCTCTGGGTCTTATTACTGGTGCCACACTTGGTGGGTTTGTTCACGTTTTGCTCGTGATCGCCATCATCGTGGTTTTAGTGCGAGTGATCCAAGGTCGTCGGGTTTTGTGAACTCGTTGACAGCATCCTTTGATTCACACAGGGTGTAATGGAAGGGCGGATTGTTCGCCGGGCAATCCCAATGAAAAATCCTCTAACTAACTTTTCGCGGCTTTATAAGTCGGCCTTGAGCTTGTATGTTACCGAGGGATCGAAGGCCGATACTGAATCGATCGAGAAAATCTCGAAGCAAGCACGGACCTTGGGTTTATCCAGTTTAGCTATCGAAGCTGTTCACGGACAGAAAGTCGATTCCGTGGGTATGGAAATTACTGACGACGGTAAGTCCTTCCGAGTTGAAGACGTCATCATGCGGAAGAGACACATGAGAGAGCGTGTGCGAATGGTCGATCTTTCAAGATCAATTCCTCTCCGGGCAATGGCACGACGATTACCGCATGCATCCCACCTGCCATTAACCCCAAAAGAAAAGTAAGATAACGATGAACAAGATTTCCGTTTTAATTGTGGAAGACCACACAGTTGTGAGAGAAGGCCTAAGTATGATGCTTGGCCTTGAATCTGATATGGAAGTCGTGGGCGAAGCGCAGGATGGGCGTAAAGCCATTGCTCTAGCCACTGAGTTGATGCCTAATGTCATACTGATGGATATAGCAATGCCTGGGCTGAACGGCCTTGAGGCAGCGCGCCAACTCCTTCAGGCGCTTCCAACCTTGCGTGTCATTATTCTGAGTGCGCACAGCGATGACGTTTATGTCAACCGTGCGGTGGATTGTGGGGCTAAAGGGTTTCTTCTGAAGCAAGACCCCACCAGCGATGTTTATAAAGCCATACGTGAAGTGCATCGCGGCGGAATTTTTTATAGTTCATCGATTGCGAAACGCTTCACGCGGATGAATACGAAAATACAGGATCGCTCCGGAAAGTTGCAGACTAAACGCAGTCTTTTGACGTCTCGTGAAATGGAAGTGCTCCAACTCGTTGCCGAGGGTAAAGCCAATAAAGAAACTGCGGCTGAGTTAAAAATCAGCATTAAGACAGTTGAAAAGCACAGGGGAAATCTGATGGATAAACTCGATATCCATGACACTGCTGGTCTGACGCGTTACGCTATCTCAGGAGGTATCATCGAGAGCAGCGTTCAAATCACCATGATCTAGATCCTCTGCTGCTCCCGATGATGATAAACGTGGAGCGCGTGCCCCGCGTTTAATTTTTGTTTTAGCGGTTCTCTGCATCGACCTTTGCCTTGGCGGCTTCGGCATCGGCTTCGATCGCGACTTTTTCCGCATCCAACTGTGCTTTCTGCGCTTCTTGATTCGCTTTGATATTTGCTTTGTGGATTTCAGCGTTCACTTCGGTTTGTTCGAGCGCATATTTCGCATCCGCATCGACTTTGTCTTTGCGTGATTCGATGACTGCTTCGTCAGCATCTTTGGCTTCATTGATAGCAGACTTTTGTTTGTTGCAGCTGATGACAAGGGCTACAAAAGTGGTGGCAATGACGGCGCGCAGGATGTTTTTCATATGAGTATGTTGCTATTGGACTTAGTGAATCTATCCATTGCTATATTCCATCGCTATGGGGTGTTTTACCCAGAAGTGAACACCTAATGTAGGGAAACACCCCATAGTGGTTTGTTTGCTGATCATGCATTTTTAATATGAAAGGGCGGGAATCATTCCCGTTCTGTAAAAGAACATATCATGAAAACAAAACACCTTACCCACACCGCGCTCTTTCTTTGCATTGCAGCGCTTAATCCATTGGTATCTGCTCAAGATGCACCGGTTGAAAAACCCGTAATCCTTGAAAAAGCCACCGTGCAGCCCGGCACACTTACAACTGTTATCGCAGACAGTGTAACATTCTCAACTCTCACCAGCGCGCTCAAGGCAGCAGAGCTTGATATCACTTTGGGAGGTAAAGATGAGTACACCATCTTCGCCCCAACTGACGAGGCATTCGCTAAATTACCACCTGAAACTCTTACCAAGCTCTTGCTTCCGGAAAACAAAGAGAAGCTCCGCATGCTGCTTCTTTATCATGTTATTGCGGGCAAAGTTGTTTCCGGTGAGTTGATCGATGGTGATGTCAAAACGGTCAACGGTGAAAAGGTTAGCGTCGATGTATCGGATGACAAAGTTGAAATCAATGGCGAAAAAGTTTTCACCGCCAACGTTCCTGCAACTAATGGCGTGATGCATAGCATTGGTGTCGTCTTAGTTCCCAAATCCCTCGATGGATTTGTGGGTCTCGATAAATAATCTTTCCCGTATTTCCCCTGAGTAAAAGAGACGTCTGCAGAAATGCAGGCGTCTCGTTATGTACGAATGGAACTTCATAAAAAGCAGGATTTCACCCCATTGAGTCTAAAGAAATGCTCACATAAATTGGCCCCACATGAAAACACTAGACACCGTTTCGGAGAAAAAATATCAGGATTTTCAGCAGCGCGTAGCTAAGCGCACCATGGAAATAGCAAAGCTCGACGGAAGAGCTGCCCACCAAATCAAACAGGCAGATTATGAGCAAGCGAAACGGGAAGTTCGCGCCCACTTATTATATTCGGTTGGGTAGATAAGTTCACGCGTAAGCAGGTTGCCTACCTTGTATGTTTCATCATTTACTGAGAGCGATCAGGGAAATTTCGTTTCCAAGTTATCAGTGAAGATTGGATTTCGCTAAATTGGCGAGTGGGACTGAGTTCCCATATGAGGGGGCAATCAGCGGGAAAATGAGAAAGGATGGAGGCGTAGTCCAGCGTTCCAGTGAAAGGAGTGCGGTGATCGCGCGCGGGCCATTCGACATCATGGACATGGCCGCCGATGATGTGAGGCGAGATGGCTCTCAGCCATTCTTCATGCTCGAGAAGTCCGAGGTTGTGTTTGAGTTGAACATGACCGAAATCATGCCAGTAACCGATCCATGGATGGTCTTTGAACTGTTCCTGAAGTTTCAACATTTCGCGTTCGTTGGGCATGTCTTCAAAACGTGAACGTGATTCGACCGCGAGCTTGATTTGGTATTCCTCGGCTTTGGGTGCAAGTTGTTCAAGCGCTTCGATGGCACGTTGATAATAGAGCGCCGCGATTTTCTCACGTTTCTTGACGAACTCGATTTTTTGTCTAGTGAACTCTGGCTCGTGTTGGCGGCCAGCGGCAACGAGTTCAGTAAGCGGTTTGGTGAATTTTTTGGGATTCAATGGTGTCGATCCCATGTGAAGCACCACATACCCGGCGTTGAACTCAGCAGCGAGTTCGAGGGTTTTGAGCGTCATGTCCATGGCGCGTTTCCGGTCAAATGCACGGTGCGAAGTATATTCGTATGCATCTGGCGCATCGATCATGACTTCGACAGGCGAGGGAAAATAATTATGCACGCCAGAGCATGTGAACTTCCCGGCGCGGTATGCTTTCTGGATACCGGGAAGCTTGGCAATGGTCATGCCATGTGAAAGCTCGATGTTAGAAAATCCTAGCTCGAGGATTTCATCAATCATCGTCTCGCCATCGGCGTGGCGGGAATTATTCCAACAGGTTGAGAAAGCGAGCATGGCGAAACTTTAGCTCATGGGATGAGTTGGACCCGTATCCGTTTGTCCCAGGGCGGCACGTGGGTAGCGGACGCTATCGACCAATTTTACGATGTGTTTGGGAGGATGCGGAGTGCAGTAGGAGACAACCATAGTGACCACGAAGTTGATGAGCATGCCAACTGTGCCGATTCCTTGTGGTGAGATGCCGAGCAAATATTGATCAGGTGTGCCACGCATGTCTCCTTCCGCGAGTGTGAAATACCAGATGTAAGCGCTGGTGAATGTAATTCCTATCAGCATTCCGGATATGACTCCGATCCAGTTGGCGCGTTTCGTGAAAATACCTAGCACGATGGCTGGGAAGAAAGTCGAGGCAGCGAGTGCGAAGGCAAACACCACCACATCCGCGACAAAGCCCGGAGGATGGATCCCGAAGTAACCCGCGATAACCACCGCCACACCGGCTGCAATCCTTGCGATCAGCAGTTCTGATTTTTCGGAAATGGATGGATTGAGGGTGCGTTTTACAAGGTCGTGAGAAATTGAAGTGGAGATCACCAGGAGTAAACCCGCAGCAGTAGACAGTGCCGCAGCAAGTCCACCTGCAGCGACAAGTCCAGCGACCCAACCCGGGAGCTGGGCGATTTCAGGATTCGCTAAAACGATGATGTCGTTATCTACATAAAGCTCGTTGGTATTTGCGGTGGGCTGATTGAGAAGAATGCGCTCACCAAAAAAGCCCTTTTCATTTTGGACATCATTGGTAACAAACACCGGCTCGACCTTGCTGGTGAAGGAATGCTTTAGGAACGCATCGCCTTCTCCGTTGTAAGTGATTTTTCCGTCAGCGTTTTTATCCACCCAAGCAATGAGGCCTGAGTTCTCCCATTTTTTGAACCATGAAGGCATTTCTGCATAAGGTTTTTCGGCAACGGTATTGAGGAGATTGGTGCGTGCAAAAACGGCTATCGCAGGTGCCGCGGTGTAGAGGATA
>JAZKIL010000006.1:0-3536 GCA_040384845.1 Verrucomicrobiota bacterium | reverse complement strand
CAATGAAGATTAATGCCCAGTATGCAGATTTCCGGGCGTCGCTAACTTTTTTAACGGTGTAAAAACGCACGATGACGTGAGGCAAACCCGCTGTCCCGGCCATCAAAACCATAGTGATCGCTAATTCGTCGAGCCATGATTTATTGCCTTCCGTGTAAGCGAGAAATCCGAGTTCTTTGCTTAGCCCATCGAGTTTTTCGACGATGCCTACGGATTCTCCCACCGCATCGCTGGCAAGTCCGAGTTGGGGAACAGGATTCCCAGTCAGCATGATGGAGATGAAAATCGCTGGAACGAGATAGGCGAAGATGAGCACACAATACTGAGCGACTTGGGTGTAGGTGATTCCTTTCATGCCACCAAGTACGGCGTAGAAAAGCACGACTACCATGCCGATGAGCACACCGGTGTTTACGTCGACTTCAAGGAAACGAGAAAACACCAGTCCTGTGCCGCGCATTTGTCCGGCAACGTAGGTGAAGGAAATGAGAATGGCGCAAAAGATAGCGACCAAACGAGCCAAGGCTGAGTCGTAGCGATCTGCGATGAAATCTGGAACCGTGAATTTTCCGAAACGGCGCAGGTAAGGAGCGATCAACAAGGCCAAGAGAACGAATCCACCCGTCCAGCCCATGAGGTAGCCTGAGCCATCACGGCCCATGACGGAAATCATCCCTGCCATTGAGAGAAAGGAGGCGGCACTCATCCAATCGGCTGCGGTGGCCATGCCATTGAAAATGTTAGAAATGCCGCCGCTTGCGGCATAGAAATCTCCGGTGCTCCTTGCGCGAGACCAGATAGCGATTCCGATATATAGAGCAAACGTCAGCCCGATAAAAATATATGTCCAAGTGGTTACATCCATGATCGGGGTTATAAATGGGATTCAGTGAAAAAATTCAGGTGCCTTGCTGGGCATCGGTGCCTTCGAGTAATTTTTTATCGAGGCGGTTCATGATCCCCGCGTAGGCGATAATGATCAGGATGAAGCAATAAATACTGCCTTGTTGGGCGAACCAGAAGCCAAGTTTCAGGTTGGTGCCGGGTAGTTTGTATTGATCTAGGAAATCAACGAAAAGGATGCCACAGCCATAGGAAACCAAAGCCCAAATGGTGAGCATGGTTCCTAACCAGCGTAAATTAGCTTTCCAGTAATCTTGCTTTGCTTGCTCACTCGGTAATCTGCTCATGATTTTAAATGGTAAGGCTGTGGCGCGCCCAGAAAGCACGTAGATCACTTATGCTACCTTTGAAAACGTTGCGCTCCATAGGATGGGCGAGATCGCCGAAATAGCGAGGGCTGCGCCAAGTTGGAGTATCGTAATGTTTGGATTGGGAGGCTCCATTTTGCCAAACGACTCCGCCATATTGCCACATCGTCCATGAGTTCCAGATGCCGTATTGATCTTTAAGCGAATCAGGAGTGAGCGCGCCACCAGCCATGACCCGTTCGGTGCCGCCCGGGCTGTAAAGCGCGAGCCAGTAAGGGGATTTACGGATGATGCTTTTCTGGGCAGGTGTCGCTCGGCTCAAACGCGCGCGGAGTCCATCGCTGTTTTCGAGATAGGTTACCGGATAAATGCCAGTGCGTTGGTGAACGCGTTGAATGAAGTCAACCAAACGATCTGGAGTAGAATGCGTATCGAAATCACCGACCATGAGAATTTGTTTTCCGGAAAGCCCACGAGCACGGGCGATGGCTTGGACGCGATTGACGAAACGATCCGCCTGCACGGCAGCAGGTTGATCCATGGTGACGAAATGATACGCGCCGAGCATCATGCCTTCGCGGTCCGCCGATTTGAGGAAATCACCAAATTTTTCATCGAGCAGCGGGCCTTTCGCTGAGCGGGCAATGAGCGCTAAGCCGCCATTTTTTCTCAGGGCAGAAACGTTGTGTTCTGAGAAACGGCTGCCATCGCGTTGTGTTTCTTTTGGATCCCAACCGGAGACGTTGAGAACAACGGGAGAGCGGGAAACACTGGTTCCGCCGAAGCCATTTCCACCAGTCGTATGGTGGTGATGCGGAGCAGTGTGATGGGTTACATTCGAAGCACGGTTCCCGCATTGAACGAGAAGTGGAATGATGAGAAGGATGCAAAGAGAAGATTTCATACGGGGTGAGATGGGTTTGATGTGAGAAGCGATGTTACATTTTGAAATCTTCGCCGAGGTAGTATTTCCGTGCGATGGGATCATCGACGAGTTCGTTGGAGGCTCCTTCAAGAATGACGCGTCCGTCGTGAATCAAAAAGGCGCGGTCGGTGATGGAGAGAGTTTCACGAACCGAGTGATCCGTGATGAGAATGGCGAGATTATCTTTTTCCCGCAGCTCGCGGACAATGCGTTGGATGTCTTCAACAGCTATCGGATCGATGCCGGCGAAAGGCTCATCAAGCATCAGAACTTTGGGATCGGAGCAAAGCGAGCGGGCGATGGCGAGTCGGCGTTTTTCTCCGCCGGAAAGGGTGATGGCTTGGGAATTCGCAAGCTTGGTGATGTTGAAGCGCTCGAGCAGTTGGTGCGCGCGCTCTTTTTGGTCGCTGCGGGAAAGGCCGGGTCGGGTTTCGAGAATGGCGAGCAGATTATCGAGGACGGAGAGTTTGCGAAAAACCGATTCTTCCTGCGGTAAATACCCGAGGCCGCGGCGTGCGCGCTGGTGCATGGGAAGCTTGGAAATGTCCTCACCAAGCAGGTGAATCGTTCCGTGTTCTGCGGGGATCAAGCCGGCAATCATGTAGAACGAAGTGGTTTTTCCCGCACCGTTAGGGCCAAGCAGGCCGACGATTTCTCTGGGCTGCACGGTGATGGAAACATCGTTCACCACCACGCGACCGCCGTAAGATTTTTTCAATCCTTGGGCAGCAAGGACAGCTGTATCGATGTGTGTGCAGGTGGAACCGGGATCGTGCGTCATGTGGATAACTAATAATTAATACGTGGAAACCTCAGTCGACAAAATTAGCGGCCATCGAATTTGAGGTTGCCGCCCATTTCCCATTCTCCTTTTGTGCTAAAGGAGCCGTCGTTGAGTAGGCGCAGGGTGAGGTTGGGTTGTTTCGCGCGTGCGAAAAAGTTGCCTTGTTTGACCCATGGGTAACGTTGGCTGATGATGATTTCTCCTTTCGGAACGTCGTAAGTTAAAATCCCGCCGCTGGCTTCCACCGGGTCTTTGCCGGCGACGCTTTTTTGGACGAGACGGACGGTGCCGGTGGCGATGAGTTTCTTCACATCACCAAAATTTGCGGTCGGGCCGGAGGCTTCAGGTTTTTTCGTGGCCTCTTTTTTTTCCACCTCTTTTTTGTCGGCATCTTTTTTGTCGCCTGAGGCGGGTTTCTTAGGCTCCTTCTTGTCGAAGAAAACTTTGAGCTCATCCGCGCCGTTTAGAGTGAAGCGTGGATCGGTGACCGTGACGTTTTTGAGGTAAACGAGGACACCGGCTTCGGCGTCAAAATACATTCCCCCGTCGCACTTGATAACCGTATCGTTCGGACCAGGGGTGATTTCGAGAGGCGCACCTTCTGCGGGGGTAGGTT
>JAZKIL010000005.1:37716-50101 GCA_040384845.1 Verrucomicrobiota bacterium | reverse complement strand
ATTTTTAATCGCGACCTCGTAAGCGAAACGGAGCGGGGGTGTCACCACCCCCTGAGGCTGGAGGGTGTCTCACCCTCAATATGAAGCATCACGGTGAGACACCGTCCAGCCTCATGCCGTGAGGACACGGCAGCTCCGTTGGGACGCTGCGGAACGCAGCTACTCCACCACCCTGAGGGTTTCTGGCAACGCTCCTACCAATCCGGCCAGGCGAGGGTTGGCTTCCCATTGCTTGGTGTTTCCCAGAATGCGATGGCCAATTCTCTTCAACGAATCTTTGACGTTTCTTGCGGAAGGTCGGTCGTTGTTCAGGCGTTCGCCTTCTTTGTTAGGTTCGAAGGACCATGAGAACATGAAACGGGAATCGACCATGCCCGGTTTGTCGTCGTAGATGCGGGTTTCACCAAAACGCATGTCGGCCATCCAGATGCCTTGTGCGTGGGGTCGGGCGATCCACCAGCCTTGCGAGAACCAGTCGATGGTTCGGACTTCCCGCTCGTTCGCGAAAGGCGCAACGATTTCCTTTTGGCGTGGGTAAACGGTCCAGCGGATGGGCTTTGAGGGCATTTCTAACACGGAGCGGTAGCCGACCCAGATTTCATCCTCCCGCTCGAGGATGGAGCGCCAGAGCAGGGTGTTGAAAGCGGTAGGGGCTTCCATCCGACGGTTGTATTCGATGTCACGGCGGGCGAGATCGGCATCGAAAGAAGAGGATGCGTAAAACTTCATGGCGAAGCTGAAAACGACATACGCGCTGCTGATGCCGAGTCCCCAGTTGAGGATGCGTGTGCGTTTGGGTTGTTGCTTTTTGGATCGATAAAAGGCGAGCCAGATGAGTGAAACGAGGAGGGGGAGGGTGTAGAGGGGATCGATGATGAAGAGGTTATTGAAGCCGACTCTGACAGGAGAAAACGGCCAGAGCACGGAGGTTCCGTAAACCGTGAAGCAGTCGATTAAAACATGGGTAGACCATGCGAGAAACACGAAGATCCCGGCTCTCATGGGCGAGACTTTTTCGATTTTCCAAAGCTTGGCGAGGGGTTTCGCGAGAGCCAAGCTGGCAATGACCATCAGCAGCAGAGAGTGGCTACCCCCGCGGTGGAAGGCTAGTTCCTGAGCGTTATCGAGCAGGGGAGAGAAAATGACATCGAGGTCTGGGATGGTCCCGAATAGCGCGCCCCAGAGGATGGCGCGGTTACCGATTTTTTTACCGAGGATGGCCTCGCCGACTGCGGCACCGAGAGTAGCTTGCGTGAGGGAATCCACTTGGAAAAAAACGGGTTAGCGGGGCTTGGGAAGCGGGTTCAGAGTTTTTCCGAACTCATTCCATAGCAAGCGGGTGATGTTGGATGCCAGGGCGATCTGAGGGTCATCGACTGCTTCGGGCGCGGGGTTGTAGGAAGTGGATTTTGAAAGCTGTGCGCGAATGAGGTTGAAGATGGTTTTGAGAAGCTCTTTGTGAAGCGTTTCTGGATTGTTGGAGGTGAAGGAGAGGACATCGGTGGATGGGCTGTTTTTGCTTTTGCCTGTCATCCATACCGCAACGGGAGTCGGCGCCTCGCTGGTGCGGATGGATTCTCCGATGTTGAGTTCGACCTTGCACTGAATAAGTCCGGAAGATGAGCGGTGAACTTCTTGGATGATGCTCTCCATGATTTCAGGAAGGACTTTTGCAAACTTCTGTCCGGTGCCAATGTGGATGACGATGTGCTGAGAAGCTTTGGTATCTTGGTTCCAAGCAGGCAGTGTTGGGCTGAGGCGGCGGATGTTGTGGAGAGCGAGGTAGATTTGCTGAGGATTGGCTTGTGAAAGATCGAGCACGCGTTCGTTGGCGAGCAGGGCGCGTTGGGGGGCGTTTTGCTGTTCGAGGTCGGCAGCGAGTTTCAGTAATTTCGCGGCACCATCCGGAGCGCGTTCTGAATAGGTATCGAGGGTTTTCGGCGGTGAGAGATCGCCGATGTCGACGCTGCCCGTATAAACCACCGATGGATCGTTGGTGGTTTGCTCGATGTTAGGAAGTGCGGGAGTGGCGACGGCCGTGACCTCGGTTGGCGATTTGGAAATGGGTAAGGAAGCGATGGTTTTCTTATGGATCTCCGCAAGTTTCGCGGCGGGGGGAGGGGTTAGGAAATCGATGTTCCGGGTGCTGATCCACCAGACGAGCAGGACGATGAGCAGGCAGCTTGGGATGGTGATGTAAAAGGGAATTCGCATGAACGCTTGGCGGAAAACTTAGAGAGGGATGTCTGGAATGAAACAAAGAAAAACCCCACCGGCAAAAAATTGCGGGTGGGGTGAAATTTTAGGTGCTGATTTTAAAGATTAATCAGCGCTCTTCACGAGGAGAGCACGTTTGCCAACGCGGTCGCGGAGGTAATGAAGTTTCGCACGGCGGACTTTGCCTTGGGTGACGACTTCGATTTTCGCGATACGTGGGGTGTGGAGAGGGAATACACGCTCGACACCTTCGCCGTAGGAAATTTTACGGACGGTGAAAGCGGAGTTGATACCGGTTCCGCCTTTGGCGATGACGATACCAGCGAAGATCTGAACGCGCTCTTTTCCGCCTTCAACCACGCGGCAATGGACTTTGACGGTGTCGCCAACGTTGAATGATGCAACGTCTTCCTTGAGTTGCTCTTGTTCGATTTTCTTGATGATGTCCATGATCGTATTGCGGAAAAGGTGTGTGGTAGTGGCGGTGCGGCTGCTTACCGAACGCGCGGGGCGAGATGGCTAGGGGATGCGTAAGGGTTTTGCAAGGCTGAAGTTATAAAAATATAGAAATTTTAAGGGAAGCAGAGACATTCGGGCTTATTTTTCACCGCAGAGGCACAGAGGTGGCGGAGGATCGCAGAGGATAATTTAAGTAGGCGAGATAGGGTGAGGGTTGGATCAGGGTCTATTTTCGCAGGTTTTTCTCAGATTTGAGCTTAACTTGCGAAATGGATCATCAAACTCTGCGGCCCTCCGCGACCTCTGCGCCTCTGCGGTGAAGAAAATCACTCATCTCACTTGTATACCTTACTCGGGTCGAAGGAGAGGTCGGTTTGGATGAATTTCAGCGCAGCAGGGGTGCCGGGGACGATTTTTCGGTAGAAACAGGAGTCGCGACCGGTGTGGCAGGCGCCGGCGCCGATTTGATCGACGACGAGAATGATAGCGTCTTGGTCGCAATCCGTGCGGATTTCGACGATTTTTTGGGTGTGGCCGGAGGTTTTCCCTTTGTGCCAAATCTCGGAACGCGAACGTGACCAGTAAACCGCCTCGCCGTATTCCAGCGTGAGCTTCAGGGATTCCGCATTCATGTAAGCTAGCATCAAGGGCTCTTTGGTAGTGGCATCAATCGCCATGGCGGGAATCAAGCCATTCTCATCGAATTTCGGGGCGAAATCCGTGGATTCCTCGATCTGGGCTTTGTCTTTGCGTTCGGAAAAGGGACTGGATGACGACATGGGCGGGGAACGTAGGTTTCGAGGCAGAAACTTCAATCCGAATCATTAACCCATCATTCCCAGCTTCACTGCGATTGAACGGGAGTTAAAAGTTATTAGTTAAAAGTGATAAGGTTTTAAACTACGCTTCAGCGTCTCGTGACTTATTTGTGGGCGCGATGGAATCGATGCTTTTCAGGGTGGCTTCGGAAAGTGCGGGTGCTTCCAGGGCGGCTAGGGTGTCATCGAGTTGCGCAACGTTTCTTGCGCCGATGATGGCGGAGGTGACGGCGCGGTGGTTCAGAGCAAACTGGATCGCCATATGGTGGAGGGGCATGCCTTGCGATTTCGCCACTTGATCGAGCGCGCGGATTTTTTCCTGTTGGGCGATGACTTGGTCTTCTTGCAGAAAACCCTCGGCGCGGGCGGCCCGGGAGTCGGCTGGAATGGAATCGACATATTTCGGGCTCAACATGCCTTGCGCGAGAGGCGAGAAAACCACGCAGCCGATTTTCTCTTGGTCGAGGTAATCGAGAATTCCCTCTGCTTCCGGCCAGCGATTGAGAATGGAATACGGCGGTTGATAGATCACGCAGCGCACGCCCATTTGTTTGAGGATTTCGACAGCCTGCGTGAGCATTTCTAACGGATATTTCGAGAGACCGACATAAAGGGCTTTGCCCGACTGCACTGCGGTGGCGAGTGCCGACATGGTTTCTTCGAGTCGGGTGTGGGGATCGGGCCGGTGCGAGTAAAAGATATCGACGTATGGCAGGCGGAGGCGTTTGAGCGATTGATCGAGCGAAGCTAATAGATGTTTCCGTGAACCCCATTCGCCATAAGGGCCGTTCCACATCGTGTGACCTGCTTTGGTGGTGATGATGAGTTCGTCGCGATGTTGGGAAAAATCTTCTGCCAGGATTTTGCCCACATTTTCCTCAGCCGATCCCGGAGGTGGACCGTAGTTGTTCGCGAGGTCGAAGTGGGTGATCCCGCGATCGAACGCGCGGTGCATCATCGCACGGGCTTCCTGGAAATCATCGACGTTGCCGAAGTTGTGCCAGAAGCCGAGAGAGATCTCGGGGAGAAGGAGGCCGGAGTCGCCACAGCGTCGGTATTTCATGCGACAAACTTCAACTTTCAAGTTTCAACTATCAAGGAAGAAGGCGTGAGATGTTAGGATTTAAGGGCGGAAGGTTTCGCGAATATCGATGATTTTAACTTCCAGAACAGGATGGTCGATCCACCAAGTGATTGCGAAACCTGCAATGCAACTTACTTGAAAAGGCCGGAAGGTTTCTGGGTCGGTTACCTCAAAATCTCCGCCTTGGTCGGCATTGTGGGCCAGTCCGGCGATCATACAGAGCACCGCGCTACGCCGCTTTCCTGTGCGAGGTAGTGAAGTCAGTGCATCCAAATCGATGAGAACCCGGTATGCCGGAGTCATAGTTTCTCCTGATTTTTCGGAACGGGGACGTATTGCTTAGCTTTGACCGAGTTCGTGCGTTCGCGAATGGTCTTCCAATAGTCGGGGTCACTTTGAAGTTCCAACTTAGTAAGATAGCAGGAAAGCTCATGCCGTTCTTTTGGAGAGAGCGTGTCTACCGCAGTCTTTAATTCTTCAGCGATCATCGTTTGAAACATAGCGAAGAGTCGGCAAGCTTCAAGCTCCTTCTGCCGATCAATAACTTAAGACGCGGGTGGGGACACCCACTTGAACTCAAGGCGCGGGGACGCGCCTACTCCTTATTTAATGCTTGTAGACGCTGAAGTAGCGGAGGATGTGAGTAATCGAGAACGACCCTGAGTTTGTGAGGGGCAGGGTGTGAGAGGTGGTCGGAAGAGAGTTTTTTGAGGGCGGTGGCTAGGGCTTCCGGGGTGCCGGTGGATTGGGCGGCGTAGGCATCGGCTTCGAACTCGTGTTTGCGGGACCATGCGTTGGCGAGGACGGAGAGGAATTTGGAGGCGGGTTCTAACAAGATGGTGAAGAACACGAGGCCGGTGTGGGTGGAGATTTGGCTGACGAAAAACGCATCGTGAAGGTGGCGGGCGAAGGTTCCGTTTTTATCGGTGGCGAGGCCGATGAGGAAGAAGATGAGAGCCATTTGGAGGATGCCGACGAAGAGGCGTTGTTTGATGTGACCGAGTTTGAAGTGGCCGATCTCGTGGGCGAGGATGGCGAGGATTTCGGGGGTGGTGGATTTATCAACCAAGGTATCGAACAGGGCGATTTTTTTATGTTTCCCGAAACCGGTGAAGTAGGCGTTGGCTTTGGTGGAGCGTTTGGAGCCATCGATGACGAACACGCCTTCTAACGGAAATCCGCAGGATTTACCCAGCTCTTCGATTCTGGTGCGGAGTTCTCCTTCCGGCATGGGAGTGAATTTGTTGAAGAGCGGAAGGATGAGTGAAGGCGCGAGGTAGGTGAGCAGGAGTTGGACGAAGGTGACAAATGCCCATGCCCAGATCCAGGCGTTAGGGACTTCTTGGAAAATCCAAAGGATGCCGGCGATGATGGGCAAGCCAATGATTGCTGCTAGAAACAAGCCTTTGATGCGATCCAAGATGAACGTTTTTGGCGTGGATTTGTTGAAGCCGAATTTTTCTTCAATACCAAAAGTTCCATGCCAGTCGAAGGGAAGCGAGATGAGGTTCTGGGCGATGAATAGGATGCCGAGAAACATCATGCCTGTAACGATTTCATTTTCGGAATACGAACGCACGAGGTTGTCGAGAAAAGGAAATCCGTGGCAGAACCAGAAGCCAATTAGAACGGCGAGGGAGAAGATCGATTGAATGATGCCGAAGCGTGCATTGACGTTTAGGTATGAGCGGGCCTTATCGAGTTTTTCCTGATCCATCAAGCCATCGAGTTCGCGCGGTGGATTTGTTGGAAAGGTTTTGAGGTTCAGCAGAGTGGCAATGAATTCAAGTTTCCAGAGTAGGAAAAGGGAGATGAGAATGATGATGGAGAGCATATGGAGCTAAGTTTTAAATTTTAAATTCTAAACTTCAAGGAAGAGCATACGCGCTGTTCCTAGCACTTTGATATTTAAAGTTTAGAGTTTAAAGTTTCAGTGTTGGAGGAGGTTGAAGATGGGCGGTGCGGCTTCTTTCCATGCGATGGCGACGGCGGCTTGGATGACTGCGTCTTCGTCGTCGCGGCGGTGGAATATGCCGGATGTGCGTAGTTTGCGGGCGGTGGTGAGGATGGCGTTGATTTCAGGAGCGATGCTGAGGTAAGCGATGACGGCGGAAAATGCAGTGGCGAGGAGAAAGATGGCAATGCCGAAAGAGGGTGTGACGCGCCCTACAACGATCCCGAGAATGACGATCATGGCAGTGAGTGGAGGGACGGCCATTCCGAAGCGACGAGTGCCTTCTCGGGAGATGGCAAGCTTTCGATCGCGTTCACGCCAATCGGCTAGAGCGGATTTTCTGAGAAGCTCAGCAAACATGATCTGTGTGCCGGGTGAGGAAACGGGAAGATGTTGTTCGCCAAAGGTATGTTTCCATTTTTCCAAATCACAGCTGCAGGAAAGTTCTGCGCTGGATTTGAGGAGACGTATCCCAAGCCACCAACGCACAAGCAGAGTGATGATGATGGGAATAACCGCAATGAAGATGAGGAGTCGTGCCACGAGTGAGAGGAATTATGCTTTGGGGAGTTGATGGATGAATTCGGTCATGGAATCAAATATTTGATCCGATGCGTTATCGAACAGATCGTTGTGACCGGAGTTTTTGATGGGCACGAGCAATTTGTTAGAAGCCGGTGAATTTTCATAGATCGCTTGTCCGTGGGAGAAGGGGATGACTTCGTCCATTTCGCCGTGGATGACGAGGAGCGGAGTGTGGATGTCAGCGATGCGCTTGTAGTTGGGGAAAAGGTCGCTGGGAAAAATGGGGTATTTGAAAGGGACGGAATATGCGGATTTAAATGGAGCAATGAGGATGAGACCTGCGGGTTTGGTCTGTGAAGCAAGCCAGACAGATGGGCCGGTGCCGATGGAGCGTCCGACGATGACGATGGAAGAAGGAGAGATTCCGGATTTGATCGCATAGTCCCATGCCGACTTAATAGCTTGTTGGGTGGTGGCTTCCGTCGATCTTCCCGGAGTTAAACCATAGCCCGGGTAATCGTAAGCGATGACTCCGAAACCTCGGTCATGAAGTGTCTCAAAGAGATCGATGTTATAGCCGCCAATGTCTTCCGCGTTGCCGTGGCTGTAGATGATGGTTGGTGCGTTGGGTTTTGCTTTGAGGTGGATCGCAGCAACAGGTTTAGCATTTTTCGAATCAATCTTAATATAGCCGGGGAGGGTTTCAGAATAGGAAGGCGTCGGCGGTAGAAAGATCAAGCGGTCGGCGCAAGTCAGGGCAATGATGCAGAGGAGAACATAAATCGAACCAAGGGAAATAAATGGGCGTTTCCAGCTCCATGTTCCGATGAGTATACGTTTCCAGTTCACGGAGCCATTGAAGAGGGTATTGTGAAAATGTAAAATGAGAAAGGCCGAGCATGAAAAATCACGCTCGACCTTCATTTAGATGATGTTTTTTGAATTACTCGGAAATCTTGCGCAGAAGATCAAGGAACTCGGTGCGGACTTCGTCAGGCTCTTTGCCAAGGCTGTCGGATGCGAGGGTTTGGATTTGTTTCCAAGAAACATTCTCAACATTGGTGTCATTGCGGAGTTTCATGCCTGCCATGGCCACCGAGGCGGCGAAGCGGAAGTCTGCGTCCGAGTCCTGCAAGGATTTGATGTCGCTGCGTAACACGTGTTCCTGCAGAGCACTTTTATCGCCTTCGGGATGTTTATGACGGAGCTTGAGAGTGAGCCATTCGTCCGCATGCTTGTCGGTTGAGGGGATCGATGGAGCTTCTTTTTTCTCGCTCGTTTGATATTTCAAAACGGTGTCTTGTGCGGTGTTGGTGCCGTCGGCATGAACGATTTCATAAAACGCTGTCACTTCGTGCCCTGCACCAATGTCACCTGCGTCGACGCGGTCGTTGGCGAAATCCTCGTTGCGCAAGACACGGTTGGCATAACCGATGAGGCGATAGGATTTCACACGAGCGGGATTGAACTCAAGCTGAAGCTTCACATCTTTAGCGATCGTGATGAGTGTGCCGGTGAGTTTTTGAAGGAACACACGGTGGGCTTCTTTGATGCTATCGATGTAGTAGTGGTTGCCGTTGCCGTCACGGGCGATGGCTTCGAGCATTTCTTCGTTGAGATTGCCAGTGCCGAAGGAAAGGACGCTGAGATAGATGTTAGCCGCGGCGCGTTCTTTGACTATGGACACCAACTGGGTGGTGTTGGTGACACCGACATTGAAATCTCCATCGCTGCAAAGAATGACGCGGTTCACGCCGCCTTTGCGGAATTGTTGGGCGGCCAAATCATAAGCGCGTTTGATTCCCGCACCGCCATTGGTTGATCCACCGGATTCCAGTTTCGTTAGAGCCTCAAGCGCTTTGACGCGTCCTTTTTCGTCCAGGTTGGTTGGGGGTAAAGCCACGCCTTCGGAACCGGCATATACCACATAAGAAACGCTGTCTCGTTCATCGAGTTGGCCTAACAGAAGTTTCAAGGACTCTTTAACGAGTGGTAACTTGTCTGGGCTTTGCATTGAGCCAGAAACATCGATGAGGAAAACGAGGTTGCTAGCTGGGCGTTGCTCTTGAGCAATTTCACGACCTTTGATGCCGATGCGTAGGAGTGCATTTTTTTCATTCCATGGACAGACAGCGATGTTTTGATGAACGGCAAACGCATCATCGTTAGTGGGTGCAGCGTAAGTGTAATCAAACGCATTGATGCATTCTTCTATGCGCACAGCATCGTGTGGAATGCTGCGCCCTTCGAGAATCATGCGTCGGATATTGGAATAGGAGGCGTTATCGACATCCACGGAGAAAGTAGATAGGGCATCTTCCAGAGGATTTTTCCATGCGGGGTCGATCAAGGCACCGAAGCGGTCACCGGGGTGAGTGGGGTCAGCGGGGATTCGTCCTGTGCTCATAGGAGGCACAATTCTTTTCTTACTTAGTGAATCATCGCTAAAGTATGATCCGGCCTTATCGCCCGATTCTTGCTGTCGGCCAATACTATCTCCCTTTAAGTTGTTGGCTAGATCGTATGTTTCTTCGCTCGCAGTTATAGTTGGATTGGCAGGAACGCTGACGTTAGAGTCGATGATCTGTGTCAGCGCAGATGGGGGTGCTGAAAATGATGGCGCTTTAGGTTTGGCGAGAATCGATGAGCTCGTTTCTTTTTTCACTTCTTCCCTTACCTGCGAATAACTGATTGTCGGACGTTCGCTATAATGCACCGCCAATAAATCCTGTTGGTTTCGCTCATTATAAAAGTAGGTAGCGGTTAAAGTGACTGATGCGGCGATACCGACAGCCCATGGCCACTGAGGTTTGCTCTTCTTCTTGATAGCAAAAGTTGGCCTAGCTGTTAGGGCTGCTTCGATGGCTTGGATTTCTTGTTCGCGATCGGTTCGGTGATGTTCTTGCAATAATGCGTCCAGAAGTTCGTTTTCGTGATGTTGTTCGTCGGAATTCATGATGGTTCGGAGTTAGTGGTTGTTTCGGTTTTTCCCTGAAGGCACTGGCGCAAGGCCTCACGGGCCCTTTCGAGGCGCTTGCGGAGAGTGACTTCGTTAATCTGCAATTGTTCCGCTGCTTCGCGTCCGCTCAGGGACTCGTCGTAACAGGAACGGAGAGTGAGTTCGAGTGCCTCGGGTAAGCGTGAGCGGCAGTCTTCGAGTCGATCAAAAATTTCCGGTTTATCGGCCTGCCACGCATGCAAGGTGTATTCGAGAGCTGTTAGGGCAGCTTCGTCCATGGAGACTTCACGGCCGTTTTTCCGACAAGATTCGCGCCATTTGTTGCGTGCAATGCCGCGCAGCCAGGAAGCGATGTCGCGGGTGATGTCAAATTTATGAATGTTTTGCCATGCTGTGATAAAGGTATCCTGCACGAGGTCTGCGACAGCGGTGGGTTCGCGCGAGATGATCCGAGCGTAGGTAGAGATGGTTGCGTGATGCTCTCTGACCAGCCTGGAAAAATCATCCTGCGGCATCGTTGTTGTGATTGGAATTATTGCTGTAGATTTCATGCCTTCCCTAGTGATTGTCATTAGGGAACGATATTGTGACAAAAATCTGAGATAAATTAATTCCTAAGCAGATTCAGTTGATAGAATCACGGCCATGGATGGCGAGGATAGCGACCGGCGAGTTCTTTTTTCATCTGTGGATAACCGTTTTGCCAGAAGTTCGGAATGTCTTTGGTCATCTGCCATGGGCGTTGATTGGGGGCGAGGATGTGGACGAGCAAGGGAATGCGCCCTGCGGCGATGGTAGGGGTGGTTTGGGTGCCGACGAGTTGGGCGAGTTTCGCGGAGAAAAACGGATCGTTTTCTGATGAGTAGGTGATTTTCGCGGAGTGGCCGGAAGTGAGGTGGACGCGCTCGGGGCAATGGGTGTCTAACAGGTAACGTTGGTGAGAGGAGAGCCAATCGTTGAGCACGGGCCAGACGGCGGCGTCTTTGATTTCCTTGTAACTGATCGCGCCGTGGCAGATTTGTGAAATGGCTGCGATGCGATCCTCTTCCGTCCATGTTGGCAAGCCGAGCTCCGGCATCCATTTGGAAATACAGGTGAGACGGTGGGTGAATTGTTCAACCTGTGCGTCCCAATTTTTCAGCACCAACTCACCCGTAAGCACCCGCTTCGCGAGGATTTCCGCAGCGGCATCGAGCGAGACATCGTGATCGGATTCTTTGGATTCGAGCGCTAGATCGCGGAATTTTTTCTGTTGGAGGCGTGTGACCCGACGGCGGGTTTCATCGTATTTCGCGCTGTCGATGGTTTGGATTTCATCGGGGAAAAGTTCTTCCAACCATGCGAGTTCGATGGAGGTTGCGAGACGGAGATGAGTGATGGTTTCGCGGGCTTCGACTTCGGTGATCTCGCAAGCGATGAAGGCGGTGGCCTGACGGGCGCAGGAAACGTCGTCGAGCTTTCCACGGCGATTTCCAACCAAGCGGCACGCGAGGTTGCCTTGGGAGATGCGGACGGCGAGTTGGTCGGAAAAGGCGGCAAGGACGGATTTCGCGACGGCTTCGCGGTGGGCGTGAAAGTCGATGTTACGTGAAGCGGATTTCGGGAATAGATCTAACAGTCGTGAAAAAATCTGCGCGGTGTCTTTGGAACCGCGGGCATGGATGCCTAGTTCGGCTAGGCGGCGTGGATCGAAGTTCATCGCCTGGGCGGATTGGAACGCGCGGTATTCGCCGGCGAAGTCGGTGGGATCTTCGGGCAGGATGAAATCCTTGCGGCCTGTGGCTTGTTTGCCTTTTGCAAAAATGCCTTCGCCTTGAACGACCGCGGCAATGAAGGCGGTTTCCGCGAGGCAATCATGATGCAGTCCGGCGAGCAGCAGGCGGGCGAAGCGAGGTTCGAGCGGGATCGTGGCCATTTCCCGACCGATGTCGGTGATCGCGCCGTGGTCATCGATGGCGTGGAGATCGTGAAGCAGTTGGTTGGCGTTTTGAAGGGCGGTGGCAGTTGGTGGATCGAGCCAACGAAACGTTTCGGGTTGGTGGATTCCGGATGCTTTAAGGAGAAGGATGGCTTCTGATAGATCGATGCGATGGATTTCCGGAATCTCGAAAGGATCTCGCCGCGCGTGATCGGTGGTGGACCATAGACGTAGGCAGCGGCCCGGTGCGGTGCGGCCAGCACGGCCTGCGCGTTGATCAGCGGCAGCGCGGGAAATTTTACGAATGTGAAGGGTGTTGATGCAGCGGCGTGGATCGAAGTGTGAGGTGCGGGCCGTGCCGGAATCGATGACTGTGCGCACGCCGGGAATGGTTAGAGACGTTTCAGCGACGTTGGTGGCTAACACGATGCGGCGCGCATTCGAAGTCTTG
>JAZKIL010000005.1:8848-37706 GCA_040384845.1 Verrucomicrobiota bacterium | reverse complement strand
GAAACGATAATTTTCGGCTTGTTAGAAGTCCGGATGGCTTTTTCCTGATCGGCGGGTGGCAGAGCGGAGTAGAGCGGGAAGATGTCGTAGGATTTTGCGGCGGGGAGGTGCTCGATGAGTTCGATCGCGCGTCGGATCTCGTGGGTTCCGGGCAAGAAGATCAAAATGTTGCCGGGATCGGGGAGTAAGAGCGCATCGCGGGTGAGTGCGGCGATTTGTTCCCAGATCGGAATCTCACGAGGTGGGCCCGCTTGGCGGTGATTTTCCGGAGGCCTTTGCGGGCGATGCAAAATTTCTACGGGAAACGTGCGGCCACCGGCTTTTAGTTGGGTGACTGGCGCCATAAATTGGGCGAGGCTCTCGGTTTCAAGAGTCGCCGACATGACGATGAGCCGGAGATCTGGCCGCTGGTTTTCCTGAAGATTCAAGCAGCGGCCAAGGGCGATATCGACAGCGAGTCGGCGTTCGTGGAATTCATCGAAGATGACAGCGGAAATGCCATCGAGTGTGGGATTGTCCTGAAGCATGCGTTGGAACACGCCATCCGTTAGATAGAGGATTTTCGTATCGGCGCAGTAGCGGGTATCGAAGCGAACCGCGTAGCCGGTTTCTTTGCCAAGGGGAGTGTTGCGGTTTTGAGCGACGAAGCCCGCGAGGAGTCGTGCGGCCATGCGGCGGGGTTCGATGACGATGACGCGTCCGGTGATTTCCGGAAGATCCGCGACCATGCCGGGAACTTCAGTGGATTTTCCTGATCCGGTTGGGGCGGTCAGCAAGATGCGTTGATTGCCCGATGTCGCCGTTCGGATCGAACCGGCGATTTCATGGATGGGGAGTTTTATTTCGGGCACGCGGGAGTTTGAATTTTCAAATCTAAAATTTCAAACCTCAAAGTGTCTTGAGTTCTCACGAATCCCCCGGAGTTTTATCATCGGTTGGAGAGCCGGCGTGTTCGTCGGTGGCGGGCTGGATGATTTCTACGGGTGCTCCGTTTGGGGTGTAGGGAAGTGGGGAGGTGGCGAGCCAGTCGCCGGGTGTTAGATCGTTTTTCACGACCAAGACTTGTGAGTTCGACCAGACGGGGGTGATGTCTTTTTTGACGATTTTTGGCTCGGCTTTATCGATGAGGAAAATGTGGTTGAGCCCGCGCATGGTGTTGCGGGGGATGACGAATACGTCTTCGAGTGTGATGCCACTGATGGCGGCGCGAAGAGGTTGTCCGATGCGGAGCTGGGGTAAATCGGATGATAGGCTGAAAGGATCCTCGATGAGTGCGATGGCGAAAAGCTCACGGGAGTTTTCATCTAGGGTGCCTTCGGTGCGGATAATTTTTGCCTGCCATTGATGTTCGGCGGGGCGGGATGGATCGCGCAGGGCATCTGTTAGCACAACGTTGACGGGAGTATCGCCTGCTTGGGAGGGGAGGTTGATGAACGGAAGTTGGGAAGGGGCGAGTGGTAGGCGGATCTCTGCGGTTGCGGTTCCGAAAATGATACCGAGCTGGGTGGTGGCGTTGACAGCTTGGCCGAGGCCGACGAGGCGTTTGTCGACGCGACCATCAAAGGGGGCTTTGACTTTGGCGCGTTCCAGATTGCGGCGGGCTTGTTCGAGATCGGCTTTGGAGGCGTTGACGTTTGCCTCGGCTTCGCGGAGTTGAGGAACGCGCAGGACGAGAGGGGAAGGTTCTTCATCGTAGCCGATGTCCTGCCAATTGAGTTTGGCTTGTTTTGCACGGGCTTGTTCCTGGATGAGCGCGGCCTCGGTGCGGGCGAGGCGGGATTCGGATGCAAAGACTTCGGTTTGTAAATCGGCAGGATCGAGTTCTAACAAGACTTCGCCTGCTTTGAAAAATGCGCCGTCTTCGAATGTGGGATGGATTTTGACGACTGTCCCCGAGACGAGGGGAGTGATGGTGGTTTCCTGTTGGGCTCTCAGCGGGCCTTGGGAATCGATAATGACTTGGTAATCGGTACGGTTGAGGATCGATTTCTCGGTTTTGAGTTTTTGCTGCGCTTGGGTTTGCGGTTTTGGCGCTTCGACCGGGATGGCGAGCCATTTCCAAGCAAGGAAACCTAACCCGATAATCAGGATGGGGAAGAAGGCGCGGAGGAGAAATTTCATGATGGCGAGCGACTATCGCTCAGGATTTTGGATTTTCCAACTACGGTTTTTGAGCGGGGGATCTTGCAGGGATGAGGGAAATTTGAGTGGAGTGAGGATAAGTAGGCTAGATTTAGGGGGTGCTAAGATCGGTTTGATGGTTTAAGTGATGGTAAATGAAGGCGTTGGAACTGAATGACTTGGAATTGGTTGGACTGATCGGTTCAGGCGAAAGCGGTAAGGTTTATTTGGCGAAGGACAAGGCGGGAAAGAAGTTTGCGGTCAAGGTTTTTGAGGGGATGTCGATTCATCGTGCCCTACTTTCGAAGGCACTGGGTCGACTGGAGCAGGGGGAGTGGCCGGAGGGGGTATTGAAGTTGGAAACGGTGGATATGGAAGAACGGCCCGCGTTTTTGTTAATGCCTTTTTTAGGGGACGATGTGGGGATGTTGGTGGAAGGTGAGAGGCGTTTATGGAATCTTCAATCTCGGCTCGGGTCGCATCCTGGGGATCAAACGTGGAATTTGATCAGGGAGATTGCGGACGCGCTTGCGGGGATGCATCGGAAGCGGGTGGCGCATGGAAATTTGAAGCCGGGAAATGTGTTTTTCGATGCGGCGGGAAAAGTGCAATTGGTGGATTGGGTGTTGGGTAATATTCCGGGGGTGAGTCGGTTTGGTTTTTCCGATGCTCTTTTGTATCAAGCACCGGAGCAGTTGTTAGATCCGGATGGGTATTTCGAAGAGGCGGCTTATCGCTGGGATGTATTTGCGTTCGGGGTTTTATCTTATCGCTTGTTGACGGGGAAATTTCCGCGTTGTGAGGAAATTTTTCGCGATGTCGCGCCTGCGCTTGGTAAAGATTGTGACACTGGGATACAGGCGGATCTTCCGAGGATTGCCAGGGGCTTGATGAAAGAGCCTGAAATTACTTGGCCAACGGAATCGGGCCACGAGCTTGAGAAAAAATACCGAGTATGGATTGATCAATGTTTGAAATTGAATGCTGCGGATCGGCCGTCATCGATGATCGAATTAGCCAAGGGTTTTTACGATGCGGACGCGGAATTCACTGCCGCACAAGAGCGTGAAAATTTGATGAATCAAAGGCTTCATGCGGAGCAAAAGGTTAGACGGATTCGTTTTTTTGCGGGGGGGACGATTGCGTTGGCACTTATCCTGGCCGGGTTGTGGGTGTTTGCAGTAAGCCGGTTGAATACGGAGCAGGAAGGACGTTTGACTGATAAGCGGAAGATGGAAGCTGATCTTAAAGCGGCGGATATTGAGAAACAGACCGCCATCATTAAAATGAAGCTGGGTATGGAGGGGCAGAAAGAAGCGAAGGATGAAGTGAAGCGCGAAGCGGAAGCGGGTATGGCGCGTTTGAAAGCGATGAATGAAATCGGCGATCGTTTGTTCGAGTGGGGAATGGAGAAGGGACACCGGACTTTGCCGGTGTTGGATGGTCGGGCGGTTAGGCTGGCGCAGTTAGAAAAATTTTATGAGGGATTTTTAGAAAGCCATGCGGGCAATGCGCAACTGGCCGATGAATTGGCTCGGGCGCGTTTGCATTTGGCAGAAATTTCTCTAGCAGCGGATGATGCCGTGAAAGCAGAACAGCGACTCGAAAGTGCGATTCAAGGATTGCAGGGGCGTGAGTTAGACTCGGCGATGCGGTTGCGGTTGGGTCGGGATGCCTTGTTGTTGGCGCTGCTGAAACAACAGGCGGGCAAAGCAGGTCTTGAGGTGGATTTCCAACGGGCGCGGAAAGCGTTGCAGGCAGTTACTGAATCAGGTGCCGATCCGGATCAAGTGCGCCAATGGCTGGCGATTTTGGACTTTTATGAAGCGAAATGGTTGGCGGATAAGGGCGATGAAGCAAAAGCGCTTGAGCAGTTGAAGAGGTCGACACGGACGCTGAATGAATTGGCCGACGCGAGGCCGGATGCCGCGGTGCTGCGTTCCGAGTTGGCTTCGAGCTATTTATCTTCAGCCACGATTTTGGAAGGACTTGGAAAATTGGCCGATGCGCATGAGGTGCGGTTGTTGGCGGCAGCGGAGATTGGCGAGTTGCTGAAAAATGATCCGGACAACGCGGAACTTATGTTAGATTTAGCAGGTTGTTATGGCGCGATGGCTGAGGCTTCGTTATTATCTGGGGATGTGACTGCGGCGAGCAAACTTTCAACGGACGCGATGGCTTTGCTGGATAGAGTTTTGAAGCAGCAACCCGAATCGAGAGAGGCAAACACCCGCAAGGGAGCGCAGTTGGGGATCCAAGCAGGTTTGCTGAGAGATCAGGGAAAATCAGACGAAGCGGTGAAGGCTTTTGAAGAAGGAATTACGATCTTGGAAAGGCAGGAAAAGCATCCGATGAGTGATTATCGCTTGGCTTTACTGAATTGGCAGAAAGGCCGGATGTTAGGTTTTTCCGGAAAGAAAGCGGAGGAAATGAGTTTGTTAATGGAAGCAGACGAGGCGTTGAAGAGTTTGCAACGCAACGCTGATCAGGCAGGACCGGGACCCGAGGTGCTGAATAAATCGCGCGCTTATTTGTTAGGTGATTTGGCGCACGCTCTCGAAATGGCGAAGCAAAATGATCGCGCGGAAAACATCTATCGTGAAGCGATGGGTGTTTGGGAGGCGTTGCTGAAGCTCAGGCCGAGTAACGAGGAGTATCGTTCGGCCTTAGAATGGAGCCGGCAACGCGTGAATAAACTTTAACTCTATTCTCCGTTATCCGGATAAGAACCGAGAATTTTCACCATCGAGCAATGATTCGTGAGATCGGCGAGTGCTTTGGAAACGTTTTCATCCTCGCAATGGCCGGAGAGATCGACGTGGAAGATGTATTCCCAATCTTTCCGTTTCGATGGACGCGATTCGATTTTCGATAGGTTGATGTGAAGGTCCTCGAAGGATTTGAGCGCATTCACCAAAGAGCCGGGTCGGTCATTGATGGCGAACAAGATTGATGTGCGGTCGTTGCCGGTGGGGGGGCAGGTTTTTTCACCGATGACCAGGAAGCGCGTGGTGTTGGTGGCGCGATCTTGGATAGAAGATTCTAACAACTGAAGCCCGTGGATTTCCGCAGCAAGCGCCCCACCTAGCGCGGCGGCGCCTTCAGCAGATTTTTCTTTCGCTAGCGCGGCGGCTTTGGTGGTGGAGGAAACTTCGACAAGGTCGGCGTGCGGAAAGTTTTTCAAAATCCAATTACGGCATTGGCCGAAAACTTGTGGGTGCGAGTAGAGAGTTTTGATCTGTTCGCGCGGGATGGCGGACATCAGGCAGTTTTCGATACGCAGCAAAATCTGCGAGCAGATGTGCAGGGTGGAATCGACGAACAAATCGAGGGTGTGGGAAACGGCGCCTTCCGTGGAGTTTTCGATGGGAACCACGCCGTAGTCGGCTTGGCGACGCTCTACCTGATCGAACACGTCGGAGAAATTCGGTTGCGGCGAGTAGTTGACTGAATGGCCGAATTTTTTGATCGAAGCTTGGTGCGTCCATGTTCCCACGGGGCCGAGGTAAGCGATTTTAAGATCGTCTTCCAACGCAAGTGCGGCGGACATGATTTCACGATAGATCGCGCGAATCGATTTTTCAGGGAGTCGGCCTTGATTGAGTGAAATGAGCCGATCTAACAACGCTTGTTCGCGCTCGGGTGCGTAGATCTGAAGACCATCACGTTTTTTAATCACTCCAACTTCGTGGACGAGATCTGCACGTTGGCTGAGGAGATCGAGAAGGTCTTGATCGATGAGGTCGATCTGTTTGCGAATATCATCGAGGCTCATGATGCGTCAGTGGCAATGGTGGTTTCAGGCTCGGGTGCGTCATCGGATTCGCTGGATGCTGCCGCGGCAGGCGTTCCGCTTTCGGAGAGTTGCATTTGAACTTCCGTATCCTCCGCTTTGATTTCTGTGGTTGGCTCGGGAAGTTTGATGCGACGGAGTTCCGAAGCGTTAGGTAGTTCGTCGATACTGTTGATGCCGAAGTGTTCGAAGAAAAGATCGGTGGTTTGATAGAGCAGGGGACGTCCCGGAAGATCGGCTCGACCGCCGATACGGATGAGATCGCGATCAAGAAGTTTCTGGATCATGCCATCGCAAGAGACACCACGAACGGCTTCGATGGCGGCCTTGGTGATGGGTTGACGATAAGCGATGATGGCGAGCGTTTCCATCGCAGGGCCGGAGAGTCGCTCGGGTTTTCTGCCAGGGAAAAGGTGACGAACGAAATCGCCGTAATCCGAGCGGGTGTAAATTTTCCAGCCTTTGGGTCTTTCTAAAATTGTGAAGGAGCGGGCGGTTTCAGCGTAATGTTGATTGAGCGTTAGAATGGCTTCCGTGACTTGATCGGGCGTGGTTTGGGCAAGAGCCGTTAGCCAGTCCGGTAGAGGGGTAGGGGTGGTGCCTTCTTCGGTTTCACGGATGAGGACGTCCTCAGCTTCGGCGACGCGGGCACGGATGAGCCGCGCCATTTCCTCGGACGAAAGGGGTTCTTGAGAGGCGATGAGGAGAGATTCTAAAATAGCACTGAGTTGCATGTCGGGTCGGCAGATTAGGGAAGGCGCGATGCATTTCAAGCTCCACGGCGGAGAAGGAAAAGGAAAGATATTTTAGGGATTATGAAATTTCCCCTTGAAGTGGATGAAACGACGGGCTAATCCACCGCGCCCCTCCCATTGAGCTAAGGGCTCACGAATTTCTATCATTTAATCATTTTCCCCACAAACACCCCGTCATGGCTGCTAAAAAAACTACCAAAAAGACTGCAAGTAAACCGTCTGTCTCCAAGGCGAAATCGATACCCACTGCGGTAAAAAAAGCTGTGGCGAAAAAAGTCGTTAAGAAGCCGGCTGCTTCCGTGAAGAAAGCGGCATCGGCCAAAAAGCCTGTAGCTAAGCCAGTTGCGAAGAAGGTAGCGGCCGCTGCGAAGAAACCCGCCGCACCAGCTAAGAAGCCTGTTACAAAAGCTCTTCCAGTAAAAAAAGCCGCGCCGAAAGCCACGAAGCCGGAACCGAAAAAAGTTGAGACCAAGAAACCTGAAGTCACCAAGCCCGTTGCAAAAGCAGTGGAAGTGAAAAAGCCGGAGCCGAAGAAAGCTGAGCCGAAGAAAGTGGTTGCTAAAAAACCTTCACTCGTCAGCACCCCGCCGCCGGCTCCAAACAAACCGCGTTTCGTTCCACCAAAAGCTGAGCTCGCAGCGAAACCATCCACCACCGTTAAAGGGAACCACAGCCCGGCTTTCGTTGAAAAACAACATCAGCGCCTCTTGGATTTGAGAGATATGTTGGTCGATTCGATGTCCGGAATGACTCGCGACACCATCCGCAACGCCCCAGAAGGCAGCGAAGCATCCGGCAGTGGCCAGCACCAAGGTGACGCAGGCAGCGATGCCTATGACCGCGATTTCGCCCTTTCCGTCTTGGCGAAAGAGCAAGATGCCCTTTATGAGATCGAACAGGCCCTCCGCCGCATCAAATCAGGCACCTATGGCTTGTGTGAAATTTCCGAATTGAAAATTCCTATCGCCCGTCTGGAGGCCATTCCATTTGCCCGTTTGACCGTCGAATGTCAGGCGCAATGGGAGAAGGAATATGGGAATCGCAGGTTCCGTCCTTCCGATGAAGTTGGCTTCAGTGGCGGTATGCCGCAAGAAGATGAAGATTCTGTGACGGTTTCTCTTGACGACGACGACGAATAAATCCATATCGCCCCTCCACCAAACACAACATGCCACGCGAGATCATCATTCTTGAATGCACCGAAGCGAAAGCCGAGGGCAAGCCGACTTCCCGTTACGTCACCACGCGTAACAAGAAAAGCCTTCGTACTCCAGGTCGCTTGGAGAAAGTGAAATTCAATCATTTCCTTAAGCGCAGAACCCTTCACCGCGAACTCCGCTAATTATCATGTCCGAGCCAAAGACCGTACAACGCCGTATCAATTTTCGTAAGGCTAACCGCCAGATGACCCGCCGCAGACAGGATATTCCTGTCGAGCAGTTGGTTCCAACGAATCCTGAAGTCCTCAGCAAATTCACTTCCGAAACGGGAAAAATTCTTCCACGTCGCGTCACAGGTGTAACCGCTAAAGTTCACCGCAAGATCAATAACGCGATCAAGCAGTCCCGCGCGATCAACCTGATGCCATAATTTGGCAGATGTTGATTTCACCCAGCATGGATAACTAAATTTCAAAGGCCCGCCCGAATCACCGGGCGGGCTTTTTGTTTCCTCTTAGAAAGAACGATAGATGCAGGTTTTGCCAGATACGCAGAACGAACAAGATCATCGCGAGATTATCATTGATCGAGTGGGCGTGAGAGAATTGCGCTATCCCGCGACCTATCTTGGCCGCGATGCGGTTGCGCAATCGACTGTTGCGAAATACGAGATGACGGTTGAATTGCCTGCTCATTTGAAAGGCACGCACATGAGCCGCTTCGTGGATGTGTTGCATCAATACAAAGAGCCGCTTTCGGGCGCTTCATTGAATCGGCTGACAGAAGAACTCGCCTCTCGCTTGGATGCCAGAAGTGCGCAAGTGAGCTGCGAATTTACCATTTTCCGTGAAAAACAGGCACCGGTTTCCGGGATGAAAAGTTTGATGGATTATGAGCTGGGGATCGAAAGTCGGTTTTATGCGGATGGCGATCAGGAGCTTTATTACAGCGTGCAGATTCCAGTTGCGACGCTTTGCCCGTGTTCGAAAGCGATCAGTGAACGCGGTGCTCACAATCAGCGCGGTGTGGTGACCATTTCGGTTGAGGGCTCGGAGGAGTTGACGTTTGAAGAACTCATCGAGCTCGCGGAGCGTTCCGCGAGTTGCGAACTGTATGCTGGCTTGAAGCGCTCGGACGAGAAAGCCGTGACCGAGCGGGCCTATGACCAACCGGTTTTCGTGGAGGACCTGGCAAGGAATGTTGCTGCGGGTCTGAAACAACATCCGCACGTGAATTGGTATCGAGTGGAGGTGGAGAATTTCGAATCGATCCATCATCACAACGCCTACGCGATGATCGAGGCGTGAAATATTGCTGCTAGTTTTACGTTTCATTAAAAACGATTGCTGGAAGTTTTCCGCATGGGGCTCATTGTCTAACTACGATTATGGCTAGATTGATCACAAAGCTCATAGCATGGCTGGCGAAGAAGCTGGTTGTGTATGCGGTGATTCTCGCGATTTTATTGGCGATATTTTTGGTGAAGTTTTTGCCGACCATGATCGTGGATCATCGCGAGGCACAACTGGAGAAGGCAGTCGCGGAGCTGAGCCAGAGTCGGGCCTTGGTGGGGGAGCTTGCTGCGCAGGTGGAGCAGCTTACCAAACAGATGGATGAGAAAAGGAAACAGCTTCGTGAGCTGGAAGCCAAGCACCAGAAGCTCGAAGAATTTTTCCAGAAGGTGAAAGACCTTTTTCGCCGCGATGAGGTGTTGGCCGAGCAAAAACGCATCGAAGCTCAGCAAGCGAAATTGAGAAAAGAAGTCACTGAACTTTCGAATTCGCGTCGAGATATTCGCATTCAGGGCGGTGAGTCCGAAGATGAAGTCATGCGCCGTCAATTGCTTCTCGATGAAAAGCAGAAGCAACTCAGCGAGATCGAGCAACTTCGCGACGCGATGGATGATTTGATGCAAAATCAACTCAAGCAGCTGGCATTTCAGGCGTTTCTCATTTTACTCGTGCTGCTGCTGATTCCGTTTTTATGGAAGGTGACAGCCTTCTATTTGTTCGCGCCCATCGTCCAGAGCTCGAAGCCGATTGCTCTTGGTGATGGTCTAGCAGAAACGGAGAAGATTTCTGTGACGTCAAGTCATCCGGCACAGCGCCTGCATTTGAACCAAGGTGAAGTGTTGCTGACACGTGTGGATTATTTGCAGGGCTCCATGGGGAATTTTGAGAAAAGCACGAAATGGCTGATGGATTGGCACTATCCTTTTTCAAGTCTCGCGGCGGGCTTATGCATTTTGACGAAAATTCAGAACGCAGGTGAGCAGGCGGGTGATGTCACGTTATCGACTCAAGAAGATGCGACAGAAGAACTTGCGGTCGTTGAAATACCGGCGGGCGTTTCCTTGGTGTTCCGCCCTAACTTTTTGATCGCCGTTTGCTATCCCGCAGAAAACCCGCCACGCATCCGCTCGAAATGGGTATTCCGGAAACTTCATGCTTGGGTGAATTTGCAGTTCCGCTACTTGATCATAGATGGACCTACGCAACTCGTTTTCTCCGCTCAACGCGGGATACAAGTTGAAAACGTTTCTCAAAGCGCTCTGGGTAGAAGGGTCAACGCCCGGCTCGTCGTCGCGTTCAGTCCGCAGTTAGAATATTCACCAAGAAGAGCGGAAACGTTCGTCGCTTATCTATGGGGCAAGAACGCCTTGTTTGATGACTATTTCCAAGGCTCCGGAACCGTCATCCAACAGCAAGTCACAGGCGGAAAACGAAACCCAATTGCCCGTTTCTGGGAGAGCATCTTCGGTGCAATCGGGAAAGTGTTTGGGATTTGAGAATTGGAATGGATAGCCACGGACGCCGCAAGGCATTCCCCTTCACAGACCGGCTCTTCAATGTGTTCTCCACCCTAGGTGAAAAAGCAAATGCCCAGCATTCATTTACGAAAGGCGGTCGGATAGCGTTACGTAAAGTCCCAAATGCAAAATCCTATCATCCCCCAATCTGATCGTCGTGAATTCATCAAAGCCGGAGCAATGGTCATTCTAACAATACAACGCCTCGCCGGCTGCTTTGCTGCTATCGCGATGCTGACCTGTCTGCCGGTGGCGCATGGCGCGGCTGTCGCCCAGTGGGAGGTATTCGAAACCTCCTACGAGAGCGCGAAAGCCTATCCCAACGCGTTTATGGACGTGGAGGTGGATGTCATCTTCAAGCAAGGCGACCAACAGTGGAAGGTTCCGGCCTTCTGGGCCGGAGACAAAAAGTGGACGGTCAGATTCGCGCCGCCGGCGCAGGGAAAATACACCTACCGTGTGGAATGTACGGACAAGGTGAATGCTGATTTGAACGGGAAGGAGCAGACGCTCTCTGTCGCAGCCTACAAGGGCGACAACCCGCTGCTTAAACACGGGCCGCTGCGCGTTTCTGCGAATAAGCGCCACTTCGAACACGCTGACGGCACGCCGTTTTTCTGGTTGGGTGACACCTGGTGGAAAGGCCTCTGCAAGCGGCTGCCATGGGAAGGTTTCAAAGAGCTAACAGCCGACCGTAAAAAGAAGGGATTCTCGGTCGTGCAGATCGTCTGCGGAACCTATCCGGACGAACCGGGACTGCTCAAACCAAGCTGGGAAAACGAAGGCGGGATGCCGTATTTGAAACAGGATTTCAGCGAAATGAATCCCGAGTATTTCGATTACGCTGATCGCCGGTTCAAACACCTTGTCGAGGCCGGCATCGTTCCCGCCATCGTCGGCGGATGGGGACGTGCCGTAAATTTGAACTCTGTCGGATTGCCCGGCTACAAGCGCCATTTCCGCAACCTGATCGCGCGTTATGGTGCCTATCCCGTGATTTGGATCTTGGGAGGTGAAACCGACAAAACTCAAGGGCAGTGGTATGAACTGGCTCAGTATGTGAAGACGATCGAGCCGTACGGGCGCTTGTTCTGCAATCACACGTCCCACCTGCGCGGGGCTCTGGAAGGCTCCGCCATGTTCGATTTCGACATGGACGCGACTGGGCACAACTCATGGAACACGGTGAATGAGATTCTCGGCAAGACCAGGCAGTCGTTGAAATATGATCCTCTCAAACCCTTCGTGAGCGGTGAATCCTGTTACGAACTGCACATGCAGGAAAATCCCGCCTACCTGCAACGCTATCAGTTCTGGGCACTGATGCTTGCCGGGGCAGCCGGTCATACCTATGGCGCGGCGGGCATCTGGCACATGGCGACACCGGAAGCGCATGGCAACTGGGGTGGCTGGGACGGCCAGCCTTATGATCTGACGACGTGGAACGAAGGCATGAACTTCCCCGGCTCGAAGCAGATTGGACACGCAAAAGCACTGCTCGAAACACTGTCCTGGCAACAGTTCAAGGAGCATCCCGAGTGGGTTGCAAAAGATGTTTTCGCTGCCGGGATTCCGGGGGAAATACGCGTCATCTATCAGCCGAACCGTGGCGTCTATGAGTGGGATGGCATTGCCGTGAACGACATTGAACCCGGAACCTATTCGGCCTTCTATTTCGATCCGGTGTCGGGACGGCGCTATGACCTCGGCCTGCACAGTTTGTCCGGCACATGGCAGTCGCCCAATGTGCCCTCTCCGCAGGATTGGGTGCTCGTGATGCAGTCCCAGGAACGCGGTGAAATCGTCACGCTCCCCCCGATCAAAGTCGGCGAGCGGTGCTCTGGGAAATTGCAACCGGCCGGTGCGGTGTTCACCCGCAAGTCAGGTGCGGAATGGTTTACCATCAAACCCGATGGCAGTTATTCCGGCACGCCGGGTGACACGAACACAGGGCGGAACTCATTTCTCATCTCTGTCAAAAAGGCGGACCAAACGGAATTGCTGAAGGAATTGACGATTCACGTGCAAGGCCGTGAAGGCGAAATCTCCGTTGAGAGTTTCGGGGGCTACAAGGGAAACCGGAACAATACCCAGTTCAAAACCGGACTGAATGTCGCATGCGATGGAAAGGTTCCCGGCTGGATCGGAGAGGGCAGCGGCGTCATGCATGCCGTGGACCGCTCCTTCAAAGGTGGCGAAGTCACGCCGTCCGACTGGGCCATCATGATCTTTGAAGACAACGTCATCACGTCCAACACCATGGCCGCGAATGTTGCCGGGACTTCCTACAGAGTTGACTTTGAGACCAGTCCCGCCGTTTATGCGGCGTCGAATCCGGATCAGGCGACCATAGCCGGCGACGCACTGCTCATCGAGGTGCTGCGCCCCGACAACAGCGTGCTGGCCAGCACCAGGAATGCGCCCGGCGCATGGGATGGCAAGATGACGTTCACCCCGGCGAGCTTGCAATACAAAGGCGATGGTTCGGGCGATGTCCGCGTCCGCATTGGGTCGTCCAAACCAAAGAACAGCGGGCACTTCAGCGGGGCAGTCGACAATATCACGGTGAGGGAAATGAAATGAAAGAATCCCATCGAGGATGCTTCGGCGGGAATGCACTTCCGGCCGCCCCCGCTTGGTGTCGGCTTTTGAAGGCAGGATTGGCTCAAGAATCTTCCATTCGGAATCCGTCAGACTGCTTGGATATGTGGACATGCACCGCTTCTCCGTAAGCGAAGTAAACGCGACCCCATCTTCCTCCGGCAGGCCACTGGGTGAGTGGTTCACAATAAACTGTGGTGCGATCGGGAAGGTGTTTGGGATTTGATGTAGGTGTAAAATATTTTCCTCGCCAGAATTGGAATCAGGGTTCTAGTGCAAGGCTATGAATTGCAAATTCGAAAAGAAATCGGGCTCAGGGGTTTTTGGAATCAGCCTGTGTGTGTTGGGATTGGTTTTTTCTACGGGGCTGGTCACTGCTGAAGAAGCGTTGAAAAGTCTAGAAGTGGGAAAAACACCAGAGAGTGCGGTGCATGGATTTGGAGGTAAGCTTTACGTGACTCTCATGGGAGAAACCAAAGTAAAGGGCGATGGTGATGGAAAGATAGTCGTAATCGATCAAGGTAAGTCTCAAGTTTTTGTCGAAGGATTAAACGATCCAAAAGGAATCGTGTTCGTGGACGGAAAATTAATCGCGACAGATTTAGACCGACTTTGGGCAATCGATGAAAAGGGAAATAAGACTCTTTTCGCAGGCCCGGACGCATTTCCAAAGACTCCGATGTTTCTAAATGACATTGCAGTGGATCCTAAAGGAACAAGTATTCTTGTGACCGATATGGGAGATTTACCTGCGATGTTCTCTCCCGAGGGAAAATTTTGGCCGTTAGATAGCGAACAAGCCAAAGCAATCAAAGCACATGGGCGAGTGTATCGAGTGGGTATGGATGGCAAAGTCAGCGTGGAAATCGATCACTCACCTAAAATGCCAAACCCCAATGGAGTGCATGTCCTCAATGACGGCACGATCCTGGTAGCGGAATTTTTTCTCGGTACCCTGATGTCTTGGAAAAATGGAGAATGGAAACAACTCAGCGATGACCACCGCAGCGGTGACGGAATCGTCAATGACTCGAAAGGAAATCTTTATCTCACAGAAGTGAAAACCGGGAGAGTATGGAAAATCCCAGCAGATGGCGGAAAGAAGCAATTACTAACCACCCTAGAATCCGCTGCGGATCTCATCATTGATAAAAAAGACTTATACCTAACTGTGCCTGATTCAAAAGCGGGGAAGCTGGTTTATGTGCCTTTGTCCGGAAAACCACACGCGGTCGGCTTGGAAACTAACTAACGTATTCCGCAAAGATTGAAAAAATGAACCAAGAACCGCCCGCTCAAGATTCTTATGAAGCCTCGCCGCATCCGGCGTTGGGGGTGGATTATGGGGGCGCACGGATCGGGATCGCGGCGACGGATGATTTTGGGATCATGCCCCATCCGGTCGAGACGATTGATCTCACGCATGGATCGGATGGCTTGGCCCGGATTCGAGACATCGCTGTAATGAGAAAAGCGAAGACCTTGGTAATTGGTTTGCCGTTGAGGTTGGATAGTTCGGAGGGGGATTCGGCGAAGAAAGTGCGGGACTATGCAACTAAGCTTTCGCGGATGTTGCCGCATCTTAAAATGGTTTTTGTGGATGAAACGTATTCGACCATGGATGCTTCTGAGAAACTGCGTGAGTCTGGCAAAAACGCTCGCAAGCAAAAGGCGATGATTGATCAAGCGGCGGCGGTGGAAATTTTAAATCGATGGATGGAGGAGATTTCATGAGATTGAAATTAACCATCGCGTACGACGGTCGTCCGTTTCTCGGTTGGCAATCGCAGGCTGGGGGAAACACAGTGCAGGATTTTTTGAATGAGGCGTTAGAAGCAACCGCGAAGCAGCCGCTCAAAATGCACGGATCGGGCCGAACCGATACGGGAGTACATGCGATGGGGCAGGTGGCGCATTTTGATGCACCCGAGGACTCGACGATGAATCCCTACAATTGGGTCCCGGCGTTAAATACCAAGTTACCGGCGACCATCCGGGTGATGGCGTGCGAGGAAGTTCCAGCGGGTTTTCACAGTCGGTTCTCAGCAATAGGAAAACGTTATCATTATGATGTTTGCACGGATCCCGTGTTGCCACCGTTGAAAGCGGGTATGGCGTGGCATTTGCCGCGTTTGTTGGATGCGGATGCGTTGGAGCAGGCGTTGAAATGTTTTGAGGGAAAACATGACTTCCATGCCTTCGCGGCTTATCGCGGAAACGAAGATGAAGAGACGGATTATGTGCGAAATGTGTTTTCCGCGAAGCTGACGACTCTTCCAGACGGCTACCGGATGAGTTTTCACGGCGATGGTTTCCTCTACAAAATGATCCGGATGCTGGTGGGTTCTGCGATTAAAGCCGCTCAGGGCAGGTTGCGATTAGACGATCTCGCCTTGTTATTGGATCAACCGGCTGGTCTTCCACATGGAAAAGCACCCTTGTGCGCGCCCGCCGATGGGTTGTATCTGGAAAAGGTCATATACGGGTAATTACCCATCCGAAAACGGCAAAAACCGTTAAATTTCAACTTTTTCCGAATAAATGCGAGTTTGCGCTTGCACGGTTGGCTGTGTGGGGTATCAAACCGCCCCGAATTATGGCTAAGAAAAGTTGGATCGCCCGCAACAAGCGCAAACAGAACACCGTTGATAAATACGCAGACCTCAGGCACAAGCTGAAGGCTGAGAAAGACTATGTTGGTCTCTCGATGCTTCCACGTGATGCTAGCCCGACACGCGTCGTAAATCGTTGCGAAATCACTGGCCGTCGCCGTGCATTCCTTCGCCGTTTCAAACTTTCCCGGATCACCTTCCGTGAATACGCATCTGCAGGACTTCTGCCAGGTGTGACGAAATCCAGTTGGTAATACAGCTGGTTCATGCGGTGCCCCTGCCGCATGAACTAAACGTGAGACGGAAACTACCCGCTCTCACGTTTCTACAATGCCAATTTACGAATACGTTTCCGAAGCCCCTGACGATCCAGAGCGATCGTGTAGAGTATGCCGACGTGGATTTGAGCTGAGACGGCCCGTTGACCGGGAGGCTCTTGAGTGCTGCCTGATTTGCAAGCACCCGATCAAAAAAGTCATTTCAAAAATCAACACCCCGCGTATCGCGAAGCCACTGTCGGTTTCTGACGCGAAGAAAGCCGGATTTACGGTTTTGGAAAAACGGGACCAAGGGGTCTACGAAAAACTTTAATCATCCAGTGAATCCTATTTTACATTTTCTTGCCCACGTCGAGGGCGCAAAAGTGATCCACGAGTTTCCGAGCGGGATAGAGACTTTTCTCTACCTGTTAGGCATCGCATTCTTTTTGTTATTAAACGCGTTCTTCGTAGCCTCCGAATTTGCGATCGTAAAAGTTCGTCCGAGTCAGCTTGAGGCACATGGTAAAGAGACCGGAGCGGATACTTCTCGCGCAGTCCATGTGGTGAAACATTTGGACGGTTATCTTTCGGCAAACCAGCTCGGTATTACCTTTTCCTCGCTGGCCTTGGGTTTCCTTGGCGAACCATTTGTAAAAGCCTTGGTTTCACCGCTGTTAGCGCGAACTGGAATGCCTGAGGTTGGTATTTATTGGGTGTCTCTCGTCATTGCCTACGCCTCGTTCACGTTCTTGCATGTCGTGGTCGGTGAACTGATGCCGAAGTCGATTGCGATCCGCCGTTCCGTTGGAACCACGTTGTTATTGGTCGGTCCGCTACATCTCTTCTACAAAAGTTTTTCCTTTGTTATCCGTTTTTTCCAAGGGACCGCGAACTGGTTGTTGAAAACGCTATTCCGCATTGATCCCATCAGTGAAAGCGAGCACGTCCACTCAGCTGAGGAGTTAGCGATTTTGGTGACGCATTCCGGTAAGTTCAAAGAGGTTACCGAAACGGAGCGTGAAATTTTGATCAATGCATTGGAACTAAATGAGCTTTGGGTGCGTGATGTTATGACTCCGCGCAACGAGGTCGTCGTCCTCGATGCAGATGAGCCGTTTGAAAAAACCTTGGCGATTGCGATACGAAGCAAGCATACCCGTTTCCCTCTGGTAAAAGGGCATATCGATCAATCGATTGGCCTGATTCATATTAAAGATTTGTTCACGCTTATGAACGATCCCGATCCGGATTTGATGCGGATCAAACGCGAATTGAAAATGGTTCCCGACACCATGCCGCTGGATAGTTTGTTGAAATTTTTTCTTAAAGAGCACGCCCACTTGGCGATGGCAGTGGATGAGTTCGGAACGCCTGTGGGCATCGTGTTCCTGGATAACGTGATCGAAGAGTTAGTAGGGGAAATTCAAGACGAGTTCGATAACGAACACTCACCATTCGTGCGGATTAACGATGAAGAATTTGTGGTCGAAGGTGCCGTCACGCTGAACGATTTGGAAGGCTATGTTCCAGAGCTTTATCTGGAAAGTGGCGAAGTCACGACCGTCGGTGGTTACATCACTCAAAAACTTGAACGTTTCCCAGAGGTCGGAGAGACCCTTATCATTCTCGGCTACGCAGCCAAAGTCACCAGCACCGATGGGCGCCGGGCCGGCCTAATCCATTTCCGCAAACTCGAAGAAGATGAAATTGCAGCACAGGATGCGAACCCGGTTGCGGAAGATGATGAGGTTTGAGGAGGGGGAGTGTCTCACTCCCTGAGTCAATAGGGTGTCTCACCCTAGGCAAGATCATCAAACGGTGCGACAGCGTTCAGCCTCATGCCGTGAGGACACGGCAGCTCCGAATTTTGAGCGCGTGAAGCTTGCGGAGTTGGGAAGAGGCGGGTAAACGTTTCTGCATGTTGGAAGAGATTCGAGGATTGCTGATTTTACAGGATAGGGACAAGCGTTTGCTGGCTTTGGCAAAAGACTTGGCGAAGTTGCCGCAAGAGGAGGCTCGGGCCCGTGCGAAATTGGCCGGAGACGAGGAGGCGGTGAAGCAGGCGAAGGACGCGTTAAATGCGGTTGAGCTACGGGTGAAAAAGATTGAAATGGATGCGGAGACGCGTCGGACCACCGTTAAGAGATTACGCGTGCAACAATTCGAGACCAAAAAGAACGAAGAATACAATGCTCTGGGTCACGAGATAACGAGATATGAAAAGGAAGTGGATGAGTATGAAACTCAGGAACTTCAGGCGATGGAAGAGGTAGATGGCTATCGCGTGAAATTTCAGCAAGCCAGCGAGCAGTTAGGAAAAACTCGCGCGGTGGTCGAAGCCGATCTCGCTGCAATTCGGGAACGCCATGCGCGAATGGAAGAGCAGCAGAAAGAAGTTCGTGCTGAGCGCGACAAATTGGTGCAAACGGTTTCCGAAGACATCCTGCCGCTTTACAACAAGTTGATCAAATCCAAGGATGGCTTAGCGATCGCGACCCTTCACAACGGACAATGCACGGGCTGCAATATGAAAGTGATCGCCTCGACAGCGATTGCGGTCCACAGCGAGAAAGAGATCACGCAATGCGAGAACTGCGGTCGAATTCTTGCCATGGATGAGTGATGCGCGCGGAACTTGAAACGGAAGTTCTCAAAGGGGTATCGCGTTCGTTTTACCTGAGCCTCCGGTTACTTCCGGGTCCAATGCGACGCGCGGCTGGAATCGCTTATCTGTTGGCAAGGACTAGCGATACAATTGCAGACTCAGTGGTTGGATCGGCTGAAGAGCGGATCGAATCGTTGTTAGATTTTTTAAAACAGGTGAATGGAGAAATCGCCGCGCAGGCATTTCCTGAACATCTCTATGCAGGCATCACCGATCCACGAGAGGCGATGTTATTACTGAGCCATATGGAAATCTTGCAAGCGCTGCGTGAATTGGAAACGGTTGAGATCTCGCTGATCCATGAGGTTTTGGAAACCATCGTCAGTGGGCAGATTCTGGATCTGGAGCGGTTTGGAAAAGCAGGTGACGAACCTAGCAGTTTGAAAAGTGCCGAGGAGTTGGAAGATTACGCGTGGCGGGTCGCAGGTTGCGTGGGCTTGTTTTGGACCCGACTTGGTTTTCTCACGATGGGGAAAAATTTTTCGAATCATCCGCAAGCCGAACTGGAGCAGTGGGGGGTGGAGTATGGGAAAGGTTTGCAGTTAGTGAATATCCTGCGGGATTTTCCGGCGGACAGAAGGATGGGGCGATGTTACCTGCCGGTGACAAATCCAACGGACGACGAATCCTGTTTCGCGGAGTTTCAAACATGGCGGAAGATCGCGTTAGAGAAAGTGGCTTATGGGCTGGCGTATGCCGAAAAATTACAGGGACGGCGCCTGCGATTGGCGAGCGGGCTGCCGGCGTTGATCGCGGAGGAGACGCTGAATCGTTTGAGTGTGAGAAATTTAGCGGCACTTGAGCCACGGGTGAAAATTTCCCGAAACAGGCTTTACCTGCTGATTTTGCGGCAGTGCCTGGGTTTTTGAAACTTCATAGGCCCAGGATTCTAGCGACTTTTCTCCTAGGTGTTTGACAAGTCACTCACTACACAGGAAAAACATTGCATCTTATGAGTAACCTAAAATTACACAACGCCATGTGGCCCGGTCTGGTTGGAAAAGAAGCAGGTACAGATCACCCTCCCATCTCCCTTGAGCGCATGCTCGATCTCACCGCGGACGCGGAGGTCAACGGTCAGAAATACGACGGCGTTGATCTTTTTATATTCCATCCCCACACCGATCCGGATGCATCCGATCTTGAGCTGCGCAAAATGGCAGACTTGATCGCTTCAAAAGGACTTTCAGTAGGTTCGATGGTGGCTCCAGTTTGGCCGGGAACGGTGGGTGGTTCGGCATTCGGTACGGATGAAGATCGTAAGAATTTCGTTTTAGCAGTGGAGAAAACCTGCCGTGTTGCGAAAATTTTGAATGAACACGGAGTTCGTAAATCCGGCGTGATCCGAGTGGACACCGCCGGGGGCACCGCAGACTTCGCGCACGACATTGCTGGCAACACTGCCAAAGTCGCCGCAACATTCCGCGAGGCTGGTAAAGTCGCCGAGCAGTTCGGTGAGAGAATCGCCGCAGAAGGTGAAATTTGCTGGGGCGGATTCCATTCATGGAAAGCCGCTGTCGATACTCTTGAAGCGACCGCCATGCCGGGCGTGGTGGGTTTCCAAGCAGACCTTGCTCACACTTATCTCTACCTCATGGGCTACAACGCTCCCGAGGCAGCACTTCTCAAAGCAGGCTACAGCGATGCTGAATTCTGGGATGCCTACAAAATCATGACCGATGCCCTCCGCCCATGGACACTCGATTTCCACGTCGCTCAAAACGACGGCTCCGTGCACGGCACAGGTTCCCATGACAAAACCGGGCGCCACTGCCCAGCAGACGATCCGAACGGCAAACTCGACATCGCGAAATGCTCTTCTTACTGGCTGCAAGGTGCGGCGGAACGCGGCATCAAACACATCTGTTGGGATGGTTGTATGTTCGATAACTCCGTGCTCGAAGCTCCGGCCACTTGGAACGCCATCCTGAAAGCCATGGTCGATGTCAACAAAGCTCTCTAACTTTCAAATCCCAGAATAAAAATCATGTCTAAGAAACCAATCCGCATCGGACTCATCGGCTACGGCTTTATGGGCCGCACCCACTCAAACGCCTACTCCCAGCTCTCGCACTTTTTCGATACCGATCACGTTCCCGTCCGCCAAGCGGTTTGCGGACGCGATGAAGAAAAGGTCAAAGCGTTCGCTGAAAAGTGGGGCTATGCTTCTTACGAAACTGACTGGCGCGAGCTCGTGAAACGTGACGACATCGATGCAATCGATATCTGCACACCTAACAACTCCCATGCCGAGATCGCTCTCGCCTGTATCGCCAACGGCAAGATGATCCTTTGCGAAAAACCCCTCGCTCTTAACGGAGTGGAAGGTGAGAAAATGGTAGAAGCTGTGGAGAAATCCGGTCTGCCAAACTTGGTCTGGTACAATTATCGTTTCCTGCCTGCTGTGACGCTCGCGAAAAACATCGTCGCTGCTGGTGAGTTGGGTCGGGTCTTCCATTACCGCGCAAACTTCCTGCAAGACTGGACGATTTCCGAAGAGCTTCCACAAGGTGGTGCCGGCTTATGGCGCCTCGATGCGGCAGCGGCGGGATCCGGTGTGACAGGCGATTTGCTTGCTCACTGCATCGATACCGCACGTTGGATCAACGGCGATATCGTTTCCGTTTCCGCGATGACCGAAACGTTCATCAAAGAGCGCGTGCATACAGAAACTGGCAAGAAACATCCAGTGACCATCGATGACGCATGTGCATTCCTTGCTCGCTTTGAAAACGGATCGCTCGCGATTTTTGAATCGACCCGCTACGCGCGTGGTCATAAAGCCTTGAACACATTCGAGATCAACGGTGAGAAAAAATCTCTCGCATGGGATCTGCACGATCTGAACTACTTGGAGTATTTTGATCACGGCGTTCCAGGTGATCGCCGGGGTTGGAGTAAAATCCATTGCTCTGATGGGGATCATCCATATTCAGGCAACTGGTGGGTTCCGGGTCTCTGCCTTGGCTATGAGCACTCGTTCACCCACGCCCTCGTGGAGTTCTTCAAGTCGCTAGATAATCCATCGGCACCGATCAATTACCCGGACTTCCGCCACGCGCTTGGCACTCAATACGTCTGCGATGCGGTGCTTGAATCCGCAAAGTCCGGACAGTGGGTGACTGTGAAAAAAGCGTAAGACTTGCTTCTTTAAGCCCTCGTGGATTTTTTCCGCGGGGGCTTTTTTATGCCGGAGAGCCGCGCCTCCGGCCGGCTGCATTTTTAATTAAGAATCTAAAGAGCTTCGCGATTCGCTTTCGTAGGAGAAGGGACATTCCTGTCCCTTGTTCATCCCCTAAGTGCGTATATCAGAAATTCAAACGTTGCGGATAGAACAACGCAAAGCAGAATTAATATAAATACCCAAACCGAAAAAAGCCTTTTCAAATCAAGGGATTTTCTATCAGATTTAGAAATGATGCTCGCTAGATATTCGATCCTGAGATCTTAAGAATAAGACTGCTAGTCCAACTAAAATGAACACCGCCGAAAAAAGCCCGCGTCGATTTTTGCTCGGTCTCATTTTGGGCGGAATCCATGCGGTTCTCTTCATACTTGTCGCATTCTTGGTCGCCTTCAGTTCAGACGGAGAAGCTGCAATGGCGTATTACATTTTCTTTTGGCTGGATTATCCGATATCTCGTGTATTCGCGATCGCCTCAGCTGGATCAGGATTGGGAATCATATTCTTTCTAGGTGGACTCCTGTGGTTCGCTTATGGCTGGATTGTTCAAGGTGTTATTTCCATCCGTTCCCAATATGGAGTTCGCTGGCTCGCAGGTTCACTTTCGTTTCTAGTGGCGCTTCTGCTACTTCCAGAATTAGCCCTTAGATCTCTATCCGACTGGGAAGAACAGTGGGAGCGCGGGACTGCTGCCGCGGAGGCCGGTGAAATTACCAAAGCGATTATGCATGTTTCGGACGCCATCGAACTTTCGCCGCCTGACAACCCACTTCTCGACGGAATGTGGGACTACCTTGGACGACTTCAGGTAGATGCGAAGAATTACGACGAAGCAGAGCAATCCTTCAAGGCTGCTTTGGCGGACGTCCAGTCTCGATCCTCCTCGCGCCCTATCGACCATTTGAATGCGCACAACCAGCTCTCATGGTTCTATAACCGGATCGAGGACGCTGAGAATGAGAAGAATCATCTACGTAAGGCAATTGAGTACAATCGTTTAGTCTACGAAGGGGATTCCACCCAAGAAGCAAACTGTTGGCAACGGTTGGCTGAGATGGACTTCAAAAGTGGAAAGACCCGTGAAGCCATTCGTATTTTGGATAGGGCTATTACGATGGAGGCTGATTTGGAGCATACAAACGAATGGTCGCTGAACTACATGAAGGATCAGCGCAAGGAGTGGATCGCAACAACCGCCGAAAATGACTAATAAGTCAGTGATGGCAATGGCGGATAAGCACCCTCGTTCGCTTCGCTCTGTGAGTCCTGCGCCGCCGTGCAACCACATTTAACCTTCGGCCAATATTGCCTACAATGTCCAAACCTGACCCAATTCCTGGAATTCGCATCGAAGAGTTAGTCGGCTATACATATGATCGGCGTTGTTGTGCTCAATCGTTTTGGGGTCTCTACGGCATGGTTCGGCTGCTGTCTCTTGTTGGGTTCGTGACATTGATTGCGTGCCTCTTTTTGGACCTTATGAAATTTAGCATCTACTTCTGGCTTTCAGGGGTATTCTGCTTGGTGATTTTATCTTATACGATTTTGCATGAATATCGAAACACTCCGCTTAGCGCCCGCACAGGCAAGCCGGTGCAGCGCTACCGCAACCTTTCTGCACCAGATGGGGTGCTCGAATTGCTCTATGTTGATGAGTCCAGTAAGACTTTTTCTCGCAGGGTCTACTTGGTGCCCAGTGATGGTGAATAGGGCTTAAATATTTTCAATAAGACTGAACAGTCAATGGTGCTGCGAACGCGGACACGTAATCTGATGATTTCTCCCTTCCTATCCCGTAACTTTCTCTTACTCTTTCTGAAAATATCAAACCTATGAAAAATTTATCATCCCTATTTTGTGCATTGCTGATTTCCCAGAGCGCTTTCGCTGCTGAGCCAAATACTTTAACCCAAGAAGAAGTCGCTGAAGGTTGGGTGTTGTTGTTCGACGGCAAAGATGCCTCGCAAAATCTTCGGGGTTATAAGAAAGAGAAGCTGCCTGAGCAGTGGGTGGTTGAGGATGGGGCGCTTTGCCGTAAGGGCGGGGGAGATGTCATTACCAAAGAGAAATATGAGAACTTCGAGTTTTCGATCGAATGGAAGATCAGTGAGGGTGGCAACTCAGGAATCATGTTCAAAGTGTTAGAGGCTGATGGTCCTCCGTATAAAACGGGTCCAGAAGCGCAGATCATCGATAACGCGAAAGGCAAAGATGCTCAAAAATCGGGTTGGATGTATGAGCTCTATGCTGCGGACAAAGACACCACTAAGCCGACGGGCGAGTGGAATCATTTCGTTCTCAAATGCCAAAAGACAGCAACTGGCACCTACAAGTGTGAACACTGGATGAACGGCGAAAAATACGTCGAATACGAGATCGGATCAGAAGACTGGAAACAGAAAGTTGCCAAATCCAAGTTTGCAAAATGGGAAGGTTTCGGCACAGCAGACGCTGGCCATATCTGCCTGCAAGATCACGGCAATCTGGTGTGGTTCCGCAATATCAAGATTCTGAAGCTGGATGCGTTGAAGTAAGTTAGAGTGCTAAATGCCGAGTGATCAGAAGAGTTTGCTAGTTAAAAGTTTTCAGTTTTCAGGGAAGAGCGAGTCGCAGACTCGCAGTCCCAGCTGTCATCAAGATCCGTTAGCTGGAGCCACTAAAGTAATCAAACGAGTATCGCGAAGCATCACTTGAAACTGAAAACTTTAAACTAGCAACTTTTCTCCACTTCCTCGGCGATGATCGTGAGTCCATCGCGGACGATGGATTCTTGCATGGCGAATGAGACGCGGATGCATTCGTTGCGGTGGCGCCAAGTTGGATCGTCGCAGCCGAAGAAGAAATGATGTCCGGGAATGACGAGGACTTGGCGTGCTTTGAGTCGTTGATAGAGCTCGGCGGATGAGATGGAGAGTCCGGGGAACCACAGCCAGAGGAACAACGCGCCTTCGCTGCGGTGCATGTGCCATGGAAAGCGATCGCTGAAAATTTCCCTAACAGCCGCTTGGGCGACGAGGGATTTTTCCTTGTAGAAAGGCCGGATGATTTCCTCGCTGATTTTGAGGATCTCGCCACTTTTGATCAACGGCAGCGCGATCTGTTGGCCGATGCTTGGATTCGCGAGACCGGCGATGGCGGTCATGGATGAGATCGCAGAAATGATTTCCGGCGAGGCAACGACAATTCCGGTGCGCGTGCCTGGCAAACCGAGCTTGGAAAGGCTAAGGGTGAGAATGACGTGCTTGTCCCAATGCGGGGTGATCTCGTTGAAAATGATTTTGGGGAACGGAGCGCCGTAGGCATTGTCGATGATCAGGGGAATACCCTTGGCTTTGGTGATTTCAGAAAGGCGTTGGATTTCGGCATCACTGAGCACGTTTCCGGTTGGATTGGTGGGGCGGGACACACAGATCGCCGCGATATCGGGGCCGACCTCAAGGTTATCGAAATCGATGTGATATTTGAATTCGTTCGGTCCGGTGTGTTCGATGATGGGTTTCAGCGATGTAAAATGATCCATACCCAGACCCTGCGCCGCGTAGCCGATGTATTCCGGGACGAGAGGGAAAAGGATTTTGCGCTTCGAGCCATCCGGCATGACGCCAGCTAGGAGATTGAAGAGATAGAAAAATGCCGTCTGTCCGCCGCTCGTCAGGCAAACGTTTTCAGGTCCGACCTCCCAACCGAAGGTTTCACGGAGCAGCTTGGCGAATTCAGAAATGAACTCGGGATTGCCTTTCGGGGGATCGTAAGTCGTCAGCATTTTTTGTGCTGCGGACTCATCGGCGCAGATTTCTGTGAGGCGTTGTTGCCAGATTTGATTGATTCCGGGGATCTGGGCTGGCTGGCCGCCACCAAGCATTTTCATGTCAGGACCCGCATTCGCAAGCGCATTGCCGAGATCATCCATGAGCTCGCCAATGCCGCTACCGCCACCGAGAAGTTGTCCGACTTTTGAAAAGGAAAGATTCATTACAGGGCGGATTGTTTTGGATTGCCCCGGAAATACCAACCTCAAATTTGAAACCGAAATCCATGAAGTTTAACCACAAAGATCGCAAGGAACACAAAGAACATATTTAAATTCAAATCTCTGCGTTCTTTGCGATCTTTGCGGTTAATCAATCTTCCTGATTTTCAATAAGCCGTCTCGTTTGGCGGTTGCAAAGCGGTTGGGTTGGCGGCAGCCTGCGGCGTGATGAATTTTGATTTTGATACGGTTGTAGCAAGGAAAGGAACGGGCTGCATCAAATATGATCGCAGGCCGGAGCTAGATCCGTTCTGGGTGGCGGATATGGATTTTGTATCCGCTCCTGCCATTCTTGATGCTCTGCACAAGCGTGTGGATCACGGGGTTTTCGGCTACGCTCAAGCACACACTGGCTTGTTGGATGCAGTCGGTGAGTATTTGAAAAATCGTCGTCAGGTGGCGTTGAATCCGGATCATCTCATCCATCTCGGTGGTTTGGTTCCGGCACTCTCACTCGCTGCACGCGCGTTCTGCGGAGAAGACGAGGAGTTGATGACTTGCACGCCTGTCTATCCGCCATTTTTGGGCGTGCACAAAGATGCGGGAGCCAAACTACTCACGGTCGATCACGTATTCGCAAACGACCGCTGGGAGTTCGATTGGGACGCGATGGAAAACGCCGTTTCTGAGAAAACGAAAATCTTCATGCTGTGCAATCCGCAGAACTCATTGGGTCGGGCTTTTTCAAAAGACGAAGTCATCCAACTCGCCCAATTCTGTGTGAAACACAATCTGGTGTTAGTCTCCGATGAGATTCATTGCGATTTGATTTATGACGAAGCCGCCACGCCGCATTTCTCGGCCTTGCAGCTCCCAGACGAACTCGCCGCGCGCTCAATTACGTTGCTTTCGCCAAGCAAGACCTGGAACATCGCTGGATTGGGATATGCATTTGCGATCATCCCCGACGATTCCATTCGCAGAAAATTCAACACCGCAAGAGGACATACCTTGGCGGAAATCAATGCGCTTTCCTATTACGCGGCGGAAGCTGCCTACAAACACGGCGAACCGTGGCGCCAGGAATTGATTTCCTACCTAACAGGAAATCGCGATGAGTTGGTCCGATTCATCAATGAAGAATGTGAAGGCTTATCGGTGCGCGCACCCGAAGCCACCTATCTGGCATGGATCGATGCGAGAAAACTCGGTGTCGAAAACCCCGCGAACTTTTTTGAGAAAGAAGCCGGATTGTTTTTATCCGACGGAGCATTCTTCGGTTGGCCAGGCTGGGTTAGGTTCAACTTCGCTTGCCCAAGGGTAAGGATGGTGGAAGGATTGGAGAAGATGAAGAAGGCGATAGGGAAGATTAAGTAACAGGAGTGCGGAGGCTTGCCTCCGCCGGGAGGAGCGGAGCTTGCTCCGCGTTGGTTAGTAGAAAGTGTGAGAGAAAGACGGTACCACCCGCACGGAGCAAGCTCCGTCCACCGCAAGGCGGGAGCAAGCTCCCGCACTCCAGTGAAATCACGCGCCCACCATCCTCAACCAAGCCGCAAGGTTGTAGTAATTCGTGATGCGGCTGATCTTGCCGTTGGTGATTTCAAAAAACGCTCCGACCCGTAGGTGATAGGTTTGTCCCGTTGCCTCAGGTAACCCATCATCGGTCGCGACATATTTTCCACGGATGAAAAACTCCGCCGCAGCGCGGTTGGGGTTGTCATTACTGAAGACGATGAGATCCTCGACTTGCTCTTGGTAGCAGCGATCCATTCTCTCAAGAAATGCACGGAACTTTTCAATTCCGACTTCTTCACCTCCTTCGTTGATCTCGTGGACGACATCATCGGATAACATTTCTAAAAGAGCTTTACGGTCGCCGGAGTTGAAAAAGTCGTAGTAGCGTTGGATAAGATTTTTCATGATAAATATTTGTTAAAGACTGTTGGCAAAAGCTTGAGCCGACATGCGTTTTGAACCTTCGGGTTGAACTTCGGAAAGGACAAGGGAGTGATTCCCGCAGCCGATGAGAAGTTCGCCGGATAAAGATAGCAATTCACCAGCTTGGAGTGGGTGATCGCTAATGAAAGTGGGAGGGAAAATCTTCAGGCGTTTGGATTTACCTTTGATAGATACTTCGCTGAAAGTGCCTGGCCATGGGTCGTAGGCTCGGATGGTGCGTTCAAGGATCTCAGCGGGCTGGGTGAAATCGATTCTTCCGTGTTCGCGCAAGAGTTTCGGAGAGTAGGTAACTTCGTCGGGATTTTGCGGGGCGCCGGCTTTTGGATTTGCGGATAAAATTACCAACGCTTCGGCGAGAGCGGAGGGTCCGAGCGCAGCGAGCCTGTCATGTAACTCTCCGCCGGTTTCTTGTAGACCGATGGGAATGATTTTTTTGCAAATGATGTCACCTGCATCGAGTTCGCGAATCACGTGCATGATGGTGATCCCGGTTTCGGTTTCGCCATCACGGATGGCGGATTGAATGCATGAGGCACCGCGGTATTTTGGGAGGATGGATGCGTGAAGGTTGATGATCGCTCTTTTAGAAGCTTTGCGCACGGCTTTGCTGATGATCTGGCCATAGGCCATGACCACGGCGATATCGGGTCGAAGTTCTTCAAGATCGGCTGCAACCTCGGAAATTTTTTCTGGCTGCCAAACAGGGATGCCGTGTGCGATTGCAATGGTTTTGATTTCCGGAGGGACAGCGCTGCTCTGACTGCGGCCGACCGGTTTATCTGGCTGAGTGATGAGGACGCAAGGTTTGGGGCCGTGTTCGATGAGGTGAAGAAAGGTCGGGATAGCGATATCTCCGGTGGCGATGAAAGCGAGGGTCATTGGGGAAGTGAAAAGTGCCGAGTGATCAGTGGGAGAGTGGGAGAGTGGGAGAGTGGGAGAGTGGGAGAGTGGGAGAGTGGGAGAGTGGGA
>JAZKIL010000005.1:0-8748 GCA_040384845.1 Verrucomicrobiota bacterium | reverse complement strand
GAGTGGTGTTATAAATCAAAAATCCACAATCGTCATTCAACAATCGTCAATCAATTTGGGGAGAGGTGCGGTTTGGTTGGTCGGTTTGATTGACGATTGATGAATGTTGATTTTGGATTTTTGAATGAAGAGTTTGAGACTTTATAGACTTAACCATTTTCTAGCAGCGAAGCTGCCATGGCTCTGGCTTGTTCGCCTCCGCCGCCTAACATGCGGACGAGTTCGGTGATGCGTTTTTCGCCCTCCACAGGATAAAGTTTTGAGCGGGTGCGACCGCCGATGACTTCTTTCTCGACGACGAAGTGGGCGGCTGCTGTCGCGGCGACTTGTGGGAAGTGGGTGATGGCGATGACTTGGTGAAGTTCTCCCAAGCGGGCCATTTTCTTGCCAACAGCGCGAGCGATTTCGCCGCCGACGTTGGCATCGATTTCATCGAAGACCATGAGCGGGGTGGCGTCTTGTTCGGCGAGGGAGGATTTGACGGCGAGCATGACGCGGGAAATTTCTCCCGATGAGGCGATCTGGCGCAAGGGAAGCAGGGGCTCGCCGGGGTTGGGCCCGAAGAGAAAATTGCATGACTCCAAGCCGTGAAGTGATGGATCTTTGAGCGATAACAGTTCGACCTCGAACGAGGATTGTTTGAAGCCGAGTTCTTTGAGCTGCGAGGCGATGTCTTGCGCGAGTTTCGGTGCGGATTTCTTGCGAGCGGCGCTGAGTTTTTTCGCGATGGCTTCCAGTTCTTTTCGGGATTCTGCTAGAGCGAGCGTCAGGGCTGCGAGTTTCTCTGTGCGGTTATCGATGTTGTCTAGTCGATTAGAGATGGTTTCTTCGCGAGACAAGATGTCATCGATGGTTGGGCCGTATTTGCGTTTCAGGGATTCGACGAGATTGACGCGTTCTTCGATGGAAGCAGCTTCTGAAGGATCGATGTCAAGTTCTTCAGTGTAATCTGTTAGGGTCGCTTCGAGGTCTTGGAGTTCGATGGATGCGGTTTCGAGAGAAGAAACTTTTTCGGCGATGGATGGATCATATTTTTCGAGGTCGCGCACGAGGCGTTGAAGATCGGAAACGCGTGAGAGGAGGCCGTCTTCGGCGGATAAGGCGGTGACGGCTTGGGCTGCGAGCTCGACCAAGCGCGAGGAGTTAGAAGACCGGTGATATCTTTCTTGCAGTTCATCACCATCGACAGGAGTGAGCTTGGCGGATTGGATTTCATCCAACTGATATCGGAGTAGTTCAAGCTCTTGCTCCGAGGCGTTCTCGGCGTTTTGAATTTCCTCAAGCTCTTGGGATTTTTCCCGCCAGTTCCGGTAAGCAGAGCGGTAGTCAAAGAGTAATGAATCGCTCGTGGCGTAGGCATCGAGCATCGCGAGCTGGCGCTCTTGGGAGAGTAACGATTGGTGATCGTGGGGGCCGTGGAGGTCGACAAGGCGCTCGCCGATTTTTTTGAGAAGGGTGATGGTAACGGGGGAGTCGTTGATGAACTGGCGGTTGGTCGAGGTGCCGATGGAGCGGCGGATGATGATCTGGGTATCGTCGCAGGGAGGGAGTCCGCCTTCCTCGAGGATGGCATTGATTTCAGATGTATCGGAAAGATCGAATACGGATTCGATGGTGCATGTGTCCTCTCCGGTGCGGATGAGATTTTTATCGGCGCGTTCACCGAGGATCATTTTCAAAGCGCCGACGATGACGGATTTGCCAGCGCCGGTTTCACCAGTGACCGAGATCAGGCCGGAGCCGAGTTCCCATACGAGTTCGTCAACGAGTGCGAGATTGCGAATTTTGAGGAGGGTGAGCATGCGGTTTCCGTAAGGAGTATGCAGGCGCGCAGGCGGGAATCAATGTTTTGAAATTCAAAACTACGGATAGGCCGTATAAGTCGTATAGGACTTATTGCGGTTTCGCTAATTCCTTTTTTCCTCCGACGGCGTAGCGGTAGCGAGTGATCGCATCGAGGACTCCAATGGCGAGGGCGTTTTGGTAGGATTCGTGAGCGATCAGGCGAGCTTCGTAAGGGTGGCTCATGAAGCCTCCTTCGAAAAGGACGGCAGGATGTTTGACGCCGGAGAGCACGCTGAAGCGCGCGCGTTTGATACCACGATCAAACGTGTTTTCACCAAGGCGACGCAAAACCGATCCGTGGATGGCGGTGGCTAGGGCAATGTTCGCGGAATCATGTTCGTTGCCTGCTCGGGTTTGCGCATCGCTGGCTTTTAGGTCGCTGCCATAATGGGAAACACCGGGAGGCGAGAGGGTAAACGTTTCGATACCACGAGCGGCCTTGCCGCCGGAGTTGAAATGGAGGCTGATGAAAATGGCGTCTTCGGTGACTTTGTTGGCGATACTGACGCGCTCTTGAAGGGTGAAGAAACGGTCTTTATCGCGCACCATAACGACTTTAAAGCCTTTTGCCTCGAGCAAGACTTTGAGTTTATTGGCAACGATGAGATTGTATTTCGCTTCGGTACCAATGGGGTTTGAGGCTCCGGAATCTTTTCCGCCGTGCCCAGCATCGAGGATGACGGTGCGGAAATTTCCGGCATTTTTGATGTAGCTGGGACGCAGGACAGGATCGATGAGTTTAGCGAGATCCATTCGAGAGACGAAGACTCCGTTTCCAGAAGCGACGACTGGGTCTGAGAAAACAAATTTGACGTTGTTCATCAGGCACTCTTTTCCGCCGACGGTCAGTTTCATTTCGACCTTCGAGTTTTCCAGAGAAACGGTATTGCCGGTGCGGGTCAGGCGGGTGAAGTTGTAGAAGCGCTGGAGATCTTGGACGGAGAGGTAGTCTCTGCCATCGATCTTGACCACGGACCAGCCGTTGTTTTTAGGTGCCTCACAAAATCCCTCATTGAGGGAAACGAAAAATAGTGAGAGGCACAGAATGGCTCTCAGGGTTTTTTGATATCGAAATGTGATTCTCGTTGTGATCTGCATAAAGCAATCGCGCTATAGTAAGAACCTAGTCTTTATCTCTGGCAGTTACAATGGGTTTTTCTGGGTGATGAAATGGCAAGCAGCCGTAACCTGCATTTTTTTCAAAGATTCACTTGCAAAGCTGCGTCGTGCATCCTATTTCCTGCGCCCCACCCAAACGGGAAAGCTCGGATGGCGGAATTGGTAGACGCGCTAGACTAAGGATCTAGTAGGGAAACCTGTGGAGGTTCGAGTCCTCTTTCGAGCACTTCTCTTTGATACATCAAAGAGTGAGGGAAAAGGCGAGCAGCAATGCTCGCCTCTTCTGTTTTATAGGCGTGCCTTAAGTGTGCCCAAGTTCGCTGTGACGATCAGAAATCAAATTCACTCAAGTGCCGCTTTTTTAACTCTTTAGCACTGTGAAGTCTCGAATCGCCAATTTTTCGCAAGTAGCGTATGTATTGTAGCCGCCAAAATGGGTTACATCGTTTATTTGAGCGTTGTAATCCATTTCGTGATGGCGCGAGCTTGCTCTTCACTGAGACCGGGATTGGGCATGGCGGGTGGGAAGCCTTCCGGATACGCGGCTGTCGGATCTAGTATGGATGAAATGATGTAATCCTCATCCACGGTGATTTCTTTAGTGATCTGATCACGGCCTATCACTTTCTGTTTACGACCAAGAAGTCCTTTGAAGTTGGGACCGACGAGTTGTTTGCCGTCGATGGCATGGCAGGCTGCGCAGACGGCAGCATGGCTATTCTGGGCAAATTTGATGGGATCCTTTGATGCTAAATCGGCGTCCATCTCGATTGGGCGTTGAGAGGTTTCGCCCATGTGCTTATGCATCGTGTACCAAACTTCATTCGCCCAGAGTGTCTTGTCATTCATCCGGATGTTTACGACCCAGCCGTTATTTTCGTTCGTCCATTCATTCTCGGTCAAGAACGGGGGAGAATTGTCACGCAAACCGTCTACGGCGATGAGCAGGCGTTTGCCGTCCTCGGACAAGGTGAGGGATTTTGGAGTGAGAGATTCCTGTCCGGCTTCTGGTCCTCCGTATCCGGCTGTCGGAATGTAGGTCCATTGGCGCATGGTAAGATCTTCAATTTTGGGAGCGGATTCCAGAGGACTGAAAAATTCGATTTCAAGCCCTTCCTTGTGGTCGCGCACGGCGACCATTTCGTTGAACGATTCAGGGAGTTTGTCCTCCTCGTGGAAGGAGAGTCGCTGAAGGCCGGAAAGGGGATCGCCTTCAGCGCTGAGCATGCGCCAGAGGCCGCCGTGGCCAATTTCGCCGATGTAATATTTGCCATCCGGACCTTGAACCATGCGATTTGGGCCCGCGGTGAAACCCTTTTCTCCCGCTTTGTCGTATCCTCCGGAATGCTTGAAGACGGCTCCCTGCCAAGTTCCCTCTACTTCTTCGAGGAAAATACGGGTGATCGTTCCTAAAGTGACATCGGGCACGAGGAAATGCCCGTTATAAACGGAAAGAGCTCCAGTCTTTCCATGGATTTCAAGTGGTTGGGCGGGTGAGCGAGCCACGGATTCCTGAGGCATGTGGACGGTTGGCGGAAGCTGGTATTTTGCTCCGGCATCCGTCTCTTTCGGTTGAAATGCAGAGACGTTTGAATCCTCGCGCTCCATTAGATAATGACCATAGAAGCCGCCTTTGGTGATGCGAATGAATTTGTTAGAAGGGTTGAAGACGCCTTGGTTATCAACCACGATCGCCGCTTGGTCTTTGAGAGTGACTGTGAATCCGTTTGGAGTGCGGAAACCTCCTGCGAGGTATTCGATATCGACGTCTTCTGCTTTTTCGGTGCCGTTGATCGGTCCAAGCACAAAGGTAGATCCTCGGCGAGTCTTGGGATTTACCGTGAGGTTGAATTCCCTTGCACCGCCGAGTTTCACCGATGTGGTCAGGTTGCCGGCGAGGTAGGTTTTTCCGTCGCGGGTGATTTTTTCGAAACCGATTGTGAAGGTATGAAAGTTCGGCGCTGAGATTCCATTGATGAGGATGGTCTTTTCATCATCGGTATATTTTCCGTCATTATTTTTGTCATCCAGTCTGGAGATTTTATCTTTTTCTCCGATGTAGAGTTTGCCGGCGAAGCTAGTGATCGCGGTGGGTTCATAAAGGTTACCCATAATTTTCTCGGCGAAAATAGGGCCGTCTCCATCGATCAACCCGCTGATACGGAATACTTCGCCTTCCTTAAAAGGTGCCGTGTTTAAGCGATCCGGAGTGAATACGGTCACATATAATTGATCGCCCATGAAACACATCGCGGAAACTTTTAGCATCACGTCATTTTCCGGGTAGACATTCTCCATTTTCATTAATGGATGGATGCCGTCCTGTGCGGAGAGGGAAGAGGAAATTATGGTTGCCGCGCAGAAAAAATGGGAAATTTTGGTGAGTATTTTCATAGGAAATGATGAGTAAAGTTCGTTGTTAGAAATCCACGTCATTCAGGAAGATGATTTGTTAGAGCTGGTCCTCATCGTGAGCCACAATAAAGGGCTGAAACAGGGTATCCGACTCGTGTGGTTGCTCTGCTAGATCGCAAACTCTTTTTTTGTTAGTTTTCAGTCTGCACTATCCATTTGTATCTGGGCAGCGTGGCAAGTTGTTCCCGAATCCACACCAATTAGAAAGGAGAGAAGCCATTGTTTTCTGATCATCATAAAGTAATTCTGTTTGTCGGATGGAAGGATAAATATCCTTTGAAAGTCAGGTTAATCTTGGCCCGGAATTTTCGGATGGGCTACCTGATTCGAATCCCCATTTCATAGGATAAGCGTGCTACTCGCGTTGCCTGATTTCCGCAAAAAATTGGGATAGATGTGCTGGGCAAATAACAAGTATCGCATCCCTATTTTAAAGGATGTTTGATACTACCTCTTCACTGGCCGGAGTCTGCGGGGAGGATGCCGAGATGGAAGGCTTTGGCCACGGCGGCAGGAGCGTTCTTTACTCGGAGCTTCTCGTAAATGTGGGTCACATGGGTGACAACCGTGCTCACGCTGATTCCGAGTTGCTCAGAGATTTCCTTTTTTAAAAGCCCGTCCGCAAGCAGAACCAGGGTTTCGATTTCCCTTTCGGTAAGAACATCTGAGATCTGGTTTTTTGGAAGTTTCGTCCTAAAAGTTTTCAACATGAAACCCGCCAGTTTGCTGTCAATGATGGCCCCCTCGGAGACGACGGTCCGGATACCTTGCACAAGTTGTCGGAGCGTGGAGGATTTCAGCAGATAGCCGTCGGCACCCATCATGATGGATTTCAGCACATCCTCTTCGCAGTCAGATTGGGTGAGGATGACGATACGCGCATCAGGAAGGGAAGCCCTGAAAAACCCGAGGGCCTCCAAACCGTCCATGCCGGGGAGTCTGAGATCGAGCAAAACAACATCCGGGATATCCGCGGTCCGAAGATTCCGGAGACTGCGCAGGGCGCGCTCGGAAGTGCCAAATTGGCTGGTGATCTCCATGCCCTCTTCTTTTCCAACCGCCATTTCCACGATTTCGCGGAACTCGGGATGATCCTCGACCATCATGATTCTGATTTTTGACGTCATGGTTTTATCTTTCTGAAAAGCCTTTTCCATAGGTCCTCTTCAAGTTCAACTTGATGCAAGTCCCCTCATTCGGGAGACTGGTAACTTCAATCTACGGATCGAGGGAAAAAGAACTAGCAAAGAATTTCAGATCCGCGCTTGAAAGCTAACGCGGCCCCGGGGCGTTGATATGATCGGCGTTGAGCGCGGCACCGACCACTTCGCCGCGCGTTAACTCGCCGGCCAATGGTTGTCCCGTCTCGCGATCAAAACCGTCGGGGGTAAGCTTTTGCGGAACCGTATCACCCGTCACTTGCTTCCACTCCTTGAGTAGCTCCTGGAGCTTGGATTGACGCTCGGCGTGTTCGGGTTTTCCGGAAAGATTGGCCATCTGATGCGGATCCGCTTGCAAGTCGTAGAGCTCGATCAATGGACGCGGTGCCAAAAAATGATCTGCTTGAGCGGCATTGAGGGTGCCGGCATCGCGCGCGGCCAGAAGCGACTTGTGCGACGGCGACTTCACCGAATCCGCTGCCCCCTGCCATGCCAAGGAAGGACGGTGGTTTTCGATGTAAAGAAACCCATCCGCTCGCACTGATCTACCATGTGCTTCGTAGTCGTGCCAATTGTGTTCCGAGAAGGATGCCGTGCGCACCACCGCTTCAGGTTTCTTGAACAAGGGGAGCAGGCTTACGCCTTGAAACGATTCTGGCTTCTTCACGCCCGCAATTTCAAGAATTGTTGGTGCGAGGTCGATGGAGCTGACCAAAGATGGGGTGGAAACTCCACGTGCTACAATTCCCTTGGGCCAGTGTGCGATGAGGGGTGTTTTCATCCCGCTGTCGGTGAACCGGGTTTTAGCACCTGCAAATGGCCGACCGTTGTCCGCCATGATGAAGACTAAGGTGTTGTCCAGCACTCCTTCCTCCCGCAGTTGTTTCACCACCACGCCGATGAAGTAGTCGAAGCGCGTCACCTCATTGTAATACGAAGCAAAATCCTTGCGGGTCTCCGCATCATCGATGAGTGATGGTGGCACCACGACATTGGCCGGATCATGTTTCTGGCCGTAAAGTTCCTCCACCCAGTCCCGGTCCCCGTCCCACTGCCGGTGCGCGTCATGAGATGCGAGCCAGAAGAAAAACGGTTGATTCTTCGGGCGATCCCGCACCCCGGCAAGCCAACCGGCATGCCCGCCGTTGTTGCCAGTTACCATGCTGGGTTCGTTGAGATCCCACGGTTTGCGCTTCGCGCCGGGCTCCCACTTCATGTGGTCCTTGCCTATCAGGGCGGAGTAGTAACCTGCCTCGCGTAGAAGTTCGGGAAAGGGGACAAGGTGCGCTGCGATCGGCATATGCAACTCGGAAGCCGGACCGAGGTTGTGTGGGTAACGTCCTGTGATGATGCTGGAGCGGCTGGGACTGCAACTGCTTGTAGTGAGGATCGCGTTGGTGAACTTTAAACCATTCGTAGCCAAGGCATCGATGTTAGGTGTACGTGCCGCCTTGTTCCCGTAACATCCGAGATCGTCCGAACTGATGTCATCGGCGATGAAAATAATCACGTTAACCGGATCGGCCGCCACAGATGACGGCCACGCGCTCCACGCGAGAAATGTTAGAAATACAAGGATGCGGGAGAAGTTTGTTAGTGCGCCTACCTGCGGTTCTGGAGTGGTTTTCATAATGGATCGAAATTGTTTTGAAGAAACAAGATCCCACTATTTTTGGGGTTCAGCTTTGGTGCGGAAGAGTTCCTTCCACTTCTGCAGTTGTTCCATGCCTTGTTTCTCGTAGCCCCCGAAACGGGTTCCACTCCACAGCTCCAGCGATTGCGCTCCACATTTATGAGCCATTCTTACGGATTCATCCCATTTGAGACCATTGGGCGAATGGGTCTGGAAGGTGATGGGTGACTCACCGTTGAGCATCTCCGTGTAGACTACCTTGATGTGATCCGCAGGTGGGTATTCAAAGGCGTGATTGGATAGAATCGCCCGTTGGCCGAACCCTTCCCTCCAATGCTTCATCAACTTAACAATGAAAACAGGATCCTGGCTGGTCTTTCCGGAATCAATGCGCCGGTAGGGGTTGCAGGTGCATTCGACCCGAGTTGTTTTCCAGCCTGCGTAGTCTTCCACCGACCCTAACAATGTCTCCTGGAACGCCTTGTCAGTGAATCCCGCGTCTAACATATTTTTCACCGCCTCCGCCTTGCCAGAGAGCAGAGTGACTTCGTCCGTGATTGTGGAGCCAGATGTGTT
>JAZKIL010000004.1:63413-84966 GCA_040384845.1 Verrucomicrobiota bacterium | reverse complement strand
CGCTAACCTGCGAGTGGGAGCAATCAATCGACTGCAGGGAAGCGAGTCCCTGCAGCGGACTTAGGTTGCTCACTTGCGTTTCAGAGCAATAAATCGACTGGAGGGAAGTGAGCTTCTCCAGCGCACTAAGGTCGCTCACCTGCGAGTGGGAGCAATCAATCGACTGGAGGGACGTGAGTCCCTGCAGCGCACTCAGATCGCTCACCTGCGAGTGGGAGCAATCAATCGACTGGAGGGACGCGAGTCCCTGCAGCGAACTTAGGTCGCTCACTTGCGTTCCGGAGCAATCAATGGACTGGAGGGACGCGAGGTCCCGCAGTGGACTCAAGTCGCTCACTTGGGTTCTGATGCAGGAAATCGAATGAAGAGATGTCATCCCTTGCAGCGGACTCAGGTCTGCAATTCTATTTTGATCGATCCAGAGGAATAAAAGACTGGGTAATTGAGGCAACCCCCTGAGGTCTTTAAGGCCACACCCCGCAGCGAACAACGCCTGCAAATTAGGGAGATACTTCAGGATATCCAAAGAGGATCCGTTAAAACGATTTGGAGAATTGCCAAGAATTTCAGGAATATCAGAAAAGAAAACAAACCTCATTACACTGAACATACCATCATTCCCACGGAATTCACGTTCCCCAAAACATACCCCAACCTTATCCCCATTCTGATCGAGCCAAAGCATACCAAGGTTCAGGGATTTCAGGTGTTTCAAAGTTCCTAACTCTTCAGGAAGCGAAGTCAGCCCTAACCCTCTGAGATTGAGAAAGCCTGTTTGCTCCACGAGTTCTTTTGCGATGCGCTCTCTCGCAACTGCCATTCCGTCTTCAGGGCTCATTTTTGTAGCCTGTGGGTGAAAAACCAAAAAGACAAGAAGAGGATGTTTTCAAAGGGGTCATGTATCTCATTTTACATCCCCTTCCACTCCCCCACCGAAGAAATCTAACCATCGCTCATGTGCGATAAAACCAACACTTTTCAAGCAAGTAACGCTTTGCGAATAAAGGCACACACAATTAATCCCTTTTAAACTTGGCTCGCCAGAATAAAGCTAATAGAAAATTTCCAATGAAATCGATGAAAGAAATATACCTTCTGGGCCGGAATTGAATCTCTCATGGGGTCAGGTGTCTCATTTTAACATTGGGGTCTCATGGGGTCAGGTGTCTCATTCTCATGGGGTCATCTCATGGGGTCATAAATGGGGTCAGGTGTCTCATTTTAACATCTTTCCTAACTGATCCCAAAGCTAACAGACCGAAGTTGAAGTCTGAGGATACAGGAACAGCAAACCGACTACCGGAGACGCGCCTCAGGTAGTGGGTGGTAAAACTTTGACGTTGGATCCAACGTGTCTGGGCTGCAACCCATCAGTGAACTGAACCCATAACGATCTGTATGCTATTCTTCTGATACGTAGGAGCCTTTGGCTTTCTTCGGAGCCTGGTAGACCTTGCTGATGATCTTCCAACCTTCTGTGCCCTTGCTTAAAGTTAGGGCATCCGAGTAGTGAACGCCCTTCCAGTTGATGGAGACCTTGGCAACAGCAATGGATCCCGAGATTTCAGTGATGGACTCCACTTTGGCGGAGAACTCAGGATTAGCTTGCTTGGTCCACAAGGCGAAAGCCTGTTCTAGATCGACTTTGCTTGTCTGATTATTTTTGATTTCAGTGATCGTGGCGACTTTGGTGTCCCAGCTCTGATTCAATAATTCAAGCTTGCCTTGTTTGATGCCTGAGAAGTGCTGTTCCAGTGTCGTAGCTACATCGGATTGGGTATCGGCCATGACTTGTCCAGAGAAGGCGAGTGCTGAAATGGCGAGGATGGGTAGGAATGCTTTCATCGTTTTCATATTTTTATTTGGTATGTGTGGTGTGTCGTTTGTGAAGTCCATGTATCGTTCATGTCCATGATGATGACTCTACCTTGAATCAAGTAGCCGCCTGTAAAGACTTGGTAAAATGTGATTTGTGAATGAAGTCGGCTGCCTCATTTTAACATTTTCCCTAACCATCTCGAACACACCCGAACTAAATAAATCCTTTTCAAATCAAGGGCATTTCTATCAGATTTAGAATTGTCAGTCGCTGGATATACGATCCAGATGACAGAGGAATAAATAGTGTTAACCAAAAAATAAAATGCAAATTCACTACATCCTAATGGCGTTAGCAGCCTTCGGCACTTCACAGATTCTACCTGCCGAAGGCCAATTTGAGGCGACCGCTGCACGCCCTCTCGATCCTGATTCCCCAGATATTATTGGCCAGTTTTATCAAGTCGGACTACCGAAGTATACCGACATCGAGAAGCGTATTATTGAACGTGCACAAAAGTTACAGGATGAGCATACTGCCATCTTCAATAAGATCGCAATTGGGAATACGGTTTTTGATTATCCGAGACTAATAGCACTCGGTGTAATACGCTACGATCAGCAAGGACAGATTCCATACACCCTGACATTTGGAATTCGCCCTCACATTACGGAGTTCGCAGGATCATTCGGCGAATATCTCATTCAGTTTGATGCCAAGGGGATCGTTCAGAGTAAGTCCAAGGTGCCTAACGCGTTCGTTACAAAAAATGCCGAAGCCGCACCATCCAACCGCTAGAACAAACGGGGCGGGTAGCTCATTTTAACATTCCCCCTTCCGCGCCCGAACACCCACGAACTAAAAAATCCTTTTCAAATCAAGGGCATTTCTATCAGCATTTAGAAATGCCAATCGCTGGATATACGATCCCGATAGAACGCGATTAAATTTTGTTCACTAAAGAAATGAATCTGAACACACTTCGACTAGCTGTAATCCTCATTTTATCTGGAGTGATGTTGGCGTGTAATTCTCCCTCCTCAAAGAAGAATGCATCAGCCACACCTCCCCCCGCTGGAATGATATCCGCGATACGTGAGGAGGGTGCGTGGAAATTCAGAATCCTGGTTGGCACGTACGGAGCCAACAATTCGACTTCAGTAAAAGTTACTCTCAACGGCAAAGACATCCCCTCATCACTAAGCTCTGCAGTGCCTAATTCAATTCCGACCGCTAGTTACATGGATGTGTTCTTGTCTGACGAGATGGTGAAGACTGGCGTTCTCGATCTGTGGGAGACTCGCAACAGCGACCGCGGCGAAGAAACCATCCACTACACGGTTCATCTTGCCGAACTAACAAAATAAAGCGGACAAGCCGGAGTTCTCAAATGGGTTGGGTGTTTCATTTCAACATTTGCCCGATGAAGCGGTAGTGGTTCGATGGAGCTGCCGTGTCCTCACGGCATGAGGCTGGACGGTGTCTCACCGTTTGATAATACATATTGAGGGTGAGACACCCTCAAGCCTCAGGGGGTCAGACACCCCCGCTCCTTATGGCTCTCGTAAGCCATCTCCCAATCGCCCCAGCGATTCAAACTCCGACTTTCAGACCTTCGACTTTCGAACTCTTCTATCTTCCTCTGATCACTGATCACTCGGCACTCTCTTAAAACTCAATCAATAGTCGGAAGGATCCGCGCGATGGAGGACGACACTGCAATTGCTGCGTGCGAGGAGTATCCCGCTGGATTCGGTGTCGATCACCCACGCGCCCCTAGCGACGGCCTTTCTCGATCCTTCTTCATATTGATTGCCGATTAGCAGAGTGCCGTTTTGAGGGAAATATTGCCACACCATGATCAGCACGGTGACTTTTGGATTCTCACGTACGGAGACAGCGACCTTGCCGCTGTTTGCACCGCTTTGGGTGCCGTTTCCGAAATCCAGAAACCACTCCTTGCTGGCACTTGTGGGGAATAAAGGATCGGTGCTGCTGATAATCTTATACATGCCGCTCAATTCGATGGACCCACGATACGGCTTGTCGTCTGCCGAGGATATTTGAATGAGAAAAAGCGAGACGATGGCTGCCAGTGTAGGGATGACAGCCAAGGAGGCTTTCCGAAGGAGAGATTTCTTGGGAGCGAGTGAATCTTTCATATCATACTCATCGCTATTTCCGTGCCAACCTACGTAACTCCATGGAACGAACGCTTCCGCAGCACTCCCGACTGAGGAATTTGGGCTGAGCAATGCACCTTGCATGGCTTTGGATGCACTTTGCGCCACCTCTCGCTGCTGTATTTAGAAGACGCAAGAGTGAGTTTTATCCGCTATTGAAAAGATCGCCAGAAGAAGCCGGTGCGTAGTCTCAACCGGGTCGTGGTGTTTCATTTCAACATTCATCCGATGAAGCGGTAGTAATTCGAAATGGGCGATGAGTGAGGAGCGGCCGTGTCCTCACGGCATGAGGCTGGACGGTGTCTCACCGTTTGATAATACATATTGAGGGTGAGACACCCTCAAGCCTCAGGGGGTCAGACACCCCCGCTCCTTATGGCTCTCGTAAGCCATCTCCCAATCGCCCCAGCGATTCAAACTCCGACTTTCAGACCTTCGACTTTCGAACTCTTCTATCTTCCTCTGATCACTCGGCACTCGACACTCTCTCCATTCCCCCCGTTGACTCCCAGCTTCTGCGAAGTAATTTCAACATCATCCATGTCCCACAAAACCATCCACTTTCCAGGCAAGCAGCGCTTTGAACTGAGATCCGGTCCCGGCGAGCCAGCGGTCATTTCCTACCGACAACATGAAGACGCGGTCATCATCGAGCACACTTACGTGCCAGAGAGACTTCGGGGAAAAGGCATTGCCGCCAGCATCACGCATGACGCTCTGTTAGAAGCGCGCAGGCTCGGTTGGAAAATCGTGCCGGATTGCTCTTACACGGAAACCTACATCCAGCGTCATCCCGAGTTTATCGATCTGCTGCGTTAGGGGGAACGAATTAGGCAGGGACGCGTATCCTTACGCGTCCATATCTGACGGCGCATTTATATCGGACGTAAGCTTATCGTGGAGACGGGCCATGAGATATGGACGCGTAAGGATACGCGTCCCTGCCTTTCTGCGTAGAGTCGTCTCATTTTGATTTTTTTCTAAGGAATCTCCATGTCGTGTGTCAGTATACACGAAACCAATCATTACCAAATCATGAAACAACTCCATACCCGCTTCATTCTGGCATTTTGCATTTTCGCTGGCCTCTCTTCCATTACGCATGCGGAACCAGTGAAAGAAACTCCCGCTACTCAGGCGGATTTGGCCGCAGTGAAGGAATGGCGTCTAACACAAATCGGTGACGAAGCGATCGCCGCGGATGCGGGCGTGACGCTTGTCTTCACTGAAGATAGCAAACTCAGCGGATCCGGTGGAGTGAACCGCTTCGGTGGAAAGTGCGAACTCAAAGCGGACGGACAGATCACCATCCAAAACATCTTCTCAACCCAGATGGCAGCATTGGATGAAAATGTCATGAAACGGGAAGGTCAGTATTTCCAACTGCTTGGAAAGGCCAAGCGCGCATTGTTAATCAACGGAAACCTGATACTCGAATGCACCGACAAGGACAACAAACCCATCAAGCTCGTGTTTGTGGCGGTGAAGAAGGATTAAACCTCACGATTCCAGCTCTTTCTTCCTCCGGTTCTCTTCCAGAATTTCAGGAAAAATCGTCAGGGTGCTGATGAAAATCAGGCCCGCTGAAATCCATGCGACCCATGATGGTGAGGCATAAGCTGCAACCATGAAGGCGATAAAAGGAGCGATCACTCCCCTCACCCCTGTTAGAAAGGTATGCACGCTCATGTATTCCACGACCTTATCGCTGTTGGCGAATTTCGTGACCCATAGGGTCCAGATGATTTCACCTCCGGATCTTGCGATGCCATGCAAGGCGATGCCAACGCAAAGTGCCATGAATCCGCTGCCGAGGTAGTAGATGAGAATCCCCAAAATGAAGAACACGTTCACGAGTGCGCGCACGGTGTAAAATGGCAACCGGTCGAACACCGTTCCCCAAGGGACAACGAAAACAATGAACGCCATCATCGGCACGGTGCCGGTGATCAGTCCCACGTTTTTGGGGCCATAGTTGTAGCCGTAGAGAGGATTGGTGATGTATTCGACGAATAGCGCCAAGCTCACCAGATTTCCAAAACCGAAAACCATCCACACGATGAGCAGTTTTCGAAACGGGACATCTTCGGAAACGTGACGAAAGGCATCGAACCATTTCAATCGAACGGTCTGCCTCAAAACCACGGGCGCCATGAGCATCACGCATCCAGCCATCATCAAACACGCAGCGGCGTATCCCCAAAACAGAGGAGAGAAATCATTTCCGCGAGATTTCAACCAACTTCCAATGAACCAAGAAACCCCACCCGCAGCACCGGCTCGGATCAATGAAGTGATCGAGAAAAGCCGCCCGCGTTTATGGGATGCATAATGTTTCCGATAAATCTGTGCGGTTAGTGGCGCACTCATGCCCAAGCATGTGAAGGCGATCACACAACCTACGAAGTAGAGAATCGCGTTTTTGCCAGACATCGATGCAAATGCGAAGCCAAGAAAGGAAAACAACCAAATGAGCGCAGCGAGCGTGTTTACCGGTCGACCGAATCGACGGGCGATCTGAACGATGAAAAGACTAAAAAGCTGACCCACACTGCTCGCGGCTAGCATCGAGGCTTTGACCGCCCAGTGCATGTCGAAGACTTGGATCGCAAAGAAGATCACAAAACTCGTCGCGGCGGTATCGATGAAACCCGCTGGCAAGGCACGCAGCACTTCGAGCCGGAAAGTGCGTTCCTGCTGGTCGAAGTCCTCTTGGCCGGGAACTGGCGTGCTCATCGCCGCGCAGCGTATTTCTCCTGCTGCAAAAGGCGAGTGACTTTATCGGATGCGTTTGGTGACCGGCGTTTCTGAAAAACTCACCACTTCGCTAAATGACTTTTTGTTTTCCCCCGGATCCATGCTACAGGTTAAGATGTTATGAATACCCCTACCATCAAGAATACTTACGATCGCTTGCTGATTCTAACCGACCTGGGAAGGATCCGAGTCTTGGCCTTCAAGCATGCGGGTGATCCCCCGCAAGACCTCTCCCATTTGATAGAACTCTCTGAAAACGAGCTAAGTCCACCGAGAGGCGCCGTGACAACGGATATTCCGGGGAAATTCAATCGTGGATTTGCGGCTGGCAATGGCAACAGCAAGGGAGAGGCGATGTCTCACGCTGAAACAAAACTGAATATGGAAGTTGAAAAGCGGTCGATTTCCCAAGTTGCGGGTGAAATCTGCGAAGTTGTCCGAAACCTGGGCTGCCACGGTTTTGTCCTGGCTGCACCTGAGGAATATCTCAAACGGCTTGAGGCACAAATAGAGCCGGATTGCCGTGAAAAACTCCTGGAATCCCATGGCACCGATCTGACGAAGGCCGATTTGAAGGAGTTGGAGAAACGGTTTCTCTAACAGAGATTATCCAGTCATTTAACCACCAGTTCCCCTTCGGTCTCACTCCAAATCCAAACTTCCTCGCCGCCTCGGGTTTGGCGGTTTTCTTTATAAAACCAACCATACTTTGAACTCCAAGAGAAGTCATAGCTAAAAACACGCCTGACCATTCGACCTTCTTCAAGGACTGGATGAATCGCAGTCACCCGGCGCACATCTCTTTCCTCAAAGCCATCCTTGGAGCGCATTCCTCCTTCGATCACGGTCGCTACGTTGATCCCACTTGGAGCGATTTCCAAGACCTCCGAAACCAAGCGCTTGGCGAGTTCTTCACTGAGTTCACTGGTTGGCTCAGCAGCATGCAGCGAACCTTGGAGACTGAGGATAAACAACGAAATAGCGAAAAATGGAGTCTTCATTTTTCGCAAGACTGCTGGTGGCTGGGATTTATTCAATTAATCCCAAAGGGATTATGCTTTCCAGCAATTAACATGGACGGCAGTCAATTGCCGTCCATGTCGTAACGTGGATCAGAACGGACTCGCTACAGTCACGTAGCCACTGCCTTGGCGGCGGTAGTAACGGTCTTGATAGCGGTAGTAAGGCTCTCCCCGGTAATCCACAGTGGTATAACCGCTGGGAAGCGTACTAATCACATGCGAGGATCCGTCTCTATGATTATGAACGGTCTGGTTGCCGTAGCGTGTGTACTCATTATAGTAACGGCTCGAACGGGGAGCGTCGACCACTACATAGCTATTACTACGGCGCTGATAATATGCGCCATTGTGATAGTAATAGTCAGATCCAGAAATGTTTTCTGAGCGATAGCCGGATGGAAGGCTATTAATTGTGTATCCTGGTCGGTAGCTTGTTACCGAGCTGGTGGTCATTCCGTCATCGTAAGGAACGACACAGGATGTGAGACTGAATCCAGCTGCGAGGCCGACTGTTAGTAAGATTATATTCGATAATATTTTCATGATGTTGTGTTGGAGATTGGTAAGGCGAACGTCGCAAACTACCAAGCTGATCAGATTAGTTAATTACAGCGGCAATTACCATACAGAGAAACCCTACCAAGCGAATGGCCAGTGAGCGGGTAAATAAGGTTGGGAAAAATGCCGCTTTGCGGAATATGGATGTGGGGTTCCAGCTGTAATCCGTGCTTCCGTCGTTACTCCTCCGAATCTAGCAATCATCACTAAGGCCCCGCCTCAGACACCTCGAATCGCACAAAAAACGGACCGGATGTGAGCGTAAAATCCCGCCAAAACGATCCCAGCCCATCGGATTCTTCAGAGACACTTGCTGGGCTCCAGATATCCAGATCCCCAGAAGTTCTGACTGTGTAAGTTAGTTCCGGTGCATCCTTGCGATAAGTGAAACGAAATAATTCCTCCGAGAGTGATCCACTAGGAGCGGATTCCGTATCAAATTTCGTGGGATCCATTCCCTGCGAATATTCCAAGAGGTTTTTCACTCCATCGAAATCCGTATCTTCATTGTTACCGGCTGCCAAGCCACCATCAGGCAACTCGAAATATTGATCACGCCAGCTTTGCAAACGGGTCATGAATTCGTAGCAGCCGATGTCCACCCGGCCATTCGCCAAGCGACTCGCGCCCGCAAAATCTTTTTCACCAACGTATGGCGTGAAGCCAGGACTCGGTTGTCCTTGGTCAATTCCACTCGCCCCGGATAACGGTTTGAAATCTGCCGCAGCAGGCGTGGCCGATGGAACAGCTACTGTGAAACCTGGGTTCGCAAATATGGAATTTGTATCGCCTCCGATCGCCGTCCGCCACGCAGCCAGCCCGTTGTATGATTGATTTCCTTGGCTTCCGCCACTGCCGGTAGGATTCAAACCAAACTCGATATCCCCCACTACGCCTTCACAAAAATACAGATTGTAATCGAACACGTTGCCCGCCGGGAAAGCTCGCTGAACCGCAGTCCCACCCGTCACATAATGAACGATCATTTGCTTCGTGGTGGCATCTGCCCACACGATGTTGTTCTTGAAACGATTGTTCTCCAAATAGAACTGCAGGGCGATCTGACCACCATAGCTTTTCAAGGTGTCGTTGCGGTAAAGAGTGTTATTGCTTACCAAACAATTTCGCGTTTTACCCCGGTTCGAATCATAACCTCCCATGATAATACCGGGTCCGAGATTATGATGGAGAAGATTGTCCGTCATCTGAATGTCTTCGGTGAAACCCGATGCATCCTCGCTCGCCAGCTCAATGCCGAAGTTACACCCATACACTCGATTCCGGGCGATTAAAATATCCGTCCCGCCATCCACATAAATACCCGCCGCCGATCCATCCCCTCCGCCTGAAACAAAATTTCCACCATACCCCGGATTGAATCGTGAATCGATTCCGTGAACCAAGTTATCTTGGCAAACACCGTTTCTCGCACGGTCCACCTCCGCAGGCGCGCTTCCCTCATAACCGATGAAATCAATACCGATGTTATTGCAGTCATGCACATGGTTATTCGAGACAGTAAAATTGATCACATTTCCATTTATCACTACGGATTCACTCTGCCCCGTGCGTAAATCGTAAATTTCGTTTCCATCTAACAAAAGTCCATCGATCGGTGTCATCGCAGTGCCGTAAACCGAAATTCCGAAACCGTTCGCGGCGGCATTTGTCGAGCTCTGCCAGATATGATGCACCTTGCAGTTTTTCACGGTGACACCGCTGCCACTGCCCTCAATCTGAATCCCGATCGGAGTGTTGCTGTTGCTTGTGGTCACGTAGTTGGTAATTTCGAGATTCTCGAGCCGAATGTGAGAACAGTTTTCTAAAACAACCAAACCCTGCCGACCACCACCCGGCACCGTCAGAGTTCCGCCATTGATCACAGCTATTTCTGTTTCATAGGCACGAATCACAATGGGTGTCTGCGATGTGCCGGATTTACCGTTGAGAATCAATCTCTCCGCATAAGTGCCACTTCGGAGGTAAAGATGATCTCCCGCTCCAATCACTGAACCCGCCTTCGCAAAAGTCTTCCAAGGTGCGGCTAGCGTGCCGGAATTGGAGTCGTTTCCAGATGGACTCAAGTAGTAATCGCTCGCAGTGAGCATGGAGCTACCCAAGCAAAGAAAAATCCAGACATACTTTAGAAGCATAAAATAAACGCTAATGAACGCTTATTTTAAGTCAATGAGCAATCGGGTTGTGTCCGGGGGGATACCCCGCCTTTAAATGCTTTTTAATTCATCCAGCACAGTCCCAAGTGAATTTATTCCAGTTTTATCTTGCTCGTTCATTGTTTTCAGTATTTACTGAAAACACAGGAATAAAGAAATGAAACTACCCGAGCAAATCCAGAAAATCGAGGTCTTCTACGATGGGCGCTGCGGCATGTGTTGCAGCTTTCATGAATGGATCAATCGTCAACCCCGCGCGTTTGAAATTGATTTCATCCCCTATCAATCCCCTTATGCGGAGAAAATTTTCCCGGGCATCGGTATGCTCGATCCAGCCCGGGAGATGATTGTGCGAACCTGCCAGAAAGAGATCTACCGCGCGGCGGAGGCATGGGTGCTTTGCCTCTACAGTTGTGCGAACCATCAGACAGCTGCGAAAAAGTTAGCGAGCCCCGGTTTGTTATCAGTCGCCATCCACGCCTGCCGCGTGCTGGCTGCGAATCGGCATTCCCTCAGCAAAGTGTTCTTCAGAAGAAAAGACAAGGAGGTGCGTGAAACTCTCCACCAGATGCAAACTCCCGAATGCACTAGCGAATTCTGCCTAACCAAATAAACCATCATGAACCCATTCATCATCGAAATCGCCCTCCGCATCGCCGGTCTGATGCTCACCGGCCTGGTCCTTGCAAACTTCGTCGCCGCAAAGCGTTGGGATTATTGTGGAAACCTAACAGGCACGATGACTATCGTCCGCCAGATTTTTCATGTCCACTGCGCATACATTATCGCCATCATTGCGGGACTTGCGCTGCTCTGCCTTGGTTGGCCGCATCTTCTGATGGAAAAAGGGATGGGCCAGATCCTGAGCGCGTTCTTCGCGGTCTTCTGGTTGAGTCGCGTCATCGTTCAACTCACTTATTATGATCGCGAGCTCAGAGCTCAAAGCCGCTGCTGGGACGTTTTCTTTCTAGCTGTGTTTTTCACACTCGCCGTTATCTTCACCCTCACCGCATACCACGCATGAAACAACTCTTAGAAATCGGCCTACAAATTGGCGGCTATTCGCTGGCCATTCTTTGTATCGCCAGCTTTTGGATCCCTAAAATCCTTCATTGGAAAGAAAACCTAACCAAACTCCCGCCGCTCATGCGTGAGTTGTGGTGGACTTACTCTGTCTATGTTTGGAGCAGCCATTTATTTTTCTCTGTCCTAACGCTCGGTTTCGGCGACTGGCTGATGAGCGGATCCGGTTCAGCGATCGCCATGAATACGTTCATGTTGCTATGGTGGTCCGTGCGACTGTTCTTGCAGTTCTTTGGATTCGACCTCAGCGAAGTAACGAAAGACAAATGCAACCGCATCGGGAAACATTTGCTCACTCTACTATTCATTGGCTTGGTCACTTTGTTTGGCGGGTTGATTTGTTGGAACCTCGGTTGGATATAATATTCTCATGATTCTCTTCATTTCATCTTTGGTTCTCATCGGCCTCATCTCCGGATTTTTCCTAGCAAATCTCCAACACACCGCCATCCGCAGAACCATTGGCTGGCTGGTTCTTGTGCTCGTCAACTCCGTGGCACACTTTGGGATGATCGATGAAACACCGCTGACCCGAATGTTCGGGCTCTGTTGCGTCCTGCTGGGTGCGATGAAAGCCCTCGTCTATGCGGAATGGGCCCGAACTCAGAAACTTACGTTCGCTCGCTATCTGGTCTACGCCCTTCTCTGGTTCGGCATGGATCCGGCAAGTTTCTTAAAACAACGCAGCGGCCTCAGTTGGCGATACGACGTTGTCTTAGGAATCGTGCTAATGATCATCGGAACCCTATTCGCATGGATTGTTTGGAAAATGGAATGGCGACATATTTTCATCATGTTTCTCCCATTAAGCCTCGGCTTTCACTTCGGTGCCCTGCGAACGCTCAAAGGCATTCATCGCCGCGTGGGTTTCCCTGTCCGAACTCTGTTTCCCAATCCGTTAGATACCAGCGGTATCGGCGATTTCTGGAGCAAACGCTGGAACGTCGGTTACTCTCAAATGCTGCAACGCGTCATTGGCCGACCCGTCGACGCCTTGATCGGTCAACGCACCGCACTCATGGCGACCTTCATCGCATCCGGCCTACTGCATGAAATCGCCATCACACTTGCCTGTCGCTCGGGCTATGGCCTGCCCACACTCTACTTCACTCTCCACGGCATCATAAATTTGTTAGAAAAATCCTGGGGCCGGCCCATCGGTAAAATTCCCACCCTGCTCGCCGTCATCCTCCCCCTACCGTGGCTTTTCCCTGAAACATTCAGGACTCAAGTCATCGAGAAATGCCTGGGGTTGTTTTTCTGAATCAGGCGAGCGCGGTTTTAAGTAATTCCAAATATTTTTTCTGCGGCATTTCAATACCACCAAAGGTTCTGAGGTGATCCGTCATCCACTGCGTGTCTAACAATTTAAAACCTTGCGCACGCAGTCGCTCAACCAGCGCGATCATCGCGATTTTCGAGGCATCCGTTTTTCGAGAAAACATACTTTCACCGAAAAAGGCTTTACCCAACGAAACTCCGTAAAGTCCGCCTTGCAGTCCATCCTCATCCCAGCACTCCACCGAATGCGCATGACCCATTTCATGGAGCTGACAGTAACTTTCCAAAATCACGGGATCGATCCAAGTTTCTTCCCGCTCGGAGCAACCCATCATCACTTCACGAAACGCCGTATCGAACCGGATCTCAAACGGCTTTTTGTTCCAAGCTTTCCTCAAGCTGCGTGAAACCTGAAACCGTTCATCTAACGGAATCAATCCCCGCATCTTCGGTTCATACCAAAAAATCTCGCCATCATCCGCCATCGGAAAAATCCCTTGGCTGTAGGCTTGCAGAAGCAGATTTGGAGGTATGATTTGCAACCCAACCAATCAACTCGGATTCGGTTCATAAAGCAACCAATCACCTTGCGGCAACGGTTTTGCTCCATCCAGACTCAAATTCCATTCCCACACCCAAGCGAATTCCTGCTCGCCCGATTCCATTTCAACACCCGCCTTCACACGTCGGTATTCGTAAGGCTCTTCATATCGCTCGGAAATTCCCTCAAACGCATCTAACGCTTTGAGCTGTGTTTTAGTAACTCGATAAACCTCGCCCACGACACGACCCTCGGGATCTAACTTCAACGCGGGAAACACCAACTCAGGATTCGAGTCGATCAAATAGATTCCACCTTCCACTGTCCCCTTGCCTACGAACTTCGCTCCATCCATCCGAAAATAATTCGAGCCACCCTTTCTCAGAGTTCCGTAGACAAAGATGGAGTGAGTGCTCATTTCTTTCCTTGTTGTGAAACTTCACTGTCCAACATGACTTTGAGATCATCCAAACCTTGTCCGGTATCGGCCGAAATCGGAATGATATCCACCTTAGGGAAACGTGTCCGGAACATGGCTAGGTTTTCTTCAGAGCCTTCCAAGTCCATTTTGTTAGCAATCACCTTCCATGGAAATTTCGCGAGATCTTCATCATACTCTTTGATCTCCGTGCGCAAAATTTGGAGATCACTGATCGGATCCCGACCCTCGCTGCCCGCCATATCGACGACGAAAAGCAACACCCGGCAACGCGTGATGTGACGCAAAAACTCATGACCCAAGCCACGGTTTTCATGTGCACCTTCGATCAATCCCGGAATATCCGCTACCGTGCAGCGACGGAATCCACCGAACTCCACCACGCCGATCATCGGTTGCAATGTCGTGAACGGATACGATCCCACTTTAGGTTTCGCTTCTGAAATTTTTCCTAACAGAGTCGATTTACCCGCGTTGGGGAAACCCACCAAACCCGCATCCGCGATGCGGCGAAGTTCCAAATAGAACACACCCTGTTGTCCGGGAGTGCCAAGCGTGTGCTCGGTCGGTGTCTGGTTGGTCGCGGTGCGGAATCTGAAGTTTCCTTCGCCACCGACGCCACCTTCACATAAAACAAAGCTCTGGCCTTCTTCGACCAAGTCCGCAATCGGATCGAGCTCGATGCCATCATCGCTGCGCTCGTATTCCACCGCTTCGTTCACCGTCCCAGCATTGGTGCGGTAAATCACCGTCCCAGGAGGCACTTTTCCGATGATCGTTTTCCCGCTCTTCCCGGTTCTCTTGTGTCCACCGCCGGGCCTGCCGTCCTCAGCGATCAGCTTCGGATCGAAATGATACTGGCGCAATGTGTCGGTCGAGTTATCAACCACCAAAATAACTTGGCCGCCATTTCCACCATCGCCGCCATCCGGACCACCGCGCGGGACAAATTTCTCACGACGCCATGAAACCGCGCCGTCTCCGCCGTCTCCGGCTTTCGCCAAAATCCTAATGTGATCAATGAACATGCCCGAAGCTTCTATGCACCCAAGCGAAACCGTCAACGGCAATGCGCAACGTTATAGCCAAAAGAACTCCCATATATCAGCCAGAAATCAGGAAATTCAAATCCATTTTCGCGTGCTTGATGGGGTAAAACCTCTACCAATCTTCAAGCCGCAAAACCCAGCGCCCGCTGTTTCATCTGAGTCGCCATCAAATTGAGGGCGTTCGCGCGAGTAGGGGCCAGATGCTCTTTCAGGCCGGTTTTTTCAACGAAACTCATGTCCGCCGTCAAAATATCATCCGGCTTTTCCCCGTTCAAAACTCCGATAAATAACGCGATCATCCCTTTGGTGATCAGCGAATCCGAGTCCGCAAAAAAGTAAACCCGCCCGTCTTTCATCTGAGCGTCCAGCCAAACCTGTGATTGGCATCCTTTGATCAAATGATCGGAATTCCGAGCCTCCTCAGCCAGCGGCTCAAGCTTTTTGCCCAATCCAATCACATACTCATACCGCTCCGTCCAATCCTGGAAAATCCCCAAATCCTCCAACAACCGCTCCTGTTTTTCTGCAATACCGCTCATGAATTTCCTAAGCGCAATGGACTCCATGGCAACGAAAACATCAAGCCCCGTCTTCTCTCACTCTTCTCAAGTCGCAGGCGCCACTCTCTGCAGCAACCGACCCAGCACAAAACAACTCGGAGCCAACAACATCGCGATCCAATACATCGGCTCATCACTTTCCACGCGTTCCCAAGTTAGCCATATCTTCGCCAAAGGCAGCAGCAAGATCCAGTCGATCAACGGAATCCCCGCCAACAACGCCGATACATGCGCCGAAACCGGCGATTGATAAATCGAAATACAAAGAGATAACCAAACCACAAACGGCACCAAACCCATCCAACCCAAACTCGGATAAATGAAAATCGGCAGAATCGCCGCAAATACCCCAGAGCCCAACAACAAACCCCGCGCTTTCCATTTTTCAGAAATCGGCAAATCCCCTCGTGCTTCCCAACGAGCGCTCAAAGACAACGCCAACACATAAACAAACAATCCAACTGCCGGAAAAAGCACTGGGCCAGCTAGATTGCCTCGCATCGCCGCATAACCCAAAATCGGCAAACAAGCCCGACACAGCCCCATCGGAATCACTGACCAAGCCGCCCGCTTATGCACTTTCGTATATTGAACGATCAAACCCACCAAAATCGCCGCGACCAGAAACGCCGCCCAACCATTTAACGCCGCGATCACCAGCCCCACGGCTAATCCACCAATCGCCACCCGAAAATAAGTCGAAGCCGAAAACATTCCCTGCGGCAACGCACGTTCCGGGCGTTTTTCCTTATCCCAATCCCTATCCCACCAGTCGTTTAGGAAATTCCCCGAAACATAAAACAACATTGCAGCAACCATCAATCCCCACGGCCAAGCGAACTTGCTGCCGTCATGGATCGAACCCAATAAAATCCCCACCCCGAGGTTACTCACCACACTCGGCACATTCGCAATCCTCGCAGTCGCCAACAAGGCATGAATTTTACTTTCAGATTTCACTGCACCTAACCCAACCCAACCATTCGAAAACACAAGCCTTCCTTCCCGATTCAGCATCTTTATTTCATGTCCCGCCATTCTTACCGCCCCAAGTCATCAGGATGAAAAACTTACTGGCTCTCTTTCACATTCTCATCCTAGATTCGCTTGCTGTGATTTGCTTCCAAAGATTTTGGGGGTAGCCACCACATCAAAAACTCCCCGGGGCTTTCAAGAAAAACTCCATGAAACCCATTCTCACCTCACTCCTGCTTTTCATTCTTCCGTCACCAAGCCAAGCGGCGCCGCCTGATCTAACAGCCTCTGGTGTGATCGCCACCATTGATAAATCCGAATCCTACAACCTCGGAGCTACCGGCCTCCGTGGCTGGATTTATGTCAACCGAGATCACGTCGGTGACATCGGCCTCATGACCGATGCATCGCGTCAAATTCTTGTCACTACCGCCAGTGCCCCCGCCAGTCCGGCAATCCAAGCCAATGACGTCATTCTCGGTGCCATCGCCGCCAGCTCAGGCACCGTTCCGTTTTTTACAACCGATTGCCGCAAAGCCTTCGCAACCGCCATTGGCGATGCCGAAAAAACCGGAGCAGGAACCCTTCGCGTCAAACTCTGGCGTGCCGGAACTACCACCGACGTCAATATATCCATGACCATCATGGGCAACTACTCAACCACCGCACCTTACACCTGCCCAAAATCCTCACTTATCCTGGCCAATGCCCGCAACAAATTCGTCAGCCAGCTTCTCGCCAATGAACCCATCCTCGTCGACGATTACCATGGAGCCATCCATGGTCTCGCACTGCTGGCCAGCGTGAAATCCGGCGATCCCAATTACGCCGAGGTTCAAACACGTTTACAAACCTACGCCCGCGCCCGCGCCAGCCAAGGCCCCCTGCGCCGTGGCCTGTCGATTTGGGATTGGAGTTACACCTGCATGTTTCTAGCAGAATATTACATCCTCACCGGCGACTCCCAAGTCGTCCCCGGCCTCAAAAATTTCACACTCAAGCTTGCGGAATCCCAGAGCATGTATGGCACATTCGGTCACGATCCCTCCGCATTCAAACTCGATGGTTCCGGACAACGCATCTCCATCGGCTATGGCCCGATAAACTCAATCGGGGTCGCCAGCAATGCCGCCATCCTGATAGGTAAAAAAGCCCTGCTTCTTGCCAACCAAACCATTGATCCCGAAATCGACGAAGCCATCGACCGTGGCTCGAAATTTTTCGCCTTTTACGTCAATAAAGGATCCATCCCTTATGGCGAACACTCACCGGAAGCCTCGAACCATGCCTCAAACGGTAAAGATCAAATGGCCGCGGTATTATTCGGGCTGCAAGCCAACCGCGAAGTAGAAACCGAATACTATACCCGCATGTCCATTGCCTCCTGGATTGGTCGCGAATATGGCCACACCGGCCAGGGATTCAGCTTCATGTGGGCGGCTCTCGGCGCCAACATGGGCGGCACGCTTGCTGCGGCCGAACACGTCAAAAAAGTCTCTTGGCACTATGATCTCTCACGCCGCACCGATGGCTCTTTCACATACGACGGCCAAGAGCAATACGGCATGGGAACCACCTCCGACGGCACTTATCTCGGCAGTTCACATCACTTCTGGATGAACCCTACCGCCATGTACCTTCTAACTTACAGCCTCCCCCTTCAAAGACTCCATATCACTGGAAAAAGCCTTAACCCCGCCTACGCCCTCGACGCGACAAAAGTAGCAAACGCTGTTGCCGCCGCATCTTATAAAATAGATCGAGCCAGCCGCACAGTCGCCCAACTCATCACCGACCTCAACCAATTCGATCCGGTCGTCCGAAATTACGCAGCTGCCGAATTGGCAGGACGAACTCTAACAGCTGGTGAACTCACCACGTTGCGTAACCTGCTCAGCAGTGCCAATGCCAACGAACGCCAAGGCGCCTGCCAAACTCTTGGCGCGCGTCAGGATGCCACCGCCCTTCCCACCATCGTCCTCCGGCTCAACGATTCCGACTTATGGGTTCGCGCCATAGCCGCCAAAGCCATCCGAAGCTACGCATCCAACACGGCCAGCACCCACCTCACAGCGATGATCAACTCGTTTATCGCCAACGCCACCGATCCGGATCATATCAACTGGATCGATCCCATCCAAATCAGCAACCGTTTCCTATCCATGGTCATTTTCGGAAACGGAGTTCCCGATGGTGCTCCCGGTAACGATGTGGCCGCTTACACCGTCAATGCTTCCAAGTCCTTGCTCTATCCCGCTCTCCAAATCGGCCTCAAACAGCCGGACTCTTACCCCCGCACCGGAGTCGCCGTATTCTGCAGACAACGGCTTCCCCTAACAGATGTTCAGGCGCTGATTCCCGACATGTTCGAAGTAGTCACCTCTGAATCCCAAGCCGACCGGATGTGGAGCGCCAGTCCCCGCGCTGAAGGAATCCGCATGCTGGCCAATTTCAAAATCGCCGAGGGCATTCCCATTGCTCTCTCCATGCTTGATACGAAACCTGAATTCGGCTGGGGCTCAGGCGAATACCTGACAGCCGCACTCGAATCTTTGGCCACTTATGGCGATGCCGCCCGCTACACCTTGCCCACCTTGAAAAGCTATCTCGCGACATGGGATACCACCCAGTCAACCTACGCCCTCCTTGTCGAAACCATTGCGACTATTGAAAATGCCATCACCGCCCCGGCCCAAAACCTGGGCTTGGCTGCAGCCCATTCACAGACCGTAACCACCTCCATTGGCATCCCCAAAGCCATCACCCTCTCCGGTGCCTCGCCACGCACTGCTATCACTTACACAAACCTCACGCAGCCGGCCCACGGTATTCTAACAGGTTCCGCACCCGATCTCACATACACTCCTGCCTTGGGTTACTCCGGAATAGACCACTTCACTTTTCAAACAACAGATAGCCTGACAACATCCCTTACCGCCACTGTCAGCATCATTGTGGGAACTCCTGGAAACGGCCTCAAAGGCGAGTATTTCGATAATTCCGATTTCACCATTCTCAAACACACCCGAACCGATCCGCAAATCAACTTCGACTGGGGCACCGGTCAGCCACATAGCTCGGTTGCAGCGGATACCTTCAGCGTCCGCTGGACCGGCTTGCTGCTTATCCCGGAAAGCGGGCATTACACCTTCTCCGCTCTAACAAGCGATGGAGTCCGTCTGTATGTGAATGGGCAGTTGATCATGGATCGATTCGCCGATCAATCGACCAAATGGAATGACAGCACATCCATTTATCTGACCGCTGGTCAGTTAGCGGATCTGCAAATGGAATACTATGAAAACACCGGGTCGGCCGTGGCGAAGCTCAAATGGATGGGTCCCTCTCTCGCTGGTGTGAACGGTCAGATCATTCCTCAATCGTATTTGTTTGATGGCTCTGGTATCTCAAACCGTGCCGCCTTCGCTTTTCCTCAAAGCCTGTCTACCCCGGTTAACACCGCATTGCCCATCACACTCTCTGGCAGCGGAGGCATTCTCAGTCATTCCATCGTATCCGCTCCTGCAAACGGAACGCTCAGCGGAACTCTTCCAAACGTCACTTACACACCTAACGATAATTTCAACGGCACGGATAGTTTCACCTTTCTCGTCAACAATGGCATGAACAACTCCGCTCCAGCAACCGTATCCATCAGTGTGCAGGCCGGAACCCTGACGAACTTCACCTGGCTGAATGCGACCACAGGCAACTGGAACACTTCAGAAAATTGGACCCCCAACGTTCCCGCGACAGCAGGCCAGCCATACTACGCCCTCAATTTCCCCGCGAGCGGAGGAAATCACATCTACACCACAACCCACAACCTGACCAACGCCTTCAAGCTCAACCAACTGAATGCTTCTGCGGAGGTTACGATCGGCGGAACACAAAGCATCGCCTTCACGGCTAACGGCGGCACCCTACCGCAGCTCAACCAAAATTCGGTTCATACGTTGACTATCAACAGCCCCTTGACCCTCTCCGCCACAACCACCTTCGGCGGCACCGCCACCGGCCGGGTAACCATTAACAGTGCCATATCAGGAGCCGGAGGTTTGATCAAAAACAGCGCGGGAACCCTGGATATCAAAAGCGTTTCTAACACTTTCAGCGGAGGCACCATCATCAACCAAGGCGTGCTCCTGATGAATGCCGAAGCCAACCAGGCCTTGGGCACAGGCGCCATCACACTCAATGGGGGCACCCTTTACCTGGAACGCATCAACGCTTCCAACGCCCTCATCATTAACGGAGGCACGCTCCATGCCGACAACGGATTCGGAAATCAATGGAACGGATCCATCACCCTCAATGCAAACCTGAACCTCACAAGCCCAAGCTACGGGACATTGGCAATCAACAACAGCATCAGCGGATCAGGCGGAATGACATTGAATGGCGATGGCCCGGTCGTGTTACAAGTGGCTAACAGCTATACCGGAGCAACGAGTGTCAACACTGGCAGCCTCGTCTGCAACCACGTCAACGCTCTCGGAACCGGTCCGCTCAACATCACCACGGGAGCAACCGTAAATCTGAATTACACCGGCACGCGCACGATCGCAGCATTGACATATGATAACGGAACACTCCTCGCACCCGGCACCTACGGCTCAACCGCCTCCCCAGCCACAAACAAAAACAACACCTACTTTTCAGGCACCGGCACAGTCACCGTTCTTTCCCCCACAACCACAGCGCTCTCACTAACCAGCGGCAGCAATCCGGCCAATTCGGGCGCTCCACTCATTTTCACCGCCACGGTTACAGGAACCTCACCCACGGGAAACGTATCGTTTTATTCCGGCAACGCATTGCTCGGCACCGCCGCTGTAAACGGATCATCACAAGCCAATTTCCCTACCGCGAATCTGGCCATCGGCCCACACAGCATTACAGCCAGATACATCGGCAACTCAACCAACGCACCGAGTCAGTCAAACGCTGTTCCCATCATCATCAATAGCACACCAACTTCCGCACCCACAAACCTGCAAGCCACACCCGTCAGCAATCGCATCGACCTAAGTTGGTCAGCAACGGGCGGGGCAACCAGTTACTACGTCAAACGATCCCTCACTAACGGCGGACCTTATACCGTCATAGGAA
>JAZKIL010000004.1:7421-63403 GCA_040384845.1 Verrucomicrobiota bacterium | reverse complement strand
GAAACCCGACGGGCACAACTTTTCAAGACACGGCCATCGTCAGCAACACGATCTACCACTACGTCATCTCCGCCATCAATGCTGCTGGTGAAAGTCCCAACTCCAACCAAGCCACCGTCAACCCTTTCTTCAACTCATGGGCTGGCACCTACAGCCTTGCCGGCAACAATGCTCTGCCCACTGCAAATCCCGATGGCGATATCCTGAACAATCTTCAGGAATTCGCCTTCGGCACCAACCCCAATAGCAATACTCTCAGCAATCTCAACTACACCGCCAATGGAGCCGTCACCACCATCGGTTTACCTATCATCCAGGATTTTGACGCCGGAGCAGCAACCGATTTCCGTGCAGTCTTCACACGCAGAAAAACTTACCTGACCGATGGCCTCATCTACACCGTTCAATTCAGCGCAGACCTGATCAACTGGACCAACAACATCATCACCCCGACCATCCTCACTGGAAGCGGCGTTTCCAATCCCTCTGGGGTCGAAGCCGTTTCCGTTCCCTTTCCGGCAGCTGTCACCAGCCAAAACGGATCACAAGCGCCTAGGTTTTTCCGCGTCGGAACAGACGTGAATTAATTTTCTCCCTCAATTAAGGAAATTCTCGCCAAGCACATTAAAGCATCGCTTGCTTTGCAAGATCCCAAGCGACCTCACGTATTCTTTTGGTTTTTCATTACTTACACCCTGCCATGAACCTTTTCCCTATCACCTGCCTTCTTCTTTTTATCTTAACCTCGTTTTCACCCATTGTTTTAGGTCAATCAGCCGATACACCCATCTTCGAACAAAGTGGCATCTCAATTAAAAAGGCTCACCAAAAAATCATCGATAAAGCCCTGCTTATTCGTGAAAAAGTCTCTGCCATTTCCAAAGAAGAAATTGATAAACAACTTTTAGCTCCCAAGCCGGAACCTATCAAACTTCCGCCCGTTTTAAGAAAAAGCCTGTCGACCGAGGATATCGCCTTACATGCGAGGAAATCCAACCTTCGCGTTGGTTACTGTCATAAATGCATGAGTTGCGATGACTGGCACATCAATCTGGCTGGAGGCTACGCCATTGCTCCCAATGTGATTGTAACCTGCGATCATGTCCTTTCTACCAAAACCAAAATGAGCGATGGATTTCTCGTCGTAGCCGACCACGAAGGGAATATCGCTTGCGGGGTCGCCGTACTCGCACGTAGCAAAACCATGGACGCAGCGATTATCAAAATCGCAGGGGCGGAATTCAGCCCCCTACCACTGAACTCCAACGTGAAACAGGGATCGGCCTCCTATTGCTTCAGCTATCCACTTAAACAAGAGGGATATTTTAGCACAGGTGTCATCAACCGCTTCTATTGGGATGATAGTTACGACGGCGAAGACAAAAAATCCATCAATGCCCTCTGCAATCTACGCGTGAACTATAGCAACGATTGGGCACCAGGAAGCAGTGGATCACCTCTCTTCGATTCCGCAGGAAACATCACCGGACACGTCTCAACCATCGCCGGGCTGGGTGGGAAAAAAGGCCAATCCATGCTAACCTTACATACCGGCATCCCAGCTCGCGCAGTCCAACAACTTGCAGCAAACCTCAATAATCCGGAGGAAATCAAACGGCTCGCCAACATGCAATCCGTGGAAACCAAAACTCCCGCCAAAGAAGAAATTCCCGAGGAAGAAAAAAAGGATGTTGAAGAATAAAAGAGCATTACCTCTATGCTTCATTTCGTTACATCCATTCTTCTGTGTTCTCTACTCGCATCTTCGGTTGCGCTCTCCGCTGAAATCCACCTCGCCCAAGGCCTGCTTGCCGGTGAAGTCACCGATACCTCTGTCATCTTTCAAACTCGCCTAACCTCTTCATCCATCCCGGTCGATGGCGATGTGCCCGGCGCAACCGGGATAGGGCAGTTCGAAATCTCCACTTCGCCCGATTTCAAAACCTCGACCTTCTCCGAGTGGATTTCCGCCACAGATGAAAACGACTTCATCCTCAAATTAAAAATCAGTTCTCTCAAACCCGCCACCACCTACCACTACCGCGCCGTTTTCGGCTCTAACAAAGACACGGCAAAACCCGGCACACCCGCCACTTTCAAAACCCTCCCCATCTCCGATCAATCTGCTCCCATCCAGTTCGTTCTAACAAGCTGCTTGAATTACGCCTTTTTCCAAAACGGCGATAAAGACAACCCACCCGCCAATCCCGATGACCGAACCCTCGGCTACCCGGCCCTCGAACCCATCATCAAACTCGCCCCCGACTTCGTGATCCTGAACGGCGATTGCGTCTACTACGACCATCCATGGCAAACCCGCGCCAAATCCCAATCCGAGTTGCGGAAAAAATGGCACGAGCAATACGCCATGCTACGCTTCGTGAAACTCTTCGCCCAAACCCCCACCTACTGGCTCAAAGACGATCACGATCATCGCTACAACGACTCCGATACCACCCGTGACGACGAGCCTTCTAACAAACTCGGTATCGATACCTTTCGCGAACAAGTCCCCGTGGTTGATCCGAAAAACTCCAACGCCACCACCTACCGCACCCATCGTATGGGAAAAGACCTTCAACTCTGGTTCGTCGAAGGCCGCGACTTTCGCAGCCCGAACAACATGCCAGACGGACCCGATAAATCTCTATGGGGAAAAGAGCAACGCGAGTGGCTGCAACGCACCTTAAAGGAAAGCGATGCCACTTTCAAAATCCTCATCTCCCCCACTCCCATGATCGGGCCCGATGATGGTCACAAATCCGATAACCACGCCAACCTCAAAGGCTTCGATAACGAAGGCCGTGCCTTCTTCGATTGGCTAAAAACAAACCAGATAGATCCTAACAAATTCTTCATTCTCTGCGGTGATCGTCATTGGAAATACCATTCCATCCACCCTCATGGCTTTACCGAATTTTCCTGCGGCGCACTCAACAAGGAAAACGCCCGCCTCGGCAGAATCCCCGGCGATCCCAAATCCAATGACCCCGACGCAAAAATTCGCCAGCCCTACACCGACTCCCCAGCCAGCGGCGGATTCCTACGGATCGATCTAACACCCTCAACCCCACAAGCTCCCGCCTCCCTTTCAATCACGCTCCAAGACGACACTGGCAAAACCCTCCACCAACACCAAGCAAAGTAAAACCAACTGCCAACGATCCGAATTCGTGGCTAAAAAATCTTAAAAAATCCCATGCATAATCCATTTCTAATCGTAAACTCACCCACCTAAACCCATGAAACTGTCTATCCTATTTACCATCGCCCTGAGTGCTTACACTCAAGCGGCTCCGCTCAAAGTCTACATCCTGGCCGGCCAATCGAACATGCAGGGGTACGCCAACGTCACTACCTTCGACTACCTCGCCAAAGATCCGAAAACCGCTCCACTCCTCGCGGAAATGCGCGACAAAGAAGGAAAGCTCACCGTCTGTGAACGTGTCTGGATCAACTACCTTTCCGAAGACAACGGAGGGAAATCCGTCATCAAGGAAGGCAAACTCACCACCGGATTCGGAGCAAACGCAAACACCATCGGCCCCGAATTCACCTTCGGTATCACCATGGAAAAGCTTTACAAAGAACCCATCCTCATCATCAAAACCGCATGGGGTGGTAAAAACATCCACACCGATTTCCGCCCACCTTCCGCCTCGGAAGAAGGCGCAGGGGTCTACTACAAACAAATGATAGACCATGTGAAACAAGTCCTCACCGATCCTAAAAAAATCGTTCCCTCTTACGATGCCAAAGACGGTTACGAGATTGCCGGCTTCGTCTGGTTCCAAGGTTGGAATGACATCGTGGATTCCAAGAAATACTCCAAACGCGGCCAACCCGGCGGTTATGATGAATACACCACAAACATGGCTCACTTCATCCGCGACGTCCGTAAAGACCTCAAGGCTCCTAAAATTCCCTTCGTCATCGGAGTCCTCGGCGTCGATGGCCCTGTGGAAACCTTCAAGGAAGATCGCTACAAAGAAATCTATCGAACCTTCCGCGAAGCCCAAGCCGCTCCCGCAGAAATGCCGGAGTTCAAAGGCAACGTTACCGCCATCCGCACCGAAATATTCTGGGATCACGAACTTGTAAAAGCCCGCGACAAAAAAGAACGCACTCCGGAGGAAGAGGAAATCGCCAAAGGCGCATCCCACCAAGGCTTCCACTACTACGGTGCCGCAAAATTCTTCGCCCCCGCCGGCAAAGCCTTCGCCGAAGCCATTCACAACATGAAATAATAAGATCTTAATTTTCATCCAGAAAAATCCATTTACCAAAGCTCTGCGTCCCTCCGCGACCTCTGCGTCTCTGCGGTGAAAAATTCCCATCACAATCAAACCTATGAAACTCATCACTCTCGCACTCATCACCCTCTCCAGCCTCTCAGCCTTCGCTGAAGAATCCAAAAAACACGACCTCCTCACCACAGGCCTGGAAGGTTGGACATTCATCACCAAAGACGGCGAACAACCCGCCGATACCGCATGGAAACTCACCGATGGCGTCCTTTCCACCGCCGGTACTCCCATCGGCTACCTCCGCACCAAAGAGACCTTTAAAAATTACACCCTCAGCTTCGAATGGCGTTGGCAACCGAACACCGAAAAAAATAACAGCGGCGTCCTCGTCCACGTCAGCACACCCGGAGCCGCAGGCCCTTGGCCGAAATCATTCGAAGCCCAACTCGAACACGGCAATGCCGGTGATTTCTGGTGCATCGGCGAAACCCTCCAAGCCGCAGGTGAGTCCCCTAACAAGGGCAAACGCTGGCTCCGCACCGCCGATCCCAAGGAAAAGCCTCTCGGTGAATGGAACACCATGACCGTCACCTGTACCGAAACCGAAATCACCGTCCACGTCAACGGCACCCAAACCAACCAAGGCAAAACCCTCTCCGCCAACCAAGGCGCCATCGCCTTCCAAGCAGAGGGATTTCCCATCGAGATCCGAAATGTGTTAGTGACGAAGTGATTTTTTTAAAATTCAAAAATCAACATTCGTCACTCATCAATCGTCAATCAATTTTTTGAACGGTGCACTTCATCATTCACTTCGATTTACGATTGATGATTGTTGATATCTGATTTTTGATTTTTTAATACCCTCTACCGCCCCCATCACCCCAGCCATAAATCCCAAGCTCACGTAAAGCCAAGATTCCGAAGGGGCTGCAAATCCACGCAGCAACATCACCATAGCTGCGATAACGCCAACGCTAATACCGACGATTAGAGAAAAACCTAACGCCATGGGAATTTTCCAAAAAAACGAAGCGATCGCCGATCGTAGTGGCTTAAAAGCACCCACCTTGCACACGACGTAGATCGAGCCTTGTACTAAAACCGCAGGCCCAGCGACAAGAACCAATACCTTTAGCAAACCCTCCCATCCGACGAATACAGACAGGACAATAGTAGAGAGCAGCAGAATTTGGGATGATTTCATGGTTTTTATTTACTGCAACGGAAGTTCTAGATCCGAGTTCAGCCGCAGCGGCCTTCACTACTTCAACGCGGTCGCATGACTTCAAAGATTCCTCTGAAAACAAATAGAAGTGATATCCATGAAGCTCCTTGTCCGCAGATAGAAAGAATTACTGCTCCTTCACAGGCCCATAGTTCCAACTGAATACTGATCGCAGCAATAGCAAAGGCAAATATCGCGATTCCAAGGCACTTTCGTGTAAACGGAAATGATGAGGATCGCAAGGTATCCGGCCTGTGGTAGGCAATCAGTATTAAAGATAAAATTGCAATCAATAGCGTGATGAAAAGACAGTAAATCATAATGAATTAGGATGTGAAATTCCGTGAAGTAAAGTTAGGCATTTAAAAATTAAGGATCAATACCTTAGATGGAAGATATCCGCACAAGTCACGGTCAAGCGAGGCCGCTTGACCCTACCTATCAAAAAATCCGCGTTTATCCCCGGTTCCTCTTATCTCTCATTTCCCTATCCACTTCTTAGCCAACGCCACCACTTCCCTTATCTCATCCACTTTCAACATGAGCGTCGCGGTCAGATACACTGTGCCCGCCAGGCCTATCAGTCCAAAAACTGAAAGCGCTTTTTTCCAGAACAACATCCCACCGAGATCGCTTAGCAAAAGCTGGCTTCCGTAATAACATACCGCTCCCATGACTGCGGTGGAGAGCCCGATTTTTAAGAACGCCAGTGCCAAACTCTTGGTGCCGATGTCACCCGCATACTTCATCATCGCGGCGTAGAGGAAAATGAAATTCAGGCTCGCGACAATACTGGTTGTTAGAGCCAGCGATTCGTGGCCCCATTTATAAACGAATACAAAGGTGTAGTTGCAAACCAGGTTTACCACCAAAGCCATGATGCTCGCCAGCATTGGCAGCCAACGTTTCTCGATCGCATAAAACGCGGGCTGCAACACCTTCAGACCCGCATAAAACAGAAGTCCGCAACCATACGCTTGCAACGCACCGGCGGTCGCCAAGCGATCCATTTCATCAAACTTTCCACGTTCATAAAGCAAACTCACAATCGGCTGAGCCATCACCACCAATCCAACCGTCGCCGGAAACACCAGGAACATGACTAGTTTCAGGCCTTTGAGCAGGGTCGGTGCGAAATCCTTACCTATGCCGTTGATTGCGGCCCGCGACATGGCAGGCAAGGTCACGGTCGCTACCGCCACGCCGAACACACCAATCGGCAACTGCATCAACCGAAACGCATAACTCAACCAACTCACCGCACCTTCACCCACTCCGTAGGCAAACATCGCGTTCACTAACACGTTCACCTGAGTGACCGATGCCGCGATCACCGCCGGGATCATGAGCTGGAGAATTTTTTTCACTCCGGAATCGTTCCAGTTGAAATTCGCTTTGAACCGATACCCCACCGCCAGCAATGCCGGAAACTGACAGACCAACTGCGCCAAACCCCCGATCAACACACCCCATGAAAAGCCGACCAAACTCCGTGGACCCCATTCCGGATCCATCCAGTAACCGATCAACGCGCCGCCGATCATTGATCCGATATTGAAGAAACATGACGCGAGCGCTGGCATTCCGAACACGTCCCGCGCATTCAACATTCCCATCACCAGAGCGGATAAAGAAACGAGAGCGATGAACGGATACATCACCCGCACCATTTCAACCGTTAGAGAAATTTCCGCTGCATCGTAAACTCTTGGCGTCTTACCTGATCTCGAAAACGCCGTCAGTAAATCCACAATCCACGGCGCCACCGCGATCCCCACCAACGCAACCAAGCTCATGAACACCGCCGCCAAAGTCATCATGCGGTTCGCTAAAATCCATGCACTATCTGCGCCCTCGGCTTTTACTTTTTTGGAAAAGGTCGTCACGAATGCTTGGGACAGCGCCCCTTCTGCAAACAAATCCCGCAGCAAGTTCGGCACTTTGAACGCCAGGTAAAAACAATCCATCCAGCGGCTCCCGCCGAACAAACCCGCAAACAATACCTCACGAACCAACCCCAGCACCCGACTCAGCATCACCGCCGCGCTCACTCTCCATGTTGCCTTTACTGACATCCACGCCGTTCATCCACTATGGAGAACTGCTTTGCAACCCCTTTGAAACAACAACCCAAGTTTAGACACTTTACGCCGATCCCCCCATACTCCAAATTGAACCGCACGAATCTTGTGCGCCATCTTCACTGATCACTGATCACTGATCACTCGGCACTTTCCACTCTCACTACCATGCCTTCCCGCGGTCGCCATCAATCCACCTCCAAAGAATGCCAGCGGGTCATCGCGAAAATCGAGGCCATGCAGGGAGTGATCGGCGTCATCATCGGCCGATCCTACGGCGGTAAATCTCTAGGCCAGGAAAAATGCACAGGGTCGATACGTATCCAACGCCCCGTTTCAGGAGGATTGAAAGCGGTCACTCAAACCGAGAAAGGCCTGCAGGAACTTTTCATCCGCACTGAAGCCGGCAGGGAAGATGAAATTACCAAAGCGATCAATCAGCTCGGCTGATTAGCGGCGCTTCGTGCTGCGACTCGCTCTCGGCGGTCTTTTTTTCTCAGAAGATCGGTCTGATTTGTCATATCTATCCGATCTCTCGTATCTCTCTGAAGTATCCACTTTAGGAGTCTTCTTCGAAACCGTGGAACTCGCAGCACGTTTCACCCGCAGGATGGAGTCGCCTAGTTTTTTCCCATTGAGCTCTTCAATCGCTTTCATCGCCTCATCCAGCTTAGGCATCTCGGCAAACCCGAAACCTTTGGAAAGCCCCGTCTTCTCGTCTTTGACGATCACACAAGTCGTCACCCGCCCGTGTTTTCTGAACAAACAAACAATCTCAGGCTGAGTCAGTTTACGGTCGATGTTGCGGATGAGGATTTGCACGAGGAAAAGTTGGTTAAAACGGAAGCTATCGAAAATACCGTCCCGAAGCCAGCGGATTATCCACGGCGAATCTTTGAACCCGTGAAAAAGACCGTCATTCGATACACTTTCTTCTGACGAGTGCTGATAATGCCGGTTTGCAGATCCACTTTTTCGGGGATCTCCTGTCGGTGGATGTCTACCATCGCTTGAAATCCGCGCTCAGAATACACATCGATCAAGATCGCAATCGCGACCGGATCATGGAAAAGCGCATCCTCGGTGTTCACGGTAGCGCGACCCGTTACGGCGTAGCGTTTGATAACGGGCATCATCTTTTCTTGGATGAAATGCACCACTTTTTGAAACGTTTCCGTGTGCTCAACCTGATAGCTGTCCAAGCGATTCACCAGCTCTTGTCGCGCTTTGACGACGATCTCATCTGCCAAAGGAATGTGGCGCAACGTATCGTAGGTCCGCGGATCTAACTCCAATGAGCTTTGATACTCTAACTCACGAATGATGTTTTTCTGCACCACTTGGATCGGCGCCTGGGCGTTGATGAAGTGATAATGGAAAATTTGTTTCAGCGAGACCAACGCATCGTAGGTCTTTTCCTTAAACGTCCGGTAACGGTTCCGCGCCAGTTCGGGATCGAAATCCGTTGCCCGCTCTTCTTCCAAAACACCTACGCCGGATTGCCTGACCTCGGCATTGTGCTCCAGCGTTTCCTGACCACGCTTGAGCTGACGCGCGATACTTTCCGCTTCATCCACAAACAATACCATGATGTGAAACACCGGCTGACGGAAAAAATGCGCTTGTGGCGTGTCGGAAAACTCTTTCCGCAAATTCACCATCTCATCGTAAAACATTTTCAAACATTCCACCTGCACCTTCGTGCGAGGGAATCCATCCAACACCGCACTGTCGCGGAATTTCGGTTTCAACAGCTCATGAAACAACAACCGCAACACCTCTTCATCCCCCACCATGCCGCCCCGCGCCTTGATATCCTGGGCTTCCGGCGAGCTCAGTAACTGGCTCACCACAATCGGCTCCGCCAAAATGCCGCGAACTTGCCGAATGAAATCCGTGTTCGTTCCCTTTCCCGATCCCGGTGCGCCACCCAGCAAAATCAATTCTTTAGGGAAACGCAGATTCTCCCGCCCGATGCTTTCTTCCAGTTCTTTCCACACACGATAGAAAATCAACTGCGCATCTTTAATCTCCAAATCAGCTCTGGGCTCGGTTACTAGGTTTTTACTCACGGCCAGCGATCAAAGGGCAAGCCGCTCCATCCGTCCAGCTCGGAAGAAATTAGAGTGATGGGTTAGAATGCTAGTGAAAGCAACAGCATCGCTATAACGCAATGTTCGATAGCTATTGCCTCTCAGCCTCTTCCTTGAAATTTAGAGTTTAAAATTTAGAGTTTCCACGCACTATCCATTTATGCGCACCAAAGCCCTTTCCCTTCTCCAAGAACTCACCGATGCCCATTCGATCTCAGGCTTCGAAGACGAAGTTCGCGCGATTTTCATCGATGAACTCGAAGAGGTCGGCCCCCTCGCCACCGATAAATCCGGCTCGGTCATCTGCTCACACGCGAACGAAGGCCCACGCATCATCATCGCCGGCCATATGGACGAGGTTGGCTTCATGGTTCAAAACATCACTTTTGACGGGTTCATCCAGTTCGTCACCATCGGAGGCTGGTGGAATCAGGTATTACTCGGCCAACGGGTCCAAATCCTGAATCGCGATGGCGAAAAAATTCCCGGCCTCATCGGCAGCAAACCCGTCCATTTTCTCCCTCCATCCCAGCGCGACACCCCAGTCCCCGTCGAAGCCATGTATATCGACATCGGCGCAAACTCCCGCCGCGAAGTCGTTGACGAATACCGCATCCAACTCGGTGCACCCATCGCCCCGCTCTCCGCCTTCACCCCCATGGCCAATCCACATTTGTTTATGGCGAAAGCTTTTGATAACCGGGTCGGCATGGCCGCAGTCATCCAAGCCGCCCAAATCCTCGCCGAAATGGATCACCCGAACGAACTCCTCTTCGCCGGAACCGTCCAAGAAGAAGTCGGCTTACGCGGTGCCAAAACCCTCGCCAATTTCACCAAACCCGATGTCGCCATCGTCCTCGAGGGCCCGCCAGCCGATGATACACCCGGTTTTAATCTATCCGAATCTCAGGGAAAACTTGGCGGAGGCGTCCAGATCCGACTTTACGATCCCACCGCCATCGCCAACCCGCGACTCGCCGAACTCGCCATCGAAACCGCCGAGCTCGCCAACATCCCTTACCAAGTCACCGTCCGTCGCGGCGGCGGAACCGATGCCGGCTCTTTTCACCTCGCCAACGACGGAATCCCATCCGTCGTGCTCGGCGTCCCCACCCGATACATCCACTCCCACAACGCCATCATCGACATCAACGATTACCTCGCCATGCTAACACTCACCGTCGCTCTCGCCAATGAGTTGAATCAATCTAAAGTCGATGCGCTGACCCGTTATCTTTAATTTAGATCAACCGTTTAAATCAAAAAGCCGAATAACTTTATTAAGCAAATATTAAATATCAGCTAATCATTATAAATCAGCGACTTACCATCATATTTTTACTTTAACTAAAATGAAGAACGAGCCCGCAAAAATCGAATTAGAATGGGGAATTTCCGAAACTCCTTTTGGAAAAATGCTTATCGCGCGTTCCCTAAAAGGCATCGCTCACCTTTCATTTTTTGAAACCGACGAAGCCGATTCCTACCAGCAACTGACCCACGATTGGCCGACTGCTACACTCAAACGAAACGATCGTTTAGCAGCCGAACTCACCCGCCAAATCTTCCAAACCCGGTCCAAGACCCCGCTCAAGCTCGACCTCAACGGAACCGAATTTCAACTGCAAGTCTGGAAAGCTTTACTAGAAATCCCGAGCGGCAAAACCTCCACCTACAGCCAACTCGCCAAACGCATTGGCAAACCCACCGCCGCCCGAGCAGTCGGAAACGCAGTTGGAAAAAACCGCATCGCCTACCTCGTTCCCTGCCACCGAGTCATCCGCGAAGACGGCACCCTAGGCGGCTTCCGCTGGGGCACCACCTGCAAATCCAAATTACTAGCTCAGGAAAAATAAACCGCCGTAACCTTTCTCTTCATTCAAGAATCCAATCAACACTCCTCAATCGTCAATTTGTCCGTCGAAGCCTTGGCGAAGTCGGATCAAACCGAATAACCAAACCGCACCGCTCACAGAATCAATTGACGATTGTTGAATGACGATTGTTGATTTTTGAATTAAAGCCCACCACTTATGCACTTTCTTCTCTCGCCAACGGATAGCTAGGATTCTAAAACCCCTATAACTGATCATGAGTAACGATTCCCAACTCCCTGAAAATCCTCCCGACCGAGATTCATCCGATCTCGCAAAGGATTACATCGGATTTGAGGAAAACGACCTCTGGGAACTGGATGATCATTCGCCCCAGCCTAGCGATGCACCCGCCGATTCCGAGAAAAGCTACGGGGTGATGGAAAAAAACGCTCCAACCGAGGATCTCGAAAACTCATTCACCCCAACGGAACCATCCGACGACTCGCCGGGCTTCTTCTCCACCCTCACCATGCTCGAGAAAACCAGCATGTTCGCCATCGTGGTAGTTTTAATCATCACCACTGCTCTGGGCGTCATGCACTTTTCGAAAGAAATCCCCGTGGATTCTGAGATCTCGAAAAAAGTTAGCTTACCCGTCGAAGGTAAAATCCTCACCATTTCTGCAGTGGAAACTTACTGGCGCACTCCTAACACCCAAGGCGAGAACCCAGACATTGTCCGCCGTGGCGTCAAACTCATTCCCGTCATCAAAATCCAAGCAAAAGGCACCTCCGGCGCCATCCGGATTTTCTTCCGCGATAGCGATGGCATACTCGTCGGTGACAGCACCACGCTCGCCATTTCCGGAGACGAAACCCTCAACATCTCCGCCACCGATGGCTTTACCGATATGGGCATGCACGCCTCTTACCGCACCGGAGAAAACGCACGCTGGATGATCCAAGCCCTGGAAGGCCCGGCTATCGACGCCCCCATCGAAAAATTCAAATCCCTATTCGAAACCGAAATCTCCACTGATATTCGTTAGAATCCAATCTGCCTCTTCATTCAAAAATCCAAAATCAACAATCATCAATCGTCAATCAAACCGCGCCTCTCTCAGATTGACGATTGTTGAATGACGAATGTTGATTTTTGATTTTTGATTTTTGATTTAAAAATAAACCAATCTCCTAATTTCCAATTCATATCACCATGACACCACTCCCACCCAAAGAAGGCTGGCACGTTCTTCACCTCTTCTACCACATCGACTACTCCCAATGGTCCCTCTTCACCGATGACGAACAACGCCAATCCAAGGTCCGTTTCACCGAGCTCATCCAGGAAATCCGTGCCACGCCGGACACGCAGCTTCTTACTTTCTCTATCGTTTCGCCCAAAGCCGATCTCGGCTTCATGCTGCTGACCCCCGACCTCCACGTCGCCAACGCGTTCGAGAAACAACTATCCCTTTCCCTCGGATCGGAAATTCTAACACCTGCTTATTCCTATTTCTCCATCACCGAGCCATCCGAATACACCACCACCCGCGAGCAATACATCGCGGAAACCTTGGTCGCCGAAAAAAACCTCAGCGCCGACAGCGAGGAATACAACGCAGCGCTCAAAGAGTTCGACGATCGCATGGCTCACTACCGTTCTTACCGCGTCTATCCACAACTCCCCGATTGGCCAGTCGTTTGCTTCTATCCTATGACCAAACGCCGCAGCGGAACCGATAACTGGTACGCGCTCGACTACGAAGCACGCCGCACCCTCATGGCCGGCCACGCCCGCGTCGGCCGCACCTACTCCGGACGTATCCTCCAACTTATCACCGGCTCCACCGGCCTGGATGAACACGAATGGGGCGTCACCCTCCTTTCCAAAACCACCTCCGACATCAAAGACATCGTCTATGAAATGCGCTTCGACGAGGTTTCTGCTAGATACTCGGAGTTCGGGGATTTTTACATTTGTCTGCAGCTGCCGCTGAATGAGTTGTTTAAGCGGCTGTGTTTGTGAGATTCATACGATGAAGAAACAATTACAGCATGTTGTTCATTAACACTGTTGGACAAAAAATATCTCAATTTATATGAAATACCTGCACTACTATGAATCTGCAACAAAACAATTAGATCAGCTTGGAATCGAATATGAGATCATCCAAGGCGAAATCATTTCGATTGATCAGATGCGTAATTATGAAGAATTGCTAGGTTTTTCACTCCCTAAGGATTACAAAGATTATTTATTAGAGATGGGCGATGGATTTAGTCTTCGATACGAAACACCAAGAACTTATTTAGAAGAGAACATAATAATGTCTCTAGGTTCTGATTCGCCAAAGCTGGAAAATGAGCTTAAGGCTGCAAAGGATGGGCACTATAACGTTTGGGGACTTAACCTTATCGAAGATAGCATAGGCTGCTGGGAATGTGATCAGGATGAATTATCAGAAGAGAATATTTTGCAGTATCTGGATTGGAATGCTGAAGAATATCTGAATGAGTGCAGACGAAGACGACGATGGTTTCCAATAGCAGGAATAGGTGGTGGTGGTGAAACATTAAATTTGGACTGCAACACAGATTCAGGATCAATCCGTTATCACGATATAAGACGTCCGGGCGATTCAAAATCTGCATATATTGCTGATAGCTTAGATGTATGGATTGCTATTTGGACAAGATACACATTCAGCGATCCAACTTATTCGAATGGAATGCAGGGTTTTATGAATTCAATATGTTACTCGATCGAGGGCAAATTCCCTTGGACAGATATGAAATTTTTACCTCAATTAAAGAATTCGAGCATTTAAAAAATAAAGCCGAACCAAATGCTGCGAATGACCAAAATACTAATTTTCTCCTCATTCGTGAGATTCGGGTAATTCGTGGTAAAATCATTTCTTCCTCCACAACCCCCAAAAACCCCGTCTTGTCAGAAGACGATGATCCGTCTAGTTTTTAAGCCATTCATCAATCGTCGATTCCACCAAATCGGCCATCCCTCTCTCCATAAGTCCTATAGGACCTATAAATTCATTTTCCTCACAACTGCCCCATGCGCGATCAGATCCTTGCCCTCTTCCGCTCCAACCCGGAGCAACACTATTCCAAAACCCAAATCGCCAAGACCCTGGAAATTCCCGGCGACCGCAAAGGCGAAATGACCGGAATCCTCATCGACCTCACGGAGGCCAAAATCATCTCGTGCGGCGCGAAAAATCTCTACTCCCTCGTCAAACCACCCGAGGTCAAACCCAAGGTTGAAGCCAAAAAATCCGCGTCAGCCAAAGCAGCGCCAGCCAAATCCGACGCAGCCACGCCTGCTCCCAAAGGCTCGCTCACCGGCTCGATCAAATTCCTCCCCAACGGCCACGCGTTCTTCTACCCCGTCATCGGCGATCCTGAAAACGAAGCCGCTGGCATCGATTTCAAACTCTACTCCCGTATCTTCATCCCTCGCGACAAAACCAAGACCTCGCTCGATGGAGACAGCGTGCGCATCAAAACCTCCGCACCAACTTCCAAACCCCGCCAACGCGGCCCCGTCCCGGACGACCAGGAAATGCGCGGCGAAGTCATCGAAATCCTCTCCCGCCGCTCCGGCCGCATTGTCGGTATTTTCAGAAAGAAGGCCAACTTCTCATGGGTCGAAACTGATGACAAAGCCCTCGAAGGCCGCATCAACATCACCGGTGACACCACCGCAGAACCCGGTCAAACCGTCGTGGTCGATCTTGAGAGCTGGGAAAATTCTAACACCGATCCCATCGGCCGCGTCATCGAAGTCCTCGGTTGGCCCGGCGATGCGGGAGTCGATATCCTCTCCACCATCGCCCGCTTCGGCTTGCGCACCTCTTTCCCCGAGGACGTCCTTCAAGAAGCCCGCGCCGTGCCGGAAGAAATCCCCGCTGAAGAAATCGCACGCCGCCGCGATCACCGCGACAAACTCGTCATCACCATCGACCCAGCCGATGCAAAAGACCATGACGATGCCATCTTCATTGCCAAAACCAAAAGCGGTGGTTGGTTGTTAGAAGTCCACATCGCCGATGTTTCCCACTACATCAAACCCGGCGCACCCATGGACAAGGAAGCCGTCGAGCGCGGCAACTCCACCTACCTGGTCGATCGAGTCCTGCCCATGCTCCCCACCGAGCTCTCTAACGGAATCTGCTCGCTCAAACCCAATGTCGATCGCCTCACCAAATGTGCGATCATGGAAATTTCCAGCGATGGCCACATCATCAACACCAAGTTTGTCGATGCCGTGATTCACTCCCGCGCCAAACTTTCCTACGAACAAGCCCAAGCCATCCTTGACGGTAAACCCGCTCCCGAAGGTTCCGATCCCACCCTCTCCGGTTCGGTCAAAGAAGCATGGAAAATGGCTTCGTTGCTCCGCAAAAACCGCTTCTTAAACGGTGCCCTCGATCTCGAAATGCCGGAGATCAAGATCAAGCTCGATGAAAACGGCCGCGCTTGCGAAGCCCATCAGGTCGTCCACACCGAGTCCCATCAGCTCATCGAGGAATGCATGCTCATCGCCAACCAAGCAGTCGCAAAAATCCTACGGGAGCGCTCCAAGCCTTCCATCTTTCGCATCCACGAAGATCCCGATCCATCACGCTTGGAAGACTATGCGGAAACCGCAAAACAGCACGGCTACAAACCTGGGGATCTAACAAATCGCTCCCACATCCAAGCCTTGCTCGATTCATCAAAAGGCACCGCCGAGGAACATACGATCAAACTCGGTTTGTTGAAATCCCTCAAACGCGCCGCCTACGCCGCCGATCCTATCGGCCACTACGGACTAGCGAAAACCGACTACACCCATTTCACCTCGCCCATCCGCCGCTACGCCGACCTCATCGTTCATCGCTCGTTGCAACCGTTTCTCGATAACGCGCCGAAGAACCCCGATCGCACCCCATCGCAGGCCGATCTCCGCGACATCGCCCGCCACATCTCCGATACCGAACGCACCTCTGCCGAAGCAGAATCCGAGACCAAACAAATCAAACTCCTCGAATACCTTGAGCTCATCGCTTCCACCGATCAGTCCAAAAACGAAGGCGAAGAAACCACTTTTGATGGCGTGATCACCGATGTCCGCGCCATGGGCCTGATGGTGGAAATCCCGGAAATGAGCGTCCGTGGCGTCGTCAAACGCGAAGACCTCCCACGCTCCACCAACTGGCGCTTCGAAGAACACAACAAAGCATGGACATCCTTCGACGGACGTCGACTCGCCCTCGGCATGAAATTGCCACTTCGCATCGTTTCCATCGACAAGATCAAACGCTTCGTCGACTTCGCCGTCGCAGGTCCGCCAACCACCGAAGGCGTCAAAATGCCTGTTAGATCCGCGCCACCTGCCGGCTTCAAAGCCAACAAAGGCCACGGCTCCAAAAAGCCATCTCCAAAACCCGCATCCCACGCAGGCCCTCAAAACGGCGCACATCGCCCTTCAAAGGACGCAGGGAAAAAACGGAAGCGCCGCTAGCGGCGCTGTTCTTGGTTCTTTGTTCCTGGTTCTTGGTTGGGCTTCGCGCCGAATATTTCGAACTAAGAACTAAGAACTACTTATCCAACTTCCCCTTCAGCTCGTGATACTTCGCCCAATCATAATCTTTCCCCTGATTCGCGGCGGCGGCGGCTTCTAACTTCATCTTCGCAAGCTCGGCAAAAATCCCAGCCTTATCGGCATCCCCTGCCTTCGCAGCTTCGATACTTAGTTTTTGGTATTCCTGGGCTGCGCCAATAAATCCATCCCCCGGATTCCCCTTTTCTTTCTTCTCCTCTTTCGGCTCTTTGTCGTGGGACTTATCCTTGGCTTCCACATTCTTCTCCTTCTCTACTTTATCCTTCTTTCCTCCCCCGAGCTGTCCACTCAACGCGTGATACTCATCCCAACTAAATTCTTTTCCAGCCTTAGCCGCAGCACCCGCATCCCGTTTGATCTGCGCCATCTTCAAATAAATCGCCGCATCCGCCGCATTCCCATCCGCCGCAGCTTTCGCCGCTTTCTCCTCATATCCTACCGCCGCCTTCTCAGCCCAATCCTCATTTCCACCACCCTCCGCAAAAGTCACCGCAGGCAAAAGCAAACCAATCACAACAGATAAATAGGAAGTTTTCATAATCACCGCCTATTACCCGAAATCTGCCGAAAAAATCAATCTAGAAATCCATCCGCCGCAGGCTCTGAACTACTTGGATACTTAGAGCTACCTCCAGTCTGAGTTTTTTTAAACGATGTTTAAACCCTCATACTTCCCACCCAAAATCTTCTCCACCCCCGGCGCTTTCAGCCAGCCAGTCAGCAGATTTGCGTAAACACTTCTGAAATCCACGGTATGATTCAAATCGCCCTGTGATAATTCTGTTAGGCTAGGTGCTTTACCGTATAAGCCGCCTTTCACTCCACCGCCCGCGACAAACAAACATGATGCTTTGCCGTGATCGGTTCCCGAGCTTGCGTTTTCTTCGACTCGGCGACCGAACTCCGAAAAAGTCATCAACACCACTCGCTTGTCATTTCCTTGTTGTTTCAGATCGGTGAAAAACGATTTCAGCGCAGAATCTAACTGACCCAGCAAACGATCGTGGGAGCTTTCCTGACCCGTATGCGTATCGAAACCACCGTGGCTTACGTAGTAAACCCGGGTCGCCATTCCTCCGGCAATCATGCGAGCCACCAAGTTCAAATTCCGCGCCACAGGTGTTCCATCATAATTCACTGAAGTCTTGTGCTTCGCGGCGACCTCCAGAATTTTCTTCGAGGAAACCTGTGCATCCAGCGCCACGCGCTCTAGGAAATTTAGATTCGATTCCCCCGCCAGCGTGCCAAGTTTTCCACCCGCAGGCATATCAATCGATCCACCGGAAAACGATTCGTCGTTTCCCTCTGTCGGCTGATTCAACTCAGAGAAGAACTCCTCCGCCTGCGCTTTCTGACCACCACTGTGAATCCACCGATACAACTCCGGCGAACTCAAGCTAACTCCCGGATTTCTCATCGCACCGAATGACTCAGGAGTCGATTTATTGAAACTAATCCCAACCGTCGGATCGACGCCCGCGCAGGCATGATCGAAATAACGCCCCAACCAACCTGTATTGGATCTGTTAGCAGGATCCGCCGTCTCCCAAATCGAAGTCGAGACGAAGTGCGAGCGGTTTGGGTTCGGATAGCCCACTCCCTGCACAATTCCCAAACCACCTTCATGAAACAGCGATCCAAGATACGGCATCGAGTTGTTCAAGCCAAAGCCATCCTTGATCTTGATCAAATCCTTTTGTTGCTTCGCAAGCTTCGGCCTTGCTTTGTAGTAAGCATCGTCACCAAACGGCACCAAGGTATTTAGCCCGTCGTTTCCACCTGCCAATTGCAGCACGACCAAAATTGTATCATCCTTACCGGTCGCGAACTGCGTGCTCTTATCCAGCGCCTGCGCACCCAACTCAGCAAAGGTGCGATCAATGAATCCTGGCAAAGTCCACGTCGCGGATGCACCCAACACCGCCGACCTCATAAAATCTCTTCTCGTTTTCATGGCTTTTGGTTTTCTAAATGTTCTCTAACTTAATTGGTAATACGGCGTGCTCATCATCAAATGACACAACTCGCCGAGTTCTTTATCGGTGAAACTGATGCCTTTTTTCCCGTTCGCGTATTCAATGAATGAATTCCGCGCTTTGGCAGGAATCGGCACACTGAAAAATCTCGCGATCAAGAAATCAACCAGCTCCCCCGTCTCATTGCGGGAAGCCTCTGGAGCAATCTTTGCGAAAGCAGGCTTCGTTGCCTCATTCTCACCTCCCTTATCTCGCCTTTTCTCCATCCGCTCCATCATCATTCCTCGTTCCTCCTCTTTTAAGCCCACTTTGCCTCCGATCAAATTGCCCGCCACATTGTATCGGGAAAGCAAAGTGTTGGTATTGATCCACGCTTTACCCCAATCCCATCCCGCCACGTTCGGTGGCATAAACAGAACTTGCCCCAACTGCACTTGACCGTTCACTAACCAACCCATCGGGGGCTCCTGAATTTCTAACTCTTTCAACATCTGCACCAGGTATTGCACCGGACATTTGATCTGGTTCCCCATCGACTTCGCACCGTAGAATTCCGCGGATAGAAAGATCTCTTTCAAGAGAGGCTTAATCTCATATTTGGAATTTCTAAGCACGCCTCCCAACTCTTTCACAAGCCCAGCGTCCGGCTCTTCATAACCGAAATACTCCCATATTTTTTTAGCTATAAAGTCCGCACATTCCGGCTTTCTGAAAATCAAGGTCACCACATCCTTGCCGTTGAACTTACCTGTAGTCCCAAACATGGTTTTCTCACCCTCATCCCAACCTTTGATGCTTTGTGAAACATCCCCCGTAAGACGATTCATCTGGTATCCCGTAAACGCCCGCGCTGCATTTTTGATATCCTCTTCGGTGTAGTTTCCCTCACCCAAGGTAAACAACTCCATGACCTCACGCGCAAAGTTCTCGTTCGGCTGCTGTTTATTGGAGCGCTGCACATCCAAATAAACCATCATCGCCGGATCTCTAACAATCCTTTGGGTCAGCTCTTTAAAATCTCCAAACGCGAATTCACGAAACAACTCATTCTGGTGAATCATCATGAACGGCCCCCGCACCTTCTGGATCGATGTCGCAAAATGATCATGCCAAAACAAAGTCATCTTCTCTCTCAACGGCGCCTGCGTTTTCAGCATCCGCTCAATCCACCAACTCTGAGACTCTACCCCCTGCTTCCGATCCTCCCGCTGTTTCTCCCGATTTATCTCTCTCTGCACTTTTTCAAAGGCTTCGGGTGAAAGTGTTTTTCTTTTCTCCTGAAGCTCACGCCGCTTTTCGAAAAATTCAGTCAGCGACTTCTTCACAGTTTCTGGATCCGCCCATTCGGGAACTGGAAAGGCTTCAGACTTCTCCGTAGGCTCCAATAAAAACTGCACGGCATCCTCCCTTCCCAACTGATGAAACTTTTTCACTTCATCCGGCGATCCACCAAAGCCTGCCCGATTCAACAAATGCCTTGCCTCCTGAATGTTCCAGCTTCCTTTTGCTTTGATTATCATAGAACTCCTTTCAGAAAGCAAAAACACCACCTTCCCGAGATGGTTGCGGCTGATTAAAATTCTTTTGGATAAACTCTATTACTTGGGTTGGGGGATCATCTCGCGCAAAGCCGCCAAGACGCAAAGTAATTTCTCCACCATAAAAATTATCTCTTCAATCTTCTTCCTTTGCGTCTTTGCGCCTTTGCGCGAGACATTCTTCCTTACCTCCCGAGTAGCACCACGAGCTTGTAACTTCAATTTTCACCTCTACTCTCAATCCCACATGACCGAACTCCTTTCACCTGCTGGAAACTGGGATTGCGCCCGCGCTGCTGTCGCCGCTGGTGCAGATGCCATTTACTTCGGTCTTCCCAAATTCAACGCACGTCTCCGCGCAGATAATTTTTCCGAAGCCGATCTCCCTGAGCTCATGGCTTATCTTCACAAGCACGGCGTCAAAGGCTTCATCGCCATGAACACCTTGATCTTCACTAACGAGATCGAAGCAGCAGAAAAACAACTTCGCTTGGTCGGCGAAGCCGGGGTCGATGCCCTCATCATCCAAGATCTTGGACTCGCAAAAATGGCGCGTGAAATCATTCCACACGTCGAGCTCCATGCATCGACCCAAATGACCATCACCTCCCCCGAAGGTCTCGCTTTTCTCGAAACCCTTTTCCCCATGGAACGCGCCGTCCTCTCCCGCGAACTCTCCATCAACGAAATCCAAAAGTTCTCTTCCTCACTGATCACCGATCACTTGGCACTTTCCACTCCTTTAGAAGTTTTTGTCCATGGCGCACTATGCGTCGCCTACTCCGGCCAATGCCTCACCTCAGAATCTCTCGGCCAACGCTCCGCCAATCGTGGTGAATGCGCCCAAGCCTGCCGCATGCCCTACGAAATCATCGTCGATGGCATTGTCCAAGACCTCGGCGAACATCGTTACCTGCTCTCACCTCAAGACCTCGCCGCAGTCGACCTCATCCCCGATCTCATCAAGGCAGGTGTCGTGAGTTTCAAAATCGAAGGTCGCCTGAAAACTCCTGAATACGTCGCCGCTGTCACGCGAGTGTATCGCAAAGCTATAGATGCATACGTGGCTTGGGCTTGTAACCCCAGTCCGTCGACGGGAGTTTCAGTCCCGACAACCACCGAAGACCGCTACGAACTGGAAATGACCTTCTCCCGTGGCCTAACAACCGGTTGGCTCGCAGGAACCAATCATCCTTATCTCACCCACGGCAAGTTCGGAAAAAAACGCGGACCGTTTCTCGGAACCATCATCGAAGCACAGAACGGATGGATTCGTTTAGACACCCCACCTTCGCAACAAGTTCCACCACTCAAAGCAGGCGATGGAATCGTCTTCGACGCAGGAGAAAACCGAGATCTCGAACAAGGCGCATCGATTTGGAAAATTGAAAACGATCGGATCATCTTCCACCGGAACTTTTCGGGCATTAACTTTGATCGCATCCGCCCCGGTGTCACGCTTTACAAAACCTCGGATCCCGCCCTCGAGTCTTCGATCCGCAAGTTCTGGCAAAATGCCAAACCCAAACTCCACAAAACCCCGCTCCACCTCATCGTTTCCGGAAAAGCCGGAGAACCCCTCAACGTGGCGGCCGATTGTATCCGCCATGCCATTCCAATTCATTCAGAAGCATCGTCTTCCATATTACTAACCTCCGCCACCAACCAACCCCTCACCACCGAAGTTCTAACAGCACAACTCTCCCGCCTCGGCGACACCCCCTACGAACTCGCCTCACTCGAAAATCAAATCGAAGGCGATTGCCACCTCCCCATCTCCGCGCTGAATCAACTACGTCGAGATTTGATTTCAAATATTGAACAGATCAAAAATCAACAATCATCAATCGTAAATCATCCATCAACTATAGGCATCGATCACCTCTTCCCCCCTCTCCTTGAAACTAAACTTCTTGATAAACCCAAACTCTCCGTCCTCACCCGCACCCTCGACCAACTCGAAGCCGCGATTGCCTGTTCCCCCGCACAAATCTACTGCGACTTCGAAGACCCGCGTCGCTACAAAGACGCCGTGGACATTTTTAAATCTCAAAATTCCAATTCCACATCTCAAATTATATTGGCCACTCCGCGCATCATCAAAAGCGGCGAGATCGGCTATCTCAAAATGATTGATCGCGCAGGAGCTGATGGATTACTGCTACGAAACCTCGCTGCCTTGCATCATTTCAAAGATCGCCACGACATCATCAAAATTGGCGATTTCTCACTCAACGCCGCCAACCCCCTCACCGCAAAACTTCTGAAAGAAAACGCGGACTTGGATCGACTCACCATCTCTTACGATCTCAATATTTCTCAAGTTCTAGATCTGTTAGAAAAAACTCCTACCGACTGGTTGGAACTCACCCTTCACCAGCACATGCCGATGTTTCATATGGAGCATTGCGTGTTCTGCACCTTCCTCAGCACTGGCACGACTTACAAAGATTGCGGACGCCCGTGTGAAAAACATGTGGTCCATCTAAAAGATCGCGTCGGACAACTCCACCGCCTCCAAGCCGATGTCGGCTGCCGCAATACCCTGTTCAACGGTCGTGCCCAAACCGGCGCACGCTTTTTCCAACAACTCCTCACCTCCGGCCTGCGCCAATTCCGCATCGAACTTCTCGATGAATCCCACGATGCAGCCATCTCGACCATCACCGCCTACCAAAACCTCCTCTCGGAAAAAATCAGCCCCGACCAACTGCTCACTCAAATTCACGCCACCGAAAAACTAGGTGTCACCGAAGGAACCCTGGCTTAGAGTCATAAAGTCAAAAGTCTTAAAGTCCCAACTTGAATCGCTGGTGCGATTGAAAAGTTCGACTTTCACTCTTCATCATTCACTCTTCAAAAATCTCACCCGCGCCTTCACCGGAAAATGATCCGATAAATACGGCTCTCCACTTTTCACAATTTTCGCCTCCAAAACCTGTGCCGGTTTGGAAACCAAAATGTGATCCACCTTCCATTGCCGAGTTGGGTCACTCATCCAGAAATGCAAGGTGCCGCGAGCTTTATCGCGTGGATGTAGCCGGGAGTATGTTTCCATCAATCCTGGAAATGCTTTGCTCGACCCACTAGCTGGAAGACCGTCCACGAGATAACGCACAGCGGGATTTCCATCACCTGCATTGAAGTCACCCATCCAGACAACGGGTTCATTTTCAGAATTCATCTCGGCAAGTTTACGAGCAAACAGCTTCACCCCCTTCTCTCGTGATTCCTGATGGATGTGATCCAAATGAATATTCACCACCCACAACCACTGTCCACTGGATCGATCTAACAAACGCACCCATGTCGCCATTCGTGGAAACGAATTCCCCCAAGTTTTCGAGCCTGCTTTGTTGGGTGTATCGGAAAGCCAGATCGTCCCACGATTTTTCGGATCAGCCTCAAATCGATCTTTCCGATAAAATATCCCAGTGTATTCACCTCGTTTCTTTCCATCATCCCGACCCACCCCCTCGAAGCCAAAATTCGGCAACGACGCCCATAAATCCGCCACTTGGCCATGCTGGCCTTCTTGAATTCCTAAAACCTCAACTTTCTCCCTCTGCAACATTTCGACAATCCCCACCACTCGATTTCGCCACGCCCGCTTGCCGGTTTCCTGTTTGTTCTCATAACGCAAATTAAACGTCATCAGCCCAACCTCCATCGATCCATCTAGGCTCACCGCCACCGCTTTAGGGACTTCCTTTTGCTTTTTCTCACATCCGAGCACCAAGCAAAACAAAGATAATAAAATTCCCATGCCCAACTTCATCTTTTGGCAGCTCCACTTCATATTAATTTCTTTCAATATCCACATAACCCATCACAGCGAGCCATGAATAAACTACATTTGAGTTCACAAGGCACCCGATTCGATCTGATCCAAATAAATAAAATCTGGGGCTTTAACACCTGCCTCGGCACGAATCTGAACTAGTTTCGGAGATTCAAAAAACTGTTTAGCATCGGCGATTGAAGTCCATTCGGAAAAGTGGACGATTTTATTTGGCTCGTTTTCGTATTTAAGAACTTGGTAGGAGCGTTCTCCCGCTTCTCGACGAATTTCCGCAGCACTATCAAAAACCATTTTCCATGCGGGATAGTTTTCAACTTCGTGGATAATCAGAACGTATTGAATCATTGTTTATGATAGATGGATGATTTTGGTGACAAAAATTGTAAAAGCATCATACGAGTCCTAGCGATTCTCATTAAAACACAAGAAAAAGCTCCGTAATTCTATGAATTACGGAGCAAAAAATGGAGCCGGCTAACGGATTCGAACCGTTGACCTACTGATTACAAATCAGTTGCTCTACCAACTGAGCTAAGCCGGCTAATCGCTATGCGATGCGCCAGCGGTTTAACTGCCTTCCCGCCCAAACGCAACGGGAATTTTTCATTTCACAGCTTACCCGTTCCGGGAAGGAAGCGATAGTAAACTTCCAACATCAGAATATTGAGGCAGGTCCGGTAGTGTGGATCGGCGTAGGCCGCGCCGGAGCCCGGGATTTTCCAGCTTCCATCAGGGTTCTGGGAGTTGATCAACTGGTCTTGAAACATCTCGTTGTATTTTTCCCACTCGGACCCACCGCGGGCCATCATTGCCTGGGATTCGTAATAATGGGAATAGAGATTGGAATCCTTCCCAGCATAATCAAACTTCGAAAGCTCTAGGATGTGTTTGGTGCCTTTTCGTATCGCCGTCGCGTGATTCTTACCAGACATCTGCAAGCACAGCACACCAGCGCCCGTCAATTTCGCGTAGCCCTCACCGCTTGGCTTGCTGGCGTAACCAAATCCACCATTTTCTCCCTGCATGTTTTCAACATATTCCATTGCTTTCGACTGAGCGTTTTTCAAATCCTTGAATTCCAGCCCTGTGTGTGAGGCGGCTTTGAGCGCCTGAATGTGCCACGCAACGATCGATAAATCCCCGCCCCGATTTCCCTGAGTATCGTAAGAGTATTCCCAACCCCCGCTTTTCTCGTGCTGATTCTTAATGATGAGATCCACGGATTTTTGTGTGACCTCTTCCAAATTCGGAATGGTGATTTTTAATTGTTCACAAAACGTAACCGCCTCACACAAAGCATAAGTCGCGATTGCGTGCTCGTAGGGCCAATGTTTATCTGCGGTGTTCTTGGCAAGTTTTCCATCGTTCTGCATTCCCAGGTTCACTAAGTAAGTGATGGCAAGCATACAGGATTCACCATACTTTTGGGAGGTTGGGGTTTCGCATCTTCCCAAATATGCCAGAACTCCAAATCCAGTCATGGCGGAGGTATACCTGTTAGACCATGAACCATCTGCGTTTTGGTTCGCTTTCAACCATTCAAGTCCGCGCTCGACTGTCTCTTCAGTTTCGACCCTGCCACCCATTTCCTTGAGCCGCGCCAAGCGATCTGCTTGCGTGCAGCGCTTCGAAAAAACCCCAATAATTTTTTTAAACTTATCATCACCGATACCGATTTCTCCCGTAATGTCACCTACTCCATAAGAAAATCCATCATCCGACATACCGAAACTCGGGCTCGTGACATCAACATCTATCGACGGAATCGAAACATCGGAAAGCGTATGGGATACAATCGCGTTGTTCGCTTGCCTTGAAGGTGGCGTAGGCTTTGAATGGGTTTCATTCTTTACCTTGGGCGGCTCGGGTTTTGATAAATCTGTACCCTTAACATGAGTGACTTCAAAATCCTTTTCTACTTTTATAGGAATGCTATTGAGAGCAATCAATCCAAGTACAAGTATGATCATCGTGATGATCAACCCAGAAATGATAATTGAAAAAATACTCGAATTTCTTTTTTGTTTGCGAAATTCGGCTTCGGCCTCTTCGCTCAGTTTAATGTGTATGCTCATGATATTGGGTTCGTTGTTAGGAAGGTAAAATCACCACCTTCTCAACGAACGCATCACCATCACTTCTTCTTAGATAGATAATATTTTGATTTTGGCCTAAGAAATTACGCAATTCACAAATCGCGCTATACTTTTCATTTTATAAAATGATTCCAGTTCTAGTCAAAACGTCGTACCGATTGCAAAATGCCATGTACCATCAGGTTCTCCTCTGTCTTCAGTCATGTTGTGACCATACTCTAACCTGATCTGACCGATGGGCGAATTGACCCGCAACCCAAGTCCGGCGGCTACTTCCAGCCCTCCATCAAGTAGTCCTGTGTAGTTTCCGGAGAGTCCTCCTGCATCGATGAAACTCACCAAACGCAAGGGTCCCACTAAAGGACGACTGAACTCATTCTGAATCGCCCAACTGATACTTCCGCCATAGGGATCACCACCGAAACTCGGACCCAGTTCCCTTTCAGGAAAACTCCTAACACTCCGTGACCCGCCATTAAACACCCGCAAATCGATGGGAATATCCTGGATATCTCCCGAAGGAATTATCCATTGCAGCGAGCCACCGATTCCATACTGATATATTTTATTGATCGGATAATACCAGGCTCCATCTATGCCCAGCTTCAAGTAACCATGGCTTTCTTCACCAATCGCCATTCCAAGCTGGGTTGGAAAACTCAAATGCCACCCCTTGGTCGGGATGACCGCATTGTCCCGATAGTCCCAAGCTGGGATCAATCCCATTCTCACGTGGCTGTATTCTGTTTCGCCAAGAAACGCCAGCGGTAAACCCTCCGACTCCGTGTTTACGAATGAATATCCTAACAGAGATACCAATGAGAAATGCTCGTTAAAATCCCACTTCCACCGACTTTCCACACCGGATTCCAAAGTCGCGTAACCTTCATAAGACTTGTTCATCGCATACAATCTCAACTCACGAGAAGTATTTTCTCTCCACCAAGGATCTGCGAGCTTTACCTCTCCTAACACACCGCGCGCGTTGATCTCAAATCCCGCAGTTAGCGCCCTCAGCTCACCCATGAAATTCCGATCCGTATACATTGATCGAAACAACGGGCCGTCAAATGATCCCGCACCCGCAGATAATGCGATCTCCCTCGCCTTCGCTTCCTCAAAATGCAAAGTCGCGCTGATGCGCTTGTTCGCCACCTCTTCAGTCTCCACCCGCACGGAACTAAATGCCCCGGTCGCCAATAAATCGCGAACCGTCTGGTTCATGCCAGCTTCATCATACCACTCACCGATTAACGGCTGAGCAATCTTTTCGATTCTATCCGGCTTGGTTTTTTCCAAACCCTCCGTCTTTACTTCCAAAAGCTTCACACGCGTTCCGAGCTCAATCCTGAAATTGGTATAGTAAAGTTCATCTCCCAAACGACTCGTCATGATAATCTCCGCATCCGGATAACCCCGGCTGATGAAAGCCTCAACCATAGCGGCTTTGAGCTGATTGATCGTTTCCGTTGTCGCCCATTTTCCTACAAACGACTCCCACGTCGTAGCCGACCGCTTGACTCCTCGCCCGTCCGGGCTATCCACCACAGGCGTAGCCATTTTAAAGCGGGTTCCCCGGAGAACCTTCAGCTTGATATTCATTTTACCGGTTTCCGGATCAGCTTCGTTAGAGGTCAGGATAACCTGGGCTTTCCAGTAGCCCTCGGATTTCAATTGGCTAAGAACAAAATCCAAACCCTCCGCCACATGATCCTCGCGATAAGGGATATCTCCCTGGTTCATCATGGATCGTTTCTGAAACGGCGTTTTAAACAACTTCACAAGGGTTTCCGTTTCACCCTCGGTTTCAATTTCCACAGTCCCCAATGACCTCCGTATCCCTTCCTTAACGGACAGCAAGATGCGATCGCTGGAAATCATTTTTCCGCTCACCTCGACTTCCGGATAGCCATCGTTTCGCAAAATTTGTTCAACCATATACGCGGCATCATTGGCCCGCCATGCGCTTGCGGGTTTCTCCCGAACATAAACCAGCCGACCCGCCAGCATTTCCAGAATCTCCCCATTTGATGTGCTTTCAAGGCCACGGATATCAATCTGCGTCTCCCCTTTTAACAAATTCACACTCCATAAAAAAAGCATTCCCATGAACCACCACCGGAGGTTTTCAAAGCTATGAAATGTTTGGGAAGCACACATCATTTGAAACCGTACTTCCAGGTTGTCATCACTCGCTGGTCCCCATCCTCACTTACCCCTGCTGAAACCGACCAACGCTTGCTCAGCTTCATTGTCGCTGTATTGAAAGTGGTGGAGCTGTATGGATCCGGCTCGGCGATATTGAAATCGACTTCATCTAACACAGAGAGCAGAGGGCGGAGATGTTTGCCAAAACGGAATGTTCCCCTTCGCAGTTCCTCGATCAACAGCTGCGTTGCGCGCGAAGCCGCAAGCTGAGAATCCTCCAGTCCCGCCGATGTGGTTCCCGTAGCCAGCAAAGTCATGATCTCTTCTTTCGGCAACGGCGGCTGTGAAGTCAAAACCAGTTGGGGATCCGATGCCCTTCCATAGGCATAAATATCCACTTCATAAGGCCGTGAGCTGGCATCCGCACGAATTTCAATGTTCGGATCAAATCGCGTGAGCTCGTTGAAAGTCAGAACGGACTCTCTCACCCGCAACGTTGTTAGCGGCAACCGAACCAACGCATTACGCATTTTCGCATTTCCGTTAGGGATCGGATCTCCCAGATTTCCACCGATACGCACCGCCACATCAATCTCACCTTCGCCAAGATTTCCCCGTATCAAAATAGGATCGACCGTTTTCACCGCAATATCAGCCGTCCATTTTCCAAAAGCCTCTGGCACTTTTAGCTTCACCTTTTGACCGACATCCACAGCCGGCAACTTGGCGGGTTTCGGTTCCAAAAACGGTTTGCCAATGGGAATGAATTCGATGTCTTTGTAGATAACGCTGTCGATGATTCCGACAGTCCCGCTTACCCGGGCCGTATCCAGTCGTCCATTTACCTTTAAATCCATATGACTCCGCATGATCAAATACTCGTTTCTTTTCAACGGAACTCCCCTGCCTCTAACATTAAAATCGATCTGACTGCCGTTCAATCCCAGCTCCCTATTATAGTCCAAAGCACCATCTATCGTGATGCTTCCACCTGATAAATCATTAACCGAACCCTTGATCTTGATCTGCTTCATATCCGATTTCAGATTTAAGCTAACCCCCTCGAAATCAGGTATGGTATCAGTCTTCATCCGCACCCGACCGTTACTGAGATCTAAGTTCGCCATAATTATAGGGTTGCCGACGGTCCCTGAAATATCTGCATACCCATCAATCTTACCTGAAACTTCCTTGGCTTGTGGAATTAACGCCTGAATTCTCGAAAGCTCCAATCTTGGTAACAGGAGTTTTCCTGTAATCCTCTCCGCTTCAAAACTGCCGGGTTGCTCCACCCACTTCTTGGGCAGAAATGGCATCGATGCGACAAAGCTGGCAGGCGGGTAATCCTCAATCAAAACTTCCGCAGTGGTGTTTACCATCCCAGCTTTGGTTTGGAAATTCACTATCACATCCGCGCTGGGTAGCAAAGGATGAGCCACAGACTTAATATCCCGCAGCCACAAACTCGCTTTAACCTCAGGAGCCGCGAATCCCCCACTCAACTCAATTTCCACCTCTCCAGTTGAAGCGGGATCTAACTGCTCAAAACCACCCACCCAGGGCCTGAGCTTGGAGAGTGCTATCACCTCGGATTTTAACTTAAAGTCCAGAACCCCTTCATCTTTCGAAATCCAAGATTTCAGCTCATTGACATTCTCCGGCAGAGAAATTTTTCCGCTACCAATTGCTATCCGATCCTTTCCATCGAACCACTTGAAATTGCTCAGAGTCAGCAGGTCTTTGTGGATCGTCGCATCTAACTCAATTTGCTGACCCTCGCTTTTGATTACCCAACCTGCTACCTTAACATCTCCTGGCCATGCGTATTCGAACTCTCCACTTCCACTAACCAAAGGTCTTCCACGTGCCTGCCACTCTACCGAAAAATCAGATGTTTTTCCCTTATGAATCTTATTGGTGAAATCTCCGGATCCTTCCCAACCACCATTCATGATACCAGATCCTGCCCACTCGACACCCGTGCCTTCCACCCACGGCCTCATGATTTCAGTCCAGAAATTGTCAAATTGAGTTAGCTCTTCATAAGTCTTATTACCGAAATGATAATTCCCCGAAATCTCAAGACCCTCAGCGGTGAATGATTTCACGTTGAGTTGCTTGTCAGAAAAATCAGCGATCAAACGCAACGGAACCACGTTTGGATCTAGTGCATCCAAACTCAAATCCCCCGCCACCGACTGAAATCCACCATTCAGATCTAATTTTAATTTTCCGCTTAGCTGACTCTCTGGGAAGCGCGAAAAATCCATCTTCCAATTATACTTTTGCTGTAATGCGATGAAAAATTCAGCTGCTCTCTGGATTTTTATCTCTCCCTCCATCGATGGGAAAACAGATACCTCAGCCGACTTGTTTATCGTCTCACTGGTGGCAAAAATGGAAAATGCCGTATTCATGCTAACACCATCAAACTTTGCAGTGAGCTTACCCGCCGGATCCAAATCAAGAATTACATCCATTATTGGAAAATTCCAATCTGCATAGGAAGCATCTGTTAGGGAACCTGTCGCGCTTATTTTTCTCTGCTGCCCGATTGGATAGAGATCGGTAGCTACCATGGAAAACGAATTCACCCTACCCGTGAGCGGCAGCTTGAAACCCAACCCATCCATCGATTTCTTCAAATCCAAGCTTCCCTCCATGAGCTTAACCCGTGCCTCTTTGAATCCAGGCTCCACCACCAAATCAAACATCGCATCCTCCAAACGAAACTGACTCAGCACTTCAACCTCTCCATTCTCTGGCAATTTCAGCACAAAATCCTGAACGCCAAACTCCGGCAGTAACTCAAGTTGATCCAACCTCAATTCATTTTCTAACCATTGGATCTCCGCTCGCTGGGGCAACGAGCTCCTTCCCGTTGCATCGGTCACTTTACCTGAAACCAACTCAAACTGGTCTTGTCCCCCAAGATGTTTAAACGTACCACCCTCAAAATCTAATATCCGTTCGCCGCTCTTGATCACCCGCACGTTCACATCTTGAAAATCCAAGCCCATTGGCATCAACCGCTCTCTCATCACGGCAAGTGCTTTGCTAAGCTCTTGAAAATTCACTGGCCGCTTTGATTCCTCTTTAGCCTCTAACAAGTGAATATCCAAATTCACTCCATCCCCCTTGATGTTTCGAATTTTCCCTTTGAGAATTTCACCCATCACATAGTCAACATCCAGGTGATCGATGTTCAACTTCGCGACCAAACCATCACTTCGCAGCTCTACATCCGAGAAATCCAATCCACCCAAAAACGTACCTGAAACTTTGAGATCAACCTCAAACCCGGCTTTTTCCAAGTAGCGCGTGACGATCTTGGGACCCAACCATCTTACCCCCGGGCCGTTGAGCCAAATTCCAACTCCAAATAAAACAACAAGGCTCAGCAAACCCAAACGCAGCAGTCTAAAAAGACAACCCCGAGGCTTTTTGGATATTGTATTAGATGGATCATTTAAATCTGGCACCAGTTCACACTAGTCCAGCTATAAAGAATATCCACAGGGAATCCTTTTCACGAGATAGGTAAATACCCTACCCCATTAATCCACTGTATTACTTAACAGGCTCTTCCGTTTTCTTCTTGTAAGTGCTTTGCACGTAAACTTCGCGTAGCTCCTTCAATCCGATTTCACATGGGCTCTGCGCCATTAGGTCGGCTCCCTTGTTATTTTTCGGGAACGCGATCACTTCACGTATACTATCTTCGCCAGAAACCAGCATCGCGATGCGATCCAAGCCAAGCGCCAAGCCACCATGAGGAGGTGCGCCGAAACGGAATGCGTCCAAGATGTGCGCAAACTTGATCTGTTGTTCCTCCGGGCTTACACCTAGAACTGCGAACATTTTCGCCTGGAGATCTTTTTCATGAATCCGGATCGATCCACCACCGAGCTCGTAACCATTCAGAACGATGTCATACGCCACGGCACGGACATTGGCGTAGTCGCCTTTTTCTAACAGCTCGATATCCTCCGGATGCGGACGTGTGAACGGATGGTGCACCGCAACCCAATCACCCGATTCTTCGTCATGAGCCAGAAGCGGGAAATCAACGACCCAGAGAAAATTGAATGCCGTGCTGTCTTTTAGCAGTTCCATCATCACCGCGCATTCGCTACGGACCCGACCTAAAATCGTGCTCACGCTCTCCCGGGAACCGGCGGCGAAGAACACGATATCGCCTTCTTCCAGATTCATTTTGGCCGTGACGGCCTCTTTTTCGGAATCCGAAAAAATCTTCCAGAGGGGGCTCTTGTATTCGCCGTTTTCCAATTTGATGAACGCGAGGTTTTTGACCGGAAGACCCGCTTGCACCGCGATCTCGTTCAAACGATTCATCTGGCCTGTGGTGATTCCCGCAAAGCCTTTTGCATTGATCGCACGAACCACGCCGCCGCCATCCAACACACCACGGAAAATTTTGAATTCGGTCGCCGAGAAAACATCCGCGAGATCCGTGATCTTCATTTCAAAACGCGTATCGGGTTTGTCGGAACCGTAGATATCCATCGCATCGCGGTAAGTCATCCGTGGAAACTCGTTCGCCAAATCGATATCGAGACCCGCTTTGAACATCGCACGCAGCAAGCCTTGCACGGTCGTGATGATGTCTTCTTGTCCCACAAAACTCATCTCGAGATCGATCTGTGTGAACTCCGGCTGACGGTCCGCGCGCAAATCTTCATCGCGGAAACAACGGGCGATCTGGAAATATTTTTCCACACCCGCGACCATGAGAAGCTGCTTGTATTGCTGCGGAGCTTGCGGCAACGCGTAAAATTTTCCTGGATTCAAACGCGATGGCACAAGGAAATCGCGGGCGCCTTCCGGCGTTGGATTGGAAAGGATAGGCGTCTCGATTTCATAGAATCCTGTGTCGTCGAGGAAACGGCGTGCGGCTGATGTGATCTTGCTGCGCTGACGGATGTTCTTATTCATCCGCGGACGACGCAGGTCGAGGTAACGGTATTTCATCCGGATATCTTCGTTAGAAAGTTCTTTATCGAGCTGGAAAGGCAACACATCGGATTTGTTCACGATCTTCAATTCGCTCGCGACGACTTCGATGGATCCGGTCGACATCTTGTCGTTCTCCGCACCTTCAAGACGTTTGGAAACTTTGCCTTTTACCTGAATCACATCTTCTTCACGAAGGCTGTGGGAAAGCTGTGCAACCTCCGCACCTTCTTCCGGACGGAAAACGCATTGCGTCAAACCCTCACGGTCACGCAAATCGATGAAGATCACTCCACCGTGATCGCGGGCTGAATTCACCCATCCAATGAGAGTGACGGTTTGGCCGATGTGAGCTTCGTGGAGTTCGTTGCAATGATGTGTACGCATAATGAAAATGAATTTGGTTAAACCGCAGATCGACGGGATGAACGCAGATAAGAGGGATTGGAATAATAAAATTTAAAAATACAGAATTTAGATGGATGAAAGAGTTACTCTTCGAAACTCAAGTTTAGCATATTTGAAGTTCAATATGAGACCTACCCGCAGGCCTGTAACACGGAGATAGTTTAGCATCTGTCCGATCTCGTGATCGGTTATACGTGGAATGGTTTTCGCATCGACGATCACTTTTTCAAAAGCAATGAGATCTGGAATGAATTCGCCAACTTTGGTTTCGCGGTAACTAACCGGAAAACGTGGCTGCTGAATACAAGAGATTTGTTGGTGGACAAATTCAACCACGAGTGAGTTTTCATACACTTTTTCATAAAATCCATGACCCACTTGATTCAGCACCGTAAATGCACAGCCAATAATTCGTTCCGTTTCCAGAACATAAATTTCATCTCTTCTATCTGCGTCCATCACGTCCATCTGCGGTTAATTTCCTCTTCATGCCAGCAACGGTCCATCCGGCTCGGTTAAACGCTTCGTGATCCAGCTAACCAGTTCCGAAGCCTGACAATGTTCTTCCTGCCTGCTGGCGAGGTTTTTGATTTTCACCGATGGAAATTCAGCATCGACGATCACAGCAAACCGCGCTCCGCATTTTTCCGCTGCTTGAAATTGTTTCCCAACCTTCACCACCGCGAGCGGCAGATCCACGGAAACTCCCGCACGTCGCAACGCCGTAACCAATGCCAATGCATCAGCGCGCACGGTTTCATCGGGGATGACCATGTATACTTCGCAGCCAGTAGCATTGCGCTGCAACCACGCTTCCATCTGCATCGCAGCATGTGTGGTTTCTTCGATGAGATTGCGGATCACATAGTCTCCCATCGCAAATCCAGTCGCCGGTAAATCCACGGCGCCATCGGAAATGGTTTTCACCAAAGTGTCATATCGGCCCCCACCAGCCACCGCACGCATGGATTTCTTCGAGTCGAAAATTTCAAACACCACTCCGGTGTAGTAAGCCAAGCCACGCACGATCGATAAATCCAACTCCACGAAAGAGCCAAAGCCACGTGCTCTGAGATCGGTTAGAATTTCTTGAAACGATCCCTCGGCATCCTGCGGGTTCGCGACGAAGTTTTTCACATCTTCCAAAGTCGCGCCAAATTTCGCGAGCTTCTCGGTCAGCACCTCAGGCTTCTCGCGCTCCAGCTTGTCCACCAGGTTGAGGAAATCCGGCATCGCTTCATCGCTCACACCACGGGCTTGTGCGAATTTCACCCAAGCATTCCGATCCGATATCCGAACCACGAAATCTCCCTCAACAAAACCGAACGAAAGCATCGTCTCAACCGCCAGGGCGATCAATTCCGCGTCCGCTCCCGGCCCGGCTTCACCGAGAATATCGACGTTGAACTGATGAAACTCACGTCCCCTGCCCTTTTGCGGCTTTTCGTAACGAAAGCACTGACCGATCTCGAACCATTTGAGCGGCTTCGGATACTGCCGCTGCTCTGCCGCCGCAATCCGTGCCAGCGATGCCGTCACTTCAGGACGCAGAGTCACGTCCCGACCGCCCTGATCCTCAAAACGAAACAACTGCGAGGAAAGCTCACCGCCGGATTTTTTCAGATACAATCCGGTATCTTCCAGAATCGGCGTTTCATACTCCACATATCCACAGCGACGAGCCACCTGCCTCCACGTCTCGAACAAATAATTACGCACCGCGCATTCACGGGGAGTGAAGTCACGGAAACCAGGTAGTGCTTGAAATGTAGATCCTGCCATTGCGGGGGAGCGACAATGCACAGCCCTCCTGACATATCAAGCCTTTACGTGGTTGGTTTTCGTGACTGGAACATGTTGTTCCAGTTTGTAGTAGGGACATCCTGTCCCCCTCCCATAAGCATTTTGAAAATAAATTTCATCTTCTCCTAAAAAAACCTTGCATCAAATCCATGCGTCCGCTTTCTTACCGCCCGCACCGCGACTAACGACCCGTTCGTCTATCGGTTAGGACTCCAGGTTTTCATCCTGGCAAGAAGGGTTCGACTCCCTTACGGGTCGCCATTTTCATGGATATAAGCCTCCGCTCAGAGCACTGCTCCCCGGAGGCTTTTTCATTCCCATTAACTCTCTCGATTCGTGACTCCCAAACAAAAAGTCGCCGCTCTCACCGTAAAGAAAGGCCCCGGCTCCATTGCCGCGCTGACCTGTTACGATTACCCCATGGCGCGCCTGCTCGATCAAGTCGGCACGGACATCCTCCTCGTCGGAGACTCGCTCGGCATGGTTGTTCTGGGCTTTCCTGACACCACCCACGTCACCCTCGCACACATCCTTCACCACCTCGAAGCCGTTGCCCGCGCGAAACCCGCCGCACTTGTCATAGCGGATTTACCGATCCATACCTACGACACACCGGAACAAGCCGTCGCCACAGCGCAAGCCCTCGTGGCAGCAGGAGCCGATGCCGTGAAGCTTGAAGGAGGCCTCCGCCAAGCGGAAAAAGTCCGCGCCATCACCCAAGCTGGGATTCCCGTTTGCGGCCATCTGGGCATGCTTCCGCAACGTGTCCTCGAAGAAGGCGGCTACCACAAAAAAGGTAAAACCCCCGAGCAAACCCAAGTCATTCTTGACGGTGCAAACGCTCTCATTGATGCCGGAGTCTTCGCCATCGTCCTCGAATCCGTCACGCCCGCCGCGTCACGGATCATCACCGAAACCATTTCCATCCCCACCATCGGCATCGGTTGCGGAGAATGCACCTGCGATGGTGAAATCGCCGTCATCACCGATCTCCTCGGCTCATTCCCTTGGTTCGTCCCACCCTTCGCCAAACCCGAAGCCAACCTCTCCAATTCCATTATCGAAGCCGCTCGCAAATACATCGCTCGCGTCCGTGAACAGGGATCGTGAAACGCTCTTCCTTGAAGGTTGAAACTTGAAATTTGAAATTTAGTGCTTCTTTACGTCCACATCCCTTTCTGTCACCGGATCTGCCCGTATTGCTCGTTCTACAAGCACACCCCCGGCAACACACCGATAGGAGAATTCATCCAATCCATCGGACAGGAGGCCTCATGGAGAAAAGCTTCCCGCTCACTACAACCCATCAACACCCTCTACCTCGGCGGCGGCACGCCATCGATGCTTTCCTCCAAACACCTGAGCGATCTCTTTGGTTCACTGAGGGAAAATTTTGATTTATCCCACATTCAGGAAATTACCCTCGAAGCCAACCCCGCCACCTTTGATCTGAAAAAAGCCCGCTTGTTCAAATCCCTCGGCGTCACGCGCGTTTCCCTAGGCATCCAATCGTTCACTCCCCACGTCCTCGAAACCCTCGGCCGCGAGCACTCTCCGCAACAAGCCACCGAATCTGTCCACACCCTCCGCGAAGCTGGAATCGATTCCATCAACATCGATCTCATGTTCTCCATTCCCGGCCAGTCGCTCGCCGATTGGGAAAGCACCTTGCGACATGCTGTTTCTCTGAAACCCGATCATATCTCCGCTTACAACCTCACCTACGAAGAAGACACCGCGTTTTTCGATTCGCTTCAAAACGGCACCTATCAGGAAAACGAAGATCACGATGCCGATCACTACCACCTCGCAGAGCAAATTCTAACAGAAACAGGTTTCGATCACTACGAAACCTCAAACTACGCCCAACCCAACCACCACTCCCGCCACAATCAAGGTTACTGGCAGGGCAACGACTACCTCGGACTCGGCCCGTCCGCAGTCTCTACGTTAAACGGCACCCGCGACAAAAACATCCCCGATACCGCCGCCTACATCCGCCAGGTTTCCAGCCTTGGAAACGCCATCCACGAAACGGAAATTCTCACCCCCTCCCAACGCCGCATCGAACTCATCGCCCTCGGCCTCCGCACCACCCAAGGCATCCCCCTCGAACTGTTAGGCAACGCATTCCTGGAAAAAGCCCAAACTCTCGCCACCGAGAACCTACTTAAACTCAGCGAGACCCACCTCTCCCTCACCCAACTCGGCCGACCCCTAGTCGACCCCATCGCCGCAGAGTTGATCTAACACCGTGGCTGGAACTTGCAGTTCCAGTTAGTCGCGGGGACATTCTGTCCCCTATCCTCATAACCGGTAGGGTCAACCGGCCCGGTATTCATCAGATTTTTCATCCTTCTTGTGCAAGCCATGATCAAGAACCAACCCCAAAATCATGATGAATATGCTAGCCGGATACCACCAACCCAAGTGGCTTTTGAACAAGATCCGCATGAACGAAACCCCTTCCACATAACTGTAAGTGCTATAAGCCACAGCTACAAAAACCAAAAACGAGAAAGCTACCACTTTATGATTTTGACTGAATCCCTTACTTAGCAGCAGGCACATCGCGAATACACCAGCCACGCAATTCGAACCTGCAAATATCCTGAGATCTCGAACCAACTCATCCAAGGTCGATTGATAATACTCTTGTACACTCTCTTTAAACTCAGCAATCTTACCCGTTCCGAAAGAGGACTTCTTCGCTGAGGTCAATTGGGTTACATATTCAATCGGATTCGTATCGTAGAGTTTGAGCTCACCTTCAATGACTGCACGACGCTCTTCAGTAATCAATTTTTGTGACAACGGCGAGTTAAGTCCTGCACGCAAAATCCCTACCATTGGCTTCGAGTGCGCAAGAGTCTTCTCAGTCACAAATCCCCAAGTGTGTTCTACCAAATGAGACTTGGCAAAGAACGTATAGCCCATTAGCGAGAGCGACAAAACAACGACAAGCGCATTCAGTAAGAGTGAAGTTTTACGTAGCATGAATCGCCATACCTAAAGTGGCAGACTCCTCAAAATCAAGCATCTAATCAACGAGATAACGGCTTGGAATCTGAAGTTGAATTTAGATTAGCTTCCGACTCTAAGGATTCCTCTATCGTCTGAATATCAGAACTTCTTCTCCTAACAAAAATATAGTGGAGAACCCCAAGAACTCCTCCTGCACCGAATGGGGCAAGCACCGTAAGCAAAGGCGAGCGACTGATCATCCAAATGAAGTCAATATCCTTTCCCACAAAGTCTTCTTTCAATTCATCAGATTCAGACACTGCGAACGCCACTACCACCACACAAAGCAAAACAATCAAAGTGATAAACCCATAAATCGCAACCAGCTTGAGCAGCACGGAAAAGTTGAATTTAGACTGTGGTAAAAGAGGTCTCATGAATGATTTATTTTTTGATTCGCATATGAAACCCCGTGAAATCATAGCGCTTCTCCAACTCTTCTAACGTTAGAGCCTCCCGCCCCCGCAGCGGATCTCCAATAACAAAACGCTCACCCTCTCGGCCAAGGACAGGAATGAAATGCCCCACACTCCCCAGCCGCACTCCCACCACTGCGGGAAGACTCCCCTCTGCTGAAAATCCTGAACTGAAATCAAAGTCTACATCGCACCCACGCGATCGCGCAGCTCTCGCCAGATACCACGCTTCCGTGCCACCCGAGTAAGAATGAGCCTCCTCAGCAATTTCTGATTCGGTCGCTTCAACTCCTAACAGTTTCAAAATTGTTGCAGTCGATGCCGCACCGCAGGTCGAACCTGTGCTCTGCAAACAAACCTCATTATCCCATTTATCTTGCAACTCATTTTGTGAAAGAGGACCGATCAAAGGTTTAAGAATCGGGGCAACCGAGAGGGCCACCACTCCAATCAGCGGCAATACCAAAAGTAAGCGTGACAACAACGTAGCTAAAAAACCACCCGCCACCCCAACAAACACCATCAGCAATTCAGTCCCTGCAATACTCCGGAACTGATAATACCAACTCGTCTCAGGCAAAATGTGCGCGTAATAGACTGCAAAACTAGCTGCCGGGATCGCCAGAATCCCCGCGACAACAACCAACCACACTCGCATCTTGAGCGGCTTTTTAACCGCAAAACGATAAGCCACCAGAAAAGCCCCAATCGCCAAAATCACAGAGATGATACCGAGCCAGTTTGGGTTCATGTTTTAAATAGATGCATTTTACTTCGTGTCTAAAAACTCTTCCTTTGCGGCTTTGCGCCTTTGCGCGAGACAAAATTCTATCTACCCCGCCGCCAACACCCTCAACACATCCCCAATCGAATGATCCGCCTCCAACGAATGCCGCAGCGGCGTATCAAGAATGAGCGCATACCGATTTCTCCGTCCCTCACGCTCGCGTTTCAAATATCCCCCCTCTTCCAGATCCGCGACGATCCGTTGCACCGCCCGCTCGGTGATCCCGATATCCACCGCCACCTCACGAAGGGGTCTATCCCCATTCCGCGCCAAGCAGACCATAACGTGGGCGTGATTTGTGAAAAACGTCCAACTCGAAGATTCATTCATATCTCGAAACCTAAAATCTCCAGCTAAGGAAATCACGATAAAATTATCATCAAATAAGCATTCTTAACTACCAACCCATGTTTCGCGACATATTTTTCGTGTTTTACCTTGCGTATATCCTTAAATGAAAAATATACCTCCCGCCAGCACAGCAAAACATGGAATCCATCGCCCTACTCCTCGCCAACCTCATCTCGCCACCCGTTATTGCCTTCGCCGCTGGAATTGTAGCGGTTTACGTCAGAAGCGACCTGAAATTCCCCGAACAAATCTACCAAGGCCTGACCATCTACCTTCTACTTGCCATTGGCTACAAAGGTGGATCCGCTATCTCCTCCTCCAGCATCACCGAGTTATTCATCCCACTGGGCGCGACACTCGTCATCGGCAGCATGATTCCGATCGGAGTCTTCCTTTTCACCCACAAAATCCTTGCCCTCCGCGTATCGGACTCAGCCGCTCTCGCAGCGCATTATGGATCGGTTTCCGCAGTGACCTTTATGGCCTGCCTCGCCTTCCTTGATCAGCAAAACATCACCTACGAAAACTTCATGCCCGCTGTCATGGCCGCCATGGAAATCCCAGCGATCTTTGTCGCCATGCTGCTAGCGAAACGTTTCAGCGTCCGTGCGAAAACCCCGCTGAAAAAATCCATCCATGAAGTCATCACCGGGAAAACCTTCATCTTGTTGATCTGCGGAATTGTCTGCGGCGCAACCGCTGGCGACCATGGCCGCGCACTCCTGAACCCATTCCTAGTGGCCCCATTCTATGGAGTTCTGATGTTGTTCCTCCTCGAAATGGGACTTATCGCCGGCACAAAAATCAGAGAAGCCAATCGGATCCGCAAAAGCCTCATCGCCTTCGCGATGATTTCACCCATCGCCCAAGCAATCCTCGGCCTCTTGATCGCTTGGAGCATCGGCCTAAGCCAAGGTGGGGCAGTCATCTTTGCAGTCCTCGCCGCCAGCGCATCCTACATCGCCGCCCCCGCTGCCGTCCGCGCCTCCCTCCCCAATGCCGACCCCGCAACCTACGTCACCACCTCCCTAGGCATCACCTTCCCCTTCAACCTGGTCATCGGCATCCCGCTCTACCTCGCGATGAGCCAGCTCTTGTATAGCTGAGAAACTTGAAACTCTAAACTTTAAATCTCAAGGAAGAGACGGTCACTACTCCATTGCCTCTCTAATTACCCTCTTCATTGAAGTTTAAAGTTTAAAACTTAAAGTTTCCACCCTTGAGGGTTGATGTTTGCATTTTGAAATTTAAGCTCCCCCGCATGTCCACCTGCGGCCCGAAAATGAAAATGGATCCTAAACTCCATCGAGAGCAAAAACCCTCGTGGATTAAAGTCCGTCTTCCAAACAATCCTGCCTTCTGGTCGACCAAATCCCTCATCACCGATCTCAAGTTGGTAACCGTCTGTGAGGAAGCCCAATGCCCGAACCGGTGGGAATGTTGGGGACAAGGTACCGCCACATTCATGATCGCTGGTGACAAGTGCACCCGCGCCTGTGGTTTCTGCGCCGTGAAAACCGCCAAGCCGGACGCCCTTGAATCCGACGAACCCGCACGAGTCGCCGAGGCCACCAGCCGCATGAACCTCAAACACATCGTCATCACCGCGGTAGCTCGTGACGATCTCAAAGACGGCGGTGCCGAGCATTTTCGTGAAACCATCCGCGCCGTGCGTGAAGTCAATCCCGGCATCATCATCGAAGTCCTCGTCCCCGATTTCAACGACCGCGATTGGGCTCTGCAAATGGTCATGGATGCCCGTCCTCACATCTTCAATCACAACCTTGAAACCGTTGAGCGACTCACTCCCCTCGTCCGCTCACGTGCGAAATATCAGCGCTCCCTCACCGTTTTGAAAAAGGCCAAGCAAATGGTCAACGGCAACGTGTCCACCAAATCCGGCATTATGCTCGGGCTCGGCGAACGTCACGATGACATCCTCAAAGCCATGGACGATCTGTTAGAGCACGATGTCACCGTCCTAACCCTAGGCCAATACCTCCGCCCGACACCGAAACACCTGCCAGTCGTCGAATACATCCATCCCGATCAATTTGCGGAATACAAACAAATCGCCATCGATAAAGGCTTCCGCCATTGCGCCTCCGGTCCACTCGTCCGTTCATCCTATCACGCGGCAGATTTTCGCCCCGAGCTCGATGTCCTGGACGCCATCGAAGCAGACCTCCGCGCCCTAACAGGATTGGAGCTAGGCCCAGAACACATCCCCGTGTTGCGCACGGTGAAACTTTAAATTTTAAACTCCAAAATAAATGAGAGCCTTCTCATTACGCTACGGAGTCTCTCTTTTTTAAGTTTAAAGTTTCAATCCAGCGATCTTCATCACGCGGTTGAAATGCTTCTTCTCCACCGGATTGATCGATAACCTGGTCCCTTTCTGACAAACCAGCATCTCCGCAAGTGCGGGATCTGCTTTCAGATCTTCTAACGGAATCAGTTTTTTGAAAGTTGCAACATACTGGAAATCCACCAACCACCAGCGCGGCTTATCTTCAGTCGCTTTGGGATCGAAATACTCACTCTTCGGATCAAACTGCGTCGGATCCGGATAAGGTTCAGACGCCACTTTTGCCACCCCCGCCGCACCCGGTGGCTTGGCGTTTGAGTGATAGAAAATCGCCAACTCCCCCAACTGCATCTCGCGCCACATGTAGTTACGCGCCTGATAATTCCGCACCCCCGTCCAAGGCTCTTTCCTCACCTTCTCAAGATGCTCAATCGAAAAAACATCCGGCTCAGATTTAATCAACCAATGCATAAATCAATTTCAGCTTTTTAGTGTTTCAGCATTTCAGCTTTTACTCAAAAAACCGTATTTTTCCCGGAACAGGAAGTTTCCCAGCCGCCATCGCCGCATGTTGCTCATCCGTGCAGGCCGAATCGATCGGCGCATCCGGAGCGACTTCGTTGTCCGTAACCAAACCCTGCGCGAGCATCCATTTCTCAACTTCTTCTCCGCTCACATCCGCAAGCATCTCGCCGTTGATCTCCACACATGGTGAAAGTGGCTGACCACTGCGTTGCTCCATTTCCCAACGAAACGCCGGATTCTTGATGATATCCTTTTCCTCAAACGGAAGGTCATACTTGCGCATAATCGCACGCACGCCCTCGCTCCAGCCACAGAATGTCTTTAAATACGCGGTGATTTTCGGTTTCGCTTCGCTCATAGGCCGTTACCATAATTTCGCCAGACCATTTTGCAACCCCGCAACATCGTGAAGTTCAGGAGTGCGGAGGCTCGCCTCCGCCCAAATAGCGGAGCTTGCTCCGTGCGAGACAATCTCGCGGCGCTAAATCTCTACCACGGAGCAAGCTCCGCCTACCTCAAGGCGGGAGCAAGCTCCCGCACTCCGGCAACCAAATCACTCCCACTCAATACTCGCCGGTGGCTTGGTCGAAACATCATACAGCACGCGGTTGATGCCTTTGACTTCGTTCAAAATCCGGTGGCTGGTCTCGCGCAAGATTTCATAAGGAAGCTCCACCCAATCGGCGGTCATAGCATCTTCTGAAACCACGGCACGGAGCGAAATCGCCCATTCATAGCTGCGTTCATCGCCTTTGACGCCGACGGTTTTCACCGGCACCAAGCAAGCATACGACTGCCAAACTTTGTCATACCAACCATGCTCTTTGAGTTTGCCGATGAAGATCGCATCGCACTCACGAATGATATCGAGACGCTCCTGCGTCACTTCACCCGGGCAGCGCACGGCAAGACCCGGGCCGGGGAACGGATGACGATTCAAAATGTCCGGCGCGATTCCCAATGAATGACCCAGTTCACGAACCTCGTCTTTAAACAATTCAGCCAGCGGCTCGAGCACTTTGCCCTGCGCTTGCAGTTCAAGAATACGATCCACCCGATTGTGGTGAGTCTTGATTTTCGATGCTTTGGATTTCGCATTCGATGCGCTTTCAATCACGTCGGGATACAAAGTTCCTTGAGCGAGAAGTTCGGCATCGCCCACCGAATCCCAGAACACATCGATGAATAAATTTCCGATAATCACGCGTTTTTTCTCAGGATCATCCACACCTGCGAGAGCTGTTAGGAAACGCTCACTGCAATCGACGGTTTCGATGGGTACTCCCATGCGTTGGAAATTGCGACGGACTTCTTCGCCTTCGTCTTTGCGCATGAGTCCGTGATCCACAAAAATCGCGCGGACATTTGCGCCGGCTTCTTTCAACAACACCGCCAACACCGTACTGTCAACACCACCGGAAACACCGCAGACCACTTGCTTGGTGCCGCATTTCTCGCGAATCCCCTCGATCATCTCGCGTTTGAAATCCTCGATCTTGAACGGCATCAATTCTTTAGCTGTTAGCAAAAAGTTATGCAAAATCCGCAAACCTTCATGACTATGAGTCACTTCCGGGTGGAACTGGATTCCATAGAAATTTTCACCCCATTTCAAAGAAACAGGCGTCTTGTGTTGATTGGTAGCAAGAATCTCCGCACACGCTGGAATGACTTTTACCGTATCGGAATGACTCATCCAAACCTGGGATTTTTCCGACAATCCCTCGTAAATCCCCGTGCGACTGGTCGGAAACAGTGCCGCCGGACCATACTCGCGACGATCACTAGCCTCGATCGTTCCGCCGAATTTCAAATTCAACAACTGCATTCCGTAACATACGCCAAGCACTGGAACATTGAACGCTTTGAGCGCTTCAAAATCGAGATCCGGGGCATCCGGCTCGCTCGTGCTGCGTGGTCCGCCGGAAAGAATGATGGCACCTGGCTCACCGATGTTAGGAAAATCTTCCAACGCGTAAAGCATCGCGAAAAATCCCAACTCCCTCACCCGTCTAACAATCAGCTGCGTATACTGCGAGCCAAAATCAATCACCGCTACATGTCCTTTATCGTGCATATCTTGAATTTCTAAAATCTCTCTTCGTAAAATTAACCCAACGGTTGATAGTTGGTCGGCTCCTCAGTCATCACGATGTCGTGAACATGGCTCTCTCTCAAACCACCCGGCGTGATACGGACAAAATTCGCCCGCTCTCTTAGCTCCGCCAAGGTCGAAGCACCCACATATCCCATGCCGGATTTCAATCCGCCCATAAGTTGGAAAATCACATCCGAGAGTGGACCTTTGTAAGGAACCCGACCCTCAACACCTTCCGCAACCAGCTTTCCAGAACTGTTCTGAGCATAACGGTCGCCCGCGCCTTTGCGCATCGCTCCCAATGAACCCATACCGCGATAGGTTTTGAAACGACGTCCCTGATAGAAAACACTCTGACCCGGACTCTCGCGCGTGCCCGCAAGCAGCGATCCCAACATCACCAGATCCGCACCCGCCGCGATCGCTTTCACGACGTCGCCCGAGTAACGGATTCCGCCGTCAGCGATCACTTTGACTCCGCGCTCGCGGCAGTAACCCGCCACGTTTTGGATCGCAGTAAACTGTGGCATGCCCACACCCGCGATCACCCGCGTCGTGCAAATCGATCCCGGACCAACGCCAACTTTCAGCGCGCTCGCTCCCGCTGCAACCAAATCGCGCGCGCCTTGCTCGGTCACAACATTTCCGGCCACCACTGGCAGATCACTCAACGAACGAAGTTTCTCGATCACATTCATCACGTGACGCGTGTGTCCCGTCGCAGCATCGATGAAAAGCGCATCCGCACCTGCCGCAATCAGGGCCATCGCCCGGTCTTCCATATCCGGACCCACGCCCACCGCCGCACCGCAGCGAAGCTGTCCGTTTAAATCTTTGGCCGCGCTCGTGAACGTGATGCGTTTTTCAATGTCGGAACCCGTAATCAGACCGACCAATTTGTTATCGCCATCCACCAAGGGAAGTTTCTCGATGCGGTTTTGATAAAGAATTCTACGAGCTTCCTCGATTTTCGTGTTCGGTGGTCCCGTGATCACTTTGTCCCTCGGTGTCATCACTTCGCCCACCAACGCATCCGGCCGGTCCAAATATCGAACGTCACGACCTGTGACCATGCCTTCCAAACGGCCATTTTCATCAACCACCGGGAAACCCGAAAATCCATTTGCCTCCATGATGGATAGCACTTTCTCGACTGTGTCGGTTCTCTTTACGGTGAAAGGCTTGTTGATCACCGCACTCTCGGAGCGCTTCACTTTGGAAACCATGCTCGCTTGCTCGTCGATCGGACACGCCCGGTGAATAACTCCCATCCCTCCCTCGCGAGCCAGCGCAATTGCCAGATCATGCTCGGAAACCGTATCCATCGCCGCCGAAACCACTGGTAAATTCAAAGAAATACCTTGCGCTACCTCGGTCGTTAAATCCGCTTCCCCTGGCAAAACCGAGCTCATTGCCGGAACCAAAAGCACATCGTCAAACGACAATCCCAAAGAAATCTCTGCCATGCGAAAGTCAACAGAGCCCCCAGCCTCTCCGCAAGCCCGTATTTTAAAAAATGGAGCTGCCGTGTCCTCACGGCATGAGGCCGAACGGTGTCACACCGTTCGATGCCCTGAAAAAAGGGTGAGACACCCTTCATCCTCAGGGAGTGCGACACTCCCTCTCCACATTTTCACCTCCAAACCAACCCAACCCGCTCGACCATCACATCGGTTCTTCTTGGTTTCAGCGTTTCTTTTTCCAGACCGATCGTGGAGGCATCGTAATTCCGCTCAATCTCCGCCAAGCCTTCGTCCATTTCCTTCGTGATGGCTTCGATGTCTTGCTGGAGTCCTTCGATTTTGTCTTCTGCATTCCCGACATCGCGATGCTGCTTGTAAGCGCTGGTGGTTTTCGTGATCGAACCTGAAGTCGTTCCTCCGAGTCCTACTTTGCGCCCGAACACCGCTTTCAGAATCCCACCAAAAACGGAAACCCCGGCATTGAGTTTTGCGGAGGTCGACTCGGCTTTCTCGCGCGCTAATTGGGCTTGTGCCGTTCTTACCCGGCCCTCAATCATATCGATTTTTTTACCCAGTGCATCCTTGAGTTTCTCCATCGCCTGATCCCGCATTTCGCGCGCTTGCTGAGAAATCCGAATTCGAAAATCAGCCTCTGTTTCGCCTATCTCGCCCCATACTTTTAGCGCCGGGCAAAACCAGATATCCTCACGTTCATTCCGATAAAGTTCATCCTCAAATTGCTTCTCAACCGGTTTGTAATTCGCCGCGTTCATCGCGTAGCCCGGCAAACTCCCAAACGACACCCCATCTTCCGGTAGCGAACTCAAGCTCTTTTCATCCACCGTCGTCGTATTCTCCCAATCGATACCGCTTTCTAACAACGGATTCAACTTCACAACCTTCTTCGACCCCTCAACCCCCGCCTTGGTCAAACAAAAATGCACCGTCGCTTCACGCAAGAGATAGGGCAAATAACAATCTCGGTCTGGCTGAGCGAAAAGCTCCGTGACTCCCGATCCCACCACGGGACGCCCCACAGCTTCCACAGGCTGGTTCGCACGCAACATCGGGTTTACCTCCGCCGTCACCTGCGGTTTCGCCGTAAAAAACACTCCACGTTTCCCATCCATCAAAGTCTTGATCTGACCGCGGGTCAGCGGACCTGTTAGATAACTCATCACCCAACGGACATGGAACAACACCGGCTGATCCTCATGCACATTGTTCATCAGGAAAATCCGATTTCCCAAGCCCGAAAGCAACTTCTCCATTTCCTTGCGATCAAACTTCGCGTTCTGCGATCCCGCCGCGCCTTCCAATCCATCCAAGACCCGCAGCTTGTCGCGCTCGGTTTGTAGTCTTCCTAAAAACCATGTGCCGATGTTGGAAAGAGCCTTATAATCCAAATCGACCGGATTCTGCGTCGCCAACAAACAACCCAAACCAAACGCACGCGCCTGTTTGAGCATAGTCATCATCGGGCGCTTGGATGGAGGATTGGCCGTTGGTGGCAAGAACCCGTAAATCTCATCCATATAGAGCAGCGCTCGCAGCGAAGTCGTCCCACGTTGAGTCCGCATCCAGCCTAACATTTGATTGAGCAACAAACTCACGAAAAACATCCGCTCCGAATCGCTTAAATGCGCGATCGAAAAAATCGATATGCGTGGCTTGCCATCTTCCCGATGCAGCATTTTGGCAATATCGAGCGGAGGTCCTTCAAGCCAGGTGGAAAACCCCGGCGATGCCAATAGATGATTGAACTTCAGCGCCAATGCCTGCCGGGATTTCTCAGGATAAAAACTTTCTACATCCATCACCCCGACCTTACTGAAACTCGGTCTCTGGATCTGCGTGATCAAACTTTCCAGAGTCACTCCCCGCCCCGCGATCCACTCGGTTTGAAAAATCATTCCCAGCAAAACCGCCTCCTGGCTTTGCACCCCGGAAACATCCTCACCGATCAGTGACAGCAAACTTTCCACCGTAGCAGTGACATGATCACCAAATAACTCCCTATCCTCTAACACCTCCACCGGCGGAACAGACAGCGAACCTAAAATCGAGACCGGAATTCCCGCACTGCTGCCCGGTGTGAAAATATTGACATCCACCTGTTCGCGAAACCGCGTGATTCGTGATGGATCCTGTCCCCAATCTGCCAGTCCCTTTTTCCACATCGCGGCGGTTTTTTCCGAATGCTCATCCACGGATAAACCCTTCTTCGCAGCATCATCCGCATTCACCCATGGTTTAAAACTCGCTGCATCGAGCTCCGGAAACGTCAGCATCAAATTTGCAATATCCCCTTTCGGATCAATCACGATCGCTGGGATATGATCCATCGCCGCTTCTTCCAATAGAGCCATGCATAAACCCGTTTTGCCGGACCCCGTCATTCCCAAAACCACCCCGTGAGTCACCAGATCTTTCGAGTCATACAGCAACATGTCGTCGCCGACCTGGCTGCTTTCCAGATCATATTCTTTTCCTAAATAGAACTGACCCAGCTTCTCGTAATCATTCATTTCCAAACTCATCGTCATTAAATGACACACGAGTTAGAAAATCTCCAGCTAGGAATCCAACAATTCTTTGTCCGCCGTGACACTAAAAGATCCACATGATTGCTTTGATCACCGCAGCTATAACCCCAATAAAACTCAAGATTACGGCTATGGTGCTCAAACCCCCGCCCCTGACATTCGGCCTCAAAGCAGATAAAATCCCTAGCAGTCCGAAAATAAAAGCAATAGCTGCAAATATCAGTCCTAAAAATACTCCAACGTTAAAACTCAGAATAGCAGCAATGATCGCAACAATTGATGCGAAGCTGAAAGATGTTCGATTATCCATAATAAAACAATATTCCCTCGCTCTGGAAGTTTTCAACCTTTCATTTCACCATCCTCCATGGCTGACAGCAAAATCCTCAGCGCCCCGCCTGAAATCCACACTTCCCAGACTAAGCAAGCCAGGGATAACCCCATCAAACCCAGAGCAATCGCAAACGTCGTCATCGCCAACAAGCTTCCGTTACCAATTACGCTCACCATTGAAATCACACATAACAGAAGGCTCAAGGCACCCAACAACTGCATCGCACGAATCAAAATCAACCGCTTTCTTAAATTCTGAATTTGCAGCATCAACAACCCATCCTTCTTCTCCAACCAATCCCTATGCAGATTCCGAATCAACGCAGAGAGATGCAAAAACCGGTTCGTGTATGATAAAAACAACAAACTAATCGCCGGAAATAACAAGGCGGGCGTTGAAATTTGCAAATCCATGTTTTCAATTAACCCTAACTCGACTGAGAAAGCAACGAGTCTAAAGGTTCAAACTCATTCTTCAATCGCCCCAGCAATTCAGATTCCGACTTTAAGACTTTCAGACCTTCGACGTTTACCTCTCACATTTCCCAAAAATTGCTATTTGAGTTTTTCACTCATCCAGCGATTCTCCCCCCATGCGCAACGCTACACCTCTCATCCTCGTCATCTTCATTGCCGGCCTCGCCACCTTCCTCTCTCTCAGGGATAAACCCGCCTCGAAAGACCCAAAACCACCCGTCGCCGTCGCACCTGTGACTTGGCCTGCGGAAAAATCTGACATCCCAGCCGATCCCAAAGCCGTCTTTGGAACAATGGATAACGGCATGCGCTACATCATCCTTCCTAACAGCGAGCCTCCCCAACGCCTCTCGATGCGCCTCCACGTCGCCGCCGGTTCTCTCATGGAACAGAACGACCAACAAGGCGTCGCCCATTTCCTCGAACACATGGTCTTCAACGGCACCAAAAACTTCGAGAACGCCAATCAACTCATCCGTGAAATGCAATCGCGCGGTATCGCTTTCGGCGCCGGCGCCAACGCCTACACCTCGTTTAATGAAACGGTTTATGAGTTGGATCTCCCCGATCTCAAATCCGACAACTTGGATCTCACCTTCAAAATCATGCGTGACTTCGCAGATGGTGCCCTCCTTTCCGAAAAAGAAATCGATGAAGAACGCGGCGTCATCCTCTCCGAAAAAGGTGCTCGCGACACCGTTGGCTACCGCATCCAGAAAAAACAATTCGAGTCCCTTCTTCCGGAATCCCTCATTCCAAAACGCTTCCCTATCGGTGAAGAAGAAATCATCAAAAATGCCAAACGCGAGCGCTTCGCCGATTTCTATCAGCGCTACTACGTCCCGAGCAACATGACCTTCGTCATCGTCGGCGATGTCGACCCCGGCGAAATCGAAGAACGCATCAAGTCCACGTTCGGCTCGATGAAAAGTACGGAATCAAAAGGCGAAACACCCGATATCGGAAAAGTCACCATTCCCGATGGCCTCGTCACACATGTATTCAGCGATCCCGAACTCGACTCCACCGACGTCTCCCTCCTTCTCGTGCGTCCGTTCGAATTCATCCCGGACAGCAAGCAATCACGTGCCGCGAAATATCCGTTGGATATCGCCGGAGCCATTATCGGCCGTCGCTTCGAACGTCTTTCAAAAGTCGAAAACTCTCCCATCACCGCGGGTGAGGCCGGAAAATTCGATCTCTTCAATCATCTCGAACTCGGTTCCATCTCCGTCACCGCCGCAGACGACCGCTGGCAGGAAGCCACATCCGTCCTCGAACAGGAATTCCGCCGCGCACTTACCCACGGATTCACCGAAGCCGAACTCAACGAGGCCAAAGCAAACTTGCTGAACGCCTATCAAGAAGCCGTGAAACGCAAAGACACCCGTGAATCGGAGTCACTTGCCAAGTCCATCATCTCGACCATCGGCGATCAAACCGTTTTCACCACACCTGAGATCAGCTTGGAAATCGCAACCGAAGCGCTCAATCAAATCACCCCTGAAAGCGTCCACCAAGCCTTCGTGAAATTCTGGAAAGCTCCAGGTCATCATCTTCTCCTCACCACCAAATCCGCCACACCGGAAACCGAAAAGGAGCTCGCTTCGCTCTATCAGAAATCCGCCGGAACCGAAGTCGCACCTCCCTCCGCCAGAGCCATCACACCCTTCGCCTACACCAACTTCGGCACCGCCGGTGAAATTGAAAAAACCACCACCGTCGATGACCTCGGGATCACGCAAATCACTCTTTCTAACAACATTCGTGTAAACCTCAAACCTACGGATTTCGAACAAAACCGCATCCGCATCCTTGCCCGTATCGGCACCGGCCAGCTTTCCCAACCTGCTGACAAACCTCTGCTCAATGCCGTCGCCACCGCCGTGTTCGGTGGAGGTGGACTCGCCAAACATTCTAACGACGAGCTCGCGGAAATCCTCGCTGGCCGCAACGTGTCATCCTCACTCAGCATCGCGGAAGACGCCTTCATCCTTTCCGGCTCCACCACACCTGACGACCAACTTCTCCAGCTCCAGTTCATGGTCGCCTCCATCACCGATCCCGGCTACCGCCCAGAAGGTCTCTGGCAGTTCCAGAAAAACATCCCCGTCATTTTCCAAAACCTCAAACACACACCCGCCGGACCATCCCAGGAAATGGAAACATGGCTCTATGGCTCGGACTCCCGCTACTCCATTCCCACCCAAACCAAACTTTCTAACTACACCATCGAGGATGTCGTGAATTGGCTCTCGCCGGAACTTCATGAAGGCTACATCGAAATCTCCATCGTCGGCGATTTTGATCCGGAAGCCATCACCCAGGATCTGCTCAAAACCTTCGGCACACTGCCACCCCGCGATCTCAAACCCTCCACCCAAACCGTTCACAAACGCTCTGTCAAATTTCCCAACCCCCCTCAGGAAAAAACCTTCACCTACGAATCGAAAATCCCCCAAGCCCTCGCCACCGGAATTTGGAAAACCGATGGCTTACGCAAAAACACCAACGAAGCCCGTCGCCTGAATGTCCTCTCTGACATCTTCGGCGATCGCCTTCGCGAAGAGATCCGCGAAAAACTCGGAGCCTCCTACTCGCCCAACGCAGGTGCCACAGGTTCCGATGCACTTGAGGGATTCGGATACCTCATAGGTCAAGCCAGTGGCAAACCCGAGGACATTCCATTGCTGCTCAACACCATGAACACCATCGCCAGCGAACTCGCTGAAAAAGGTGCCGCCCAGGACGAGCTCGACCGCTCTCTCACTCCCATCCTCTCCAGCTTGGAAAAATCCAACCGCGACAACTCCTACTGGCTCAGCACCGTACTTTCACAATCCCAAAGCGACCCCGCCCGTCTCGATCTCGCCCGTGAACGAGATGAAGACTACCGCTCCATCAAACTCACCGAGATCAACGCCCTGGCAAAAAAATATTTTCCCGCTTCCAACCTCCACAAAGTCTCGATTTTACCGAAGTAATCTAATTCGTTCTTAGTTCTTGGTATAGCTTCCAAAAACTAGGAACCAAGAACTGCACCGCAGATGCTTCTTCTTTGAGATTTAAAGTTTAAAACTTAAAGTTTAAAAAATGCTCCGTCTCCCCTTCAGAAACAAAGTTTGGCGCGGCGCAGCCGGCGAATTCGCCGGCTCTGGAACCGGCGCGTCCATGGACTTCCAAGATCACCGCTCCTACTCTCCCGGCGACGATCCACGCCACATCAACTGGCAAGCCTACGCCCGCACCGGACAGGTCACCATGAAACTCTTCCGCGAGGAAATCCGACCCGTTGTCGATATCGTGTTCGATGCCTCGCCCTCGATGTTTTTTGATCCTGAAAAGAAAAAACGCAGCACCGAACTACTTACATTTCTAACAGAGTCTTCGCTGAAAGAAGGTGCCTCCGTCCGCATCTACGCCATCTTTGGCGATGCTCAAACCATCATCGATCCCATGATCATCCATACCGATCGCTGGATCAAAAGCATCGAAGCCCTCGCCCCCGCCAACCCCACCCTTCCGCCCGATCTCCAACGCATTCCCCTCCGCACCCACGCACTCCGCGTTTTCATCTCAGATCTCCTTTTCCAAGCCGATCCCACACCTTTCTTCCGAACCCTCTCGCAAAAACAAGGCACTCCCATCGTCTTCTGCCCCTTCACCAAATCAGAAGCAGATCCCGAATGGTCTGGAAACTATGATTTCATCGATGCCGAGCTAAACACCCGCCACCCCCACCGCATCGAGCCCGCCACCCTCCGCCGCTACCGCGACGCCTACACCAATCATTTCAATCTCTGGAAAGAGGCCGCCATCCGTCACCAAACCCCCCTCGCCCGCATCCCCTGCGAACTCGATCTCATCCCCGCCCTCTATCAAAACGCCATCCCAGTTAAGGCGCTAGAAATGAGCCAATAGGCAGGGACGCGTATCCCTACGCGTCCATATCTAACGGCCAGATCACCCCAAAAGGTCTGCCACCCTAGACGCGCTGGAAATGACATCTCCCGAAAGGACCCGCGATCTCCGATCGCGACTGCAACCGCCACGTTGAGTTCCTTTTCTCAAAACCTTCATAATAATCATTTCCTTATTAAAGAAAATGGCACTTTTCTTTAATAGCTGATTTTCTAATTAAAGCTTTGCACTGTGAATCGCGAAGCATTCGGCCACTCGAAAGGAACCGCGATTTCCAATCGCGACTGCAACCGCCACGACGACCCCCGATATTTCGCTGACAAAGTCGCGATTAGAAATCGCGGTTCCTTTCCCCAACAGATTTCGCCATGACAACCCGCCGTAATGCGCTAGCCTGACGCCGTGCATGTTCTTGTTAGCGGAGCCAATGGCTATATCGGGTTGAGATTGATCCAAGCCTTGCTCGATGCCGGGTACGAAATCACCGCCGTCATTCGGGACAAACGCCGTTTCCCTTCACACCATTTCGGCGAAAACGAAACCCGCTTGCACCTCATGGAGGCCGACTTCCTCGATGCTGCAAGTCTGCAATCCCTCCCCCGCTCGTTGGATGCCGCTTACTACCTCATCCACTCGATGGGTTCCGGCGGCGACTTCGCCCGCAGGGAAAAACAATGCGCCGCAAACTTCTCAAACGCCGCCAAGGCGTGTGAATGGAAACGCATCATTTATCTCGGCGGTATCGCCGCTGACAAAGGTCCGCTTTCCGAGCATTTATCATCACGCCGCAGAGTAGAGGAAATCTTACGTGAGTCCGGAGTACCACTCACCGCCCTACGCGCATCCATCATCGTCGGCTCCGGTTCGGCATCGTTTGAAATCATTCGCGATCTCGCGGAGAAATTGCCCATCCTCGTCACCCCGCGCTGGGTGCACACGCATTGCCAACCCATCGCCATCCGCAATGTGCTGGATTATCTAACAGGAATCTTAAACCATCCGGAAACAGCAAACGTTTCCTACGACATCGGTGGACCTGAGGTCATGAGTTATCTCGATCTCATCAAAGGCTACTGCAAAGTGCGCGGCTTGCGTCGTCTGTTTCTGCCAACCCGCCTGCTCAGTCCACGGCTATCCTCGGGTTGGTTGTGCCTTCTAACATCCACCTCCTTCCCCCTTGCGCGAAGTTTAGTGGACTCGCTCACCCATGAAACCGTCTGTCACAACCTCAAAATCCGTGAGATCATTCCGCTCGATTTACTGAGTTACCGAGAGGCCGTCACCCGAGCCCTGGCGCGAATCGCTCAAAATCACGTGCCATCCAGTTGGATCGGTTCGCTGGCCGCTGGAACACTTTCACCGCGTTTGTTCGATGCCATCAAAGTCCCCGAACACGGGGTTCTAACAGATTCCCAGATCGTGCCGCTCACCGCTCCGCGTGAGCACGTCATTTCACGCATCTGGTCCATTGGTGGCAACGCCGGCTGGCCTTCCATGAACTGGGCATGGGGACTGCGTGGCTTCGCCGACAAACTCGCTGGCGGCATCGGCATCCGGCGCGGGCGTCGACACCCCGAAGAATTGCACGCTGGCGATTCGCTGGATTTCTGGCGAGTCCTCCTAGCAGACCGCCCCAGAGGCCGACTCATGCTCTACGCCGAAATGAAACTTCCCGGCGAAGCCTGGCTTGAGTTCGCCATAGAAGAACAGCCCGATGGTAGCCAATCGCTGCGGCAAACCGCCACCTTCAGACCACAAGGCCTGTTAGGAAGATTCTATTGGTACGCGGTGCTGCCATTTCATTGGCTACTATTCCCACGCATGGCTCGTAAACTAGCGGGTGGAGCTTAGAGTTCCTCGTGACTTTCAAGATGCGAAATCGGATTTCAGGATTATG
>JAZKIL010000004.1:0-7411 GCA_040384845.1 Verrucomicrobiota bacterium | reverse complement strand
GGCTAATCAAATCTCAACCATGCCACGCCCCCATAAAGACGATATAGACAAACTCAGCCGCGGCCAACCTACCAAAGCAAAGATCGGAAGCCGCCGCATCGGCCACCGACTCACGCAAAAGGAAAGGCTACTCTTCGAGGCCGCACAACGCCAAGGCTTCCTCAAAATCCCCGTCACCGGATCACGCTCCAATGTCATCAACGTTTATCGTCTCTGGTGCGAAGCCGAAGGCCGCGACTTCATCGTCAAAGGTGGACGAGATTATTAAATGCGATTGCGGACGTTCAGGTTACTGAATTCCTACCTCGGGCCGCTCATTTCGTAATCACGCCGACCCGAAAGAACATCCGGTTCATGGGTCTGCTGGGGCTGACGGTAACGTGGGCGTTTTGATTGATGGTTTCCGCGTCGAAACGAACGGTCGTGCCCCCGGCCGGCCCTTCGGCGCCGTTGCCGTGATACCAATCGGTGAGGTTCGGCGACCATTGATAGTATCCGGTGATGTTAGAGGGTGCCCGAGGATTTATCGAATGAGTGAAGGTGGTGGTGGAGCCGTTGGAGCCGATGCCACGCAGGCTGCCGGAGAACTCGCCGGGATGAGTGCCGAACCATGCCTCGATAGCATTGGAGAGGCTGTCACCGTCGGGGTCGTCGGCCATCCCCTGTTGGCTTGAGACAAGACCGAATCCTCCGATCCAGTTGTTGAAGGTGCCGGGCAGGGATTGGATTTTGAATCCAGACTGGGCAACTGCATTGTTGAGCATGTAGCAATTGAGCGCGAAGCCCGTGAGATCCCCAAGTGGGAATAGCTGATTGAGATTGAACCGGAACGCCGCGACCTCCTGATCCGGGACATGGCCGGTGTAATAACTCTGCAGTAGCTCAAGCGCGGCGCCGGAATCGATAGTGAAGGTTACATTGACCGGTGCACCCAAGGTGATGGTATCGGTGTTAGCTCCAGAAGGTATGAAATGACTGCCGACAAAGGCGTGGTCCGGATCGTTCGATCCATGATGGAAAAGATCGGTTCCCGTGACGGTTGGTTCGTTAGAATCAAGCAGATAGACATTCAACTGGTAATCGTTGTTACTGTGATCCCGCAGCGAGGTGATTTGAAAACTGAAGGAAAATGCCGTGGGAATTTCCCCGATAGGTAGAGTGGGTAATTCATAGCGGTATACCACGTTGAGGTCTCGACGGGTCTTGCTCACATCCGAACCGATGACGCCGATCGTATTGCCATTGTCATTGACGTAATAACCTAGGGGATTGGCGTTTTGCTGCCTGCGGCCCAAGATGGTATCCGCCGAGGCGAGCGGTGCCGTCGTCAAAGCGGGATCGAGCACCGTAATTGTTATCTGTCCGGTGGCGCTTTTGCTGCTATTTTCGGCGGTCAATTCAAACACATAGGTGCCGTTATGTAGCAGCGCGACCGTGGTTTGCAGAGAGGTGGCGTCGGCAAAGACCGCCACCGGCCCGCTGCGCTGCGACCAAGTGTAACTAACTGGACCGCTGCCATAAATGTGAGTGGTGGCATTGAGGGGGTACGCCGAGCTTGGCGGAACGGTGGCGTCCTCATCCATGAAAAGGAGAATACCCTGTTCGCGTTTGGAAAGCTGGTCCAGGTAGAGCGATTGAGGCTCCAGGGTAGCACCCTCCCCGATTCTTTCGAGGTGGTCGGCAGGAGCGGTGTTGCCGGCGGTGTTGTTCGTAGCGCCATTTCGGCTACCACTGGTGCCTATGACGTAGCCGTAACGGCCCTGTTCGCTGCGGGCAACGGCTCCGCCTCGCTCACCGCTACCGCTGATGTTCCAATATACGCCATGTGCGGAGGTGAGCGCGTGGCCGGGGGCTCCTCCGAACTCGCGGCGATGTTCAGCGGTATAAAAACTGTTGTGAGCATGACACTTGTCAAAAAGATTCGAGTGGCTGAAGTGCATATGGTGATCGCAGCCGGATCCGATTGTAGTATAACTCCCGCTGGAGCCAGTGGAGCGTTGGGTTTCCCGGTCCTCACAGCGCAAGAAGACGTTTCCTGAAGTACCAGCGTGAGAAATGACCAAGCCATGTCTGGAAAAATCCGCAATGCAGTCCTGAATGAGGTTTTCGTTGCTGCTTTGTATCCGGAACATGTAACCGTTGCCGCCACCGCCGCCGTATTGCGAGCGCCGCATGACCGTGTTCGCCACCGTGACGCGAGAACTGCGCACCAAGGAGATTCCGTTAGAAAGCATGTGGCAGGTGGAAGTGTTGCCGGCAGCTTGGAAGCTTTCCACCTGCCTGATCCACGAATCGGAGGTGTCCTGAAGTAAGATAAGCCAGCTTGCGTGGGCATCGTAAGCGGCTGTTCCGGAAATGTTGTAATCCTCCTCTCCCCATCCGCTGCCGGGATGTTGCACATTGCCGATCGAAAGGTTCTCGATGCCGACTCCTGAAAGCCGGCCGCCGATGGTTCTTACATTTGCGCTGTCACGCGTTTTCATGGTGTAGCGGGTGGGCACGTCCACCTCGATCCAGTTTTGGGTTGTATTTACCGCCACGACCTCCCGGAGGTAATGCGCAGGAGCTGGGATCGTAGCGGGCGCACTCCACCATAAGCCCTGGCTGTGCTCGTCGATCCAGCCTTGAGTGAAGTTCCATTCGATCCGGACTTGGTCCCCCGCTTTAAAAGCGGATGCATTCGCTACCGGTATGCGCCGGGTAGGACGATCGAGGTTGGCGGTGATGTTGACGACTGAACCCAACCAGGTAGAGGGCGGGGCGACACGTATTACGTTCTTGCCCCGCATTCCATACGAGGTGTTCAAAAGAAAAGTCTGTCCGACGCCCGCACCGCGCAGGACGATGTTGGCATTTTTGATCCACAGTGCGAAATTATCACCTGCCTTGGGTACGACGCGGTAGGTCCCCGCCGGCAGAAAAACCACCCCGCCGCCTGCTGAGGCAGCTGCATTGATCGCCGCTTGAATCGCGGCGGTGCTGTCATTACGGCCCGAGGGATCGGCTCCATGCTGGGAGACCGCGTTGAAAACAGGACCCACCACTGCGGGAATGGGATTCTCGCCACGACGGTAACCGGCGTAGGAAAAATCCTGGATCAGCTTGTCGGTGGTGAATGACGCAGTTTCCGGGGGCATCCAATTCGTGGGATAGAGGGATGACTGCCACGCTTGGCACGGCAGTAGCCCAGCGAAGAGGATGCCAAGACAGACGCGATGGGGGGAGCGTTGTCTTGAGGAAAACTGGAGTTTGGGAAAAGCTTGCATGATGTCACTCTGGGTTGCTTATGGACGCCTTATTTTTAGCCGCACGAAACGTTTGACTGCGTTGTCGATAGGCACCGTCACTCGAACCTGCTGCGTGGTGCCGTTGTTGCTGAGCACCGTTGGGGTACTGATCCCGGAAGTGGTCCAACTCCCCGCGAGCAGGGTTTCACTCCCCTCTACGGTGAATACCACTCCATCGGCTACCGCCGCCACGCTGCGGGTATACGTAAACTGGAAGACCGATCCACTAACCCCCGAAGTCATCACTGCCTTGCTTGAAGAATGCGGATTTTGAGCGGTGGCGAACTCCATCAGATTGCTCTCCCCGTCACCATCCAAGTCGTAGGTGTCAGCAGCGTTGCCCGTGTTGGCCATTGTGCCAAAATGAATCACTCGCCACTCCTGCTGCTCTGTGGGAATTGTCACCACCACGTCGTTGCCATCTCCCCCATTGTAACTGATGACCCAAGTATACCCGCCAGATGAGAAAATACCGCTTTCTGGCTTACCTGCAAAAGCACCCGTGATCGCAGCGGCGCTGGTTTTGTTGATAATGGTAAACGATGTGCCGGGCACTAGGCCCGGGCCGGGAACAAGGTCGAGGTTACCGGCGAGGGAGACAGAGCTTTCGACAGTGAGTTGGTCGTAACCAATACCCACTGTCGAACCGTTCAAGCGCACTTCCAAACGGCCTCCGTTGGCAACGGTGAGGCTGCCGGTGGTTTCGGGCGTGGCTTCCGGGGCAAGCGTGCCCGCGCTGACGGTGATATTGCTGGCAAGGCTGCCGCTAAGAACTAGCCTGCCCCCCTTAATGGTCGTTAGACCGGTGTAGGCATTTGCACCCGAGAGCCTCCAGGTACCGACGCCGTCTTTGATCAGCGAAACGGTTGTCTCGGCCGTGCTATTGTTGGAGATGATTCCCTGGATCTCGTTATTCCCCGTATTACTTCCTGTCAGCGTTAGGTTGCGATTGGGGTTGCTAGCCACGGGTAAATTGAAATTGCTGTTGGTGAATCTCAAGGTCCCGGCGCCGATATTGCTGATCGTGGCACCTCCACTCTGGTCGGCATCCGCGTTCCCGATCTGGGACTGCCGGTCGGTACTGGCGTCGGTGTCGCCATTGTAGATAAGTTTGCTTGCGGAGAAGCGGATCACTGATTCCGCACCGGTGGAAGCGCCCAAAGAACTCGCCACTCCCGCATTCGCGATGGTGTTGGCAACGAGCTGGCCGTTGATGATGAGCACCGAGCCTGTAAAACTATTTGCCCCCGAAAGGGTAAGAATTTCGGTAGAATTGTCCTTCGTGATGCCGAAAGGCCCGCTCAACACCCCGCCCAAAGTGACATCCCCACCGCTGATGTTCGGGGCGCTTGAAAGGTTCATGTTGAGATTGATCGTCTGAAGGTTGCCGGAGCTGTTGACGATGTTTCCATCCAACGTGATCCCGGTGCCACCGATCACGAAAGCCCCGGATCCTTCGCTGAACGTGAGGCGGCTTGCAATGAGCCCGGACACATTGTTGTTGTTGGTAAGCTGGGTGCTCCCGGCGAAGGTGAAGGGTCCCGCCAAACCTGAGACTACAGCGGCATCGAAATCCCAGTTTCCGGCCGTGCCCCAGTTAGTATTCGCTCCGCCACCATCCCAAGTATAGCTCGGGACGGTTTTGTAAGTCCATTCGTCGGAGAGGTTGTTGAAAACATTGTCCGTGGATTGGGTCACGAACCGGATCTTTACATCACCAGACACTCGGGAGCCGTCGGCCATTCTGACCGAGACCGTCTGCTTTGTTAGATAATTGGCAGGCGTAAAAGTCAGGGTATTTGAGTTCAGGGTGGAGCCACTAAAGACCACGGCGCCAGCCGGCTTGTCGCTGCTCAGGGTAACCGTCACATTGGCAGTTGGCGGGTAACGAAACTGAACACTCATGGTTTCGGTCTCGGAATCACTCAAGAACGTTGCTGAGGCGTCACTGGGCAGGACGCGAAACCCCGGCACTCGCGCCTTGAGGGTGGCGTGCTGGGTTGCCACCTCATAGCCGATTTTACGGGCCAACCATCCGTCCCATGCGGACGTATCGACATCCTCCGGCTCATCGCCGATGGGGCAGCGCCCAGTCAGCAAGGTCATCATCATGGCTCCAATCCCAGAGTGAACGGTACGGGTCATGTGGTTGCCGTCGCTTGAAAACACAATCGAGGGCTTCGCCTCACGGAGACGCGCCCACATCACCCGCACGGGGGAGAACAACACCCCGCGGTTCATGTAATACTCGCTCACATCGGACGCGCCGGTAGTCTGGGCGGAATTATTATACATCACCCGTTCTATGCCGTACACCATATTTTCCTGCCCGTTGTTTTCGTGAAAATCAAAGGCTGCCACGTTCGCCCAATTAGAGGGATTTGCGGCGGAATACCAACGAGTGACGCAAAAATCCACGGCTTCCGGCATCACCGGATATTCATGATATTCCGCCTTCGTGTAGGGTTGGGAAAATTTCATGCGCATGGCGTTTAAGCTATCGCTCAATTCGCCGCAGATCCGGGTCTCCGTGCTTGAATTCCACTTGGCAAACCGCACGGCGCGGTCCTTGAGAAGCGGTGAGGCGAAATGGGTAGGCCTGCGCAGCGTTCCGGTATATTGAGTTTTATTTGTCTCGTTCACCACAGCATTGAACGCAGCATCGGCCAGAGTATCACGGTTGGCTTGGCTGAGACCTGCGGGAATATAGGTAGAAGATTTGGCGCTGCGATTGAACATGCGGCTGTAAACAGTCGCCGCAGTCACATAGGCGCCGCGAACCGTCGGCCGCGTTCCGCTATCCTTCAAGTTGGCAGGCACGTTGTTCCATGCATAACCCGCGGGAGCCACGGGCACGTTGGTGCCGTCACCGACTCGATAAGCCATTTCCGCGAAAGCGCTCAGGGGCTTGCTGCCGCTGGACCAGGTCATCACCGAGATCGGTTCCGCTCCGGCTTTGCGTGCCTCCTGACTGATCCTCATCACTCCTTCCAAGTGGTATTCAGGAAAAGTCGAGGCGACAAACGGGTCGTCCACCATCACCACATAATTCCAGTTGTTAGCCAGTAGTGTTAGATTAGCGGGTTGGCTGGAAGGCCAGTAGAACCAGCTCATCAGCGTTCGAGAGGAATATCCTGTGGAGGCGTGGCTTTGATAGGTGTCTTGGCTTTGCACCGTGACTGGCTTCGAAACCAGCGTGTCACCGGCAAGTATTTCCTGAAGATGAGTCCGCACCCCCGAAACGGGGAAAGCGGCCTCAGACGTTAACTGATACGGTTCGGATCCGCCAATCACAAGTACCTTGGTCGCCGCGCTGGCATGAAAAGTGTATGCGAGTGTCACGATGGCAATCTGAATTGCTTTCTTCATATTTTTTGATTTGGGTTTTGGGGGATAGGAATGGAATTTCATTCATATCGTTTTATATTCGTGTGCACTCCCCCTCGATCAACAATCTTCGTATCCCCATTTTATAGGACACGAGCAGGATTAGGTGGCGAAGATGCATTCCGCAAAGTAACTACATACCGGCTGATGTAATTAATCTCTATTGCTCTCCTGTTTGTTATATCTTAACTCAATTACAAATGAATCTCCCCTTCCTTCGACTACTCGGACTTCTTTTTTTAGTATCGACTTTTAAAGCGGCCGCAGAGCCAACGAATCAGAAGCCCCTTAAGGAACCGATTCTCGGGCTGATCGCCATGGGCAACATCACTTTCCACAAGGATGCTGACGGCCAAGGAAACCCTACTGAGGATTTCACACTGCTGAGCCAGTTCCCTGAGGTGTTCAGTGGAATGGTTGTCAACATCGCATGGAGCCAAATGGAGCCGAAGCCGGGCGAACTTGACGTTAGCGTCCTCGACAAAATTTTAGCTGACATCCGTAATTACAATCAGAAATACCCGAATTCTCCGTTGGGAGTGCGGTTGAGAATTTGGCAAGGAAACAATGCGCCGGCCTGGGCAAAACGACTCGGTGGCGAGCCCATTACCGTTTACCATAAGGATCAGCCAATCCTCGTCGGTCGGTTCTGGGATACCGAGTATCGTCAGGCATGGAGGGAATTCCTAAACCGGCTTGCCGAACAGTATGACAAAGAACCCTTGATCCGGGAAATA
>JAZKIL010000003.1:234997-299065 GCA_040384845.1 Verrucomicrobiota bacterium | reverse complement strand
TGCAATCCGCCGCCACGATCAAACGATGCCAAATCAATCGTGCGCATCATCAGTCGGACCAACCCAGAACAATGGGTTATGCGCCACCTCCCAAAGATGGCCATCGGGATCTCTCAAATATCCGCTGTAGCAAGTCATTTCGCGTTTGGTCATATTTTATGAATCAAAATTACAAAGGGAAAGGCAGCCCTCTTACCCGGAATGATGAATCAATCCTCATTCTACTTTTTCTGCGAAGCTTTACTGGCTTGTTGGGCTTCTTTTACATATTTCGTTGCTGAGTCTGGAAACGAGCCTCCCTGCAAGGCCGCCAACAACTCTGCATGATCGGATTTCCATTTGGATTTATTGGTATCCAGCCACAAGCTAACGAGCGCGATTGCCCTTGAGCTTTCCAGATACTCATCCTTGTCCGATTGTAGCTTCACAAAGTTCTCGCTCGCTTTGGGCTTCTTAATTCGTGGCAGCTTGTCCAAGTGATCCCATACCACGTAGAGCGCTACGCCATCTAACTCCATTTGCGCCTCAAACTTCAGCTTTGGATGACTTAGAAAAACCCTCGTAGCGACCCGATTCTCACCAGGCCCTCCCAATCCAGCCGTATCTGCAGAAATAACCCATCCATCAATACTTGCTTCAAAAGAATGATCATATCCAGCAACGGCTGAATGCATCAGAGCCATAAATACCAGTAGAATGAGTCGTTTCATGTTTTTAGTTTATCTTTATGTAGAATCACGAGCAAGTGCTCCAGACAAGTTTGTAGGCTATATAAGATCGAAAAAGCTAAAAGAAAACAAGGGATATGAGAGTTAGTGTTTAGATAGAAGATCTTTTCATGTGGCAATTTTTACTGATTAACATTCACATGACACTGATCCAACGGGATCAAAGACATTAGCTTGGGGTTGAGGAGCGTTGCGACGACTACCCCAAGAAAGATCGTAAAACAAATTTCCGACCCCGAAGCGGGTCGCAGATGAAACCATATCGATGATCATTCATGTCATGCACTCCTTCAGAGTGCATGATTTTTTGGTTCAAGCATCTCGGGATTGTCGGAGCCTATGCTGCGAGGATGATTTGGTAGCAATTCTAGTTAGTAACGAAAGCATAGTCCGTTACACGTCCATTCTTACCAAATGTGATAGAAAGGCGTTTTGCTTGGCTTCCATAGAATTCCAAAAGTTGATAACCCCATATAACCTCTCCGCTAGCGTTTGAAGCTTTCACATCAGGCTTACCGAATTGTTCAAGAACTTGTTCTTTGGTGGTTTTGTTTTTCACGATTCGTGAACCCACATTTTCTTCATTCACTTCTTTAAGTGAATTACTGCCGATATGAGTCGCGCATGACAAAAATGAGAACGAAAGACAAATGACTAATAGTTTAGGGAGGTGCTTCATGACTGCGCTAGATTCGCAATTTATTTTTATCTGACAACAACTTTTAGAATTTTTTTACTCAAATACTCAATCTCTAACACGGGATATTAAGATCGGCGACCGATGATCGCCGCTACCTCCCCTTCCGCGCCGCGGCGATTTCTGCGATCAAGCGATGTAATATCATCCGATGATCGAGCCCTGTGGTAACCAATGCTTGGTCCGCTCGTTGGGTTTGGACCATAACGTGTTGCAAGCCATCGAGGTCGTAATTTTTCGCGTTCGGAACTGCTAGGAAAATGGGGAACACGTTCACACCGGAACCGTCTTTCTTCTGGGGCAGCCACGCACGATCCGCAGCGGGCAAGCGATTCAGTGCGCCGGCAAATGCTCCGTAGTTTCCTGAGGGCGCTTTGAATTTTTCCAAAATCAATTTCGCCATGTAAAGGTTGCGGACGACATTGATAATCGATGCGCGCATGATTCCGATCGCGGATTCTTCAGCCGCGAGTTGTTCATCGATGAGCTGGATCGCACGTGCGACGTTGCCTTTTTGGATCGCTTGGCCGATTTCGAAAACCACTGCCTCGCGACTCAGCGGCACCAGCAAACGAACATCTTCAATCGTCACGACCCGGCGTTCTTTCCCGAGAAACAAATCGAGTTTCTCCAACTCATTCATGATCTGTTTCGACTGCTCACCAGCGAGCATGATGAAAAGTTCCATTGCATCGTTTTCAAACTCCAACCCGAGTTCACGTGCCCGCCCCTCAACCAACTGCCCAACCTGATCTTCCCAGCCGTCTTTGCTAATATCGATCTTGTCGTAGCTCTGCACTGCAGCGGTTTTCTCCAGAAATTTCCAAAACGATTTCCGCTTATCGATCTTGTCCGCAGAGATCAGGAACTTGATCCCACCCGGCAAACCCTTTTCCAAAATCCCCCGCAGCATCTCCACCCCGGCCTCGGTGCGTTGGGATCGACCCGTGATATCGTCACCGAGAAAATTAATATTCCTCAACCACACCACTTTATCCCCACCGAACATCGGCATGGTCAACAGGGATTGCGAGGCGCTGGAGCAAATTTCATAAGCGCCCTCGGAGTTATCCGCATTGCCATCGATGGTCTCGTGCGTGAAACCATCGTCATTCCCGCCCGTCAGTTCATTGTAAAGCGCGAGCGCCTCCTCCCTGACCATGCCGTCATCGCTACCCACGATCACATGGAAATTCGCATTCTCGGAAATCTTCTTCTTTGTCGTCGCCACGCCGGAGGTCTAGCGGGAAATTCCAAAGTTCAAAATTCAAATCTCAAGAATTCCAAATTTAGACCTATTCGTGCTGGCTTTGCGTTCCCTCTGCGACCTCTGCGGCTCTGCGGTGAAAAATACCATGTATTTAAGGAAAAACCCGAATTTTGGGAGTTGAGTTTTCCCCATCCCCTATCCACATTCCCGCCCCGCCGCAAATCACGGCGGTCTACGTCATGGGAAAAAGTCTGTTTCAAAAAGTCTGGGATTCACACTGCGTCGGCACTTTGGGTGACGGCCGCACACAACTCTTCATCGGCACCCACCTCATTCACGAGGTGACCTCGCCCCAAGCCTTCGGTATGTTGCGCGATCTCGGGCTGAAAGTGAAATTTCCCCAGCGCACCTTCGCGACGATCGACCACATCGTCCCCACAGAAAACCAAGATCAACCCGCCGATCCGCTCGCTGCGGAGATGATCGATGCGATCCGTAAAAACTGCGATGATTTCGGCATCACCTACTTCGACCTGAAATCCGGCAAACAAGGCATCGTCCACGTCGTCGGTCCGGAGCAAGGCATCACTCAACCCGGTACCACGATCGCTTGCGGCGACTCGCACACCGCCACCCACGGCGCTTTCGGAGCGATCGCCTTCGGCATCGGCACCAGCCAGGTCCGCGACGTGCTCGCCACCCAAACCATCGCGCTTCAGGAAATGAAAGTCCGTCGCATCGAGGTCAACGGCAACCTCCGTCCGGGCGTTTATGCCAAAGACGTCATCCTTCACATCATCCGCCTGCTCGGTGCGAACGGCGGCATCGGCTACGCTTACGAATATGCCGGTGATGTGTTTGACCGCATGTCGATGGAAGAACGCATGACCGTTTGCAACATGTCCATCGAAGGTGGTGCGCGTTGCGGCTATGTGAATCCCGATGCGAAAACCATCGCTTACCTCCAAGGTCGTCCTTACGTGGACAACCAGAATTTCGATGCAACCGCAGCCCGCTGGTTGTCGTTCGCTTCGGATTCCGATGCGCATTTCGACGACATCGTGAAAATCGCTGCAGAAGACATCGAGCCGACCGTCACTTGGGGAATTTCTCCTGACGCGGGCATTTCCATCACGGAAAACATTCCTGATCCGCTCACCGCCACTTCTCCGGAGCAAAAAGCCAGCATCGAAGAAGCGCTCGCTTACATGAAACTCCCCGCGGGCATGCCGATCCAAGGTATCAAGATCGATGTCGCATTCCTCGGTTCCTGCACCAACGGCCGGATCTCCGACTTCCGCGAAGTTGCGAAATACATCAAAGGTCACAAGGTCGCGGCGAACGTCAAAGCGATCGCTGTACCCGGCTCCCAAATCGTCGCGATCCAATGCGAGCAGGAAGGCATTCCGGAAATTTTCCGCGCAGCCGGTTTCGAATGGCGCGCGGCAGGTTGCTCGATGTGCCTTGCGATGAACCCCGACAAGCTCATCGGTGATCAGCTTTGCGCTTCCTCATCTAACCGAAACTTCAAAGGCCGCCAAGGTTCCCCAACCGGACGCACCATCCTGATGTCCCCTGTCATGGTCGCAGCCGCTGCGATCAAGGGCGAAATCACCGACGCCCGCGAACTTTTCGATCTAACAGAATCCGCCGCCGTCGCCTGATCGGTTTAGAATTTATAATTTAAAATTTAGAGTTTAAAAAACATGGCCCTCGACCCCGTCAAACAAGTTTCCGGAACCGGAGTATTCATCCCCGGCGCAGATATCGATACCGACCGCATCATCCCGGCGCGTTTCATGAAATGCGTCACCTTCGATGGACTCGGAGAATTCGCGTTCTATGATGTCCGTTTCGATTCCGAAACCGGAGAGAAAACCAATCATCCGCTCAACGACGAACGTTTCAAAAACGCATCGATCCTGATCGCTGGCGTGAACTTCGGTTGCGGCTCCTCCCGTGAACACGCTCCGCAATCCCTCCGCAAATACGGCTTCAATGCCGTCATCGCCGAGTCGTTTGCTGAGATTTTCTACGGCAACTCCACCACCCTCGCCATGCCTTGCGTGATGGCCAGCGCCGATGACATCGCCGCCCTCCGCGCCGCCGTCGAAAGCAATCCAACCACCGAAATCACCATCGATGTCGAAGCCCTCCGCGTCCGCACTTCGAGCGGTCTCGATTTCCCCGTGAAAATGCCGGAATCCGCTCGCGAGGCTTTGGTATCAGGTCGCTGGGATCCGATCCAAGAACTGATCGATAACGACGCAGCGATCAACGACCGCGCCAAAGCGCTTCATTACGTTTAACCATAACGCCGCAGTTCCTGCGGTTTTATGGTGTTCCTAGTTCTTGGTTCGCCAATGCGAAGGCGCGAAGCTCAACCAAGAACTAAGAACCAAGAACCAGGAACTAAAAGCCCCTAAGTCGTCAGCAAGTTTGCCCATGAATCTAACAGACCATCCCCCAAAAGGCATCGCGCTGTTCGACATGGACGGCACCTTGCTCGCGTGGGATTGCCAGTTACTTTTCCGCCATCATGTGATGCGCGAAGAACCGATGCGTGGTTTATCCGTGTTGTTGTTTCTAAAATTCCTGCCCTTCGCCGGAGTCCTTGGAACGGAAAACCTGAAACGGATTTTCCATGCCTTTCTTTGGAAAATGCCCCCGGATCGCCTCGCAGAGCTTTCCCAAAGTTTCGCGAAACGACTCCTACCCAGCATTTATCCCGAGCTGAAATCCGCACTCGAGCAACACCGCGCAGCCGGTCACCTTACCATCCTCAGCTCCGCCAGCCCGGAGTGTTACGTGGCGGAAGTTGGGAAACTTCTCGGCTTCGATCTCTCACTCGGAACGGTTTTTGAAAGCGCCTCGTTTTTTCCCGATCTCGTGAATCACAAAGGCGAAAACAAAGTCACGCGCCTGCGTGAACTGCTTCCCGTAACGTATTTCGATGAGGGAAAACTCGTCCATTCTCACGGTTACACGGACAGCCCCGCGGATCTGCCAATGTTAGGCATTTGCCAACAAGCCACCGTGGTGAATCCAAAACCCGCACTTGCCGAGCTCGCCGAGCAAAATGGCTGGACCATCCTCCGCCCCGCCCTGCCATGGAAATCCACCTCTGAAAAATCATGGCGTGTTTTGCTGCTTCTGCTCGGCATTGGGAAAAATCCAGCCAAGCTCTGACCATGTTTCGCCGCGCGCTTGTTCTCCGCCTCATCGCCATCGTCGCCACCGGCTTGATGGTCGCTGCTTTATTTCCGCCCTTCTCCGTTTCTCACCTCGCATGGATCTGCATGATTCCTTTGCTCATCGCGTTGTGGAGCATCGATGGTAAACACCGTGCGAAAAAAGGTTTCATCATCGGTTATCTCGCTGGCGCGATTAGCTTCGGCATCCAAGTTTCTTGGCTGTCCACCGTCTCGTGGCTTGGCCCGATTGTGCTCGCCGGTTATCTCGCGATCTACTGGGGCATCTTCGGGGCGTTCGCAGCCTCTCTCGGAAATCCATGGCATCAAAAAAATGGTATCACCGAAACACCTGCCCGCAGTCTTTTCAACGCCTTCGCTCATGCCGCGATCTTTGCCGGTCTAGAGATCGCACGCGGTTGGATGCTCACCGGCTTCGGCTGGAACGGGCTGGGCGTCGCGTTTCATGAAACCCTCGCCATCTCCCAAGCCGCCGACCTGTTAGGCGTCGCCGGGCTTTCCCTGATGCTGGTGTTTTTTCAAGCCGTTATCGTCCAATGCGCACGCCGCCTGATGCGCGCAGCCGCCGATGGCAAACGCAGCCCACGTTGGGATTTCACCGTCACCGCAGTCGCAGTCGGCGTCCTGGTTGGTTACGGCATTCTCCGAGTTTCACTCGAAAACGCCAAACCATCGGTTTCCATCAAAACCTTATTGGTGCAAATCAACATTCCCCACGAAGGCGCTAAAGTTCTCTGGCCAACTCAACAAGTCCACATGGCCTACGAGGAAGAAACCCTCGAAGCCCTTAAAAAAATCGCCGATCAGGATGAGAAGAACCTGCAAGAAGCCATGCAGAAAAATGCCGAGGGCGAGATCGAACTCAACGCGCCAGATTGGGTGCTTTGGCCAGAAACCGCTCTCAACGGACGCCTCCTCAGCACCGATGACGGCCAATACGGATCATACATTGAAAACATCGATACGGTAACTCGCGTCCGCGAACCCGGCGGAAATTTCAAGCTCATCTACGGTGCCGTCGAAATCGAAGGCGAGGCTCGCGAAGACGGCCTCTATCAGAAAGAAAACGCCAAAATCTACAACTCCATCGTCATCGAAACCCCCAGCGGCGACATCCAGACTTTCCGCAAACATCACCTCGTCATTTTCGGGGAAACGATTCCTTTGTTAGACACCTTCCCGTTCCTGCAAACCATCTACGAACAACAATCCGGCCAGAAATATTACGGCTCGTTCAGCGCAGGGGAATTGCTAGAACCCCTTGAGACCGATCTCCGCGGCCAAACCATCCAGATCATTCCATCCGTCTGTTTTGAAGATACCGTTCCGCGCCTGACCCGGAAATTTGTGCGCAACGCCCCGCAAATCATCGTCAACCTCACCAACGATGGCTGGTTCAAAACCTCCCCCGCCGCCGCCCAGCATTTTGCCAACGCCCGCTTCCGCGCCATCGAACTCCGCCGCCCCATGCTCCGCTGCGCCAACACCGGAGTCTCCGCCGCCATTAGCACGGTCGGTTCCACCGCTCACCCCAAAACCGGCAAAAACCAAGCCATTCTCAATGAAAAGGGCAGCTCCTTCGTCCGCGACCACCTCCTCACCGAACTCAAAATCCCCCTCAACCCCACCACCTCGCTCTATTCCATCATTGGAGATTGGGGAATTCTGCTGCTTTGCCTTATAGCCATTGTACTTTGCCTCGGATTTCCTAATCAAAAACCTTCCGAAGTCCCCTACCAAATCGGCCAATCTCGCCGATCCAAATCGAAACTCCAGAAGTCCCTCGATCGCTGAAGCCCAAATTGTTAGGCGAAATCAGGCTTTTTTTGCTTGTGACAATTATTTGAGCTGCTTTGCTGACGCCGAATTTTTGACATTTACCCCAGCCTGCTGTAGTAACTGGCACATTTTCAGCTCAGTCACCCTGTAGTTAACCCTTTTCCCTCACTTTCTTCATGTCCGAATCTCAATTGCCGATTTCTCCCCCATCCATCATCACCCCAGATTCTCCCGCGTTTGTCAGCCGACGCGGAGTCATGAGCACTCTCGGCCTCGCGGGCACCGCTCTTATTGCCGGTTCAATGAACGCATCAGCCGGATTATTCGGCGCAGACATTCCCGTAGTAAAAGTAAGAACCACCGGCAACGAAGTAAAAACCACCGGCAACGCCGCCAAGCCCAGCCAAAAAATCGGCGGCTTCGACCAAGAATGGGTAAACCTCGAAGGTCGCAATCTCACCAACTACGTGGCATATATTAACACTCTGAAACTGAAAAATATCAGTGCCCAAGATGTTATTTCAGCCCACGCCAAACAACGTGGCCAAGTCTGGAACCGCCTTCCGCCTCGCCAATGGTGGACACGCATGGGTTACACGCTCCGAGTAGTGGATCGTATCTCTTCTGAAATGAGAGTTCCCGTGAAGGAAGTCGTTTCTGCTTACCGCTGCCCGCAATACAACGCTTGTTGCAGCGGTGCAAAACGCCAGTCATGGCATCAAGCGAATGTCGCTCTTGATGTGAAATTTGACACCTCCGCCCGTCAAGTCACTACCGCCGCACGCAGCCTCCGCGATCGCGGCCTCTTCAAAGGTGGCGTCGGCAGTTACTCCAGCTTCACCCACATCGATACACGCGGCGAAAACGTGAATTGGTAATTTTTGAGTTCCCACTCAATGATTCCATGACTCGATTGCTGAAATGTTCAATCGCCTTGGGTGCCAGCCCGCTTATCATTGGTACTCTCGTTTATTTTACATGGCGTCTCACGCGCTGGCAGTGGTTGGAGATGATGGGTGTGATGACGGTTCTGATAGGATTCATCGTATTTCTAGCAGGAGCGGTTTGCCTGATCTTACATTTGAAACATGAATCCCGCGCGCGTCGTACATCACCGCTAAACGCCCTACTCGTGGGAGGCTTGCTGATCGCTAACTTTCCGCTGGCAGCATTTTATACCTCATCGGCCATCGAGATCTCTAAGCGTTACACCGTCCGCGTTTACAATGACAGCGATCATACCATTGAAAGTTTTATACTCGAAGCGCCGGGTGTTAATACCGATCTCGGTCCAATTCCCCCTAAAATTCACACCAAGCATCAAATGCATTTCACCGATGAAGGCTCTCTAAAATTTACCGCCCGCCAGCAGGAATTGAAGTTCGGTGACGAATTGGAATGGTATGTCTCAAGGTCTAGTAAAGGAAGAGATAAGACCATTAAAGTGAACGGAAAAGGAACATACAAAATTATCAACAACCTCCACTGACCGTTTCAGGTTTGTCTTTTTTCCATCGGTGCTTAGTCTAGCGACGTGATGCTTAATTTCCTCGTTAAAGCCATGGCTTTCGCTTAGATGGCTTTGCGTTCCCTCCGCGACCTCTGCGCCTCTGCGGTAAAAATTGAACCTAACTGCCTTTATTTTAAAATGACTCTTGCCACGAAAATTACCGTTCTCCGGCTTTTCCTGGTGCCCGTATTTGCCACACTCGCGATCGCCTACAGCCTTAAAGCGGATTGGGCGGAAAACCCCGAGACCCTGCGCTGGGCGGCTCTTTCCGTTTTCACCATCGCCGCACTCAGCGATTGGCTGGATGGCTGGCTCGCGCGAAATTACAATCAAGCCTCCGAGCTAGGCGCATTTCTCGATCCCATTGCCGATAAAGCGTTGGTTTTCTCCGCCATCATCGTGCTCACTTTTTTCCAGTGGGATGCCGATGGCTGGGCAATCCCCATCTGGTTCGCAGCTCTGGTTCTTTTCCGCGACTGCATGATTCTCATCGGAATCAGGATTCTCTACTCAAAGAAACTGAAAGTGAAAATCAAACCCCATTGGTCCGGTAAAGCCTGCACGTTCAGCCTATTCCTCGTCATCGGCTGGGTCATGCTCAAGGTCATTCCCTTCTCGCCCGTCTACCCGTGCATGGTCGCCGCCTTTTTCACCCTTTGGTCAACCGTTGAATATTTCCGGGAAGGCCTCGCCATCCTGCGCCATGCCAAATAATTAAGCTCATGTGGATCGCCCGCTCTAAAGCCGAACTTCAAAATCACCTCGTCACCCTACCGAGGCCGATCGTCCTGGTCCCCACCATGGGCGCTCTCCATCCCGGGCACACCGCACTCATCGATCTCGCGCGAAAACAAGCAGGCTCCGAGGGATCTGTGTTGGTCTCCATTTTCGTCAATCCCATCCAGTTTGATAAATCAGCCGATCTTGAAAACTACCCTCGCACCGAAGACGCAGATTTATTCATGTGTAAATCCCATGGTGCCGATGGAGTTTTCCTGCCGGACTCCGCTGAAATGTATTTCAAAGATCGATCTATCACAGTCACCGAAAGTTTGCTCTCCCAGCACCTTTGTGGAGCCACCCGACCCGGGCACTTCGATGGAGTTTGCACCGTTGTCCTGAAACTTTTCAACCTCACGCATTGCGATGCAGCGGTGTTTGGCGAAAAAGATGTTCAGCAACTCGCCATCATTCAGCGCATGGTGCGTGATCTGGATCTACAAGTTAAGATCATTCCTCACCCAACACTCCGGGAACCGGATGGCTTGGCGATGTCATCCCGCAACCGCCGCCTAACACCCGAACAGCGCGCCGACGCATCGAGAATCCGCCAAGCCTTACTGGCAGCCTGCGAAAAAACTTCCGCTCCAGAAATTTTATCAACCGCCCGCGAAATCATCGAGAACTCTCCGCTTACAAAAATCGACTATATCTCACTCGTAGATGCGGAGACTCTGCAGCCGACCGAAAAAATCACACAGCCTACGATCCTTGCATGCGCTGTGTTTTACGGCGAGGTGCGCTTGATCGATCACGTTCAAATCTCAAGCTGTTAGAGTCACTTGCTCTCTTCGGCCTCTTCCTCTCCTCCGAAGAAACCCTTGATGTAACCATATTCCATCATCGTGTCTTGCCATGGTGATATAACTTTCGGATCTCGGAAAATACGCGCTGCGCGAGCCATCCATTGCTCCGCCTCGACGAGCTCTTTTTTATCAAACGCCATCGCTGCCTGCGCATAATAATAGTACGGCGAGTCATCCTGATAATCGTATTTATCTGCCAAAATCTGCGCTTCTTTATCCAAGCCGAGCTTTTTCTTGCAGAGCAAAATTTTGAATTCGATCAAACGCGACATCTCCAATGCATTCGCAGGCATCAGCTTGAGTAGCTCTTGTAATTTATCGTGCGAAGCCTGCCACTGCCGACTCACGAACATGCACTCCGCAACATTGAACATGACGCTCAGATTGTTCGGGCTAATTTCAAGCGCCCTCTTAAAAGCTATTTCGGCCTTATCAAAAATCCGCATCTCTACGTAACATGATCCTCTCAAATTTAACAATTCCACGCTGTTTGGGAAAATTTTCTCTGCCTCGTGAAGCTTTTCCAGCGTCTCGAACACACGCATCGCTGAGAACATCTTCTGCGCTTCCGTGTAGAGTTTGATGAACTCTGTGCGCTTTTCTTCGGGAAGGTTGGTGAACTCACGCTGACTTGCAGAAAGATCATCCACACCTTTTTCCGCAGGCTTGGAATTCTGAGCGTGCAGGGTGGCGGTAAATGCTAGAGCGAGTAGTAAAAATCGTTTCATACGGATGAGTTAACGCTTGAAGCGGAAAATGCAAAGTCAGAACCGTCGATTTCTCTCATGCGTCGGACTTTTTCCAAGCAATCAATAGGAATGGAGAGGGTCGATGGGTCGAAAGTAATTCATATTTCGCCAATCTGAAATTCTTTAGTCCCCGTAAAAAGCCCACAACTCGTGACGCTTCGTCATCTCCGCCCGCGTGATCCGGATAGCAAACCACCGCCAGAACACCTCCCTTTTTCAGCGCAATAACCGATGCCGCCAATGCCGTTAATGTAGTCTCTGACTGCGTGATCAAAGCACGATCCGAACCTGGCAAATATCCAAGATTGAAAACAATCACCGTAGCTGAACCTTTAGCAACGAGTCCCGCGATTTCAGCATGAGATGCCTGGTGCAGTTCGACCCGACTTTCTAACTGATTCTCTTTCAGTCGCTGCCGCGTCGACTCTATCGCCTCAGCTTGGATATCGATGGCGATCACCTTTCCCCCATCACCCACAGCTTCCGCTAAGAAAACCGTGTCGTGACCATTCCCCGCTGTCGCATCCACCACGCAGTCACCTTTATGGATCACCTGAAGTAAAAGCACATGCAACAAATCAGTCGGGCAAAGTAGGAACATCAGTGGGGAAATTCTTTCGTTGATTCGATCACAAAATCCGCATCCGGCACAACCCCATCACAGATCCAATCCGCCAGCATCGCCGCCATTTTCGGAGCATACAACGAACCTTTCGACCCCAGTCCATTGAAAATCCAATTCCCCGCAGCGTTTTTCCCAATCAATGGTTGGCTCCGCCGTAAAATAGGCCGAATGCCAGCAACATGCTCCACAACCTCAAAATCGTCCCCGCCCAGCTTCATCGCGATCTCAGTGATCCGCGCCCGCCCGGCATCGGTTGGCAGCTCATCGAGCTGACTCCATTCATAAGTCGAACCCACACGAAACAAACCCTTTCCAATTGGAATCAACCAACCACCGGCACCGATTCTGATGAAATCCTCCGACCACTGTGCCTGAACAGTTAGAATTTCCCCCTTCGCACAGCGATGCGATCCGAGCTGATCCTGCATTAAGCCCTGCGCACCCTCACAGAGAATTCTGCTTGGATCGGCATGATCAAATGTTTCAACACCCACCTCTAACACCCCTTGTTCTCGAAAATAAGAACGGGTCACATCCAAAAACCGCCGCGTATCCAACCACCCACCACCACGTAAAATCACATGGTGAATAAAACCTTCAGGGGTCGGTACACCTCGTTCACCATCCAACCAATCCCGAACTTCTGGCAAATCCAGTTTGGTTAAGATTTTTAGCCACTCTTTTTCAGATCCCGCCAAACGCATCACCGGCATCGGATGCCAGAGCTTAACTCCGAATCTTTCCCCAAGCTTTTCAAAAAAATCCACGGCGTAAGGATGAAAATCCTCAATCAACCAGCTCGGCTGAAAGTTTTTTCCCGTCAATGGATTGATCAAACCCGCCGCCACCCGTGTGCTGCCGCCTGTTCCGGAATCGACGATTTGAAATGGAACCCCACGCTTCAAAAATTCCAACCCCAAACAGGTGCCCGCCAATCCCTGACCCACGATCCGCCAAGGTTGGTTCATCTGCACATTCATGGCAGCTACTTTTTGCCTTTGGCCAAAGCCTGAATCATCGCCTCGTTCGGATCGGGTTTATCCGGATTGTAATCCTTCGAATAAGAAAAGATGTCTTTGTGCAGGTATTCCACAAAAGTCTCTTTGTTCTCTTTCGAAAGCCGATTCCAAATCGCGATATTCAATGACCGCGCCACCTTCATCATCATTTTCAAAGTCAGTCGACGCCCAGCTTTGGCGCGTTGGATCTGTTTATGTGTCAATTGCTCCGGCGAATCCTCAACCAAGTCATGATTTGTCACCCCCCAACGTTGCATAATTGCATCAAGTGGCTGTGTTCCTAAATCGCGTTCTTCCATTTCCATCCCCGAAGCATGTAGCCCATTCAGCCGAGGTTCAATATTGAACATGGGGATGTGACGAAAAAATTAAGATGTCCGCAAAAAACCGCCGAAGGCTTTGGAGTGCTGCGGTTATCTGCAGCTTCAAGGTAGGTGGAGATGAACGGAACTATCCGGTAGTAATCCCTCGCTCAGGTCAAAGACGCCCACAAAAAAAGCTGGGAATGATCCCAGCAGTCCAGAGCCTGCGGCGCAAATGCCTTCTCCAAAGCCCTAGGTCATAGCTCAAGCTATGTGCATGGCTCTCATTTTTTAAATTCTAGAGCGAACGACTTCGCCGAAATGACAATACTGCTAGGGTAAACTACGGGATATTCTTTCCTTTGAGTCTGATCAATGACCACCGACAAACTCTTAACCTTGTTCGTTTTAATATCAAAACTCACGACAAGAGCCTGCTTGTCGCTCAACTTGCAAAACAGAAAATCCTCACCTTCTTTTGGTAACCACTGCAACCCGTGATGGTTACCATGTGAATACCCGTAGGTATCTAACGAATTGGTTAATTCCGAAACGAGCTCACCTTCTTTAATGACATACTTTGTGTCCTCTGCATGCAGTGGGGTTGCCGACAAGATCATGAAGGCAACCAGGCTTATTGTTTTGCACCGAACAACATGTTTAACAAACCAGTCAATGATCACTATAATGGGTGACCCTGAAGAACGAATTTTTAACACTTTATTCATCTTTAATTTTTAAGCTCACAGATTCCGATTAGGAAAGGTCAAAGTAGATTTATCAGTTCCATAGCGGCAGATCTATTCTTCCCTCCACCGCCCTGAAAGGGCAACACACGTCAGCCTAGGGTAACGCCCTAGGACACACATTCAAAAGATATTTCGGGCAAGCAAACGGCTCCGCTTCATCAATATCCCCGTCGCAGCCGGCACCCATTAGGATTGGATCCCAAATCTCATAGCCTCGGGTCGTTTAGCCGGCTCCGATACACTTCATTTTCACCCCGTTTCACGCGGCGGCATACGTCGATGCCGCCCTACCTAATGATTCTTCTCCGCGCCCCTCCCAGACCTCTGCGCCTCCGCGGTGAAAAATATATTTACCCGCCCAAATAACTCATCTCCGCTTTCGGCCTGGTGAGTGAACCCCGCTCTTCCGAGTAACGATCGTCACGGATTTTCCAGATCGCAGCAGCGGCAGCGCGGATCGCTGAATCATCCAATCCACCGCGCAGCAACCCGCGCAGATCGTGTCCGTTGTTAGAAAACAAACAGGTGAAAATCTTCCCATCGGCGGAAACCCGGAGGCGCTGGCAATCGCTGCAAAAGGGTTTCGTTACCGAGCTAATGATGCCGATTTCCGAGCGATGCTTCGCATGTTTCCAATACCGTGCAACCTCACCTCGATATGCGGGTTCGCGGGCGGTCAGTGAAAATTCCGATTGCAGGATTTTCAGAATTTCACTGGCGGAAACAACCTGATCGAGCTTCCAACCATTTGTCTCACCGACATCCATGAACTCGATGAAACGCAGATCAATTTCACGTTCCGCAGCCCAGCGAGCGAGCGGAAGAATTTGCGATTCGTTCACGCCGCGTTGGATAACGGAATTCACTTTCACCGGCAGCCCGAAAGTAAGCGCGGAATCGATACCCGCCATCACGCGATCGACCTTTGCTGAAACGCCGTTCATTTGAGAAAAAATCTCGGGATCAATCGCGTCCATACTGACCGTGACACGCGACAAGCCCGCCAACGCAAGCGCCTCGGCGTGATGCGCCAGAAGCACTCCGTTGGTGGTCATTGCGATATCCTCCACGCCATCTATAGCCGCCAGCATCGCCACCAAATCTTCGAGTCCGCGTCGCATTAACGGCTCTCCACCGGTCAGCCGGATTTTACGAATCCCCAGCGGCATCAGCAAACGAGTGAGCCGCGTCAGCTCCTCAAAACTCAGCAATTCCTCGCGCGGCAGAAAGGCATGATCGGGACCAAAACTCTCGATCGGCATGCAGTAGCGACAGCGGAAATTACAACGATCCGTCACGGAAATCCGCAAGTCACGAATTCCCCGCTCGAAGCGATCCACTGGCAGTTCCATGGCGAGAGCTTGGCGGGTGTTTGGCGAAATGAGAAATGAAAATGCCGTAAGATCACTAGCGAAGAAATTCATACTCAAGGAGGGGCTGCATTCTGCTGCCCATCTACCAAGGGATTTCTAAAAAAATGGACAGCAGAATGCAGCCCCTCCTTGTTCTATCACTCATTTTACACTCAGAATTTTCTTCGCTAACCCCGTCATGCCGAGTGAAGATTCGCGTTGTGGACGAACTGATTTCCATCCAAGAAGCCGAGACACGCATCGCAAGCTCCTGCCAGGTTTTAGCCAAGGAGCGCATCGATCTGCATTCGGCCATCGGTCGTGTCTTGGCGGAGGCTTTGGTTGCGGATCGGTCCCTGCCGCCGTTTCCGCGCGCAATGATGGATGGAGTCGCGTTTCGTACAGCGGAAATTTTTCCCTCTGTCCCGCTGAAAATCGCCGGGCTCCACGCTGCGGGCGATCCACCACCGCGCCCATTGAAAACCGGAGAAGCATGGGAAATCATGACCGGTGCTGCAGTTCCCGATGATTGCGATATCGTGGTGCCTTACGAAGACCTAACAGAATCGATGGCGTTAAGTGAAAACGCCGAGCTCGGCCAGTTCATTCATGCACGCGGTCACGATGCTGCCGCTGGACAAGTTTTAGTAAATGCAGGTTGCCGGATCAGCGCGGCAGAAATCGCCATCGCGGCCAGCGTGGGGAAATCTCAAGTCGAAGTCTTTCGGCTCCCGAAAATCGCAATCGTCACCACCGGTGACGAAGCGATCCCCGTAAACCAATCCCCCGAGCCATGGCAGATTCGCCGTTCCAACGGACCGATGCTGGAGGCCGCGCTCACACGTTTGGGCATGCCCGCCAGTTTCATCGCACACGTCAATGACGACCCCGCAGAAGCAGCCGAAGTCATTCGCCATGCGCTGGAGACTTGTGAGGTGTTGATTCTTTGCGGCGGGATTTCGATGGGAAAAAGAGATCATGTGCGTGAGTTGTTAGAAGAAAAACTGGGTGCTCCGGAATTTCACGGCGTCAAACTCCGGCCCGGCAAACCTCTCGCCTATTGGAAAGGAGCACCGCAGGTATTTGCGCTTCCGGGAAATCCCGTTTCCGTACTGGCGACCTTTACCCGCTTCGTCATTCCAACCCTGATGAAGATTCAGGGACTCACATCCTATTCACCTTTGCGCATCTCCGTTGAGAACGTTTCTCCCCTGCCCCATTTTTCATGGTTGCTGCCGGTAGCTCCCGACGGAAATGGTGGGCTGCTGCCGCGTCCCCCGAGAAATTCCGGCGATTATGTTTCGATTGCGGGTGCGATCGGAATCGTGGAAGTTCCACCCCAGCCGGATTTCACTTCCCCACAGTCGCTTTCGTTTTACCCTTTTCCCTAACACATCCCATGTCGCTTTCGCATATCAATTCCAACAATCAGCCCGCCATGGTCGATGTCTCGGCGAAACCCGAAACCGTCCGCCGCGCCGTGGCCGAAGCTCGGGTGACCGTTAACGCAGAGGTCGCCGCCCAATTCGATGGCAAGGATCTCATTTCCAAAAAAGGTCCCGTGTTTCAAACCGCCATCCTCGCCGGTGTGATGGGAGCCAAACAAACATCATCGCTGATTCCTCTCTGTCATCCTTTGCCGCTCGATGATTGTAAAATCGACATTTCACTCAACGGTCAGGAAATCATAGTTCGCTGCACTTGCAAAACCACCGCGCGCACCGGCGTTGAAATGGAAGCCCTCACCGGTGCAACCATTGCCGCTCTGACCTTGCACGACATGTGCAAAGCCCTCGACCCCGCCATCGTGATCAGCGGAGTTCGCTTGATCGAAAAAACCGGCGGAAAATCCGACTACCACGCGAACCCATGAACGCACTCATTCTCGCAGGCGGTGCCAGCAAACGCATGGGGCGGAATAAATCGCTGATCGAAAGACCCGATGGCCTGCGCCAGATCGATTACATCGCTTCGCTCGCCAATGAGTTTTGCGATGCGGTTTATCTCTCCCTGAAAAATGCCGATGCTTTTGAAACCAATCTCACCATCATCACCGATCTACACCCCGGCGAAGGCCCGGTCGCCGCATTGGAATCCGCCGCTGCGATCTGTGATGGCCCGCTGCTGGTTTTAGGATGCGATCTATTTTTGTTAGATCATAAAACCATTTCTCATCTCATCGAAAACATCGATCCCAATGCGTTAGCCACGAGCTACCGCAATCGCATCGATGGTCGAGCGGAACCGCTGTGCACCATTTACCAAACTGCCGCCTTAAATCTCGCTGCCAAAGCCCTTGCCGATGGCCAACGCTGCGCGAGGCATTTCCTGGAATCGCTCGAACCACATTTACTCGATCTCCCATCACCCACCGCGCTCGATAACGCCAACACTCCACACGAGCTCGATGAATGTTTCATCAAACTCACCGAAGGCGTTGTCCCGAAAAGCGTTCGGGTAATGTATTTCGCCAAACTCCGCGAAGCACGCGGTGCAGGCGAAGAAACTATAGAGACCCTCGCCTGCACCGCGGCGGGCTTGTATGAAGAACTTCGCTTCCGCCATCGCTTGCCCTTGGAAATCGATTCCCTACGGGTCGCCATCAACGGTGAATTCGCCGATTGGAAAACTCGCCTCACCGATGGTAATGAGCTCGTTTTTATCCCACCCGTAGCTGGAGGTTGATTATAATAAAAACAGTAATGGAACCGCAGATGAACACAGATGGACGCAGATAAAAAATGCGTTACGCCGATCAATTTTCTCCTCACTAGATGAATCATAAATCTCTGAAAATTAATCTTCATCTGCGTTCATCCGCGTCCATCTGCGGTTGATTACCCCTATTAGAATCATGTTTAAAATCACCTCCAACGTCATCGACTTCACAACTATCCGAGATCTAGTCCTGGATCCGGCCGCTGGTGGATTTTGTTCCTTCGAAGGTTGGGTCAGAAATCACCACCAAGGTCGCGCCGTTCTCAAACTCGAATACGAGGCCTACCAAGCACTCGCCGAAAAAGAAGGCTCAAGAATTTTAAACGAAGCCAAACAACGCTTCGAAATCCTCCACGCCGCCTGCGTGCATCGGGTCGGTCAGTTAGAGATCGGCGAAATGGCCGTCTACGTCTGCGTCTCATCCGCCCACCGCGATGCCGCTTTCGAAGCGTGCCGCTGGATTATCGATGAAGTGAAATCACGAGTGCCGATTTGGAAAAAGGAGTTTTTTGCGGATGGTGAGGAGGGCTGGGTGAGGTGTGATCATTGTGCGGAGAAGGGGTTTGCAACCCCTTGATTCTTTTTATAAGTCGCTTGGAATTCAAAAATAAAATAGAACAGAGGGAATCCGTATTAAAAAATAGGTAATTCAGGGATTTCGAAGTTGAGGATGGCTTGAATCTACAGGCATCCATAAATCGCCCGACCGAATATGAGTCAGTTTTCCCGTATCATTATCAAAGAGTTTATTATCTCGTATACGATATCCACCTTTTAAATTACCATTAAAAGTTATGCGATCTCCTTGCTGCACGTAACTTGTGGGCGAAAGCTTCTGTGTTGTGATAGAACGCTTTTGATTTGTGTTTGATGCTTGCTCCTCAGCATTAACCCTCGCTTGTTCCTCTTTAATTAATCGCTGCTGCCTCAGGAATTGGTCTGCTGCGGCATCCCCGTCTGTCCTCCTGATTTCATCAGCAACATTCTGTTGGTTGTGCTGTCTAGCTACTGAGTTAGTTACAAACCGTTCCCACACTGGCGCCTGGTTAATTTGAGTATTATTGTCGTATGCTGCATCATATTGTTGCTGTGCTGCCAATGCTGCTGCTTGTTGCTGTGCCAACTGAACTGCATAAGAACGAGCGTAAATAATTGGACGTGCTGGATTCTTCGCCAGTTCAGGATCGTGGATTTTTGCTTGCTCATCCCATTCGAGCATCCATTTAATTGTGTAAGCCTTCGCTTCTTTGGTTTCAACGAATTCGGGAAACTCCTTTTTCACCAGTGCCCAAGCTTGAGCATTGATCTCTTGCCTACGCCATATTTCTCGTTTCTTTGCTTCTGCGTTGGGATCAATTTGTTCAGATTGAACTGTAGTCGTTGCTTTATTAGCCGCTAGTTTCGCGCTATCGTTTTCGGTCTGTTGTTTGAGAAATGACTGGGATTCTTCATTGTTCAATCGCCCCTTATCTGGGGTTGATTTTTCCTCTGCTCCAACGCTGGCAATTAAAAATGTTAGAATTAAAGTAATTGTCGCTTTCATAATATTTTAAAATATATGCTGTATGGGATTTGATTTTTAACTAAAAAGTAGATTAGTCCGCCTGAAAAATTTCTTGAATACCCATGTTTACGTAGCATTATTATGGCGATTTTTAATGTCTTACAACTCATTAAATGCGCTGACAGCAGCACAAACTCTGTGCGCTGATTCGGCATTTTCTTGGCTATCAGTATTATAAGTAGAGCGCTGTATAACCCGTACAAATCGAGCACGGCTATGTGTAACTCTGGGATTCCCGTTCATGAAAAGATTTTTAGTCCGTTGTAAAGCAACTGCCAAGAGAGAAAAAGCGAGGTGAATCCAGAAAGGAACCGCGATTTCCAAATCGCGTCTGCAACGGCGAATTGGCAGGGACTTTTATCCTTAAAAGTCCATATCAGACGGTGCTTCATATCCCATCGCATCCTTTCCTCGATTAGGTCTGCGAGATATAGACTTTTAGGGATAAAAGTCCCTGCCTGTTGTAAATCACCTCATAAGCGATGGCCCATTGGGCGAATGCGGTTAGACAGAATGAGAGTGTGAGCAGCGGAATTGGTGGCGAGCCGATGAGGATGAAAAGCGGAATAACAGCTCCGGTGATGAAGGTGATGATACGTCGGATCCTTGTGGCAAAGCTTGGCAATGGCTGACGTTGCCTGTCTGCTAGTATAAGGTTTCTGGTTTCAATGATGAAAAGGAACCAACGAATGCTGAAACTCAGAATGATGATTTCCAGCGCGTGTGGCAAGTTTTGCCCTTTCCAGAAGATCGCGATCAAGGAGGTTCCTAACAGCATGCAGGAGATCATTCTCATCCATCCATGGCTGTAGTTACGCGATGGCTTATCAGAACCCACTGCGAAAACCCGGCTGATCATAAATGAGACTGTTAAACAAATCCAAAAGCTCAGCGTCTGGCTCAGCGAAATCGATGGAATGACCAACGCGAGCAGAAGCAGTGGAATAATCCCAAGCGTAAGATTGGTCGCAACCTGTGACACGGCGATTCGATAATATGTCGAATCGGTTTTCATCGATGGATCAGTGAGAGGCTACTGACATGTTCGCTGGCATCCCAACTTCCGCCGCCTCGTGAACATCTGCGACGACTGTTTTCTGAATATGACTTGGGCGGATATGTGAAAGCTCGTTGAGATAGGTGAGCAAATGGTTGCGCAAGACTTGGTAACGGGGATCGGCAAGGATGGTGGCACGGACGCGCGGGCGCTCGAAAGGAATTTCCAAAATATCCCCCACTTCCGCTTCGGGTCCGTCGGTCATCATCACGACCCGATCGGATAGAAAAATAGCTTCATCGACATCGTGCGTGACCATGAGCGTGGTGAGTTTATTCCGACGCCATAGATCTAACAGAACCTCCTGAAGTTCCATTTTCGTCAGCGAGTCGAGCATACCAAAAGGTTCGTCGAGCAAGAGCATTTTCGGCTGAAGCGCGAAGGCGCGCGCGATGCCGACGCGCTGGCGCATGCCTTGGGAGAGTTCGCCCGGAAACTTGTGCATGGAATCGCCGAGTCCGACGACGGTGAGGTAGTATTCGACCAGTTCGCGACGTTCGGTTTTTGAAGCCGTGAAATAAACCTGGTTCACCCCGAGCATGACGTTTTCAAAGGCTGTCATCCACGGCAGCAAACACGGCGATTGAAAGACCACGCCGCGATCGGGGCCAGCTTCGTTGGTTTCACGACCCGAGAGAATCATTGCGCCTTCAGAGGCATCAGTGAGTCCAGCGACCATGGAAAGCACGGTGGATTTTCCACAGCCGGAGTGACCAATGAGGGTCACAAATTCGCCGGGAGCGATATTGAGATTGAAATCCCGGACAACGGTGGTTTTGCCGTAGGCTTTGGAGAGTTTGAAGAGCTCGAGGACAGGTGTCATGCGCGTGAGGGTTGGGGGTGGAATGATACTTTATGAAACCTCGACTTTGAGTTCTTCCCGCTGAAGCTGGGAACGGCGGCGAGGTGCGGGCCGATCAAAGAATGAAAAGTTTCTCGGTTTATCGAGATCCTCGGGAAGGATGTCGGGAGCTGCGAGTTTCTTGGTGACAATGGACGAACTGTCTTTTTTCGCGCTGAGTAGTGTATTGGTGAGTTGAAGTTTGAGATCTTTAAAATCGGCTGTCGCGAGCAGCGTCTTGCGATCGCGGGGACGAGCGAGATCGATTTTGATTTCCTCCCCGAGGGTTGCGCCATTTTTACCCGGAAGTAGAGGGATCACACGATCGGCGACAAGGATGGCTTCGTCGGGATCATTGGTGATCCAAACCACGGTGGTGCGGTTTTTCTGCCAGATATCGGCGATTTCATCCTGCAGAGTGGCACGTGTCAGGGCATCGAGCGCGGATAGCGGTTCGTCTAACAGGAGAATGCGTGGATTCGCTGCCAAGGTGCGGGCAACAGAAACCCGTTGGCGCATTCCACCGGAGAGTTCGCGTGGCAGTTTACCGGAGGCGGGCGTAAGTTTCACCATATCGATGTATTCCGCAGCGCGATCTGCGCGGTCTTTTTCCGTAAGCTCAGGAAAAATCTGGTCGACCGCGAGTCTGACGTTTTCAGTGACGGTGAGCCATGGGAGCAGTGAGTAGTTTTGAAACACAATCCCACGTTCTGGGCCGGGGCCTTTGATTTTTACGCCATCCATTTCCGCCAAACCGGAGTCCGGTTTGAGAAGCCCAGCAATGAGATTGATCAAGGTGCTCTTGCCCGAACCGGAGTAGCCAATGATGGAAACAAAATCCCCTTCTTCAACGGTGAGTTCGATATCTCGAAGGATGGGAATACCACCAAAAGATTTGTTAGCCGCGGTAAGTTGTAAGATAGGTGACATAGGTCGTATGGGTCGTTTAAGTCCTATTGTTTCATTAAGCCGAGCGGAAACGTCCTTCAACGACACTCATCAAACGGTCCAAAATGTAACCGATGACACCGATGGTCAGGATGGAGAGAATGATGTGGGCGTAGCTGTTCGCGTTGTATTGCTGCCATAGGAATCCACCGACGCCGGGTTTTCCTATCAGCATTTCCACCGCAACGATGACCAACCATGCGATACCTAACGAAAGCCGGAAGCCGGTGAACATGTAGGGCAGCGCGGACGGAATGAGGATTTTGATGAGTGTTTTAAACTTCGATAGTTTGAGAACTTTAGCGACATTCAGGTAATCTTGCGGCACGGCGCGCACACCGACGGCGGTGTTGAGAACGGTGGGCCACATCGCGCAGATCGCGATGGTGAAAAGGGCGGCGGCATCGGATGTTCCGAAGGTGACGCGACCTTCGGCATTCGCAATGCTGAGTCCACTGAAAAGCACCATACCCAGTGGCAACCATGCGAGTGGCGACACGGGACGGAGGATCTGGATGATGGGATCGAATGCTTTGGTGAAGTTTTTGGAAAGTCCTAACAAGAATCCAATCGGCGTGCCGATGAGCAGTGCGATGAAATAGCCTTGGGCGACGAGTTTGAGTGAAAGCCATGCGAAACGAAGAATACCTTGATCGAGTTCACCGCGTTTTGCGATTGGCTCTACGATGTAGGGTTTGCTGGCGACCCATGTTTCCGAAGGTGACGGGAGGTTTTTGGAAATGCCATGGCGCTCGGTTTTTGTGACTTTGTCACCCCAGTCATCGATGGAGGTTGAAGAGGTTGATTTACCGGCGATCAACGCCCAACCGCCGAGACAGAGCATGATGCCAACCAGTGGCAGGAGCAAGGCATCGAGCTTGAGGGATTTCATTACATTCATACGGATAATTTTTGTTAGGTGAGGGAGCCCAGCAGGCGTGTAGGAAACGCCTGCTGGGTTTATGGGGGATATGCGATTTTAACCTTTAAGTGTCTTGACTGCGAAAGAGGCGGCAAAAGCTTCCATGTCGCCTTTTGGATCGAATACTGAGCCGTCGAAGAAGGTCTCTTTTTCTTCGCTGAGTCCGCCGTGTGAGTAGCCGATTTCCTTCATGGCCTCTTCATAGAAATCTGTGCGCATGACTTGCTTGGCCACGCCTTCGTAGTCTGGCGCGCCATCGGTGAAGCCCCAACGGCGAAGCTGTGTGAGCCACCATTTGCAATACTTCGGCTGCGGGTAATTGCAGTTACGATCACTGAAAATCATGTAATCGGGATCGCGGAACTTACGACCATCGCCCATGTCGTATTTACCTTGAAGACGACCGAGGATCAGTTCTGGCGGGCAGTTGATGTAAGTGGGAGCGCTGACAATTTTCGCCTGCTCCGGACGGTTTTCCATCTTGTCGAGCCAGACGCTGGCCTCGTGGAGTGCTTTGAGCACCGCTTTGACGGTCTTCGGATTTTTCTCCGCAAACGCCTCAGTGAAAGCGCAGACTTTTTCCGGATGATCTTTCCAGATACCTTGAGTGTTGATGGCGGTAAAACCGATGTCATCGTTGATGGTTTTCGCATTCCATGGTTCGCCGACGCAGAAGCCGTCCATTTTACCAACTTGCATGTTGGCCACCATTTGCGGTGGTGGGATGGTGATGAGTGAAATATCCGCTCCGCCGCCGCTGGCATCGCCAGGGTTGATCCCACCTGCTGCAAGCCAGTAGCGAATCCACATCGCATGGGTGCCGGGTGGGAAAGTCATGGCGAAAGTCATCGGATTCCCGGAAGCTTTGGCTTTATCGACGAGTGGCTTGAGTGCCTTCGGATCGGCACCGACTTTTCCTTTCAGTGATTTAGCAAGAGTGATGGATTGGCCGTTGCGATTGAGCAACCAAGGAGCGACCATCGGAACTTTCGGTGCACCGCCAAGACCCATGCTGGAGGCGATGGGCATGCCAAGAAGCATGTGAGTGGCTTGGATGTCGCCGTTGGCGAGGGAGTCGCGGATCGCGGCCCAGCTAGCTCCTTTGGTAACGGTAGAGTTGATGCCGTATTTTTTGAAGAGTCCCTTTTCGTGAGCAATAACGATTGGCGAGCAATCTGTTAGAGCGATGATACCAAAGTTAACATTGGGGGATTCAGGGGCATCGGATTGCGTTTGCGCTCCAGCCCAACCCGTGGGGAGACCGGAGGAGAGTAAGCCAAGAGCCGAGGTCTTGACGGTTTTAGAAAGGAATTTCCTACGGCTGAGATGAATGGGATCGGACATAGTATTGGTAGTTATTAGGCAACTGTATTTAAGCGGGTTCGGTGCCAAATGTCCTGGTTGAGATTTTACCTGCGGGATGCTGTTTCATCATGGGAATGAGAATGAGTCATACCTCATGAAGCGTGGAGAACCTGCTGAGCAGCAGAGAAGATATCCTCGCGGTGAATACGGGAAATCGATCCAGCAGTGATTTCAGGAAGAACCCCAATCGCGCGCAAACCCGCCAACTGCCATGAGGCTTTTTCCATGGTCGGGCGATTCACTGATTCACCGTGGAATAAATGAAACGGGCTGTCGTTGATGGTATCGCGGCCGGTCACGAACCGTCCGCAGAAACTGTTCCGCAGCAATTCTTCACTCACACCGATGTAACGCTTCTGGCTGAGAATCGAAATGAGATCATCAAGGAAACTTTTGTCGTCACACATTTTGCAGGCCTCAAGTAGAGAGGCGACCAAGGCAATGGTTCTGTCTTTTTGCTCCCGCATGAAACGCCCCGATACCATCAATACTTTTTCAGGATGACCGTAGGAAAGATCCGCAGAAGTCACCGGTGACCAACCGAAACCACCCAGAATGGCAGCGGAGTTCCAGGGCTCACCGACGCAGTAACCATCGATTTGGCCGGCTTTCAGATGCTTCGACATGAGTGGCGGCGGGAGGAAAACGATTTCGACATCTTGCCGCGGATCGAGGCCATGCCGACGCAGCCACGCATGAATGAGAATGTGGTGAGAAGAATAACGATGTGGCGTCGCGAGGGTGAGCGGGCGCGGTTTTTTCCAATAATGAGTGAGGTACGTTTTCAAACCTTCACCGGATTGAATAATCGATGGGCTGAGTTCTTTGGATAAAGTGATCGCGTTTCCATGGAGGTTTAAAATCATGGGGACGATGACTTCCGATTTCAAATCGCTGAAGCCGAGGCCGAGTGCCATCGCGATTCCGGCGATAGATTGCGCGGCATCCAGCTCTCCGTAATACATTTTATCCCGCACGCTGGCCCAGCCGAGTTCTTTAGAAAGTTTTACGTGCAGACCGTTTCGTTCGAAGATTCCCGTCTCCATGGCGACCGCGATCGGGGCGCAATCGCTTAGTGGCACGAAGCCCAAACGGAGCGGTGTTTGGCTTCCAGAATCAGAATAAAGGATTTCCATATCTCCTCATAAGCGTTTCGAGTGCCAAAATTGCAGCTTTGGCATAAACGCTGCTAATTTGATTCATGCGTTCACGATGAGCGCGCTTCATTTTGAAATTATGGAATGGGTCCCGGACTTAAGACAACTTAGGGCTTTCGTCGCTGTAGCCGAAGAAGGCAGCTTCACGCTCGCTGCGAAACGGATCTTCGTGACGCAGTCTGCGGTCAGTCACTCCTTGCGCACTCTTGAAGAGCAACTCGATTGTAAACTACTGGATCGCTCAGGAAAACGCGTCGTCACCACGGCGGAAGGCGATCTTCTGTTAGTCCGATGCCGCAGGATGCTTCATGAAATCGATCAAGTCAGCATGGATCTCGAAGGTCTGCGGCGTTGGGGACAGACACGGATCCGGATCGGCGCACCGCATTCGCTTTGCCATTTTCTCATCCCATCTATTTTACGCGAGTTCCGCGATTGCTTTCCAAGATGCGATCCATCCATCGAGGTTGGCGACAGTGCATTTTTACTGAATCAACTCGCCGAGGGAAACCTCGACCTTGTCGTTGGACTCAAACCACGCGGTCGCAGTGATGATGGATACCGTCATATGTTTCAGGACAAACTCTCCTTCGTTGTCTCCCCTTTTCATCCTTGGGCTCAAGAAGGCGCGGAAATCGAATCCACTTTGAGTGAACAGCAATTCATCATCTACGCGAGAGCGACTGAGACACATCGCTTGATTGAAAATTGGTTAGATCAAAAAGTCGGCAGCGGGAATAAAAGTTTGGTGCTCGGCGATATGCAGGCAATCAAGGAGATGGCGAAAATCGGCATCGGCGTCGGCATCGTCGCGCCGTGGGTCGCCGCGCGTGAAATTGAAGAAGGCAGCTTGAAAGTCATCGAAATGGAAGGACCGGCGATCGAGCGTGAATGGGGGGTTTTTCATTCTTCGAAACGCGATCCAAGCCTTGTCGAAGAAGCATTCATCGGACTTTGCGAAATGGCATTTTCCATGATGCCGAGCCGCAATTAAAAACTGAAGCTCCCGCTGTTTCCAGCGGGAGCTCATACCATCAACAATCGAACTTCAGAAATATTTGTTAGAACTCGTAGTTGAGCTCAACGGTGAAACGAGTGGTGGTTGGGAGCGCGGCGGCCGCAACAAACGCATCACCCTCGGATTCGAAATGTGCCAGTTTCGCGATCGCGGAAAACTGATCGTTGAATTTCTTAGCAAGAACCGAATCAATTTCCCAACCATAGCCTGTGGAAATTTCATTATCACCCATCGCATGCAATGAGTTCGTCCATTTCATTCCCCAGAAAACAGGAAGGGTGTGTGCGACATAGAGGTTAGAAAGGCCGTTGTGGGTTCCACCGAGCCTACCTGCGATAAACGCGTCGGCGAATCCGTTGAAGGCATGCACGGTTGCAAGCGGAGTTTTAAATCCAGCATCGAGATGTTCAAAGCCGAGTGTGACCGATTGCGTGCCGATAGGTTTGGTCGCAGTTAAATGCGTGTATAACGCATCTTCAGTACCAGCCGCACCAGCTTTGTCTTGCCATGCCAGCTCACCATAGAGATCGAGACCCACTGCTTTGCCTTTGGCGCTCACCCCGAAGGTATTGTTATCCCAACCACCCAAATTTTCAAAATTCATGATGTAAGCATAACTTCCAAGAGTGAGTCCTTGGATGCCGGTGTAAGATGCATTGATTAAATGCACGCTCGCAGCAACGTCCTGCACGTTTGGCGGAGCACCATCTGCATCGGAGCCGAAGATTCGGTTGATCTGACTGAGGTAGGCGTAGTTGAGCGTGAGGTTATCGAACGATTTGTTAGCGAAGGAAATCGCATCAAAAGTTTGCTCGTTTTGTCTCCAACCCACGTTTCCGATGAACGCGGCGTTGTCATAAATGAGACGCTGACGACCGATTTTGGTAACCGTATCGAATCCGGCATACTGAAGATAAAGCTGATTGAGCTCGTTCGTTTCAGGATCGGCAATCGTGGTATTCGCCGGATCGAAGGGATCAACTCCCGCAGCGCCACCATGATAATCATCGATGACTGCTTGGGTGAATTCACCTTCAACTACGGCACTGAAACCGTTCCATGCCATCGTTTTGAATCCTAGACGCTCACGGAATGTGAAGGCATGAGAGGCATCGAGCGCATCAACGTCTCCGAACTCATAACGAGAACGGATGTTCAAAGTTGGAGTGATCCAATCTTCTTTAGGTGATTCCACAGGGATTTCAGGTGAACCCGCGTAAAGAACCGGGGAGGTTACAATCAATAGTGCTGCTTTTAGTTTCATAGTATAGCCAGGAATGGTTTGAAATTCCGTTGGCATACAAAGCGGAATTCCAGCCAAACCTTCAATTTAGTGTTTAAGTCATGTGAATCGGGTTTCCGCCCAGCATGACGGCGGGTCATTCCCTTTCCGGAGGCTTTACTCTCGCATGGCATTTGTGATGCTGGGCACCTGCCATACATGTTAGGAAACATATCTGAATCGGCAGTCCTCATTTTCGTAGGACTGTTTTTCGCATCCGCACTCTATGCCTCAGTGGGGCACGGCGGGGCGTCGGCTTATCTTGCGGTGATGGGTTTAGCAGGAATGGCACCGGCGGAAATGAAACCCATCGCGCTCTCACTAAATATCGCCGTATCATTACTCGCCATGATCGCCTTTGTCCGTGCTGGGTATTTTCGCGGTAATTTATTCTGGCCGCTCGCCGCCGCATCCATCCCCGCCGCATTTCTCGGGGGTTGGTTGCAACTCCCCGATCCCATTTTCAAATGGATCCTCGCCGCCGCACTCGTGTTCGGTGCCTGGAGACTGGCTTTTGGAAAACCATCAGAAGATGCGGAAATTCGTTCCCCAAAAATTATGGTGCTCATCGCACTAGGATTTGGCATCGGTTTATTGTCCGGCCTGATCGGTATAGGCGGTGGAATTTTCCTCACTCCCCTTTTCATCCTCTTTCACTGGAGTAACTCAAAAACCGCCGCCGCGATCTCCGCCGCATTCATCTTCGTCAACTCCATCTCCGGCCTCGCAGGATTTATCGTCAAAGGCGCCGAAATACCCATCCAAACTTTCTACCTCCTCCCCGTGGTGTTAATTGGCGGAATGATCGGCGCAAATTGGGGAAGCCGCCGCGCCCAAAACCCCGCGCTACTACGGGCCCTCGCGCTGGTCCTCGTCATCGCCGCAGCGAAGTTTATGATCGTGTAAGGATTTCACGCCAGCCCTACTTCGCCAACGTCGCTGCCTACTTCGCTAAAGCTACGAAGGCCAAGAAAGCTATGGTGGTCAAGAATCCTCCGAAGGGCATTCTTAATATGGCTCGCCATTCGTAGCTTCCGGCACGGAAGCGAAGAATGGTGCGCGCGACAGGACTCGAACCTGAACAGGGTTGCCCCTACTAGAACCTGAATCTAGCGCGTCTACCAATTCCGCCACGCGCGCACATGATTGACCTTTCGGTCGGGCGGGAAAACAAACATGCGGCTGGAAACTTGGCAATCACCATTTTTTCCGTGGCTTGGAATTCCCGAAAACGTTTTCAATCCGGCGCACCGTGGGTTTTTCACCCTCGGAAACCTCCACCTCGATCACATCAAACCGCCATGGCACCTCCCGCGTTCCGAGGCGCCGCAACCATTCGTTCGCCCCGCGTTGGATGAGCGCCTGCTTCTTCCGATTCACCGCAGCCAGTCCCCGCATCATCGCGTTCTTCTGGCGAGTTTTCACTTCGGTAAACAAAATCTGCTCACCATCCCTCGCCACAATATCGACCTCCCCGCCCTTCCGGCCTTTGAAATTTCTGGCCAGCACTTTGCAGTTTTTCGCTCGCAACCAATCGACCGCGACTCTCTCCCCGTATTCGCCCGTCCATTTCCGCGCGCCAGATGGCCCACTGTTAGAGCGGTAGGGAGAGTTGAGATATCGGCTGAAACGACCAACGATGATAGCGACAAGGCCCATGATTTTTAATTGCTTCGAGGTGCTCCCGTGTGCCGTAACCTTGATGGCGTTCGAAACCGTAGAGGGGGAATTCTGCGCCGATCATTTCCATAATCCGGTCCCTTGTCACCTTCGCAATCACACTGGCAGCAGCAATCGAACACGACAAACCATCGCCTTTCACCAGCGCTTCATGCGGGAGCGAAAGCTCTTTCACCCGCAAACCATCGATCAACGCGATATCCGGCCTCACCTTTAAAGCATCCAGCGCCAACCCCATTGCGCGATGCGTCGCGCGTAAAATATTGATTCGATCAATCTCATCCGCCTCCACCATCGCCACCGCCCAAATCACCTCGGGGTTTCCCGTGATTTCATCATAAAGAGCATCGCGTTTTTTCTTCGAGAGCTTTTTAGAATCGTCCAGCAAAGGACAGGAAAACGTCCTCGGTAAAATCACCGCCGCAGCCGCAACCGGCCCAGCCAAGGGCCCACGCCCCGCCTCATCCACACCCGCAACTTTCACAAAGCCACGCGAAACCAGCCCATCCTCATATAAAAAATCCGGCATAACGACCCCGCGATTCAATCCATTACTTCCCTTATATCAAAGACATAATCACTGCCATGTGGTCTAAAAATCCCAATCACCATGATATCTCCGCGTCCCTCTGCGACCTTTGCGGCTTTGCGATGAAAACTAAAACCCGACTGCAGTTTTAAATGTTTTATTGCGAAAGCTTACTCCCTCCTCATAAATCATCCCCGTAACGCAGGTCATAACGCCTTTTCTCTCATGCCAAAATCGCCATCTCATTCCTCGATCACCGCTCCACTCGATCCGCATTTCAAGCCTGCGATCCTTTTCAATCGCGAGTATCAAAAAAATCTGCACAGTTCAAAAAATGGCGTCCCGCTGGTCCTAGGCCTAGAACGCGAAAACGGCCTGATCTCTCGTTTCGAAACCCTCGTCTCCCCAACCGCAGATCCGACCACGCTCTTCTATGTCGAGCGTATCGTGAAATTTCTCATCTGGTCACGCGGCGGTTGGAAACTTCACTTCGGTGGCCCGGCTGCCATCGGGGAAGCCATCCGAAAAATTTACTCCTCACGCGGCGCACGCAAGTTCGATTGCAAAATGATGGCACTCGCTTACGGCCGCGATTTCGAAGTTTTCCTAACAAATGCCAAAAAAGTCCCCGCCGCCAAGGACATGGAAGTCCCGGCTGGAGGTCACCTCAAAGGCTGTCGCATCGGTTTCGATCTCGGTGCCAGCGATTACAAAGTCTCCGCCGTCATCGATGGCGAGGCAGTGTTCACGGCGGAAACTCCGTGGGATCCGAAAAACCAAAGCAATCCGGAATACCATTACCATCACCTCTCCGCCGCCCTGCATCGCGCAGCGGCGTGCATGCCCCGCGTCGATGCCATCGGTGGCAGCTCCGCCGGCATCATTGTTGATAACGAAATCCGCGTCGCCTCCCTGCTCCGCTCGATTCCGAAAAAACACTACGCCACCGCCGCCGCCGTTTTCAAACGCATCGCTAAAGAATGGAACGTTCCCTTCGTCACCATGAATGACGGCGATGTCACTGCCCTGGCTGGCGCGATGTCACTCAAACAAAAAGGTATGTTAGGTGTCGCGATGGGCTCCAGTGAAGCCGTCGGTTTCATGGACAAACGCGGACGCATCCTCGGCTGGCTCAATGAGCTCGCCTTCGCTCCCGTCGATTACAACACCAAAGCCCCCGCCGATGAATGGTCGGGCGACTTCGGAGTCGGCGCTTTGTATTTCTCCCAACAAGCAGTCAATAAACTCCTGCCCGCCGCGAAGATCAAACTTCCCAAGGACATGGGACTTCCCGAGCGCTTGGTCGAAGTCCAGAAACTCATGCTCGCTGGCGACGAACGCGCGGCGAAAATTTACGAAACCATCGGCGTGTATCTCGGCTACACCATCCCGCATTATCTGGATTTCTATGATTTCGACCACATGCTCATCCTCGGCCGCGTCACCACCGGCGAAGGCGGTGACATTGTGTTGAAGAAAGCAGCGGAAGTCATGAAACAAGACTTCCCGAAATGCGCGGAACGGATTCAAATCCACGTGCCCGATGAAAAAACCCGTCGGGTCGGCCAAGCCGTTGCGGCTGCCAGCCTTCCAAAACTGAAAAAATAAACTCATGCGGCTGCACCATTCCACAGCGGAAATTTTCATCCCCGACCAAGCACCCATCTCGGAGGCTTTGGAACGCATCACTCACCTCGGCATCGGTGCCCATCAGGACGATCTCGAATTCATGGCGTTTCACGGCATCCTGAAATGCTTCGCGAGCAATGATCTCTGGTTCGGCGGCGTCACTTGTTCCGATGGTGCAGGCAGTTCCCGCACCGGCCCTTACGTCGCTTGCAGCGATGCGGAAATGATTTCTATCAGATGCCAGGAGCAAAACACCGCTGCCATGATCGGAAATTACGGCGCGATGTTTCAACTCGATCATCCAAGCCGCACGATCAAATCCCCTTCCGATACCTCGCTGAAAGAAGATCTGTTAGCCATTCTCAGCGCCACTCAGCCCGAGGTCGTTTACACTCACAACCCCGCCGATAAACACGATACCCATATCGGTGTCACCATCGCCGCCATCCAAGCCATGCGCGAGCTTCCCCAAGACCAACGCCCCAGCCAAGTCATAGGCTGCGAGGTCTGGCGAAATCTCGATTGGCTGCCAGACGATGAGAAAATCCTCATGGACGTCAGTGGCCGCGACAACCTCGCCGCCGCCATCAATGGAGTGTTCGATTCCCAAATTGCTGGTGGGAAGCGCTACGATCTCGCCATCATTGGCCGACGCGCCGCAAACGCCACCTTCTTCGATTCGCATTCCACCGATGCCGCCACGCAGGTCATTTTCGGAATCGATCTCACCCCACTCATCGCCGATCCCACCACCGACATCGCCGATTTCATCTGTTCCTTGATCGAACGTTTCCAAAACGACGTCAGACAGAAAATCACTCAGAAACTTGGCTAACATTTATGGAAATCATCATTCAGGAAACCTCACAGGACGCAGCCAACGCCGCCGCATCCATCATTGCAAAATTATTGAATGACAAACCGAACGCCGTGCTCGGCCTCGCCACTGGCAGCACACCCTTGCCGCTCTATCAGCGCCTCATCGAACTCAAACTCGACTGGAGCCAGGCCATCACCTTCAACCTCGACGAATACATCGGCCTGCCGCGCGATCACGCCCAGACCTACCACACCTTCATGTGGGAAAACCTTTTCAAACACACCAACATCAATCCCGCCAACGTTTACATCCCCGATGGCAATGCGAGCGACATCCCGAAATTCTGCGCGGATTACGAAGCCCTCATCAAAGCCAAAGGCGGCATCGATATCCAGGTGTTAGGCATAGGCTCCGACGGCCACATCGGTTTCAACGAACCCACCTCCTCCCTCGCTTCCCGCACCCGGATCAAAACCCTCACCCAACAAACCATCAAGGATAACGCGCGTTTCTTTGGCAGTGAGGAAGAAATCCCCCACCACGTCATCACCATGGGCATCGGCACCATCATGGAAGCCCGCCAAAATATCTTGTTAGCATTCGGAGAAAACAAAGCCCAAGCCATCGCCGAAGCCGTCGAGGGTCCCATCCAAGCCATCAACCCCGCCACCATACTCCAAATGCATCCCAACGCGAAATTCTTCCTGGATACCAAAGCCGCATCGCGCTTGAAACGGATTGAATATTATAATTGGGTTTATTCTAACAAACCGGAGTGGCAGAGATTTTAAGCGCTATAAATTAGCGCCCTCTTCCAATTCAAAAATCAAACCTCAACAACTTGTCCTGCCATAGCCTTTGGCGACGGAGAATCATCAACTTGTCCCTCGTAGCTTTAGCGAAGTGGGATCGTCATTCAAACCGAAGGACCAAAGCGCTCCTCCTCAAGAATCGATTGACGATTGATGAGTGACGATTGTTGATTTTTGAATGAAGAGATAACGCCATCTTCCCCCCTCCTGCTGCCTCCCCCACTCAATGCTCACTTTTGGGCATCTTACTGGAATCCACTCCAGCATCTCGCAACGTTTGAAAAAACTGCTCCCTCGGCAACAAATACAACCCGCCGTCGAATCGAAATTCATATGCTTCTGGATCATGCCCGGGCAGAAATGAGAGAATATCCGTTTTTCCATCCGCATAATGAACCTCGAATGACCCAATGCTTGCGCACTTGTGATCCGAGCCACGATGAGCGCTACTTAAAAAGTTAAAGACTGATGCGCAAGCAGACGGATCCTTGAGACTCGCCTCCACCAACAACTCTCTATTCATTGAACCTATAGGTTCATACATCTTGATTTCTATAGCAGAAACCTTGGAACCGCTGAAATCCGGTGTCCGTTTATAAAAATAAACCACTAGCCCAATAACCACCAACGCCACGATAATAAGTAAGCGACGACTCGGAAATCGACGTCCTTGCTCGGGTTTTATGGGTGATTCTGATTCCATACTAGATCAAGGTATTAACGCTAAAACTGCGGCACTTAGAAGTTCAAGCCCGCATTCAAATGGGGCCTCATTCCCAAAAAACACCCCCCTATTTTTAGATTGCCAAACCACCCCCACCCTTTCAGTCTCCCCTTGTTGACACGACGGTCGACCGCCTCGGGATCTCTCCATGGCTGTCACTTAAGCACTCGTTCCCATGTCTTAACCCTTCTTCACAGATAGGTCGTTTGAATGGGAAACAACCCTGCTGAACCCGTTTACTTCCTGCACTCCCCGTGTTTTCCATATCACCGGTGCGTCCACCCCATTTCATTTTTCCCCTGTGGTTATCCAACCCACCCCAATTCTCTTCTCCAACTATTTACCGAATGAGCAAGAATAGCACCGACGATCTCTACGATCCCCCAGCCGCTGAACGCAAACCCGCCGCTAAAAAAGCGGCAAAGAAAGCAGCCAAAAAAGTAGCTGTGAAAAAGGTTCCTGCCAAAAAAGTAGCCGCTAAAAAAGCAGCGAAGAAGGCGGTCACTAAAACTAAAGCCGAAGCTCCTTCTGAACCCAAAGTTTCCCGGGTAGCACCAGCTCCCGAGCCGAAAATTCAAGCCACGCCGCTTGAGCCCATCGCTGCGCCTAAACTCATCGAGGCACCCGCTCTTTCCGCACCGCCAGCGCCATCCGCACCACCAAGCCAGCCTGCCGAATCCCGTGATGCCCCAAGAATGGGCCGCGTTCCCGGAGGCGGCCCGACCCAAGCCCCCCCTCACCACGCACCCCGCGACGGCGATTCCAATCATTCCTCTCCTCAACGCGAATCGCGTTCCAAAAAGCGCCGCGACAAGCGCAAACGCCGCCGCGACAATTTTGGCGATAACGGAAATCGGAACCCCAACGAAAATCCTCAACGCCAAGAGCGCAACGATCATTCACAACGCAACGATAGAAACGATTGGAGCGAACGCCAACCTCTTGAAGATCGCTCCCCAACCGTCCTAACCGGCCCCATCCTTGATATCAGTGGCATTCTCGAAATGACCCCGAAGGGTTTCGGTTTCCTGCGTTTGTCCGAGACCAACTTCGAGCAAGCCAAACTGGACGTTTACGTTTCCGCAGAACTGATCCGCAATCATTCCCTGCGTCACGGTCAGTGGATCATCGGCAAACATCAGGAAAGCAACCGCGGCCCACAACTCGTCGAGATCACCACGGTCAACGACATGGAACCAACCGTCGCTGCGAAACTTCCACACTTCGACGAACTCAAAGCGATCAACCCCACCAAACGCATCGCGTTTGAAACCACTGCGGATCGCTACACCACCCGCGTGGTCGATATCGTAGCTCCCGTCGGACGCGGTCAACGCGGCCTCATCGTTTCTCCTCCGCGTTCCGGAAAAACCACTCTCCTGCTTCACATGGCAGAAGCGATCCGTGAAAAATACGACGAGCAAATCCATCTCATGATTTTGTTAGTCGATGAGCGACCCGAGGAAGTCACCGAATTCCGCCGCGCCTTGCCGGGTGCGGAAATTTACGCATCATCTAACGACGAAGCTTCACGCAACCACACCCGCATCGCCGAGCTCGCGATCGAACGCGCCAAGCGCCTCGTCGAAGCCGGGAAAGATGTTTTCCTGCTGATGGATTCCATCACCCGCCTCGCCCGCGCCTACAACGGTGCGATGAGCAGCGGCGGAGGCAAAAACAACCGCAACCGCGCCACTGGCTCCGGTGGTATCACCATCGGTGCGCTGGAAGTTCCGCGTCGCCTCTTCGCAGCCGCCCGCAACACCCGCGAGGCCGGCTCTCTAACCATTCTTGCCACCGCGCTGATCCAAACCAATTCCCGCGCCGATGAAGCCATTTTCATGGAGTTCAAAGGCACCGGAAACATGGAACTCGTGCTCGATCGAAAAATCGCCGAGTCCTACGTTTATCCCGCGGTCGATATTTTCAAATCCGGCACACGCCGTGAGGAACTGCTCCTTGCCGAGCACATGCTGCATAAAATCCATCTCATCCGCCGTGGTCTTTCCGGGCATCGCCCATACGAGGCCATGGAGCGCTTGCTTTACTTCGTGAAGAAATTCCCGAACAACCCGCAGATGTTGTTAGAAATTAAAGGCTAATACTGGAGAGCCGGTCGCCGACCGGCTTAACCCATCCAGCAAGCTCAAATCTTTTCGCATTCATCACTATTGCTATTTTTTCACCGATCACATCCATGTCCCACACACTCTTCGTCGAAAAAAAATCCACCTTCGCCAACGAGGCCAGACACCTCCTCCACGATCTGCGCGAATCCCTCAACCTGCACAACCTGGCATCCCTCCGTCTGCTCAATCGCTACGATGTCGAGGGCATTACTGAAGAAGAATTCTCCCAAGCCGCCTCCACGATCCTTTCCGAACCGCAAACCGATCTCATCAGCCGCGAGCTTCAAATCTCATCCGATGAAATTGCTTTCGCCTACGCCTACCTCCCCGGCCAGTTCGACCAACGCGCCGATTCCGCCGCGCAGTGCATACAGATTCTCACCGGAAAAGATAAACCCAACGTCAGCGCCTCACAGATCATCATTCTGAAAGGCAGCCTCACCGACGCACAAGTTTCCGAAATCAAATCCTACGTCATCAACGCCGTAGACTCCCATGAAGTGGAAGTAGCGGCGATCATCGGTCGCCGTTCTGATACGACTTCCCCTTCCGACATCGAAATCCTCCACAACTTCCTAACAGACACCCCCGCAAAAATCCGCAAAGCCATGTCGCTCGCCATGTCAGAGGCGGACATCGCATTCACGCAGGATTATTTCAAAAACCAGGAAGGGCGCCCACCCACCCTCACGGAAATCCGCATGCTCGACACCTATTGGTCCGATCACTGCCGTCACACCACATTCCTGACATCCATCGACGACATCAAGTTCGGCGAAGGCTCGGAGCTCATCGAAGAAACCTACCAAATCTACCGCGACGTCCGCAAAAAACTCAACCGCGACGACCGCCCCGTCACCCTGATGGACATCGCCCTCATCGGCATGCGCGAACTCAAAGCCTCCGGCGAACTCGACAACCTGGAAGTCTCCGAAGAAATCAACGCAGCATCCATCGTCGTTAACGTTCAAATTTCAAATTCCACCTCTGCGACCCTCGGCGACCTCAGCGCCTCTGCGGTGAAAACCGAAGAGTGGCTCATTCAATTCAAGAACGAAACCCACAACCACCCGACCGAGATCGAACCTTTCGGCGGTGCCGCCACTTGCTTGGGCGGCTGCATCCGCGATCCCCTTTCGGGTCGTTCTTACGTCTATCAAGCGATGCGCGTCACCGGCGCGGCGAATCCTCTAACACCTTTTTCAGAAACCCTTCCCGGTAAACTTCCGCAGAAAAAAATCTGCCAGATCGCCGCGAAAGGTTACTCATCCTACGGCAACCAAATCGGCCTCGCTACTGGTCAGGTAGGAGAAGTTTATCATCCTGGCTACGTTGCCAAACGCCTTGAAATCGGTGCCGTGGTTGCAGCAGCTCCACGCTCCAATGTTTTCCGAGGCAGCCCGGCTCCCGGCGATGTCATCCTTCTCATCGGTGGCCGCACCGGCAGAGACGGAGTCGGCGGTGCCACCGGATCTTCCAAAGAACACACCGATACCGCGCTTGAAAATTCGGCAGAAGTCCAGAAAGGCGATGCGCCAACCGAACGAAAAATCCAACGCCTGTTCCGCAATCCGGAGCTCACTCGCAAAATCAAAATTTGTAATGACTTCGGCGCCGGTGGTGTCTCGGTCGCAATCGGCGAAATTGCTCCATCACTCGTCATCAACCTCGATGCCGTCCCGAAAAAATACGACGGACTCGATGGTACCGAACTCGCCATTTCCGAATCCCAAGAGCGCATGGCAGTTTGCGTCGCTCCATCAGAAATCGATTTCTTCATTCGCGAAGCCGATAAAGAAAACCTCGAATGTGTCCACGTGGCTGATGTCACCGATTCCGGCCGCTTGATCATGCAATGGCGTGGCAAAGAAATCGTCAACCTCTCCCGCGCTTTCCTCGACACCAACGGAGTCCAACAATCCGCCAAAGTTGAAGTTACTTCCAAAGCCATTTCTTTCACTGCTCACTGCTCACTGATCACTGATCACTTGAAATCCCTCAACGTCGCCTCCCAAAAAGGCCTCGGTGAAATGTTCGATGGTTCCGTCGGCGCAAACACCGTCCTCTGGCCGTTCGGTGGCTCCCGGCAGCTCACCCCGCCCGACGCGATGGTTGCCAAGCTTCCTCTGTTAGAAGGCGAAACAGACGCCGCCACTTTCATGGCATGGGGCTTCGATCCCTACCTTTCCGAGCAATCTCCTTTCCATGGCGCTGCGTATGCCGTCACGGAATCGGTCTGCAAAGCCGTCGCCGCTGGTGCCCGTCTCAGCGACGTCCGCCTCACCCTTCAGGAATATTTCCCACGCCTCGGCGAAGATCCAAAACGTTGGGGACTTCCCTTCGCTGCGCTGTTAGGTGCGTTCCGCGCCCAGCACGAACTCCGCCTCGCCGCAATCGGAGGAAAAGATTCCATGTCCGGATCCTTCAACGAACTCGATGTGCCGCCGACTCTCGTTTCCTTCGCCCTCGCGCCGGGTCTCGCATCGCTCGCGCTATCGCCAGAGTTCAAGAAAACCGATTCCACGGTTTCTCTCCTAACAACACCCATCCTCGCCAACGGCCTGCCCGATTTCGAAGCCCTCAAGCAAACCGCCGGGTCGCTTCACGAACTCAACAAAGCCGGAAAAATCCTCGCCCTCCACCATATCGGTGCCGCCGGCATTCCAGCAGCCCTAGCCAAATGCTGCTTCGGCAACCACATCGGCTTCAAAGGGAGCGCGGGCGTCCCGCCCGCATCTATATCCAGCTCGGACTATTTCTCCTTCCTCATCGAACACTCCCCATCGGACACCATCGCGAACGCCACCATCATCGGCCAAACAACAGCAGAACCCACTCTCACCCTCAACGGAGAAACCCATTCTCTAACCAATCTCCAAACCGCCTGGCAATCCACCCTGGAGCCGATCTACCCAACCAAGCCGGAACAAATTAAAATAAGTCCTATAGGACCTATAGGACCTATAAGACCTATTTCTTCTTTTACTGATCACCGATCACTGATCACTCGGCACTCAAAACCCACAGTCCTCATCCCCGCCTTCCCCGGCACCAACTCCGAATACGACTCCGCTCGCGCCTTCCAACGCGTTGGTGCGGAAACCCATATCGAAGTTTTTCGCAATCTTTCTGCCAAGCACATCGAGGAATCGATCCACGCGCTTGCCGAGCAAATCAAAACCTCGCAGATCCTTTTTGTCCCGGGCGGTTTCTCGGCAGGTGACGAGCCCGATGGTTCCGCGAAATTCATCGCCACCATCCTGCGAAACCCACGCGTCGCAGACGCAATTGCAGATCTCCTAGAAAACCGCGATGGCTTGATTCTCGGAATTTGCAACGGCTTCCAAGCCCTTATCAAAACCGGGCTCGCCACTCACGGCAAAGTCCTCGCTACGGACACAGAATCGGCCACGCTCGTGCACAACGACATCTCGCGCCACATCTCTCAATACGTCCAGACCCGCATCATCAACAACGCATCACCTTGGCTATCTAACCAAGAAATCGGGACGATCCATACCGTTCCCGTTTCCCATGGTGAAGGTAAATTCTACGCCCCACAGAACGTGATCGATGCCTTGGCCGCAAGCGGACAAATCGCCACTCAATACTGCGATCCAGCAGGAAACCCGACCATGGAGCATCCGTTCAACCCGAACGGCTCGCTCTGCGCCATCGAAGGCATCACCTCGCCTTGCGGTCGCGTGTTCGGAAAAATGGCCCACTCCGAGCGCTTCTCCCATAACGTCGCCAAAAACATCCCTGGCACTGAAATCCAGCCAATCTTTGCAGCGGGTGTGAGTTATTTCGGATAAAAAAGCCGCTCTTCGGAGGGTTGCTAGAAGACTATTAGATTTACGTCCGTTGCGAAAATCCACGAGATGGGAAACGAGAAAAGAATACACGTGAGTAAAGAGCTTATACTCAACGAACGACTTCATGAAGAGGTTTTAAGAATAACAACTACATTTGCCAATCATTAGGATTTTCTGAATGCCAAGACATTCGTGGAATCTTCTACTTGGGAGTCGTCGAAATAGCCTTGCCTGACTGCAAAAAACTGCTCGGCAACATCTACAGGCATTCTGAGAGCATCAAGTGTCGCTTTGGGACTAATTCCTTTATCATTGTCCAGTCGCTCTAAACATTGTGCGAAGAGACGTGGCCTTTCTACTTTCAAAGTTTCGTCCAGAGGCTCGACTTGGCGCCAGCGCTTTTTACTTATGTGTATATTAAGATAGGAATACTGTGAATGAGTTATCGCATTAAGATCCAATGCTCGACGCATCATGGCTTGAATTGATGCGAGCCACTTCGGCTTCATCTCGACAAAGCACTTCATTGTAGGTGCCCACAAATCCCTTAGAAAGGATTCAGCAGGAAGAAGTAACGATGAGGCGAAGTAGTGGGCTTGATCCTCAAGTTCCGAGAACCCCTCCTTTTTCAATCCTTCCTTGCCTACTTTAGAGTGTAGAATTATGTGTCCCAACTCGTGGGCTGCGTCGAAACGTGAGCGTGCACTGGCGGTTTCAAATGAATTCAGTAAGATGTGAGGGACTCCATTTGTAATGGCAGAAACAGCATCGAGTTTCTCGACCATCAAATTAACTGCATTTACGACTATTCCGGAACATTCCATGTGCCAGAGAAGTTTTGTGAGTGGTCGTGTACCTACTCCCCAATGTTCCCGTATCTGCAATGCTATATTTTCAATCTGCTCGTATGTTATTGAATTGTGTTCTCTGGTTTTAACCTGGAATTCCTCCAAGTTAAACTTTGGAAGGGTAAACAGTGAGTTAAAGTGTTCATGAACTTCAACCTGCCAATCCAATGCGACCTCACCTCTGAGTCGGGCCAGCTTTTTCGCACTAGCAAATGACCGCCATAACTTCCGATCATCACTTTCCGATACCAATGGAGTCGTAAAGAATGCTGGTGGAAATCCGAGGATCTGATAGATAGCAACGAAATTATCGGACTTAGGGCGTGCGTCTCCGTTTAGATACTTCGTGATCGTCGATGGATTAACCCGCAGTTGCTCAGCAAGATTACTCTTATTGACCATGCGATAATCCATTGCCTGCGCCATTCTCCGACCGCAAAAATTGTCCACTCCTATCTGCATTATGCTTTACGGTTTCTTTTTTCTTCTTCGTGACGGAACTTAAAATCGAATAACTCTTCGGGAGCCATTTCGGCAATCCGCGCTTGGATTGCTACAATTTCAGCTATTGGAAACGTTGCTAGTCGATTTTTTTCATTGGCAAAAACAAGCTCTATGGAACCCACTTCACCTGGCGATTCGGGATCTTCTCGATGCAGGATTAGTAAGTTGAAAGGTTTTTGAAATTCTGACTCCGGTACATATTCTCTTAGCGGAATAAGTTCCATTTGTTCTAATTCGTCGTTTAATCCAAAATTCTGCAAGAGATATTTACTGTAAGCAGGAAGTGTCTTGTAACCTGAGAGATGGTGGTGAGTAATCACGTATTTACCGATCTTCAATTCGACATGATTGTTCGATCCATTGTCAGGCCCAACGCAAACATCCATTGCTGACACCAACCCAGGCCATGTTTCTGCTAATTTTCTGAAAGCGTTGTTTAAATAAGAACGGCGTCGGACACCACAATCCGCTTTCTCATCAGGCTTACCTACTTCTGGATCAAACCTAGTGTTTTTGTAGGCATTGAAGTAGGCTGAATTTGAAAGCATTCCGAATTCAGCCCAGAAACTTTCTGGAGAAGTAAGCGCAATGTCATTTGCTAGGATTGAAGTGTTTCGATCTGAATTATTCACGAACTGCATCATCCATCGAAAAAACCATAATGCAATAAAAATACACTATAGTTATCTTTTTGGAGAAATAAATTGCGTTTTATTTGCCTTATGATGCAGACTAATCTCCTAAATAGGAGGGCACTGTGATTAAGCGCCCTATGATCTTCCACTACTCACAAAAGGAATACCACATCATGACTTTGTTCCAATTGCCGGAGCACAAAGAGTCACCTACGATCACGAGCTTTCCCTACCAGTATTTAACTAACCTCTAAATCACAAAACTTGAAACCCAAATTTAGGGAGATAAATACCGATTTAAACGGCTGTTTATCCAAATTGAGTTGCCAACCTCGGCACAAATAACAGAATACATTATATGCACGAACGTCAAATGCTTCTATCGCTCATCAGCCATGAGGTTGACGGTTTGGACATCCCCCAGCGCGTCACGGACGGATACATAAACGCGACTGCGCTATGCCAAGCCAGCGGCAAACAGTTCAATGACTATTTCCGGCTAAAGAACACACAAGCATTTCTTGAGGAGCTTTCCACCGAAACGGGAATTCCCGTTTCGGAGATGGTTGTTATCTCAAAGGGCGGCAATGTAAGAACCCAAGGAACGTGGATTCACCCTGATATTGCTGTCAACTTGGGACAGTGGTGCTCTCCTAAATTTGCAGTGCTAGTTTCGAAGTGGGTTCGAGAGTGGATGTCTGGAAAGCTGCCGGGAGGCAATTTACCTTATCATATTCGACGCTACATGGCGAATCGTAGCGCCATTCCCCCGACCCACTTCTCAATTCTTAACGAACTGATTTTCGGACTCATTGCGCCTATGGAGCAAAGCGGCTACACACTTCCCGAAAACATGTTACCTGATATCTCTGAAGGGAGAATGTTTGCAAAGTGGTTACGTGAGGAAAAGGGGGTGGATACAGATACTATGCCCACCTACAGACATGTTTATGAGGACGGCAGGGCGGTTTTCCCAAAAATGTATCCGATTTCCCTTCTTGGGGAATTCAGAGGTCACTTTTATGATTTGTGGATTCCTAAACGCGCGGCTGGATATTTCGCTGAGCGAGATCCCAATGCATTACCCCACTTGGATGTCTTACTTCTTGAATATCAGGAACAGCCTGCAATTAATGCCTAATTGAGGGCGTCAATTTTCATCAGTCCCTCTCCCCATACCGAACTTTCCGGCATTTGAGACAGAGAGAGATGAGAAGATTCCAATCCGGCATCGGTTCGTGAAGCGTTGAAATAATTTAAATTACATTCCTCTTCTAGCGCCCCCTCATACGCCAGAGCAAATATCACTATTGGCACAAATTATGCTTCATTTTCGGCGATTGTATGACTAGCTTCGTGCAGGCGATTTTACTCCCTGCCAAATGGCCGAAGCTTCTCTTTATCAGTCCCTCTCCCAGTCTCAAACTCTCGCGCCGCAAATGCGTAAGAGTTTGGAGATTTTGCAGGCGAGTACTCTGGAGCTCTCTCAGCTTCTACGCCATGCCTTGGAAACGAATCCAACCCTTGAGGACGTTACAGAAATCGAGTCGCTCGACCAAGAATCGCCTGATGCAGATGATCCCGATTCTTTGGAATATTTAAACGAAACTGAGGATGACTGGCGGGATCGGTCCATTCTTGACGGACGCAACAATCAGTGGACCCAAGAAGACGAGGAACGCCGTCAGCGACTATACGACAACATTGTCGCGCCTGAGAGCCTGCAACAGCACCTCCAACAGCAGCTCGACCTCTCCCTCATCGAACCCGCCATCCGGGCTGCCGCGCAGGAAATTTTGGGTTACATCAATGAGCGCGGATTTCTGGATGACCCGATTGATGTCATTGCTTCGAAATCCAACTCCTCACTGAGAAATCTCAAAACCGCGCTGAAACTCATCCAAACCTTCGATCCCGCAGGTGTGGGCGCTTCAGGTATTCCCGAGGCATTGCTCATTCAACTTGAGCGCGCTTCCGGTCAGGAAACCGTGGAATACAAAATCGTTAGAGATCACCTCGAAGATCTTGCGCGCAAACGCTATCCGCAAATCGCGAAAGCACTCAGCATCACCACCGACCGCGTGACGGATGCCGCAGCAAACATCGGCCGACTTTCCCCCAACCCCGGCGGCGATTTCGAACCGACGGGAAACCCTTACATCCTTCCCGATGTGATCATCGAAAAGAACGACGATGGCAAATGGTCGGCTCGCCTAACAGGTGAGCATCTGCCAGCCCTGCGCATCAATGACTTTTACAAAGACATGATCGGAAAATCCGGTGTGGACGCAAAAGCGCGTGCCTTTCTCCGCGATCAAATCCGTGATGGGCGTAGCTTGATCCGTTCGATTTCCCTCCGCCAAGAAACCATCCTAGCGATCGCTCACAAGCTCATCGATCAACAAACCGACTTTTTAGAAAAAGGCCCGCGTCACTTGCGACCGTTGACGATGAACAACATCGCCGATGAATTGCAGCTCCACGCCACCACCGTCTCACGAGCTGTCGCAGGGAAATATATCCTCACCCCTCAAGGGCTGATGGAAATGCGCGCATTCTTCGCCACCGGATACCAAACCGAAGGCGGCAACGAAGTTTCTAACGCCGGTGTTCGCGAAGCTATCCAACAACTCGTTTCTCAAGAAGACCAAGCCAAGCCACTTTCAGACGACGCGATTACGAAAGCCATAGGAAAACAAGGCATCACCATCGCCCGCCGCACCGTCGCGAAATATCGGGAACAACTCAACATCCTGCCCTCGCACTTGAGGAAATCGTTTTAGTTTCAATCGATCAAATTCGGATAGCACTGCTTGGCCAGATCCAAACTCAGATCGAGAATTCTTTGCGAACGGGATTCTTTCAGCACCTGCTCCGCAAGAGCATGGCAGTCACTGTATTTCAACGAACGGATGACTTGTCCTACTTTCGGCAGATTTTTCGGCGAAACCGAAAGTTCTTCCACGCCCAAGCCTAACAGCAAAGGGGTTAGCCGGATATCGCCTGCCATCTCACCACAAACACCGGTCCAGATTCCTTGCGCTTCGCCAGCCTCGACGGTGCGTTTGATCAAACGAATCACGGCTGGGTGGGTTGGTTTATAAAGATCCGCGACGTGTGGATTCACGCGGTCAACCGCTACGGTGTATTGGATCAAATCATTTGTTCCGATCGAAAAGAAATCTACATGCGGAGCCAACAGATCAGCACACACGGCCGCAGATGGGACCTCAATCATCACACCGACCGGAATTTTTTCGTTAAACGCGATTCCCTCGGAGCTCAGTTCATCCATGCAACGGTTGAGCATTTCACGGGCGCGAAGCAGCTCGGATAATCCGGAAACGAGGGGAAACATCACCGCGAGTTTTCCATGAGAACTAGCACGCAGGATCGCCCGCAGCTGATCACGAAACATCGCCGGACGAGAGAGCGAAACCCGAATCCCCCGCCAGCCCAGGAACGGGTTCGGCTCTGGTTCAGTTAGAGGTTCGATTGGCAGTTTATCTCCACCTGCATCCAGAGTTCGGATAATGACGATCTGGCCGTCAACCGCTTTCGCGACCCGCTCGTAGGCTGCTGCCTGCTCGTTTTCATCCGGCATTTCGTTGCCGTTCAATAACAAGAATTCTGTCCGATAGAGGCCAACGCCTTTTGCGCCGCTTTCCTTAACTTGATGAAGCTCTTCGAGAAACTCGATGTTTGCTGATAAAGTAATGGCGCGACCATCGGTTGTCTCGGTGGCTTCATTTTTCTGAGCGTCCAGCTCGTTGCTCTGGCGCTGTTTTGCTGCAGCTAATGCCGTGTAATGATCCAGCGTCGCTTGCGTCGGATTCAAAATCAATTTTCCGGAATAGCCATCGATCACCGCCGGGGTCAGGGCGGTCACTTGAATGACGGAGGCCTCAAGTCCCACCACCGCCGGAATCCCGAACGAGCGCGCAAGAATAGCGGTATGCGAGTTCACACTTCCCTGCTCGGTCGCGAAACCCAGCAGATGCCTGCGGTTCATCGACGCGGTGTCCGAGGGCGACAAATCATACGCTAACAGAATGTGCTTTCCGTCCGGAGCTTGATGACCGCTGTCCTCGTCGACCTGGAAATTTCGCAACACCCGCTGTGACACGTCTTCGATGTCAGCTGTGCGCTCGCGCAAATACGCATCTGGAATGCGACGCATCGCTTCCAAGAAATTCTGCATCACTGCATAGAATGCGTATTCGGCATTTTGCTGACGTTTTTCAATCGCGGTCATCACGCGACTGATCAGCGATTTATCCTCAAGCAACATCACGTGCGCTTCGAAGATTTCACTCTCAGAATTTCCCGCGAGAGACTCCAAGCGATTCTGCAGATCCGTCAGCTGCTTTTTGGTGATATTCACCGCATTCTGAAAACGCGCTTGTTCTTCGTCTACCTGCTCTTCTGGAATTTCATAAATCTCAGGTGCGGAAAACCCTCGAGCATTCACATGAATAGGCGCCACCGCAATACCCGGTGATGCCGGGATTCCGTTGAAGACTAATTCTTCCGCTTGTGCGTTTCTTACCATTCGTTGCTTTCGAAACTCAGCATTTCCAACAATTCCCGCAAGGTTTCAAGCCCTATCTGAATCTACCTCTCTCAGAAAAGAAAAAGCCGCCTTCCTTAAAGGGAAGACGGCTTGAAAACGATCGTTTCGTAATTCCTTACTTGGCTGGAACTTCGGAAATCGTCTTAAGGATACGCGAAGCGATCTGGTAAGGATCACCTTGCGAGTTTGGACGACGATCTTCGAGGTAACCTTTCCAGTTATTATTCGCGAAGCTATGTGGAACACGGATCGATGATCCACGGTCAGCAACACCCCAAGTGAACTTGTCGATGGACTGAGTCTCGTGAAGACCGGTCAAACGAAGATGGTTGTCTGGTCCGTAAACCGCAACGTGCTCTTCCATGTTTTTACCGAATTGAGCCATAAGGGCATCGAAATATTCCTTACCACCGGTTTCACGGAGGTATTTGGTGGAGAAGTTCGCGTGCATGCCGGAACCGTTCCAGTCGCCTTTGATCGGTTTGCAGTGATACTCGATGTCGATGCCGTATTTTTCGCAAAGGCGGTTAAGGATGTAACGAGCGACCCAGATTTGGTCGGCTGCGTTTTTGGAGCCTTTTCCGAAGATCTGGAATTCCCACTGACCTTTTGCAACCTCGGCGTTGATGCCTTCGTGGTTGATTCCTGCATCGAGGCAGAGGTCGAGGTGTTCTTCAACGATCTGACGAGCGATGTCACCCACAGCTTTGTAGCCAGCGCCGCAATAGTATGGGCCTTGGGGTGCTGGGTAACCATCTGTTGGGAAACCAAGTGGCTTGCCGTCCTGATACATGAAATATTCCTGCTCAAAGCCAAACCATGCATCTGGATCGTCGAGGATCGTTGCACGGGAGTTGGAAGGGTGTGGAGTGCCATCTGGCATCATAACCTCGCACATGACGAGGGCGCCGTTGCGGCGAGTCGTGTCCGGGAAAACGGCTACCGGTTTAAGCATACAATCCGAACTGCCGCCCGGTGCTTGTTGAGTCGAAGAACCGTCAAATCCCCAAACAGGAAGTTCTTCCAGCTTAGGAAAGCTGGCGAAATCCTTAACTTGGGTTTTGCTGCGTAGGTTCGGCACGGGCGTGTAGCCGTCGAGCCAGATGTATTCCAGTTTGTATTTGGCCATGTGGTATTAGTTTCTGTGTTCGTGGTTAGCGATTGATTTGCGGATGCGAGCGGCGAAAAGATCATTCTTCCGCGCGCCCGTCGAGTACAATCAAAGCAATTCATATGCCATTTGAGGATTTTCAGACAGTTTTTAAACATAGGTCGTATAGGTCCTGTAAGACTTAGGATCTCATTTTCACTAGCCACAATTTGAGCTTTGAGATTTGGGATTTGAAAATTAGCATGCGGCGCATGAACCTGCTTCTGCGCAACGCTCGCATCGCCTCTGAATCCTCGCCCGATCTCCTTTCAGCAGATGTTCTGATCGTCGATGGAGTGATTCAAAAAATCGCTAAAGGCATCGCAGCAGCAGACAACGCAAGAGTGATTGACTGCAAAAATCAGATTCTCTGCCCGGCATTTTTCGATGCCCACGTCCATTTCCGCGAGCCTGGCCAAGAGCACAAGGAAAACATCGCCAGCGGTTCTGAATCTGCCATCAACGGCGGGATCACCGGCATAGTCATGATGCCGAACACCTCACCCTCCCTCGATTCCGGAGCCGCGGTGAGCTCGGTTCTCGAATCTGGGAAACGCAACTCCCGCATTCCCATCTACACTTCCGGCTGCGTCACGAAAGGCCGCGAAGGAAAGGAAATGGCAGGCATCGATGGCATGCGCGCCGCCGGAGTGAAAATGCTCACTGACGACGGCGATACCACCCTGAACTCCTCCGTGCTTTACCGCGCGATGCAATACGCTTCCGAGTTTGGCATGTTCTTCGCCTCTCACTGCGAGGTCCCCGAACTCGCCGGCCCGCGCGCCCTCAACGACGGCCCGACGGCCTACAAACTCGGCATCGCCGGCTCCCCTGCCTGCGCAGAGGAAATCATCATCGACCGCGATATCCGCCTCGCCCACGCCACCGGTGCTCACATTCACATCCAACACGTTTCCTCAAAAATGGGTATGGAAACCATCCGCTGGTGGAAATCCCGCGGCGATGTCAAAGTCACCGCCGAGGTTTCCCCTCACCACCTGCTCTTCACCGACGAGGACATCGGAGATTTCGATACGCATTACAAAATGAACCCGCCCCTGCGCGGCAAAGCCGATAACGAAGCGCTGTTAGAAGGCTTGCTCGACGGCACTTTTGACATGATCGCCACCGATCACGCCCCACACAGCCCTTTTGAGAAATCCCAGGATTTCGTCTCCGCCCCCAACGGCATCACCGGCCTCGATACCGCGGTTGTCTCGCTCTACCACTACTTCGTCAAAGAAGGAAAATTCGGCTGGGATACCCTCGTCAAAAAATACTCCGCCGAGCCCCGCCGGCTCATGTCGCTGGAAGTCCCAACCATTGCCGAAGGCCAACCCGCCAACCTCACCCTCTTCAACACCGAGGCCACCTCCACCTTCACCAAGGACTTCATGAAGTCCAAATCTCAAAACACCCCCTTCCTGAACAAAACCCTGCAAGGAAGAATCGACCTCGTCGTGTTAGGAGATAAAATTTTGTTAGAACGCCAGTAGCTGCGGCGTCCGTTTGCAGGCCGTTCGAGGAGCGTCTCGCCCCTCTATTCAAAGCACTTGAAATGGCGTCCCATTCAACATCTTCGTCGCCTCGTCGACCGTCTCTACCAGCGCAACACACGCCGCATAAATCCCCCAGCAAAGTAGGCCGATGATCACCGTGAGCACGATCTTGCCAGCCAAGGGCAATTTCGGATGAAGCCATATCAAAGGGAGCGCGAAAGGTGGCACCGTCAAGAGGGTCATCACAATGAAACCCGTTCCGCAATACCACGGCACGCTGCTCCCCGCGGTCCCCACCGAAGCCCTTGCCCGCATCGATGGATCGAGAAATTCCATGCAGTGCTTGCACTTCACAGCCTCTTCCTGGATTTCCTCCGCACAATAGGGACATTTCTTCATCATTTGAATTTTCAATCTCTAAACTTCTTACTATGAATGTCGATATTAATAGACACTGATCACTGCTAACTCGGCACTAGTCACTTACATGAACACCTACCCAGTCACCTGCCCCACCTGTTTTGAAACGTTCGAAATCGCCGTCCCTCCGGAATCCGAGATGCCGACCGAATACGATTACGACTGCGAAGTTTGTTGCCGACCCATGCTGATCATTCTCAATTCTTCCAACGACATCTACGCTCAGTCGCTAGCGGATTAACTCGGCGTTACTTGGATGCAAAAATGATTTTGTAAGCGTGATCTTCAGCAATCGAACGCGAGCGCAAACCGAGCTCGCGCAAATGCGCTTCGTAAGGTAGCTGTCGATTCGCAACGAGGTGCAATGTTCCATTTCGTTTTAACGCCGCAGCGGCTACACTGATGAAAGCTTTCCCGAGATCCACATCCTTCGACTGCGCAGTGTGAAACGGCGGATTGGTGATGATGTGATCGTAGGTTTCCGGCAAACCAGTAGTGACATCGTGCCAATGAAAATGAGCATTTCCTGAAACATTTTTCCGTGCGCAATCCAAAGATCGCGCATCGGCTTCAAACAAATCGACGTGTGAGATATTCGGAGATTTTTCCAATGCCACATGACTCAGAAATCCCCAACCCGCACCGAGATCCGCGACGTTTCCGCGCATCGAGACTGGCAAATGCGCCGATAACAACAGCGAACCGGGATCGATGTGTTTCGCGCTGAACACTCCTGGGCGAGTGATGAAAGAGGTTTCAGGGATCGCTTTTGGCTCTGCTAACTTTTGCCAATCTGCCAAAAGCTCCGCCTCCCATGGAAATTTGTTAGAGACACCGAAGGCGCGGCATTTGTGTTTCGATACAGAAAAGGAAAGCGGCGTTGCTTTCCCCAGTTCTTTTTCAAACCGCGCAGCACCAGACGTGTTTGCGATTGCTGTGATGAAAATCCCGCCCTCTGCCAAACATTCATGCGCCAGCGCAAATCCCGCCAGCGTTTCTTCTTTGGTCTTCCCCGGTAAAAACAATACGGTCGCAAATTTACCCGTTGGCTTATCTGTTAGAACCATGCCCGCACGTTCACAAGCATTCGCCAACGGCTTGAGCGGCTGCCATGCCGTAAGCGCGGGGAGATCCAGATGAGGCTCCGCTCCAAGAAACAGGACATTCCCGGGATCAGCGCGGTGCTCTTGCAGCGCAAGCATCAAAGTTTCTAGTGCGGGGTTCATGACCGATCCTGTGTCTGCACGATTTTGACCAGCTCCGCTTCGATGATCTTTTCACATTCGATGATTTGATTCACACGACGCACTTTGGCTTCTTCAGCGAGTTGCTCCAACGCATCGATATCGTAAAGGTAAACCTCTTCGATCTCTCCTACCGAATGCTCGATGTCACGCGGCACTGCAATGTCGATCATGAACAAGGGCCGGAACTTTCTGGCGCGCCTTGACGATTCCACTTCTTCACGATGAATGATCGTATGCGGCGCACCGGTTGAGGAAATAACGACATCAACTTTTTTCAATTCTTCCAACCAATCATCAAACCGCACCGCCCTGCCGCCCATCTCTTTCGCGAGCTCGATCGCGCGCTCGTGCGTGCGATTCGCGACAATGATCGATTTCGCCCCACGCGATACCAAGGCCTGCGCAGTCAGCCGACTCATCTCGCCCGCTCCCAATACCATCACCTCACTGTTTTTGAGATGACCGAAAATTTTCTCTGCCAGCTCCACCGCCACGTTTCCGATTGAAGTCGAGCCCTCTTGGATCGATGTCTGAGTGCGAACTTTTTTGCCCACGCTGAACACTCTTTGAAACAGCTTGTTCAGGATTGGCCCGGTGGTTCCGGCTGCGTGGGCAGCTTGGTAAGCTTGTTTCACCTGTCCGAAAATTTCCGTTTCACCGAGCACCATCGAATCCAATCCGCTTACCACTTTGCACAAATGTCGTGCGGCCGCGGCTTTCTCGTAACGATAAAAAGGCTCCTCGTGACCGTGGACTTTTTCCGCCAGGGAATGCTCCAAACGCGTGAGCGCGGTCTTGGCATCATCGGCGACCAGATAAAACTCCGTGCGGTTACAGGTGGAAACCACCACGCCTTCCGGCGCACCGGCCATTTCTAACAACTGCTGCGCTGCTTCGCCGAGCTTGGTCGTGCTCACAGCGAATCTCTCCCGGACCTCTACAGGCGCGGTTTTGTGATTCACTCCCAAGCAAACGAATTCCATTTAGACAAAAGCAAAAACTCCAAGTGAAAGGACGAAAAGTGCCACAGTACCTACCGCAAACCGCCGTCCCGTAATACCCCTCACCCGCTTGGTGACCATTAAAATGACATATCCCAACCACACTCCAACCGCCGCCATCAGATGCGCCATCGCGTCCTCTCCCAAAGGCATCAATACCCCGGCAATCACCCCCACCGTCAACAGCGCCATCCCCAACCAAAGCAATCGCTCCAGCGAAACCAGCAATTCCCGCACCGGCGGCAAATTTCTGAAAAGCCCACCTTTGAGATGATGCTCTTTCAACTGATGATCCAACACCAAAAACATCACTCCCGCCACCGCCGCCAACGCCAACGCACCATACGCCAGAACCGACATCGCGGAATGTGTCTCACCCCAGAAACTCGTGTTCAGAACCTTTTCCGGATTCGCCGTCAAGCGTCCGGGCAACAACGCAAATCCTTGGAAAATCACCACCACCGGTGCCGTGAAAACCCCCAGTAGGGAAATTCGATAGACCGGCCCCACTAACAAATAAAACAAAGTCAGCGACCACGCGAGGAATACCGAAATTTCTCCCATACTCCTCAGCGGACACGCTCCCCGCATCTCTCCTCGCACCGCCAGATAGCCCATCTGACAAAACACCACCGCAATCATCCACCAAACCGTCCACTGACTCCTGTTGCCATGACGCAAAATTACAAGCCCGCGCACCCCCGCCACAGCGGCGAGTATAGTTGCAGCGATAAGAAACCAACGATCCATGCCCCTTCAATCGCCTCTCAGCTCACAACTTGCAAGTCCTGAGCTGAGCTTGTTGGAAAGATAAGTCCTATAGGTCATATAGGACTTATCTTTTTCCACACCAACCTTTCTCATTTCCCAAATGAAAATTCATGCTAGCCTGCGCGCATGAATCAAGAAACTGAGACCCCGCTTTGGAAAGGCACTCCATCCCAATGGTTGAACATGGGCCCTTTCTGTCTGGCTCTGTTATTGTCCGCGGGCATCGTCGTGGGAGGAATCTTTTTCCCACCTGCATACGCAGCATTGATCCTTCCGCTTGGCTGGATGATCTGGCGCTTCCTCGTCATTCGCTGCGAAGCTTATGAACTCACTTCTCAGCGCCTCAAAATCAGCAAGGGCGTTTTCAATCAAACCATTGATGAGATCGAATTATATCGCGTGAAAGATGTGCTTCTTGAAAGAAAATGGTGGATGCGCATTCTAGGACTCGGCTCACTTCATCTCGAAACTTCGGATCGTTCGCTTCCACAAATCACCATTCCTTCGATTCCCGATGCCAACAATCTGCGTGAAACCTTGCGCAGAGAAGTTGAAATTGTCCGCGATAAAAAACGCGTGCGTGAGTTGGATTTCGAAGACACTCAAGAAGAGGTTTTATCCTAAACTTCCAATCGCTTCAGCCACGTTTCCCGACGAAACCATGTCTCCTGTCGTTTCGCATATTGACGTGTTGCGAAAACAATCAGCTCTTCGCAGGCTTCGCGTGAAATCTCTCCGGAAAGAAAACGTCTGATCTCCTTCACGCCGATGGCCTTTTCCCAATTGCCATGAACTTCTGCCAGAGCAGCAACCTCTTCAATCGCGCCGTCTGACAGCATGTGCCGGGTTCTCTGTGCGATCCGTTCATGCAGATCCGCACGCTCACGAATCAACCACACGCCCCTAAGCGACTTCTCCAACTCCTGCGTCTTCCTCTCCCAACCATCCCGCAACTCGGAAACTTTCTCGCCCGTGAGACGACAAATTTCCAACGAACGCGAAACATAACGCTTGTTACCCCGATTCACCTGCGCGGCCTCCACAGGATCGATTTTTTCCAACTCATCTAACAAATCTTCCAAAGTCCGAGCATCCATTTCCGCACGCAGTTTCTCATTACCTTTCGGCAGCGGCGATGGCCCGTGAGTGAGAAATTTCAAATACAAACCTGATCCACCCACCACGACAGGAGTTTTTCCTCGCGACTGGATTTCGGAAATTACTGGCATAGCCATCTCGAAATACCGGCCCGCATCGCAGTGTTCGCCCGGTTCTAACACCCCAAACAGGTGATGAGGAAAAGCTGTCTTCTCATCCGCACTCGGCGCAGCACTCAACATTTCTATGCCACGGAATAATTGAAACGCATCGCCATTCACGATTTCCCCGCCCAACTCATCCGCCATCCGCAGCGCGTAGGCGGTCTTTCCGGACGCAGTTGCCCCGCAAACAAATAGCGGTGCGAGGGTTTCGGGCATGCCCACTTGAAACAACAGGCATGAAAAAATGCTACATTAAATTGGTAGTGCGTTATTATACTCCCTTACTTTTCAGCCAAATAGGTCTTATAAGTCCTATCCGACCTATTCATCCCTCTATGGAAATCCCCTTCAATAACACCTACGCCCGGCTCCCGGAGCGCTTCTTTTCCAAACAACAACCTGCACGTGCTCCGGAGCCATTTCTCATCCGCACCAACCCCGCACTGGCCAGCGAACTTGGGATAGCCCCCGCATGGTTGGAATCCCCCGCCGCTCTCGCGACCCTTTCCGGAAACGAAATCCCAACCGGCGCGGAGCCCATCGCGCAAGCTTATGCGGGTCACCAGTTCGGAGGTTTCGTTCCGCAACTTGGCGATGGCCGCGCGATCCTGCTCGGCGAGGTCATCGACATCCACGGCAAGCGCCGTGACATCCAACTCAAAGGCTCCGGCCGCACGGTGTTTTCACGTGGCGGTGATGGAAAATCCGCCCTCGGACCCGTGCTTCGCGAATACCTCGTCAGCGAGGCCATGCACGCTTACGGCGTCCCAACCACCCGCGCGCTCGCCGCCGTTTCCACTGGAGAAATCGTCGAGCGCGAAGAACTAGCACCGGGCGGCGTCTTCACTCGCGTCGCTGCCAGCCACATCCGCGTCGGCACGTTTCAATACTTCGCTGCGCGTCAGGATACCGAAGCCATCCGGATTCTAACAGATCACTGCATCGCGCGGCACTATCCAAGCGCAGCTGATGCGGAAAATCCCGCTCTCGCTTTTCTTGAAAACGTCATCCGCGCACAAGCTTTGTTGGTCGCGAAATGGTTACCCCTAGGTTTCATCCACGGCGTGATGAATACCGACAACTGCGCAGTTTCCGGCGAAACCATCGACTACGGCCCCTGCGCGTTCATGGACACATTTCATCCTGACAAAGTCTTCAGCTTCATCGATCGCCATGGCCGCTACGCATGGGGAAACCAACCCACCATTGCGCATTGGAATCTAACACGCCTGGCGGAAACCTTGCTCCCCATCCTCGATCCGTCACCCGAGCGTGCAAAAGAAATCGCCACCGCTGCGTTAGATCAATTCATCGGTCATTTCCAACCCGCTTACCTCAACCACTTCCGCGAAAAACTCGGCTTGCCCACCGATACCGATCTCGATGCGAGTGCCGCTTTCATCAAATCCACGCTCGGCACCCTCGCTCAGAACAACGTCGATTTCACCCTATTCTTCCGACGCCTCACCTTACTCGCTACCGAAGACACACGCGCGGATTTACCATCGCTTTTCCTCGATCCCCAAGCCGCCGAAGCATGGATCACGCAATGGAAAACCATTCCCAAGCCCGACAATCATCTCGCCAAGATGAAAGCGGTAAACCCCATCCTCATCCCGCGCAATCACCGCATTGAAGAAGCTATCCAAGCCGCTTACCAAAACGACTTTTCCTTATTTCATCGCCTAGCCGATGCCCTAACAAAACCGTTCGGGGAAAATCCTGCGTATGCGGATCTTGAGCGCGCGCCTCTCCCTGAACAATGCGTGAAGAACACGTTTTGTGGAACGTAGGACTCTGATGAAGCGCATTCATCTGTTAGATGCCCGCATCTGAAACCGCTTCACATCGCCAAAAATCCTTTGAATAAGGGATTCTTGGCTTCGGATCTGCTGAATTGTCGTTGCGATCACCCAACACATTCATGTTCATCCTCAACGACACACTTCTCGCAACTGGCGTAGCGACTCAGGAAATCCCTTCCGGCGGACGCCGTTTCTACCGCAGCCGAAACACCCTCATGGTTGGCTCATTTCAATGGAGCGATTACCAAACTTTACCGCTCGATGCTCCCTTCTGGGATGACATGTTTCAAAACAGCGCGCGCGCTGGATTGAAAGCAGCGAAGCAAAGCCTCAAGCCCGCGATATTCGTCTGGGGAATCATGGCATTGGTCGCAATTCTCTATTACGCCGTGCCAGCAACCCAAGGATTTTTCACCGCACTCAATGCATTGCAGGCGAAAATGGGATCGCTCTTCCCGTTCCTTGGGATGGGACTTTCCGTCGGCATCTTGGCAGAAGGTGTGAAAGTCAGCATGGCGAAAGAGAAACGATGGACCCGAACCAACACGATCAACGCCGTTTTCAACCTCACTATTTTCGGTATCCTTGGTGTCATTCAGAATTATTTCTATCTCCTACAAGCGCAACTCTTCGGCACTGGCACATCTTGGCAAGTGCTGCTTCCAAAAGTGCTTTTCGATCAGTTCGTATGGACGGTGTTCTTAGCTAACCCCTACCAAACCATTCTATATCTCTGGAAAAATCAGGGATTCTCCTTCCGAAAAGTCGCTACACAAATGACGCCGTTCAAACCTTTCTGGGGCACTCAAATCCTACCCGTGCTAATCACCAATTGGGCGTTCTGGATTCCCATGGTCGCCATCATTTACTGCTTCCCTGCCGAGCTTCAACTCCCGCTCGCCATCCTCGCCGTCACCATCTGGGTGTTACTCCTTTCCATCCTTACCTCCTCCGAACATGAAGAAGTCGAATGAACCCAACGAAGCTTTAGCTTCTCTTCCCGCTTTCCTCGCAGTCGGTACGTTCGTGGTCGATTATCAAAAACTCGTCGACCACTACCCGAAAGAACGCGCCTGTGCACATGTCCTCCGAGAAGAAATCAGCAATGGTGGAGCACCACTCAACATCTTGATCAACCTCGCACGGTTGAAAGTTGATTTCCCTCTCTACGCCGCTGCGAGAGTCGGACAAGACCTCGATGGAAAATACATCATCGAATGCTGCATCGAGCATGGAATCCATATTTCACAAATCGCCCCCATTGAAGGTGCCAGCACAGGTTACACCGATGTCTACACCACCAAAAGCACCGGACGTCACACCTGTTTCCACTTCTGCGGCATCGGCGATACGTTCTCGCGCAAAGACGTCAAACTCCGTGCCGTGAATCCGAAAATGTTGTTTCTCGGATCGCTCGGAGCTCTCGGGAAAATGGATGAATTCAATCCCGAATACGGACGTCGCGGTGCCACCCAACTCATCCGTGATGCACGCAAACAAAACATACTCACCGTCGTCGAAATCGCGCCCATCGACCACACCGCCTGCCTCGATGATTTCACAGAAACCCTCGCAGAAGCCGATTACCTCATCATCAACGATCGCCTAACAGAATCTTTGCTCAACGCCGAGTTGTATTCGGACAATCAGTTCGATCCCGAGCTCGCGCATCGTGCTGGAAAGAAACTGCTGGAATGCGGATTACGCAAAGCCGTCATCATTCATTCCGGTGCCGCCGCAGTTTATGTCGGTGCGGATGACAGTTTCCATCACCAGATCGGTTACTTCCTGCCGTGGGATCAGCGGATCGGTTCAGCAGGAGTCGATCACGCATTCGGCGCGGGATTTCTTGAAGGATTATTTCACGATAAACCCATCGATCTTTGTCTCAAGCAAGGCCTCGCCGTCTCCACAGTCTGCCGCCGCGAGCTCAGCCCATCTGGTGCAATCACATCTCTGGAACAGTGCATGGATTTCTGCAAAAAGCTCACCGCAGCAGCAGCGTAAGCAACACCCAAATAGGCGGACAACGAAAGTGAGTTACCATGAAATGCAGGAATGATTTTGGAAAATCCGCAGCCAAAAGAAATCTTGGCGATGCGGGATGAAAAGCTACATCCGTCCCTAGGGTATGAATGGCGAGCGATATTATCGGGTTTCAGTATGATTAATTCTCACGAGCGAATAACTCCCAATGGCACAAGGGATGCTATTTACCAGTTACATTCCTCAATCGATACCATGAACGCATTATATCACGAATTACCACTGCCAGACGTAGCCACGGTTGCGTCGGAACTGACGATGACAGACAGATGGGATTCGGAGGCCGTTTCCCACCTGATCAGCTCCAAGTGCGATCACAGAGAGACTCCTGCGTTCCTTTTCCTAGGCAAAAAGGAAACCTTACTGCTCAAAAGACACCTAGCCTCAGCCTTCGGAGAAGAATCCGTCACCACCCTCCACGACACCTATTACATGGGCCTCGATGTGGTTGTGATCGATTGCGAGTCCTTTATCTTCGCAGGCGGCCGTAAAAAGATACGGACACTGAGTGATCCCATCTCACATCGCCCGCAATGGCGCGGCGGTGAGAGGGAAAGCCTCTGGCAGTTCCACATCTGACGAAATCATCAGGATTCTTACGGAAATGATCACTCATTGATTCGGATCGGCAGAATTCATTAGCGTGTCTGCAGATTGCACATCTCCGATCTCTCGCACAACCACGTGCTCATGTTCGAAAACCCCGAATGGTTCATCGACTTCGATCACAACCCGAAGACCGCCATCGCGACGCGGAAAAAATCTTTGAGGAAATCGCTACAACCCGAGAACGCATCTACGGCTTCCATCTTCCTTGGCCCGGCCTAGGCGTGATCATACCCAATGGCCGCAAGGGATACCAATGGATTCCATCATCGCATCGATGGGATTCTGAGAAGATTTCATTCGATGTTTAGCCGAATAGAGGCGTGATATGATGGAAATAATTCATTTGATTCAGCACTTAGAATAGTGAACCTCTCGAACGATATGAATGAACCAATGTTTTATCGCTTTGCCTGTGCACAGGCGCATGGCTATCCGAAAATTCGTTCGATGACAACTCTGCGACCCGCGGGCGAAGCGGGTGAGAGTAAGGAGGCTAGGCAGAAATATTTTGACGAAATTACCCGAATGATGATCCGAGGAGAAAAGATCAAAATAGAATCCGTGCCTTTGGATATCCCATTGATCACCATTGAGGAAAAAGGTAGCAAGTGGCCCGATATCATTGGCCATGGCAGGGCTGGGTATCATTTCATCTTTACCGAACGTGTGATTGAAGCAATGGACAAAGAAGGCATCACGGGTTTCACTGCGCGACCGATTCTAATTGATCACATAAGCAGTAAAAAACTCAGAGAGAAGGAGCATCCAAATTACTATTGTATCGATGTCGCGGGTAGCATCCAGATCGTGAAGAAATATTACGACAAGGTAGATAGTGGCTATGCATATGTCGGAGAAGTCACAAATGGTGAGGATCAAACTTACCATCTACCCAATATGACTCGCACGGCACGTTTCGTTCCAATTGAGGATAGTTGGGATGGTAGTGATTGGTTCTGCATGAGCAACCATGGACATTTTCGCCATTACTGCTGCAGTCGCAAATTGGTAGGACTGGCATTCCGTGAGAAATGGACGAATTGTCAAATTGCTCCAATGGATCAGATCATTGCCGATCGAGGAATCGATATCCCCCTACCAGCCAAAGGGAAGCTACCAAGTATATGGTATTCAGAACACCATGCATATCACTAAAATAGCCATCTCTCCGGAAAGCAATTTTCTCTGATAAATTCTCCGCGTCCCTCAGTGACCTCCGCGCCTCTGCGGTGAAAAATTTCTTCCGCAAATCCCCAGTCCAAAAGGATTTCTAAATCTGCAATTTTTAACCGATTGCAAAAGCCCGCCGCCCCATATTGAGTCGAGTTGTTCATGGCAAACGACTTCGCATTCGAATCTCTCAATCACGCGCAACGCGAGGCTGTCGCCAATTTGGATGGTCCGGTCATGATCCTTGCTGGTGCGGGTACAGGTAAAACTCGCACGGTCACTTGTCGCATCGCGCACATGCTTGAGCGCAAAATCCCGCCAGCCGAGATCCTCGCGGTGACTTTCACCAACAAAGCCGCATCCGAGATGCGCGAGCGCATCGGTGGCATGGTTTCCAAACACGCAGCGGAACAAATGACCGTCTGCACCTTCCACTCACTCTGCGTCCGGCTCCTCCGCGGCGGAATCGACAAGCTCGGTTACAAAAAGAATTTCTCCATCACCGCCTACTCGGATCAGGTCGGGATCATGAAACAACTGCTCGTCCGCAAAGGCGGCACCGACGAGAAGGTCAAAGCCGAAACCGTCCTAACAGAAATCTCCCGCGCGAAAAACAAAGGGATCGATGTTCAGGATCTCAGTGATGATTTCTTTGCGCAACTCGCCGTCGCTTATCAAAACGAACTCCGCGCGCAGAACGCCGTCGATTTCGACGATCTCCTCGTCCTTGCCGAGCAGGTCCTGCGCGAGCATAGCGATGTCCGTGATCATTTCCGCAAACTCTACACACGCATCACCGTCGATGAGTTCCAGGACACAAACTCCCTGCAAATGCGCCTGCTCCAGCAACTCGTCGGACCGCCGTATCATGTCTGCGTTGTCGGCGATGACGATCAATCGATCTACGGCTGGCGCGGCGCGGAAGTCGCCAACATCCTTGAGTTCGAGCGCTTCTTCCCCAGCCCGAAAATTATCCGACTCGAAGAAAACTACCGCTCCACCCAAGCCGTCCTTCACACCGCGAACTCGCTGATCAAGCACAACACCGGCCGTCGCGAAAAAATTCTGCGCGCCACTCGCACGGGGGGCGAAAACGTCCGCATCGTCGCCATGCCCGGCGATGACGAGGAAGCCGATTTCATCGCGGATGAAATCCTGGGCGAGAAAACCGCCGTCGGTCGCGAGTGGGAAGATTTCGCCATCCTGTTCCGCACCAACGGCCAATCACGCAAACTCGAACTCGCTCTTCGCGATCGCAAAATTCCCTACCGCATGGTCGGCGCGCAATCGTTCTACGATCGCCGCGAAATCCGCGACGTGCTCGCCTATGCTTCATTGTTAGTTTCCCCGCAAAACGACGTTCCCTTGCTGCGCATCTTGAACGCTCCTAACCGTGGCATCGGCCAAGCCACCGCCATCCTCGCCACCGATTACTCTCGCGAAAAAAATCGCTCGGTATGGGACGCTCTCTGCGATCCCTTTTTCACCACCACCCTCGGAGCAAAAGCTGCAAACGCGATCGAAGACTTCGTCGCCCTCATCTCCGGCGCGAAAAACCGCATCGATATTTCCAAAGAACATCCCGCCGATGTGCTTTCCGAGCTTCTCAAGGAAATCGATTACCTCCCATGGATCGAGCGCGGTTGCAAAAGCGAATCCGAACGCCAGCAGCGCGGAGAGGCCATCAACTCTCTGTTAGACTCCCTGCGCCAACACATCGATCGCGGCAAAAAATTGCAGTCGTTCCTCGACGATTCCGCGCTCGCCTCCGAACGCGAAGACGATGACCTGGAGAAAAAGAAAGGCGCTACCCTCATCACCCTCCACGCCTCCAAAGGCTTGGAGTTTCCCATCGTCTATCTCGTCGGGCTCGAAGAAGGTTTCCTACCGCACAGCCGCAGTGTGACCGAAGGCACCAAAGACGAAGAACGCCGACTCCTCTACGTCGGCATCACCCGCGCTCAAGAATCCCTCACGCTCACCTACTGCACCACCCGCATCAAATGGGGCCAAAAAACCGGCTGCCAACCCTCATCGTTCATCTGCGAACTCGACGATAAACACCTCACTCACACCTCGTTCGATGAAATCCAAAACACCGAAATGAGCGACGACGATCTCAGCAACTTCTTTGCGAGTATGAATAATATCTTTGCGGAAGATAAATAGGCAGGAAAAATTCTTTCTCGAGCAAAGACCCAAAGCCGCAAAAGGAGAGAGTAAGATTTATATCCTGGCGGATTACTTTATCGTGGATTCTGAGCCTATTCTCTTCCTTTGCGGCTTTGCGTCTTTGCGCGAGATCAAACCCCTACACAAAATGTACTCCCCCCTCAAAATTTAAATATAGATCTCTTCTCTGGAACCCCTTTAGTCTTCGCTTTTAAAAATTATGGAATTCCAATGTCCGCACTGCCAACTCAGCATGACCGCTGATGATGAATACTCAGGAAAAGTCGTCTCTTGCCCTGGTTGTAACGATAAATTTATCGTTCCAGCGTTACCTACCAACTCCCAAATCGCCTCGAGTTCGACGGATCATCGCGCTTCCGCACCGCAGGGACAACGCGGTGGGTGGCATGAGGAAGACCACGCCAACGTCAACTTTCTGATCAGTCTTGGTTACGGTGCGTTGTTCACGGTGCTGTTTCTAGCGGCCATGTTTCCCTTCGCCGGGCAATACCTCTCTGACATCTTCCTTCAACGCGGCTGGGTCAACTATGCAGAGGTTTTCCTTTTCGTATGGGGCATCGTGATTCTGGTGATGAAGTGGAAAAAAACCAAACGTCAACGCCGCGCCATGCTGCTGGACATCGTTCCCGCTAAACTCAGCAATGAAATCAACGCGGATACCGTTGGAAGTTTCATCGATCACATTTACAAACTCCCCAACCGCCTACGCGACAGCCTGATGGTAAACCGCATCCGCAAAGGTTTGGAGTTGTTCGAAAAACGTAACAACAACGGCGAAGTCGCAACCTTCCTGAGCTCGCAGTCAGATATCGATGCCAATCGCATTTCTGGTTCATACACCCTGCTCAAAGTCCTCCTGTGGGCCATTCCCATCCTGGGCTTTATCGGCACGGTTCAAGGTCTCTCACAGGCGGTCGGTTCGCTATCCGCAGGTTCCACAGATCCGGAAGCCCTCAAAGAATCGATCAATAACCTAACAAAAGGCCTTGGCGTCGCCTTTGACACCACTTTGCTCGGCCTCATCTTATCCATGGTCATGTCATTCCCGATGGCGATCATGCAGAAGAACGAGGAAGAAATGCTCACCGAAATTGATGCATTCTGCTCCGAGAAACTCCTGCCCAAGCTCAACGATTCACAAACCGGCACGAACAGCCTGTTACTGTCTCAAGCCGAGAGTCTCCCAGCCTTTGCAGCATCACTTTCCCAAGCCCATGAAGTCTTTCTCGTCAAACTGCAAGATGCCTCAACTACTCTGCGGGATGTAAGTGAAACCCTCAAGACCCGCCTCGATGCGCATCAAGCTAAAGTGGAAGGCACTTTCCAACAGTCTGTAGACAAACTGACCAACCAAACCCGTGATGCTTTTCTACAGCCCACTGCCGAGCTGAACCAATATTTTGCTTCACTCACGAAAGGCGTTGAGTCGCTCAACTCCACCCTTACAAAACTTGGCGGTGAAACGATCGTCATCCAGAAAAAGGGCTTTTTCTCTCGCTAATTCATGTCGCGTCGTCCTTCCAGTGCAGCCGGAGCCGGAGTCTCGTTATTTCCGTTTCTCAGTATTCTTGCGTGCCTGATTGGAATTCTAACCATGATGATCAAAATCATCAGCGACATCAAAGCGCAGGAAACCAGCGGACGAGGAGAAGAAGAAATGGCGCGCGCCAAGCAGCACCAGCAAATCCAAGTTGAAATCAAAAATCAGGAAAAAGAACTGCAGCGTGTCAAAGCCGTTTTAAAAGAACGCAATGCAGCCTTGGTCAAATTGAACGAACTGGAAGGCAAACGCATTGTTCTCCGCAAG
>JAZKIL010000003.1:57464-234987 GCA_040384845.1 Verrucomicrobiota bacterium | reverse complement strand
CGATGAAGCAAAAGCTGGCCCCAAAGAAACGGACCAAGCTTTGCAAAAATTGTTAGAACAACTCATCGATCAAATCTCCGCTTTTAAAAAAGAACGACCCGGCCTCGAAAAGGAACTCGCCGATCTCAAAGCAGAACTCGCAAAACGCAATATTAAGCCAGACACCAAAACGCCACCCGTGCGCATCAACCCCGCGGGCTCAGGGATCACAGCCAACACCGAAATCTTTTTCATCGAATGCAACGCCAACGGACTCATCATTCTTGATAAAGGTGGGGAGAAAAAAATGGTCTCAGCCGCGACCATAGCGACCGATGGCCAACTCGCGAGCACTTTGAACCGCGCCAAATCATCAGCCAAACATCTCGTGCTTTTCCTCATCCGTAATGATGGCAACAACACTTACAAAACTGCCGCCGTCCTCGCTGAGGAGAAATACACTTTACGCACCGGTAAACTACCCATCCCCACCCAAGGAGAAGTTGATCTCTCCCTTTTCTTAAACCGCTAAAACCCCAGATGGCCCGCAGAAAATCCAACGACGAGCAAGGCGTGAGCATGGACTCACTCATGGACGCGCTTACCAACGTCGTCGCTGTGCTCATCGTTATCCTGATCCTGTTGCAAGTCGATGTCGGCCAAACCGTCGAGCGCATGCTCAACGAACTCGAACCAGCAACCCCCGAACAAATCGAACTCGCTCTGCAAGAGAAACAAAAGGTCATGGAGCAAATCAGCAAGCAACAAGAACTGCTCAAAGCCCCCGAACCCACCCCACAAGAAATTGGAGCCATCCAAGCCGATCTCTCTATACTGGAGGCATCCCTCAAAAATAACGAAATGAGCCTGATGGAAATATCTGCGCTTAGAAAAAAAGTGGAGGAACAAAAAACGATCGAGTCCGCCGAAAAAACCAAAACCGATGCCATTCTAGCAGAAATTGCACGCATCAAAGCGCAGATCGATCAAACCCCCATCCCAAAAGCGCCTGAAGCCACGGTTGTAAGAATCCCCAACAGCCGCGACATCCCGGAATCCGCCCAAATTTTTTACTGCTTCATTCAGCAGGATCAGGCACTTCTCGTCGATGCCATCGAAGGCAAAGAATTGATCATGGCAGAAATGAAACGCCACGAACGCACACTGATCCATTCTGTTAAAAAAGTTCCCAAAAAGCCGGATGTAACGACTTATGACCAGGAAAAAGTTGTTAGCCATTTCAAGCAGCGCGATCTCAAAATCCGCAACCTCAATCTGACCGTTCCTTATAATAAACCTAGGACCTATCTGCACATGCGGATCACCTTCGATCCAAAAAAAGGCGATGCCTCTCTCGCAGACATGGAACAACCGAAAGGACGTTTCCACAAAGTCTGCGAGTTCGTCCGCAACACCCCACGAAGCGTCATTATTTTCAAAGTGCATCCCAACGGCTTCGCCACCTATCTCAAAGCACGTGAAATCGCCGACGATATGAATATCCCCTGCGGCTGGGAAATCGACACCAACAACGCATACCAAGAACGATTAGACTTCAGGGTAAACAATCTTGAAGAACCTCCCCCACAGACCACCCCTGCTAAGCCTAATCCAACCCCCAAACGTAAGTTGGATTAAGTGTATCTGGTTTTATCGACCCGACGAATCCTTGCGTAAGTTCTCATTTTACCGCTCGACTCAACCCAGTCTCCATTGTGTAAATCTGAGCCATGCCTCGTCTTGCACGTATTATTCTATGGATCGTCATTTCCCTATTTGGAGTCACCGCCGTCGCGGTTGCGGCATTTCAACGTGGTGAACCCGTAAACGCCTTGTGGCTCGTCGTTGCTGGCGTCTGCACCTTTGCCGTTTCATACCGATTCTACTCCGCTTGGCTCATGGCCAAGGTGCTGACGATCGACGACAATCGCGCGCCGGCCGCCGTGACTTGCAGCGATGGTAAAGATTTCGTGCCCACGCCGAAATGGGTTGTCTTCGGTCACCATTTTGCGGCCATCGCCGGTCCGGGTCCGCTGGTGGGCCCTGTGCTTGCGGCGCAGTTTGGTTATCTGCCCGGGATGATCTGGATCCTCGTGGGAGCCACTCTCGGCGGCGGGGTGCACGACGCGGTCATTCTTTTCGCCTCGATGCGGCGTAACGGAAAATCGTTAGGCCAGATGCTCAAAGAGGAAATGAATCCGGTTATCGGACTCATCGCGATGATCAGCCTACTGGCCATCATGACGATTCTATTAGCGGTGCTTGGCCTCGTCGTCGTGAAAGCTCTAGCCGAAAGCCCATGGGGACTTTTCACCATCGCGGCCACCATTCCGTTAGCGTTCATCATGGGTCTAATGATTAAGAGCGGTAAAGTTACGGTCACCGCTGCATCTGTGTTTGGCGTGATCGGATTGATGGCGGCGGTGGTCGCCGGAAAATATCTACCACCGGCGATGACCGAAGCGCTCACCCTCAAACCCACGCAACTCGCATGGGCCATCATGATCTACGGCTTCGCCGCCAGCGTCTTGCCGGTTTGGATGTTGTTAGCCCCGCGCGATTACCTGAGCACGTTCATGAAACTCGGCACGGTCGCAATCCTCGGGATTTTCATCGTGATCCTCGCTCCTCCCCTGCAAATGCCGGCGATCACACCCTTCATCCACGGCGGCGGATTCGTTGTTCCCGGCCCGGTGTTTCCCTTCGTCTGCATCACCATCGCATGCGGAGCCATCAGCGGTTTCCATTCACTCATCGCCTCGGGCACGACTCCAAAACTGTTAGCCCGTGAAAAGGATATCCGTCTCGTCGGTTACGGCTCGATGATCGTCGAAATGCTCGTTTCGCTCATGGCAATCATCGCCGCCTGCGCACTTACTCCCGGTGAGTATTTCGCCATCAACTCCCCCGTGCCTCCCGGCAACACCGCCGCTCTCAGCGCGCAAATGGAAAAGATCAGCAACATCGATGACAAAGGCACCTATAAAGTCACTGAAGCCGATATGCTCCGAATGACCCGTGATATGGGTGAACCCACCACCGTGAAACTTGCCGATGGCACAGTCGTCAACGACTACCCAACCATGGTCGGAAAAACCGGTGGAGCCCCCACCTTCGCCGTCGGCATGGCGCATCTTTTCGCGCAAGTCATTCCCGGCAAAACCGCGCTATCCCTCTGGTATCACTTCGCCATCATGTTTGAGGCTCTGTTTATCCTAACAACTCTCGATGCAGGAACCCGGGTTGGCCGCTTCATTCTCCAAGACCTGTTAGGAAATATCTCGCCGAAACTTGGCAAAACCGATTCCTGGCTCGGCAACGTCCTCGCCACCGGTCTGCTTGTTGCCGCCTGGGGTTTCTTCCTCTACCAAGGAGCGCTCGATCCCGCCGGCATTGCCAAAAGCCTCTGGCCAATCTTCGGCATTTCCAACCAACTCCTCGCAGTCATCGCACTCTGTCTAGGAACCGTCGTCATCATCAAAATGGGCAAAACCCGCTACTGCTGGGTCACCGCCGCGCCCATGTTGTTTCTCACCCTCGTGACATTCTCCGCAGGCTACCTGAAGCTAGTTTCTCCAGAAGCCGCCGGCTTCATCCCGGAAATCGAAAAACAACAAGCCCTCATCGACACCGGCATCACCGGCACTGCCCTCGAAGCCGCCAAAACCTCACTCTTCAACGCCCGTATCGATATCGCCGTCACGATCACCTTCCTGTTCTTCGTCGCTATCATCGTTCTCGGCACCGCCCGCGAATGCTGGCTACTCATCACCAAACGGAAAGAAAGCGTCCTCCGGGAAAGCGAATACACGCATCATATCTAACAAGCGTTGAATGGACCACGCGACTCCAGTCGCGCAACGACACAACCATCCCGCATGAAAAACGCACTTAAAATACTAGCCCTCATCATCCTGCTGGGAGTCATTTACGTGATAGGCGTATTCACCTATTACGAACCACAGTCCATACTCGGCAACATTTACCTAAAATCCAAGTATCATGCCGAAGAACAAGATCTCCGGAGTATCTCCGAGCATTTAAAGGAAACGAATGGAGGTTCATTGCCTGAATCATTTGATAAGTATTTGTTCAATAAACTAGTTAAAACCAAGGAGGACTCTACCGAATACAAGAACATCTTGGGATTCTATGCTGATCAGTCGATCTCTTCTAACGCTGGAATGAAAATATTTGAGGAAGGCAGCCAGTATCTACCGTCTATCATCCGATATGGTAGAGCAGCGTCTACAGAGCAAAGACAGAAAAGCTTTCTCTTTCTCGCTTATGGAATTGCACAAAAGAGAGAAGCGCCCAGCCCTATGTTAAATTCTCAATTTTCAATGGATAAGAATTTTACATTCATTGAGGAAGGTAACCTTTCAGAAGTAGGTATTGGATCTTATAAACCATGAGAGCTAAATAATCCTAACTTCTCATCCTTCCTTCCGCGCCAAAATCCACATCAAATCCGAAGTGCGGTTCAGGAAAAGCCTCACCACCTCCGGCACCCCGCCCTCGGCTTCGTGGAGTTCTAACACATGCCGCTCGGCGCGTCTTGCCACAGTGCGAGCGAAATCGAGATGGGCTCTCGCCATCGATCCTTCCGCTCCCGGCACTGCCCAATGGGTGAATCTCACTCCGCCTGCTTCGACCTCTTTCGCGGTCGAAGTTAGCCAATCCAGATCGGCTTCACGCACCATGGCGTAGCCTTTTTCGGCATATTGAGCCACATCCTCTGGCAAACACGCTAGCTGCCCCATCAAACCAAATAACAGATTTTGCACCCGATCCAATATTTCCGTGTGCCGATTCTCTACATCCGCAGCCCGCACCAGCCCAATGGCCGCATTGAGTTCGTCGATCGTTCCCAAAGCCGCAAACCGCAGCGAAGTCTTGGCGATGCGTCGCCCGAACATTAGATCCGTCATCCCGTCATCGCCGCGTTTTGTTATAATACTCATTTCTTTGAAGATGTACGTTGAATCTCTGCAATCAATGACGAAGATACACCTTAACCATGAGAGAAACCGAATTAGCGAATCAATTGGAGCAAACCGTTGGGGAAGTGATCCGCGGCCAGCAAGACACGATAAGAAAAGTGCTGGCCTGTATGTTTGCAGGGGGACACGTGCTGTTAGAGGATTTCCCCGGAACCGGAAAAACCACCCTGGCCAAAGCCCTTGCCAAAGCTATCAGCGGTGCCGAGTTCAAACGGGTCCAGTTTACGCCGGATCTTCTGCCTTCTGATATTCTCGGGGTCTCCGTGCTCGATCCTAAAACCCAGGAGTTCCGCTTTCACAAAGGTCCGGTGTTCACCGACATCCTTCTTGCAGACGAAATCAACCGCGCCTCTCCCCGCACCCAGAGCGCCTTGCTCGAAGCGATGGGCGAACGGCAGGTCAGCATCGAGGGCGAGCGCTACGATCTCGATGGCTTGTTTTTCGTCATCGCCACCCAAAATCCAGTCGAGTTCCGTGGCACCTATCCCCTTCCAGAAGCCCAAATGGATAGATTCTCCATGCAATGCCAGCTCGGTTACGTGAGCGCGGATGAAGAAGCTAAAATTCTCCAAGACCAGGTCGAATCTCATCCAGTAAATTCCATCAAACCGATGATCACTCGTGAGCAGATCTTGGAAATTTCCGCGGCTTCGAGAAAAATCCGTTTCAGCGATGAACTCCGCCATTACGCGGTTTCACTCGTCGCCGCCACCCGCAACATCCGTGAAGTCCAGCTTGCCGCCAGCCCGCGTGCGTCCTTGGCTTTGATGAAAATTTCTCAAGTCATGTCGCTATTCGAAGGCCGCGAATTCGTTACTCCAGAAGTGATCCAAGCCGTCGCTACGGATGTGATCGCACATCGACTCGTGCTTGCTCCCGAATCCAAATACTCGGGAGTCAACTCCCGCCAAATTGTAGCCGATCTGATCAAAAACACTCCCGTTCCCACCTGATGAGCCCAAGCTCCGTATCGCGGCGTTTCCGATTTCTTTACTGGTTCTACTTCCGTGGAGCCAGGTTGCAGTTCTGGCTCAGCCAGAGAATCCGATCTGCGGGAATCTGTGCGCTCATCGTCACTTCCATGGCGAGTTTCATGTGCGTCGGGCAACCCAAGAATTCCGTTTTCCAAATCTTTTGTTTCAGCTTCGGCCTCGTCGTCCTAGCCCTGATCTGGGCCACCTTACGACGCGCCACCGTTTCCGCGAAAATCAAGGCCCCTAAATACGCCACAGTGGGAGAGGAACTCCGTTACTCCGTGGAACTCAGCCACAAGCATCGCAGGACACAACGTGGCTTTCGGGTGTTGCAGGTTCCGCCAGATCCTAGACCCAGCCTGCTGGAATTCAGCGAAATTGAAGAACCTTGTGAGCAGACCCGCAACGCCTATGACAAAGCCATGGCCTACTACCGCTGGCGGTGGTTGTTTTCCCGGCACCGCAGCTTCACTTCTAACGAATCAGAATCAGCCTTCGATCTCCCGAGCGGAAAAATCACCACCGTTCCCCTCACCCTCACCGTTCAAAAAAGAGGCGTTTACCTCCTCGAAAACTTGCGCCTTCTCATGCCGGATCCGCTGGGATTTTTCCAAAAATGCAAACCGCTTAATCCCTCGCCCTCTCGGCTGATCGCCCTGCCCAAACGCTACGCCCTACCGCACCTTGAAATGCCAGGCTCATTCACTTACCGCATCGGCGGGGAGGAAACCAGCAATGCGATCGGAAACTCCGGCGAATTTGTCGGTATCCGCGAATACCGACCCGGCGACTCCCTCCGCCAAATCCATTGGAAAAGCTGGGCCCACACCGGTAAACCCATGGTCAAAGAACTCGAAGACACCTTTTATCCCCGCTACGCCTTGATTCTAGATACTTTTCCAGGCTCAAGCGATCGTATGATTTTCGAGGAAATGATCTCCATCGCTTCCTCTTTCATCACCGGACTTGATCGAAACGAAGCACTGCTCGACCTGATGTTCATCGCAGAAAGCGCCCACACTGTCACTGCGGGACGCGGCTTTGAACGCACCGAAAAACTCCTCGAAGTGCTCGCCGGCGTCCAAATCGAATCTCACCCACGCTTCGATGTCCTTTCCTCCACAGTCATCCAACACCGCGATCAAATTACCTCCTGCTTGCTGATCCTCAATGGCTGGGACGAGGAACGGAAGGAGTTCGTCCGGAAACTCCGAAGCTGCGGCATCCTCAGCGTACCCATCATTGTCGGAAGTGGCGAACCACCCGCATCCATCCAAGGTTATTGGATCGATTCCAACCACGTTTCCCGCGACCTCATGAGCCTACCCATCCAACTTTCCGGCAATTAATTTCATCCAACCATGAACAGCCAACACGTCCAACCACCTCCGAGATTACTGCTCGGCGCAACGCTCCTGTTTTGGGGCGCAATGACTGGACGACCCGCGCTCGCGCTCATACTAGCCCTCATCATCGAAAGCCCAAACTGGATCCGCTCTCGCTGGAATTTTAACGACCAAGCTTGCTGCCACGCTTGGCATCTTAGTCTCGTTTTAGCTCTCGTTGCCATCATCCCCATCTGGCTTGAGGGCGATCGCCATACCGCCTTACCTCGACTCCTTACATGGTTGCCATTACTCTTGTTCCCACTCCAGTTTGTGCAGTCTTATGGATTTCATAACTATTTAAACCTCAATAACTTCTATCTCTTCTCACGGTTATATCGCAAAAGAAACGCCGAGCTTGGAATTGAGCCATCAATCGTTCGTTTTAATTTCGGGAATGTGTATTTCATCGCCATTCTTGTCGCCTCAAGCCTCGGTTATGCCGCGCAATATAAAATCTTCTTTCCCGGCCTCGTCCTCCTCACTTCATGGCTGACTCTAGCCCACGTCAGGCATCGATTTTTCGCCATGGCGACCATCCTACTCTTTGCCGCGGTCATCGGGTTGAGTGGCCAGATGGGGATGTCAAAACTCTATCAGTGGGCCACCCGTCAGGGAGTCGGTGACGGTGATATTCCCTGCGCCGACGCGACTTACAAAAGAACTAACATCGGCTCGCTCGGAGCAATTAAGCAGTCCCCGGAAATGATCTGGAGGCTCCGACCAAAAGCGGGACAAATACCCCCCGGACTCTTGAGGGTAGCTTCCTATAATCGCTACAAAGGAGTGAACTGGAGAAATGAATTTCCGGGACCCGCTATGAATGAAGAAGATAGGTTTCGTGGATTGGACTCCGCTGACCTGTCCGAGAATGACACCTATCTCATGCTTCGTGAAAACATGAGCCGCGAGGATCTCACCAAAAACCTACCCGTATTTGAGATTCGTGGAGCCGCCAGACCTGGAGATCTCCTCCCCATCCCCGGCAATTCCTCCAGCTTAAACCGTTTTCTGCTTCAAGGCATCGATATCAATCCGTTGGGCACGATTCGGATAGACCCGCTGAAATCGATTATTCAAGGAAACGTTCGCTGGAACGACAATCTCACCACGGAAGTCGCACCTTTCCCCCATGAAGATCTCCTGATTGATCGATATGAAATAGAGGGCATTCATGATGTCGCCGATGCATTGGGTCTAAAACAACTCTCCACGACCGCCGAAAAAATCCAACGCATCCAGGAGTTTTTCAACGCCGAGTTTACCTATACCAAATATCTCACCATCCCTCGTGTGCGTGCGACTCAACTGCGCCCGACAGCCATTGAAACCTTTCTAACCACCAACAAAAACGGCCATTGTGAGTATTTCGCCACCGCCGCAACTTTACTCCTCAGAGCCGCCGATGTGCCCGCGCGCTATTCCATCGGCTACGCGGTCATGGAAAAAAATCCTAACAAAAACGAATGGGTTATCCGCGGAACACATGCGCATGCTTGGACCCGTGTTTGGATCAAGGAAACCCAACGCTGGGTGGATTTTGATCCCACTCCCAGCAGTTGGTTAGCGACCGAGGCTGAAACACGCAGTCGCTATCAATCATTTCTAGATGGCTTACAGCGCTTTAAAGAAGATTTCTTTCTCTGGCGCAATGAACCCACGAACCGCCTTCGCGTAACTATTGTCATGTGGATTCTGGCTCTAGGGATCATCCTTTACATCGTGCTACGACTGAAAAAATCGCGGGTGGTCATCCATTCCGGGAAATCAAATCAAGTCTCCGGCCAGCCAGCCATCAAAACCCCGCTACACGATTTGGAAAAAGCTGCTCTCAAAATTCTCGGCTCCCGCCATCCAGGAGAAACGTTAGTCGTCTGGCTGAGAAAATTGAGCCTCGATCCCACTCTCAAATCCAAACTGGATGAAGCATGCTTCCTTCACCAACAACTCCGCTTCGACCCCTCCCCGCCCGTCGATGAAAGCCATCGTCTCCGCACCATCACGCAAGAAATCATCCAGCGGCTAAAAAGCCCCCAGCGAGTCAACTCGAAGAAATAAGATCACTCGCCTTCTTTCTTGGCGGATCGGATTTCACCCGATAGACCATCCCTTATGCATATTTTGAAACTTGCGCTCGCCCTGACTCTTCTTCCCATCTTTTGCCAAGCGGAAGGTCTCAGCCCAACCGAGCGAGAGGAGCTGATCAAGAGAATCGAGGAAATCGAAAAGCAGTCAGAATCTTATGTGAATCAGAAATATCGCACGGCGATGAAAGCCTACACTGAAGCCATGACGAATGAGAATTCCGCTATGGAATTGTATCTCAAGTGCGAGGAAATGTTGAACTTCGAACAAAAGCAGAAAAAGCATTCGGAGTTTCGGGATTGGAAAAAGAAGAACGATGCGAAGTTTTCGGAGACTGCATTTAGAAAAGCCCTGCAGTTTCAACTTCAATGGCTGAGCTTATCTTTAAAAGCCAATTCCGAAAATGCAGATCGCGAGAAACTCTCTCTGGAAGTGGCGACTTATGTGGATAAAATGGTCGAACATGCGGAGGTGCTTGAGCCCTATCAATCTGTTCTAAATCAGGGCGTCACATCCACTGTGTTTGCACAAGCTTACAACATCGGTGGAATTGAAATCAAAAAATGGCCACTCTCTCCTGGCCAAATCGGAGCGGTATATGAAGAAATCATCTTGCCTCCCTTGCGTCGCGCGGACCGCATCGAAGCGCTCAAAGCCGCTTGGCAAAAACGCATGCTGCAGGAAGGCGAGCTAATCGAAAAATGGAGTCCGGAAAAAGCAGGAGGTGGGCTCAATGCTCAATCCCCTGCCTATGAAAAGTTTGTTACAGAAGCTCTCCCTAACCTCCGCTGGAACGCTGAAATGGATTATTTCAAAGCGGGCGATGAACGCGGTGCAGCCCTTCGAATGCTCAAACACATCGATACCAACATGAGTCACAAGTCCGCGCCTCAATGGTTAGAGCAGCTTGGCAAACTCGTCAGTGCGACTTCAAGCAGCACTCAAAAATCCCCCCCTGAAACAACTACGCCTGCTGAATAAGCAGCTGGTGCCGATTTACAGAAACGTATCCGTCTGCACCAGAGGACGCGTGAGCATGTCCTCATAGATCGCAATATATCTTCTCGCGACTTCTTCGTGACTGTATTCTTTGATGCTTTCTAACATCACTCTGCGGATCTGAGTGATTTTCAATTCATGCGGCAATCCATGAAATTCCATTGCTTGATCCACCGCCCAACGCAACGCGCTCGCATCGTAATGATCGAAGCGGAAACCATTTCCTGTTGAGCTCCATACATCGATCGGGCGGATCGTGTCGTAGAGTCCACCGGTTCCGTGCACGACCGGCAGGGAACCATACAACGGCGCCGTCATTTGCGGCAATCCGCACGGTTCGAACAACGAAGGCATCAACATGAAATCTGATCCCGCGTAACCCAAACGCGACACGCGCTCGTCGAAATCCACAATTGCCACCCGATTGCCCAGATTGAACTCCTTGATGATCTGTTTGAAATGAACCTCATGCGGGCCGTTTGCAACCACAGCAATCTGCAAACCTCTGTCCCAGTAATCCGAAACCATTTTCAGCAGGATATCCGTGACCAATTGCGGACCTTTCTGAACCGGATCCAAACGAGATGGCCAGAAAAACAATGGGGCATCTGGGTTTTGTTCCAGTCCCAGTTCGTGCTGCAATGCTTGTTTGTTCGCACGCTTCCCTTCAAAGAAATCTTCCGCACCAAATTTTTGCACCAAGGCGTCATCGGTGGATGGATCATAAGATGCATCCGGCGCATTCAAAATACCCGAAGCACAACCCGCATAATATTTGTTCCGGATCTCCTGTCTAACAGACCACGGGACCACCGAATGCCAGCCTTCCACAATTTCCCAAAGGAACCTCGGGCTGACTGTATTGATGAAATGCGATGCGAAAATTCCCGAGGTCAATAAATCGATCGGAACTTGTGAGCGGGCATGATCGTAACTCACAGGATTGCCCGAGAAATAAAGGTTCATCCAAAATTCCGCAGCATCGATTCCCGTATCCTCCACCTGCGAGAGGCTCGCCTGACGCGTGTGGATGTTGTGAACGGTGAACAGACTTTTAATGCCCCGGCGCTTGGCCATCGCCGGAATCAAGGCAGTCATCCAGTCATTGCAATGGATCAAATCCGGCCGGGCTTTTGGAACGATGTGATTGATCACCTCCCGCTGGAACACCAAGGCAATCCGCATCGCCTCATCAGAGTGACTGCTGTAAACGCGATCCCGATAATAAAAAATTCTATCCTCGGCCAGATGGATGTGATCCTCAGGCAAAACCTCATGGTATTTTTTCAACTCTTTCTCATGCAGGTTGAAAACGTCGCCTTGGAACAGCTTGCGATAATTCGGCATCGCCACATGCACGTCCGCACCCAGATTGAACAGGGCCGAGACCAAAGACGCAGAAACATCCGCCAAACCGCCCGCTTTTGCCGACATCCGCTGAGCCATGTTCCCCATTCCAGCCGGCAGATACGTAATTTCCGGCGTTACAATCAGGATTCTGGGGTTAGTGGATTTGGGTGTTCTGGCCATGGTTAAAGCAAAATCTAAGGCATCAATGGAGTTTTCGTGTAGTTTCACGCATACTCTTTAGGTGCAGGCCTCTCCTATCAAGAAAATCCATAATAATGTTACAAATTATTCGCCGGCACAGGCCGCGCTCTGCAGACATCGTGCCAACCTGGGAAATTCCATGTATTCGGGAAGCCCGAACATTGGGCAGGCTTCACCGCATGGATCCGGCATCCGCCATTCTCCAACATACTGCACTCATGATTCGGCTTCTCAATGATTGAGAGCCCTTTGCGATTCGAACGCAACCGCGTGTATTTCTCAAGGAACTCGGCTTCATCCATCTCCAAATAGGCCGAAATCGCCGTGACATCGGAATCCTCGATCCGAACATCACCCGGCCACTTGCAACAGGCATTGCAGCGCTGGCATACATAATGCAGATCCGGCTCGAGCACCGTTTGATCATTGATCGGACTGCCATGTGAAACGGGATCCGCCATCATCTCATTCAAGACGCTGATAATAATAATTCACCCGACCTTGAAACCAACGCCACTTTTTTCCCGGCCTGCCGTCATCCATGAGGAAATGCGGACAGTTCTTATGCAACTGGCTCGTCCCTCTGCGTGGCCAATGATAATGCGGAACCACGTTTTTCAGCGGTATCCCATTCTTCTTCATCAAGATGGCAGTGAGCTTAGCGGTGCGTTCAACCGTGGCCTGCTTATTGGAACCACGCTCTTCACACATCTCGATACCAATTGAATACCGATTTCCCGGCCCATCAAAATCCGCATGTTCACCCTGCTCAGAAGTCGGCATGTGCTGGATCGCTAATCCCTGATCCACCGTGAAATGCCAGATCAAATAACCAATCCGATTTCCACCGCGCCGTTTCGGTGCACGCAACGCACCACGCTTCAATGCGAGCGAGTGCTTCTCAGCTCCCGCGGAATAATTCTGCGTGCTATGGATTGTGATGTAACGTGGCCTCATCGGGCGAACCACTCTCCGCCCATGCGTGCCACGCGGAACCATATCCACTTTCAATCTAACTTCACGCATCATCGCTGATGAAGAAATTTTATTCCCCGATGCAGACGATGAAGGTCTTGAAGAGGGCACGGGTGCACAGCCGATTTCCCCGAGGAAAAGCAAAAACACAAACGCGATACAAAGATTCCGAAACACAACAAGAACCTACCGCTCTTATAGTGTTTGTGAAGATAAAATCTTAGCGACGTGGCCTGCTACCCATGATCAGCCTCATCACGAACAACGGAAGCGAACCAATGATCCAGCCCGCGATCGCAATTTGCGTCCCCGGAAACACGCGTGCTCTGCCTTTTCCAAGACCACTCAACGCTTCCGCGACGACTCGTTGCTTGCTCACATAAAAAAACCGACGCGCAGGCGGCATACCTGTGGATGAGCCCTCACGGCGGGCGACTTCACCGAACTCGGTTCTCACCGGACCCGGACAGAGCGACATTACCTCCACTCCGGAGTCTTTTAACTCGATCCGCAGCGCTTCGCTGAAACTACTCACATACGCTTTCGTCGCCGCATAAACGCCGAAGTCTGGAATCGCCAACGTGCTGGCCAACGAGGAAACGTTTAAAATCCATCCGCGTTTTTGCTTCGCCATACGTGGCGCAAACAAATGTGTTAGATGCGTGAGCGCATCGATGTTGACCCGCAGCATCTGATCGAGCACCTGCCATTCCGCAGTGACAAACTCCCCGTAATCCCCCAACCCCGCATTGTTGATTAAAAGATCAGGAGTCAACCCGGCATCCTCAACTTTCTTTCCTAACAAGACTCGCTCGGCCGGATTTGAAACATCCACCGCAATCACCATGACCTTGGTCTCGGGAAGCAATTTTCGGATCTCATCCGCCGTGTGCTCAAGTCGATCCAAACGGCGCGCCACCAAAATAAATTGATCCACTTTTCCTAACAACTGTTTCACAAATTCTTCACCCAAGCCCGCAGAAGCTCCGGTAATCAGCGCACAGTTGTATCGCCTTTCCATAAGGGTTAGACCTCGGCGTTTACTTTCACAACCCGCAGCGGCAAACGCATCATCAACTCGCCGTCATAACCGATATCAATTGAGTAAATCCCGTCTTGATTGAAGCGGAGTCCCTGCAAGTTCATCACCATGTTGCGGGTGTTGAACGGAACTTCTTTCGGCATTTTCACATCAAACTCAGGTTCGATCGGCATGTTAGCCGGATCCAATGCTTCGCCATCTTCATTGATGATCGTGATCGAAAGCTTATGCCGACCCACATCTTCCTGCGTGAAACAAAACCGCATCGCCAACGCACATGACGGATGCACCACCGGCAAAGCCCGTGCCGCCAACGTGTCAAAAGTCCCTGAAATTACCAGCTTACCATTGTAGTCAGCCGCAAAGTCACAAAGTGTCGCAATTTGAATATCCATATCGAAAAAATGTTTGAATGCCCAAGAGTCAGGCAGGTCTTGTCTAAACCACCCCACCCTCAGGTAAAGCCCAAAGCACGAATAGCGACGTTATGCTGCAAATCGAATTTTCGTATTCTAGCATTATTCTACAGGGAGGGAGGAGGAAATGGAGATGAGGAGATTAGAATTTCAGGCTTAAACTATCTAATTAAAAATAAAACCAAAACTCCTCTCCTCCTTAGCCTCCTCCCTCCTTGTTAAAAAAAGCCCTCAACTCTCCTTCGCGGCTCTGACTCAACGTTCGCACAAAAAAAGGGGCAGCCTCGCGGCCACCCCTTCTTTTATAATCGATTCAACATCCAGCTACTGCTGGATATCAATCGCTGCGTATTCGCCGTCCTTCCTTCTGTAAATAATCGTCAAGCAATGACGCCTTGCACTTTTGTAGAGCACGAAAGGCCGATCCGAGAGCTCCAGCTCCATGATCGCATCTTCTTTGAACATCGTTTTCACTGCGACTTTCTCAGGGAAAACAATGAACGGCTCTGGATCGTGCGCGGAATCCTCGGGATGATCCATTGCTTCTTCTTTGAAATGTCTCTCATCCAGGTAACGGATCGACTCATTCCGGTGCGGCCGGTTTTTTTTCATCAAACGCGTTTTGTGTTTCCGCATCCGACGCGCGATTTTCTCAATCGTCTCATCCAGAGCGACATACATGTCGCGTCCCTCGGAATGGGCTTCAATCGTGATGTGATTGGTGCAGAAAAGGATAATCTCAGCGATTTGACGGTTTTTCTGAACGTCTAGGATCACTTTTGCCTCAATGATTTTCGGGTAATCGAGATGTAAACTCTCTATCTTCTTATGAGCGTAATCACGGAGGGAATCGGTCACTTCTTCATGCCTTACCGTTACGGTAACAGGCAAATTGACGTTTGCAGTTTGCATAGTTCTTTATGGTTATTAGGTTAATAAGCGAGCATGGAAAATTTCTATGCCCATCTATGAACTTGAAGCATGATCTGCAAAATTGCCATGCAGAAATTACTAAAAACCCACTTTTTTAAATTATTTGCCGGATTCCAAACGGATACGGCGTTTCACTTCATCGAGAAACGTGTCATTACCCTCCAAAGCATCCGCCACCGCACGAATCACCTCCAACGTCGGCCTTGATACGTGATGCTCCATGCCCTCCACATCTCGATAGATCGTGTCTTCATTGAGCCCGAACAACCGAAGAAATCGGGTCAACGTTTCATGCCGCTCCACGATCGCGCCGGCAATCCGCAGACCCTCTTCGGTCAGCACCGTGCCACGGTATTTTTCATGTTTCACCAAGCCCTCGCCATCCAACTTTTGCAGCATATTGGTGACGCTCGCTTGAGAAATCCCAAGCTTTCCTGAAATATCCACCGCCCTTGCGTAACCTTTCTCCTCGATCAAATGCAGGATCTGCTCAAGGTAGTCGTCCATCGCTACCGAGCCGCTGGTTCGCTTTGATTTGGGTGCCGTCATCGCACACCATCCTTTCCACTCGCAGAGCGGGTATCAAGAACGGATCGCTCCGAATACACATCTTGATTTGGCGCTTGGAACTCCGCTTTCAGGCTGACTTTGAGGAAATAAAGATCCACCAAGCGATATCCCGTGAATTTCCAATTCCCATCCACTCCATCATGCTCAATGCCAACTATTAGATGCGCAGCGTCCTGAGTGATCTTCAACGTCTCATCTTTCGGTTCAAAATAAAACGTCCGTAAACTGCTTTTCACCGAGCCCTGCTCCAGCAACTTCGGATCCAAATAATACACCTCACCCGTAAGTTCATCGGTGATCACCAAATCCGGATATCCGCTGCGCTGCATTTCTCCAGCACGTGTTTTTGGAAACTCACAGCGCAAACCCTCCGCCGCATCTAACTGTTTTTGCAACCCATCCTCGAAAAACTTTGAACCCTCATTGATCCGTCGCAACCCTTTGATCGGAGAACCCTCCTGATTCATCTCCACCAGCAATTGATCCACAGCCTTTGTAATCAACGCCTTTACTCGTTCAGATGATTTCATCTTCTCCATCGGGATCACCTTTTTCCCAGACGCTGCCTCCGCAACCACCGAAAAATCAAAAGTCCGATCCGATAAATCTTCCTTCAAAAGCATTTTCACCAACTCCGCATCGGCTGATTTCTGAGCGTGCGCTTTTGCCTGAATCTCCGCATTTTGAATCAGTTTTTCCTGAATCTCCAACCTCGGCAGAGTCGGTTGCTTCGGCTGTCTCGTCATCACAAACACAATCAACGCAGCCCCCAACACCGCGAACACGATCTGCAAAATTCTCTGCTTCTTCATCTCGATGAAATTATTAACTCATCGCCTTGCGCAAACGATACCACGCCCCCGTGTTCGGCGTGACCAATGACCACAACGGCAAATCTTGAAGTCCGTATTTGTGAACCATCCATTCTAACAAAACCAGCGAAGCCACCGCATCGAACAACGCATCGTGCCAATCCCGCTCAGGCACCAACTCCCTCACCTTATCCGCCAGCCCCAATTCCTCACACAACGCCCCAAGCGAGTGCTTTTTCTGATCCGGCATGGCCGCCCGCGCTAACAACAAAGTATCGACCCATGGATCGAACGGATTACCGGGAAATTTCCGCAGAAATCGTTTTTCCGTGCCTTTGGCATGCGCCACCGGAACCGCTTCGCCCCCCAACCGACCGTTTACCTCCGGCCACAAAGAAATCAAACTCGGCGCTCCCAATAAATGTCCCACATCGATCCCGTGAATCTTCTTCGCATACCAATCCACCTCGCCGTCCCTTTCCAAGTAGGAAACATAAAATTCCCCGTAACCCTTATCCAGCGACCACGTCGCCATCCCAATCTGCAATGGCCAATCCTCCTTGCCCCGTTGCGCCCCCGCCCCCTCGAAATCAATCCCCGCAAACACCACATCCCGCACTTTTCTCTGATCCTTCACGCGCCCATCATCCCCACCTCGCCAAATTCCACAACCCAGATGTTTGAAAATTCAAAATTCAAAATTCAAATCTCAAATTTCAAGCAAACGCTGCTAATTTCGCAGTTCTGAGGTTGCGCGTCGTCGCCAATCTAAGGAGAAGGGACATTCCTGTCCCTTTTTGTGAATATGTAAGTGCATTTACAGACAAACCTTGAAACCCATTTCACACCAAAAAATTTTCTCTCCGCTCCACCTTCGCGTCTTAGCGGCTTTGCGCGAGAATTTCCCCCTCTAAAAAACCATCCCGCAGGCTTTTCTCCCCATTTGGAAATTGAAATTTGAATTTTGAAATTTCACCCCCCAGCATCCCCCCATGTCCGCAACCACACCCATGATGGCCCAATACCTCGCGATGAGGAAAAGCCTGCCTGCTGACATCATTCTCTTTTACCGACTCGGCGATTTCTACGAAATGTTCTTCGAGGACGCCAAAACCGCCGCTCCAATCCTCAACGTCGCCCTGACCAAACGCGGCGGAACCCCCATGTGCGGCATTCCTTATCACGCCGCCCAAAACTACATCGCCCGCTTGCTTAAAGCCGGAAAACGGGTTGCCATCGCCGAGCAAACCTCCGAGGCCATTCCCGGGAAACTCGTCGAACGCGAAATCGCCCGCATCCTCACCGCAGGTTCTATCGACGACCTCACCCTCCTCGATGACCAACGCCCGAACTACCTCGCCGCCCTTTCCAAAACCTCGAAATTCTTCGGCCTCGCCGCCATCGATCACACCACCGGCGAATTCATCATCGCCGAGTTTCCGGACGTCGCTCAGCTCCTCGACGAGATCGCCCGCATCTCTCCCTCCGAACTCCTCATCCCCGATCACCAGATCAGCGATTTCTCGGAAAATTTTCCCCACGCCCTCCCCTACGATGGCTACACCTTCCTTCCCGAACACGCGGTCGATCTCCTGAAATCCCATTTCAACATTCATTCCCTCGATGGCTTCGGCTGCGCCGATAAACCCGCCGCATCCTCCGCCGCTGGTGCCGCGTTGCATTACCTGACCCATCAACTCCGCCGCTCCTGCGAGCATCTCAACCCGCCTCGTTTGTTAGAAAACGACAAACACGTCCTCATCGATTCCGCCTCGCAACGCAACCTCGACCTCATCGATTCCCGCGCCGGTTCCAAACACACCCTGCTCGGAGTGTTAGACCGAACCCAAACCCCCATGGGCGGCCGACTCCTCCGCGATTGGCTGCTCCACCCCCTGCGCGACATCCACGCACTCAACCAACGCCAGGAAACCATCGCCGCCTTTCTCGCCGAGCCTTTCCTCCTCTCGAAAATCCGCGAGTCCCTCAAAAACATCCGCGACATCGAGCGCACCACCTCCCGCCTCTTACAAAACTCCGGCAACCCCCGCGACCTCCAATCCCTAAGCCTCTCCCTCCAACAAATCCCCACGCTCAAGGAACTCTTATCTTCCCTCTTCAATTCAAAAATCAACAATCCTCAATCATCAATCGTCAATCACCTCCACCCCCTTCCCGAGCTTACTCAACTCCTAGAAACCGCTCTCTCCGACGAACCTCCGGCAAACATCAAAGACGGCAACATCATCCGCGACGGTTACAACCCCGAACTCGATGAACTCCGCTCCGCAGCCAGCGGCGGGAAAGATTGGATCGCCCGCCTTCAGGAAGACGAACGCAAACGCACGGGAATCGATTCCCTCAAAATCAAATTCAACAACGTCTTCGGATATTTCATCGAAATCACCACCTCCCAACTCGCCAAAGTTCCCGACGATTACACGCGGAAACAAACCATGTCGAACGCCGAGCGCTACATCACCCCCGCGCTCAAGGAGATGGAAAACAAAGTCCTCGGTGCGGAGGAACGTTCCAAACAACTCGAATACGAACTGTTCTTACAACTCCGCCAACAAGTCATCGTCCACCTCGCCGATCTAAAAGAAACCGCCAGCAGCATTGCAAACATCGATACCCTCTGTGCCCTGGCCGAAACCGCGCAGGTCCATCGCCACAACCGACCTATCCTCACCGAAGGCACCGAACTCATCATCACCAACGGCAGGCACCCCGTTCTCGAACAAACCCTGACCGATACCAAGTTCGTCCCCAACGATACCGAACTCCTCCCCGATTCCTCGCGCCTGCAAATTCTAACCGGCCCAAACATGGCCGGAAAATCCACTTATATCCGCCAGCTCGCCCTCATCACTTTAATGGCACAGATCGGCGCTTACGTCCCTGCAGACTCCGCAACCATCGGCCTCTCGGATCGCATCTTCTGCCGCGTCGGCGCATCCGATGATCTCTCACGCGGCCAATCCACCTTCATGGTCGAGATGTCGGAAACCGCCCTCATCCTCAATCACGCCACCGAAAAATCTCTGGTCATCCTCGATGAAATCGGCCGTGGCACCGCGACCTTCGACGGACTTTCCATCGCCTGGGCCGTCGCCGAGCATTTGCACGACGAAATCAAATGCCGCACCCTCTTCGCCACCCATTACCACGAACTCACCGACCTCGCCAACACCCGCCAAGCCGTCGTCAACTGCAACGTCGCCGTGCGCGAATGGAACGAAGAAATCATCTTCCTCCACAAAATCCTCCCCGGTGCCGCAGACAAATCCTATGGCATCCAGGTCGCAAGACTCGCCGGTTTACCCAAGCCCGTCCTCGCCCGCGCCAAATCCATTCTTTCTCACTTGGAAATGAACTCCACCAAACCCGAGTCCAAAGAAAAACACCCCAAGCCCAAGACCACCCAGTTAGAAGACTCTCTCCCTCGCGCGGAGTCACCACAGATGAGCCTGTTCGATTTCTAACCGTAGCTGCTGCGTCCCGCAGCAGGCCGTTCCCGAGGCGTCTCGCCTCGGTTTTTATCCTCACGCCGCAGGCGCTAACAAATACTCCGACTCCACCAATGAAGCCTTTCGCCCTATTCATCTCACTCTGTCTACTCGCATCCTGCGGAAAAAAGGAGCAAATAACCCCTCCAGTAGGCCTGAAATCTACTAATCTACCCACCGCTCTCTCCTCCAGAAAAATTGAAGACAAAGAATCACGCTACATTGAAATCGTCATTTCAGATGACAGAACTGAATTCTTCCACCAAGGCAAATGGGTCACTACTACAACCACATCCGAGGAACTCTGTTCAGTAATCAAAAAATTTCGAGAGGAAAACGAAACATTAGGTTATGCCACTCCTCTTTTAATCAGCGCGCCTAGCTCAACACATTTTTCTGCCATCGTAGAGCGAATCCGAACAGCAGCGGAAAGTGGAATCACTAAAATCCTTTTTCTGGTTCGCTCCGAGCAGACCTCTGAGCCGAGAATAGTCTTCACAGAATTACCAAGTATCGCGCCTGGATTACCAAAGATTGAACCCTATTTTCTACAAATTACATCGGAAGGCCACATATACAGCGGCACTGGAGAGAGCAGAACTCAAATCGACAGCCGCACTCAAGGCCAGCAGCTCAATGAACTTTCGGATCTTTTGAAACTCTTTAGCTCCGCTTCGAAATCCGCAGGCATCCAGAATCCACCGTGCCAAATATACGTTGAACCGAAAGCAACCTATCAACGTGTCATCGATGTCATTTCGCTGACTAACAAATTTCAGTTACAGCTCATCTTCACAGATATGATACTGGAGCCAGAACCAGAACCCATCCCGGGTTCGAGCATAAAACCTACACCCCCAAGCTCAGGAATTACACCACTAGGGCTCGCTCCCAAGGAGTGATAACTCCTCAGACTTCACTTCCCCCGCTTCGCCTCAATCGCCGTCAAAAACCTCTCCTTCAAATCCACCGGAAGATTGGATGATTCCACAGCCTGTTGGAGTTTGTCATAACGCTTCTCCAAGGATAAAGGCACATTCTCATCCATCAGTGGCCATGGGATAAGGTTATTCAAACCCTCTACAACTACTTCTGGCAGGATTTTTTCTTGTAACCGCTTCAGTGATTCAATTTCCAATACCTCAACTATCAGCTCCGGATGATAGTTAGACTGAGAAATAATTAAACTCATGAGCAAAGTGTCCTGGTGTTCAATCGAATGGAGTTCAGCAACGAAACGCAGCGCTTCCTTCGGCTGTCTTTGCGACCAGTATCTCACCATAACCCTACCATAAATCATTTCAGGATTATCACTCACATACGTTTCCTGAGTCTTCGACCACCTCTGTATAAATTCCCATGCAGACTTTGGATCATGCTCGGCTAGACCGCCACAAACCATTCCTGCATCAAGTCGCGTCCCGAAGGGAGAATCCACAAGAAACTCGTCCAGCACTTTTTTCCGAAACTCAGCATCATCACTCTCTGCCAAAATGACCCGTAAGCTTGAGGCTAATAAAATATTATAATTTGAATCCAGCTCACGCAGTGTCTTCAGCGCTAGTTCATCCGATTTTCTAAACAATGCCCGCATCACCTCCTCCGTCACCACTTCATGCGGGTATGGCGTAATACCATTCAAAAGCAACGGCCGCTTGCTGTAATCCTGAGTTGGAAGCAATTCTTCCCATGCTTTGATAGGATCCGATTTACTGTAGCCAATGATTGCCACTAGGATCAAATCATCGGCAAAAGAACGATCCGGCCTCTGCATTTTCTTCGCCAATTCTTCGGTTTCTAAAAATCGTTTCGCTTCTTCGAAATCCACTTCTCCCCACTGCCTAAATATCGCGGAAAGCCGCGCAGCATCCGGAAGGAAATCCATGACTTCTGAATACGCCTCCACCCGCCCAAGTATCTCCAAAGCCTCTTTCCTCAATTCGGCTGTATCAACGGAACCCTGAGCAGCTTTACGGACGCCGTCTCTTTCCTCCTTCGTGTATCGAATCTGCGGCTTCTTTTCCAAACCCTCCGACTTATCACCCGAACCCGTCCCAATCATCTTCCAAGTCGCTATCGTCAGAGCAAGTAAAGCTAGCACTAAAGCACCTGATACAACTCTGAGCCAAATTTTTCCCATGCGTGAACACTTTGAAACGTGGAATTAAATTTCCAAGTGGGAAATGTGTGCTGATTTACGCCGCAGGCATAATCCATTTCCCCTCTTTGCGTCTTCGCGACTTTGCGCGATCCTATCTTTTTTTCACGGAGTCGGTTTCGTCAAAGGCAGCCCTGCATCACGCCACGCATTGATTCCCATCGTGAACACATAAACCTCGTGACCCCGTTTCGCCACTTTTTTGGCAACATTTCGTGCCTCCGCACAGGTAAGACCGAAGCAATAAAACACCACTTTTTTACCTGCTGCTTGAGCTTTCTTAATTTCAATATCACGCATCTCAACTTGATCCTCGAATTTATCATGAGGCCAGTTGATCGATCCGGGAATGTGATCGATCGCATAAAAATAAGGAACCCTAACATCGTAGATCAAAGCCTCTCCGGATTGCTGCAATGTATAGAACTCATCGATCCCCATCCCTGTCGACTTACCCGCCTTCTTCAACTGAGGCGCCGTTTCCAACGGCTTGCTTTTGATCTCCACCTCTTGCGGCTTTTCGGTTGGCTTCGGCTGGGGTTTTGCGCAGGACGCGAAAGCCAAAACACAGGCCACAGCAGCCATTAAGTTATTACTAAATTTCATCATTTGACTCCATTTCATTCAGTTTTTCAGCATTACCAAATAACCAGATCCATCCGGATATCGTGTGCCTCCATAACGATATCATCCACAATCTGGGACGGATAACATACTCCAATTTTCACCGCCTCCGGTTTCGCTTGTTTGAGCATCCGATCATAAAACCCTCGACCCCGCCCCAGCCTCCCGCCGTGGCGATCAAATCCCAGTCCGGGACAGAGAAAAACATCCACATCATCAACCGCCACTTCTTCCAAGCCCTCTCTCGGTTCCAAGATTCCGAATGCTCCGATCTGCATGTCCTCATCGATATTTTTCACCGGATAAAAATTCAGATTTTCCCCTCTCACCCGTGGAAACACCCATTCTTTATCGGTTCGCCCGAAAAGCTCCCGCAAATCCACCTCACCCGGCAACGCCATGTATGCGGCTACAATGCGTGCGTTAGGCAATCGCTCCAGCTCCTGAAGCAATTTTTGCACTACCGCCCTTGGATCGGCAGTGTGATTCAACAACGCGATTCGTTTCAATTCCTCACGCTGTCGTTTTTTATTCACATCGCTCATTGCTAGTTAAGACACTGTTCTAAAGCAAATTGGGATGCATGGCAAATGGCTTCATGATTTTGAATTACCCCCAAACCTAAGTATTACCAATAGAATAAGTAGGACGACAGTTGCCATGTAATCAATCGGACGCATCTGCTGAAACACCTCGCTCCAATCTGTGTTGAAAGCGACCCAGAACCTATACGCGATGTGGGACACGATGATGATTATGATCGCAACACAAATCACTGAAACCCAATCGAAGGGTTTCGGAGTTTTCGATTTCATAACCATTGGCACTGAATAGCTAAAATTTTATGACCGCAATGTCAGGGCTTACAACCCATCTCTCTGCGTTCCTCCCCGACCTCTGCGACTCTGCGGTAAAATTCTCTAAAAGCAAGAAGCCAGCCGGAGGCAGGCTCTCCAGTAGTGATCAAACAGGAGCCTTATCCAACTCAAACGCATCATGAACCGCACGTGCGGCATCCTCAATATGCACTTCCTCGACAGTAACCGCTATCTTGATTTCCGATGTGGAAATCATGCCGATATTGATTCCTTTTTCGCCAAGAGCTTTAAACATGGTCGCGGCCACACCGGAATGCGAACGCATGCCGATACCCACCGCAGAAAGCTTAGCGATGCCGGCTTCAGTTTGGATCTGCGCATTCGGAGAAAGCTCTGCAAGCAAGGGTTTCAGCGCTGCTTGTGCTTTTCCAAGATCGGTGGAATGCATCGTAAACGAATGCCTCGAGAGATCGTCGTTCGATGTGTTCGACACAATCATATCGAGATTGATTTCTGCATCGGCGAGCACACCGAGAATTTTTCCGGACATACCGGGAAGATCTGGGATACCGGAGATGGTGACTCGCGCTTGCGAGCGCTCGATCGAAATACCACGGATGACGACGTTTTCCATATTGGGATGTTCTTCTAACACGAGAGTTCCTGGGTTATCATTAAGTGAGGATCTGACCTCGAAAACTACGCCGAATTTTTTCGCGAATTCGACCGAGCGCGATTGCATGACTTTGGATCCTGAAGATGCCATTTCTAACATCTCGTCATAGGAAATTTCCGGCAATTTGCGGGCGTTCTTCACCACTCGCGGATCGCAGGTGTAAACCCCATCCACATCGGTGAGAATCTGGCAGACATCCGCTTTCAGGGCAGCGGCCACCGCAATCGCGGTCAAATCCGAACCGCCCCGACCCAAGGTATGAACCATTCCGTCCACCGTAATTCCTTGGAAACCTGCCACAACCAAGGTTTTCCCCTCCTCGATAAACCGCTTCATCAGCGATGGATCCATGTTGGAAATGCGTCCCCGAGTGTGACTTCCCGTCGTGAAAATCCCTGCCTGCCTACCGGTAATCGATGCCGAGTCCACCCCCTGCGCTTGCAGCGCCATCGCCACCAAGGCAATCGACTGCTGCTCACCTGTCGCCAACAAAACGTCCAATTCGCGTTCAGAGGGATTCTCATCCAGCTCTTTCGCCATACCAATCAGCCTATCCGTTATGCCAGACATCGCCGAAACCACGCCGACTACCTGATTTCCCTCATCACGAGTGCGCTTCATCCGTGTAGCAACATTGCGGATGCGATCAATGGAACCTACAGAAGTTCCGCCGTATTTTTGAACAATTAAAGCCATGATTTTGGGGCGGGCGGATTCAAGAGGGTTCTTTAAAAAACTTCAAACCCTAAACTTCAGGAGGGCGTATTTCATTCAAATGGGGTCAACCGGTTGTGTTGACCTTAGAATCGAGATCCCTTCCAGATCACTGATCACTGATCACTCGGCACTTAATTCCACCTCTCCAAAATTCCCTCTCACCTTCCGCGCTACGCTTCAGATAACCCAGGCCAACGTTCCCATCCACACTCGTGATTTCTCCGCAGACCTTTCCTTCTACATTCGAAAATTCGCCCAACTCGCCCGCCCCATCGAACGCGAGCTTCACCAAGCGTCGATTCACCTTACCTGCGCTTTTGATTCGGGAAATGACTTCCTGCCCGATGTAGCAGCCTTTGTTGTAAGAAATATCCGTCACATCCAAACCCGCTTCCGGCGGCAACATGCCAGCAATAATCTCCGCACCCCAGCGCGGGATTCCCTGCTCGATTCTCTCCCGCTCGCTCAGATCCGTGTGCGGAAATTTGAAATCCGCCAAAACAATTTCAGAACTTACATTTCTCACCTCAACATCGTCGGCGATCAGGTATCGGGTCAATCTTGCCTCCAGATCTTCTAACATTTCTCCGCGACAAAACACCAGCACCGCGTCGTCCGTTTTTCCTTTCGCAATCCAAACCCGGAACTGCAACTTGCCCTTGGCATCAGTGACGCAGCTAGGCAGTACGTCGCCGCTCGCCATCACTTTGCGAACATCCTGAGTCACTTGACCGTTGAGAAATCGCACCGCATCCGGCCCGCGAAATTCCAGCACTCCCGCATTTTCACCCAGCTCATTCATAGGCTTTGATCAAAGCGGAGAAATCCAAATCCGCCATTCCGCGTTCGCACATTTCGTTCATTTGATTTGAAACCACGGCCATTGCAGGCAGTTCCACACCCGCCGCTTCCGCGAGAGCCAAAGCATAGCGACTGTCTTTCAGCATATTCGCCATCGTGAAATGTGCATCGAAATCGCCCTTCATCATCCCGGGATATTTCATCGCCATCAGCGGCGAACCCGAACCGTTACGTATCGCAGCCTCCGCGAAAACCTCAGGCTTCACGCCGTGCTTTTTCGCAATCGTCATCGCCTCACTCATCGCTTGGATCGTGCAGGCGGAAATCAAATTCGTCCCTAGCTTGGTAACTGTCGCCGCGCCGATCTCACCGCAATGCATGCAGGCTTTTGAGCTAACCGCGAGAAACTCCGCAATGCGCTGCATCGTTTCCTCACAGCCGCCAATGTAATAAAGTAATTGCCCCGCGCCCGCCGCTTCCTTGCTGCCAGTGAATGGAGCATCAAGAAAATTACAACCCTTCGCCGCGCATTGTTCTGCCAGCCAAAGCGTGGTCGGCAAATCAACAGTCGCGTGATTCAACACCAATGTTCCCTCACGCAACGCCAGCTTCGCCGCACTGAAAACCTCCCGAACCATTGGCGCGTCTTTTAAATAAATCGAAACGATAGCCGCATTCGCCACCGCTTCTTCCGGGCTGCGAAATTCTCCGTCCAGCCCACGAAAGGTCCGGCTCCAACACGAAACCTCGTAACCCGCTTCCAGCAATCGCTGGCGCACTCGGGAGCCGACAATTCCCAAACCCAAAATCGCAATCGACTGCTTTTTCATGATGATAAAATCTAACTGAGTTGATCAAAAAAATCAGTCCTGACGTTGCAGCGCGAGCTTCACCAACTTGGCGGACTGCTCTCGGATTTCTTTCACCTTCGCATGAGTTGGATCCTCTTCTTCGGGAATGACCATCTCGTTTCTCAGACCTGAGAGTACATCACGTATCGTGATATAGTTGGGTCGCTCGGAAATTCTCGGCTCCAAACCGGAAACGATTTCCGTGTAATAATCGGCAATATCCTCACGCATGATCTTGGTCGCACGCTCGGCGGAAAATTGTTTATCGACCGCTACTGATGAAACTTCCAGCGCCCGAATCCAGCCACCGAGAGAAATCAAGTGCGCCAAATCCGCATCACGCAGCGTGACCAACTCCGCCTCCACATCTTTCTGCGTGGCAGCGAGTTCCTTTTTCAACTGTTCAATGTTCTGCTTTTTCGCACTTTCTAACAAAGCCGCCGCATGACGATTGATTCTGTCTCCCGCGCCCAACGCTTTTCCATAGCGGGTCAGTTCAGAAGCAATGCGCTCCACTTGATCCATCTGCCCCGCTTGCACGATAAGGAAACCATCAGCGATCAAGAAACCGAGCTCGATTGCGAGATCCGCACGATCCAGCGGCATGCGCTCGTCAACTCCGCGTTGCATTTCAACCAATGGCAATGGCATCAAAAATTGCAGAGTGTCGAACAACTTCGAAATCGATGGTGCGGTAAATTCATTCACCCCCAACTCCGCACGTACATGTGCATCTTCCAATAAATCATCAGGAATTTGCGCTTCTCCCTCAGGCTGCTTCTCCTTCTCTTCGGCATTCTCTGGCTTTTTCTCATCAGTTACCGCGGGTTTCTCTTCAACTTTTTCTGGAGCCTTTTCTTCAGTAACGGGTGGCTTCACCTCTTCCTCGCCAAAGCAAAGACCACTCATCGTTCCCCCAATCATCAACGCAGCCCAGAATTTCATACGCGCAATTTGGCACCAACCTCACAACTCGGCAATCGCCAATTCGCAGCCCCTTTGGTCTTTTACCTGATGTTTGACTCCGCTGTGCTACGTCCAAGCCATAACGCTTCGCTTCAAATGAAGACTCACTAACGCTCGTCCGGCTTTCCAAATCTTGCGTCTTTAACCCCCTCTTGACCCGCCCCCCTCATTCCCCTATGCACTGCGCCAACGAATCGCCCTATGTCCAACACCATCATCTACACCAAGACCGACGAAGCCCCAGCACTTGCTACCTATTCCCTTCTCCCCATCGTTCAAGCGTTCGCGAAATCCGCTGGAATCAACGTGGAAACCCGCGACATCTCCCTTGCCGGCCGCATCATTGCTCAGTTTCCCGATCTCCTCTCCGTGAATCAACAAATCCCCGATCACCTCGCCGAACTCGGAAAAATGACCCTTTTGCCGGACGCGAACATCATCAAGCTCCCGAACGTTTCGGCATCCGTGCCCCAACTCAAAGAGGCGATCAAAGAACTCCAGGACAACGGCTACGCGATCCCCGATTTCCCCGAAAACCCCACCACCGATTCTGAAAAAGACATCCGCGCACGCTACAGCAAAGTAATGGGTTCCGCTGTGAACCCTGTCTTGCGTGAAGGAAACTCCGACCGACGCGCCCCGAAAGCCGTCAAAGACTACGCGAAAAAGCACCCACACTCCATGGGTGCGTGGTCCAAAACCTCGAAAACCCGCGTCGGCTCCATGAACGGCAATGGCGATTTCTTCTCTAACGAAAAATCCGTCACCGTCCCGAAAGCCACCGACGTCAAAATCGAGTTGATCGGAAGCGATGGTTCGAAAACCGTCCTCAAAGAATCCACCCCGCTGTTAGAGGGTGAAATCTTGGACGGCACATTTTTAAGCAAAAACGCCCTGACCGCATTCCTCGAAAAACAAATCGCCGAGGCGAAATCCGACGATGTCCTTTTCTCGCTGCACATGAAAGCCACCATGATGAAGGTCAGCGACCCCATCATTTTCGGCCATGCGGTGAAAGTGTTCTTCAAAGACCTCATCGCCAAACACGCCGCAGTGCTTGCGCCTTTAAACATTGATTTCAACAACGGTTTCGGTGACCTCGTCTCCAAAATCCAAACCCTCCCAGCCGATCAAAAATCCGCCATCGAGGCAGACATCCTCAAAGCCTACGAAAACGGCCCGGATCTCGCCATGGTGAACAGCGACAAAGGCATCACCAACCTCCACGTTCCATCGGACGTCATCGTCGATGCCTCGATGCCCGCCATGATCCGCACCTCCGGACAAATGTGGAACGCCGCCGGCAAAGCTCAAGACACCCTCGCTGTCATTCCCGATTCGTCCTACGCAGGCATCTATCAAACCGTCATCGATTTCTGCCGCGAAAATGGCGCGCTCGATCCGAAAACCATGGGCTCAGTTCCAAACGTCGGGCTCATGGCGAAAGCTGCTGAGGAATACGGCTCCCACAACAAAACCTTCGAAGTTCCAGCCGATGGCACCGTCCGCGTCACCGATGTTTCCGGAAACGTGTTGTTTGAACATACCGTCCAACAAGGCGACATCTGGCGTGCTTGCCAAACCAAAGATGAATCGATCCGTGATTGGGTGAAACTCGCTGTCAATCGTGCGAGAATTTCCAACACCCCCGCCATTTTCTGGCTCGATGAAGCACGCGCTCACGATGCCCAAATCATCGCTAAGGTGAAAACCTACCTCGCCGATTACGATACCACTGGCCTCGACATTTCCATCCTCCCGCCTGCCGACGCATGCCTCATCACGCTGCAACGCATCGTCAAAGGCTTAGATACGATTTCCGTCACCGGAAACGTCCTGCGCGATTATCTAACCGATCTCTTCCCTATCCTCGAAGTCGGCACCTCCGCGAAAATGCTCTCCATCGTTCCCCTCATGAACGGCGGTGGCTTGTTCGAAACCGGAGCCGGTGGTTCCGCTCCAAAACACGTCGAGCAATTCCTAGAAGAAAACTACCTCCGCTGGGATTCGCTCGGTGAGTTCTTCGCGCTCGCCGCATCGTTTGAGCACCTCGCGCAAACCCAAAACAACGCGAAAGCCAAAGTGTTAGCGGAAACATTGGATGCCGCCAACGGCCAGTTTCTCGAAAATGACCGTTCACCCGGCCGCAAACTTGGCACCATCGATAACCGCGGCTCCCATTTCTACCTCGCCCTCTACTGGGCCAAAGAACTCGCCGCACAAACCAGCGATCCCGAACTCAAAGCGATCTTTCAACCCATCGCGGAAAAACTCATCGCCAACGAATCCACCATCGTCGCCGAACTCATAGCCGTCCAAGGCAAACCCGTCAACATCGGCGGCTACTACATGCCGGATGATGAAAAAGCGTTCGCGGCGTTAAGACCGAGTAAGACGCTGAATGGGATTTTGGGGTAAGCGCGTTCAGATAGATTCGGGCTTCTTTTAAAACGGAGACACGGAGAAAAGGGAGGCACTGAGCTGTAATCATAAAATTCAAGATCCCAGCAGGGATCAAAGAAATTAGCGCGGGGTCGAGGAGCGATAGCGACGACTACCCCGGGGATCATCCAAATGGAATCATCCGACCCCGGCAGTGGGTCGCAGAAATGGGGCTTTACGCGAGACAACTCTAATTTCAATCCAAATCACAATCGCCAAATATTCCTCCGGCAACCAAACCAACAGCTCGGAAATTCAGCATTGGCACATTTCTCAAAGTTCGCTAGTGTCTCAATATGTCACAAGTCGCAGAGTTGCTAAAAGAGGCCTCAAAGCTTGATCTCCCTGCTCGCGCAGAGCTGATCTCATCGCTCCTTGAGGACTTTGACCCAAGCCCGCACTACGTCAGCGATGAAGATACTCTGCAACGGCTCCAAGAATTGAAGTCAGGCGCAGTCAAGGGCCTATCTGAAGAAGAATTCTGGAAAGCCTGCGGACGCTAAAGCTAATGCAGATGGACCGCGTGTCTCCAGACGCGCTCTGGAAAGGAACCGCGATTTCCAAATCGCGACCTCGCACGCGAACCATCATACCCACCTCCACCCATTCCAGTCGCGATTAGAAATCGCGGTTCCTGTCTTCTTCCCTCTTCTTGAGATTTAAAATTTAAAGTTTAGAGTTTCAATTCAACCGTATCCCCGCATCCGTCTGCGTGATCAAGCGCTTCTTCAACAACGCCCCGAGCGTCTGCTTGAACGTCCGCTTCGAGACTCCCAGTTCGCTGTAAATTTCCTCTGCCGGGCTTTTATCGGTGAGTGCCCAGAAGCCGCCGCGCGCGACGAGCTCTCCAATGATCTGTTTTTCCAAATCATCCACTCGTTCCCGACCCGGGGGCGTGAGGCTCAGATCGATTTTCCCATCGCCCCTAACAGCCGCGACCCAACCTTTTAGTTTTTCTCCGAGTGCGAGTTTTTGAAATACCTCGTTCGAATACAACAAGCCGGTATGGGCATCGTTGATGATGGCTTTGTAACCCATTGGCGTCTTGCCATAAACGATCAAATCCACAGCTTGACCTGATTCGTAAATCGTCGGGGTGATGTCGATGTGACGTGCGATGCGCGCACTCGCCATCAGACGTTGGCTTTTTTCATCGACCAAAATTTTCACGAGATAGCTTTTTCCCGGTTCCATGGGGGTCTTCTGTTCACGAAATGGAACGAGAATATCTTTTTCCAATCCCCAATCCAAAAACGCGCCGACCGCTGTTCTCGCCACGCATTGCAGTTTTACGAATTGTCCCGGCATCGCGCGCGGCGTTTTCAAAGTCGCGACCAAGCGATCCTCGGAATCGAGATAAATGAACACATCCACTTCTCCACCGATCGCCCACTCTCTCGGCATCTCGCCGCGCGGCAGTAAAATTTCACCAAGATTTTCCGCATCAAGAAACACCCCGAACGGTTGCTCGCGGACGATTCGAAGATTCGCTCTAGTGCCAATTTTAATCATGGGATGTTGTAATTATTTTCAACGCAAAGCCGCGGAGATCGCAAAGTTTCGCAAAGAATATTTTTAAAGTTTGAGTCCTCATTATTGAATAGCTTTACGTAACTTCGCGTTCTTTGCGCCTTTGCGTTGAACCTCTTATCTTTTAAGGCGTGTAATCTTTCGGAGCGAGGAGGATTTTCTCAATCGGATGTTTCGTCACGATGTTACCCTGACTACCACGAGCTTTAATCCCGAATTCCGCGAAATGCACCGGACGTGTGAGGTTACGCAAGCGCAGTCCGGATTTCATGTGAATGATCAACATCTGCGCGGAGCTTTCCTCGTTGGTGCTGTGCCATTTGAAATACAACACCTTGCTGCCCGGCGCGCCTTTGGTGAGATCGTATTCTTTATCGCGCGTTGTTCCACCCACGGTGAAACGTTTGGCCATCACGTTGCCGTCTTTGCCATCGCGATAAATCATCGAGTAAATCAAATCCTCATCCTTGCGATAAACCGCCACTCGCAGCGGCTTCGGCCCCACGAACAATTTATCCGCGACCTTAGTGATCTTCATTTTCCCATCCGCTGTGAAAATAATGATGTCATCCAACATCGAGCATTTCTCCAGCGCCTCTTCTTTTTTCAAACTCGTTCCCGCGAAGCCGTTTTTCGCATCAAGATAAAGTGTCTCAGTTGCCGCGACAACTTGTGTTCTGTCCACTCGCGAGAATGATGAAATTTCCGTCAGGCGCTTGCGGTCTTTCCCATATTTTTTCCCAAGCTCTTCATACCAACGGATCGTGTAACGCGTAAGGTTACGGAGGTTCTTTTCCGCCTCGGCGATTTCATCTTCGATCGCCTTGATCTCCTCGTCAGCCTTGAAGGAATTGAACTTCGAGATACGTTTGATGCGGATCTCGGTCAGGCGCGCCAAATCCTCTTGAGTCACCTCACGCTTGAGCAATTTTTTGTATGGCTTCAAGCCGTCATCAATCGCTTTCAACACTGCCTCCCAAGTCTCAGCTTCTTCGATGTCGCGGTAGATGCGCTTCTCAATGAAAATTTTCTCCAAAGAGGAAAAATGCCATTTGTCGCCGAGCTCGGTGAGCTTGATTTCGAGCTCAAGTTTCAACAACTCACGAGTCAACTCCGTGGAGCGTTTCAGGATTTCGGTCGCCCCGAGAAATGCCGGCTTACCATCCACGATCACACCCGCATTCGGGGAAATACTCAGTTCGCAATCGGTGAACGCGTAAAGCGCATCCCGTGTATTTTCCGGATCCGCACCTGCTGGCAGATACACCAAAATATCCGCGTGCGCTGCAGTGTTGTCCTCGATTTTTTGAATCTTGATCTTGTTCTTATCCGCCGCCGCAACAATCGAATCCATCAGCCCACCGGTCGTCGTTCCAAACGGAATTTCCGTGATGCGGAGAATCCCTTTCTTATCGCTGTCGATCCGTGCACGAACCCGAACTTTCCCGCCACGCAGACCATCGCGATACTCGCTCGCATCCATGATGCCACCGGTCGGGAAATCCGGGAGCAACTCGAACGGTTCTTTTCGCAAACAAGCCACCGCTGCAGTGATGAGCTCATTGAAATTGTGAGGCAAAATCTTGCACGCAAGACCCACGGCGATTCCCTCCACACCTTGCGCGAGCAAGAGCGGGAATTTCATCGGCAAGGTCAGCGGCTCTTGATTTCTACCGTCATACGAAGGCAGCCAATGCGTCGTCTTCGGATTAAACGCCACCTCCAACGCAAACTTCGTCAAACGCGCTTCAATATACCGCGGAGCAGCCGCGCCGTCTCCGGTCAGCGTGTTTCCCCAGTTTCCCTGGGTATCGATCATCAGATCTTTTTGCCCGAGTTGCACCATCGCGTCACCGATCGATTGATCCCCGTGCGGATGGTATTTCATCGTGTTACCCACCACGTTCGCGACCTTGTTGTAGCGACCGTCGTCCAGCTCACGCATCGAATGCAAAATCCGCCGCTGCACCGGTTTCAAACCATCATGCAAATGCGGCACCGCCCGTTCCAAAATAACGTAGCTGGCATAATCCAAGAAATAATCAGAGTACATTGCTCCCAAAGAGGCATGTTGATCCGGCTCGTTACTCATAGGGGCAATGTGCTAGTGGACAAGCCGATCCCGTGCAAGCATTGCTTCGTGGGAATATGATGGAATCGTCAAAACCCCAGCCTTGAAACATGAGCTGCGCCCCCTACGTTCCTTTCTCAATGAGCGAAACTCGGATCGGACGTAGAAATTTAATCAAACTCGGTGGCCTCGGCGCGGTCGCTTCTTTACTTGGCGGCTGCGAGAAAAAACCATCCACCTCCGTCAAAGGCATCGTGTTCATGGTCTCAGATGGCATGAGCCACGGCGTCCTCACCATGGCGGAAAATTTCTCCCAAATTGTCCACGGCAAAGGCACTCGTTGGTGGAAACTCATCAACGATCCCAAATCCACGCGCGGCCTCATGGAGAACAGCTCCGCCGATTCCTTCGTCACCGACTCCGCTGCCGCGTCCTCCGCATGGGGCGGCGGCATGAAAATCAATAACAACTCCGTCAACGTCCGGCCCGATGGCAGCGAATCCACCCCCATTCTCCGCCATCTCAAAGAACTCGGCCACAGCACCGGGCTCGTTACCTCCACCACCATCACCCACGCCACACCCGCCGGCTTCGCCGCCGTTACCGAGAACAGAGAAGACCAACACCTCATTGCTCCTCAATACCTCGGAGTGGTCGATATCCTCCTTGGCGGCGGAAAGAAATTTTTCGATCCGAAACAACGCGTCGATTCCCGAGATTGGCTAACGCCTTTTCAAAACTCCGGTTACGAAATCCTCTTCGATCGCGATTCACTTTTAAAATCCAACAGCCAACAAGTCCTCGGCCTGTTCAACGATAACCACCTCCCCTTCGAAGTAGACCGACTCAACAACGCCAATCTAAAAAGCAAAACCCCCACTCTCGCAGAAATGTCAGAATTCGCGCTCAAACGTTTCCTCGGCGGAAAAGAAAAATTTCTGCTTCAAATCGAAGGTGGAAAAGTGGATCACGCGGCCCACGCCAATGATGCCGCGGGCTTGCTCTGGGATCAGCTCGCGTTCGATGATGCTCTTGAAAAAGTGTTAGAAATGACCGCGGATCGCGATGACATTTTAGTCATCGTCACCAGCGATCACGGCAACGCAAACCCCGGCCTAAACGGCACCGGAAAAAATTACACGAAATCCAACGAAGCTTTCCAATCCATCACGCGCATGACCGCTTCTTACGAAACCATCATGCTGACTTGGAAAAAATCCTCCGACCACACGGCGGATAACCTCGCAGCTATCATCGAAGAAAAACTTGGTTTCAAACTCACCGCCGAAGAATCCGCCGCCCTCTACTCCAGCCTCACCCAAGACAAAGCCATCGAGTGGAGTCACCAGTTAGATAACCCCAGCGGCCTGCTCGGCCAGTTCGCCGGAAACCACACCGGCATCGGCTGGACCGGCGTCTCCCACACCTCAGATCCCACCATGCTCTCCGCCATCGGTCCACAATCCCAACGCTTCTCCGGCATCGTGCCAAATCATGAAGTCCATAAACACTTTATCGAGCTTTTAACCTAGTAGCGCTCGTAAAAACTGCGCTCTGATTTCCGATTGATGATTGATGATTTTTGAATGCTGATTCCGCGCTCCTCCGCGCTCCTCCGCGACCTCTGCGCCTCTGCGGTGAAAATATCCATAACATTCCCCAGACCAGTCCTTGCCCCCACTTCAGAATTTCGCTTGAATCCCCCTATGACAATCAAAGGAAGCTCTTTCCAAGCCTTACAAACATGGGTCGATGAGATCACCACACGCTGCACCCCCGACAGCGTTGTCTGGTGCGATGGCTCACAAGAGGAATGGGATCGCCTCACTCAACAACTTTGCGATCAAGGCACCTTCACCCGTCTGAATCCCGAAAAACGCCCCAATTCTTTCCTGGCTCGTTCCGCCGTTTCCGATGTCGCTCGCGTCGAAGAACGCACCTACATCTGCACCAAACGCCGCGACGAAGCCGGACCGACCAACCAATGGGCGGATCCCGCTGAAATGCGGGAAATCCTAACAGAAAAATTCAGCGGCTCGATGCGCGGCCGCACGATGTATGTCATCCCGTTCTGCATGGGACCGCTCGATTCACCCCTCGCTAAAATCGGCATCCAATGCACCGACAGCGCCTACGTCGTCGTCAACACCCGCATCATGGCGCACATGGGCAGCCATGTTTTAAAACGACTCGAAGACGAAGCTTCCGGAATCGCTCCAAAACTCCGCGACGGTCACGGGCAGTTTATTAAATGCCTTCATTCGGTCGGCTCACCGCTAACAGAAGGACAAACCGATATCCCATGGCCTTGCAACGAGGACAAATACATTTCCCATTTCGTCGATACCCGCGAGATCATGTCCTACGGCTCCGGCTACGGTGGTAACGCCTTGTTAGGAAAAAAATGCTTAGCCCTTCGGATCGCATCCAACATCGCTCGCGAGCATCGCTGGATGGCGGAACACATGCTCATCCTCGGCCTACACGCACCTGATGGCTCCACCACCTACCTCACCGCCGCCTTCCCGTCCGCTTGCGGGAAAACCAACCTCGCCATGTTGGTCCCACCCAAACCCTATTTAGACAAAGGCTGGAAAACCTCAATCGTCGGCGACGACATCGCGTGGCTCTGGCCGCACAAAGACGGCAAACTCCACGCCATCAACCCCGAGACCGGGTTCTTCGGCGTTGCTCCAGGCACTTCATGGGACACCAATCCCATCGCCATGGAATCGATGACGGAAAACACCATTTTCACCAACGTCGCCCTAACAGATGATGGCGATGTCTGGTGGGAAGGCCTCAGCAAAGAACCACCCGCTCATCTCATCGATTGGAAAGGCAACGACTGGACACCCGCCTCCGGCACTCCCGCCGCCCACGCCAACGCCCGCTTCACAGCCCCCGCCGTGCAATGCCCGACCATCGATCCTAATTGGCAAAACCCCGAAGGCGTCCCCATCGACGGCGTCATCTTCGGAGGCCGACGCGCCACCACCATGCCGCTCGTCTATCAAGCTTTCAACTGGAGCCACGGCGTTTACGTCGGTGCCACCATGGGTTCAGAAATGACCGCCGCCGCTGCGGGCACCATCGGAAAAGTCCGCCGCGACCCCATGGCCATGCTGCCGTTTTGTGGTTACAACATGGGCGGATATTTCGGCCATTGGTTAGAAATGCAACGCTACCTCACTCATCTTCCCCGCTTCTTCCACGTCAACTGGTTCCGCAAAACCGAGGCAGGAAAATTCATGTGGCCCGGCTTCGGGGAGAACATGCGCGTCCTTGAATGGATCGTGAAACGCTGCAAAGGGGGCGCAGCCGGCCACGAAACCCAAATCGGTTGGATCCCCGATTACAACGACTTCAACACCGACGGCATGGAAAACTTCTCCTCAGAAGACTTCGACCAAGTCATGAAATTCGACCGCAGCGAATGGCGCGCCGAACTCGTCTCCCAAAGCGAACTCTTCATTGACCTCTACGATCACCTACCAAAAGAGCTCATTTTTCAGAGAGAACTGCTAGCGGCAAGACTGGTCTGAAGAGGCCAGAGACCAGAAGCCAGAATCCAGCGTTGCTACGCGATTTCTCCTCTGATTCCTGGTCTCTGGACTCTGGATTCTGGCCTCTGGCCCCCAAAAAAGATTTCTCACCCTTAGCCTTGCCTTTCCCGATCTAGCTTTCCAAACTATGCGGATGCATCCTGATGTTGAGAAATTAGTAAAAGCCGGAAAATTACCTGCACCTGTCGGAGAACGTCTTTCACAACTCGCTCCTGGAAATTTCTGCCTGCACAAATCGTTTGGCGCAGGCAAAATCGTTGATTGGGACTTCGGCTCAAAAAAAATCACGGTCGATTTCCAAAACTCCAGCGGACAGGAGATGGATCTCCAGTTCGCCATGTCGAAAACCGAATGGATTGCTACCGATGACTTCCGCGCAGTGAAAATCGAGCAAATCGAACAACTCCGCGAGCTGGCGAAAAAAGACAGCGTTGCCTTGGTCGTTCACATTTTAGAAAGCCACGGCGGTTCCGTCACCGGTGACGCCATCGAGCAACTCGTCAGCGGCGCAGTTATCCCCACCAAAGAATACAAAAAATGGTGGGACGCAACCAAGAAGGCCGTCAAAGAAAGCCGCAAAGCTGTTGTCCCGACCAAACGCACCGAGGCCATCGTCCTCAGAAATTCTAACATCACCGCCGCTCAAGCCCTGCTCGCAGACTTCGAAGCCGCCCGCGACATCAAAGGCATGATCAAAGCTCTCGAAGCCATCGCTGCTGACATGGGCGCCTTCGATCAAGATTCCGAAGCACTCAAACAACTCCTCATCGACATCGATGACGGTGCCAAAAAAGCCGCACGCGTCCAGCTCGGCCAAGCCATGCAACTCGTCGCCGCTCGCGATGAAGTCATTGGCAGCAGCAAAGCTCTTGAACTCGACCCCAGCGCCGTTCGCCTCAGCGACCTCATCGCCGGTTCCAATCTCGATAAAATCGCAGAAGAACTCGTCGCACTTCCATCCGGTCGCCAACGCGCCGTGTTCGAAGCGTTCGAATCCGCCTTCGGTGCGGAATGGATCGATAAAATCGTTACCGTGTTCGACCAGGTCGGTGCCCGTGGAGTCACCGAGATCGCTCGCATCCTGAACGAAAACAACGGCATGCCGAGACTCATGGAGCATCTCAGCTCCGCCCTTGCCCGCCGCGCCCTCGGCCCGGATGCCCTCATCTGGGTTTGCCGCGAGCGCAACGCTTCGTCTGAATCCGTGTTCGGCGCAGATGTCGGCGCCTCCATCCTCAACCTTCTCGAAAACGATCACCTTTCCGACGGGCCACGCAAAACCTCACGCCTCCAAACCCTTCTCAACGACGATAAAGCCCTGCTTTCCGATCTTGTGAAAAACATGGATCTCAACGAAGCCAAAAACTTTGCCCGCCGCATGCTCGACTGCCCGGTCTTCGGCGACCTTGAGAAAAAATCCCTCATGGCGCGCATCATCAAAGTCCGCCCCGAAACCGTCGAGCTCGTCTCCGGCCAGAACGCCGCCAAACGCGAAGAGCCACTCCTCGTTTCATGGGAATCTCTCGAAAAGAAAAAAGAAGAACTCCAAGAACTCATTCGCGTCAAAATCCCGCAAAACCGCGAGGACGTGAAAATCGCCAAATCCTACGGCGACCTCCGCGAGAACTTCGAATACAAGTCCGCCAAAGACTTGGAAAAATATCTCAATCACCGCCGCACCGCACTTGAGCGTGAAATCGCCCAAGCCCGCGGAACCGACTTCAAAGGCGCTGATACCAAAACCGTCAACATCGGCACCATCGTCGTCCTCGCAGATGACAAAGGCACCGAACAAACCATCACCGTCCTCGGCGCATGGGATTCCAACCCGGAGAAAAAGGAAGTTTCCTACCTCTCAGATGTCGGCAAAGCCCTCATGGGACTTTCCGTCGGCGACGGCGCGAAAATCCGCGACCTCGAAACCGAGCAGATGCAAACATTGACGATCAAGTCCATCTCCGCTTATCACGCGTGAGGAAATACATTTCCAATATCAACAGAACATCATGGATCTTACCACAATTGTAGAAATCAGGGGCCGCGAGGTCATCGACTCACGCGGCAACCCAACCGTCGAAGTGGACGTTTACCTCGAAGGTGGCGCCGTTGGCCGCGCAGCCGTTCCTTCAGGAGCCTCAACCGGCGAACACGAAGCACACGAACTCCGCGACGGTGATAAAAACCGTTACCTCGGCAAAGGCGTCCTCAAAGCCGTTGAAGCCGTCAACGAAACCATCGCTGGTGAACTCCTTGGCTTTGATGCCACCGAGCAAGCCTCAATCGATGCCGCGATGATCGAAATCGATGGCACAGCTAACAAAAAGAAACTCGGTGCAAACGCCATCCTGGGTGTTTCCCTCGCCGTCGCCAAAGCAGCTTCCGCTCAGCTCGGCTTGCCGCTCTACAAATACCTCGGCGGCCCGAACGCGAAAACCCTTCCCGTCCCAATGATGAACATCATCAACGGCGGCGCACACTCCGACGCACCGATCGACTTCCAGGAATTCATGATCATGCCAGTCGGTGCACCCACCTTCTCCGAAGCCGTTCGCTACGGTGCAGAAGTGTTCCATTCGCTGAAAAAAATCCTCCACGATCGTGGCCTCTCCACCGCCGTCGGTGACGAAGGTGGCTTCGCCCCAGTTCTTAAAGACGCCGACGAAGCACTTGCCATCATCTGCAAAGCCATCGAAAAAGCCGGCTACAAAGTCGGTGATGACATTGCCATCGCACTCGACGTCGCTGCTTCAGAATTCTTCGATAAGAAGAAAAAGAAATACGTCTTCAAGAAGTCCGACCAATCGATCAAATCATCCGAAGAAATTGTCGCTTACTACGCCAAACTTCAGAAGAAATACCCGATCATTTCCATCGAAGACGGCTGTGACGAAAACGACTGGGACGGCTGGAAAGTTCTAACAGACAAACTCGGCAAAACCACCCAGCTCGTTGGCGATGACCTGTTCGTTACCAACTCCAAATTCCTCCAAAAAGGAATCGATCTCGGTGTCGCGAACTCCATCCTCGTCAAAGTAAACCAAATCGGCACCCTCACCGAAACCTTCGACGCCGTCGAGCTTGCCAAAGAAAACGGCTACACCGCCGTTCTCTCTCACCGTTCCGGTGAAACCGAAGACAGCACCATCGCCGACCTCGCCGTTGCAACCAACTGCGGCCAAATCAAAACCGGCTCCATGTCGCGCTCCGACCGTATTGCAAAATACAACCAACTCCTCCGCATCGAGGAAGAACTCGGCGACGACGCCATCTACGGAGTCAACAAACTCAAAGTCCTCAAAAAATAATCGTCATCCGCGATTTCCCAAAAGCCACGGTCCCAACGGATCGTGGCTTTTTTGTTTGGTAGGGCTTCATCGCCGAGGAAGCCGCATGAAATGAAGTGCCAAAGAATGATACAAATCTAACACCCATCGATCCCAACCGGGATCAAAGAACGTAGCCCGGGGTCGAGGAGCGTCAGCGAAGACCACCCCCGGAACCCCGAAAAACAAAATTCCGACCCCAAAGCGGGTCGCAGGTGAATTGATGTGGGTGATGCTTCGTTCTTAGCACCCCTTCAAGGTGCAATACATGTGGCACCTCTACCCGGGGTAGTCGTCGCTAACGCTCCTCGACCCCGGGCTAACATCTGTTATCCCTTCAGGATAAAGAGCCCCCACTTCCTCCTTGGCACTTCCTTTTAGTAGCTCTAGAAAATTGATTCACCATGCGAGATAAATTTATACACACATTTCTAGTGTTTATCTTGGTTGGAGTATCTACCTCCTGCCACACATCAACTCATTCATTCACAGGTAACCAAAGTCATCAACAGGTCGAGTCGCAGAGATCAATAGATCAATTTTGGCGAACTTTTCAGTCTGCAATGAAGCGCAACGACGTTGCCGAGATCTCAAGATTGACGCACTTTCCAATTGATGTCGATTTAGCTAATACTGAAGGATTTGAAGGCATTGAGAATCAAGATGGATTCACGAGACACTTCAAAACTCTTTTCCCCGAGCAGACACATCGAACACTGCTAAATAAAACGCCAAAACCGAACAAAGCTGATCATTTGGAAACTTGGAGCATTAGTCACGACGAACCGAACGAAATATCCGAGATGGAGTGGAGCATCATTTACTCTTTCACTAGATTTTCAAACGGCGAAATTAAAATGACAGCAATTCATTTCGCCGGATGATTTTAATCAGCGAACTACATCCCCACCAAACATGAACTACAATTTACAAACCGACCTACTGGCATTTCTGGGACCCATTGGCCTTCCCGAACTTATCATCCTATTCATCCTTGCTGTCCCTGTCGTCGTTGTTCTCGCAATTGTCTTCAAATCAAAATGACGGCGTTAAATTGAGACAACCAACGTAGAACATCCATCATACTGCTCAATCGAAACTTTCCCCAGCATCATAAATGAATCGCCAGACCATTGTCCGAATATCAATCGCTGCGCTCATTCTAATGGTCGTTGCCACGGGAGTCTATCAAGCTTTGAACTGGAATAATCCCGCGCGTAAGTTTCGGCGGGCCATCGAAGTGGAACACGCTCACTATTCTTCAGATGAATTCGGAGATTATACGCATCTTATTAAGGGGCGTATCATGGATATCCCGATCGAAGATCTTGCCAAAATTCTTGAACTGCCTTCACACACAACAAAATCAATCCGAGAGTTTGCGCCTGATGCTCATGGCTGGCGGCAATTTCCAGAACACAAATGGTGGATACTTCCCAAAGAATTTGACGAAATTTATTACGATCTTGATGCGGGATCTCAATGCATTCTGGGTCGCCGAGGAAATACCATTTTTCTACAGGATATAACTTGGTAACATTCCACAAAGTTTAACGATGAACCCACTCTGCCTCGCACTTTCTCTCCTTCTCTTCACAACTCTCGTTGTGCGCAGCGACGAGCAGAGGCCAAAGACTCCCAGTGATGCACCTGCCATAGTTTCCATTTGGAAAGGCACGGTTCCATTGCAGAACAAACAAGTTCTCTCAGTAGAACTGCAGCTTGGAAAAGATGGTTCAGCTGCATGGATCGAGAGCACTTACGAAAACTGGGGACATCACGACAATAAACGACCACCACTAAAAATAGAAATTCTCACAGGAAGTTACGATAAGATCACACGCATTGAAGAACCTAGTGTGACCGTAGCTGGAGCGGAACCTTTCATAGAGGTTAAAGTGGTAGGACTAAAAATTGGAGATTGGGTTGTGAATTATCACGAACGCAAAGGTAACACCATCATGCGCTTCGAAAATGATTACGCAGGAACTTTGTTTTTGAACGAAGTGTATTCCATCAGCACTAAAGCAGATATACTTTCCCGTAGTGAGCGAAAGCATTCCAGCCGCCCCATTATTCGAATTCTATCAATTCTGGTGTTCACCATGGCAGTGGTGGCGCTGGTGTTACGCATGAAGGCGAAAAGAATCGGAAATCCTCAAGCCCTCACCCATGACTGATCCGATAACCATCTACAAAAGCTTCAACTACGTTGAGGGAGCTATCTGGTTTCTGGTAGCGCTTGGTTTGCCAATTTTCATCAAACCAACGACCACTCAAAAGAAACTCGCAATCGGGATAGCCTCAGTGGGTTTTATTGCCTTTGGCACCTCGGACTTTTTGGAAGCGGCTCACCAAGGCGAAATTACAATTGGGTTGTTGGCTTTTAAAATTTTCTGTGGTGCGGTGATTCTATGTGGCCGGTTCACCTACATCGGTTGGAAAGAGTTCAAGTTAACGGATCGGTATTTTCTGTTTGGTTTGTTCTGCCTGATCGCGGTATTAGGGATCATTGCTGTGAAGATGTATTTCGGAAAGATCCATGTGGACAATTCAGAACAACGATTCAGTCCTATGCCCCGCTTGGAATGAAGATTTTCCCGACAGAAAAATTGGGGGCAGAAAAATAAGAGTTTAAAATCGAGCCCATGTATCGAGATCTCAACCGGGATCAAAGAACTTAGTCACCCATCTAAGATTTCTTATCTTTCTATCAGAATTTCACTGGAAGTCTCTACCTCCTGTTTTCTACTTCTGAATGGCAGGAGTAGCAGAAAGTAGAATGTGAAAGCGATGAACTGCAGTGTAACCAAACACCAAGGATACGGTCCCATGTAATCAAACAGAGTGCCGACTTTGGGTTTCGCATTCAAGAAACCGTAGTTTGCACCAAGTAGCCCGTTCAGGCCGAAAACAACGATCATATATAACCAGCTCCATAAGACGGCCCGTTTGAAAGCACCCGGCTGTGGACTGAGCTTCGTTCCGAATGCAAGAGCAAGTGCGGCGACGGGCACTCCACCGTGTTGGGCGAAAAATGCGTAATATTCTATGGTATCCCATGAGAAATATAATGTGGGCGTTATGAGCCCTTGGACGGTGCCAGCAATCCCCCATAAGTAGCCCATCTCTGCAAACCGTTGCCGATTCGTGACGAGAGCAACGGCCAGAACCAGAGAGACGACATCACACAGGTAAAGCGGCAGCGCCGTTTCACGAACCAGACGGAAAGCGAGGTCGGGGTTATGGTCATAGCGCAACCATGTTAGGATCGGATCCAGCGAAACGGCAACGATGAGAATGAAAGCGAGAATCACATTTGCCCGATGCTTGGACTTGGGGCTGGCGGAAGAAGATCGATTCAGCCAAACCATATAGATCGAAGCAATGGCGGTAACAGCCATGGCCGCACAATGCGGGAGTCCGAAGGTTTCAAAGGCGCGAGTATCCATATATTTCCAGAGGTGTTTGTTGAGTCACGGCTGAATACCGTGCAAACCATACTCTCCAAAGGATCATTTTCATTCACTTGACATGTTTGAAGCCCCTCATTCGTATACCCACCTACTCAATGCAGGAAAGCTCAAAGAAACTGGTGATTGTTGGTGGTGGGGTCATCGGACTCAGCACCGCCTATTATGCTCTGAAAGAAGGCTATCAAGTCACCGTCCTGGAGCGGAACAGCGCGGATGAAAGCAATTGTTCATCGGCCAATGCAGGAATGATCGTGCCGAGCCATTTCATCCCTCTCGCTGCTCCGGGGGTGATTAGCAAAGGCCTACGCTGGATGCTCGATAAAGAAAGCCCGTTTTATGTGCGTCCGCGTTTGTCGCTGGAACTTGCGCGATGGGGTTGGTTGTTCTGCCAACATGCGAATCAGGAACACGTCGATGCGGTTAAGCAAATCCTCTGCAAGCTGAACATGGAAAGCCGTCGGTTGTTTCACGAGCTTTCAAGTGAAGAAGATTTCGGCCTTCAATCGCGTGGCTTGCTGATGCTTTGTGAAAGCCAGAAGACTCTCGACGAGGAAGCGGAAGTGGCTGAACAAGCATGTGCACTCGGACTGAATGCCAAATTGTTAGACGCAAAGGCCGCGGCTACGCTCGATCCGGGGATCAACATGAACATCGCGGGTGCTGTCCATTTCGCCGACGACTGTCATCTCGATCCCGCGCGTTTTCTTGCTTCGCTCAGGCGGAGAATTGAGCAAATGGGCGGCCAGATCCTTCGTAACATTCCGATTGATGAAATCACTTTCCGCGTTGGAAAAGTCAGTGCGATATCCGGATCTAACGGAACCTTTGAAGGCGATCAGTTTGTCATCGCCGGTGGAGCATGGAGCCCGGGCTTGCTCCGTCAGATCGGATTGAGACTACCGATGCAATCCGGCAAGGGCTATTCACTCACCCTTCCCAATCCAACCCAGTTACCGCAGCTCTGCTCGATCTTGGCCGAGGCAAAGGTCGCTGTGACCCCGATGGGAAATTCCCTGCGTTTTGCAGGCACGATGGAAATCGGCGGACTCGGCACCGAGATCAATCCCGCACGCGTGCGCGGCATCATCAAGACAGCAACACGTTATTTTCCGGATTTCAAAATCAGCGATTTCGATGGGCTCGAACCGTGGGTCGGTTTGCGTCCCGTCTCTCCCGATGGCATGCCATATCTGGGAAAAGCCCCGCATTTGGACAACCTCGTGGTCGCCACAGGTCATGCGATGATGGGACTGAGCCTCGCACCCGTGACTGGCAAGCTGGTGACAGAAATTCTAACAAACCGTCCCGCTTCCATCCCACTCGGAGCTCTTTCACCGGATCGCTTTTCCTAATTTCACTTCCACCAAATCTTTCATCATGAAGCTTATCGAGTCCCACACCATTGGCGAACCCACCCGCATCATCATTTCGGGTGGTCCGGATCTCGGCACGGGTCCGCTCTCCGAACGCGCGCGATTGTTTCGTGAACAACACGATCACATCCGTCGCGCCGTTTGCCTTGAACCGCGTGGGCACGAAGCGGTTGTGGGCGGACTACTCTGTGAACCACACGCGCCGGGCTGCGATTTCGGCATCATCTTTTTCAACAACGCCACCACATTAGGAATGTGTATTCACGGCACGATCGGGCTGATGGTCACGCTCGCCCACCTCGGTCGTGTCAAACCTGGCCATAAATGCCGCATCGATACTCCGGTCGGGGTGGTCGATGCCAGCCTTTCTAACAACGGTCAGGTCACCGTCACCAATGTCCCCTGCTATCGGTTGAAAAATGATGTCACAGTTGACTTGCCCGGTTGGGGGAAAATCAGCGGCGATGTTGCATGGGGCGGAAATTGGTTTTTCCTCGTCGATGGACAAGGCCCTGAAATTTCTGAAACGAACATCCCCGCCCTCTGTGATTTTTCTTCAAAGGTCTATGAAGCGCTCAAGCAAGCTGGGATTACTGGCGATGATGGATCGGAAGTCGATCATGTTGAACTGTTTGCAGCGCCCACCGATCCCGCGCATTCAGACAGTCGCAACTTCGTTCTGTGCTCAGGTGGTGCTTACGATCGCTCGCCATGTGGCACGGGGTTTAGTGCGAAACTCGCTTGCCTTGCAGCCGATGGTAAACTTGCTCCGGGTGCAATTTGGAGGCAGGCAAGTATTCTGAATCAGGTTTTTGAGGGTCGCTATGAAAACCTAGAGGATGACACGATTTTGCCCCACGTCACGGGTCAGGCTTGGGTCAATGGCGAGACCACCCTGCTCTTTCAGGCAGATGATCCGTTTCGGTTTGGCTTACTCTAGTACGATACCCTGACATCACAATGTCTATGGATTGACGATTGACGATTGATGATTGTTGATTTTGGATTTTTGAATGGTGTGTTTCTCATCTTGCAATGCGGCGCGACGGGTATGATCCTTCGCCCATGCGTTACATCGAACCCCACGCCCACATGGTCAGCCGCACAACGGATGACTATGAAAAACTCGCGCTCGCTGGCTGCGAGGCGCTGTGTGAACCCGCATTCTGGGCAGGATTTGATCGCTCTTCAGCGGATGGCTTCTACGATTATTTCCGACAACTCACCGAATACGAACCACGCCGCGCGGCACGTTTCGGGATCAAGCATTTTTGCTGGCTCTGCATCAATCCCAAGGAAGCGGACGATCCGGGTTTCGCGCGTGAAGTCATGGCGCTGATCCCGGATATCATCAAAAAGGAAAACGTGCTGGGGATTGGTGAGATCGGGCTCAACAAAAACACCCGTAGCGAGCTGCAAATTTTTGAAGAACATGTTCAGATTGCGCTCGATTACGATTTACCCATTCTCATCCACACGCCCCACCTTGAGGACAAACTCAAAGGGACGAAGCTCATCATCGACTCACTCTCTTCATTCTCGAAATTGGATCGATCCAAAGTCATCATCGACCACGTCGAAGAACATACGGTGAAACACGTCCTGGATGCCGGTTTCTGGGCAGGGATGACGCTCTATCCAGAAAGCAAATGCACCCCGAACCGTGCGATCGATATTCTAGAAACCTATGGCACGGATCGCATCTGGATGAACTCCGCCTGTGACTGGGGCGTCTCCGATCCCATGGCCGTGCCGAAATGCGCGCTCGAAATGAAACGCCGCAAACACACCGCCGCACAGATCGATAAGATCGTTTACGAAAATCCCCTGACATTCCTCAGGCAGTCGCCGAGGTTTAGTTTGTGAAAAGCTAGTCCGGAAAAAATACCACAGAGGCACGGAGGAAGAGTGGAGGACACTGAGCTTATCTTAAATAATGAGATTTACCGCTGAGAAGCAGATAAATCATTTTGAACCATAATGATTCCCTCTGTGTTCTCATTTCTTACTCCGTGCCTCAGTGGTCTAAAAAAAGCCCGACCAAAACCTGGGCACTACTTCAGCAACGCCAAGATCGGTTGCGGATAAACTCCGAAAACCAAGGTCAGCACCGTTAGAGTGGCGATGGAAATTTTGGAGATCATCGGAATGACGATCTTGGAATTGTCGCTTGGATCGATCCACCACATGGCGCGGATGGTTTTGAAGTAGTAGTAGAAACCGGCAGCAGCAGCCACGACGGCAATGCTGAGTCCGATCCAGAGTCCGGATTCAACAGCGAGCGAAAACACGAAGAATTTTCCGATGAAGCCTGCAGTGAGCGGCACTCCCGCAAGTGCAGCGAGCAAGATAGTCAAAGCAAGTGCGAGCGCGGGATTCTTTTTACCTAAACCATTGAAGTCAGAGATCGCTTCCCCATCGCGGTGGATGCGGACTTGGGCGACGATGAAAAACACACCGAGCGTCATGATCAGGTAAGTTGCGAGGTAGAACGAAACCGCTTGGATCGAGGTCACGGAGTTTTCCGAGGTCGAGGTCCAAGCAGCGAGTGCGAGAAGCAAAAATCCGGCATGTGCGATGGAAGAGTATGCGAGCAAACGCTTAAAATTGGTTTGCGCGATGGCTGCCAGGTTTCCGAACAGCAGAGTCGCGCAAGCAAGGATGAGCAGGATGGTGAGAACTTGATTTCGGACAGGTGAACCTTCGGCGAGGAATGGGGTGAGGAAACGGATAAGCAAAATGAAACCAGCGGCTTTTGAACCGACTGAAAGGAATGCAGTCGTCGGAGTTGGAGCGCCCTGATAGACATCCGGGATCCACATCTGCATCGGAACGGCACCGACTTTGAAACCGAGAGCAACCAAGACCAGCGCGATGCCGAATAGCAAGGGAACCGTGTTCTGCATCTCAGCAATTGCTTGCGGCATGAGATCGAGACGCATCGTGCCAGTCGCGCCGTAGACCCATGCGATCCCGTAAACGAGGAAACCTGTGCTGAGCGCACCGAGGATGAGATATTTCACACCGGCTTCGAGAGAACCGACATTGCGACGCATATACGCCACCAAGATGTAGAAGGTAATCGTCACCAATTCCAAAGCGACAAACGCACCTGCGAGATCTTTCGCAGAAGCCATCCACATCATTCCGGCGCAGGCAAAAATCGGCAGTGAGTAATACTCACCCGTCCCCTCTTCGGAGCCGGGATTCTCAGTGAAACGTGCGAGAATTTTCCGGTAATCGATGGCCATCAATAACACCGCAGCGGTGGTGATAAGTGCGAAGATTTTATAGAATTTTGAGAGCGCATCGAATTGATAGAAATTCCAGAGCTTCCATGAAGCCCAAGTTTCAGTGGGTTTCGAATCTGGACCGATGGCAAAGCAAGTCGCCAATAGAATCAAAATCAAACCACCTGCTCCAACGAGCCCGACCCATGATTTATTTTTCGAAGGAACAAATGCCTCTGCGAGCAAGATGATGAATCCGAGGGTGACGGTGAGTGCTTCCAGATAGTAGGCGGGCATTGCGTGAAACGTTGAATGTTGAAAATCGATTGGAAATCCTTACTTGGTGAAGAAGTTGAGAAGAAGGTTGGGATAACAACCGACAGCAAGGAGCGAGAGAATGAGGAGTGCGACTGGAACGTGATCACACCAAGTGAGGTCGGCGGCGTTGGTTGTCGATTTGACTGCGGGTCCTTGGAAAATGTTACGGAACGCACGGAGCATATAGACTGCGGAAATCACCACTCCCCAAATCGCTAGAATGCAGGCGATCTGCACGGGGCCGAATCCATTGGCTGGAACGTAATCGTTAAACGCAGAGAGGAAAACCAGCACCTCGCCAGCGAAGTTCGCAAGACCGGGAAGTCCGATCGATGCCATCGCACCGATACCGAAAACGAAAGCCAGTGCAGGAGCGGATTTTGCGAGTCCACCGAGGTCGGCGAAATCGAGTGAACCGGTGCTGCGCTCGATGCGATCCGCCAAACCGAAAAGAAGAGCGATCGAAATGCCGTGTGCGAACATCAGCAACACCGCTGCGGGAAGCGCGATTTCATTTTCTGGCACAGCGATCAATGCGGCGATCGCGAGGAAAATGTAACCCATGTGCATGACCGATGAACTACCCAGCATCGTATCGAGGCGCTTTTGAGAAATGGTCACAAAGCCCACCCAGAGAATATTTCCTAACAGCAATACCAACAATGGAGTGAGCCAAACTTGAAGTCCTTCCGGAACCATTGGCAGTGCGACGCGTAACATACCGTAGAGACCGAATTTTTTCAGCACACCGGCATGCAGCATCGCGGTCGGCGCTGGCGCACTGGCGTATGCGGGAGCGGCCCATGAGTGAAACGGAAACAGGGAAACCAATGTGCCGAAGCCGATGATCAACAAAGCGGCGATGCCCTTCTGCGCGGCGGGATCGATGGTTCCTGCGAGATCTCTCATCTCCACCAGATCAAACGTACCGGTAAGCGAAGCGAGCCAAACCAAACCTGCCAACAACACCAGCGAACCGAGGCCGAGGTAGATGGTGATTTTCCATGCGATCCCACGGCGATCTCCACGACCCAAAATACCGATCATGAGGAAGGTTGGGATCAATGCCATTTCGTGGAAGGCGTAGAAGAAAAACAAATCCTTGGAAGCGAATGCACCAATCGCGCCCGCTGCGATGAGCAATGAAGAACCGTAGTAAAGTTTCTCGGAGCCTTCGGGAGCTTTGCTCGCATGTACCGCCGCGAAGGTGACGATCACGGAAAGCAGCACCATAATCAAACTCATCGCGTCGATGTAACCGAAGCTGAGATTCAGTTCTGGCTTTTCGAGAACCTGAATCGAAAAATTCCAAACATCTTCCTTCCAACAAAACACCGAACCCAAACCGATGATGAGGTTGATGGCGGAGGCAGCTAACGCGGTTCGGCGCGCTGGGGCACCGAGGAGAATCGCGATGAAAGCAAGGATCGGTAAGGCAACGAGAAGGGTGAGCATATGGGAAATGGGAAAGTCTTGCGGAACATCCATTTCCGCACGGCGAATACAGCGAAGTTGAGGCGGCGCGAAAAGGGCAAAATGGGTAATTTTACAGGGAATTCACCTGAACGACAAAACTTGGCGATGTTTTTAGCAATAATATCCCAAAATGAATAGATTCACGCCCATTGGACGAGGCTAAATCGCACCTGAAAAGGGGCGATGTTAAGGCAAAGGTGGAGGGCGGAGAGAGAACCCTAGAACTAGGAACCAAGAAAACCGAGCACTGAGATTTTTAACCTAACTCTCCCCACTCCTCATTATTTGCTTTTTGCCTTCACGGCTTGATCAACTAACTCAAGAAAATCGTAACGGTCTGCGACCAAACTCTCAGCAGCAACCTCGCGGGCAAGGCCGAGAATAAGGGCGTCGTCGATGATTTCAGTTTTTTCTTCACGGAGCCAAAGTCCGAAACCACAGATCAAAGATGCGAACCGGCTATCCGAGGAAGCTTCTTTATCCGAATCACGGGTTAACTCGACAGCGGGACCGGCTTCGCCGTCAACGCTCCAAATCAATTTGCCGAGTTCGTTACTTTTGGACTCCACGAGGAGTGCCACCAACGTTTCCTGACCTGCCGCTAATTTCTGCGGCATAGCTTTGCGCTCGCGATCGTTTTTCTCGAGTTCGTAACCTAACAGACGACTCGATATAACCGAGCCATCATTGCTTTGAAACTCGACGGTGATCTTAGAGCTGCGGTCGCTAGCACCCCGGATTTTCACAAAAACCAAACTACCCGAAGGACTCCATGGACATGCGACGATTTCAACGCCCAGCGAATTCCCTTTCCAGAGTGCGACGGAATCTTTTGTATCTAACGGAAACGCATTGAGCATTTCCTCGATCCTGACGTCCTGCTTGCTGGGTAGGCTTCCTGCATCGCGGATGGATCGGGTGATTTGAGTCAAACTCTTTTTGCCAGCCACAAGTGGAAGCCCGATGTTTTTACGACTTTGTCCGCCATTTTCCACAGCGACAAATTCTTCACTGCGCGAGTCGTCCGTCCCGTTGGCGACGTTTCCATTGGAATTTCCGCCGTTAGGTGCGGGGATCATAGTGACGATGAACATCGTCGCTGTCACCACGGCAGCAGCAGCCAATGGCCATGTCCATACGCGGAACGGTTTGCGTGGGGAATGGATGCTAACAATTTTCCCATGACCGGAAGCTTCTCTCGCAGCTTGCATGATCGCGCTGCGCTGCCTTGGCAGAAGCGTATCGGTTTCTGTTCCCAAAAATTTCAAGAGATCCGCTTGGGTGCGTTCGATTTCGTTCACCGCCAGCTTGAGTGCAGGATCACCTGCAATCGCATGTTCGAACTGCTTGGCCTCTTTCGCCGACAACTCACCTAACACATAGGCGGTCAGTCTTGGGTCGTCCTGTTCAATTTTCATTCAACTCTCCTTTCTCTAACATCCATCCGCGCAAGCGCTTCAATCCGGCATGAATCAGGAAACCGATGTTTCCCGATGTCAGACCTGTCACGCGATGGATTTCCTCGTAACTCATGCCTTGTTGAAATTTTAACAAAATGACCTCCTTTTGATTATCGGAAAGCCGATCCATGAAACGCATGACGTCCTGATGTTCGTCTTCATTTTCAGCGTTTTCACTGGCAGAATGTTCAGGGCTGGCGAGTTTTTGCCAACCGACGTCGTCGAGCGGTTCGATGCGTTTGTCTTTGCGTAAAACATCGAGGCAGCGATTCCGGCAGACCGTGAATAACCAGCTTTTAAGATGCACTTTGACCTTTTCAGGATCCTGCTTACACAGACGAATAAAGGTATCTTGCACGACATCGCGCGCTCGATCCAGGTCGTATAAGTAAGTTCTTGCATAGCCGATAAGGGAAGATTCGTAGTCTGTGACAGCTTGTTCGATGAAGGATTCAAAATCCTGGGGGCTCAGTTTCATCGTTTGTCCACTGTCACACTCGGAATCAACGTCCCCTTCAGTCGAAATCTTTGATGAATTTTTCACTTTTATGAATTACCTGATGAAATAACTCAAATGCTCCAGCTCCAGTGCCAGATCAACATTGTTGACCGTCACATCGGCCGGAACCTCAAGCATGATGGGAGAGAAATTCAAAATTCCCTGAATTCCACAGGCAACCAGCCGATTGACCACTTCTTGGGCGAAGCCGATCGGCACGCATAAAATCACCAATTTGACCTGGTTTTTGACGATAAACGTCTCCATTTCCGAGACATGAAGAACCGGGATTTTCTGTTCCCGCGCCCGGGCATCCTCCGGTCTGGCATCGAATGCCGCGACCACCTCAAAGCCTTCTTTCTGGAACCCCTGATAGCGGAGCAAGGCGGAGCCTAAATTTCCAGCGCCGACCAAGATGACCGGCTGCAATTGTTCCCGGCCCAGCGCTTCCCGTATGGTGGTAATTAAACCTGTCACCGGATAGCCCAGCCCACGCGTGCCGATTTGTCCGATGTAACCGAGATCACGACGAAGCTGCGCGGGTTTTACGCCTGCCACTTTCGCGAGTGTGATCGAGCTAACTGTTTTCTGACCGCTATCGCTGAGCTTTTGCAAACAACGATGATAGATTGAAAGACGATAGATCGCTTTTTTCGGAATATCCACCTTCTCGCTTTTTTCCGTTTCAGAATCCACAAATTGATAACATCACAGGTTTTCTGGCTGTTGCAACAACGCAGCGACCCGATTCAATAACATTCCCGCACCGCCGCCATCGACTACGCGGTGATCGAAGGTGAGTAACAACTCGGCTTCGGTCGCCGGGAGAAACGCCTCCACTTGCTCGCTCCATACGGGTTTTTTGCGCCCAGCACCGATTCCGAGAATCAAGGTTTCATTAGGCAAAGGAATCGGTGTTCCGGTTGTTAGACCGAAGGTTCCGAAATTGGTGACCGTTGCGATACCGCCGCGTGAGTCAGCTTCGGTCAAACGGCGACGACGCGCGCGATCCACCAAATCATCATACTCAGCAACCAGTTCGGAGAGTGTTTTCTGGTCCACTTTACGCATTGCAGGGACGACCACTCCGTCCTCCACTTGCACCGCGACGCCGATGTCGAACGAACGTGGGTGAACGACTTTTTCACCAATCAAATAACCCGCCGTCATTGGCTGCTCTTTGAGTGCGATGGCGAATGCTCTCAATAAATAAAGTGTCAACCCGGGTTTCGGAGATTGTTGACGGCGATGATCGAGCAAACGATCTAACAGAACCGGAAGTCCCACCGTCGCCAGCGGACGCGTCCAACTCCGGCGCATCGCATCCGCGACCGCGAGCCGCATTGGCGATGCTGGGGCGCTCGGCCAGGCTTCGAGATAATCCAGGAATCTTTCCAAATCCTCGACGGTCACTCGCCCGCCCGCACCGGTTCCGGCAATGGCTGAAATATCCGCCTCGCGCAAACCCATGTCATTCATGCGAGCACGCATTCTTGGAGAAATGTAATGAGCGCCCATCACACCGGTCGGCACCGGTAAGCCTTTCACACTCGGAATGATGCTCGGATCTTCTTCGTAGGAATCTCCGTCCAAAGCAAAGTGCAGGTTTTCTTCGCCGCCCTTGGCTTCTTGAGGCTGACTTTGATTTTTCGCTTCAAGGCTTTCAAGTGTATCTACTCCGGTGCGAACAACCTCTTCTTCGGTCACTTCTAACAAACCAAGCAAGGAACCGACCGAATAGGAAACACCCTCGACGGCACGTATCTCCGAAACCACTCCGTTACAAAGCGTGGTAATTCCCATCGTCGCTTTGTTGGTTTCCACTTCGATGATTTCCTGGTCTGTCTTCACCTCGTCGCCGACTTTGACATCGAGTCTGATAACCGTTGCCTCGGCGATGGACTCTCCGAGCTGTGGCATAAGAATGGGAACGATTGGCATGGCAGTTACTAAAAGGATAAGAGTTTTCGAAGCGCCTCGGAAATCGACTCGGGAGTCGGGCGATGCGCCGCCCAAAGTTTTGGATGATAAGGCACTGGAGTATCGCGGGAGTTGAGCCGCTGCGGGGGTGCGTCTAACAAATGGAATCCTTCCTCGGTCACGCGGGAAACAACTTCCGCCGTGACTCCGCCCCATGGAAAGGCTTCGCCCACCGCGAGTAAGCGACCTGTGCGTGCGACTGATGCCAGAACGGTATCGATGTCTAACGGTTTTATCGAACGAAGATCGACCACTTCAATTTCCCAACCATCTTGTTGCAAACGATCCGCCGCGCGGACTGCCTCATGCACCATTGCGCTGTAAGTCACCACCGTGGCATGTTTTCCAGGTCTGGCGATACGGGCTTGGCCGATGGGTAAATATTCGCCTTTGATGGTTTTCGCTTTCAACCAGCGATACAGAAACTTGTGTTCACAATAGATCACCGGATCGTTCATTTTCACCGCGTCTATCAGCATGTAATAGGCATCGGAAACGGTAGCGGGAGTGACCACGACCAAGCCGGGATATTGGGCATACAAGCCCTCCATGCTCTGACTGTGAAACGGCCCGGAACCGGGAGTGCCGCCGGAGGGAAGCCGAACTGTTAGAGGGATAGGCATCCCCGTGCGGTAATAATGGGTGGCTGCTTGGTTGACAATTTGGTTGAATGCGATAGACGAGAAATCCGCGAACTGCATTTCCACAATCGGCCTCATGCCTTCGATGGCCGCGCCGACCGCTAGACCGATCATCGCGTCTTCCGAGATGGGACTATCAAAAACTCGGTTCGGATAAGCTTCCGCCAGACCTTTGGTCGCTTTGAAAGCACCACCGAAATTTGCGATGTCCTGTCCGTAGAGAAACACTCGATCATCCTCACGGAGGAGGTCCTCCTGAGCTTCGCGGATCGCATCAATATAGGTTACACTCACGATGGAATATAGGGAAATGTTGTGGAAAGAGCGGACCAATTTTCCAAATAAGGATCCGGCAGAGCTTCTTGCTGCGCTTGCGCAACGGCCCGTTGAACTTCTTCAGAAAACTCTTCACGCCAAGCTTCGATCTCAGCTTCGGTTGCGTAACCGCCTTGGACCAACTGCTCGATGGCGACCTCAATGCAATCGCGGCCATAATATCCGGCGCGTGTGGAATCGGGAACATACGCGCCGTCATCGTGTTCACCGTGTCCGGACAAACGCAATAAATTCGCGACCACCATTTGCGGGCCTTTTCCGAGACGCGCTTGTTTGACAGCCTCGCCGATCACGGAAGCGCAGGCCATAAGATCCGTGCCGTCGACGGAGTATCCGCCCACGCCGTATCCCCTCGCCCGCTCGACCAAATCGCCGCAGGCAAACTGGCGGTTGTTAGGAGTTGAGTAAGCGAATTGATTGTTCGCAATCACCACCACCATCGGAAGTTTTTCCACTGCCGCGAGATTCAGCCCCTCGTGAAACGCGCCGGTCGAAGTAGCACCGTCGCCCACACAGGTTGCGCCGACACAACCTTCCAACGTCCCTTTGAGGCGCTTCGCGAAAAGCATGCCTGCAATCAGCGGCACCTGCGCGCCGAGATGCGAAATCATCGCCGGCATGCCTTGATCAGGCCGACCCCGATGAATGTTTCCATCACGGCCTTTCATTGGCCCCTCGATCGAACCCAGATAAGTCCGCGTGCAATCAATCATGGGTTCACCAAAAGCGGTCCGGCCGGCCTGATCTCGGATCAAAGGTGCGAAGCAATCTTTTCCCTGAACCAACGCCGTTCCCAAACATCCGCTGACGGCTTCTTGGCCTTTCCCAAGATACACACCACCGACGATTTTCCCGGCTTTATAAAGGCTGGAGAGCTTATTTTCCAAGATCCTCGCTTTCAGCATCGATTGAAAGGACCTGCGCAAAAATTCGCCATCGAGAGAAATCATTGCTTCAAAAGGTTTTATTTCCACATCAGGCACACGTGAGACTAGACCGACTCTTCCGAATCGTGCAACCGCTTTCCTTTTGGGATTCTTTTATCACTCTAAAGTCTTATTCCCCATTGTTTATCAGCCTCCTTGCATTTGAAAATATGTCGGAAGCTCCTGCTTCGCAGCCGACTTCCCTCTTGCTACTTGCTTGGTTCTTCGCCCCACTCTACCCCCATGCCAACTCTACTGCGAATCCTTCGCCACACGTTTCGCTTTCCGATGCAAAGTGCCTTCTCGCTACTCTTGGCGATCCTTTGTACGTTGTTGGTATTGGTCCTTCCGGGGATCACGATGCAATTTATCGACGTAATCCTCGCCAAGAACCGCCCGGATCTCATCATTCCCACCGCAGCAATCGGTATCGGCGCAATTCTGTTGAGGCACGCACTTTTCACACTGAGGACGTATTACAACAGCTTGCTCGAACTGAAGCTCACCCACCTCATCCGTGTGGAGCTCTATGATAAACTCCAGCGACTGCCGGTGAAGTGGTTCGACACGAACTCATCGGGAGAAATCATGTCTCGCGTAGCCAACGACGTACCAACCACCAACCGCATCATCATCGACGGCGTGGACCAAGCCATCGCCGCGCTGCTCCAATTCATCATGGTGTTGGGATACATGTTCTGGTTCTCGTGGGAGCTCACGCTGGTGACGCTTATTCCACTGCCCTTGATCGCAGTTCTAACAACATGGTGGAGCCGTCGCTCTGAGCCGATGTGGCGCGAGTCCAGCGAGGCCAACTCCGCGCTCAATGCCATCCTGCACGACAACCTCTCCGGCATCCGCCAGATCAAGGCCTACACGGTGGAACCGGAGGCTTTGGAAAACTTCGACAAGGCATCGCGCCAGGTGGGCGAAAAAACCATGACCGTCATGCGCGGCCAAGCGTTTGTCTGGCCCAGCGTTTCATTCATTGCCGAGTCCGGCATCATTCTCATGGTAGCCTATGGTAGCTGGGCCGCCCTCAAAGGCGAAATCCAACCCGGCGTGGTGATTTCTTTCCTTGTCGCGTGGGGATTCTTGTTTGATCCGATTTCCCGTATCAACTCGCTTGCCCAGACCTTCACCCGCGGCATCGTCTCCGCAGAGCGCGTTTTTAAAATCATCGACACACCGGATGAGATAAACCTAACAGAAGGCGTGCGTCCGGATAAAATGACCGGTCACGTCCGTTTCGAAGATGTCTCGTTCTCATACTCCGAAGATGCACCTACCATCAATCATCTCACTCTTGAAGCGCTGCCCGGCCAGACCATCGCCCTCGTGGGAGCGACTGGCGCCGGCAAGTCCACCGTGCTCAATCTGCTCACCCGCTTCTACGATCCCACCAGTGGACGCATACTCATCGACGGCATCCCGCTCGACACCGTTTCAAAAGAATGGCTGCGCGACCAACTCGGTTTCGTGACTCAAGAGAGCTTCCTTTTCAACACGACTCTGCGTGAGAATCTCCAACTCTCACGACAGAACGCCACTGACGAGGAAATATGGGCTGCCCTAGAAGCTGCCAACGCCGCCAGCTTTGTCCGCGCCAGTGCGGAAGGTCTCAACACCATCGCAGGTGAGCGCGGTAACCGCTTTTCTGGTGGAGAAAAACAACGCCTCTCCATCGCTCGTGCGCTATTGAAAAACCCTCCCCTGCTGCTGCTCGACGAGGCCACTTCAGCACTCGACAACCACACCGAGCGACTTGTCCAACAGGCATTGGAAAATCTTCGCTCGGATCGCACATGCTTTGTCATCGCCCACCGTCTCTCCACCGTCCAGAAAGCCGACCGAATTTACGTCCTCCACCAAGGTAAACTCATCGAACAAGGTACCCACGAAGAACTCATCGCTTTGGGTGGCTCTTATGCAAAACTTTGCGAAGCAAATTTCGCTGAAAAAACAAAACATGAAGCCTGATTAAAAATGAAGGGGAAGTTGAAAAAGAGGCATAAGGCGCGGATTAGTAATCAGGCGACACGCATGCCTGTGAAAACTGGACTGCGCTTTGACGCATTTGATCTCAAGCTGATCGCAATTATCGCAATGGCTATAGATCACATCGGCGCGTTGGTTTACCCAGAGGCCATCTGGCTGCGAATCATCGGCCGCCTAGCGATGCCCATCATCGCATTTCTTCTTGTCGAGGGCTATCACCACACGCGGCACCTCGGTCGTTACCTGTTGCGCCTGCTGATTTTTGCAGTGTTGGCCCAGCCTGTTTATCGCATGGTTTTCCCACACGGGCTCAACGTGCTTTTTGATCTGTTAGTTGGGCTGTGCGTGATCTGGGCGGCGGAGCGTATCCACTCACGCTGGATCGTGGCTGCTTTGCTGTTTGCGGTGAGCATCGCTGGTTTTTATGTCGCTTTGGATTGGTGGCATCTTGGAGTTTTAATGATCTTTGTGTTCCATGCCACTCGTGGGCGCTTTGGCTGGACGGTTGCAGCGTTAGGCGGCCTATTGCTTGTAAATGCAGGGATTTTTGCCATCGTCAGCGCTCGCACAGGAAATCCGAGTTACCAATTGATCAACTTTATTAACCTAGGTTGCATCTTGGCCCTTCCTCTCTTGAGCCGCTACAACGGACAAAGAGGCCGCGACTGGCGGTATCTGTTCTACACCTTTTACCCAGCCCATCTGCTGGTGATTTACGCGATTCTTCACTTCTAACACATGGAGGCAGGCGTTGCGGTCTACAATGACATACTCCAAAGTAACGACACCCAAGCGGCCGAATCGCCGCCTTCGGTGGTACCATGAACCCTCAAGTTGACAGTGCCAATTTCGGTGAGGGCTCGGATGCCGATTGAACCAAGCATCCATGTGTCATCCGCTTCAGACATCATCAAGCTGAAGCCTGACCCCGATGCCTGACCCAATACTGCCGAATTCCTCTCACTCAATTGTTGATAAATACCAACTTCTCCAGTCATTGCCATGGATGGGCTGATTTCATAAAGCATGTTCACCCCTGCTCTCGCTTCGAGGGAATGATCGTTGCGGGATTGATAGATGGCAGGGGCAACACCACCCGCTTCGCTATAACCATCGACCTGAGCTTCCATGAAAGACAAGTCGACGTAGGGTGAAAATTCAAAGCCTGAGACAGAAATCCATTTCTCCCAGTCCACTCGTGCGCGAAATGCCCATGTGTCGATATCGGTCTCTCCATTTGAAAAGTCCGTTCCCAATCCAGTATCATAGGCGCGCAATAGCTCCGCGTTGGATTGATGATAATATCCGGTAAATGTCATCCATGCATTCGCGCCTAGTGCTTTCACTGGAAGGATGAGTTCTCCCAGCAGATATTCGCCCCGCATTTCCTGATTACCTCCCAAGAAAGTATCGTGATCACTCCACGATCTCCCCAAGCCAAAACCGAGTTGGATTCCGGAAGAACTCAAGACGCGTGAAGCTCCGATTTCAGCAATGCCCAAACTACCATCACGTTCGGCATGCTGATCCTCTCCCCAATCGCCGCCGACCCAAACCGCATAGTCTTTCCCCGGTGCGACGCGATAATCTAACGGATGACCATGCAGCCCGTGCAAGACCATACCTCCAGTACGCATCGCCGTTCGAGAAAGTTGAGCCTGTTCCGCTACACTCCTTTCATCCAAGCTGACTAGGAGCACCAGCTGCAGGGTCGACTCCTTCTGAATATTGTAATCCGCAAGCGTGCTGCCATCCATCAATTCCTCGCCCCCAAAAGTAAGCCGCTGTTGATCGGGAGGGATGCCTTCCTTGTCCTGGATCTTCTGCTTCACATTCTCGATGCTATCGGATGACTCCACATCTAGCGTAATCGTCTTTCCCGTATGCGTTTTGACAAAGATCTGCATGCCACTCGCATTGGCCTTGGGAGCCAAAATAATGGCAAGGACTACAGTGAGTAGCCAAAAGATTTTTTTCATATTTCGTGGATAATGCGTATTAAAACCTGATCGTTTCAATTCAAGCAAACCAGCACAAACTTCGTAATCCTCGGATCGGCTAACCGCCAAATGTAATTCCCATTTACGCGGGTCAAACCGCCGATCCAGGATCACGGCTGGCCGGGCTGAAGCCTGCCAAGATCCGGCGGACTGCGGCTGGATCCACCGGTTTAGTGAGATGGCGGTCAAATCCGGCCTCACGGGCTTTCGTGCGGTCGTCTTCGCTACCCCAGCCGGTGAGAGCCACCAGCATAATTCCCGCCAGTTGACTGTTTTGGCGGAGGTGTGCCGCCACTTCATAGCCGTTCATGCCGGGCAGACCGATATCGAGAAACACCAGATCGGGAAGGAATTCCCGTGCAGCGGCCAAACCGTCAGGGCCGTTGTAGGCTGTGCGGACCTCATACCCTGAATAACGAAGCAGCAGCGCCAAGCTCTCCGCGCCGTCGATATGATCATCCACCACCAACACTCTGCACGGAAGGTTAGACTTTTCAGGCGGGGATGGAGGGTCGGTGTTTCCCAGCTCCTGCCCCTCAATCTCAGCGAGCGGAAGCACAACAGTGAATGTGCTGCCTTGGCCGGGTCCCAAGCTTTCGGCTCGGACCGATCCGCCATGCATTTCGGCCAGACGTTTGACCAGAGAGAGGCCAATACCAAGACCGCCGTGCGAGCGGTCCAAGCCTTTTTCCACCTGGCTGAACATTTCAAAAATCTTTGATAGCATGGAGGAAGGGATGCCGAGCCCGGAGTCGGTGATCCGAACTACGACGGTATTTCCTTCACGACAAGCAGACAGCTCGATCATGCCGCCATCAGGTGTGTATTTGCATGCGTTGTTGATCAGATTACTGAAAATCTGGGCAAGTCGGGTGATATCTGCCCGGACATGGAGCGTCTCTGCGGGAAGCGACGAGGTAAACTTATGACCTGCTGCCTCGATGAGGGGGAGGCTGGTTTCCATCGCCATTTGAACCACTGTCCGTAGCGAAACGAGTTCCAGTTTTAGCGCCATTTGTCCCCGGCTCACGCGTGAGACATCCATCAAATCGTCCACCAGTCGCACCATGTGTCCGAGCTGCCGCTCCATCATATCCCGGGTCTTGCCGGCCACCTCCCCATTGCCATCCATTTTCAAGATTTCCAATCCGGTTCGGATGGGGGCGAGCGGATTGCGGAGTTCATGGGCAAGAGTAGCGAGGAATTCATCTTTCCGTTTTTCCTGATCGCACAAGGAACTGTAGAGGCGGGCATTTTCAAGGCCTACGGAAGCGGTTGCCGCAAGTTGGGCGAGGATAGCTTGGTCCTCTCCGTTGAACTCGCCATCTTCCTTTGCCGCTAAGTAAACAAGCCCGAGATTCCGACCGCCTTGACCGATGAGTGGGACACCCAGCCAGCCGCAAAGGGGTCCGACCTGACTAAGGTCATATTGTTCGCGAAACCCCGGAAAATTTTGAACAGCCGCCGCCGTAAGTCGAAGTGGTAGGTTCGTCCGGCATACAAATTGGCCGAGCGCGGCGTGCCAAGCTGGAGTAGTGGACGAGTCTTCGGTGTCCGTCCCAGTCTGGTCGGTGAGATATGCAACCGCTACCTTCGCGCCGACGATCCGTCGAGCTTCTTCAGAAAGCACGCGGGTTATGCTCTCCAACGATAGGATGGAATTGATGGTGCGTGAAGCGTCCGCCACTTGGGTGAGCTGGCTGGAACGATGGCGTTCGGCTTTTGCCATGAGGGCGAGGCGTTCTTCCGCCTCCTTTTGCTCGGTTATATCGGTGTTGGTCCCAAACCAGAAAAGGATTTCACCAGAGGCATCGCGGAACGGATTTACGAGCGTTAGAAACTGCCGAAATTTCCCGTCCCGCCCTTTTAGGGGAAACACCATGCTGAATGGCGTGCCAGTGGAAATCGAATCTGTCCAGCGCTCGACCACTTTTCCAACATCGTCCGGATGATGAACGGACTGCCATCCCCACCCCTCCATCTCCTCCAGCGTCGTGCCTGTGTATTCATACCAGCGCCGGTTATACCATAAAATGTGGCCGTCGGGGCGGGCCGTCCACGCCAGGTTCGGAATGGTATCCGCCAGCAGGCGGAAACGCTCTTCCCTTTCTTTAATTGCTTCCGCCGCCTGCAGGATTTCCGTCACATCGCGCAGGAAACCCGTGAAGCTGGCAGGTTCTCCCGGGTTGCGCGTGACTGTGAGTTCGCAATCGAACGTTTCGCCGTTCTTGCGGATCGCCTGTGTATCGATACGGGTATTGAGAACCCGCGCGGCTCCGCCGGATAGGTAGCGGCGCATCCCATCGCAGTGAGGTTTCCGAAGCTCCGGAGGGATTATGGTCTCACTCAGATCGAGACCCAGTACTTCAGATTTTTCGTAGCCGAAGGTTCTTTCTGCCGCGGGATTGAAATCCGTGATCCGGCCTTCATGATCCATGCCGATGATGCAGTCCAAAGCGGTCTCCATCACCGCGCGGTTGGTGGCCTCGCTTTGGCGAAGCGCCTCGCCGCTTATCTTTTGTTCGGTAATGTCCCGGAAATACACGGAAAGCCCGCCGCCCGGTGCCGGTGACAAATCGAGTGTGAACCATTTATCCCAAGGCTCATAGTGGTTTTCAAAACTCACAGGCAACTGCTCCACCGCGCAGCGCTGGAATTCATGGTGTAATAGGGTGTCAACAGTTGCGGGAAAAATCTCCCAGAAATTTCTCCCCAAAATATCCTCCCGGCGCTGGTCGTTAATTCGCTCAGCCGCTGAATTCATGTAAATAATTTTCCACTCCGCATCCAGCAGCAGAAATCCGTCACTGATGCTTTCCAAAACGTCTTTCACTCGATCCTCTCCACGGCGGATTGCATGTTCACGGGCGACTTCCGCGATCGCAAGTTCCGCCTTCTTACGGTCGGTTATATCATGCATCGAAACCACCGCACCCACTTGCTTGCCCTCTTGATCGAAGAGCGGCTGGCCGCTGGCGAGGAGGGTCCGCGGAACTCCAGAAACGGGTTCAACAACCATCTGGGCATCTCTAACATATTCCCCCGCCAATGCCCGGAACAATGGCACTTCGTGATGGGCGAGAAGAGTGGTGCCGTCCGCATTGAAAAGGCGATAATGATTCGCCCATTCCTCAGCCGGCAGGGGCTCATGGGGTAAACCGTGAAGCTCCATGGTTGCCCGGTTAAACAAGGTCAGCATGCCGTTCTCGTCGCATGCCACCACGCCGTCCTCGATATTCTCCAGCACGGCCTGAAGAAAAGCCTTTTCCCGCTGGAGTTCCGCTGTCCGCTCCGCCACCCTCGCCTCGAGTTCCTCGTAAGCATCCCTGAATTTAGGCTCTCTAACTTCTTTTTCCGCCGGAAAAATGTCACCGGCGTTATCCTGGCAACTATGAGTCATGGGAATGATTGAAATTGAAGGAACGAGTGCCAAGAAGTGCGGGGAATTGGATTTAGATCATACCTAATGATCGATTGGATGCCATGGGGTCTAACCCTGCTTCTCGAAAAAATAATTATTAGGAGGCAATCCGATGACTGGATCCAGCCCCTGACAAAGAAGTGAGAGCCCACACCTTCAAGCTTCTAACAAAAATAATCTTATACTTTTTTCTAAAAAAGCCTGCCCCGTTTCCAGGGCAGGCTTGATTTGGATCGAGTTGAATCAATCGGGAATCCTTCAGACTTCCGGGCTAACGGTGCCGTTTAACTCATCTTCGGTAATGAAGCCATCGTCACTGCTGTCAACCTCTTCGAATTTGCGGATGGTGTTCTCCATTTTGACCATGGGTGAAACGAGGTAACCGAACTCAATTGCGTCAAGTTGGCTGTCTCCATCGAAATCGGCGAGCTCGAAACGGGAAAGCTTGGATTTATTTTTCTTTTTCCCCAATACGTAAGCATCCCACTCGGCGAGAGTGACGAGACCGTCGGGAATTGACGCTCCGACGACGGGTTCGCCGGTAATAGGATCGACCGCTGGTTCACCGGTTATCGGATCAAGAACGACCTCGAAAGCACCGGAAGTATCGATTGGCAGGAAGCGTCTGCGAACTTCGACAAGCGGTGTGCCACGACCTTGCGTCGTAGCGAATTCAAAAACGGTGAGAAAACCATCGCCATCATCTGCTTGGGTAAAAGCAAGTTGATGTTTAGGCAGCTTGGGGGCTTTCTCTTTAGGTGCTTTCGGAGCCGCTTGAACGGTTCCGGCAAATGCGATGAGAAGGGCAGCGGTTGGAATCAATGTAGTTAGGGTTTTAAATTTCATAGTAGCTATCAAGTTACGTGAAGTTTGATAACTGTCAAGGAAGCGATTCTTCACTAGCGGAGAAAGGTAGCGACTCGCCACGTGCATGAAATCCGTATTACTCCTCACTCTTCTGCTCAGAACGTTTCCTGACCATAGGTTCCAAGCCGGCTACGATGGCTTGCGCACAGGCTTTCAGCTTGCAATCAAATCTTTAACCGCATCTTTCTCTTCTTTCAGCTCGTTGATGGTTGCATCGATTTTGCCTTGGGAAAACGCGCTGACAGGCACGCCTTGGACGACTTCCCAGCTACCATCGGTTTTGGTGCGGATCGGCATGGAGGCCATGAGGCCTTTTTCGATTCCATAAGAACCATCGGAACAAACCGCGACGGAATGCCAGTCGCCGGCTGGAGTAGGGGTGATCAAACTTTTCACCGTGTCCATCGCCGCATTGGCAGCGGATGCAGCGGAAGAAGCGCCACGGGCAGCGATGATCGCCGCGCCGCGTTGTTGGACGGTTTTGATGAACTCGCCTTCTAACCATTCGCGATCCGAGATGACATCGGTCACTGGCTTGCCTTGGATTTTTGCGTTGGTGAAATCCGGATACTGGGTCGCGGAATGATTTCCCCAAATGCAGAGATTGGTCACATCCGAGCAATGCACACCGGCTTTCATTGCAAGCTGGCTCTTGGCGCGGTTTTCATCCAAGCGCGTCATCGCGAAGAAGCGATCATTTGGAATGCCCGCTGCGTTGTTCATCGCGATCAACGCGTTGGTGTTGCATGGATTTCCCACTACTAAAACTCTAACATCTTTCGCTGCCGAACGCGCGATCGCTTGGCCTTGGCCCGTGAAAATTTTACCGTTGATCCCGAGCAAATCCGCCCGCTCCATCCCCGCCTTGCGTGGCACCGAGCCAATCAATAACGCCCAGTTGGCACCTTTGAAACCTTCGTCCAGATCCGTGGTCGCAACCACTTCTTTCAACAACGGAAACGCACAATCCTCCAACTCCATCACCACGCCTTTAAGCGCAGGCAAACCGGGCTCGATCTCGATCAAACGGAGATTCACCGGCTGGTCGTCACCGAAGACAAATCCAGATGCGATGCGGAAAAGAATCGCATAACCAATTTGGCCTGCGGCTCCTGTGATGGATACGGTGATGGGTGCTTTCATAAGGTAAAAATTAACAGGCGGCGATGCTAAGCCGACCCAGTTTCGGCTGGCTAGTCCAATGTGAGGAAATCATTCAAAGTATTCCGACTGCAGCCACCGCATCGCACAGGTTAAAATAAAGATTGAAAAACGCAGCCCACATGAACGAGATAACAACCGTCCCACGCAAACAAGTCGCAACGGCAACGGAGGTGCCACTACTCGATCGGGTAATGGACCAACACCCCTCCAATCTCATGGTGTGATGATCAACCCATTCCTTTTCGGTATTTTCTAGGGATGTTCAAAGGAGCAAGCATTTCCAATATCTAACATGAAAACCGCAGCACTCACAGCCCTTCTGATTTCCCTTCTGAGTTCCGCTTCCTTCTCCAATATCATTGCAGATCCCGGATTTGAATCAGGAACGACTACTGGGCTATGGGGAGGCTCCACGATCGTGAATACCAACCAGAGATCGGGAACGTATGCGGCAAAGCTGGACCAGACCGATCCTACCTGGGGTGGTGGTTATGAGAGAACTTTCACAGGATTAACTCCCAATACAGCCTATACTTTTGCTTCTTACGTCAAAACGGTTGGAGGAAGTGCTGCAATAGGGGTGAAGAATCACGGAGGAACTCAAGCCTCGGTCACATTCGATTCAACGACTTATATCTATCAGGAAATCAAATTCACAACCGGCGCGAGCTCGACCTCTGCCACCTGCTTTGTCTGGAATAATCCCGGAAACGCCACCCTTGTATATATCGATGATTTGAGTCTCGCGGCTGATGTGGTTATCGCTGTGAACTATGATCTGATTTTCAGTGATGAATTCAACGTCAATGGCCCCATCAATCTTGCCAAGTGGACACCGGAAGTGGGTTTCAAACGCAACAATGAGGATCAATACTACCGTGCGGAAAACCTGAGCCAGTCTGGCGGGAATCTGGTAATCACCGCGAAGCGCGAGCAATTTCTCAATGAGTATTATGATGCGGGTTCCAGCAACTGGACGCTGAATCAGCAATACGCTAGCTGGACTTCCGGGAGCATCATCACCTCCAATTCCTTTGATTTCCTTTATGGTAAAATCGAGTGCCGTGCCAAGGTGACCAATTTGACAGGAACATGGCCGGCCATATGGACAGTGGGTGGAGGAGAATGGCCAGCTACTGGAGAGATCGATATCATGGAAAACTACGGCGGGAAAATTTTGGCCAACTTCGCCACAGCGAGCAGTGGTCGCTGGATTGCGGCTTGGGATTCCTCCTCAAAAAGCGTGTCCACATTTGCTGCGGGCTGGGCGGACAACTATCACATATGGGAGTTACATTGGTCGCCAAACCGGGCTGCGATCCTGCTCGATGGAGTGGAGATGAATGCCTTTGATCCCGCCACAAAGAATTCAGCGGGGTCCTATGCTTACCCGAATCAGGCACCATTTCAGACGTTTGGCCAAATGCTATGGCTTAACCTTGCGATTGGTGGAAATGCCGGTGGCAGCACCGCCGCTCTACCCGATCAAACAACCTATCTGGTGGATTACATCCGTGTCTATCAGGGTGAGGTTCCAACTCCCCAACTGACCTTGCAAAAACTGAACTCAACCGATCTGAAATTTGATTTTGATACAGTGAATGGCCGTCGATATTCGATTTCACAAAGCACGAACCTTGTGGATTGGAGTCCATTGGTAAACAAACGGGGTTCGGGGCAGAAAATCAGCCATACCCAAGTGAACGCAATAGATGTTCCAAAGAAGTTTTTCATCGTGACTCCTGATAATTCCCTGATGATCGACCCTGCTACTCCTGCCGAATAATCCAAGATAGGACCAAGCAGTTCGCTGCGCCTCAATTGAACAAATCATTCAGCTTCTGATGCAACTGCTGCAGATAGGCAATTGGCTTGTTGTAAGCCGAAAATTCATCCGCTGAAACCACCTCATGCGCCGCCGCCTTGCGATGCGCGATGGTCTTCCGGAACTGCCCCATCAACTCCGTATCGTCCTGAATCACCACATTCAGCTCCTCGGCTTTCTGCATGGAGAACACGGAAAAATTGGCGGAACCCATGATCACTATACTGTCATCGATCATCATCAATTTGGAATGGATCATCCGATCCGCAAGATACGCTTTCATCGGCGTGTTGCGATAAAGTTCATCCATCGATTTGTAATTGATGTCATTCCCCACATTCGCCTCGCGGGAAAATAACATCGTCACTTCCACCCCACGCGCCGCCGCAGCAGTAATCCCAGCACTGATCTCCGGATCGCCGATGTAGGCCATTTCAATATAAAGCGAAGTTTTCGCCTGCCGCATCAACTCCAGAAACTTGTCTTTGATTTCGAATCGACGCGCACCAGCACGCAGGGAGTTCAACACGAAATCCAAACGCCGCGTCGCATCGTGCGGCACTTGCAGCGACTGCCGTTGACGAAAGCGCTCGATGTGTTCCCGACCTTCTATACGGATCATGTAGTCCAAATAACCCCTGTGCCTATCCTCGATGTTGATGCTTCCGGTCAGCATCACTTCATCGTCAAAGAGATAATATTTCGTATGCGTGTGGTTCACCCACTCTATGCTGACATTTGGATGATGGATGATCTTCCAACCGAGTTCGTCCGTGTGGTCGTCCTTACAAAACGTATCGGGAAACGTTGGGCGGATGAGTCGGTAGACCCATCGGTTTTTAAAAGAGATCGGTTTATTAAAAAACGACTTCCGGTTCATTTCGATCCGCTCATACATGAAAGCTCCCACATCCTTGATAATGCGCACCGCCACCCCACGCTCCGCGGCCTCAAGAACCGCCTCACCGATTTCCTGACCGATCACATCATTCCGCCACACAAACATGTGAATCTCAATCGAACGCCGCGCCGCGCAGATATGCTCTTTCACCCTACGAAAAGTCATTTCCGCCCCGTCAGGATTTTCGATGTCGGATAGGAGAGTGATCATGGGTATGGGAAATACAGCGCTCTTGTATGTCCAACATGCAAGCACTCTGCAATCCAACTATTTCTCGATGGAGTTATACCCAAGGCCATATTTTTAGGGCTGCCACTATCCGGCGACCATACCGCCCGCCACCTCGAAAAAGTGACAAAATACCCCCAAAGGCATTCTGGACAGAATGGAGTTTGTGATGAATATTGCCAGCGTTCCTCAGTTATGTCTAAAATTCTGTGCGCCGCTCTTTTCCTGCCATGGGTCTTTACCTCATGCGGAACGATGAAAACCGTTAAAGAAACGGCTTCAAACGCGACCCAGAACATCGCGGATTTCACTTTGGGTCGACCCAAAGTCGCGGTTGTCGAGGCCCGGGAAAAGGACATGAAACAAATGCCTCTCGGTAAAGAGCGCGCCCTCGCGTTCGATCAACAACGCAAACGCTCCTTCTGGACCTTCGCTCTACCCAATTTCAAAGAGCCAACCTTGCCCATGGTCACCGGCGACGAATCAGACGGCTCTTTGCTTCCGCCTAAATCTTAGGGGTTGCCTATTCCGGCAGCTCAACTTTATCGCCGAGGTGGGTCGGTTTCGTATCGAGAAAGTTTACGTCCAACCACATTTTTACCCTAGCGCCGACTTCGCGCACCTTGGTTTTGAAACCTGCTTCGAACTGCACATCCTGAGCATTGAAGCCATATGCTTTCATCCCGTTCGCTTGAGCGAGGTAGATGGCTCGTTCATTTTGAAACTGCTGGCTGATCACAAGGATCTTGCTCGCTCCGAAAATTTTCTTAGCCCGCACCACCGAATCCAAGGTTCTCAAGCCCGCGTAATCGCAAACAATCCGATCTCCCGGCACGCCCGCTTCCATCAAGGCATCCTTCATTTTTTGAGGCTCGTTGTAGTACTCGCTGCGGTTATCTCCAGAAACAATTAAAGTCTCCACTTTTCCTGCATTCCAAACCTTCACCGCAGCATCGATCCGATAGCGAAAATATTTATTCTCTCTTCCTTTGTAGCGATCAGATGTTCCGAAAACCAAACCGACCTTCGCCGCGGGAAGTTTGGCAACATCATCAAAAAGTTTTCCGCGCGAAGCCCAGCTCGCGGTGTAATACGCGTAAGCAATTAACGCCAAACCGAGAAATACAAGAGAAGCACCTGTGATCAGGATCCGCTTGAGCCAAATAACCCATCTTGATTTCACTTTCTCTATCACCTTATTTCGATCGCAGGAGTTTCATAGCCTAGCGGGGGCCATTGCAAGAGCGACTTTACCGCATCGGTAAAAGGGGTTCCGCACGGATGCTCTGGCGCAAGCACCCGTAGCCGCGTCGCGGTTTCACGAAAATGCACTTCATTGAAGCGACCTAACAACTCGCCATCAATCTCCACCGGAACGGGTCGGTCGGATTTCACCGTAAGCTCTTCGGTTTGAAAATAACTCGTCGATGCCGCGAGATCGATACCTCCCTGCGCGATGCCGTGCAGTGCATCGATCACCACACGGTAGCCGGACTCTTTGAAAACAATTACATCGAGCATCGAGTCGAGGTTACTGGCGTTTCTAAATAATTTGAACTGGCCGCCGTATAGCGATCCATTCCCGCAAAGCACCGCCACACCTTGTTCGCGGCGGCCATCGTTGGTGATCACTTCCATGAGCGGTGGTTTTTCACCCAGCACTTTCACGGCGGCCAAAAGATATGCCAGCGGACCTAACAACTTTTTCGTCTCCCACTTCGTTTCCTCAATCACCATCGCATCAAACCCCACGCCGGCCATTTGCACGAAGGGCGCTTCGTTTGCGGAAAATAAATCAATCTCGCGGATCAATCCCTGATCGATCACTTCTAACGCTTTATCCAAACTGTTCGCCGGGATCCCGAGTTCGCGAGCAAACACATTCATCGTCCCCGCCGGCATCACGCCGATAGCCGTACGGCTTCCCGCAAGACCGGAAACCACCGCGTTCAAAGTGCCATCACCGCCAGCGGCGATTACCACCGGCTCACCGTCGCGCGCAAAACGTTTTGCCAGCTCCGTGGCTTCCTCTCCACTGTTGGTCGCATACAACGCAAACCGGTTCGCGTGTTGCATCAAAAACTGCCGCGTCCGGGCGCCCTTTTGACTACGGGCACTCGGATTAAAGATCAGCGGATATCGCCTCGGGAAAGACATGCGGGGATTATTCGACTATCTCCTCGCGATGGGCAACCCCATTCGGGCGCAACCCCAATAAGGAGGGTGGACATTTCTGTTCACTTTCATGAACTCAGCGGACAGGAATGTCCGCCCTCCTCATCTCCAATGCCTGCAAAACCTGCTCCACTGGCAAACCCATCACATTATCAAACGCCCCCACGATGCGCTCGATGATCATTTCCCCGTGATCCTGAATTCCATACGCCCCCGCTTTATCCAGCGGTTGAGTCTTCGCCAAATAAGCAAACAGGGTTTCGTCATCGAGCTCTCGGAAAAAAACATTCGTCACCGCATGCAGCATCGTCACCCTCTCGCTCGGCCCCATGATGCAAACCCCTGTGCAGACCTGATTTGTCTTTCCCGATAAGCGACGCAGCATACTCTCCGCCTCGGCCATGTCCTTGGGTTTCCCCAACGGCTCGCGATCCAGAAACACCAGCGTATCCGCTCCGATCACCACCGCATCCGGATGATGGATCGCAATCGCACTCGCTTTGAGTCGAGCATTTTCCTCACAAAGCCCGGCCATTCCCAGCGACGAATCATGAATCTCCTCCGCTGGCGAAGGTATCACCTCGAACTCAACACCCGCTGCCGCAAGCAACTCGCTGCGTCTTGGTGAACCGGATGCAAGAATCAACTTCATGATAAAAATTTCTTCAACCTTCAAACGCATGCGCCGGCAATCCCCGCACACCCAGACCAACAATTCTCAAAAGTCGACCTGCATGCTCCTCCACCTCGGATTTATGAATTCCCGTTGTCACATATAAATCTGTTAGATTCGAGCCACCGAAAGCGCACGCAGTCGTTTCCAAACAAGGAAGATCGATTTTCCGCAACTCCTCACCCGTTCGCGGATCGAAACACGTCACGCATGCCCCATGGCAGAACGCGATCCAAAGATTACCATCCGCATCGATCGCCATTCCATCTGGAGAAGATTCATATTGCTGTGTCGAAACTACCGAACGCGGATTTTCCAGATGTCCTTCGGAGTAATCGAACGCCAGAACCTCTTTGCGTGGCGTATCGATGTAGTAAACCGTTTTCCCATCTTCCGACCAAACAATCCCGTTGGAATTCGTCACCGGACCAAACGCCTCATGCAAACTCAAATCCGGATCCAAGCGATACAAGCGCGCATCCCCCGCCTTTTTCACCAGGCTGATTGTTCCCGCAAAAAACCTGCCATCTGGCGAGCATTTGCCATCGTTGAAACGATTGTCCGCCTTATGCGGTTCCGGATCATCGATCGGCACCAGTTCGCCCGTTTTCGTATCTAAAAATAAAAATCCATCATCCCCCGCAATCACCAGCCCGCCCGAGCTACGCGGCACCACCGTCCCCACCCGACGCCCCACATCCCAAGTCTGCTCCGCTCCCGTTTCAGGCGTGTAGCTGTGAACTTTCTTCCCCTCGATATCGACGTAATACAATGCCCCCTCCCACCAAATCGGACCTTCGCCCCATTTCGAAACCACACTGCCAACAACTTCAATACTGATCATGCCGCACACTCTTGCCGAAAGTTTCGTGATGACAACTGAAAACCCAAGGAGGGGCTGCATTCTGCTGCCCCCTTGCTAATCTCCTCCTCATCTTTCTCCAATCTTCCTCTTCATTCAAAAATCAACATTCGTCACTCATCAATCGTCAATCAAATCTTCGAGCGGCGTTTTTTGATCGTTCGGTTCGAATGACGATTGATGATTATTGAGGTTTGATTTTTGAATGAAGAAATTAATCACCCATACATCACCTCATAATATTCCGTCACCATCCGGTCGGAATCGAAATACGGCACGATATCATTCAGCGATTTCATCACGATCTTGTTCCACTTCGCCCTGTCATCGTAATACAGTGGTAGGATTTCGTTATTCAGCTTCGTGTAAAAACCTAGCATATCCTGCCTGTCGCGTTCTTCCCAAGGAAGACTTGGATCGGCGGGTGGGATGATGAAACTGTTTTTCCCATCTTTGGCGAACTCACAAACCCAACCATCATCGGTCGATAAATTCACTGCGCCATTCATCGCTGCGGTCATGCCGGAGGTGCCGGATGCTTCGCGGGTCACGACCGGATTATTCAACCAAACATCCGCCCCGTTTTTCAAAAATCGCGAGAGTTCCAGTTCATAACCAGTTAGAACCGTTGCGTTCGGGTAATCCTTGGTGAGGTGGATCAGGTGGTTGAAGGTATTGATCGCCGAGTAATCGAAGGGGTAAGGTTTCCCCGCCCAGATGATCTGAACGGGGTAATTGCTGGTGTTGAGCATTTCCCGGAACAAGCGGATATCACGGGTGATCAAATCCGGACGCTTGTAGCCCGCAAATCGACGCGCCCAGACAATCGTCAGCACTTTCGGATCGAACAGTTTTCCAGTCTGATCCGCCACCACCCGGAACAAGCGTTCTTTTAGCTCACGTTTCCGATGAGTAAGTGCTTCCGTATCTTTGTTCACGCGCGCGCTCTCGATCCCGTGATCCGCCCAATACTTTTTGTTCTGCGCATTGGTGATGTGCGTGATCTCGCAAATCCCGGGCGCGTTTTTCCACATCTGGCGGGAAACTTCACCGTGTAACTTCGAGACGCCGTTGGCTTTCTTCGCCATTCGAAGTGCGGCAAGAGTGTGATTGAAAACGTTGTTTTCTACCCCAGCGATATGACGAACCTGACCTTCATCCAGTCCGCTGAAAAATCCAAAGTTCTGGAGCAAATGGAAATCGTGTTTCTCGTTTCCTGCCTCTTCCGGCGTGTGCGTGGTGAAGACTAAACGTTTCTTCACCTCCTCCACTCCACCGTATTTTTTCATCAGATGATACGCGCCGGAAAGTCCATGCGCTTCATTGAGATGCCAGATATCAGGCGACACATCGAGTTCATCGAACAGCTTCATACTGCCGATCCCAAGAATCATGTATTGCGCGATGCGGCGTAATGAATCGCTATCGTAAAGCCGATGCGTGATCGCGCGCGATAGTGGATCGTTTTGTTCGATATCAGTTGTTAGAAAAAACATCGGCACTGTGCCGAATACATCGCCCGGCAGATAATAAACTTTCACCCAAACCGGATGACCGTGCACATCCACCGTGAACAAAATCCCTGTGTCTTGAAGAAACGAGTAGGTTTGTTTACGAAACTGAACCGCCAGTTCGCCCTCTTCTCCGCGAACCTGATTGTAATAACCATACGTCCACAAAATCCCGACACCCGCCAAGTTCTGCTTCATCTGCGCCGCTGAGCGCATGTGCGAACCAGCTAAAAATCCCAAACCTCCCGAGTAAATCTTGAAGCTTTGATCGATGGCGAATTCACACGAAATATAAACCGCGCTCTTCGAAAATTTCTGCGCGATTTTGTAAGAATGAGAAAATGGCTCGGGGAGAAATGAGTTATGTGGCATACATGTGATTAAGCAAGCGACGGAACGCAAACGGCGATATCGCTATCGGCCGAGTAGTCAACGCCATCCAAGCCGAAGCCGAACAGGCGAAGGAAACTGGATTGATAACCCTCGAAGTCGGCAAGCTCGGAAAGATTTTCCGTGTTCACTTCATTCCAACGTTTTCCGACCAAGCTTTGAATTTCAGGAGTCATTTCCCAGTCATCCACACGGATGCGACCTGCCTCATCGGCTTGTGGATGTCCGTTGTAAAGTCGCTCACGCAGCAAGCGATCCATCTGCTCGATGGTGTCCTCGTGGTTGCCTGCGGCTTTCATCGCCTTGTAAAGAAGTGAAATGTAAAGCGGCACGACGGGGATCGCCGAGCTGGCTTGAGTGACCAATGCTTTATTGACCGAGACCCATGCTTTTCCGGAAATCGAAGCAAGCTTAGCATCCAACGAACGCTGAACGGCTTCGAGATCTTCTTTCGCTTTTCCGATCGTGCCGTTTTTATAAATCGGCCACGTGACTTCAGGTCCGATGTAAGAATAAGAAACGGTCTGAACTCCCTCGGAAAGAACTCCAGCTGCTTTGAGCGCGTCCATCCACATTTCCCAATCCTCGCCGCCCATGACTTTCACGGTCTGCTCGATATCATCACCTTCTGCGGGCTCGATGGTGACTTCATCGACCGAACCGGTCGTGGTGTTCAAAGTTTTGTTGGTGTAAACCTCACCGATCGGTTTCAAAACGGATTTGTAAACTTCGCCTGTCTTCGGATCGGTGCGGCGCGGCGATGCCAAACTATAGATCACCAAATCCACCTGACCGAGATCTTCTTTCACCGCCGCGATCACCTCTTGCTTGACCTCATCCGAAAACGCATCTCCGTTGAACGATCTCGCATACAAGCCGGCCTCTTTCGCCTGACGCTCAAATGCCACGGTGTTATACCAACCCGCCGTAGCGGTTTTATCCTCGGAACCGGGTCTCTCGAAAAACACCCCGATGGTCGCAGCGTTCGATCCAAAAGCCGCAGCGATCCGTGAGGACAAGCCGTAACCCGTTGATGAACCGATCACTAAAACTTTCTTCGGACCCTGTGCAATCAGACCCCTTTTTTTCACGACCGCGATCTGCTCTTCAACGTGTTTCGCACATCCTTCCGGATGCGCAGTGGTGCAAATAAAGCCGCGAATTTTCGGTGAAACGATCATAGTCCCGCCAAATTAGCCATACCACCCTTTCACGCAATACCAAATTAGCCGAGTCCATATCGTCCATTGAAGTTGCAGTCTTCTGGATACTTGGATAATCATTTTGAATCATGAAGAATCTCTTCCTCCTCTGTTGTCTTTTCGCCGTCATTCTGCTATCGGGCTTTGTCCCATGTTTCGCTACCTCTGTCGCAATTTCAACCATTGAGCAACCGGTGAATCTGGTCTCACACTCAGATCCCACCAGAATTCCTCTTGGCCGTGTGGGCGTGTTAAGTAATTACGATTACGGAATTCACTACAAAATCGTCGAATCCCGTCCATCGCCCCAAGGCGCGATGAAATGGAAAAACGGATCCGAGTTGGATCAGAATTTAGCCACCGTATTCGGCATCTCACTTGAAATACCAGATTCAAGCCAAATCCTCGTTGCGCCAATTACTATTCGACTCAATGCATGGAAACCACCCGCATACAGCCCTTATACCAAAGAGCAGGTTCTCTCTGCCACTATCTGGTGTTTGATTCGCAATACAGGCAGTAGCCCTGAACGCCCACTTGAACTCCAAGTCGTCACAGAATCAGAAAATGATAAATTGTTAGAATCAAAATATTCCGGAAAATACATCAGCCATCCGGGTAAAGATAAGAAAATTGCCGCCACTACAAATGTCGGAGGCACAACAATCGAAGAAGATGCCCGTGGAATCGCGTGGGTAACTTTACCAGGAACTAAGGTTGATAAATCATTCCAACCACTAACTCCGGCGATGATTATTACAGAGAACATCGGGGATGGCGATACTGGTTGGTATATCATGCCTGTTTGGGGCAATGGCGAGAACCCCGAAGATTTCCTTAAATTAAACAGTTACTCAGTCAATATGATCTATTCGGCTTGGAGCGTGAAAGGTTTACAAAATGCGAATTCATCATCCGTTCATCAGGGTGGATCGAAGGATTTAGCCGTCACACACCATGAAACATCAACCGAGGTAAACTTGAGCTACCAATACGGCGCGGAGGAATCTTTAGCGGCTAACATTTTCGCCCTCATCCTTGCGCAGCAACCGACCGAAAAACATCCTTTGATCGTTTCATTTGCAATGGAAGATCGCCAACTTGAAAAATATCCTGGATTCCGCAAAGCAATTGGCTGGAAGGAATCGAAACCCCATCCGAGCAATCCGAATTACAACCAACTCAAATGCGAATTCGTGTGGGATGCAAAAACCAGCAAACTCATCAAAGGCTCCATCCCCTGCGTCACCACGGATGATAAAAAGTGGGTCCAACTCGTTACTCAACCTGAGGAAGAATAAGCAATAGAGTGAGCAAGCGTGACTAAAATATAATTTGACCGGTCTGACCGGTTCATTTACTTTCACCTCATGAAGACGATTGCTTCGTATGAGGCCAAATCCAAATTTTCCGAAATCCTGCGGGAAGCTGCTGCGGGCGAAATTTTCGTGATCACTCGCAATGGCCAACGCATGGCCGAGTTACGGCCGTGCACCCCATCAACTTCGCAGCGAAAACGTGGAATGATGAAAAAAGCGTTCGGACCGGTTCCGTTTGATTTCAATGAACCTCTGAACGACTTCGCAGAATACCAATGAGACTGCTGCTCGATACCTGCACCTTGCTCTGGTTCCTACGCGACGATGCGGAACTATCTGAAACCGCTGCCAACGCCATCGAAGATCCAGCCAATGAAGTCTTCGTCAGTGCAGTCAGCATTTGGGAAATCGCGATCAAAGCCGGCCTCGGAAAAATCAAAGCTCAAGATCTGTTAGGATCCGGATTGGAACAAAAACTGGAAAGTAACGGTTTCACCATACTCAACGTAAACTACCGTCATGCCGCCGGAGTTTACAAACTACCCCGCGTACATGGTGATCCTTTCGATCGTTTACTCATCAGCCAATGCCACGCGGAAAAACTCGTTCCTATCACCAATGACTCACATTGGTCCTCACCAGAATACGGTCTAAAAGTGCTTTGGTGAAAAAGTCTCTCACTCTTCCACTGATTACTCGGCACTCGGAACGTCAAACCACCAGCCCCGCCACCATCTGATGGAACGCCGCGGAAACCTTGCTCTTCGCCGGATCGGTCAGAGCAATCGGAACTCCATCGTCTCCGCCTCTGCCGGTCGGAATATCAATCGGGATCTGCGCGAGCAAGGGGACATTCATATCCTTTGCCTCACGCACACCGCCTTCTTCTCCGAAGAGATAATAGCGTTTGCCGTCATCGCCTTCGAACCATGCCATGTTTTCGATCAAACCAAGAATCGGAATGTTCACTTTTGCAAACATCGCCACCGCTTTGCGCGCATCGATCAACGCGACCTCTTGTGGAGTGGTCACAATCACCGCTCCATCCACGGAAACGGTTTGGACTATCGTGAGTTGGATATCGCCTGTGCCCGGAGGTAAATCCAAAACCAAAACATCCAGATCACCCCAAGCGACCTGTCGTAAAAATTGCTGCGTGTAACGCGTTGCCATCGGTCCGCGGACGATGACTGGCGATTTATCTTCTAACAAAAATCCCATCGACATCAGCTTCAGGCCATGCGCCTCGATGGGAATGATCTCATCGTGCTCATTCGCATTTGGACGTTCCGTGGTGCCGAACATTTGCGCCATCGATGGCCCGTAAAGATCGCAATCACACAGCCCGACTTTCAAACCCCGTTTGGAAAGCGCCACCGCGATGTTCGCCGATACCGTGGACTTCCCTACCCCGCCTTTACCCGAAGCCACCGCGATGATGCGCTTCACCCCCGGAATCGAACTTTTCCCCACCGCACCCGATGCCGCCTCCGGCGCGTCTTTCACATCGACATCCACTTTCACCGTGCCGATCCCAACAACCCCACCCAACACCGCATGCACGTCTTTGAAAATTTGCTCCGGCACTTTGGCATCCCGCGTTGCGACCTCGATCTTCACCCGCACATCCGCGCCATCCACCTCCACCGCTTTCACCAACCCGAACGACAAAATATCCCGAGAAAACCCCGGATACTTCACCTGCTTCAAAACCTCTTTAATCTGCTCAACATTCATCATAGTGCGCGCTCACTCTCATCGATTTCCCAACCAATTCAACCTCCAAACCACTCACTTCATAAGTCCTATATGACCCATAAGTCATATAGTTCTCCCAACTCTTCCTTGGCGTTTCAGGAAACAGGGCTAAAACTCTCCCCGACTTGATCACGCCAACCACCATTCTTCTATCGGTTTTACCGGTTTATTTACTCATCATCGGCGGTGCGGTATTGCGTAGAGTTGGGCTACTCAAACCGAATTACGACACTTGGATCATGCCGATCATCTTTTGGGTGATGGCACCGTGCTTCATTCTCGACCGTATGCTTGGTGCCGTCATCCTTCGCGATTCATCAACTCTCGCAACGGGCATAGGACTGGGATTTTCCCTCATTATCGCAGGCATCGGAATCGGTTATCTCGTAGGAAAAGCCATCGGCCTCGCGCCTGGCAATGGGATGCGAACCTTCGCCCTGGCTTCGGGCTGCCAGAACTACGGCTACACCGCTGTTCCGGTTGTAGAAATTCTTTGGGGAACCTCCGCCGTCGCGGTGCTTTTCGTTCATAACATCGGCGTCGAAATCGCGATCTGGTCATTTGGAGTCATGCTCTTGAGCGGCGACCGAAAGATGAATTGGAAACGCATGATCAACGGCCCCATCATCGCTGTCGGTATTGGTTTAATACTCGTTCTGCTTCACATCGATCACAAGGTCACCGGCTCACCTCGCGATATAATTTCCATGATCGGAATCGCTGCCTTTCCCCTCGCTCTTGTCATGACGGGTGCATCGATGATGGATCTCGTCGGCACGGAGAAACCTTCATGGAAAATCATTCTCGGCTCAGTTCTAGTGCGCATGCTTCTAACACCCATTCTCATCATCGCGTCGGCAAAATGGATTCCCATGTCCCTGGAGCTCAGACAAGTTCTCCTTGTCCAAGCCGCCATGCCCGCCGCCATGGTTCCCATCCTACTCGCTAAAATCTACGGAGGCCGACCCGTCGTCGCCGTCCAAATCGTCATTGCCACCACAATTGTATCTATCTTTACCCTGCCTTACATCATCACCTATGGCATGCGTTTTCTAGACCTAACCCCCATCAAACCATGAAAGCTTTCGGCGCGCTCCATTCATCCATCGAATCCATCATCGAATTCGAAACTCCCATCCCCCAACCCGCGGCAGATGAAATTCTCGTTCGTGTCCGCGCGATCTCGCTCAATCCAGTCGATACCAAAGTCCGGAAATCCCTCGGCACCGAAAACCTAACAACTCCGCGCATTCTTGGGTTTGATGCGGCAGGGATCGTCGAAGCCGTCGGCTCAGACGTGAAATCGTTTTCCATCGGCGATGAGGTATTTTACTCCGGTGATGTCACCCGCGCGGGTTCCAATGCAGAATTTCAAGCCGTGCAAGCCGCGCTTGTCGCCAAGAAGCCCGATAGCTTTTCCTTCATCGAAGCCGCCGCGCTGCCCCTCGTAGCGCTCACTGCATGGGAGCTTCTTTTTGAACGCATGACCGATGGCCACATAAGACCTGGCACCGAAATCCTCATCATCAACGGCGCAGGTGGAGTGGGCTCCGCACTCATTCCACTCGCGAAATCCGCCGGCCTCACAGTCGTCGCCACCGCCTCACGCGATGCCACGCGTGACTGGTGCAAACAACTCGGCGCGGATCAGATCATCAACCATCGGGATCCACTTCGCCCTCAAATCGAAGCACTGGGCTTCAAACATTTCCCCCTCATCGCCAACCTCCACGACACCGAAACTTACTGGCCGCAAACCTCAGATCTCATCGCCCCACTTGGCGCCATCGGTTTGATCGTCGAAACCCAGAATCCCATCGACATCGGCAATCCACTCCGACTCAAATCCCCACGCATCGTCTGGGAATACATGCCAGCCCGATCCCGTTTCCAAACTCCCGACATGTCACGCCAGGGCGAAATTCTTAAAGAAATCGCCAAACGCTGCGACGCCGGAACCTTCCCGAAAATCAACCTTACTCCAGTAGAAATCCTCACCGCCCCATCCCTCCAAGCCGCCCACCACCAACTCCAATCCGCCTCTACCATCGGCAAACTTTGCTTGGAACTTTAGTCTTCATTCTTCCACTGATCACTGATCACTCGGCACTTCACATTCTCTTCTCATCCTTCACAATTCCTTAAATGTCCGACGACACCTCACCCATTTCCCTGAAACCCGCGATCGATGGTCAGCTTTCTCCATCGGAGCGCACTGCGCTTTACCAACGTTTCATGGAAATGGAGCAAAAAAAAATCCTCTCCCGTCACCGCGAAGACGCAGGCGGCGTCGAGATTTGCGAGGCCCGCGCGAAGCTCATCGATACGATCCTATCCACCATCCTAGAAGCCACTCTCAACTCACAAGAAACCGAAACCTCACCGCTCGCCCTTGTCGCCACCGGCGGCTATGGCCGTGGCACTTTGAATCCTGGTTCAGATATCGACATTCTCTTCCTCGTCCCACGCGCTTCTAACAAACTTCCCAAAAACGTCCAAGAAATCGTTCAACAAGTTCTCTATCCTCTCTGGGATATGGGATTCAAAGTTGGCCACGCTTGTCGCTCCATCGCTGAGTGCATTGAACAAGCACGCGCAGACCAACAAAATTTCACATCCCTTCTGGATACTCGCCTCATCTCCGGTGACGCCGAGCTCTATCAACAGTTTCTCATCGCCTTTGAAAAAAACTGCATTCGCAAAGGACAAAACGCCTTTTTTGAAACCCGCAGCCAAGACCTCCGCTCCCGACACAAGAAAAGTTCTTACACCGTTTTCCTCCAGGAACCCAACGTCAAAGAATCCTGCGGAGGCCTGCGCGATTTTCAAAACATCCTCTGGATCGCCCGTGTAAAGACCGGCAGCAGCGATCTTAAAAAACTTTCCGAAGACCGCTTCATCACTTCTAACACCCTCAAGGAAATCGAAGAAGCCTACGATTTCCTGATGCGCGTTCGTAACGAACTCCATTACCATACCGGAAAAGCCACGGATATTCTAACGCTTCAGTTGCAAGGCATCGTCGCCACCGCTTTCGGTTATCCTGAACGAAGCATTCTCAGACGCACGGAATCCTTCATGCGTGACTACTACCGCCACACCCGTCACCTTTACAACCACACCAACTCGATCATGGAAACCTTCCAGATCCAGAAGGAAACCATCGCGGACAGCGGCCTCACTTCATACCTCACCTTCCGCAGAAAAAAACGCGAAGAGTTCGATGGCTTCATCGCCCGCGACGGCCGTATTTACCCAGCCAACCAGGACATTTTCACAGATGATCCTCACCGCATGATGCGACTCTTCCAGCACACCCAACTTCGAAATCTAAGACTCTCCCCTCAGATGCGACGTCTCATCGCGAGCCACTGGGAAGACATTGACAAACCGTTCCGCTACCTCAAAGCCAACCGCGAAACCTTCCAAGCCATCCTCGAACGCAAAGGCCAGGTCGCCGGCACCCTCCGCCAAATGCACCGCATCGGCTTCCTTGGCCGATACCTCCCGGAATTCGGGGCCCTCGACTGCCTCGTCCAACACGAATTTTTTCATCGCTACACCGCAGACGAACATACCCTTCGCTGCATCGATGAACTTGATAAACTCATCGATACCACCGACCCGAAACTCGCGATGTTCAGGAAATTCTTCCTCGAAATCGTCGATCCCTACGCTCTCTACATCGCCCTGATTTTGCACGATACCGGGCGTTCCGAAAATGTCCGCGAGCACATCGATGGCTCCGCCATGCTGGCCATCAAACTTTGCTCGCGCATGCAAATCAAAGGCCCTCGCCGTGCCTTGATCATGTTCTTGGTCGATAACCACCTCACTTTTTGGCGCTTCGCCACAACCAAAAATCTGGAGGATCCGGAAGTCATCGCGGAGTTCGCGGCGATCATGAAAAACACGGAATACCTCGATGCCATGTTGCTTTTCACCTATTGCGACACCAGCGGCACCGCGCCCGATGCATGGAACGGTTGGAAATCCTCGCTCATGCTCCAGCTCCACACCGCCACCCACGCATTTCTAACAGAGGGTCGGGAAAGCTTCCAACGCAAGCTCGATGCAAACCGCATCCAACTCCGCGATGAAGTCATCTCCATGATGCGCGAGGATTATCACGAAGACATCCGCCAACATTTCGACCGCACCCCCGCTGCAGCCTTTGCGTACCGCGAAGGCCCGGAAATTAAAACCCAAGTCCGTACAGTCAGGCACTTCCTCTTTGCCGAAAAAGAAGGTAAATCCTCTCATCCATATTGCGTGAAATGGACCGATCACCCGGACAAAGGTTACTCCACTCTCATCCTCGCTTCCCGCGACCGTCCGCTGCTTCTCGAAAAACTCTGCTGCGCCCTCGCCTCAGAACAAATCAACATTCTCTCCGCAGACCTCTTCACCCGCACCGATAACATCGTGCTCAATATCTTTCGGGTCTGCACCACCAACTTCGAACCCGTTTCCAGCACTTCCACACGGAACCGCTTCATCCGCACCCTAACAACCATCTTCGAGGCGGAAAACTACCAGCCGGAAGACTACCTCAAACGGAAAATCAACTTCCTAAAACCCCGCTCCGAAACCGGTGTCTCCATTCCCGTTCGCGCAAGAGTTTCCAACGAGCTCCACCCCACTTGCACTACCGTCGAGATCCAAGCCCTCGACCGCATCGGCCTCCTCCACGATCTTTTCCATACCATCAACGAAGCCGGACTCGACACCACCCACGCCCGCATCTGCACCGAAAAAGGCGTCGCCATGGATACCCTCTACATCACCAACCAAGACCACAAAAAAATCGAAGACCCAGAAACCCTCCGCGAACTAGAAGAAACCTTCAGCCGATTGGTGGATAGACCGGAGGTGTAGCGCGCCAGTTACTAGTTAGAAGTGATCAGTTAAAAGTTCCCCCCTCACTTTACCACAGCGGTTTCATCAAAACCGCCACCCTCTCCTACTGATCACGGATCACTCGGCACTTTCCACTCCCAACTCTCTTGTTGTAAACCCTAAGCCTGTTGAAGGGCGTCTTAAAGGGCTTGATATCCCCCGCAGAACCGAAGCACACTCCCGCCCCCTCTTCACCGGGTCCCTACCATGTCTGCCAATCAAGAAATCCGTGTTTTCGCCCCCGCAACCGTCGCCAACGTCGCTTGCGGTTACGATGTCCTTGGCTTTGCCATCGACTCACCAGGCGATGAAGTCGTCGTCCGCAACTCATCCAAGCCCGGCCTGCGCATCACAGAAATCACTGGCGACGGCGGAAAACTCCCTAAAGACCCCAACATCAACACCGCAGGCGTTGCCGCACTCGATCTTTTGAAACACCTCGGTATGCTTGATCGCGGGATCGAGATGGAGATTCACAAGAAAATGCCTTTCGGATCGGGCCTCGGTTCCTCGTCCGCATCCGCAGTTGCGGGTGCTTATGCCGTTAACAAACTCATCGGCGAGCCCCTTTCCAAACGCCAACTCCTTCCCTTCGCCATGGCCGGTGAGGCCTCCGCAGACGGCGCATGGCACGCAGACAACGTCGGCCCTTGCCTGCTGGGCGGCATCGTTTTCATTCGTTCCAATGAAGAACTCGATATCGCGCAAATCCCTTCCCCGAAAAATCTGTGGGCCGCAGTCGTCCATCCGGACATCGAGATTCTCACCAAAGTCGCTCGTGAAATTCTTCCCAAAGAAATTCCCTTGGTAAACGCCACCCAACAAATCGGTAACCTCGGCGGCCTGATTCTCGGCCTCATTCAAGAAGACTACGGCCTGATTTCACGCTCCATCCACGACGTCATCGCCGAGCCCCGTCGCCAAAAACTCATCCCGGATTTTTACAAAGCCAAACGCGCTGCCCTCGGAGCTGGTGCCCTTGGTTTCTCGATCTCCGGTGCCGGCCCATCCGTCTTCGCCCTCTGTGAAGGTGAGGAAATCGCCCGCAAAGTCGGTGCCGCTGTCGAAAAAGTCTTCACCGCCATCCCCATCAACTGCCAAGTTCACATCTCCAAGATCAATCCTCGCGGAGTCCACGAAGTGAAAAGCTGAGTGCCTGAATTGACGTGAAATATCACTCCACCAACAATCCTTCGCATCAGGTCGAACTCAAAGAAGCGATCCTGCGTTCGCTGCCACCTGATAACGGGCTCTACATGCCCAATCAGCTTCCCACTCTGTCAAAAGAGTTCTGGGATAACTGGCGGAACATGAGTTTCCAAGAAATCGGCTTCGCAGTCGCCAGCGCGTTTTTCAGCGAAGACGTCCCAGCCGATGATCTCCGAGAAATCGTCAATGGAACCCTCGAGTTCGATGCCCCATTGGTCGCGCTTGCACCGGACGATCATATCCTCGAACTCTTCCACGGCCCGACGCTTGCCTTCAAAGATTTCGGTGCCCGCTTCATGGCGCGCCTGATGGCGCATTTAACCAAAGACGAAGACCGCATGCTCACCGTCCTCGTCGCCACCTCCGGCGATACCGGCGGCGCGGTCGCATCAGCTTTCCATAACGTCCCCGGCACACGCGTCGTGATTCTTTATCCGAAAGGCAAAGTCTCCGGCCTCCAGGAAAAACAACTCACCGCTCTCGGTGGAAACATCACCGCGCTCGAAATCGATGGCAGCTTCGATGATTGCCAGGCTCTCGTGAAACAGGCCTTCCTTGATCGCGAACTCTCAGAGCGCATGAACCTCACCTCGGCGAACTCGATCAATCTCTCACGGCTCGTCCCGCAATCATTCTACTACATCCACAGCGCCAGACAGCTACCCGAAGGGGTGAAACCCGTGTTCGTGGTCCCCTCGGGAAATTTCGGCAATCTCACCGCCGGTCTGCTCGCCAAACAACTTGGCTTGCCAGTCGACCATTTCCTCGCCGCCACAAATCGCAATGACGTCGTCCCTTCCTACCTTGAAAAAGGCGAATACCTCCCGCGCCCTAGCGTCGCCACGATCTCTAACGCCATGGACGTCGGCGCTCCGTCGAACTTCGTGCGCATGCAGGCCTTGTTTGGAAATTCATGGGAAGAGATGCGCCAGCACATCAGCGGCATGAGTTTCAGCGATGATGAAACACGTGTAGCCATCCGCGAGGTGAAATCCAAATTCAGTTATCAGATCGATCCGCACGGAGCGGTCGGTTGGCTTGCCGCGCGTGTTTATCGCGCCAGCCATCCCGGTGCTATCACGATCACACTCGAAACCGCGCACCCCGCGAAGTTTGCCGACGTCATGGATGCCGAACTCGGTAAAAACAACGTCGAAATCCCAGCACGCCTCGCCATCCTTGCAGACCAACCGAAAGTCGCCACCGCTCTAACAAAAGACTGGCTAACCTTCCGCGACTGGCTAACCGCCAACATTCGTTAGATTTCCGCTATGAAGCTCCAAGATACTCTCACCCGCAGTCAAAAAGAAATCACACCCATCGATGGCCAGACGTATCGCTTCTATTGCTGCGGCCCAACGGTTTACGGCCCGGCCCATATCGGAAATTTCCGCACCTTCGTGCTCCAAGATGTTTTCCGCCGCACTCTTGAAACCAGCGGAACCCGCACCCTGCACGTCCGGAACCTAACAGATGTCGATGACAAAACCATCCGCGACTCACAAGCGGCAGGAAAAACGCTCAAAGTGTTCACCGATCAATGGCGCGATAAATTTCACGCTGACTGCGAAGCACTCGCTTGCCTCCCACCGCACATCGAGCCATCCGCAGTCGAACACATCCCGCAACAGATCGCGATGATCGAGACCCTCATCTCCAAAGGTCATGCCTACGCCTCGGATGATGGGTCGGTCTATTTCAAAATCTCCTCATTCCCCGCCTATGGCAAACTCTCCCACCTCGACGAACGCGAGCTCGATCTCGGGAAAACCCAGAACGCCCGCGCGAACTCGGATGAATATGAGAAAGACAGCATCTCCGATTTCGTCCTCTGGAAGGCACGCCGCGATGACGATGGTGAAAATTTTTGGGATTCACCATGGGGTCAGGGCCGTCCCGGCTGGCATCTCGAATGTTCCGCCATGATTGCCGAATACCTCGGCGATTCTTTCGACATGCATTCCGGCGGAGTGGATCTGGTTTTCCCTCATCACGAAAACGAAATCGCCCAAAGCCAATGCGCTTGCGGTGGACACTTCGCCGCGCATTGGTTTCACATCACCCACCTTCTCGTCGATGGCGGGAAGATGTCGAAATCCCTAGGCAACATGTACACCATCGCCGATCTCGAAGCCAAAGGCTTCACCGCAATGGAAGTCCGCTACGTCCTCATTGGCGCGCATTACCGCAAGCAACTCAACTTCACCTTGGAATCGCTCTCAGGCGCGAAAGAAGCTCTCAACAACCTCGCGAAATCCGCTGCAAAACTCGCATCTAACATGGGCAGCGAAACCTCGTTACCCTCCGCCGAGTTCGGCGTTTTCCAACCGGCTTGGGACGCCCTTAACGACGATCTCAACACACCCGGCGCACTAGGTTGCATTTTCACCGGCCTGAAAGAAGCCTCCAAATTCACTGGCAAAGATGCCGCCGCCGCGCTCGCCGGACTCAACCGCATCTTCAAAGCCCTCGGAATCTCGCTCCCGGACGTTTCCAAAGACACCACCGAGATACCCGCAGACATTCAAGCCCTCGCCGATACCCGCTGGGCCGCCCGCTCTAACAAAGATTGGGCAACCTCCGATCAACTTCGCGACCAACTAGCCACCAAAGGCTGGGCCATGAAAGATGGCAAAGACTCTTACGAACTTTCGAAAATCTGAATCCAACACTTTCAGATCCACCCTCTTCATTGAAAATTAAAGTTTAGAATTTGAAATTTTGAGATTCTCCGTCCTCGGCTCCGGTTCCACCGGAAACTCAACCATCGTTGAATGCGGCTCCACCCGCATCCTCATCGATGCCGGACTCTCCACGAAACAAATTTTCATGCGACTCGATTCCATCGGTATCGATCCCGCATCCATTTCCGCCATCCTTCTCACCCACGAACACGGCGATCACATTCGCGGCCTGAAAAGTTTTATCAAAAAATATCCAGTTCCGCTCTACGCTACCGGAGAAACCGCCCACGTGGTTCGTGAAATGAATATAGGAAACGCCGAGTGGATCACGTTCCAAGCCGGCCAGGATTTCACGATCAATCATCTAGCAGTCGGCAGTTTTTCTGTGCAACACGACGCCGTCGATCCCGTGGGCTTCGTTGTTTCGAATGGTGTGTGCCGCTTCGGTTTGCTTTCCGATGTCGGACAAATCACTCGCAGCATTCGCCATCACCTCCGCAACCTCAACGCCCTTTTCGTGGAGGCCAATTACGATCAAGAACTTCTCGAGCTAGACACCAAACGTCCTTGGTCGATCAAACAACGCATCGCCTCCCCCCACGGCCACCTCTCGAACGTCCAAGTTGAAGACCTCATCCGCGAAGTCGCTCATCCCTACCTCAGCCAAATCGTTTTCGGTCACCTCAGCGCGGATTGCAACTGCCCGAAAAAAGTCACCGAGCTTTTCAGCTCAGTCATTGAAGAACTCGGTCACATCACCAAGCTCCACTGCGCAACCCAATCCGAGCCAACCCCGTGGTTTGAACTCTAACAAACTCCGTGGCGGCGGATTTTATCCGTCACCACGAATCCCGCCTTGCCTATTACCTGAAATGACGGCAGATTTGCTATGTGAAAGAATTGCTGGATGATCATCATTTTCTCCGAGAAGACCGCTCCATTCGCTGGCAGCGAATTGCTCAGATGGTGAGCGATAATCCAAAGAATCTAGATATCGCACTTGAAAACATGGATCGCTGGCTAAACCTAGGCCGGGTCAATCCCGCGCCATTACTCGATTGGAAACAACGCATTTACGAAGCTCGTCAAACTCCAGAAGCATACGCTGAATTCGTTAATTTCCTCGCCAGCCCTAACCATGATTCTTTCCCTATTAAATCCTGCTCACCTTTCGTCGGATTAGAACCTAGTCCATAAATTCGATGAATCTGGAGGCGCTACAACACATCATTCGTTCCGCACAAACTCTTGCGGAAAATAAATCGATCATCGTGCTGGGTTCGTCTTCCTTGCTCGCTCATTTTCCAGAACTCGGCAATCCGGGTGAAGCACTCTCAACGACTTTCGATGCTGACATTCTGGCTGATCCCTTCGACGAACTCACCTCTATCATGCTCAATGAAGCCCTAGGCGAGGATCGAGCATACTACCGCATCCATGGCTATCATGCGGACATACTCCGCGATTCCATCATCGATACCCTTCCGTGTGGATGGAGAGAACGTCTTACCCATGTTCCTGAGATGGAATCAGCCTTTGCGCTCGATCCGCATGATCTCGCTGCGGTAAAAATATTGATAGGTCGGCCAAAAGATCTCGGACTCATTGAAGTCCTCAAGAAGGCATCGTTCATACAACAAGACACCGTGCTTGAGAGAATTGAATTACTACCTATCCCGGTGGAGGGTATGCCAAGAGTCTTCTCTACTTTCCGAACCATTTTTGGCAGTTAATCCCTAGTCAGCAATTTCACGTCTCACATTCCTCCAATAAAGCCTTCAACGCCTCCACGTCCCCCGCATCGATTTCATGTAAAAACAGATGCGGTGCCAATCCACAGGCTTTGCTGGCAATTACCGGAAGCCCCATCGCTAATGCCCGAAGTGCGAGCCGTGGTTCGTGTTCCACCCATGCCGGAATCACCAAGCCGTCACAATGAATCAATTCATCGATCATTCCGGCGCGATGCTTCACTCCCTGCAACACCTCGCTCGCACCTTCGTTAGCCCGCCCCAAAATTAACAACTCGCGATCCGTTTCGCGAAAGACTTCTGCCAGTTCATAAATCCCCTTCCGTCCCAGAGCCGATGCCGGAAAAAACCAACTCGCATTTTTGCTACGGTCCGCCACAGGAGTTTTCACCTCGGGGTATTTCCAATCTAACAAAATCGTCTTAGCTCCGAAATGTGCCGCGATCGCCCGATGCGGCGTCACAATCCGCGCTGAAGCCGCCAATGCTTCGCTTTCCGCATGAACGAGATCTTCATCCGCTCTGAAATCCACCAACGTATCGGATCCCGGATGCCGCGCCGCGGCTTCATCCAAACGCCGTTGCAGCTCTTTCATCGGCCAACGGTTCACTAACACATCAAATGTTCTCCCGCCCAAAACTCCCGCTCGCCATAAGTGAGGTAGAAGGGTTTGTGAAACTACCAAGTGCCGAGCTTTGGGATCAATCTCACGCGCCATTTTTTCCGCGAGTGCTTTCTGAGATTCCAACAAAAACTTTTGCCGCACCGCCCCTTGAACCGGCAATTTCCGCTGCTTCCATGAACGCAAAAAGGTCATCAAGGTCTGATGGCAAATCGAAACCCCCGCTGGTGCTTTCCAACTGTAATTGGGTTTTTTCCAACGGATCCCATCCAAAGGAGTGAACCATGCATCACCCGCATGCGCGTGGCGACTGCACCATTCTTGAAACTCCGGCCAAGATCCTTCTAATAAATAAGCACTGTGTCCTAACGCCGGAGTATGCGATTTGGTCGCAGAAGGATGACGGAAACATGATACCACACCACACGTCAGACAGTCACCATCCGCCGCCGCCCGGACGGGCAAACCGACAACGGGCGCCACGTGCTTTTTCGCGTCCACCTCGTCTCGCACCGCACGAATCGACACCATCAGATCCGTTCCAGTCAGTCTCATCTGCAATCTCCACGCAAACGCCGCTTTGAAGCGGAGATCGACATAGTTCCAGAATACCGTCGCATCGCGCTCAGCCGGCAAATCTGATCCCGGCAGCATGCGCGAATGTTCGTGGCGCTCGACCACTTCAAGTCCCGCATCGACGGCAGCCGCATGTAACAAACCAGATACCTGACACAACCCACCCCCGATGTTCGGCACCAAACAACCGGAGCGAAGCTCCCGCCCTTCGGTGAAACCTTTCTTCCGCGTCGTGCGTCCGAGTTGTTTCCAAAAACTAAAAACCTCCCCAGCCGGAACTTCGATCCCGTCCAAAGCCATACATGCAACCCGCAGATTCTGAACTTTGCCTGCAGTTAGAGGAAATTCCTCCTCACTGATCTGCGTCCACAACGGAGCCTTCACCTCAGCGATGATCGTCTCGTCACGAAGAATTTTTCCCTTTGGATGAACCGCCACCCGCAGCCCACGTTCCCGCCAAATCCGATCCATGATCAAGATCCGCGTCTTCACATAAAACAGCACCGAATCCAAAAAAGCAGGATCACGGTGTGGCTCATGCAGAGGTTCGTTCATTAATACACTGTGACTAACTGATTCGCTCTAACGTAGAAAGAAAAATCCTATATCATACGTCCAACCCTTTCCCACTGATCATTTCATCGGAATGCTTACTATCATTTCATTCGAAAAACTTTCCCTTGCACTCACTAGACGACTGGTCTAATTAAGCCGGCGTGAGCCAACCCCATACCAAAGAACGCATCATCGAAGCCGCTGAGGAAATCATGTGGAAGCGGAGTTTCCATTCCGTTGGCCTCAACGAAATCCTCAAAACGGTCGGTGTCCCGAAAGGCTCATTTTACCATTGGTTTGAGTCAAAAGAACATTTCGGGGTCGAGCTCTTGAAACATTACATCGGCGCAGCGACAGATGAGAAAAACCACGCGTTGTTTTCCAATCTCGTAGAGAAAAATCCCATGCCTCGGCTGCTGAGCTTTTTGGAAGGATCGATCCAGAAATTCGAGGAAAACGGTCAGCGCTGCCCGTGTTTGGTTTTAAAACTGGCCGCTGAGGTCACTGATCTAAGTGAGCCGATGCGCGAGGTTCTCGCGGAGGGAATGGCAACCTGGCTTGGCTTGCTAGCGGGGGTTTTCGATGAGGCGAAAATGCTCGGACAGATTTCTAACAAAGTGAATTCGCACCATGAAGCACAAATGTTTCGCGATCTCTGGGCCGGAGCCATTCAACGAGCAACGATTTGCAAATCCACCGAACCGATGAAACTTGCTCTCACCATCCTCGAACAACGGATCACCTCTTACCAAACCAATCCCAGAGCCAAAAAAGCGCTCGCCTAAACCACTCACCCACACTGCATTTTGAAACTTCAATTCATTCCTCGCATTGGTTCTGCCACCGCTCTGATTTTCCTGATCGGCTCCTGCAAAATGGTCGGCCCGGAGCATTCGGTTCCGGAAATGGAATCCGCTAAGAAATTCAAGAACTTCAATCCTGACTACTCATCGCGCATCGGCAAAGACTGGTGGCGGACGTTCGGCGATTCCCAGCTCAATTCCTTGATGGCCGATCTGGATAAAGGAAATTTCGATCTCCGTGCCGCCGAAGGCAGACGTAAGCAAGCCTACGCCGCACTCGGCATCGACCGCTCCCTGCTCTATCCGCAAGTGCTGAGCGGCGCTTCCGCATCCCGTAGCCGAGCCTCGGAATCAGACCGTGGCGGACCACCCGGAGGCATGCAGACTTACTACAACAACTACAGCGTCTCGATGTCTCTCGGTTATGAAATCGATCTTTGGGGTCGAGTTCGCCGCATCGTCGAAGCCGGCCAAGCCAACGCCAGCGCAGCGGAAATTTCCGTCGATCAAGTCAAGCTCTCTCTCCAAGCCCAGCTTGCGAGTAACTATTTTGCCATGCGTTTCCTCGACAGCGAATCGGCCGTTCTTGAACAAGCACTTACCACTCGTAAAGAATCGTTAGATCTCGCGCGTGATTTATTCAATGCAGGCCGCTCCAGCGAGGTCGATGTCGCGAGAGCAGAAGCCGAGCTTGCGAGTGCGAAGGCACAGCTCGTCAGCCTGGAAGGTCCGCGAGCTTCATTGGAAAATGCAGTTGCGGTTCTGGCAGGTAAAAACGCATCAAACTTTTCCATTGCAAAACAATCGATCAGCCGCAGCGCTCCATCCGTTTCCGCAGGAACTCCCGTCGAGCTTCTCGGCAGACGCCCGGATGTCTTCATGGCGGAACGCAAACTCGCGGCAAGCTCCGCTGAAATCGGCGTAGCGACTGCGCAATTCTATCCGAAAATTTCACTCATCGGTTCGGGTGGCTTAAGCTCGGTGAAAGCCTCGGATTTCCTGAAATACTCCAGCCGGGAATTCTCCATCGGACCTGAAGTCGATCTTCCCCTTTTTCAAGGGAAGCGCCGCTTAGCCGATCTCGAACTGGCCAAAGCAACTCACGAAGAAGCGTTGGCAACCTATCAACAAACCGTGCTCGTCGCGTTTGCAGATGTTGAAAACGCACTCGCATCCCGTCGTGCTGCGATCAACGAAATTACCGCGCAACAAGACAGCGTCGCCGCTTCGAAAAAAGCCTTCGATCTTTCCAACGCACGCTACCGCGAAGGAGTGGCAAGTTATCTCGAAGTCATCGATAGCCAACGCGAAATGCTCAACGCCCAACTCAACGAAGTCCAAGCACGCGGTCGCTCTTTCGCCTCCACCGTGCAACTCATGCAAGCTCTAGGCGGCGGTTTTTCAAAATAATCTAACAACTGCAACATCAGTCTTATGAAACCATTCATACTATTACTCACCACATTGCTTCTGACCCAATGCAAACCCAAGGAAGAAGCCGCTGGCGCTCCGCCAGCCATGCCGGTTGAAGTCGCCATTCCGGAAACGAAAACCATTGCCCTAAAAGAAACCTACACGGGGCGGTTTAGCCCGGTTGAAGAGGTTAAACTCCAAGCCCGCGTCAGTGGTTACTTGGAATCCGTGCATTTCAAAGAAGGTCAGAAAATCAACAAAGGCGACCTCATGTTCCGCATCGATCCACGCGTGTTCGATGCCTCACAAACCCGTGCTGAGGCGGTTCAAAAGCAAGCCCTAGCAAAACTCGACCTTGCAAAAAGCACCTTGAAACGTGCGGAAAACTTGGTCAGTCAGAACGCGATTTCCAAAGAAGAATTCGATACTCGGAAAAGTGAACTCGCCCAAGCCGAAGCCGACTTACTCGTCGCCGAAGCAGACCTCCGCAGTGCGAAACTCGAACGCGAGTTTGCCGATGTCCAAGCACCCATTTCGGGCATCGCGGGAAGCTTCAATGTCACAGTCGGAAACTTCATCAACGGCGGAACGTCGGGTGCCACTCCCCTCACCTCCATCGTTCCTCATCATCCAATCTACTGCCATTTCGAGGTCGATGAGCGACGCGTCCTGCAAATGACCCGCATGTTCATCGAAGGAAAATCCAATGGCCGCGAGGGGTCGAACACACCTGTCGAAATCGCTTTGTCCGATCGTGATGATTTCGATTTCAAAGGCGTGATCAATTTCACCGAAAACCAACTCGATCCCAATACCGCTACGCTCCAGATCCGGGCTTTGGTGGAAAATGAAAATGAATTTCTAACACCCGGTTTGTTCGCACGGGTTCGGGTTCCTATTGGTGTCCCTGAAGAACGCTTGCTGGTTCGGGATGCCGCACTTGGGTTTGATCAGGACAAACGCTTCGCTTGGGTGCTACTTCCCAACAACATGCTGGAGCGCCGCTTCGTCGAAATCGGAACGCTCGATGGCAACATGCGCGTCATCACTGGCGGCCTGAGCAAAGACGAAAAAATCGCCGTTTCAGGACTACAACTTCTACGTCCTAACATGCCGATCCAACCCATCGACGTTCCGATGACTCCATCCGTCATTTCATCGAAATGACCCTACCTATCCTTACAAATGAAAAATTTCTCTTTCTTTTTCATTGATCGCCCACGCTTCGCGACGGTGATCTCTATTCTCATCGTTTTCATCGGTGCGATTTCATATTTCAATCTCCCTGTCGCGCAGTTCCCTGAAGTTGCACCACCGACGGTGATCGTCACCACAAATTATCCGGGCGCGACTCCAGATACGATTGCGAAAGCTCTCGCAGCTCCCATCGAGCAAGAAGTAAACGGCATCGAGGACATGCTCTACATGAACTCGCAGAGCACAGCGAACGGCACCTACTCACTCACGATCAGTTTCAAACTCGGCACCGATCTCGATAAGGCCCAGGTGCTGGTTCAAAACCGTGTTGCTCTTGCAGAACCTCGCCTACCGGAATCGGTTCGCCGCATCGGTGTCACCGTGCAGAAATCCTCACCCGATCTTTTGCTAGTCGTCCAAATGTTTTCCAAAGACGGCACATTTGATCTGGGTTACATCTCGAACTACGCGCTGCTGCAAGTTCGTGAAAAACTTCGCCGCATCGACGGCGTCGGCGATGTCAGGCTGTTCGGCGCCCGCGAATACTCAATGCGTATCTGGCTCAATCCTGAACGCATGGATTTCTATAAACTCTCTGCGGATCAAGTCATCGCCGCCCTGCGCACGCAGAACGTCGAGATCGCGGCTGGAACGATTGGTCAGGAGCCGCTCGATAAAAAAGTTCCTTTCCAGATCAACGTCACTTCTCAAGGACGCCTAACAGAAAAAGAAGAGTTCGAAAACGTGGTCGTGAAAACAGGCGACGACAAACGCTTGGTGCGGCTTTCCGACGTCGCAACAGTCGAGTTAGGCGCACTGGATTACAACGTCAATGCTTACCTCAACGAGACCCCAACCCTCGCGTTACCAATTTTCCAAAGACCCGGCGGCAACGCTTTGGAAACATCTGCCGCTATCCGGGAGACGATGGATGAATTAAAGAAGGATTTTCCAAAAGGTCTCGAATACGACATCATCTACGATCCCACACAGTTCATTGATAAATCCATCGATGCGGTGATGACCACCTTGTTTGAAGCCGTGCTGCTCGTGGTGCTTGTGATGATTGTTTTCCTCCAATCATGGCGCGCGGCTTTGATTCCTGTTCTTGCGATTCCTGTATCACTCATCGGCACGTTCGCGGTGATGCAGATCTTTGGTTACTCCATCAATAACCTGACGTTGTTCGGACTCGTCCTCGCGATTGGTATCGTGGTGGATGATGCTATTGTTGTTGTCGAAAACATTGAGCGAAATCTAGAAGAAGGCTACCCGCCACATGAAGCGACGCGACGTTCGATGAAAGAGGTCAGCGGTGCGATTTTTGCCACGACGCTGGTGTTGCTCGCGGTATTTATTCCGACTGCATTTCTCTCTGGAATCACCGGCCAATTCTACCGCCAGTTCGCGCTGACGATTGCGACCTCCACCGTAATTTCCGGTTTGGTTTCACTCACGCTCAGTCCCGCGCTTGGGGTGTTGCTGTTGAGAAAAAAATCCGAGAAACCCGATCTACTCGCGCGTTTGATCAACTTTTTGTGCGGTTGGTTTTTCAATATTTTCAACCGTGCCTTCGATGCGGCAAACCGCAGTTACACAGCTTTCATTCGCCGTAGCTTGAGGCTCGGGTTTGTCATGCTCATTCTCTACGGCGGCTTGATTGCGATCGCAGGTGTTGGTTTTAAAATGGTTCCCGGTGGTTTCATCCCACCCCAAGACCAAGGATACGCCATCGTAGCCGCTCAGCTTCCAACAGGTTCATCGCTGGAGCGCACGGATGAGGTTGTCCAACAACTCATCAAACTCGTCTCCGAGGTCGATGGTGTTCAAGACGTGGTCAGCTTCGCAGGTTTCAACGGCGCGACGTTTTCTAACGCCACCAACTCAATCGTGCTCTTTCCGGTTTTTAAACCGTTCGAAGATCGGGCTGAAGGTGCGGTGATCTATGAACAACTCACCGCAGCCATTCGAAAAGTCGATGCGTTCGGGATCGTCATTCCCCCGCCAACGGTTCGTGGACTCGGCACGGGTGGTGGTTTCAAAATGGAAGTGCAAGACCGCGCCGGACTTGGCTACACCGCGTTGGAAAACGCAACATGGGGACTCGCCGGCGCTGCAACTGCCGATCCTGCGATCGCGCAGGCGTTCACTCCTTTCACTTCGGCTGGCCCGCAATACTACGCCGATATTGATCGAGAAAAAGCACTTATGCTGGATGTTCCGCTCGCTAACCTTTTCCAAACCTTGGAAATCTATCTCGGATCGTCTTTCGTGAACGAGATCAATTTATACGGCCGCACCTATCGCGTAACCGCTCAGGCTGACAGTGGCTTCCGGGATGATTTTGATGACATCGCGAAACTCAAAACGCGTAATGCATCCGGTGAAATGGTGCCGCTTGGTTCGATGATGGAGCTACGCCAAGCTACGGGTCCGGATCGTGTGGTGCGTCACAATCTTTACTCATCCGCCGATCTCATCGGAGCTGCTGCGCCAGGTGTTAGCACGGGCGAAGCCCTCGCAAAAATGGAAGAGCTCGCCGCAAAAGTTTTACCACCCGGCATAGGTTTTGAATGGACTGAAATTGCTTACGAAGAAACCCAGAATTCAGGTTCCGCGCTGATGGTTTTCCTCATCGCGGTGTTTTTCGTCTTTCTTGTTCTCACCGCTCAATACGAAAGCTGGGGTCTCCCGCTCGCCGTCATTCTCACCGTCCCGCTCTGCCTTGCGGGTGCGATCTGGGGAATTTACTTCCGCGGTATGGACAACAACATCCTCACCCAAATTGGTCTCGTCGTCCTTATCGCGCTCGCTTGTAAAAACGCAATCCTCATCGTCGAGTTTGCACGCCAACTGGAAGACGAAGGCAAAGACCGCTTCGAGGCCGCCGCCGAAGCCGCAAGACTCCGGCTCCGCCCCATTGTCATGACCTCCATGGCCTTCATCCTCGGAGTCATTCCCCTAGTAATCGCCTTCGGACCCGGTGCGGAAATGCGTCAAGCCCTCGGCACCGTCGTTTTCTTTGGAACGATTGCCGTGACGTTCTTCGGACTGATCTTCACCCCGCTGCTTTACACGTTTGTTAGAAGAGCGAAGTCTGAAGGTTAGGATCATTTTGCATGAGACGGGAGAAAATCCAAGATACCTGGAGATAGTTCGTCAACAATCCGGTTACGCCATTCTGGATACTGAAGAGAAGCGGCTGGAGTTTTATTAACATCGTATATCACGGGCTTATCCTCATGAATAGCGTAGTCAATTTTCCCGTAATCCAACCCTTTCTGTTTTATCCATTCTAACACGGAAATAGGAGTTTCACATTCCTCTGCACTCATTATGTTTGCATGTTTGATAATGGAATCTGCTGATTTCAACTTGAGGGTGAAATGGCGGCTACCTAGAAAAAACGTTAATCTAAGAACATACAAATCATTCTCTCTCTCAGGCAAAAACCGTTCAATAATTCTTCCTTCTTGCCAATCTTCGGCTGGCACTGAATGGGAATCCTTAAAAATTGAGTATGGGGGCTGACGCTGAGCCGAAGCAGGAGGCCGTAAATAGCGACAATCTTCAGGAACAAATATTTTTTTCCAAAGTGGCATGGATTTCAAGTTGGTCTTCATGTATCCCTCCGGAATCGCATTGAAATTGTAGTCGGACTTAGCAATGACGGGTTCCGTCGAAATATCGCCAGGGAAAACACGGTGACTACAAAAGAGGTGCTTGCGGATGTCTGTTAATTTCAAATTAACTGCATTCGGAAACTTTCCTGCAAAATTGATGTAAGCTTCGGGGACTAGGCTAAGATCGAGGTGTAGAAATGCGATTTCAGAGGGAACTCCTCGTGAAACCCCATAAACCATGTTTGTAGGAAGTCCTGTTTTGTTCCAAGATTCTGCTAAATAGCTGACCAAACGATGTTTGCTAGATTGCTTATTTTCAAGGCGATGGTGAAGAATCGAAATTTTGAATTTACCCACGTTGTCTCACTTGGTTTTATTCACCAAGTAACTACACATGAATTACACATTTCGCAAAGCCACAATCCAAGATTTACCCGCTCTAATCAAACTCGAGGCCAATTGGCCTGAAAATGAGAGAGCTAGTATCAAACAGTTGCGCAGCCGCATTGAGCGATTTGCTCAAGGATATTTGGTTTGTCTCTTGCCTGAGTCATCCGGGGAAATTATCGGGAGCGTCACAAGTTGCCCTATTCATTACGATCCCTCGCACCCTGATCGAATTTCCAATTGGAACCAGGCAACCCATGATGGAATGATACCTGAAGACTCCCGGAACATGAAGACAGATACCCTATACGTCGTATCTAGTGTGCTGGCTGAAGCCTACAGAGGTGGAACTATTTATCGGGATATGATTAACGAATTCTGTCGCGTGGCTAAAACTCTCGGATTCAAGCGCATCTTATCTGGAGCGGTTATTCCCGGCTATGATGATTATTGCAAAAATCATGGTGATATTACTGCTGCAGATTATGCATTGATGAAAAGGCATGGATTACCTCTTGATCCATTCATGAGGGTATTAGCCAAGTTATCTTTTCACCTACCAGATGCCGCACATGTAAAAGACGATTATTATCCTGATGAAGCGAGTAGATGTAACGCGGTATTGGTGGTGCGTGAACTAGAGTAGTTAAACATCAGCAAATGCCGAATTACATCAGTAAACGATCTTAACTGGCGTGCCTAACTTCACTTGTGAGTAAAGTTGCGGAACGAATTCCTCAGGCATACGGATGCAACCATGCGATGCTGGCTCGCCCGGGCTAGGAATTTTCCCCACATGCATACCAATTCCGTAATCTGTCAGGCGCATCCAATAAGGCATTGGCGCAGGCATGTAACGCTCACCGGGTCCGACTCGATCTCCAGGTGAGGCATCGTCATCCACGACTTCTCCGAACTCGTTTTCGATCCATCCATACTTGTTGGAATATTTATCCACCACCATTTCAGTGATCCGATATGATCCGGGTTGTGTACCACGACCCTCAATACCGGTCGCCACAAAGCACCATCCGACCTCTTGCCCGCCGCGCTTAACGGTAGCGATCTGGTCGCTCAGATCGATCTGCACTGAAATTTCACCCGGGCCACCGACGTCGTGCCATTCATACATGATACGCTCTGCTTTCTTTGGCTCCCGTGGTGGTGTGGGAGCACAAGAACTCAGCATGGCACAAAGGGCAGTTGCGGTGACGCAAATCTTGTAGGTGAGGAAATTCATTTGTTGGGCAATTGCTATTGTATGACAGTTTCATCATGTAAAGCATTTGATTGACCGTAACACTGTTTTTAGAAGTTTTTCCGTAAATTTCTGGCTATTTACCCCACGTTGTAAGAAGCCGACCCGAAATTTCGTTCTTTCTCCAGTTAATTACCCCATGCGTTTCCTCAGATTTTTTCTATTCTTCACCGTATTTATCTCTCCTCTCCTAGGAAAGGAGCAAACAGGTGAGCAACTTTACACGCTTTATTGCTCGGCTTGCCATGCTCCAGATGGAAAAGGCGCTAATAATGGTACGTTTCCTCCCCTCGCAGGCAGCCCATGGATCGAAGGAACTCCCAAACGCTCCATCGCCATCGTGATGAACGGCTTGCACGGACCGATTGATGTGAAAGGCAAAACCTACAATCTTGAGATGCCTCCACAGGGCGCAGCCCTCTCAGATGACCAAATTCTCGCCATTCTCAACTACGTCCACACCGCATGGGGCAACAAAGGTGAAACCATCCCCCGCGATCTGATCCGCGTCACTCGCTCAGAATTCCAATCCCGCACGGGACCTTGGACAGCCCCGGAACTCCTCAAACTGTTTCCCCTACCCATCCAAAAAACCGCGCTATCCGACCTCACTTCACGAGTCTACAAGGGTCAGTGGAACCAAATTCCTGACTTCGATAAAATTCAGGCAGAAAACATCGAGGAAGAGCACAACGGTTTGATCAGCCCAGCGATTACCGAATTAAGCGAGCACTTCGGAATTGTTTGGGAAGGACACTTCGATGCCCCAGCAGTTGGTGAATACGAATTTGTTCTCGATTCAGACGATGGCGCACGCATCACCCTGAACAACAAGGTCGTATGTGAAGTGAAAGGCACCGGACCGATGAATGGCTCTCGTGAAAACAAAGGCAAAATTTCTCTAACGCAGGGCAAGAATCCTTTTCGCATGGATTACTTTCAGAGCAAAGGACCCAAGAGCATCAGCTTGAAATGGCGTAAATCCGGCGACAATGAATGGAATTGGCTCAGTGAGAAATCGAAAGCCGTTAAAGATGGCCCCACAAGCATCCCGCTCGTCCCATCGGATGGTAAAACCGTGATTTATCGAAATTTCATCGAGGGCACCTCGGCTCGCGCCATTGGATTCGGTTTCCCGGAGGGTATGAATCTTGTTTACTCCGCAGACAACCTCGCACCAGAACTCATCTGGAGCGGCGATTTCATGGACGCAGGTCGCCACTGGACCAACCGCGGCCAAGGAAACCAACCTCCCTCCGGAACAAACGTCATTAAGCTGACCAAAGCTCGCTTCCTCCCTGCCGAAGCTCGCTTCAGAGGTTACTCGTTAGATTCACAAGGCAACCCGACCTTTAAAGTTTCCATCGGAAACCAAATTCTGAGTGATGCATGGAAACCCGGAAAAGACGGAACCCTACTCCGCACTCTCACACTGACCGGCGGATCCGAACTGAAAATTTCTCTCGGCAATGCAGATGTCGCCGGTGCGGAATCTATTAGCCTCGCACCAGGCAAACCGACCGCCATCACCTACAAACTGAAATAAGCCTGCTTTAACCTTCTCACGCCACACGATCATGCGCTTTCTCATTATTCTAACAGCCACCATCACCTCGGCTTTTTCCCAGACCCAATCCGATTTCTACCTTCGCGAAGAAATCCCTCTCCCCAAAGGCGAGAACATGGAAATTTCATCCATCGCCATCATGCCAGATGAAAAGGTAGCAGTCGCCACCCGCCGTGGCGATGTCTGGATTTGCTCCGGTGCTTACGGTAGCGATCTCTCCAAAGTCACTTGGAAAAAATTCGCACACGGCCTGCATGAACCGCTCGGCATGTATTACCAAAAAGGTTCGCTCTTTCTCACCCAACGCCCGGAGTTTTCCCGTATCCAAGATTCGGACAACGATGGCACCGCGGATGTTTTTGAAACGATCAATTCCGATTGGGGTATTAGTGGCGACTACCACGAATATGCCTTCGGTTCCACTCCTGACAAAAATGGCGATGTCTGGATTACCCTCTGTCTAACAGGTTCATTTGACGCCGGAGCCAATTGGCGCGGATGGACCGTACGCATCACGCCCGATGGAAAAATGATTCCAACATGCTCCGGAATCCGCTCACCCGGTGGTATTGGTTTCAATGCAGAAGGTGATGCATTCTATACTGATAACCAAGGCATCTGGAATGGATCTTCCTCACTCAAATGGTTAAAACCCGGCTCTTTCCAAGGTACTCCAGATGGCAATCTATACCACAAACTCGCCAACCTCCCCGCACCTCCAGAACCTGTGGATGGATCTCGCGTCCTTGCGGAACGTTTAAAAAATCCGAACTACATCCCGCCTGCCGTCGTTTTCCCTCATGGAAAAGTCGGCCAATCCCCCACCGGCATCGAGCCCGATCTTTCTAACGGAAAATTCGGCCCTTGGAAAAACCAAGTCTACGTTGGTGAACAAACCCACTCCCAAGTCCAACGCGTCTTCCTCGAACAAGTCAACGGCATCTACCAAGGCGCAGTCTTCCACTTGATCGAAGGCTTCGAGGCCGGACTCATCCCGATCAAACTCGATCAAGAAAAAGGCATCCTCTTCGCTGGCGGATCGAACCGTGGTTGGGCATCACGCGGCAGCAAACCTTTCACCTTCGAGCGCGTCAAATGGACCGGAAAAACTCCTTTCGAAATCCTCACCATGGAAGCCGAAACCGATGGTTTCACCCTTACCTTCACCGAACCTGTCGATGAAGTCTCCGCTGCCGATCCCGCTTCGTATTCGATGGAGGCATGGACCTATATCCTTCAAAGCAAATATGGCTCACCAGAGGTCGACCAAGCCACTCCAACCATCCAGGCAGCCAAACTCTCCGCCGATAAAAAATCCGTCCGGCTCACCGTCAACGGCCTCGTCCGCGGTCACGTTCATCATCTCAAATCTCCCGGAGTAAAATCCACATCCGGCCAAACTCTCTGGCATCCTGAAGCATTCTACACGCTCAACGAAATTCCAGCGAAGTGATTTCTGGCAGGGTGCCATCGCCGTTTAAAGGCCGGAGATGTGGGTAACAGGTCTGCACGAACATATGTCCTGATCTTGTCAAAAAGAGGACCGATTTCCGCAATCTACCCTGCCCAATCATTCTAGCCTGCGCGTGAACACCCCGAACGCCCTTATTCTCAATTTCATGCTTGGAATTTGACCGCTCCCCGCCCCATCCTCCCGCGCACACAACCATGGCTTGGCTTCTCCTCATTCTCCCACTCGTTGCCGCTGTATCGAATCAGCTTTTCCTACGCAAACTCGGCATCGCTCACTTCGTCTCAACCGCCTCCGCGGCCGCGACCTTCGGGATCGCTTTTAGTCTTCTGGGAAGCACCGATTCCCTTTCCATTCCATGGGCTAACATCGGCACACTTCAACTAGATATCGGCATCACCTTGGATAAACTTTCCACGGGCATGATGATCGTCGTCACCGGCGTCGGTTTGTTGGTGCATGTGTTCTCGCTCGCTTACATGAAGGACGATGCCTCCAAAGCGCGTTACTTCACCGGCCTGGCGTTGTTCATGTTTTCGATGACTGGAATCGTGCTCGCATCGAATTTTATCATGACTTTCATCTTCTGGGAATTGGTCGGACTCAGCTCCTACCTACTCATCGGTCATTGGTATCAAAAAGACTCCGCTGCAGATGCGGCGAAGAAAGCCTTCCTCACCAACCGCATCGGCGACTTCGGTTTCATGATCGGCATCTTGATGCTTTGGAAGATTACAGGCACTCTAGTTTTCGGTGATATGGCCATTCCCGACACCGTTTCCGCCGGCGTCCTCGGAGCTGCATTACTGTGCGTGTTCTGCGGAGCCATTGGAAAATCCGCTCAGCTTCCGCTGCATGTATGGCTTCCAGACGCGATGGAAGGCCCGACACCCGTGTCCGCCCTCATCCACGCCGCCACCATGGTCGCTGCGGGTGTATACATGTTAGTCCGTGTTCAGCTCTCCATCGGTGAAGATGCTTTCCAAGGATTCTCCGGAACCACCATTGCATGGATTGGTGGCATTACCTCTCTCATGGCTGCTTTGATGGCGACCCAACAAGACGACATCAAAAAAATCCTCGCCTACTCCACACTCTCTCAGCTCGGTTACATGGTCATGGCAGTCGGCCTCCTCGCAGGCGAAGCGGGTATGTTCCACTTATTCACACACGCCTGGTTCAAAGCCCTGCTCTTCCTTGGATCTGGCGCAATCATCTACGCCTGCCACCACGAGCAGAACATCTGGAAAATGGGCGGCCTCATGAAAAAAATGCCTATCACCGCGATCACCTTCGCCATTGGCACCGCGGCGCTTATTGCAGTTCCATACGTTACTTCCGGCTTCTGGTCGAAAGAAGAAATCCTCACTGCAGCCTACAACGGCAATAAATTCTTGTTCGTGATCGCAGTCTTCGTCGCTTTCCTAACTGCGTTTTACATGACCCGCGCGTTTGTCGTTACCTTCCTCGGAAAAACCCGTTCTGAAGATTCATCACACGCCCATGAGGTCGGCCCGCTCATGTGGATCCCGCTTGTCCTCCTCGCAGCGATGGCAGTTTTTTCCGGTTTTCATTTCCTTTCAGATCCTCTCTCCGCGATTCGCCCTCATCACCACGCTAACAACGTTGTACTAATCGCATCAATCGTCACTCTTGTCCTTGGTGTTGGTATCGGCTTTTTCCTCTACGCAGGAAAAGCCAAAGACCCCATTTCCATCCCGCTGTTCCGCAACCGTTTCTATCTCGATGCGATCTACGAAAAAGGCATCGTGAAATATTTCCAAGATGGCTTTGCCGCGATCGTGCATTTCTTCGATGAGTTCGTCATCAACGGCCTGATCGTTGGCGGCTTCTCCCGCTTGGCCGAAACCTTTGGAAACGTCTTCCGCAAAGCCCAATCCGGCAACCTTCAAGCCTACGCCTTCACCTTCGGCCTCGGCGTCCTGCTCGTCATCTACTTCACGGTGTTCTATTGAAATTCAAATCTCAAATCTCAAATTTCAATAGTTGTCGTTCTTGATCAAAGCCACGACAGGCAACTCATAAGATATCTCTGCGACCCTTTGCGACCTCTGCGACTCGGCGGTGAAAATTTCCAACCTCATTCCTACCACCCGCTTCGCCCCCAGCCCGACCGGTGAACTCCACCTCGGTCACGCCTACGCAGCGAAAGTTGCCCACGATCTCGCACGCGAACAGAACGGCCTTTTCCTGCTCCGCCACGAAGACATTGATTCCTCACGCGTTCGGGAAGAATATTACACTCTCATTGAGACCGATCTCCGCTGGCTCGGACTGAATTGGGATGGAGAAATTGTGCGCCAAAGCCATCGACCATTCGCCTATCGCGACGCCTTGGAAAAACTCAAACAGCAAGGTTTGGTCTATCCTTGCTTCTGCACACGCAAAGACATCCAACAAAGTTTGAGCGCTCCGCACGGTGCAGCAGAAAATATTTACCCAGGCATCTGCCGCAACATTCCTTCGGAAGAATCCGTCCAACGCATCGCCAACGGCGAAGCCCATGCCTGGCGTTTCGATTCCAACAAAGCCGCCGCCATCCACGGTGAACTCAGCTTCAACGATCTGCGCTTCGGGAAAACCCAAGTTAAGCCCCTAGCTAACGGCGATGCCGTCCTCGCCCGCAGAGACATCGGCATCGCTTACCACTTGGCCGTCGTCGTGGACGACGCGTTTCAGAATATCACCCACGTCACCCGCGGCGATGACCTTTTCGAATCCACGCACATCCATCGCCAACTCCAAGCCGTGCTGGGATTTCCTGAACCCACTTATTTCCATCATCCATGCATCTGCGATGAAACCGGTAAACGCCTTGCGAAACGCGATGACGCCAGATCAATCCGCACCCTACGAGAAGCTGGAACATCAACAAAAGATATTCTTACACAGATTGAGTTGTCGCTCTTGACCAACCGTCACGATCAAATCAGCAACCCGTTGATTTAGAACAATTTCACAGGCAAGGACTTCAAACCACGTACAAACGAGTTTGGGTTCCATTCAATTTCATCCTTTGCTAACCGAATATTTGGAAGGTACTCGATGATACTATTGAATGCGTAGCTTGCTTCCGTTCTGGCAAGTAAACTGCCAATGCACGCATGGGAACCAAGACCAAAAGCAAGGTGGCGATTCGGCGACCTTCTAATGTCAAATTGCTCAGGCTGTTCAAAATAATGAGGATCTCGATTCGCCGCTCCAATCAGGCCGCATATCTGATCTCCTTTGGAAATGACAACCTCACCAATTTTAATTTCCTCAATACATACTCGAAAGGTGCTGCGCTGCACAGGACTCTCATAACGAAGCATTTCCTCAACCGCAGATTTAACCAGACTGGGATTTTCAGTCAGCAACTGAAATTGGCTGGGGTTTTTAAGAAGCGAATACAAACCATTTCCTATGAGGTTAATCGTTGTATCGTTACCCGCGAATAATATCAGCATACACATTGCCAATACCTCTTCAGAGCTCAACTTTCCTTCAACATCATGCAAATGAATGAGTTTACTTATTAAATCATCTTTAGGTTCAGAGCGACGCCGTTCAATGATGTTAATGAAATATGCATGAATCTCTGAAAATATTCTTCGTTTTTTTGATATGATATCAGGATCGGAGTTTCCTGAATCAAAACACAAGCTTAACGCAATGGACCAATCACGAAACATAAATTGATCTTTGAGGGGAACACCCAAAAGTTTAGTGATCACTAATATGGGTAGAGGAGCAGCAAATGAATGAATGAAATCGAATTCCTCTCCGGATTTCTTGATTGAATCAATCAGATCGGCCGCAGACTCTTTAATAAATTCGCTCAGGCCTGTAATTCGATCTGGTGAAAACGCTTGGTTAGCGATCCTTCTTAAGCGTGTATGATTGGGTGGATCCTGCGTAAGCATATTCGAATCAAACACAGAGATATCCTGCTTTTCCCTAAATCGGGTTATATCTTTTGATACACCTTCTGCCATTTGCAGGATCTTCTTTACATCTTCATACCGGCTAAAAACCCATTTGCCTTCACTTTTGACATCCTGATTTTCAACCATCCAAGCAGGAAATGGATCCTGTCTGAGTTCACAGAACAAATTGTAAGGATTCTGAACAATCTCAGGTGCAGATAGATCTAAAGTTCGCTTATCCATAAGATTCTTAAGATAACAAGCTTTTGAGAGTAACTTCAAAACGGCCTCCTAAATCATCGGTTACGGTTGACTGTGTTATCCCATATATCCGACCTCCCACATTTCTAGCCTTTAAGACCTTCATGGTTACGTTAATTTTATCAGCGTCTCTGATAGAACTTTTACAACGCACATGGCTTTCAATCATCCATGCCTCTTGCGTCTTTTTATCAAGACCAGACGTGTGATGATAATAAATCACTTTGAGTTGGGAAAGGAATTCCAATGTCGTGAAAACACTCAGATGAAATCCCTTGTCATCTGTCGGAGATATGTAGGTAGACACCATACTAATGACAGCATGAAGAGTATCACCATCTATTGTGATGGTGTTAATTTTCCATTTTTCATGAGGCCTTCCTTCACTGAGAAGGTCTGAACTAATTTCTTTTATTTCCGAAGTTGAAATTTCTTTAGACATTAGATTTTTTAAACGAATTTTTAATCCCTTTTGTAAGTGTTAAAATATTTTCAGTGATTTGATCAGAATTCAGTTTTATTCTCCCACCGCCAGGAGTCTTATTAACATCATAAAGAATAGGCTTTCCGTTTTTCATCACATAATCGAATTTTCCATAATGGATTTCCATTTTTTCTCTGATTTTTCTGAGCTCGATAGGAATCTGCTCATTAGGAATCATTTGGTAGCCATTTTTATTCCAGCTTTTGATTACTTTTTCACCTGAATAATTCACATAATGAATTTCTTGATCACCAAAGAACGCCCATATCCTCAGGAGATAGTTTCCATTTTGGTCAATCTCGGGCAAAAACTTTTCGACAATTAATTTTGGATTTTTCCAGACTCCGTTTGGGACTTCTTTTAAATTCGAATAGATCGGATAATCATTCAAATACTCTTTAAATTCCCAATCCTCCTTTTGCTGCGTTTTATTTTTATCCCCCTGAATTTTGAACTCATTTCTGCCGCCAAAATTAGCATCGGTTTTAACGATGACCTCTCCTGAGTATTCCGACGATTCCTCAAGGATGAGCTCACTATAGAATCGTTTTGATATGTTTTTTACGTTCCGGTTGATCACTAAAGGATGAGATGCCACGGCCTGAATATACTCGTCTGGCACCACTGTCAGATCGACATGAAGAATGATCATATCTGATGGGGGGAGTTTATCACTTACCCCTTTGATTGTAGTCACCTTATATCTTAGACCCAGGTTTTTCGATAAAACAGTGATCAAGCCACCATGCTTCGCGCCGCAATCTTCTGCATGCTTGAGGATAAGAATATGACGCCTGAAGTTCCACATTTTTTGAATTTTCTAAATGCTCTGTAATCAAGTAGCAAGAGTTTGCGATCCAAAATTAGAATTGCAGTGATTTTATCAGAGAATCGCAAAAATCGTTTGCCCTGAAATAGGCTTATGAGTTTATGATCCAAAACGTTATGAGTATGAGTGATAATCACCTCTTCATGGGCTCCAGTAGCGACAAATTGGAAAACTTGAACATCGAAGAAATGTTTGAGCAACTGCAGGAAACCGGGATGCTATTGATTCGAGGTTATCCGATTGATTTAAAGGATCTTGAGATTTTCTCATCTCGCTTCTGTGATCACTTTCACGCGGTTGGAACGCGTCAGCCCATTCAAAAAAATACGGGTGATCGCTTTAGCTCGGAGGTTCCTAGAGTCAACTTTAGCTTATTTGCGCATAGCGAAGGGGCCTACCGGTCTTGGCCTCCTCTGCCAGATCTTTGCTTTTTCAACTGTGTCGAGGCGCCTGACGGAAACGGTGGTGAAACCATGCTGATCGACGGAGAGGAATTTGCAAAACGGCTTCCGCAAGATCTTTTTGAGCGCTTCAAACAACAAGGCATCATATACCAATCTTACTGGGATGAAAGCAGATGGCAGACAGAATTTGTTGTCAGCAATCTCGAAGAATTAAAAAATTTGCTAGAAAAACATCCTGAGATTGAGGCTTGCTTCGATGCGAATGGGATTGAATTTCGCTGCCTTGCTCCAGCCATCCGGACAGCTCTTAATGGGGAACTCGCTTTTGCAAATGGTCTATTGGCACACTTGCCCAAAATCTCTCACCCGCGCTGGCAGGGATTAAATGCCTACAGCAAGCCCACTAACCGAGTGTTTTTCGGGGACGGAGAAGAAATCTCCGAGGATACAATTAATCGATTGATCGATATCCAAGACGATATCGCGGTCAACCACCAGTGGGTCGAAAATGACTTATTGGTGCTAGATAATACAAAGATCATGCATGGAAGGCGTATGTCCGACCATGAAGGCAATCGTGTGATTCGTAGTCGTTTTGGCAGGCTACGTCCGGAATTAAAGTAAGGCGAGATACTCGCGTTCATCAGAGCTTGGATTCAAGCCGATTACTCCATCACCAAACTAAACGTGGAGAGTATGAGGAAATTGATTTCTTGGGGGACAGGAATGTCCCCCCTCCTTACTGTGGGTCGTATTCGACAACTGATTCCCCCACTTCGCCACCATGCGCATCATGGATGATTCGGTGGTGAGGGTTTTGACGTCGGCTAATTTCACCCAACGCAAATCATGTGATTCTTCGCTGACAATGAAATCCAGGCAACCATTTGCGCGGAGGACATAGCGGACATCGTAATGAAAATGAGCCGGCTCGCCCTTGCGTTCAGGAATGAGATGGATATCGATATCGAAAATGCCTGATCCTATGTGTGAAAAATCTGTTAGACCGGATTCTTCTTCGGCCTCTTTCATGGCGACTCCCAACACATCGCTTTCGCCATCGGCGTGGCCACCTAACTGCAGCCAGCGATCCAATTTCCGATGATGGGTGAGCAACACTTCGCAACCGGTCGCGTTTACCACCCATGCGGAACCGGTGATGTGACCGATCGCTAACGAACGCTCGAAACACCGGCTCTCCGATTTCACGAAGTTGGTGAAATCACGGATCACATCCCCCTCTTCCGGATGACGCGAGGCGTATTCAGAGAGTTGATCGAGAAGTGATTGGCGGTGCACGCGGCGGATCATGTGCGGGTATATGAAAAAAGCAAGCCGCCCCGGGAAGAAACCCGGGACGGCTTGTGATTTTAAATGGCATGGCGGCTAAGAGCCACCACCACGGTTACTTTTTCTTAGCTACTTTTTTCACAGCCTTCTTAGCAGACGCTTTCGGCGTGGAGCCATCGGCGATTGCGGCTTGTGCAGCGGCGAGGCGAGCGACCGGCACGCGGTAAGGCGAGCAGGAAACGTAGGCGAGGCCGAGTTTGTGGCAGAAGGTGACCGAATCTGGATCACCACCGTGCTCACCGCAAATGCCGAGCTTGATGTTCTTCTTGGTGGAACGACCTTTTGCAACCGCGATTTCCATGAGCTGTCCAACACCGGTGGTGTCGAGCGATGCGAATGGGTTTTTCGGATAGATGTCGTTTTCCTGATAGCTGTTGAGGAACGAGCCCATGTCGTCGCGGCTGACGCCGAGAGCGGTTTGAGTGAGGTCGTTGGTGCCGAAGGAGAAGAACTCTGCGTGTTTCGCGATTTCATCTGCAGTGACGCAACCCCGTGGGACTTCGATCATGGTGCCGACCAGGTAATCAAATTTCACGCCTTTGGCAGCTTTCACTTCTTTTGCAACGCGGTGGATGATCTCAACTTGAAGTTCAAGCTCACGAGCGTAGCCGACGAGTGGAACCATGACTTCTGGTTTCACAGGAATGCCTTTTTTCACGCACTCAGCTGCGGCTTCGAAGATGGCTTGTGCCTGCATCTCGGCGATTTCCGGATAGGAAATGGCAAGACGGCAACCACGGTGACCGAGCATCGGGTTGAACTCGTGCAGATCGTGAACGCGCTGCATGATCTCTTCGACTTTTACGCCGAGTTTCTTTGCAAGATCGATCTGCTGCTCTTTGCTGTGCGGAAGGAATTCGTGAAGTGGTGGATCCAGAAGACGGATGGTCGCTGGCTTGCCTTCGAGTGCTTTGAAGATTCCGAAGAAATCCTTGCGCTGATGCGGGAGGAGTTTTTTGAGGGCTTTCTTACGATTCACTTCGTCGGTGGCGAGAATCATCTCACGCATCGAGTCGATGCGATCGCCTTCGAAGAACATGTGCTCGGTGCGGGTAAGACCGATGCCTTCCGCGCCGAATGCCACAGCGTTTTTCACTTGCTCTGGAGTGTCGGCGTTGGTGCGGACACCCATGCGGGTTGCTTGTGAACACCAGTCCATGAGTTGGACGAAGTTTTTGTACTTCTCGGTGCTTTGTGAGGTTTTTTTGTTGAAGATCAAACCGGTGATGATTTCGGAAGGCTCGGTGGCGAGCTCGCCAGCGTAAACGGTTCCGGCAGTTCCATCGATGGAGAGGTAATCGCCTTCTTTGAAAGTCTTGCCACCTGCTTTGACGGTTTTCTTGTCGTAATCGACTTCGACTCCCGATGCGCCGCAGACGCAGACTTTACCCATCTGACGGGCAACGAGTGCGGCGTGTGAGGAAACACCACCACGCGAAGTGAGGATACCTTCCGCAGCGATCATGCCGCGAAGATCTTCCGGCGAGGTCTCAACGCGAACGAGGAGAACTTTTTCACCGCGATGCGATGCTGCCTCGGCGCGATCCGCGTTGAGGTAGATTTTTCCGGAAGCGGCACCAGGACCGGCTGGAAGACCTTTGGCGATGATGGTTGCTTTCTTGGTCTCGACAATATCGAAGACAGGAGCGAGTAGCGCATCGAGTTGATCCGCTGGGTTACGCATGACGGCGGTTTGCCAGTCGATGAGTTTTTCCTTCACCATGTCTGCGGCAAATTTCAGAGCGGCAGCAGCGGTGCGTTTGCCGTTACGAGTTTGAAGCATGAAAAGTTTACCTTCTTGGATGGTGAACTCAACGTCCTGCACATCCTTGAAATGCTTCTCAAGAATCGCACGAACTTTCATCAGTTCTTTGAACGCACCCGGAAGCGCTTTTGCCATCCCGGCAACCGCATCTGGTGTGCGGACACCTGCAACAACGTCTTCGCCCTGGGCGTTGACGAGGAACTCACCGTAGAGAACGTTTTCACCGTTGGCCGGGTTACGTGTGAAAGCAACGCCGGAACCGGAGTTGGATCCGGTGTTTCCGAAGACCATCGCTTGCACGTTAACGGCGGTGCCCCATGCGGCTGGGATACCGTATTTGCGGCGATAAACAATCGCGCGGTCATTCATCCATGAGCTGAACACAGCACCCGCTGCTCCTTCGAGCTGCTCCCATGGATTTTCCGGGAAACCTTTGCCGGTTCGCTCCAGGACGAGTTTTTTGAAAAGTGCCACCATGGCTTTGTTGTCCTCAGCGGTGAGTTCGGAATCGACGATGTCTTTTCCATACTTCTTGTGCTTGTAGGATTCGATCGCGTGCTCGAATGGCTCGTGATCTTCGTTTGGAAGTTTCTGCACGCCGAGAACGACGTCACCATACATCTGGATGAAGCGGCGATAGCAGTCCCATGCGAAACGCTCGTTTTTGGTGGCTTTGGAAAGTGCTTCAACGGTCTTGTCGTTAAGGCCGAGGTTGAGGACGGTGTCCATCATACCAGGCATCGAGTCGCGTGCGCCGGAGCGAACTGCTAGAAGAAGTGGGAAACCTTTGTCGTCTCCGAATTTGTAGCCCATGATTTTTTCCATGTTGGCCACACCTGCTTCCATCTGCGAACGCAGAACTTTCGGATAGGTTTTTTTGTGATCGTAGTAGTAGGTGCAGACTTCGGTAGTAATGGTGAAACCTGCTGGAACCGGAAGACCGATCAAGGTCATCTCTGCAAGGTTTGCACCTTTACCTCCGAGGAGCTCTTTCATTTTGCCGTGTCCATCGGCTTTACCTGCGCCCCAAGTGTAAACGTATTTGGTTTCTTTGACGGAGGATTTCTTTGCTGCGGATTTCTTCGCGGCCGGTTTCACAGGCTTCTTCTTAGTTGGCATCGTATTGTTATTATCTGGTTGGATGGCGCACCGTGAGAAAGTGATAAGACCAGTAAGTCCTGGATGTCCCCGGCGCGGGGTCGCAGGCTATCAGGAGAAGCTTTGCTGTCAATCGGCCAATTACTTGTAAACGGGAATTCAAAGGCTCATTTGGTAAGCCTGAAAAATCAGACCCGGCACCAAGAAACACGCACTGGTAAGAATTTTGATATCGCTGATTTGAAACCGATAAAAGGTGCGATTCAAAACCTGAAGCAATGCTGCTGCCGTAAGTATGCAGTAAAAAAACGGACGCGTGGTCTGGGATTCTGCCTGGACCGCAAAAACCAACGCAAAAGCTCCCAACAAAGTTAGCGGCAAGGCGATCTGCCAATCATCGGAATAGCGGCTTCCTTCATGATTTTTGGCCAGCACCCAATGATCCACTGCTGTCGAAGCAATGATGCACAGCAAGCCGAAGGAAATGAGTTCTTGGGATTTAAAAAGCTCATCACTCGTCAAGCTTGGCAAATAAACATGGGCTATGGTGGTAATCCCAAAGGCCATGGCCACCCCCGCGATGATATGCTTAGCGTATGATATTTTTCCCTCTGGAGCCGGGGAAAAATTTGCGATCGCAAAATACCCGATCACAAACAATCCCAATAATAACAGCCGAAGATAAATCGATACCGGAAACACTACGACGATTAAGACTATTGAAAGAACTCCTGCACTAACCGCAGAGCGTACCAGCCAAGTGCGTATTTCTTGCAGCGGATCTTTCAGGTTCGGGAGCATTGCACTTCGCAAAAGTTTAGCGGTAATCCGTAACGCCCAAACCATCAAGCCCAGCGCGACGTATGCTTGCCATGGGAGATAGTTCACGCGCCATGTCTTCGCAAAAATGAATAGCCATAATACCGCGATCAGCGGGGCATCAAATCCCAACAGATAAATGTATCGCCACCATGGCTTGCGAGTTTCTTCCACGGCGGGAAGTTTCCAGCGAAAGTGCCTAAACGCAAGAACGGATCTTCATCAGGCTACCATGCGGACCATGGGAGGAATCGGTGCGCCCATGGCTTCAGCTGTGGCACGTAACAGTTCCATTTCCAAATCATCGACCTTGCCATCATCCATCACCACCAACGAACAAAGGCGCAGAACCTGCTGTTTCACTAAAGGTGTCGAAGCATCCATTTTACTTAACGCTTCCGCCACATGTCCGAGACCAACCTCAGTTTGATACGGCTCGCGGCCCGTATGTTCACGATATTCTTGGAAAGCTTTGCCTAATACCCCTTCCCCGCCGGAAACTCTTCCGAAAGCCGATAGAAGATTCATCATCTCAGCTTCAATCTCGGCGAGCTTATGGAATTTAATCGGCGGAACGGGAACCATGCCCGTCCCAATTTCCACATGCCTGCGGATCACTTGTTGCAACATGAACTCGAACATCTCCACTTGCCCGTCCGCCTCGGTGAGCTCTTGGGTTAAACTGATGAAATCGCGCGCCTCCTGCGCATCCATTCTCCGCAACCAAACCAGCGAGAGATCGACCATGGCCAATTTTTCAATCGAGCTTTTGTGCGCCAATTTTTCACTCCAACCCATGACCGAGCCGATATTTAGCTCATCAAACCCACGCATCCGGAGAATTTTTCCGGCTAGTTGAAAACCTTCTTGGTTAGCCGCTACTAGCAAACCTAACAATAAAGACTTCGCCTGATCTTTGGAAAATTCTTGCCCATCCTGTTCTAAGACAAGACCACTTCGGATCAATTCACCCACATGACTATCCATGCGCGTATCGTTTCCGAAAATCTCGGGACGATCTCTCGCAGCGATTTGTTGAACCTCCCCTGCGAAGCCCATCGTGCCGTTGAACTCCTGATCACTTTCTAAAATCTGCGCCTCTAACATTTTTCCATTCCAATTCGGATCGATCGCTTTGATGCGTTGATCCAGAGATGGGTGCGTCGCCATAACAGAATTTAAACTACTGCCCGCAAAAAACATATGCCGCGCTTCGGTGGCCGCAGGAGCCAGAATGCGACCGTGCTCGGAAAAACCGCCGATTTTTTTCAATGCTCCCGCAATTCCGTCCGGCAATCGGGTGAATTGCACCGCCGAGGCATCTGCCAAAAACTCACGTTGCCGCGAGATCGCTGCTTGAATCATCCGCGCGAAAAGAACCCCGACCGATCCCACCAGCCACACCGCCAATCCCGCCAGGATTAGCGCCAAAATCAGCCCCCCAACTTTTGAGTCCCGCGAACCGCGGAAATGCCGAACCGATTGAAAAATGACGCGTCCCAACATCGAGAGCATCACCAAGCCGAAAATCCATCCCATCAGGCGCATGTTGAGTTTCATGTCGCCGTTTAGAATGTGACTGAACTCATGCGCGACCACTCCTTGGAGCTCCGCACGATCCAACCGTTCCAACGTTCCGCGCGTCACTCCAATCACCGCATTCGCCGGATCTGTTCCCGCGGCAAATGCGTTGATCCCGGGTTCATCATCCATGATCCACACCTCGGGAATCGGCACGCCGGAAGCAATCGACATTTCCTCCACGACATTCAACAGACGTCGCTCGTAATGATCTCTGGTATTCTGCTCAACCGGCCTGCCTCCAAGACTTTCCGCAACGACTTTTCCACCCGCAGAAAGTTGTGAGGTTTTAGAAACGCTGCCAACAACAATCACAGTCCCCACCACACCTGCGATGATTAAAAAGAGCTCAGGATTCCACCAGCTCAGAACCGGCGTTTGAGTTGTTAGATTAGAACTATCCGTATAGCCTGCACCATAGTGCATAGATACGGTGGCGAGAACATACATCACCAGGATCACACCGAGCACAGCTAAAGCGAACCACCAAACCAGCAGGCGGCTCGATTTTCTAGCACGTTCTTGTGCCTCGAAAAAGTTCATCGATGTGAGATGGGGGACGGAGTTCAGAATTGAACCTTAGGAGCCACACGCTCGGCTGCCGCTTCAATCTCGAACAACGCGGCTTCTTGGAAAGAAAACATCCCCGCGATGATGTTGTTAGGAAAAACCTCACGCTTGTTATTAAACGCAAGTACCGAGTCGTTGTAAGCTTGGCGCGAGAAGGCGACTTTGTTTTCCGTAGTCGTCAACTCCTCGGTAAGCTGCATCATGTTCTGATTCGCTTTGAGATCGGGATATGCCTCAGACACCGCGAACAAGCGGCCCAGCATTCCACCAAGTCCAGCCTCAGCTTGGCCGAGTTGGCTCAGTGCTGCAGGATTGCCCGGATTCGCTGCAGCAGCGACGCGCGCATCAGAAGCCACATTTCTTGCTGCGATCACTGCCTCAAGCGTTTGACGTTCGTGACCCATATAAGCTTTCGCGGTCTCGACCAAGTTTGGAATCAAATCATAGCGGCGTTTCAACTGCACATCGATCTGCGAGAAGGCATTTTTATACATGTTCCGCAGTCTAACTAGACCGTTGTAAACACCCATGACGAAAATGCCGATGACCGCTAGCAATCCAACGACGACAATAACAATAATTATACCTGCACTCATATTGACCTTGTTTTTAGGATAACGGAAAACAGATGGCTATTTCAAAATTCCAATAATTTAGTCACATCAGCGCCCACGGCTGCGACCATTTCCCCACATCGACTGACCATTCAACAGACGCTCTTTCATTTCTGCAGGAATCGATTGAGTGGAGTTGATATAATCCGTCGCGGCGGCTTTATCCTCTTGCATCCAACGAGCAGCGACAACTCCTGATGCCCTGCTCCGGTTACCTTCATCGCTAATCATACCTGCAACTTCGACGAGCTGAGCTGGCGGTGTGCTGCGGTTGCTCCAAATATAACTCTCTGCGGCACGATCTTTAACCTCAGGTGCGGTTTGTGACTTTATGAAATTTAACGCCGCAGCCGAATCCGAGGCTGCCCAGATCGGCATCACTTCGCGCATTGATTCGCGCTTCGCCTCATCATCGAGCGTGTTCAACCAAGTTATCGAACCCTGCACGTCAGTCCTTGCGTAATTTTTCGCGACAATGGGTGCCACATCAGCACGCGCTTCGAGATCGGTCATTTTGCCAAGCTCTGTGGCAGCAAGTGCCGGGTTGCTTATGGCAAGCCCTTCGATCGCTGCGGACATCGCGCCTACACGTTCGCCTTCAGGAAGTCCCGCCACCCATGATGCAGCTTCACTGAAATCTTTCTGCGCCCATTGTTTGGCGATGCTTTCGTATGCTTGACCACGAGCATCCTCGGGCATTCCGCCGGCCATCGTTGCGGCCTTCATTGGATCCGATTTCGCCACTTCGGATATCACGGTGCTCATTGCGCCGGAGCTATTGTTAGGCAAAGCAGACGCCCAGGCCATTGCGGCAGTAGGATCTTGTTTCGCCCATTCCCCCGCGATGATTTCAGCAGGACCTTGAGCGCCCATGCCACCGCGTCCGCCACCCATCATGTTCATCATCGCAAACTGAGCGGGATTTTCTGAGTAATATTTTGCGGCGTTCACCGGATCTGTGCTTGCCCAACCTTGTAAAACGGTCGGCCTAACAAGAGCTCCGCCAAATCCCATGGTATCTGTGTAAGCCATCGCTGCGGTCGGATCCACTTCCGCCCATTTTCCGAACAGTAAAACTCCAGCGAGGATGCGCTCATTAAAAGGCAATGCTTCGAGTTTATCGGCCTCTGCAGAAAACTCCCCGGGTCCTAGGTTGGAGTAAAAATCTAACAATGATTGCACCCGGTTGCTCTGGCCGGGTTGACGATAAATTTCGTCAAGGCTCCGGGCTTTCTTTTCATTCTTGGAACCGCGAGACGAATCCATGCCGCCACGATCGGATTTACTTGTCCGCATGGATGCCTCAATGGCTGCGGTCTCGGATTCGCTGGCGTCACCTGATTTGCCAATCCCAAAACCCACACCCAAACCTATCGCCAGCGCGGCACCCGGAATTAAAAAAGACGTTTTCATAAGATTTGTCCAAAACCCCGCCCCGTTTTGAAAGTTGCGCAGAGAGTTTCAGGGTCAAAAACAAAAAAGCCGCATCGTGGGATGCGGCTTTTTGTAAAACTGAACTGAAAGGCAAATTAGCGTTTCGAGAACTGGAAGCGGGCGCGAGCACCTGGTTGACCTGGCTTCTTGCGCTCTTTCATACGTGGGTCACGTGTGAGGAAACCTTGTGGCTTAACCAAACCGCGATTGGCTGGATCGACTTTGGTAAGAGCGCGGGAAATCGCATGGCGGATCGCGATCGCTTGGGCGTTCTTGCCACCGCCTTTGACGACGACTTGGACGTCAAATTTGTTGACCATATTGACCACTTGGAAAGGGGCGATGACGGCGTTTTGAAGATCAATCGTTGGGAAGTATTCTTCGAAAGTGAGACCGTTGATGGTCATTTCTCCGGAACCTTCGGTAACCCGTGCGTGGGCAACAGCGGTTTTACGGCGTCCGGTGGAACTATGAGTGACAGTAGCAGGCATAATAATATGGAAAAAAAAGTTAGCGAACTTCGTGAGCAACGGGTTGCTGTGCTTCGTGTGGGTGGGATGGACCGGCGTAAACTTTCAGTTTGCCGAATTGTGCACGACCGAGACGGGTTTTAGGGATCATTCCCCAAACTGCACGCTCAACCATCATGGTTGGACGGCGTTCACGGAGTTTGTGAGGAGTTTCGACTTTTTTGCCGCCCACGTAACCGGTGAAACGGGTGTAGATCTTTTCAGTCTCTTTATTTCCACTCAGCACGCATTGATCTGCATTGACCACGACGACGAAATCGCCCGTGTCAACGTGAGTGGTGAAAATTGGCTTGTTCTTGCCACGCAGTAAACGTGCAGCTTCAACGGCGACTTGGCCGAGAACTTTGCCTTTGGCGTCGATCACATACCATTTGCGTTCGACTTCGTGTGGCTTGGCGGAAAATGTTTTCATTTCGATGTAATAGAGGAAACTTCTTAAGGGGCTGAGACCGCCCCCAACGAAGGGGCGCGAAAACTAGGCAGCGGGTTGCTACCTGTCAATCGGGAAATCTTGAGAATTTTCTAAATTCTTTTTACCCCCCTTGAAAGCTCCTATTCTAAAAGAATTTGACGTTTGCAAAATTTCTCTCGCCCAAGGCTCCTAAGCTGCGCAATCTCCGCGCCATATGCTCAAAGCTGGAATTGTAGGTCTACCAAACGTCGGAAAATCCACCCTTTTTAACGCGGTCACACGCACTCGTAAGGCGGAGGCGGCGAACTATCCGTTCTGCACGATCGACCCCAACGTCGGCATCGTGATGGTTCCTGACGAACGACTCGCCGTGCTTTCCAAAATCTCCGGATCTCAGAAACTCGTCCCAACCGCGATCGAGTTCGTCGATATCGCCGGCCTCGTCGCCGGTGCTTCCGAAGGTGCCGGACTCGGCAACAAATTCCTCGCCAACATCCGCGAGACCGATGCGATCGTCCAGGTCGTGCGTTGTTTCCAAAACGATGACATCATCCACGAACTCGGCTCCGTTGACCCGATCCGTGACATTGAGATCATCAACGCCGAGCTGATCCTCGCTGATATGAGTGCTCTTGAAAAACGCCGTCACACCCGTGAGAAAAAAGCCAAAGGCGGCGATAAGGAGTCGAAAAAAGAAGTCGAGCTCATCGACATCATTATGCCTCACCTCGATCAGGGCAAACCTGCTTTAACCATCGATTTCTCGGAAGACGACCTCGAGATTGTGAAAGGATTTTTCCTCCTCTCTTCCAAGCGCACGATTTATGCCTGCAACGTTGCTGAAGACGAACTGGCATCCGCCGTTGAAAATCCTGACTCGCATTCCGAAGTCGCTAAAGTTCGAAAATTCGCAGCCGAGCATTCCGGCGCAGAAGCGGTTGTGATCTCTGCGCGAATCGAAGAAGAGCTTTCCGATCTTTCTCACGAAGAAGCCGCTGAATTCCTAGCCGATATGGGCGTGAAAGATTCCGGTGTTTCCAGCCTGATCCGCGGAGTTTATCATCTGCTCGGTCTTCGCACTTATCTCACCACTGGTGTTCAGGAAACCCGCGCATGGACCATCACTCAAGGTGACAAAGCTCCTGCAGCCGCTGGAGTGATTCATACCGATTTCGAACGCGGATTCATCGCCGCAGAAATTGTTCACTATGACGATCTCGTCGCCGCTGGGACGAAAACCGCAGCGAAAACCGCAGGGAAAGTCCGCATCGAAGGCAAAGAATACGTCGTTAAAGACGGCGATGTGATCGAGTTCCGCTTCAACGTTTAATAAGAGTTTTCACTCAGAGCCGCCATCGGGTTTGTCTTCGACATCCGTTGGCGCATCTTCTTTGACATCCTCTTTATTGACGATTCCTTTGAGTAAATTCTCTCCGGTGTCCTTTTCATGACGGGTGCTTGCTCCATAGAAAAACGCGCCCGCTGCGGCAATTAAGACCAGCAGGATAAAGCCAGAACCGATGGTTACCGCTTTGGACTCAGAGTATTCATCTCTTTCCGGTCTTGCGGGTCTCTCAGATCTCTCACGCTTTTCGGACTTCTCTTCTTTATCCGCGCGGTCTTCTTTCCTCGCGCGCTCTTCTTTCTTAGCCCTCTCCTCCTGTTTGGCTTTTTTCTCCTGTTCAGCCAATTCAGCTTCTTTCTCTTTACGCTTATTTAAGCGAACCGGAGGCAACTCAGGGAGCTTGTCGAGATCATCGTTGATCTCTACTTTCTCAACTTCTTTTGCAATCGGCTTCTCGGGAATCACCACTTCATCGATATCTTCTTCGTCAGTGTCCTCTTCGTCCGTGTCCTCTTCTTTAATTACCGGTTTTGTAGGCTCCGACTCTAAGGCCAAGACATCCAGCTCTTCCTCACTGAGGCTAAATCCGAATTCTACGTCTCCAAGTTTTACGACCATTCCCGTGTGCAATACCACGGTTTGATGACGAATCCCGTCAATCTTGATGCCGTTGGTCGAACCGACATCGATCAACTGGTAGCCACCCTTTACGCGATGCATTTCCGAATGTTTTCCAGAAACCGAGCCGCAACCGGCGACGATATCGTTATCTTGGCCGCGGCCTATGGTTACAATTTCTCTTTTTAGATCAAAACGATAAGGCTGGGGGCTTTTATCGGGGAGGGTAATGGTAACTCGTGGCATAAGATTTCAACGTGATGAAGCTACCCCTATCTCATAATTTTGAAATGTGCAGCAGTATTTTCCACCTTTAATCAGAATTCTTTCCAGTTGCCATCGAAGCAAGCATCTGCTTCCTTTCTCACCGCTATGTCAAATGCTACCAACGTCCTCTCCACCGGAATTGAAATCATCGGCTCCATTCGTTTTTCGAATGACATGATCATTGATGGAAAAGTCGAAGGTGAAATCACTTCAGACAAAGGCAAAGTCACCATCGGCGAGAATGCTCAAATCAAAGGCGACATCACTGCCGGCGAAGTTAAAGTGTTCGGCAAGATCGAAGGTAAAATCACATCTCACCGTTGCGAACTGAAAGATAAGTCCAAAATCACGGGCGACATCAAATCCAAGGTGTTCTCCATGGAAGAAGGCGCTCAGCTAACAGGCCGCACCGAAATCGGAGGCTGATCCGTTTTTTTCTCACTCTACGGTTAGCGCAAACCTCTCGATCTCGAGACATCTGCCTGTTGTTGCATCTGCGGCCACGATCACGCCACACATTTTCACCGCACCTTTCGCGATAGGAAAACGCGTCGGCATTCCGGTTTTAAAACGCCAGACCACAGATTCCACGCAACGCCCGAGCACCGATTCCTCTGGCCCGCACATTCCAGCATCTGTTAGATATCCAGTTCCGCCGGGGAAAATCGTTTCATCCGCCGTTTGCACATGAGTATGAGTGCCGACTACTAAAGTCGCTTTCCCATCTAACATCCTGCCCATCGCAATTTTCTCGGAGGTCGTCTCCGCATGGAAATCCAAAACGATGACATTCACTCCCTGCTCTTTTAAGCGCTCCATTTCATTTTCCACCGCGATGAACGGATTATCCAAAGGCGGCTGAATGAAACTCCGGCCTTGAGCTTGGATGACTCCGACTTTGCATTTCCCGGTTTCCAACACAACGCTGCCATTTCCCGGAGTGCCCTCCGGATAATTGATGGGCCGGAGCAACCTTGGCTCGCCCGGAAAATAATCCACAATCTCTTGTTGATCCCAAACATGATCTCCCGTGGTAATCACCGCTGCACCCGCCCGCAGTAGGTCGATACTAATTTTCGGAGTGATCCCCTTCCCGCCCGCTGAGTTCTCACCATTCACGATCACAAAATCGATCTGATGCTTTGCGCGAATCTCCGCTAAATTTTGGATCACAGCCTGGCGACCCGGCTCACCTACAATATCGCCAAGAAATAAAATTCGGATCGGTTCTGCGGTTTGTGTCTCGCTCATCGCAGACTAGTTGTTCGTGATTCAACCTTTCAGACAACCCAAAACATCGGGAAGTTTTAATTCTTTGGTAACGGCGCGGTTCTAAATCGCTCATGTTGAAAACGAATCATATCCTCAAACGGGGCAAAACAAACCGAGCGCCTGGACCACTCCAACGCAGCCTTACGGTCTCCTTGGGCAAATTTCACTTCCGCCATGGTATCCAAATAGGCTGCTTGTTCAGGCGACACGTTGATTGCTTCTGTAAGGTATTTCTCTGCTTCCGCGAGTTTGATGCCGGCACGCGAAGCAAACCATGCAGCGGTGTTTCGGGAGTTGTGGGATTGAGGATATTTTTTAATCACTCCTACGATAAAATCCCATGACTGCCCAAACCACTCGTCCAATTCCTTGTTCAATCCCGCCTCCCTCAGAGCAGGGAAAAAATCATCTGCTAGAACTCCATCAGGCATGAAATCTTGATGGATCGTTTTCAACGTTTGCAGCGCACGTTCTTTGTTCTGAGGTAAAATAGACATCGCCCGAGCGAGGTCCGCATTCATTCTGGCTTTGGAAATTTCTGATAGCGAACTCTCGCGGTATTGTTGGCTCGCATAGATATGGACGATTACTTCATGACAAGACGCAGCCAACTTCCAGTTTCTGCTACGAACATGTTTTTCAGCGCATTTTTCCAACGCAGTCAGAAACTCACCATCCGTCGGATCTGCCTCTATCACCGCACGCCGGAACCACATATCCGCACGTTCGAAATCACCTGAGTAAACATAATATCCACCGATCCGCATGGAACTAGCGGCCGATCCTAACGCCAGCTTATCTGCCATTTCATCATGCACTTGTGCTTTTTCTGGCATTCCTCCACGGCGCAGAGTCGCAGCTAAATGTGCGTGAATCTCGGGAGATACATGCTTTTTCCCCTCAGTCATATCCAACAACGTTTTCGCAGCATCTTCCCAGCGATCTGCGGCTGTTAGATACATATCAATCGATCCCCACTGAGCTTCGGTGCGTTGTTCTGGCCCCTGCATGTCCCATGCTTTCAGCGTGTTCTGCACGTCTTGTTGCTGGATGCAGAGTCTCATGATGCGCGTAACGAGCGTTGCTTTCAGATCTTCATCCTTCTCGTTCTGCACAACTTTCCACACCCGATTCATCCATGTCTCACGTAATTTCCCCGGGTTATTGGTAATTTTAAATATCGCTAACATGACCTCAAGTGCCTCGCGATCTTTCATCTTTGGATCGATTTCCCGAATCCAAGCTAACCATTCCATCACCCCCTCATCTTCACCCAGTGCGGAGGAAAATACCTCGCCCCAACGATCTTGGTCTTCTCCTGCCCACTTTGAGACATGTTGAATGGTGAAATGTGGAGCCCCCATTTCACCATTGAAAAGGGTTGTGATCATTTGCCAATAAATCTCGGACTCGTCCTTTTGAAGATCCAAGAGTGGCTTGCTGTAAGCTTCTTCGAGTTCTTTTTCTAAACCTCTTTTTTCCATGAAAGCGGCCATTAACGATAGATTCGTAAGGACCACCTCCGAGTATTCACCATTTTTAATCTGGTCGAATTGCGTCTTCACCCACTTCTTGTAATCTGGATTCGTCGGATCCATTCCAAGAACCTCTAACGACTTATCAATTTCCTCTCGGGAAAGGTAATGAAGATAACTCAACGTGGGGTTTTCTTTATTCTGGGCTTTTTCCACCATTGAAAATTTACCCAGTGAAACCAATGAGCCCATCGCCAGGTTTCTTTGTAAACGACTGCTAGCCATTAGGGATTTTACGAGTGGATCAAAATCTTTATTCTTCACTTCCTCACCACGCCAACGCTTCAAAGCAATATCAATGTATGCCTGTTGCGCGCGCTGCGGGCTTTGCGGACGATGACCCGGAGCATTGTTTTGCTCCAACCACAGAATAGGATCTCCTTTGAGCACTTTGAGTCCGGCTAACAACTGGGCTTGCTTCGTTTGCTCTGCATTCGCAATCGCTTCATCAAGATCGCCCTTGGCTCTCAATAAATAACCTTTCCATAGCTCTGGCTTCACCGTCTGCGGGGGATTGAGTTTCGTAAGTTGTTGATCCAACTGCCCCATGTTCCGATACAAACTGGCCAGCGCCATCAGCTCGCTGTGATTGGGGGGAGCCATGCGCAACAACTCTATCGCCTGATTCAAATCATCTGCCAAAATTGCCTCCCGCGCAGCGAACACCGCCACATCCTGAACCACCGAGGCCAATTCACTTTGCTCTTCCTTACTCTCCATCGAGTAGAGCTTTAACAATTGGAAATACGCCTTCTCATCCTTCAGGGAATTCAAAAGATTCAGTTTCTGTCTGGATGGCGCTTTTCGGTATGCATTGATCAACGCCAAAATGCTTGCCGGCGTGTCTTGTGTGAGCCTCAGCTCCACCTTGTCTATGGCCTCCTTGGCTCTCATCGCCACTTCCGGATCGTTCGATAAAACCGCCTCACGCAGCGCTGGCATCGCGGCATCCCCTAGTTTCCACAACTCCTGAGAAGCCTTCTCGCGCACTTGGAACGTTTCCGAGGCAAGATCCAGAATCCATTTATCCGCTCCGCTTGCCGCAGGCTCTGCCAAGGAAGGAACGGCCAAGAAGCACAGGCCTATCAAATGGATGCAGATGACGGTGAGGAAAACTTTCATGTGATCTCAAACGTGAACACGGAACTGAAAAATTCAAGTCCTGGAAGAAAAAGAAAACCGCTGTGCCGTCCTTGGAGCTATGAGCCACGTTCCGTTTGCTCAACAAGTGGGTTCGTCCAAAGGGTTGCATGTCTTCCTAAGAAGGCATGACAATGGCCAATCGGATAATGATCCCGTATTTTAATACATCGGTCCGGGCATGCTTCCAAAACAGTCGAACACAGCAGTAGAAGCCGAGGCTATCGCAGTCAGGCATTTGCGCAAAGAAAATTTCAGGAAACTATCAGGAAATTTTTTCCACGCAGATCACAGCTTGCAACCTTTTCAGCCTTCTCTCATCTTCAGCCCGTGTCCCATACCGCCGAGAAATCCTTTGAACTCATCAAATCCGCCCACGAGCGCCAACGGCTCGCGCACGCTTTCTTGATCACCGGAGCTCTCGGCAGCGGCAAAGAACAACTCGCCTCCCGCCTTATTTCGCTCGTTAACAAATCATCAGACAGCGGCGGCATGGATCTCTTCGGAGAACCAACCGAAGAAAAAATCCTCCCGCTTGATGACCAAGAAAACGGATGGGTTCGTATTCTCCGCCCTCGCTCGAAAAGCCGTCAGATCTCCGTCGATGACATCCGTAACCTCGAACACACCCTCCAACTCGCCGCGCCCTCCGGTGAAACCAAAGTCGGCGTCATCGTCGATGCGGATCGCATGAACGAAAAAGCTGAGAACGCTTTCCTGAAAACCTTGGAAGAACCGCCAGATCGCACGCTCCTCATGCTTCTAACCACCAAGCCCCAGCGCTTGTTGCCCACCATTCTCTCTCGTTGCGTTCAGGTAAACCTCCTCGGAGGTCGCAGCCTCGATCTCGATGGCGGCGAGGAACTCGTCGCCGCGCTCAACCAAGTCGCTAAAAAAGGTTTCGGAAATCCCATCGCCGCTCTTCACCTCAAGGCCGTGTTCACCGATTTCCTCGCGGAAAAAAAATCCGAAGTCGAAGCCGCCGCCAAAGCCGCCGCCAAAGAAGAATCCGCCGCATACAAAGACGCCACAGATGGCACCTGGTTAAAAACCCGCGAGGATTTCCATGATGCCGCCGCCCAAGCCGATTACCTCGAAGCTCGCGGCCGCTACCTCGATGTCATCCTCGCCTGGCTCGCCGATATCATCCGCATCAAAAACAACGCCGGTGGCCTGGATTTTCCCGACTCCGCCCCTCTCCTCAAAACCATCGCCGATTCCGAGAGCATTCTCAAAATCAGCCAACGCCTGGAGTCATTAGAACGCCTCCGCCAAACCCTCGAAACCAACGCCTCCGAACCACTCGCGCTCGAAGTCGGTTTCCTAAAAACCTTCGGCTAAACCCTACATACCTTGTGAATTTCTTTATAACAGGCACAGATACCGGCGTCGGCAAAACCTACATCACCAAGCTCCTGGTCGAGTCGCTTCGCGCCGAGGGAAAATATGCGGTCGGCTTCAAACCCATTTCCTGCGGCGATCGCGATGACGCTACCATCCTCGCAGCCGCTTCCGGAAACCTCCCGCTCGATGAAGTCAACCCGCTCCATTTCTCATCCGGAGTCGCACCACACGTCGCGGCCCTGTTAGAAAACAAAACCATCAATCCCGCCGAGATCCTCGCCTCTTACCAAATGATCTCGGAAAAATACGATCCCGTCATCGTCGAAGGCGCAGGCGGTTGGGAAGTGCCGATCACGGAAACCTATTTCGTTTCAGACCTCGCCAAAGACCTCAACCTCCCTGTCATCCTCGTCGCCGCGAACCGACTCGGCGCGCTCAATCACATCCTCCTCACCCTCGCCGCGATCCAAGCCAAAGGACTGAAATGTGCAGGCATCATCCTCAACCAACTCGAAGATGAAATGGACACCCCGATGATCACCAACAAAGGCATCATCGAATCCCTAACAAAAGTCCCCCTACTCGACCACATCATCCACGGACAAGACTTCCTCTCCCCAGAACTCATGGACCTCTTACTTGAGGTTTAAAGTTTAAAATTTAAAGTTTCCCATAATGCCTGCTAAAAACTTCCACGTCCGCCAAGCCGCCGTTTCCGCCCTACGCGCATGGGCCAAAGGCCACGATTACGCGGAAACATTGGTCGATCGCCACGCCCAGCGTCGCATGCTTTCCTCATCCGATCGCGGACTTCTCCAAGCAATCCTCTTCGGTGTTCTCCGTCACCGCCGCGTTCTCGATCACTGGATAGGCAAACTCCGCCAAGGAAAACTCGATGCCGATACTCGCGATATTTTACGCGTCGGCCTCTGCCAAATTCTCATCCTCAACATCCCCGATCACGCCGCCGTCAACGAAACCGTCGAAGCTGGAAAAACCAGCGTCCGCCCACTCATCAATGCCGTCCTGCGCAAAGCCATCACCGCCCGCAAACGTTTGCTCGAACAACTCGACGACCTACCTCCTCCAGTCATCCACTCCCATCCCGATTGGCTCTACAACCGCTGGCGTAAATCCTTTGGAAAAGCCAAAGCCCTCTCCATCATGGAATGGAACAACCAACCCGCAGAGACGTTTTTCCGACTCAATCCTCTCATCCCAACCGATGCCGAAATTCCCGGAACGCCCTGCGAGCACGCACCCGACTACTTTTTGTTAGACGGAAAAATTCCTACCAAACTTCTTGCTGAAGGCAACCTCTACATCCAAGACCCCGCCACCCGCCATTGCGTCGAACTACTCAAACCCAAACCTAGCGAAAAAATTCTCGATGCCTGCGCCGCACCTGGCGGAAAAGCCTTTCTCATCGCCTCCGCCCTAGGCAGCGGTAAAGGCCTCACTTGCACGGACTCTAACGAAAAACGCATACCCCGCCTTGGTGATAACCTCGCACGGCTCGGCATCACCGCCGATGAAATTTCCGTCCATGATTGGTGCGAACCCGCACCGGAAAAATTCCACCAAGCCTTCGATGCCATTCTCCTCGATGTCCCTTGTTCCAACACCGGCGTGATCCGCCGTCGCGTCGATGTCCGCTGGAGACTTCAAACCACCGACATCGATCAACTCACCGAAATCCAAACCGCCATTCTCACCAACGCCCTCCCCTGCCTCAAACCCGGTGGCCGCATCGTCTATTCCACCTGCTCCATCGAAGACGCAGAAAACATCGAACTCGTCGCCGCCTTCGCCAAAGAACACAACCTCCGTTTAGGCAAAACCATCCAAATCACTCCCATTGATCACCACACCGACGGAGCTTTTGCCGCCGTTCTCACCAAACCTTGAACCAAGAACCCATCTCCCATGAAAAACAATCTCTTCGTCCTGTTTGCCGCGCTCGTCATCTTCGCACTCGTCCTCGTCGGAGCGACACTCATGTATCTGAGCAAAACCTCAGAATACTCCCGAGCTTCCGACGCGCCAGCTTCGTCTCAATCCGCTAACTAATCCCTCCTCACATCAAGCGTCCGTAAATCCCTTTCAACGTCGCACGCCATTTCTCCAGGAAAATCAGATCACGCATCATCGTTGCCGGATCGATCCCACCTTCCTCCACCTGCTGAAAACGATCAATCCGCTGTTTCAATTCTTCAGCAACGATTTCTAACAATTCCTGAACCGATTCTCGTTGCTTGATCAGTTTCACCTCAGCGATCGCCTTAACCAAAGCCGATTTCGCATCCGCATTTTCCCGAATCAGAATCTCCGACGCCGCGCCGACTTCAGACACCTTCTGAAACAAATCCATCAGTCCTCCTTCGATCTGACCCCGCGCATCCGCTTCCATCCCCCGCGCCGACAACCAAGCTTTGATCCGCTTCGCCGGACTCAACAAAACATCCCGAGCCGCCTGCAACTTCGCAAACTCCTGCTCATCCCCCCCAGAATCCGGATGCAACACCGCCGCCCGAACCCGAAACGCCTCCCGAATCTCCTCATCAGAAATCACAAGGCCAACCCTCAATCCCAATATCTCAAAAGCACTCACTTCGTTAAACTTTAAACTCTAAATTCTAAATCCCAACTCTGCGTCCCTCCGCGACCTCTGCGTCTCCGCGGTGAAAAAAAATCTTCAATCGTTTTAAGCCGCGAAACTCTCCCCACAGGAACAAGTCACCACCGCATTCGGATTGCTCACCTTGAACCCACCTTGCTGCAAATCATCCGAAAAATCCAATTCACTCCCGCTCACGAACAACGCGCTCTTCGGATCGATCACCACATTCACCCCGTTGCTAGGAACCAAAATATCCCTATCCCGAGGACCATCCACCAAATCCATCTTATACTGCAACCCCGAACATCCCCCCCCAATCACCGCAATCCGCAACGCCCCATCCGACCGCCCCTGCTTCTCCAACAACCCACGAAGATGACTCGATGCATTATCCAGCACCTTGACCAACTTCTCATTCCCAATCTTGTAATTCACCGCTGTCACTTCCGCTAACCTGCAACTCCTGATGCCCCCCGTCAAACCCCAACGTAGCTGGGACTTGCAGTCCCAGTCCGTCGCGGGGACCTCCTGTCCCCACTTCTTATTTTCTAGTTACACTATTTTTCAAACTCCGGTGCGCGCGGCTCTGATGCTTTAAATGAAGAATTTTAACAGGAGGAAACAGAGAGAACGGAGGATTCCACAACTCATACCTGCACATCCCCCTCTACTACGAAGTTAGCGAAAATGCGGCGCATTATTCATCCTGCCGAGAAGGAGGCAAAGTCTCAAAAATCTTATCGGAATCCAAACTGGGCCTGTATCTTAAAAATTTCACTCTGCATTGATGGCAAACCAACTCTCTGATGTCGCCGTTTAATACAGTCTCAAGCTCCGTTCCGCAATCTGGACACTTGTCGATGGCATGCCGCTTCGTAAATCGAGAAACCCGAACCATAAACCATACAATCGACAGAAGAATTACTCCCGCTGGTAGTAACTCAGTTAAGTGACTGAGATAAAAATGATCCAATAATAATAAGAGCGCGATGCAAACAAATGACACAAACATGTCTCTTTTTATAACCTTGGCTAGCTTTAAAACTCCAACTTCTATGACCTCATGAGGTCGTTCAGTGTAGTCTGATGTTTCGGATGGCATATTCATTATCATCAAGCTCCTCCGCTCAGAGTGAGCGAAAAAATTGATCAAGTATAATTAAATCAGCGTACACAATACCTAATCACGCTGCCTTCCAGTAAGATACGGCGGGTGGAATACTGGTTGCGAGAGCCAGAACAGAAAGAATCAATGCGGGTAGCACGTTTCGATCTCGCTGGAAGATGACTAACAAACCGATGCTGCAACCCAGAATGATTGGTAAGGATATGACCCAACCACAAAACCAAACCCATCCAATCGCACCCATTGAATCGAGGATCGGTAGAGCAAGTGTGAAGCCTCCTGCGATGATAGCCGCAACACCACCTGCGAAACATGGAAATATTGTGCGAGCTTTTGTGACCAACATCAGTCCTCCAGTTAACAATGTAAACGCGGCGAGTGCAGGCATCATCTCGTTGGTGAGTAATCCATTCAGATTGGCAATAAAAGCCCGAATTCTACTTGGGAGGCACCCGTCGTTGTATTCTCTCTCCCAATCTCACCTCTTCTTTCTCGCCTCTCCAAGTCTTCTGTCTCAATCTTCAACTCTTCCTTGAAATTTGAAGTTTAAAGTTTGAAGTTTCACCCCTGCATGCCCGACGAGCTAGACCTATTCCCTTCCCCCCCTACGCCCGAAAAGCGCGTGGCGGAGTTGCGTCAACTCATCGACTACCATAACAATCTCTATTACACCCAAGCCACGCCGGAAATCTCCGACGCCGATTACGACAAGCTGTTTCGCGAGCTCGAAGATCTCGAACACAAACACTCGCACCTGGCAGATCCCAATTCCCCCACCCAACGCGTCGGCTCCAAACCTCTCGAAGGCTTTTCCCAAATTTCCCATCCAGTTCCGATGCTGAGCATCGATGACGTGTTCGAACTCAAAGACTCGGAAACTCCCGAAGCCGAACTCATCGCATTCTACCGTCGCCTTCAAAAAAATCTCGGTCGCGAAAACATCGCCGTCACCCTTGAGCCAAAAATCGATGGCGTCGCCGTCTCGTTGTATTACGAAAACGGCAACCTCCAATACGCGGCTACCCGCGGCGACGGCACCACCGGCGACGACGTCACCCAAAACGTCCGCACCATCCGCACCATTCCATTAAGCCTCAAGGAGGGGCTGCATTCTGCTGCCCAACAACCCGAGCGCGAAATCATCTTCTCTCCACAAGCTAACATTCCGAACAACCTCGCCGAAGATCCCGCCCAATACCATACCTCCTATCCCACCAGCGGAATTGACTTAGAATCCATCCTACCTTATGTATCCACTCATGCCGTCCGAAAAGAAAACGCCCACCTCCCCACAGCTTCTGCGGAAAGCACGGCACAAAGCTTGGCTCGAAGGCTCGAAAAAGACCTCAGCGGAAGTCATGGAGACAATTTTCAGGAACGGATCCGACGTGAAGCCCAATCCATTCTTCAATGGGGAGATCAATCTGGTCGAATCCTCGAAACTCAGGGAATACATCGACTCTTACGCGACTGGAAAAAATTAGGCGGACAATCCGAACATACGGTGTTCCACATCGAGTCTCTCGGTCGCATTATCAAATTTACCATCCCGCCGAATTTCGGTGCACAAGGAAGTTTGCAATACCTCGCAAATATTGACGCATGCAATCGTCTTTTCGGAGATGACATCATCTTCCACGGCATATTACCCAGCGAAGAGGGTCCTGCATTTTTAATTTCCCAACCCTACGTCGATGGCACCGAGCCTACCCTCGAAGAGGTCGCCAAATGGTTCACCGACCAAGGTTACATCTCCAACGGCCACAACCGTTGGCTCCACCCTATCACTGGAGTCGACATCGCCGACGCCCATACCGGAAACCTCATCAAATCCTCCGACGGCGAACTCATCCCCATCGACCTGCAAGTCCTCAAGGACGAAACCCAATTTCCAATTTCCAATATCCAATTCCCAATCCCCTCCATCCTCGAAATCCGCGGTGAAATCTTCATGCCCAACTCCGCCTTCGCGGCCATGAACGAAGAGCGCGACGAAGCAGGTCTCCCTACCTTCGCGAATCCTCGCAACGCCACCGCCGGAACATTGAAACAACTCGATCCTAAAATTGTCGCCCAACGTCCCCTGGCCTTCCTTGCTCACGGCCTCGGCGCTTACGATGGCGACGATCTCGATTCGGAAACCGATTTCCATGCGCTGTTAGATCAATTTTCCATTCCGAGAAATCAACCTGTCCGCATCGCCGAAAACCACGACGAGCTCCTCGCAGGCATCGCTTTCTACCGCAACCATCGCCACGACATAGACCACGCAACCGATGGGGTCGTTATCAAAGTTATCGACCGTACCGAACGCGAACAACTCGGTGCCACCTCCCGCGCCCCGCGTTGGGCAGCGGCGTTCAAATTTCTTCCTGAACAGCAGGAAACCACGTTAAAAGATATTTCAATCCAGGTCGGCCGCACCGGCGTTCTAACACCTGTCGCCGAACTCGATCCCGTTCTCATTTCCGGCTCAACCGTTTCCCGCGCCACCCTCCACAACCAGGACGAGATCACCAAAAAAGGCATTTACATCGGGGCCAAAGTCCTTGTCGAAAAAGCCGGTGAAATCATTCCCGCGATCGTCAAAGTCATCGATCCCGATCCATCGAAGCCGATCTTTTCGCTCTACAATTTCGTCGCCGGAAAATGCCCTTCCTGCCACGCGCCCATCACCCAGGAAGACGGCTTCGTCGCATGGCGCTGCACAAACTTCGAATGCCCCGCGCAAGCCACCACAGCGATCTCACACTTCTCCGCTCGCAAAGCCCTCGACATCGATGGTCTGGGCGAAACCGTCGCCGACGCCCTCGTCCGCCACGGCCACGCAAAAAGCCCGCTCGACCTCTTTTCCCTAACAGAGGAAACCCTGGCCAACCTCAACCTCGGCACCGAAGATGCGCCACGTCGCTTCGGCGAAAAGAACGCCGCCAAAGTCATCGCCGCACTTGAAGCCGCCCGTGCCAAACCCCTGAACAAATGGCTCTTCGCCATGGGCATCCGCCAGCTTGGAGAATCCGCCGCGAAAGAGCTTTCACGACTCCACCAAAATCTAACAGATATCCCGAAATCGGAAATTCTCACCGAGTTGCTCAACGATACCCGCAACGACGCGAAAAAGAAAAACCCCGCCCTTGAGCCCTACGCGATCACCGGCGATGTCGGCCGCGCAGTCGCTGAATCCATCCTCTCGTTTTTCCATTCCGAAGCCGGACATCACATCCTCCAACGCTTCGCCGAACTCGGCATCGATCCCGAGTCTAACAATTTCTCACCAAAGCCCTCCGAAGCCCCGAAACTTCCGTTCACCGGAAAAACCTTCGTCATCACCGGCACGCTTTCCCTGGATCGCGATCATTTCAAAACCGTGATCGAAAACAACGGCGGCAAAGTTTCCGGCTCCGTCTCGAAAAAAACCGACTACCTCCTGGCCGGTGAAGCCGCCGGCTCAAAACTCGACAAAGCCAAAGAACTCGGCGTCCAAATCCTGGACGAAGCCGCGTTCGAGGCGTTGATCTAGAAAATCCAAGCTTCTATTCGATTTTGAATCCCAACGGGATTCTGCAACCCAGCCTAGGGTTGGCACAACCCTAGGTATGTATTCGAATGATTTGAAAACCCTGAAAGGGTTTTGGAGCACAGACTCGGTTCCAGCAAACCACCTCCAGAACGCCTTCAGCGTTCATCCCCCTTGTTGCCTTCCTGGCTAGGATACAGAATCCCGTTGGGATTTTGATATCACCACTTTCGTGCATTTTGTGTTTTCCGTGGTCAAAAAATCCATGTGTGCCAAAGCGTGACAATTCCCCAACTTACGCTTAGTTCATTCGCATGTTAACCCAACTCCACCTTGATCGCTGGGCCGAAGTGCTCGTGAAACATGCCACCGATATCCAACCCGGAAAAATCGTCCGCATCAATGCCCAACCCAGTGCCGAGCGCTTGCTTGAGGCGATTTATCGACAAGTCCTGATCGCTGGTGGTTTGCCCATGGTCAATTGCAGACCCGAATTTTTAGGCGAAGCCTTTTTCGAACTCGCCAACGAACAACAACTTGATTGGACCAGCCCGTTTGCGAAATTCGAGACGGAAACCATCGACGCCTCGATCAACATCGGAGCATCTAACAACTTACGCGCCCTGGATAAATTCGATCCCAAAGTCACCCAACGCGCCGCACGCGCGGACCGAGCCAGCCGAGAAATCTTTTTCCAACGCGCCGCTGTCGCCGACGATCCATCCATCGATTCCCAGCTCAAACCCCTGCTCTGGACCACGACCCTTTTCCCAACCAACGCCTACGCCCAAGACGCCGGAATGAGTTTGAGCGATTACTGCCAATTCGTCGTTCGCGCCTGCCAGCTCAATCAGGAAAATCCCGTGGCCTTCTGGCAAGAACTGGATCGCTGGCAATGCGAACTCGCCGAGCAACTCATGACCGGCAGCGAACTCCATTTCCAAACACCCGCGGGCACCGACCTTAAAGTCAACATCGCTGGAGCTCGCTGGCTCTCCAGCCCGGGTCGGAAAAATTTCCCAGATGGCGAAGTCTACTCCGGACCCAATCTCGATGCCGCGAACGGCGGAGCCGATGGCGTGGTCTTCTTCGACAAACGCTGCGTCTATCAAGGCCATGCCGTGCGCAACGCCAGAGTTGTTATGAAAAACGGCCGCGCCACGGATGTCACCGCAGATGAAGGCGAGGATTTCCTCATCTCCATGCTCGACCAGGACGACGGCGCACGTCGCATCGGCGAAGTCGCCTTCGGCACCAATCGCGCGATCAACCGCCCCACCGGACAGATTCTCTTCGACGAAAAAATGGGTGGTTCCTTCCACCTCGCCTTCGGCTCCGGTTATCCCGAAACCGGAAACTGCAACAAAAGCGCCCTCCACTGGGATCTCATCGCCGGCCTCGACCAGGACTCACGCGTCACTCTCGATGGCAAACCATTCTGCATCGACGGAAAATTCGTCAACATGCCGCAGGAAGTTCGGTGGTTGTGAAGATGGGTTTCTTGTTCTTAGTTCCTAGTTCTTGGTTGAGCTTCGCTCTTCCTCATATTCAAACCAAGAACTAAGAACCAAGAACTTGCCTAGTCTTGACACTGCCCCCCGCCTAGTGCATCTCCCCGCCATGCCTAAGCTTTCCATTCGCAACCTCGACGTTACCGCAAAAGAAGTCCTCATGCGCGTCGATTTCAACGTCCCACTCAAAGATGGACAGATCACCGACGACACCCGCATCCAAGCTGCGGTTCCATCAATCAAACATCTTCTCAAAGGCGGAGCGAAATTGGTTCTCTGTTCTCACATGGGTCGCCCGGATGGAAAAGCCGATCCAAAATATACACTCGCACCAACCGCGAAACGCCTTGGTGAAATCCTTGGCCAAGAAGTCGCGCTCGCTTCAGATTGCATCGGTGCAGAAGCTGCTGAGCTCCGCAAAAACCTTCAGCCTGGCCAAGTTCTCGTTTTAGAAAACACCCGCTACCACGCCGAAGAAGAAGCGAACGATTCCGCTTTCGCCAAAAATCTAGCAGGCAGCGCGGAAATCTTCGTCAACGACGCGTTCGGCACCGCCCACCGCGCTCACGCTTCCACCGAGGGAGTCACGAAATTCATTCCGGTTTCCGCGATGGGCTTCCTCATCGAGAGCGAACTCGAATACCTCGAGGTCAAACTCCAAAACCCCGAGCGTCCTTTCCTCGTCATTATGGGCGGTTCGAAAGTTTCCGATAAAATCCAAGTCATCACTGCCCTCATGGAAAAAGCCGATGCCTTCCTCATCGGTGGCGCCATGGCAAACACCTTCCGCAAAGCCCAAGGCTTCGAGACCGGCGACTCACGCGTCGAAACCGACAAACTCGAGCTCGCACTTAGCATCCTTGAAAAAGCCAAAGCAAAAGGCGTCGATTTCCTACTGCCTGCCGATACCCGCGTCACACAGGAATTCAAAGACGGTGCAGCCACCAAACTCTCCGGCGTTTACGGCCAGGGCGGCGGCGTCGAAAAAGGCTGGGAAGGCATCGACATCGGCGACGTGGCGATCGCCGAATTTGAAACCGAAATCGCCAAAGCCAAAACCATCATCTGGAACGGCCCGGTCGGCGTTTTTGAAATCGAAGTTTTCGCCAAAGGCACCCGCGCCATTGCCGAAGCCATGGCGAAATCCAGTGCCACAACCATCGTCGGCGGCGGAGATTCCGTTACAGCCGTCAACAAGTTCGGCCTCGACGACAAAATGACTTTCATCTCCACCGGAGGCGGCGCTTCCCTCGAACTCCTCGAAGGAAAAACCCTCCCAGGCGTTGCTGCTCTGAGCGAAGCATGATTTTCAACGATTCATTCTAACAAATAACCTTTAACGAAAAATGTCCCGCAAGCCCATCTTCGCAGCCAACTGGAAAATGAACAAAGGAGCCTCCGAAACCGAGGACTTCATCAAATCATTCCTTTCCAAAACCCAAGGACTCAACATCTCCGCAGACATCGTCATCGCGCCCCCTTTCCTGTCTCTGCCGAAACTAGCCGATACCCTCCACCACTCCAACCCGGGGAAAAACGCACATTCCATCGGCATCGCCGCACAGAACTGCTCGCAGTTCGATTCCGGTGCCTACACCGGCGAGGTCAGCGTGCTCATGCTCCGCGAATTCTTCGTGCACTACGTCATCCTCGGCCACAGCGAGCGCCGCGCGATCTATGGCGAAACCGATTCCGTCATCAACGCCAAGATCAAGAAAGCCCGCCAAGCCAATTTGAAACCCATCTTCTGCATCGGTGAAACCCTCGCCGAACGCGAAGCCGGGCAACTCGAATCCGTCCTCCGCACCCAAGTCACAGAAGGACTCAAAGAAGTTACCGAAAGAGACCTCTCTGACATCATCATCGCTTACGAACCTGTTTGGGCCATCGGCACCGGCGTCACCGCCACCTCCGAGCAAGCCCAAGAAGCCCACGCCTTCGTTCGCTCCCTCATCGCCGACCTCTACGGCTCCGAGTCCGCCTCGAAAATGCGCATCCAATACGGCGGTTCCGTAAAACCCGATAACGCCGCCGAACTCATGGCCTGCCCGGATATCGACGGGGCACTCATCGGTGGCGCATCCCTCGATCCACAATCGTTCCTAGAAATCATCAAAAACGGAACGCAGGAATAAATTCAAATAAGGAGAGTGGACATTTCTGTCCACACATCCAAGGGGGCGGACAGAAATGTCCGCCCTCCTTATTTCTGACCACCCCATTTGATTTCCCCCCAAAACCCATTCATATTGTTCCATTATGAATGATCATCTCAAAAACAATTTGGCTGAGGTGGACAAGGATCTTTCACACTCTTGGATCGATCTCAGCGAAAAAGTCCGCGACCTCGCGGCCGACCTCAAACTCAAAACCGCCGGCACGGCATTCGCTGCCGAAGCCGATCATCTCTCGATCCAAACCGCACGTCTCTGCAATCACGTCGCAAAGCTACATGCGGATGTCATAGACTTCATTGAAAACATCGAAACCCACGTCCCCCTCCAAGAATCGGACGCCGTCGCCCAGCCAATAAACGATCTAGACGCCCTCAATCAGGAAAAAATCCAGATCCAGCGGGAGAAGCACGAACTCCGTAACGACTTCAAAGATGTCATCAAAGCCCTGTTCATGTGGGTAGACGACCCCAAAGAGCGACTGAGATCGAAGCTCTGAAGAGTTAAAAAGTCGAAGGTCTAAAGGTCTAAGGTCAAAATCGCAACCGCTGGTGCGGTCTGTATGAATGGACTTTGGACCTTTAGACTTTCAGACCTTTAGACAAAAAATAACAAAAGTTCTAAGTTTTCACTGAGTCACGTGTCTCATAGTATAGACCTATGAAACACGTGATATTTCTGTTGATGACTTGTGGCTTTGCACTTGCTGCTGATGCCCCCGCGTTGAGAAAACAAGCCACGGAGCTTGAAACCCAAGGAAACTGGAAAGAAGCCTACGAAATCCACGTCAAACTTCTCCGAGAAGTCAACGACCTCGAATCCGGCGATGACCTCGATAAAGCCATCAACTCCCAGCGACATCTCCGTACGCATGATCAACTCGATCCCCTTCTGAACGAACTTACGGTAAGCAAAAAAGACAATCCGCAGTTCATGGAAGCAGCGGGAAATGCTTATCTCCAAGGTCACGGCCACTACGGCCAGTTTCTCGATAACAAATTCAAACGCGGCAATTTTGATGGCCGCGGAGAATATCGCCAAGTCGCCGAGCAAGACCGCGTCCGCGCCCTGCAATGTTTCATGGAAGCCCTTCGCACCGTCGAAAAAGGCGGTGCCGATGAAATCGTCGTCCTCAGTGGACTCAAGCGGGCGCTCTTAGACAACCGCACCGGCTCGCATTACCTGTGGCGGCTTTTCATTCTAACAGATATCTCCAAGGCTCCTGACTACTCGGAAAATATCGACGTCATCACCAGCGAAGGCGCACCCTCTGATGCCGCGGGAAATCCCACTTGGATCGATGTTCCAGCCTCATGGGAAGCCGCTAAATCCGATGGGGAAAGATGGCGCTGGATCTTACAGGAAACCTCACGCATCGATCCCAAACTAAAGAATTCAAATCAATCTGAATGGCTTACATTTTGCCAAAATCATTACGATGTCAGCACACTGGCCTACTACTCATGGTGGAGCCAACCCGACGTCAAGGAACGCGACGGTATTCTCCAAGCCTCCACACTTAAAGAAACTGAAACCATCGCCCGCCTTGCCAGCGGAGTGAAACGTTTCACCCTACGCGAAGATTACCAATTCATCCCCGGCCTGCGTGATTTGATGCGCGCGGGTAAAGGTTCGCCTTCAGATGCCGCGGGTGATCAACTCGTCCAGATTTTCCTTAATCGCAGCCAATTTATTGAAGCGGCAAAGACCCTCAAAGAAGTCATCGAACTCCACGGTGAAGGAAACGCTAACCAGCGCACCGCACTCTTAAAACAAATCACCGGCAACTGGAGCCGCTTCGAACCCACCCCCACCTATCCCGCCGCACAGTTAGTCAAAGTTCCCTATACTTTCCGCAACGCCAAGGAAACGTCACTGAAACTTTCCACCGTCAAAGACGAACTGGTGATGCAAGACATCATCGCCTACCTAAAGTCCAACCCGGGCGAACTCAATTACGAAAAAGTCACTTTCTCTAACATCGGCAACCGCCTGATCAACGGAGATCGCGAACGTTACCTCGATAAGGAAATTCGCTCATGGAAAGAAAATCTAACACCTGATCCCACGCATCGCGACGTCACCACCAATCTCGACCTCGGAAAACTCAACCCCGGTTGCTACTTGCTCGAATCCAAACTCAATGACGGCAACACCTCATGGGTTATAATCTTTGTGCGCGATCTCGTTATCTTGAAACGATCAGAAACCGCGGGAGAAATCTTCTACTTGGTCGATGCCAAAGACGGAACTCCCGTCCAAGGCGAGCTGGAATTCTTTGGTTACCGCGCTGAATACATCCAGCAACCCAAAGGAAAACCCCGCTATAACATCATCACCGAGAATTTCCGCGAGAAGACCGATGAAAGCGGGAAATTGATCATCCCTCATAAAAAGGACCCCCAAAATAATATGCAATGGCACGTCATCGCCCGCGCTGGCGAGCGCCGAGCGTATCTCTCCGACACCCATTTCAATTGGTATGACCAAGGCGACCTAGCAGATTACCACGCTCAAAAAACCATCGGTATCACAGACCGGCCCGTCTATCGCCCCGGTCAGAAAGTGCATCTCAAAATCTGGGCCGCTGAAACCCGCTACGATCTAGGTGATGTTTCCACCTACGCCAAAACGACAGCCGACATCGAGATCCGCGATGGACGTAACGAAATCGTATTCGAAAAAGACGGCATCCCCACCGATGCATTCGGCGGAGCTGTGTTTGAATTCACTCTAACTGAAGAAGCCGCGCTCGGAGTTTACAACATCACTGTCACAGGCGGCGTTCCTCATACCAATTTCAACTTCCGGGTCGAGGAATACAAAAAGCCTGAATACGAAGTGAAAGTTGAGGCACCGAAAGAACCCGTAGCGCTCGGCGAAAGTTTCGATGTCACGGTTCTAGCAAACTATTACCACGGCGCTCCAGTTACTGAGGCCACCGTGAAAATCAAAGTCCAACGTGACTTTTTTAACAATCGCTGGTTCCCAGCCGGACCATGGGATTGGCTTTATGGCCCTGGTTACTGGTGGTGCTACCCCGAGGCTCCATGGTATCCCGGTTGGGATGATTGGGGTTGCATTCGTCCCGCACCTCCATGGTGGGAAAATCATCGCATGGGCGCGCCTGAGCTCGTCATCGAACAAACCTCCCCCATCGGCCCCGACGGAAAAGTCAAAGTCACCATTGATAGCTCCATCGCCAAACTCGTTCACGGGGATCAAGATCACTCCTACACGATCACTGCCGAAGTCATCGATGCCTCACGCCGCACCATCGTCGGCAACGGCTCGGTCCTAGCAGCCCGCGAACCCTACGCCGTTACGGTTTGGCTTGATCGCGGTTACGCAACTGTCGGCGACAAAGTCACCGGAACCTTCGCTGCTCGCACCCTCGATGGTAACAAAGTCGAAGGCACCGCAACCGCCATCCTCTACTCTTCCGAACTCAACGCCGCTGGCGAAATTGAGGAAAAAGAAATCGGCAAGTGGATCCCCGAAGGCGAAAACTGGACCTTCACAGCTTCCAAAGCAGGTCAATACCGCGTCGCTGTCGAGTTCACCGATAAAAAAGGTCGCAAGCAAGAAGGCGCAACCGTGTTTTCTGTTAGAGGCGCTGACGTGAAAGGAAATTTCCGTTACAATGATCTCGAACTCATCCCCGATAAAAAAGAATACCGCCCCGGCGATACAGTGAACCTCTTGGTCAACGTCAACCAACCCAACTCCCGCGTATGGCTCTTCATCCGCCCCTCACAAGGCAAAGTCGCTGAAACCAAAATCATCCAGATTCAAGAAAACTCACAGATCGTTAAAATTCCCGTCACCCTCGCGGATATGCCTAACTTTTTCGTCGAGGCTGTCACGGTCGCCAATGGAGAGATCCATACCGTCACGCGTGAGATCGTTTTACCTCCAGAAAAACGCAAGCTGAACGTCGAAGTCATCCCCGCCAAAGATAAACTCAAACCTCGTGAGAAAACTTCACTGACGATCAAAATCACCGACTCGGAAGGCAAACCCTTCCCAGGCTCCGCAGTCGTTACCATTTACGACAAATCCCTCGAATACATTTCCGGCGGATCCAATGTCGATGAAATCGTGCCATTCTTCTGGGATTGGACACGCCACTACTACGGCCTTGGCATGCAACATTCTCAAACCCTCTACGGCCAGCATCTCCAAATGCCCAAGACGGTTTTCATGCAGCCCTTAGGGATTTTCGGTCATATGAATGGACGCTTCAACAGACGCAAAGCAAATAACATGAGTATGAGAAGTGAAGGGGGAGAAGTCCTAGCTATGGAGTCTTTCTCCGACAGTTCCCGTGGCGCGCTAGCCGCACCGATGGCTGCAGAAGGCAAAATGATGGTCGCAGATGCCTTTAAAGCGGATGCAGCACTCGCTGGTGGCGAAGCTGCCGGTGGTGCCGCCGCCGCTCCCGAAGTCATGATTCGGTCAGAATTTGCGGATCTTCTCAAATGGGTCGGTTCCATCGAAACCAATGAAAAAGGCGAGGCCACGATCGATATCGAAATGCCAGATAACCTCACCACTTGGAAAATCAAAACCTGGGCCATGGGCAAAGGCACCCGCGTCGGCGAAGGCTCTGCGGAAATTGTCACCAGCAAAGACCTGATTATTCGTCTCCAAGCACCCCGCTTCTTCATCGAGAAAGACGAAGCCACGCTTAGCGCCGTGGTTCACAACTACCACAAAGAAGCTAAAGACGTTACAGTCTCACTCGAACTCGATGGCAAGAATCTAACAGCTACCGGAGAATCGGAACGCCGTGTTTCCATCCCTTCCATGGGTGAAACTCGCATCGATTGGAACACCAAAGCACTCGCCGAAGGTGAAGTCACCATCCGCATGAAAGCCATCGCCGCCGATGACTCAGATGCTATGGAGATGAAATTCCCAGTCTACGTCCACGGCATGATGAAAACGGAATCCTACAGCCGCGCGATTTCTCCAGAGGAAAAATCCACCACCATCGAATTCACCCTGCCTGCAGAACGCCGACCCGCGGAAAGCAATCTAACACTGAACTACTCGCCCAGCATCGCCAGCGCGATGATTGATGCCCTGCCCTATCTTTCCAGCTATCCATACGGTTGCACCGAGCAAACACTCAACCGTTTCGTGCCCACCACCGTCGTTCATCACATCCTCAAAGACCTCGGCCACGACCTCGCGGCCATCAAGGACAAGAAGGTGAACTTCAACCCACAACAAATCGGCGATCCGAAAGAACGCGCCGCTCAATGGAAACCGGGTCATCCAAATTGGAATCCAGTATGGGATGAAAAAGAAGTCGCCAAAATGGAAGCCGCGGGCATCGCCAAACTCCGCGAACAACAAAATCCCGACGGAGGTTGGGGCTGGTTCTCCGCCTTCGGCCATCAGTCTTACGCGCACACCACAGCAGTCGTCATGCACGGCCTACTCCTCGCCCGCGACAACGGTGCTGCAGTTCCAGCCGATATGATCGAACAAGGCCTCACATGGCTTACTCAATACGAAGCAAAAGAAGTCGATCGCCTCGTCCATTGGAAAAAACGTGATGAAAACACCAAACAAAAAGCCGATGCCGGTGACGCCCTCGTCCGCCGTATCCTCGGTGAAGGTGGCAGAGATCACGCACAAATGTTAGGTTTCCTTTATCGCGATAAAATTGATCTCCCCGTCTACGCCAAAGCTCTGGTGGGTCTTGAATTTCATCGCACCAAAGACATCGAAAAACGCGACGACCTGATCCGCAACATCCGTCAGTTTTTGAAAACCGATGCTGAAAACCAAACCGCCTATCTCGACCTTGGTAACAATGGTTACTGGTGGTATTGGTACGGTAGCGAGTTCGAGTCGCAGGCATGGTTCTTGAAACTGCTTGCCGCTGCTGAACCAAAAAGCCCAGACACACGCGGCTTGGTGAAATATCTCATCAACAACCGCCGCCACGGCAGTTACTGGAACTCCACCCGCGACACCGCTTATTGCATCGAGGCTATTGGCGATTACCTCAAAGCCTCCGGCGAAGGTAATCCAAACCTCAACGTCGAAGTCTTGTTCGATGGTAAACCGCTCAAAACCGTCGAGATCACCAAAGACAATCTATTCACCTTCGATAATACCGCTGTCATCGCTGGCGACATCCTCACCACAGGTAAACATACCATCGAACTCCGTAAAAAAGGCGAAGGTCCGCTCTACGCGAACGCATACGTCGGCTATTTCACCTTGGAAGATTTTATCACCAAGGCCGGACTCGAAGTCAAAGTGGATCGCACCTACCACAAACTCGTTCCCGATCAAAAGGTCATCGATGCAGTCGATTCCAAAGGTCAAGCCGTGGATCAAAAACGCTCGATCTACCAACGCATCGAATTGAAATCCGGCGACGAAATCAAGAGCGGTGACCTCATCGAAGTCACCCTCGGGATCGATAGCAAAAACGATTACGAATACCTCGTCTTCGAGGATTGGAAAGCTGCCGGCATGGAACCCGTCGATGTCCAATCTGGCTACAATCCCAACGGCCTCGGTGCCTATATGGAATTGCGCGATGAGAAAGTGTCACTCTTCGTCCAAAACCTTCCACGCGGTCGCCATAACTTAAGCTACCGCCTCCGCGCAGAGATCCCCGGAAAATTCAGTGCCCTCCCCACTCACGCCGAGGCCATGTATGCCCCCGAACTCCGCGCCAACAGCGATGAAATGAAGTTTTCTATCAAGGATTAATGGGAGAGTCGGTCTCCGACCGGCTGCCTTCCAAATGGACCGCGCGACTCCAGTCGCGCTGTTCTCTACAAATCAAAAATCAACATTCGTCACTCATCAATCGTCAATCAAACCGAAGAATCTAGCAGCATATTCAATCAATCCCCATCCCACATAAGATGGAATGATGATTGTTGATATTTGAATGAAGAATAAAATTTTCCCATGAAGATACTACTCACCCTCCTCTTTCTCACCGCATGGATTTCTATGTCAGCATCGGCAGATTGGGGTCCATTACCCCTAAAATCTCTCGTAGAACATTCTGACTGTATTGTAGTCGCTGAATTCATCTCCGAGGACAATCGGAAAGTTGAGGGTCAACGAATCGACCAAGAGGTGACCTTGAAAGTAACTTCCATCATCACGGGAGAAACACCCGAGCAAATCATCGTTTCTGGATATGAAGATCCAAGGATGTGCAAAGCCCAGTTTATTTTTCCAACGACAAAAAGCGAAAAATATCTGCTATTCCTACAAAAGAGAAATAAACAATATTCCGTTCTCAACGGCATCTTTGGGGCACTGACCATTACTGGTAATAAAGTGAACTGGTTTACCGACGAAACCCAAATGCAGTCCATGGGAGAAAGAAAGCCCGCTGGATTGGAAGTAGCAATCAAAGCGATCAAACATGCGATCACTCCTTAAGGCTCTAAACACGATCAAATCAAACCAACACTCCATGAAAACCCTCATCCAAACTCTAACCGCCCTCCTTCTCAGCTTCGGCTTTTCTTTATCTGCCGAGGAAACGCCACAAGCTCCCGCGATGACAGAAGCCCAAGCCATCGAGGTGTTGATGAAAATTGACACCTTCGGATTTGGACCAGCAAGAGGCCAAGTAGAAAGAGCATCGGATACAGCCTTCAAAGCACTCTTATCGACTCCCAATGCAAAGGAAAAGTTCACCACACTTTTCGAAAAAGGCAGCACGTGCTCCAAATTATACGCTCTTAGCGCACTACACAGCATCGACCCGCCCGCATTCGAGAAGCTCTCAAAATCAATAAAAACAGATGAGATGATTTTGACGCAGTTCGGTTGCATCGTGGATGAAGTTAAGGCCGGTGAAACCCTCAAAAGTATCTCGAATGGGGATTATGATACTGAATGCAAGATCACTAAGTGAATCTTACTAGCTAACTATCACTAACCCACTCGGCGGCAGGATGCCGCCGCTCCTTGGATAATAAAAAAGGCCACCTTTTTACAGGTGGCCTTTTTATAGATTCTATCAGATTGGGAAATCACTCACCCAACACAGCGGGAGCTTCTTTTTCTTCTTTATCTTGGGGCTTTCTATGTTTGTCCGGGCCAACAGGACCGCCTGGGCCTCCGCTTCTTTCGTGATGAGGTCTCATTGCTTTCCTCATTTCTTCTTTTTCTTCATCGCTAAGTTCGCCATCGCCATCTTTGTCGAACTCCTTGGCCTTGTCCTTCATCATTGCCTTTTTTTCTTCCTCACTTAACTCGCCGTCGCCATCCGCATCATACTTGGCGAGAATTTCTTTTTTGTGAGCTTCGTATTTTTCCATGCGCTCTTTTTTGGCGGCTTCGCGTTCCTCTTCGCTGAGTTCTCCGTCACCGTCTTTGTCGAATTTTTCAAGCATCTCTTTTTTGAATGCTTCTTCCCTTTCTTTGTGGGCTGCTTTTGCCGCCTCACGCTCTTCTTCGTTTAGCTTGCCATCACCGTCTTTATCGAATTTCTCGAGCATTTCCCGCGGCATGGGGCGGTCTACGCGGTTATCAGGTCGTATTGGACGTTTTTGCTCTTCCGCGTTAGCGACTCCTGCGAGACCGATTGCGGCCGCAACAATGATTAATGTCTTGGTTTTCATGACTTTTTATTTGGTTTTTTAATGAGTAATCAGATTTCTCACGTCGGCTAGTAACCCAACCCTTTTGGCAAAGTTGCGTATTTTTCTGTGAGATTTTTTTAGGAAAGGATTGCCTCTCACTCCCCTCCCGTCTTGCATGATTGCGCACCGTGGAAATCAAACCTTCAAATTCTTCTCCCAGTAAATCCGCTGTATTCCTCCGCAGGGGATTCAGCACGCTTTTGCTCTGGGCCATCGTCGCTGCTATTTTCATCAGCATGCAACCGCTCGCCTATGTCGGCTTGGTGGCCGCTTTGATAATCATTTCCACCCTAGAGTATTTTAAAATGCTTCACGTGGCTGGGGTAAAATGCTTCCCACGCTTCGGGTTATTTCTCGCCCTCAGCTATTGCGGCCTCGCCTCTTACTTTTGGCTCAACGGCGCTAAAGACATCCCACCCGGCCTCGATGCGTTTTACATTTTTCTCGCCGCCACCGGCGCATTCACACTCCAGCTCCGCTACTCCATCAAAGGCATCGAAGCCCTGCTCGCCGTAGCGGTCAATTTGCTAGGATTCGTTTACATCGCCTATCTATTTAGCTTCGCCGGCCGCATCTCCTTCGGTGTCGACGGCGCAGGGACTGTCCCGGGCGCTTACGTTTTGCTCTGGTTGTTAGCTGTCACGAAATTTACCGATATGGGCGCCTACATCACAGGCTCTTTGATCGGGAAACACAAAATGATCCCCAAAGTTTCCCCTGCAAAAACCTGGGAGGGTTTTGCTGGCGCGTTGTTCTTCGCGCAACTTGCCGGTTGCGGATTGTTCTGGCTCATGCCTGATCAACTCACCGCTCTGCATTCATGGAAGCACGTTATCATTCTTGGCTTTGTCCTCGCCCTGTTAGCCGTGATAGGTGATCTCGCGGAAAGTATCGTCAAACGCTCCCTCAACGCCAAAGACTCTGGGAAAATGTTACCGGGCATCGGCGGCGGACTCGACCTCATCGACAGCATTTGTTTCACTGCCCCGGCCCTCTGGTTCTATCTCAAAGGAGTCATTCCCTATTGCGTATGAGTTTTGGAAAAAAACGTCGGGTCGTCGTCTTGGGTTCCACGGGATCCATCGGCCTGTCCACCCTTCGTGTCGCAGCACAACTGCCAGATGAAATCGAAATCGTCGGCCTCGCTGCCAGCTCCAGCGTGGACCTACTCGCGGAACAAGCGATCTCAACCGGTGCCCAAAACGTTGCGATCTACGATGAAACCAAAGCCGACGCACTCCGGGCGTTGCTCCCCTCATCGGTCAACATTCACATCGGTGCCGAGGGACTCAACGAACTCGCCCGGCTCGAACAAGCCGATATCGTTCTCATTTCCATCGTCGGCACCGCAGGACTCCATCCCGCACTCGCAGCCATTGATGCCGGCAAAGACCTCGCCATTGCCTCCAAGGAAATCCTCGTCATGGCCGGTGAAATCATCACCGCACGCGCCGCGGAGAAAAACATCCGCATCCTCCCGGTCGATTCCGAACACAACGCCATCTTCCAATGCCTCGAAAGCCACCGCGGTCCGGAAACGGAAATTTCACGCCTCATTCTAACAGCATCCGGCGGACCTTTCCGCGACACACCCGCGAGTGAGCTATGGAACGTCACTCCTGAAATGGCGCTTAATCACCCAACCTGGAACATGGGGCCTAAAATCACCATCGACTCTGCCACCCTTTTCAACAAAGGCCTCGAAATGATCGAAGCCCGCTGGCTTTTCGGAATCGAGATGGATCGAATCGAAGCCATCATTCATCCCCAATCCATCGTCCATTCCATGGTCGAGTTCACCGATGGCTCCGTCCTCGCCCAACTCTCCGGGACCGACATGTGCTTCCCCATCCAATACGCGCTTACCTACCCGAACCGCCTACCAAGTTCACTCAAACCTCTCAACTTCGCCGAACTCTCCAAACTCGAATTCATCGCCCCGCGCAGCGATGATTTCCCCGCTCTCAAGCTAGCCCGCCAAGCAGGCCTAACAGGTGGCACACTCCCCGCTGTTTTCAACGCCGCCAACGAAGTCGCGGTCGATGCCTTCCGCTGCGGAAAAATCCGTTTTCCCGTCATCTGGGAAACCGTCGCCGCAGTGATGCAGTCACACCAAACCATCCTCAAGCCCACGCTCGAAGAAATTCTCGCCGCTGACTCGCAAGCGCGGATTTCAGCGAAAGAGCAAGTCTCTGAACTTTTCTGAAAATCCATTTCCCGTGTGTGAGGGACACCATCCTATGTGATATCAGAATAGGATTAGGAAAAATTCCCTGTTGTTCGTTTGGTTTTGCTAGGCATCTTAATGGCGGATCATTTTCCGCATTCATCAAGTATTAATCTTTCGATCCTCCTACATTTTGCCGCAATCCATGTGTCGTTTGTTCATTACACCCGTAGCTGCTCTCGTCACAGCTTTTGGCCTGCTCATCCAACCCTCTGCATCCGCCGCCAGCGCCACTTGGTCGGGCGCTGCCGCCAATGGCAATTTGTGGTCCACTTCAGGAAACTGGAGCACCTCCCCTGTGCCGGGCACGGGGGACACCGCAACTTTCAACGCTGCGGCTGGCGCAAGTGGGACCACTATTGATCTCGGTAGCGGAGTCACAGTAAACACGATTGCTTTCGCCACTTCGAATGTAGCGGCTTACACGATTGGTGCCGGCCCCGTGAACTCACAGTCTCTCATCTTGAACGGTTCAGGCAGTGCGGGTCTCTCTGCCTCAGCTACGGGCGGAACGAATACCAACCAGATCACCATCAACGCCGCACTAACCATCAACAATACCCAACAGTGGGTGTTTTCAAACGGCGCTAATCCTTGGATCATAAACGGCAATGTGACTCCCAACGGTACCAATGGATCGACCATCCAAGTGAAAATCAATGGTAGAGGGGCGACCTTCAATGGCATTCTCGCCGACCAAGTCGGTGGTGCAAAACTCCAAATATCCGGAGCCAACGCCAATACGGCAACCCTCACCAACCCGAACAACAGCTTCACCGGAGGTTTGTATTTCGACAACGGCAACGTGAGCGTCAACTCGATCGGCATGACAGGATCTAACAGCGCAGCCGGTGCGGGAAGCGACCTTCTCTTTGGCACAAATTCCGGTGGAGGCTCATTGATTTACACAGGCACTGGCAACACAACCGACCGGCTGATCAAATTCAATCATGGCTTTCATGGCGCCACCATCAACCAATCCGGCGCTAGCGGTTTGCTGAAATGGATTTCCAATCTGGATGTGTCCACAGTCGGAGGCCAGACGCTCACGTTGAGTGGCTCAGCCGCAGGCACGGGCGAATTCGCCGGTGTCATTGCGGACAACGGCACCACCGGCAGCACGAAAGTGAAAGGCGCTACCACGGCGTCGACATCAGCGGTACTTTACTCTGTCGACCGAATCGCCGTTGGAGCATCCATTTCCGGCACCGGCATCACTGCCGGCACAACCATTACCGCCATCAATTCCAGCACACGAACCGTGACGCTGAGCCAAGCAGCCACTCTTGCCGACGCAGCAACAGTGACGATTCCGGGGGTGATCAACAACACCAAGGTCACCAAGTCCGGCACGGGCACATGGACGCTTTCCGGAAACAACACCTATACTGGCACCACCACCGTCTCTCAAGGCTCGCTGATTGTTAACGGCGGCATGAAGTTTTTGCTTACGGATTTCTCCGCGAACAAGGTCACCGGAGCCGGATCGGCCACTTTCAACAGCACCTTCACCATCGATACTTCCGCTGTCACCGTTCCTATCGGCGCATGGACCCTTGTTGATACGACCACTAAAACCTTCGGCGGCACCTTTTCTCTAACAGGCTTCACTGGCCCGGTGAGCAATGTTTACACCAAGATCGTCGGCAACCGGACATGGACCTTCAACAAATCGACCGGCCTGCTCAACCTGACTTCCACGGCGCTCATCACTGCCTTCGGAATCCCCGGTTCCACCGGTGTGATCAACCAGTCTAACAAAACCATCGCACTTACGGTTCCCTACACCCCATGGAGCTTGGGCGGGCTGGCATCCCTGGCGCCAACTTTCACGGTGAACTCAGGCACCTGCAACCGGACCAGCGGCTCCGCACCCTCGCCAACTTTCGCTGCCTCCAATCCGATAACTTACACCGTCACCGATGGCCCAACGGTCAACAACTACGCGGTAACCGTCACCATTACACCGCCCAGTACGGCTTGCTCCATGCTCACCTGCGAATTTGGCGCGCTCGGACCAGCAACGATCAACGAAGCCGCAGGCACGGTGATGCTGTCCATCTCGCCGAGCCAGTCCGTGACTTCGTTAGCTCCCACCTTTACCCTTTCCTCCAACGCCACCATCAGCCCCTCTTCGGGAAGCGCCCGTGATTTCACCAATCCTGTCGTCTATCGGGTCACTGCGGAAAATGGCACCACCTACAAGGATTACAGGGTCTCTTTTCTAACTTATAACACTTGGGCGCATTCGGGATCGCTCCACATCATGACCACTCCCGAAGGAGCCGATTTGCCGAATGGCGTTTCTGTTAGCAACTTTCCGCTCCTCATCCGCCTCAACTCCAGCAATTTCAATTTCGCGCAGGCACAGTCCGATGGCAGCGACATCCGTTTCTCCACCGCAGCAGGCTACCCGCTTTCATATGAGATCGAGCATTGGGATTCCATCAACGGTCAAGCCGCCGTATGGGTGAAAATTCCGACCATTTCCGGAAACGCGCGCCAGGAAATCAAAATGTATTGGGGCAAATCCGGTATAAGCAGCCAGTCGAACGGTTCTCACGTTTTCAACGCATCTAACGGATATTGCTCGGTCATGCATTTGAATGGAAACGTACAGGATTCAACCGGCTCAACATCCCCAGTTAATGGTGGAGCCACTCCGACGACGGCAGTGATCGGCAGCACCGCAATGAACCTATCCACCGGTGACATCACTGCGTCCAACATCACCAATTTCCCGTCGGGTACCAACCCAGCGAGCACGGGCGAAGTCTGGTTCAGAGCGAGAAAAGTCTTTAACTTTACCATGCCCTTGGCCTGGGGAAACAAGGATTACTACGGCTGGAATACATGGAAAATGCATATTGGTTTTTGGAACAGCCCAACAACCGTCTTGCCCGCTCCTCTCACCTGCCGGGGGCCGGCAAAGCTTTCCGGTTCCGCCGCCCTTGCCGCACAGCAATGGTATCATTTGGTTTACACAAATTCCGGTGGTAATGCGAAACTGTATGTCAACGGCGTACTGGATGGAACGGCATCAGGAAGTTCGATGACCATCGCCAACCCTCAGGCATTGGCGATGACAATGGCAGGTGGTGACGGCGATGTGGATGAGGCACGCATATCCAATGTGGCGCGTTCCGCAGACTGGGTAAAACTCCAATACGAAAACCAAAAACCCTTGCAGACTCTGGTTGGAGGCATCGTGTCGGCCGGTTCGGATTTCTCAGTCACTCCCACTTCGGTGACGATGAACGAAAATTCCAGCACCACTCTAACAGCCCAAGCTGGCGGCGCACAGAAAGTTTACTGGATCTATAAGAAGAACGGTCAGGAAACCTTGCTCGCCACTGATCAACTCACGTTCAACTACAACGTCGGCCGTCTCACAGGCAATGACTCGGCGGTCATCCAGTTCAAAGCCGTGTTCGCCAACACCACCCAAACCATCGAGGTTCCCTTGACTGTATTGGACACGATACCGGATCCAGCATTCACGCTGACACCCTCAACAACCACATGGGATGGCCGCCAAACGATGACCGTTACCGCCAATATCACCAACCTCTCCGCCATGCAGGCGGCAGGCTTCGGCTCATTGACTTACAACTGGTCGGTTAGCGGAGTGGCAGTGACCAAACAGGCAAGCAACGGCACGCTCACACTCACCCGATCGCAAGGCAGCGGACCGATGACTGTTTCTCTAACCACATCTAACGGAGGAATCCCCGTTTCAGCCAGCACGAACATCACCGTGCAAGAGCCCGTCAGTGATGCCTGGGTCCAGCGCACGCCGGATATCAATGAGAAACCGTTGAACAAACAATTTTTCGCGCGGGATCCCAACACCGGAAACGGAACGATCTTTTACAACGGCACCCAGATCGGCACGCCTGACACCGTCTATCTTAAAGTTTACAAAACCCCTTCAGGCGGCAGTGAAAGCCTCCATGCCACTCACCGGCAATCGCTTATCAGTGGAGCCTATGCTTTCTCGGCGACTATTCCCGCAGGGCTTGTCACTTACCGTGTCGTTTATGGCACGACCACCGGTGGCGTCGATACCGATGCCGCCACTGTCAACGACCTCGTCTGCGGAGATGCGTTCATCATCGAAGGACAATCAAACGCGCTGGCAACCGACAACACGGCACCTAATGACACCACCACTACGAACAAGTGGATCCGCACATACGGACTCACCTCAGGTTGGGGTTACGCCATCAGCAAGGGAAATGACCTGCAACTCGGGCTGTGGGGGTGGTATCTGTCGAACCGATTGGTAACAAACAACAACATGCCCATCTGCATCATCAACGGAGCTGTGGGCGGCACGCGGATTGACCAACATCGCCCGAATCCCGCAGGACATGGCACGGCAGGTTCACTTTATTCGATTTATGCCAACCTCTACAACCGTGTGGTCGGCGCCAAGCTCACCCACGGCATCCGCGGCTTATTCTGGCACCAGGGTGAGAACAGCCAGGGATCGGCTGGTCCGGACGGCGATTACGATTACAAATTCTATCAACAATACTTCGTGGACATTTCCGCATCCTGGAAACAGGACTTTCCTAACATCAGTAACTACTACGTCTTTCAGATATGGCCCGGTGCCTGTGGTGATACTTCTCGCAACGACCAATTGCGCGAAGTCCTGCGAAACCTGCCACGGCTCTATTCAAACATGAGAATGATGAGCACGCTCGGTATTACCCCGGGATCGAGCTGTCACTATGAACCGGCCGGCTACCAGGTTTTCTCGGATCTGATAGGTCCCTTGGTCGAGCAGGATGTATACGGTGATGCGTCCCCGTTTCCGATAACCGCTGCGAACCTCCAGAGAGCGTATTTCACGACCGAAGCGAGAAACGAAATCGCACTCGTCTTCGATCAGGAAGTTGCCTGGAACACCGGCGCAACGACCACGTTTTTCCTTACAGACACCAACGGCACCACATCCGGCAGTGTAACTTCCGGAAGCGCTACTGGAAATACCATCAAACTACAGGTTTCCGGCGCTTCCACCGCAGCCACCATCACCTACGTGAAAGGACTCGTTACGTGGTCCCAGTCAAACCTCATTTATGGCGCCAACGGCATCGCGGCTCTCACCTTCGCCGATGTCGCCATCGGGCCGTCAACGCCTGCGGGCGTATCCGCAACTCCTGCTGCAACCAGTGCTGTCCAGATTTCACTGGCCTGGACCGCCAGCACCGGAGCCACCAGCTATAAAGTCAAGCGCGCAACCGTCAGCGGCGGCCCTTACACTACCATCGCCACCACCACGGTTCCCACATACACCGACCTTTCATGTATCGGCGGCACGACATATTACTATGTGGTTTCCGCCATAAACACCGTCGGATTCAGCAGCAACGAAAGCCTCAACTCCATGCAGGCCAGCGCCACACCCCTCACCGAGTTTCGCGCATGGTCCACCGATCCTGCGCTAGGACTCACCACCGGGTCCAATGACGGTCCGTCGATGGACCCGGACAATGATGGCGTCCCTAATCTGTTAGAATTCGTACTTGGCACCGGACCCATGAATTCTTCAAGTGCCGCGCTGCCATCCCTGCAGCCGGATATCGAGCAATGGGTTTTTGAATACGACCGCAACCGCGCGTCCCTGCCACCCGCCACCACTCAAATTGTGCAGTATAGCAATGACTTAATGATTTGGAACGACATCCCCGTGCCAACCACCAGCTCCGGAGCTGTGGAGGTAACTCCCGGTGTCACTTCCGATCACGTGCAGGTCACGATTCCGTCGTCCAATCCCAAAACCTTCGTACGCCTCAAAACTTCTCAGTAGTGGATTTGTCGTTGGCATTAACCCGTCGACGCCTGCCTTAGATTGGAAAATTCATCGGGCTTTTACCCTTGCCCCATGTCCTTGCAAGCGCGTCAATAGTTCATTCGTATGACCCATTTCCTAATGCGCAAATTTACCCTACTCCTAGCCGCTGCATTTTTCGCCGCGCCAGCCATCGCTTTCGGAAAACCCAAGCAGCCGAACATCCTCTTCATCTTTTCCGATGATCACTCGCTGCAAGCCATCACCGCCTACGGCAAAAGCCGTTACGCGAAACATTTCCAGACACCGAACATCGACCGCATCGCCTCCCAAGGCGCGTTGTTTGTAAACTCCTTCTGCGCAAACTCCATTTGTGGCCCTTCCCGCGCTTGCATTCTCACCGGCAAACACTCCCACATCAACGGCTTTGTCGATAACAACTCCCGCTTCGATGGTACCCAACCCACATTCAATAAATTCCTCGGCTCCGCTGGATATGAAACCGCCGTCATCGGAAAATGGCATCTCGTTTCCGAACCGGTCGGTTTCGATCACTGGGAAGTCCTCCCCTCACAGGGCAACTATTGGAATCCGGATTTCATCCAAATGGACGGATCCAAAAAGCGCGTTGAGGGCTACGTAACCGATATCATCGCAGATAAGTCCATCGAATGGCTCGAAAACCGGAAAGACAAGGACAAGCCCTTCCTGCTCATGAGCCAGCATAAAGCTCCGCATCGCAATTGGATGCCTGCCGAGCGTCATCTCATGATGTTTGATGGCATTGATCTCCCAGAACCCGAGAGCTTGTTCGATGATTATTCGAACCGCAGCGCAGCACTCAAAACTCAGGAAATGACCATTGCGAATCATTTCTACTGGGGTTGGGATATGTTTTTCCACGAAGCTCCACCAAAAGCCGCTGGATTGTTAGGCGGTTTACCCAACACCGAATACACCCGCATGACCGATGCGCAAAAGCGCTCGTTCGATCTCGTTTACGGACCACGCCAAAAGAAATTTCTAGATGACCTCGCTTCAGGAAAGCTCACTGAAAAAGACATCATCCGCTGGAAATACCAACGCTACATCAAAAACTACCTGAGCACCATTCAAGCTCTCGATGAAAACATCGGTCGTATGTTAGATTATCTCGATGAAGAGGGCCTCGCCGATAACACCATCGTCGTTTACTCATCCGACCAAAGTTTCTTCCTCGGGGAAAAAGGCTGGTATGACAAACGTTGGATGTTTGAAGAATCCCTCGCCATGCCTTTCATCATACGCTGGCCCGGGGTCGTGAAACCCGGCATCCGCCCGGAAGCACTCATTCAAAACATCGACTACTCACCCACTTTCCTCCAAGCCGCCGGCCTCGAAATCCCTGAAGACGTCCAAGGCAAAAGCCTCATTCCCATCCTCAAAAACGAAGGCCTAGCACCCGATGACTGGCGCGATGCCATCTACTACTTCTACAGCGGAGAAGCCACCCACCACGTTCCCGCCCACGACGGCATCCGCTCCGATAAACACAAACTGTTCTACCTCCCCCGCACCAAAGAATGGCAACTCTTCGACCTGGTGAACGATCCCCAGGAAATGATCAGCGTCCACGACAACCCCGATTACGCCGACATCTTTGCCACGATGAAAAATCGCTATCAGGAACTCCGCACTCAATACAAAGTCCCAGAGGGAATGCCGAAGTAGGTTAATGAAATAGATTTCGCCTTCTCACCACTTAGAGAACACTCATGACAATCATTGACGCGTTCCTATAACGCCATACGTTATACCCATGAATACCCCCATTACTCCCGGCGAAATTCTTTTAGAAGAATATCTCATTCCCATGGGTATTTCCCAAAACGCCATGGCCCTTGCCATCGGCGTTGCTCCGCGTGCGATCAACGAAATCATCCATGCCCGCCGATCCATCACCCCGATCATGTCCATCCGCTTCGGTGCATTCTTTGGCCAATCCCCGGAATTCTGGCACGGCATCCAAGTCGATTGCGACTTCCGTGCCCTGGCTAAAGATCAAAAAAAACTCACCGCTCACATCAAACCCGCGTTGACCATCGCTCGTGCTTCTTGAAGATCTTTACCTATCAATGGATCTCTCCGCGCCCCTCTGTGACCATTGACTACACTTCGCTCTGTCCAAGCATTAAGAGCTTTGGTACTAAATAAATTCGCTACCGCTCATTCTGCATTGCGTCTCCTTGCCCCTCGTAGCCTTCTTGACCTCCATAGCCTTGGCGACGGAGGTGGCGAAGTGGGGTGCGGTGAAAATTTCTTTCCTGCTCGCCCAACCAGCACATGCCTCTTCTCGATCCATCCAAACTCGCCGATCCGTCCTCCAACGACGAGATCCTCAGCGCGTTTCTGGACTACCTCATCGAATCCAACATCGAACCCTACGATCATCAGGAACAGGCGATCCTTGAACTCTACGCAGGCAACAACGTCATTCTCAACACTCCCACCGGCTCGGGGAAATCGATGGTCGCGTTGGCGTTGCAATTCAAAGCGATCTGCCAGAACCGCCGCTCTTATTACACCGTCCCGATCAAGGCGCTGGCTAACGAAAAATTCCTTTCGCTCTGCCACATTTTCGGCCCCGAAAAAGTCGGCATGATCACCGGTGACGCCACCGTCAACCCCAGCGCACCAGTCATCTGCTGCACCGCCGAAATTCTCGCCAATCTCGCACTTCGCGAAGGCAACCGCGCCAATGTAGACGACGTCATCATGGACGAGTTCCATTATTACTCCGACACCTCACGCGGATTCGCTTGGCAGGTTCCCTTACTCACTCTTCCGCAAGTGCGCTTTTTACTGATGTCCGCCACACTCGGTGAAACGGCGTTTTTCGAAAACTCTCTTACCCAACTCACTGGCACACCCACTGTCCTAGTGAAATCCGAACAACGTCCCGTTCCTCTCGACTTCGAATATAGCGAGACACCCCTTCAGGAAAAAATCACCGAGCTAGTCGAAGCGGGAAAATCACCCGTGTATCTCGTGCATTTCACCCAGCTCGCCTGCGCAGAGACAGCGCAGAATCTGCTGAGTGCGAATTACTGCACCAAGGAGGAAAAACAAAGCATCGCCGAGATCCTGCACGATGCGAATTTCCGTAGCCCCTACGGCAAAGAAGTTTCAAAACTCCTGCGACACGGGATCGGCATCCACCACGCCGGACTCCTTCCGAAATACCGAATCCTCGTCGAGAAACTCACCCAACGAGGCTTGCTCAAAGTCATCTGCGGAACCGACACCCTCGGCGTGGGCGTCAACGTACCGATCCGCACGGTGATTTTCACGCGCCTTTTCAAATACGATGGAAACACCACCAAAACCCTAGCAGTTCGCGATTTCAAACAGATTGCCGGACGCGCCGGACGCCGCGGATTCGATACCAGCGGCACAGTCGTCGCACAGGCACCGGAGCACGTCATCGAAAACATCCGCCTTGAGAAAAAAGCCACGGCTTCAAAAAAGAAAAGTTTCGTCAAACGCAAGCCACCCGAGAAAGGTTTCGTGAATTGGGATGAAAACAGCTTCCGCCGCCTCATTGATGGTGCACCGGAAAAGCTCGTCTCCAGCCTCCAAGTCGAACATTCCATGCTCCTCAACGTCCTCTCCCGTGAGCACGAAGACGGCTGCGCCGCATTGCGAAAACTCATCAACGAAAGCCACGAAACCCCAACCAAAAAAAGCGCGATGCGTCGCCGCGCCTTTCAGCTTTTCCGGGGGCTCGTCGAGAGCGACATCCTGAAAATCATTCCACCTGCCGAACGCAAAGGTCCCGTGAAAGTCCACCTCAACATCGAACTGCAGGACGACTTCTCCATGAACCAGGCCCTCGGCATCTATTTGTTAGATTCCATACCGCAGCTCGATCTCGCGGCACCCGATCACACCCTCAACGTCATCTCATTAGTCGAAGCCATCCTTGAAAACCCCGATGTCATCCTACGCAAACAGGTCGATCTCATGAAGAACGAACTCATCGCACGTTTGAAAAACGAAGGCGTTGAGTATGACGATCGCATGGACCAACTCGAACAGGTCGAGTGGCCGAAGCCGGGGAAAGATTTCATCTACGATACCTACAACAGTTTCGTCGCGCAGCGGCCGTGGATGAAAGAAACCTCCGTCCGCCCCAAAGCCATCGCTCGCGAAATGTTCGAGAACTGGCAGTCGTTCGAAGACTACGTCAAAACCTACGGTCTAGAGCGTAGCGAAGCAGTGCTACTGCGCCATGTTTCGGAAGTTTACAAAGTGCTCTCGCAAACCATCCCATCGATTCTCAAAACGCCAGAGCTGATCGAAGCCGAAGAGTTCTTTGAAGACATCGTCCGCAACGTCGATTCCAGCCTGATTGATGAATGGGAGAAACTGCGCAATCCGGAATATGTTCCGTTAGAGGAACGCCCCCCAGCCGAGCGCAAAGCAATCTCCTTCACCCGCAATCGCAACGCATTCACCCGTGCGTTGCGAAACGCCGTCTTCAATCTGGTCAAAGCCTTCGCCGAGGGAAATACCGCCGCCATCCTCTCACAGATTGAGCCCAATGACCCCGATGGAGCACTGTGGACCGCAGCCCCCATCGAAAAATTGTTAGACAATTACTTCGCCGAGCACACGCGCATCCGCCTCGACCCCGAAGCCCGCGCCTCCAAACACACCCGCATCACCGAAGAATCCCCACGCCGCTGGACCTGCGAACAAATCCTCGTCGATCCCGAAGACCTCAATGATTGGTCCATCCATCTAGCAATCGATCTCGAAAAAAGCGACACCGAAGCAAGGCCTGTTCTGAGTCTAGGAAATATCATTCCCTTTCTCTAGGAACCGAGTGCTCTTTCCACTGATCACTGATCACTCGGCACTTTCCCCCTTCTCATCCACGCCGCCGCCCCCCACAACACCGCCGGCACTCCCAGAGAAAACGCAAACCCCCAAGCAGGTTGATCTCGACCGACCGTCCCGATCCACGCGAACAGAAAACCCATCGGCACGGAACCGCAAGCGAGGGCGATCACAAATTTTCCGAATGGCATACGCAGCAATCCAGCCATGCACGCGAGCACTTCAGGTAAAATCGGCAGAGCACGACTCATCGCGACCACCCACGCGCCACTCTTCTCGAACAGGCTCTTGCCCTTTTCAAAATCTTTTTCACCCAACCAACGCTTCGCGAATTTCTCATTAAAAAATCGGCCTACCCCGTAACCTAACATTCCAGCCAGCATGGAACCGATCGCCGAAAGCAAACCCCCGATCCAAAATCCATAAACCGCTCCCAAAGCCGACATCACGATAGTTCCGGGAATCGGCAATAAAAGATCTGCCAATAATAAAACAATCCCTAACAACCAAGCCCAGCTCTTCGCTTGCGCGAAATGTCCGGCCAGCCTTTCCACATTCCACGCCTCTTCCAAACCCTCGCCAAACAAACCCCAACCGAGCAGGAAAAACGCGGCGAGTGCGATCATTAACCAAACCAATCTCATCGCTTGTCCTTTAGGTAACAATTTCCACCGGCGCATCCGGCAAGGCTTTCATGAACGTGCTTCCGTAGCGTTTCGTCACGATACGATTGTCCAGAATACATACCAGCCCGTGATCTTTCTTGGTCCGTATCAACCGACCCACCCCTTGCCGCAATTTCAAAACCGCCTCGGGCAAGGAATAGTCCATGAACGGATTTCCGCCCGCCTCTTGGATCGCTTCCAAGCGGGAAGCCGTCAGCGGATGATCCGGCACCGCAAACGGCAAACGCGTTACGATCACATTGGATAAAGCCTCGCCCGGCACATCCACGCCTGTCCAAAAACTATCCGTTCCAAACAACACACTGCTTACATCTTCACGAAATTCTTCTAACATCTTATGCCGCGGCATGCCATCGCCTTGCTTGAACAAGCGCCAACCTTTCTTTCTGAAAAAGCTCTCACAGCGCTTCGCCGCGTCTTGCATCGTCCGATAACTCGTGAACAACACAAACGCCCGCCCATCGCTCTCACTCACCGCATCCATGATTCCCTTTGCTAACAGCTCGTCATATTTCGGCGTGTTCGGTTCAGGGATGGATTTGTAAATTTTCACCTTCATCTGCTTCTGGTAATCAAACGGACTACCGATGCTCAACGCCCGCGCCGATTCTGCGCCGACCCGTTTCCGAAAATATCCCAACTCCGGATCGCCAACGCCAAGCGTCGCGCTGGTCATCACCATACATTTCTTTCCCGAAAACAACAGAGGCCGTAGCCTATCCGCCACGTTCACTGGCGCGGCATGACAACTGAACTGCGTTTCTTCACGACCGCTTTTCTCTACCCAATACACACTGCCCTCATCGCGTTGATCGAGAAATTCTCCGATCGATGCATGCGTATCGCGAAACTTGCGCGCCAAATCCATCAGCTCGTTTTTCGAAGTTTCATTTCCCGTATCTTCCGCCAGCTCCGACAACTCCTCCCACAAATCCCGCAGCGGAGATGCCAAACAATTCCCCACCAACTCCGGTCTTCTCACCCGAAACTCTTTCGACCACTCACCGAACTTCGCCGCATTTCCGATGTCGTGGAAAAACTGATCCACCGCCTTCAAACTGCTCTCCACCGCCAACATTGGCGCGGCTTTACGATACGTTTTCAACAAGCCCTTTCGCGTCTTCGGATTGTAGAGCCGCTGCAAATCAAAGCGCAAACCTGCTTGAGTGATTCGCAATCCAAGCTGCACCGCGGCTACTTGCTCCACTGTGTGCGCCTCATCCATCACCGCGAAATCATTCGGGAAAAGAAATCCGCCCAGCTTTCCCGCTTCATTTTCATCCGACATCTCACCGGTTTCTAACAACGCAAAAAACAATGTGTGGTTCACCACCACCAGCTTCGCATCCGCTGCCGCTTTCCGCGCTTCCTGAAAAAAACAATTCCCCTTCGGCCCACAATATCGCTGCGTGCACGAATGCGCCTCGCTGCAAATTTGCAACCAAACCTTCATTGATGGCTGAAACGGAATTCCACTCAACGTTCCATCCCGCGTCTGATCCGCCCAATCACGAATCCGGGCAAGCTCTTCACTTTCCGTGGATGTAAATAAATCACCCGATTGTTCCCATGCCCGTCTCAACCTCGCCGGACACAAATAATTTCCCCGCCCCTTTAATAAAACCGCCGGCAAATCCTCACCCAAAATCCTGCGCACTAACGGAATATCTTTCCTCACCAACTGCTCCTGTAAATTGATCGTATGCGTGGAGATCACGCCTTTGCGCCCAGTCGCCAACGCGAACTTCGCCGCCGGAATCAGATACGCTAATGATTTCCCCACACCCGTCCCAGCCTCCGCCACCAATGGCTGCGCCGATAAAAAACTCTCAGCCACCGCCCCCGCAAGTTCCTCTTGCTCAGCCCGATACTCGAAATCTTTTGACTTCGATAACAAGCCAGTTCTCGAAAACACATCACGCACCTCCTCCACCAAATTCACTCCCCCCGCGCTTTCTGTAATCGAAATCATCTGCCGACATTCTCAGCACTCAACCGCATTTCTGCAAGACCGTAGCACGAAGCCAACGAATCTATAATCCGCAGATTTAAGATTCAATGACTTCGGCTACATTACAATTCCTTTAGATTAGATGGCTTTGCGTTCCTCCGCGACCTCTGCGGCTTTGCGGTGAAAAGAAAAACCAAACAGCTTCTACCAGATCAACGCATCAAAAAGTCGCCGTTATCCCGGTGAAAAATCCCAATCCGGCTCCGTTAACCGGAGTCGCGAAATTCGCCAATTGGTAATCTTCATCAGCGATATTCTCCACTCTCGCATGCAAGGTCACGTTTTCATTCAGTTCGTAACTCGCATGAACCCGGATTACCAAATAATCCTCCAGAGGAGCACCACCATAAGATCTAGTGTCGACATAAGTCGCACCAGCTCCGAGCAAAAGCTTCTCCAACGGACGATACTGAATCGAAGCCGTGGCCGTATTTTCCGGCTGATCCTGCAGCGAATTACCCAACCATGTCCAAGACACATGGTAATCTACCCCTTCAGTGATTTTACCGTTGGCAGCAAATTCCAATCCATTCGTTCGCGTAGCCCCGGGCAAGTTGACGGGTGGTGGTGATAGCGGAAAGGCAAACGTCGTTTGAATTTGATTCTCGATCGAGTTCTCGAAATACGTGACCGCGACGCGATGATTGGCGGTCAATTCCTGCTCCACACCCACATCCCAACCCAAACTCTGTTCAGCTTCGAGATTCGGATTCCCCAAGCCAAAGGTTGTGCCGTAGAGATCTAACAAGGTCGGAGTCCGAAATGCTTTTCCAACACCTGCTCGGAATTTGGTTTTCTTTAACGCCTGCCAACCACCACCCAAACGCCATGTGACCTGGTCGCTGTAATTCACGTAATCTTCCCAACGCACCACAGCATCAGCCGTGAAACGATCCGTTGGCGTCCACTGCATTCCAAGATGACCTCCATAGCGATACTCGTCCGAAACGGTTCCGATCGTGTTCACATAATCGGTATGTTCAACGAAACCTCCGAAAAGCAGAGTGTGGGTATCGGATAATTCAACACTTTGATCGGTCGATAAAACAACCCGTTCAAGGTCAGCACCGTAATTTCCAAATGCCGTGTCATTATCGAAACTTTCCTTATACAAACCCATCACCACACTGGAAATCCAACCCGGTGCCAGTCGTGCGTTCGCATAAGCCGTTACCAAATTCGAATCAACATGATCGATATTGGTTCCGAAAAAGTCATATTGAAACTCCGAGTCTTGACCTCGATACGTCATCCCAAGTGTTAGATCTTCGGTCTGCACCCATTCCAATCTCATGGAGCTGCGGATCAGATCATAGGACTCGTTCGGAGCATCGTTGTCCGTATGCTCATGACCTCCACCCACATACCAGGATAATCCATTTTTCTCACCGGAATGAGATCCGAAAACCTGATGGCTACCAAAGGATCCAACCTCGGTGCGCAAATAAGTTTCAGGCTCTCCATTGCCTCTGGCTGTTTCCATCCAGATGACTCCGCCCACCGATTCTCCACCATGAATCGCGGCTTGTGGCCCACGAATGACTTCGATCCTACTGAAATCATTCACACGCGCACCTGAAAGAAAGTTTCCCATCGGTGATGTGGAATCACTGACGCGGATGCCGTCGATAACCAGTTGCGAGTACGATGAAGTCGTTCCGCGAATAAGCACAGTGCCAGAGGCTCCCGTCTGACCTCCCAATGAAGTCGATACTACCCCGGGAATCCGATTCAGAGCATCCTTCATATCCAGAAGCCCCATGTTTTCCATCTCTTCCGGATCCAGAACAGACACCGCCGAAGTCGTTCGGGAAACATCTCCCGGAAGCCTCCACGCGGAAACGATGAGTTTATCCAGTTCGTCTTGCACCTCTGCGTTCAATGAACTGCAGAGCACTATCGCCGTCACCCCAATCAGGATGCAGCCCGTCCGTGTCGTTCGCTTTTGCGCGAACGTATGTTGTTTTATCATTCTTATGTTTTTTCTCCGTGAACCTGTGTTCCGCAGGTTCGTTCAGAAACTCCCAAGGCTGGCGATCTGACTCAGCTTTCCGCTTTCACGAAAAACCATACAGTGGCGGTACCGCTCCGGATTCTCACCGGATTCCCCATCAATTGACTGCCCGTGCGACGGACTTCCAAAGGAGTGCCGCTGCTATTTCAACAACGACGCAGGGGTCTTATCTGCATGCGAGCTTTGATGGAAGGGTTATTTTTAGTCGAAGGTCTTAAAGTCGAAGGTCAAATTCAGAATCGCTGGGGCGATTGAAAAATAACCTTTAGACTTTCGACTTTCCGACCTTCCGACTTTCTTCATACTCCCCCGCATGAACCAACCTCGCATCATCGATGGCAAAGCCGTCGCCGCCGCCGTCCTCGAAGAATGCCGCAACGAAACCGCTGCCCTCAAAGCAAAAGGCATCACTCCTGGCTTGGCGGTTGTGTTGGTCGGAAAAGATCCCGCCTCTGCCGTTTACGTTGCAAACAAAGCCCGCACCTGCGCAGAGCTCGGCTTCCACTCGGTCAAAATCGAACTCCCTGCCGAAACCACCCAAGAAGAACTCCTCAAGGTCGTGGCCGATCTCAATGCCGACCCCGCTGTCCACGGCATCCTCGTCCAATCCCCTCCACCCAAGCACATCGATGAGGAAACCGTCATCCGCGCTATCGATCCCCGCAAGGATGTCGATGGCTTTCATCCCGAAAACGTCGCGAAACTCGTTCTGGAAGATCCCACCGGCTTCGTCCCCTGCACGCCGGCTGGCTGCATGAAATTGTTAGAAATTTCCGGCATCGATACCAACGGAGCGGAAGCCGTCGTCATCGGCCGATCCATGATCGTCGGCAAACCCATGGCCATGTTGTTGGTGGCGAAAAACTCCAACGCCACCGTCACCATCGCTCACTCACGTTCTAAAGATCTACCCGCCATCTGCCGCCGCGCGGACATTCTCATCGCCGCCGTAGGCCGACCCGAAATGGTAAAGGCCGATTGGGTCAAGCCCGGCGCCGTCGTCATCGATGTCGGCATCAACCGCATCGCCGATCCATCCAAAAAATCCGGCCATCGTCTAACAGGTGACGTCGCCTACGACGAAGTCGCCCCACGATGCGGCGCTATTACTCCTGTTCCCGGCGGAGTGGGACCGATGACGATTGCGATGCTGATGAAAAACACGCTGCAAGCTGCAAGGCAGTTGGGGTAATTCATGAGCTGAAACCGCCGGAGTGCTGGAGCTTGCTCCAGCCAGGGGATAGACGGAGCTTGCTCCGTCGCGGGTGGTCTTCTTCTTTTCCCCGCCCCTCACCCACCACGCGGAGCAAGCTCCGCTCCTGCTCGGCGGAGGCACGCCTCCGCACTCTATGCTGACATCACAAGGGACAGGAATGTCCCTTCTCCTTACTTGCTCCACTCCCACACACTGACTTTTAGAATCTACCCCACACTACTAAAATCATTTGGCAGCATCCACATTCGAATGGTGGCATTGAGAATGAGTAGTTTCTGCTGGTCAGTCTGGTTGAGTTGTTTCGCAACATTTGATCCTAAAATCCAATTCTCATTTTTCTTAGGAATAAGGCCAAGAGCGAAGAGACGAAAAATAGCCTCGATGAAAGCTGCAATCCCAGTATCGAATGCAATAGACCATGAATGCTCCACCTCATCCGCTGTTCTGAGACGGAATGAATCGACTTCCCATCCTATGAGAGTCCTTGTCTTCATTAACACGATTTTCGAATCACCGACTCCAAAATAGATGATGACACCTTCATCTTTGCGAGGAATCCTTAGCTGGAAGTTCCAAGAAAGCTCGGGGCAACGAATCTCACATGATGATTCTTCATTCGTCGGGTGAAGAGTCGCTTCCCAAGATAAATCCTGCATGCCTTTGATTTGGATGCGGAATTTAGCCTTACTTTTACAATCCGAATCAGCAATGAGAGATCCGACTATTTCCTTTCCTAACTCCAAATCATAACGCCTAACCAGCTCAACCTTTGAACGCCGCCCCGTTTGAATTCCATAGCAGATTTCCGCGAGATTCACGCTTGGAGCTTTAACTTGATTATACGATTCGATCATTTCAGTTCAGAAAGTTCAGGTTAGACGCGGTCTTCATCCTACCTCTGCATCGGCTGAGGTGATCACCGGTGCCTTGAATGTTTGTTGAGGTGATCGGAGATCTGACGGCAGTGGATCACTCATGGTCATCTCCCATAAATGATTCAAGAATCTCTGAAACGTCGGAAGCGCTTCTTCCAAAGCCAAATCATATTCCAAAGATTGATCACCTTTTATAGCAGGGACGGCAGGCAAATAAACCAACTTCAGCTCATCTGGTGGTCTCAATGTGACGAGAACACGTGCCTCGTATTGAAGGCCATGATGATCAAGTGTCGAAAACACCAATGTTGACATACTTTGCCCCGCTCGAAAATACCGATTGAATTTACGATCCGTACCATAATGAACAAATCGCCATGCTAAAGACTTCCAATCCTTCCATGATGACTCAGGTAAGTGATCTATAAACTCGCAGAGGTCCTCCCATGATTTGATATTCGCGACTGTGTGTTCGGATGTCATGGGTGGAATTTCTTAACTGAGCCTTTCTTCTAAAACCAGCCGCAAAGCAATAAGGCAATTTGTTGAGATGAAAAAAGATCCGGAGTGCTGGAGCTTGCTCCAGCCAGGGGATAGGCGGAGCTTGCTCCGTCGCGGGTGGTCTTGTTCTTTTTTCCCGCCCCTCACCCACCACGCGGAGCAAGCTCCGCTCCTGCTCGGCAGAGGCAAGCCTCCGCACTCCAGTATCGCCACATTACTGCGTCAGTTGAGAAACCTAACGACATGGTCGAACACCACGGGAACCATTGCGAGCATCCCAACCAAAGCCACAAGAATAGGCCTACTTCCAATCTGAGGCAGCACCGCAAATATCGGCAACAATGGCAAAATGAATCCACTATAGTAAACCCACCCATATGAGCCATTAAAACGAAAATTCATGGCTTCCACCTCATATATTGCGCCGCTGTAATATGCGACGAACACCTCAATTGCGTAAGGGGCAATGAGCGCAATCCCTAGAATGCTCGCTGTAAGGATGAATGGAAAAAGAAACTTGTGAGTTCCTTGCACACAAGATCGGGTAAACTTCCAATACATCGCCGCAGCAATCAACGCGACACAGGCAGCTACTTGTAGGATTTCTGTAATCATTTTTTCCACGTGATAGAGGCGCTAACATCTTTTAAGTTGTCGCCTTCCACTCACGAAACAACTCCAGAAAAGCCGAGGAAAAATCCTCTGGGCAATTCTCACTCCAAGCTACGATTTCATCCACAGGAAACGGCATCATCGAATCGATTTCCGCTGCGGGGAAATTCACGGCTCCGTCGTGCTGTGTGGTGAAAAGCTGGATATGTTCCCAGCCCGTTGCCTCGCAGGGTTTTGCGCAAACGGCGTATTTCAGATCTTCCGCTTTTTTCTCAATCCCGATTTCCTCACCCAGCTCACGGATCGCTGCTGTTAGATAATCTTCACCCGCATCGAGATGACCCGAGACACTCGAATCCCATACACCCGGATTCTTGTCTTTGCACAGCGATCGCTTCTGCAGCCAAAGATCACCGTTGCGATTGAACACCAGCACGTGCACCGCACGATGGATGAGGTTTTTCGCATGCACCTCGGCACGCGTGGCTTTGCCGACAGGGACATCGTTTTCATCCACCACATCGAAAATTTCATCGTCGCTCTGAGGATTGTCTTTCAGCGGATGCGTGTCGTAGGCGCGGGTCAGTTCGATCCATTTTTTCAAATCCAACTCTTCCCCCCTCACTGTGGTCGACAACCCAAGTTGTTCCGCGATCTCTTTCCATTCATGCGTATCGGGAAGCTGCTTGCCCATTTGCTTGCGGCGTTGCGCGAATCCCCGGCGCACCAATTCATCAAACAAGCGCACATCAAACACCGGCTCGCCTTTTTCCTCACGCGGAGTCAGCACCGCAACTGCCGAATCAATCGATGGCCGCGGATGAAACGCTTCTGGCGGAACCACCTTCAATGGCTGGATTTTCCAATTCACCTGCATTCGCAAACTCAGAATCCCATAATCCTTCGTCCCCGGCTGCGCGCCCAAGCGATCGATCACTTCTTTCTGCAACATGATCACCGCCCGCGAAAACGGATGGGGTCGGCTCATCAGATTCTTCATGATCGCCCCACCCGATGAGTAGGGCAGGTTTCCCAAAAACTTCACGGGACGATGTTTGAATAAAAACCGCCGGTCAAACTTCGCGCCATCCGCAAGATGCACCTCCACATCATCCCTGTCCTTGAAACGCCTGCGCAAATCCTCCGCCAGCCGCGCGTCAAACTCGATCAGGATCACCCGACGCGCTTTTCCTAACAAATGTTCCGTCAGCGATCCCGCACCCGGACCCACTTCCACCACTGCCTCATCCGGCTTCAGCTCCAGTTGCGAAACAATCCAACGCGAGATATTCGCATCGATCAAAAAGTTCTGCCCGAGCTGCTTGCTAGGCATCACCCCCGCTCTATCCAATACCTCACGAATTTCCTGACCATTCATCTGCGCAAAACCTGAATCACCATCCACCACATGACCAGATTAGATTCAGGGTGAAATCAGGCTTAGAGTATTTCCGGCCATTTTTACCACAGAGAAGAGGGAGGAAAACGGAGAACACTGAGTTTATTTTCAATGAGTCAATCCCTCAGTTGTCCGTCTCCGTGACCTCCCTTCTTCCTCCGTGCCTCCGTAGTTAATTTCGCCCGAAACCATTTCACGCCCTAAAACATCCTGACTGGCGCTCTTCTATTTTCCGTCTACTTTCCCCACATCCATGGTCTCCCAAGAGCTCAAAGCCAAACTCCGTGATGTCCCGCACCAACCCGGTGTCTACATCATGAAAGATCGCTTGGGCTCCATCATCTACGTCGGAAAAGCCATCGATCTCAAACGCCGGCTCTCCTCCTATTTCGTCCCCTCCGGAAAAAATCGCGCCAGCTTGAAAACCCGCGCGCTGATGGATTCGATCCATGATTTTGAATTCCACATCGTCCGCAACGATGAGGAATCCATGATCCTGGAGGGCAAGCTCATCAAAGACTACCGCCCGCGTTACAACGTCGCGTTCAAGGACGACAAACGTTTCCTCCACGCCCGCATCCGTCTCACCGATCCCATTCCGCGATTTTCCTTAGTCCGCAGCAAGAAAGAAGACAACGCCCGCTACTTCGGCCCGTTTCCGCGTTCCGGCGCACTGACCGAAACCATCAACTGGCTCAATCGCCGACTTGGCCTCCGCGTCTGCCGCGCAGCCATTCCCGGCGAGAAAGATTACAAACATTGCAACGCCGATATCATCCGCAACTGCTCCGCGCCTTGTATCGGTCGCATTTCACAGCAGGACTATTTGGAAAAAGTTCAGGAAGCCTGCCTGATCCTTGAAGGAAAAGGCAAGAAAGCCATCTATGACGAACTTGAAATGGAAATGCAAACCGCTGCCGAGTCCTTGGACTTCGAAAAAGCCGCAACGTTCCGAGACATTATCGCCAACCTGAAAAAAACTCTAACACCCACCCGTCAATTCGCTCGCGGTCGCGGTGTTCCCACCACCGTCAAACCCACCGAAGACCTCGCCGATCTGGCAGAAGCTCTCGGCCTCGGCGCTCCACCGCGCGTGATGGAGTGTTTCGATATTTCCAACGTCTCGTCGAATCACATCGTCGCTTCCATGGTGCGTTTCACTAACGGCCATCCAGATAACCAAAACTATCGCCGCTACCGCATCCGCACCGTTTCCGGACAGGACGATTTCGCATCAATGGCCGAGGTCGTTTTCCGACGCTACTCCCGCATCCTTCGTGAAAATACTTTAGAGGAAAACGAACACTCCCAGGAATCTCTCATCGATCTCCAACGCCGGCTCGCCAGAGACGGGAAAGCCAAAATCATCCTGCCGGATCTCATCATCGTCGACGGCGGAAAAGGCCAACTCTCCAGCGCATTGAAACAACTCCGCGCACTCGGTCTTCAGGAAGTTCCCATCATTGGCCTCGCCAAACAACGCGAGGAAGTCTTTTTCCCCGACCGATCCGAACCCCTCCTCATCCCCCACGACCGCGGCGCTCTCAAACTCCTGCAACGTATCCGCGACGAAGCCCACCGTTTCGCCAACGGTTACAACGAACTCCTCTACCGCCGCCGCATGAAAGAAAGCGCTCTCGACGATTGCCCCGGCATGTCCCCGCGCCGCAAAGCCCTGCTACTGGAAAAATTCGGTTCCGTAGCCCGCATCCGCAAAGCCACTCCCCATGAAATCGCCAAAATCCCCGGCATTTCAGAGAATTTCGCGATGAACATTCTCAAGCATCTGAGTTGATGAGCGTGGCGGCGGATTGCATCCGCCATGCCAATCCTTTCATAATCCATGGCATGGCGGATGCAATCCGCCGCCACGTCAACTTCCCACCCTTGACCTCACATCCTCAAAGCATTACCCACAGCCCATGGAAAACGATCTCACCTTGGCCGTCGAAGCCGCTCTGGAAGCCGGAAAACTCCTCCGCAAACATTTCGGCAAATCCCTCACCGTCGATGAAGCGCATCATCACGACATCAAACTCGCGCTCGATAAGGAATCCCAAGACCTCATCACCAACATCCTTCTCTCCGCAAGACCCACCGACGCCCTCTACGGCGAAGAAGGCATCGCCGGAAACCAAGATTCGAACCGCCAATGGATCGTCGATCCCATCGATGGCACCGTGAATTTCTTCTACGGCATCCCCCACTTCTGCATCTCCATCGCGCTGCGGGTCGATGACGTGGTCGTCCTCGGCGTCATCCACGATCCCATGGTCGGCGAAACCTGGACGATCGTAAAAGGCGGCCAACCCCTGTTGAACGGCGAGCCTGTTAGAGTTTCACCCCGCGAGAAACTCGAAGAATCCATCCTCTTCGTCGGCTGCGGAAAAGACACCGAAGCCCTAACCACCGGAATCGAGCGATTCCATAAAGCCTCCCTCCGCGCCCGAAAAATGCGCATGATGGGCTCCGCCGCCCTCGGCATGGCCTACATCTGCTGCGGCCGACTCGATGCCTACGTCGAATCCACCATCTCCCTCTGGGACATCGCCGCTGGCCAACTCCTCGTTGAAGCCGCAGGTGGAAAAGTCACCTTAATCAAAAAATCCGGAAAATCCGATTCCTACTCCATCATCGCCACCAACGGCAAAATCCCGATTGAAGAAATCCTCTAACATTTCCTTTCGGACACAGTCCGCATTTCTTCTTTGAGATTTGAAACTTAAAATTTGAAAATTAAATGATCGGCACCGGCTACGACGTCCACCAGTTCACAGAAAACCGCCCGCTCATCCTCGGCGGAGTAAACATCCCGCACACCCACGGCCTAGCCGGTCACTCGGATGCCGATGTCCTCTGCCACGCCATCGCCGATGCCGTCCTAGGCGCCATGGGAAAACCCGATATCGGCTTCTACTTTCCTCCCGGCGATCCAACTTGCAAAGACATCTCCTCGCTCAAAATCCTGGAAAAATGCCGGGAACTCCTCGCTGAGGAAAATCTAACCTTGATCAACATCGATTCCACCCTCATCGCCGAAGCCCCGAAAATCCTCCCTCACCGCGAAGCCATGCAACAAAACATCGGCACCGCTCTGGGCATCTCACCAAAAAGAGTCGGCATCAAAGCCACCACCAACGAAACCATGGGCTTCATCGGAAGAAAAGAAGGCATCGCCGCGATGGCCGTGGCGCAGGTGGAGGCTGTTGGTTGATTGAGGATGGTGATAGAAGAGAATCTCCATCCCAACGGCAGGGACGCGTATCCTTACGCGTCCATATCTAACGCGTCTCCATATCCTATCGGATCCTTTCCGTAATACCCACTGCAAGATATGGACGGTTAAGGATAACCATCCCTGCCTATAACCAGGCTCAATACGGCGCAAAAATCTGTCAACTTCGAAGAAACATCCAATGTTGTTAGGGCGTGAGGGATTGAGTCGGAAGGGGGGCACACGTTAGGAGCGACTTCTTTTTCGGCGTTGCTGGATTTCCTATTTGGGTTCGAGCCTGATGAGAACTCCCTTGATCTCTAGTCTGTCCGGATCCGGCTCTTCAGTATCTAAGCAAACGCGCTTTTCAGTGATTCTATACCCAGGTGCCGAGACTCTAATTGTCAGATAGTCGTGCGGGCATTGCGAAAAGAAACGTCGCAAATGGCCCGTTGAAAACTCACCCGACTCTGTTGTCGTAAATCGAGGACCATCTGCTTCAGGAACATGAATTCTAGCTGCTTCAATCGGAGTTCCGTGACGCGCATCCAGAACACGCCCGGATATACCCTTGGTCAGAAAATACATTGGAGGCGCGCAACTAGATAACAAAGACAGCGACACAACCAAAAATGGAGTTAGTGTTCTCATGGGCGACTCTTATTGTTGTCGAAAAATATCAATGAACGACTGGTTGGGTTTCAATAGCCTCGTTCATGACATGTTATTAAACGTTCGCATGCAGGCGAGCCAAGCCATAAATGGGTCATGGGTAAAATTAGAGGTTATTCTTCAACCACTCAATCCGCTGCTTCAACTTTCTCACCCTCTCCTCTGACGGAGAAGGATAAAGAATCGGATACCACGCGCTCATCACGGCGGCGCGGGCGATCAGGCACTGGTCTAGAACTGCTTCATCATATCCCCCACCTGCGGCTTGGTAAGATTTCAAAACCTGATCCACGAAATCCTGATCATCATCTAACAATTTGGCATTCCAGATGATCGATGCCAAATCCCATTCCACTGGCCCGCTGAATGCATCCTCCCAATCGGTCCAGAGCATTCCTTGGGTTGTCATCATGAGATTTCCCATGTGCGCGTCTCCATGCAGAGCTTGGGCGGGCAAAGGTGCGAGCACATCGATGGAGTGCCGGAGATGATGTTTCAACAACTCAACCGTCGCCGCATCGAAATAGGATTTCTCCACTGAAGTTTCCAGAATCTCCAAGGTCTCATGCAAAATGGCAAGCGAGGGCAGTGGTTCGGGAAAATGACGCAGGATTTCATGACATTGATAGAGCGTCGACCCAATCTCGCGAGGTTCCGGTTCCGCATCCGTCGCGGTAACGAATTGCCAGAAATTCATCGCGTATCCTTCATGCTGATGAGCCGTGGAGGGAAGATCGGGATGCAATGGAATGACTGGAGCATGGTGACGTGTCAGATGAGCAGCGACCGCCGTCTCACGTTCAAACCAATCCAAACCCTGCCGGGGTCCATCGATATCCGTGACCACTCGCGCGACCAGCGTTTCAGTCAACCGAACCACCAAGGTATGTCCGTCTTGCAAAATCTGGCAGCGATCCGGAACCACACCATGGCGATTTACAACAGCGACAGCAGCTTCGATACACGGATTCGTCATTTTCATTTTATCTCGATCTCAGAATACGAATGGAAATCAATTAACCGCAAAGAATTAAAAGAACACAAAGATTTCAAATCATAAAATTTACCAATTCTCATCTTTGCGGTTATCCATTTTCATACATCTGGAAGTTCCAAGCATAAGATTAGCAAACTCTTTCCTTTGTGTTCTTTGCGCTCTTTGCGGTTAATCCATCTTCATTTCGAATTTCTCATCCGCCTTCTCGCCAGCATCCCGTATTTCGGCGCGACCACCAGGCTCAATAAAAACAACAACGCCTGCGCTAAAACAATGCAGCCACTCGTCGAAGCGTTTGCGTGAAAGCTCACGAAAATTCCAAGCACCGTCGCGATCACGGAAGATAAAACAGCGATGATCAACATCCGATCAAACCGATCCGTCCAAAGATAAGCCACGCAACCCGGGGTAATCAGCATCGCCACGACGAGGATAATCCCGACTGCCTGCATCGCTACCACGATCGCCAGCGCCAGCAACCCAAGCAGCAAGTAGGTCAGAAACCGATCCGGCAGCGCCATCACCCTGGCTTGAACGGGATCGAAACAAATCAGTAGCAAATCCCTTCTCAACACCAAACTTACCACCAACACACAACTTCCTAACAGCAAGGTCTGCTTCACCTGCGCCGTGCTGATCCCCAAAATATTTCCAACCAAGATATGATCCAAATGCATATCGGATGGCGTCTTACTGAAAAGCACCAAACCAAAAGCAAACAAGCCCGTATACACCACACCCATCGCGGTATCTTCCTTGATCCGGCTATGACGTTTCACAAATCCACTTCCTGTCGCGCACAACAAACCTGCTAAAAATGCGCCTAAGGTCAGCGGTAATGAAAAAATATACGCCAGCACAATCCCCGGTAACACCGCATGTGACACCGCATCGCCCATCAGCGACCATCCTTTTAAAATCAGAAAACACGAGAGCACCGCGCACATGGCACCTACCAACACGCCCACTAGCAACGCATCCTGCATGAACGCGTAGCGAAACGGATCGAAGAACTCATTCATGAAACGACCTCCTTCACGGTGAGTTCATTTTTCAACCTCGCTCGTCGGTTCGCAATCAATCCATGTTTAGGCGCGAGGATAAATACGCCGATGAAAATCAATGTCTGCAAACAGACAATGCATCCACCGGTTTGGCCGTTGACGAAATAACTCACATACGCCCCTAACGACGAAGTGACGATTCCTAACCCAGACGAAATCCAAAGCATTTTCCCAAAGCGATCCGTCAGCAAGTAGGCCGTCGCTCCCGGTGTCACCAACATCGCGAGCACAAGGATCGCACCCACCGCCTGCAAGGCAGCGACCACAACCCCCGCCAGCGAGGCCAATAAAATCATGTGCAAAACCAGGGGATTGAGCCCGAGCGCACGGACTTGGGTTGCATCGAAACAATACAACATCAAATCCCGCCACTTAAATAATAACAGACCCATCGCGACTACCGCGATCACCACCACCTGTAACGCATCGCCCGGAGCGATTCCTAAAATATCCCCATACAAAATCACTTTGAGATCTACCCCGGACGGAAACGCCGTGATCAATACCAGGCCCAGCGCAAAAAACGAAGTGAACACGATCCCCATCGTAGCGTCCTCACGAATCCGACTTTGCGCGCGAATGAACGCCATCGCACCCGTTGCCAAAATCGCCGCCACAAACGCACCGAGAGCGAAGGGCAAACCTAACAGATACGCCACCGCCACTCCCGGAACAACCGCGTGCGAAAGCGCGTCTCCCATCAGCGACCAACCTTTCAAGGTCACAAACGACGATAAAAAACCGCAAACGCCACCCACCAGAGCACTCACCCAAATCGCTCGTAGCATGTATTCATACTGCAAGGGATGAAGCAGATATTGTAGCACTTCACTCATTCGTCGTCTTCTTCGGAACGTTGCTTCAACAACTCCTCATGGTCTGTCCGATCCCGGTATTCCAAATGCCCGTCCTTACCGAAAACCAAGGGGCGTTCATCATCGGAAAACACCCGGACGTTTCTGCCATCGTGCGCCTGAATGGTCGATTGCTCGAATTGGAACTCCCGCAGCAATCCACCAAATGCCACTGTCAGATTTTGTTCCGTGAAAACATCAGCGGTCGGCCCATATGCCAACACGGTGCGATTCATCAACACCACTTGATCACAAAACTCCGGCACGCTACCCAGGTTATGTGTGGAAACCAAAATAATGCAGCCTGCTCTTTTCAACTCCTGCAACAAACCAATGATCGCTTGCTCAGTGCTGACATCGACACCCGTGAAAGGCTCATCTAACAGAATAACCTTTCCTTCCTGTGCCAACGCCCTTGCCAAAAACACCCGCTTCTTCTGTCCTCCACTGAGTTCACCGATCTGCCGATCCCGATATTCCCACATCGAAACCCGTTTCAAGCTTTCCTCCACTTTCTGGCGGTCGATCCCACGCGAGATCCGCATGAAATTCATCGCGCCATACCGACCCATCATCACCACGTCCCAGACACTAACCGGAAACTGCCAATCAACCTCTTCGGATTGCGGCACATAAGCCACCAGCCGACGCTTCAAAATTTCCTTCACCGGCAAACTGTTGATCGCAATGGATCCCGCAGTCGGTTTGAGGAAACCCATGATGCTTTTGAACAAAGTCGATTTTCCACTGCCATTTACGCCCACCAACGCGCAGATAGTCCCGCCTTCGAGTGAGAAACTCGCCTCGCGCAGGGCTTGATGCCCGTTGGTATAGGCCACGGAAACGCCCTGTACCGAGAGGGTTGGCGCACTAGCTACTTTTTCGGGTTGTTCGGGATAGCTCATTCCGTTACGAGAAATCCTTTCACGATGGTTTCGGCGTTGTGCTCTAACAATTTCAGATAAGTAGGCGCCGGACCATCTGCTGTAGTCAATGAATCCACATACAGCACGCCGCCGTAACGTATATTGGTTTCGCTCGCCACTTGCATGGCGGGTTTGGGACTGATTGTGCTCTCGGAAAACACCACGGGAATACGATGCTTGAAAACCTCATCGATCACATGACTCACCTGCTGCGGGGTTCCCTGCGCATCGGCATTGATTGGCCAGAGATACAACTGCCTCAATCCATAATCCCGGCACAAATACGAAAACGCCCCTTCAGATGTCACCAACCAACGTTTCTCCTCAGGGATCGTCGCGAGCTTTTCTCTAACTGGCGCATCCAGAGCCATGATGCGTTCTGTAAAAGTAGCCGCATTCGCATTGTAGATGTCGGCGTTTTCCGGATCCACTTCCACCAAGGCACGACGAATGTTCTCCACATAGATCTTCGCATTCGCAGGCGACATCCATGCATGAGGATTCGGTTTTCCTGTGTAGGGACCTTCCGTGATTCCCATCGGCTCGATTCCTTCGGTAAGCACCGCAGATGGCACATTCTCTACCTTCTCGAAAAATTTCTCGAACCACAGTTCAAGATTCATTCCGTTCCACAGAACCAAATCGGCTTGCTGAACTTTAACGATGTCTTTCGGCGTCGGCTCATAACCATGTACTTCACTGCCGGGCTTGGTGATCGATTCCACAATCGCCGCATCGCCCGCCACTTCACGCGCCATATCCGCAATAATCGTGAAACTCGTGACGATGCGTTTCTTTCCTGACTGATCGGCTTTCTCTGATGGTTTGTTGCAACTCGCTAGAACGAGTCCGAAAATCGCGGCGAAAACCATTCCAACCAGCCGCAGCGCTTTAACCTTAGTGTTTCCTTGTTGCTTCATCTGATGTCTCTATTTAGAAATAACGTAATTTATTAGTCTAGGCTAAATTCCGGATCAAAATTTTGCACTGATGCCGACAAATGGAGTGAAATCGTCCGAATCATTCGTGAGTCCGACCCGCACCCCACCATCCAACTGCAATTGCTCAGCCACTGCGTGAGTGAGGCCAGTGTTAAAATAGGCCTCTGTTCCAGCTTCAGCGCCTTCACCCACGATTCCAACCAACTCGAAAAAGCATCCCAGCGTTTCCGTCAAATCATACGCCGCAGTGGCAGATGCAAGGAAATCGAAATGGTGTCCATCCGATAACTCATCCGCCACGAGATCGACTTCTGCCTGCAGACCATAACCCCAGCCATGCGAGCCTTCGATGCTCAAAGGCAAAATGATTCCGCCTTCCAGTTCACCACTTGTTACCCCACTGCTCCCGGTTGGAATCTGGATGAAAGGCATGATCGCCAATGCAGTTTCGCCACCATCATTACCCCAGAGATTCTGTTTCAAACGAAGCTGCATATCGCCAAACCCCTCCGCTCCACCGGCTTCGTGCTCGTAAGAACTCACCACCCACTGCAGATCGGTGTGGGTTGCGAGGCCGTATTTCAAATTTATTTCCCCCAGCGCATACGACTCCCCACTGCCATCACGGGTCATCGAAGC